>NZ_CP180351.1:0-1295000 GCF_048006345.1 Marivita sp. | reverse complement strand
GTAGAGCGTCATCCGAATACCCCCGGGGGTAGAGCACTGGATGGGTAATGGGGCCCCACAGGCTTACTGATCCTAACCAAACTCCGAATACCGGGGAGTACTAGATGGCAGACACACGGCGGATGCTAACGTCCGTCGTGAAGAGGGAAACAACCCTGACCGACAGCTAAGGCCCCCAATTCATGGCTAAGTGGGAAAGCAGGTGGGACGACCAAAACAACCAGGAGGTTGGCTTAGAAGCAGCCATCCTTTAAAGATAGCGTAACAGCTCACTGGTCTAAACAAGTTGTCCTGCGGCGAAGATGTAACGGGGCTCAAGCCATGAGCCGAAGCTTCGGATGCACATAGTGCATGGTAGCAGAGCGTAGTGTGACATAGGACTACGTCTTACTGATCTTTTGCATGACTGACGGAAGTTACGAGGGTGTTCGCACTCAAGTAGCCGAAGGCGGTAGTGCAAATAAGAGGTCAGAAAAGACGAAGTCTTTTCTGTGAAGCCGGCCTGTGAGGGATCCGGTGGAGAGATCACTAGCGAGAATGATGACATGAGTAGCGACAAAGAGTGTGAGAGACACTCTCGCCGAAAGTCCAAGGGTTCCTGCTTAAAGCTAATCTGAGCAGGGTAAGCCGGCCCCTAAGCCGAGGCCGAAAGGCGTAGGCGATGGGAACCACGTTAATATTCGTGGGCCAGATGGAAGTGACGGATCTCGAAGATTGTTCCTCCTTATCGGATTGGAGGGGCCGTTCAGAGGTTCCTGGAAATAGCTCCATCATCAGACCGTACCCTAAACCGACACAGGTGGACTGGTAGAGCATACCAAGGCGCTTGAGAGAACGATGTTGAAGGAACTCGGCAAAATACCTCCGTAAGTTCGCGAGAAGGAGGCCCGGTTCCTAGGCAACTAGGGGCTGGGGGCACAAACCAGGGGGTGGCGACTGTTTATTAAAAACACAGGGCTCTGCGAAGTCGCAAGACGACGTATAGGGTCTGACGCCTGCCCGGTGCCTGAAGGTTAAAAGGAGGGGTGAGAGCTCTGAATTGAAGCCCAGGTAAACGGCGGCCGTAACTATAACGGTCCTAAGGTAGCGAAATTCCTTGTCGGGTAAGTTCCGACCTGCACGAATGGCGTAACGACTTCCCCGCTGTCTCCAACATCGACTCAGCGAAATTGAATTGCCTGTCAAGATGCAGGCTTCCCGCGGTTAGACGGAAAGACCCCGTGCACCTTTACTACAACTTCGCACTGGCATCAGGATTGTGATGTGCAGGATAGGTGGTAGGCTTTGAAGCAGGAACGCCAGTTTCTGTGGAGCCTCCCTTGAGATACCACCCTTCGCACTCTTGATGTCTAACCGCGGTCCGTTATCCGGATCCGGGACCCTGCGTGGTGGGTAGTTTGACTGGGGCGGTCGCCTCCTAAAGCGTAACGGAGGCGCGCGAAGGTTGGCTCAGAGCGGTCGGAAATCGCTCGTTGAGTGCAATGGCAGAAGCCAGCCTGACTGCAAGACTGACAAGTCGAGCAGAGTCGAAAGACGGCCATAGTGATCCGGTGGTCCCAAGTGGGAGGGCCATCGCTCAACGGATAAAAGGTACGCCGGGGATAACAGGCTGATACTGCCCAAGAGTCCATATCGACGGCAGTGTTTGGCACCTCGATGTCGGCTCATCTCATCCTGGGGCTGGAGCAGGTCCCAAGGGTACGGCTGTTCGCCGTTTAAAGAGGTACGTGAGCTGGGTTTAGAACGTCGTGAGACAGTTCGGTCCCTATCTGCCGTGGGTGTAGGATACTTGAGAGGAGTTGCCCCTAGTACGAGAGGACCGGGGTGAACGATCCACTGGTGGACCTGTTGTGGCGCCAGCCGCAGTGCAGGGTAGCTATGATCGGAAAGGATAACCGCTGAAGGCATCTAAGCGGGAAGCCCCCCTCAAAACAAGGTATCCCTGAGGGCCGTGGTAGACCACCACGTCGATAGGCCGGAGGTGTAAGCGCAGCAATGCGTTCAGCTGACCGGTACTAATGGCCCGATAGGCTTGATTTGATCCAGTAACAACAAAATCGTCCTCCGCAAAGCGGACACGATTGGTGGCACGCAGGGTATGACGCAGTCATGCCCGTTGCCACACCGTGGAACAGCGCACAAACGCCAACCACAACTGGAACAACGACCAAAAGCACTACACCAGCAATGTGCACATGACTTGGACAACACACTCTTTACTCGGTTTGGTGATCATAGCGTGAGCAAAACACCCGGTCCCTTTCCGAACCCGGCCGTTAAGTGCCACCGCGCCAATGGTACTGCGTCTCAAGACGTGGGAGAGTAGGTCATCGCCAAACCTAGTAAAGAGTGAATGTATCTCTCTAAATCGATACCCAAACATATAGTCAGAACGATCCGCGCATTGTTGACAATGCAGGGCACCCGGTCGCAATTTCGTGCCACGGGAAGCAACCTTGGTACGTCTGATGCGCCGACTTGAACCGTTGCAGATCACCTTGTCTGATGACACGCCTGCCGCACAGGCACTGACACTTATCCAAAACGCCAAAAGCCTTGCGGAAGAGATGCAGGGCTTACAGGGAGAAGACCGCATTCCGAGCCTTGTCACCTCGAACGGTCTCATTGCCTGGCGGTTTCTTCAGTCCGCCGCAGCACATATCCAGACAGATGCACCACGCTTTTGCGAATGGGGCAGTGGCATTGGAGTTGTGAGTTGTCTTGCGGCACTGCGCGGATGGGCGTCGACCGGTGTTGAAATCGAACCGCGCCTCATCGAGGTATCGCGTCAACTGGCAAAATCGCATGACGTTAACGTCAATTTTCGGCAGGGCAATTACCGGCTGGACCGCGGCGATGACGCAAACGCGGCAATTGAGTTCGATGTCTTGGGGTTTGACATCATTTACATTTATGCGTGGCCTGCCGAGCGTCAAGCTGTGACTGAAGCGATTGCCCGACATGGGGCACCCGGGCTGATTTTCCTGCGATACGGTGGTGGACTACAATGCGATGCATTTCGCGTCGTGTAACCGGGGATTTCTCGTCAACGCGAACGCAGAAATGCGCTTTTTGATTTTCGGATGAACAATTTTCTGGTGCATCGACACCACACAACAACGCGTTTTCTGGGTTTTGGATACTGTCGATTGGTCGCCGGAATTAGTGCCGTCACGCTGACAATACCGTCTTTTTTGTGCTTTTTGTTCTGTTTAAGCCAACGACCAGCGTGACGCGTACGACCTCTGCTGGGTAAATATCGTTTGACAGACACGGTTTAGAGCTGTGGCCAAGGATTTTCTCTTTCGGGGTCTGATAAAGCACCTCGATAGGTCAGGTCTGCAAACTTTCGCTCATTTAAATTTTGTCCATTGACCGTTTATGTTGATCTCTGGTTTCATAATACTACCTAAGGAGGTGTAGCGTACTGAGTTTACGACCATCTGGTGGTCAAAGATCACTGTAAAAAGACACAGGATTACGCTCATGACCCACACTAAAAAACTAAACGTTCTCATCATCGAAGATCGCGCTCTCATCTCGGACCTGCTCTCGTTGAGCCTGGAGGAAACGGGTGACTTCGAAACCACGTCAGTTTCCACTGTCAAACGCGCGTTTGAGGTCAAGGCCGACAAGAAGTTTGACTTGGTTATGTTGGAAACCAGTTTGGCAAATCCCGTTAAAATTCGGGACGTGCAAGACATGGTGCAACAATTTGATCCTGCCAAAGTTGTGCTTTTCGGCAGATCCACAATCCCCATGTTCGCGCAAAACTGCCTGGATATTGGCGTTTCTGGCCTGATTCCCAAGCAGTTTTCTCTCGAAGCGCTTATCCTTACTCTGAAGCTGATTCATACCGGGCAAAAATTTATTCCAAGTGAACAGCAAATGGCTACGGTTTCGGATCAGGCTATGGATCGGTGTTCTCTTTCGCGTAAAGAATTCGATGTTCTGAAAAAGCTCACCGAAGGACTTTCGAACAAGGATATAATGGTAATTCTGGGCTTGTCTGAATCCACGGTGAAAATGCATATCCGGTCGATTTGCAAAAAACTTGGAGCCACAAATCGGACGCAAGCTTTGGTTTTTGCCCAGAGACACGGCTTGATATAGCGTTTCGACGTTCCTGCGCCCACAGTGTATCGGGTGCAAATGTTCAGTGTCGTCAAATTCGGTCAGTGCAAGGTGACAGCGGTGGAGCCGAGGCATTTCCTGCTTGCTTGACAGAAAGCGATCTGTTGGGCCGCTCCATCGCGATGTTCCCGTCAAGAGGAGCGATGTACCCACGACGCGCGGCGGTGCGCGTTGCATAAGCGTTTTGGCCGCAATGCCGACGGTGAAACTGGACAAGCGAACGCATTTGGCCCATCCCTCGGGTCAGAAAACCTCTGGCAAGGACGGATTCCCGAATGGCTGACGGCACATTTGCAGCATTGCTCTTCATCATTGGCCTGACCGACATGAGCATGAACCATTGCGGGACGCAGGCGGGCTGTCTGGGGAAATCCGACGCCACGCCGCGGTTCTCGATCTCTGGGGGCGAGGTTCTGGAGCGGCGAGCCGATCCTGCGGGAGAGGTGTATCTTCGCTACGATCTTGGCCATAAGCGTGGGCCGTTTGGGAATGCCGCCGGTTTGTCGATCGGCGAAAACGGAGAGACGTGGATCGGATTTGGTTCCACCTACACGATCCCCTTTGGCCGCAGCGGCGCATATGCTGAACTGCATTCCATGCCGGGACTGTATTTCGACAATGGCGGCTTCGACCTTGGCGGACCGATTGCATTCCGGTCCGGCATCGAGGTCGGTTACGAAAACCGGCGCGGCTGGCGGATGGCGCTGACCTATGACCATCGGTCGAATGCGGGGATCTACGACGACAACCCGGGCATCGAGACAGTTCAGTTCAAGGTTTCTGTGCCATTGAACTGACGCAGAAACGTTTGCGCGTCAGGACGCTAAATTCTCCATCACGGCGTTTGTCGCCTCGCGTTCGTAGCGGAAGACCGGGATCGCCTGAAAGTCCATCGTGTGACACTTCAGGCTTTTGCGCAGATTTTCGAACAATTCAACCTGTGCTGTCTGAAAGACCTTCATATCTGATGCTTCGTCAAAATTGACCGTCACGTACAGAGCGCCTTCTTTGCACAGAAGGACGTTGAGAGCCGTCATGTTGAACTGCGCAATCTTCCCGCCCAGCTCTTCGGCAACATAGGACGCGGCGATCTTTCCCTCGGCGAGGGTGGATGTCTTAATTTGATAAATCTTGGTATACATGTCGTGTCCTGTTTCAATCGATCATCGCAAAAAGGTCTTCGATATCGACTGCGGTGCGTTGCGCCAGTGCCTGGCGACGGAAGGTTGC
The DNA here is from genome assembly GCF_048006345.1 of Marivita sp. Classification (GTDB taxonomy): domain Bacteria; phylum Pseudomonadota; class Alphaproteobacteria; order Rhodobacterales; family Rhodobacteraceae; genus Marivita. Next base: position 1,289,636 of record NZ_CP180351.1, on the reverse strand, counting down.
GGCGTGCAGACCGTGCTCTGCCTGAATTTCCCGACCCTTGGCGGTCAGGTCCGGTGCGTTGTTGTTCAATGCGACGATGCCCCATTGCGCCAGTCGCTCAAGCTCTTGGCGGTTAACGGGTTGGCCGGAACACAGGTTCAGGAAATTCTCCAATTCACTTGGGCGCAGGTCCGGGTGATTGCGATGGAAATACGCCGCGAGTTTTGCCATGCGTTCTGTGACAGCATCGCGCTCTTCCATTTGTAGCGTGACAAGCAATGTCAGGTTGTTCGCCAAAGCCTGCATCTGTTCGATTTGGAAAGGCTCCATGGAGCGGGGTTTGTAGTCGACTGTGCACAGGGTTCCCAGAACGAGACCATCTTGTGTGACCAAAGGATAGGCGCCCCAGAAGACCCAATTCGGAGATGCCGTGACCAATGGGTTGTGCTTGAGCTTTGGATGCTCCCGCAGATCTGGCACGATCATAGGCTGTGTTGATCCAAGAGCGTATTGGCACAGCGTCAGGTGGCGCGGCACTTCATCAGCGTCGAGCAGCCCGTTGAAATCCTTGGCAAGAAAGAACTGGCGATTATCGTCAAGCAACCCCGTATACGCGACAGGGCAGTCGGTGATGAGTTTCGCAAGATCGACATAAAGGCCGTATCGGTCTTCCTGGTGAACATCCATTACGCCAGACCGAAGAACCCTTGCATTTCGCGCCGCCTCATTTGCCGGCAGGGGCGCTGCTTCGAATTCCGTTTTGGTTTCTGACTTATCAATATTTTGAGACACTTTTATCGCCCTTTGTTTTCCAATTCCCGTATGGGACATAAGGAAAAGACGACGCAAAAAAATATCTCTTTAGGGCTGGGAGCAATCTCTTTGGATACAGCCTGAACGCAAGGCAAAACGAGCTGCGCAAACCCTTTATTGTGCTTGGAAATTTGTGTGGAATTTACCGCAGCCGTAGTTCGGATGTCGCATCGAACAGATACATGTGGTCGGGATCAACCACGAGATCGACTTGATCGCCAATTGCAGACCTCTTGTCCCCACGTTCCTCGACAATGATCTTCCCGCCATCCGGTCCGATCAGGTGAACATAGGACACACCGCCAAGGCTTTCCGTCAGGTCGACCCGGTGCGACGATCCTGCTTTCAGCGACAGATGCTCCGGCCGCAGACCGATCAAGACCTCTTGGCCGTCTTGCGCTGATCCTGTCTTCGGCACCGAATAGGTCAAACCGTTGGACATGACCTCACCGCCCTTGACGGTCCCACGGATGAAATTCATCGACGGAGATCCGATGAACCCTGCAACAAAGCGGTTGTCGGGATCGCGGTAGAGTTCCATCGGGGCGCCCACCTGTTCGATGCGACCAGCGCGCAGCACGACGATCTTGTCGGCCAGCGTCATCGCTTCGACCTGATCGTGGGTCACGTAGATCATCGTGGCACCAATCTCCTTATGGAGCCGCGCGATCTCGACCCGCATCTCGACGCGCAGTTCGGCGTCGAGGTTCGACAGCGGCTCGTCGAAAAGGAACACCTCAGGCCCGCGCACGATGGCACGACCGATGGCCACGCGCTGACGTTGACCGCCGGACAGGGCTTTGGGCTTGCGCTTGAGATAGTCGTCCAGCTTGAGGATGCGGCTCGCCTCGGCGACCTTGGACTTGATCTCAGATGACGGATGGCCGGTCATTTTGAGCCCGAACCCCATGTTCTCCTCGACCGTCATGTGCGGATACAGCGCATAGGTCTGAAATACCATCGACACGCCCCGGTCCGATGGGTCGAGCCGCGTCACATCACGGGCACCGATGCGGATCGTGCCTTCGGTGGTTTCCTCAAGCCCGGCCACCATCCGCAACAGCGTGGACTTGCCGCAGCCCGATGGCCCGACGAAGACGCAGAACTCCCCATCCTCAATGTCCAGATCGATCCCGTGGATGACCTGCGTGTTGCCATAGCGTTTGATGACAGAGTCAAGCGTCACTCCGGACATGGGACATCTCTCCGTTGTTGTGGGGGGTGGGCTGCGCAGCAGATCGCGGGAACAGCCAGCTTTCCGCATCGCGGGCAATCGCGGACGCGGCTTGCTTGAGCCGCGGCCCGAGGCTGCGCAGCGTGTCGAGATTGGTGCGCCGGGTGGTGCCTGTGACGGACAGGGCGCCGAGTGGGCGAGACTGTGAATTGAGGATTGGCACAGCGACACAGACGATGCCGATCTCGTGTTCCTCCCGGTCAAAGCTTAGTCCTTCGGCGCGGATCTCTGCCAATTCGCGTTGCAGGCTGGCGGCAGAACCATGCGTGGCCGAGGTGAACTGGTGCCAGCTTTGCTGGGCGAGGGCGGTCTGCAATTCGGGCTCTGGCAGGAAGGCCAGCATCGCCTTGCCCACCCCCGTGCAATACGCCGGGCCGACTTTGCCGGCCTGACTGAACATCTCGACCGGATCGCGGGCGTTGCGCTTGTCGACATAAAGCACCTGCGCGTGGTCCAGCTGCGCAAGGTGCACGGTTTCCCCAGTCTCCGCGCTCAATGCATCCACATGCTGTCTGGCGACTGGCGCCAGCGAGGACTGCGCCCAGGCGGCATGAGCCAGACGCACAAGCCTCAAACCAGGCGCGTAGGTTTGTCGGTCGGGATCGTATTGCAGCATCCCCTGATTGGTCAGGGTCTGCACGAATCGGTAGAGCGTGGCTTTCGGCATGTCCGACTCGGCCAGCAATTCACCGAACCGCACGGGCCGACCGTAGGACGCAATCTGGTCCAGAACGGACAGGGCTTTGCCCACGGTTCCATCGTTTCGTTCAACCGACGCCATCTTCGCGAAATCCTCCCTCGCCGCAGGTCGCGTCCTGACGGCTGTTGACAACCATAGGCGAGTCGCTGTTATGATTTCAATATGCAAAACAAGGTTTCAAATAATGGAACCAATCTTGCACCAGAATTGGGAGCATAAGGGAGGACACCATGCGTTCCACATTGAAAGCGTCAGCACTGGCGCTGACGGCTGCACTTGCAGCCTCATCGGCGTTTGCCGGAAGCCATTCGCTCAGCGGCGATTTGAAAATTTTTCTCGATACATCGAACCCGGCACCGCGCGCGACAATGGAAGCCATGATCGGCCGCTTCCAGGACATGCACCCGGATCTCAACATCGAAACCACGGTGATCGACCGCGAAGCCTACAAGACCCAGATCCGCAACTTCCTGACCGCAGACGCACCGGACGTGGCGACATGGTATGCCGCCAACCGCATGCGCCCCTATGTCGAGGCAGGTCTGTTTGAAGACGTGTCCGACCTCTGGGCTGAGCCTGCGATTGCCGCCAACCTCGCCTCCACCAAGGGTGCGATGACAATCGACGGCAAGCAGTGGGGCGTGCCCTATACCTACTACCAGTGGGGCATCTACTACCGCAAAGACCTCTACGACCAGTTCGGTCTGAGCGAGCCAACCAACTGGGACGAGATGAAGTCTAACTGCCAGAAGCTGCTGGACAATGGCGTCAAGTGCTACACCATCGGCACCAAGTTCCTCTGGACCGCTGGCGGCTGGTTCGACTACCTGAACTTGCGCACACATGGCTATGATTTCCATATGGAAATGGCTGCTGGCGATGTGGCGTGGACCGACGACCGCGTGCGTCAGACCTTCGCCAACTGGCGCGAGCTGATCGACATGGGCGCCTATGTCGACAACCACCAGAACTACTCCTGGCAGGAAGCGCTGCCCTTCATGGTGAACGGTGATGCAGCCGCCTATCTCATGGGCAACTTCGCCGTGGCCCCGCTGCGCGAAGCGGGTCTGACAGATGATCAGCTCGACTTCTACCAGTTCCCGGCGATCACCGAAGGCGTCGCCATGGCAGAAGACGCGCCGACCGACACGTTCCACATCCCGGCCAATGCCAACAACAAGGAAGCGGCACGGGAATTCCTGCGCTTCGTGGTATCGGCGGAAGAACAGACCGTCATCAACAACGGCCAGAACCTTGGTCAGCTGCCGGTGAACGCGTCCGCGTCGATCGACGACGACAAGTTCCTCGAGCAGGGCTTTGCGATGTTGTCCTCCAACAGCCCGGGCGGCGTGGCGCAGTTCTTTGACCGCGACTACCCGGCGGAAATGGCAGCCGAAGCCATGCAAGGGTTCCAGGAATTCATGGTGTTCCCGGACAACCTTGATGACATTCTGGCCCGCCTCGAGCAGGTGCGCCAGCGCGTCTACAAGTAAGCCAATGGGCCGGGCACAAGCCCGGCCTACACCAAACCGGTAGGCCGGGCATTTGCCCGGCACACCCCGGCCCATCCGCAAGCCGCAGCCCCGGCTTTCGCGTGGCCCGTGTGGAGGAGACCCGACCATGACCACCGCAACCCTGCAGGACACTGACCCGCCCAAGCGCGGTTGGTACAAGCGCAACGAAATCGCGGTCACGCCGTGGCTCTTTCTTGCGCCCGCCATCCTGTTCTTTGCGGTCTATGTCATCATCCCGATCTTCCAGAGCTTTTCGATCTCGCTTTACGATTGGGACGGGTTGGGGCAGGCAGAGTATATCGGCCTCGCCAATTACCAGGAGCTGATGAACGATCGTGCCTTCGAGGTGTCGCTCTGGAACAACCTCAAATGGCTGGTCTGCTACCTGCTGGCGATCCCGGCGGGCCTTTTCATCGCGCTTTTCCTGAACCAGACGGTCACAGGTATCCGCATCTACAAGTCTCTGTTTTTCTTTCCATTTGTCCTCAGTCAAGTCGTCGTCGGCCTCGTCTTCGCGTGGTTCTACCTGCCGAATGAAGGGCTTTTGTCGGCCATCGTCGGATGGTTCGGCTTTGGCCCCGTGAACGTGCTGGGCGATCCGTCATGGGCGACCTATGGCATCATCCTTGCGGGCCTATGGCCGCAAACGGCCTATTGCATGATCCTTTACCTCACCGGCCTCAACGCCGTGGATCCTGAACAGGTCGAGGCAGCTCGTCTGGATGGCGCCAAGGGCTGGAAGATGCTCTGGTACGTCATCATCCCGCAACTCAAGCCCGCCACCTTCATCGCCTTTGTCGTGACAATCATCGGCGCTTTGCGGTCCTTTGACCTGATTTCGATCATGACCAATGGCGGCCCCTTCGGCCAGACCCGCGTTCTGTCCTTCTACATGTTCGAAAAGGCACTGTCGGAATACGGCTTCCGCATGGGCTATGGCGCGGCAATCGCGGTGGTGCTGTTCCTCATCATGCTGGTCTTCATCGCCTATTTCCTCTGGTCGATGTACCGCGAAGAGAAGGGGGGGCATTGAGCATGTGGGAACCGACAGGAGCCTCCGGCGGGAGTTTATTTGGCAAGATGAAGTTCATGTCGTCCTGCAATAAAGGGGGGGGTGTCTAATGTTCCCGCGTCCCATCCAACAGGCCAGCCCCGCTGCGCAGACCGCCTATAAGACGATGCTGCCCATCGCGCTGATCATGTGGCTTTTGCCGTTGATCGCGGTGGCAGTGTTTTCGATCAAACCGGCATCCGATTTCACCCAGGGCAATTACTGGGGGATGCCCGGTTCGTTCGAGCTCTTCAGCAATTACGGGCAGGTCTTCTTCAACTCTGACATGCCGCGTTACATGCTGAATTCAGTGCTGATCACCGTGCCCACGGTGATTGGGGCTGTGGCCTTGTCGGCGATGGCGGGGTTTGCGCTTGGGGTCTACAAGTTCAGGTCGAACATCTGGGTGTTCTTCATGTTCGTGGCGGGGAATTTCGTACCGTTCCAGATCTTGATGGTGCCGGTGCGCGACCTGACGCTGGACCTTGGGCTGTATAACACCAAGACGGGCCTCGTGCTCTTCCATATCGCGTTCCAGACCGGGTTCTGTACGCTCTTCATGCGCAACTTCATCCGCGCCCTGCCGTTCCCGCTGATCGAAGCGGCGCGGGTCGAGGGCGTCGCAGAGTGGCGCATCTTCTGGTACGTGGTGCTGCCCCTGATGAAGCCCGCGCTGGCGGCGCTCGCCGTGCTGATCTTCACCTTCATCTGGAACGATTATTTCTGGGCCATCGTTTTGACCCAGGGGCCGGACGCGCAGCCCGTCACCGCTGGCATCACCAGCTTCAACGCACAATACCGCGCCGCCTATCACCTGATGAGCGCGGGCAGCATCGTGGCAGCCCTGCCGCCGGTGCTGATGTTCTTCCTCATGCAGAAACACTTTATCGCGGGCCTGACCTTGGGCGCGGTGAAATAAGGACCAAAGACCATGACACGCATCGCCTTTATCGGCGCAGGCTCGACGATCTTCATGAAGAACATCGTAGGCGACGTTCTTCACTTTCCGGCGCTGGAGGGGGCCACCTTTGCGCTGATGGACATCAATGAGCAGCGGCTCGAGGAATCCGCGCTGGTGGCGCGCAAGCTGATCGCCGCATCAGGGCGAAAGGCGCAGGTGGAGACCTCGATGGACCAGCGCCGCGCATTGGCGGGCGCGGATTTCGTCGTCACCGCGTTCCAGATCGGGGGCTATGAGCCGTCGACCGTGATCGATTTCGATATCCCAAAGCAATACGGGCTACGCCAGACCATTGGCGACACGCTGGGTGTCGGCGGCATCATGCGCGGCCTGCGCACCGTGCCGCATCTCTGGCGAGTTGCGGCGGATATGGCAGAGCTGTGCCCGAACGCCACCCTGCTGCAATACGTCAACCCGATGGCGATCAACACTTGGGCGCTGGCCGAACGCTATCCTCATGTCAAGCAGGTGGGGCTGTGCCATTCCGTACAGAACACGGTCCAGGAACTGGCGCATGATCTCGATCTGCCGAAAGACGAAATCCGCTACCGCGTGGCCGGTGTGAACCATGTGGCGTTCTTTCTTGACCTGACGCACAAGGGCAAGTCGCTCTATCCCGCGCTGCGGGAGGGCTATCGCAACGGCAGCCTGCCCAAACCACCGCTGCTGATGTCGCGTTGCGCCAACAAGGTGCGCTACGAGGTGATGGAGCATCTTGGCTACTTCTGCACCGAAAGCTCTGAACATCTGGCCGAATATGTGCCTTGGTTCATAAAGTCAGGCCGGGAAGACCTGATCGACACGTTCAGCGTGCCGCTGGATGAATACCCCAAACGCTGCATCGAACAGATGGCCGATTGGGCGGATCAGGCAAAGGCTTACCGCACGGCGGATCAGATCGAGTTCAAGAAAAGCCATGAATTCGCCGCCGAGATCATGAACGCGATGGTCACAAACCAGCCTTACACGATCTATGGCAACCTTCCGAACCGGGGGCAGGCACCGCAACTGCCCAAGGGTGCGGCGGTGGAGGTGCCCTGCATGGTGGACGCAAACGGCATCCAGCCCACGGTGATCGACGACATCCCGCCGCAGCTGGTGGCGCTGATGCGCACACAGATCAACGTACAGGAGCTTGTCGTTCGCGCGCTGATGGACGAAGACATCGAACATGTCTACCACGCCGCCATGATGGACCCACACACCGCTGCCGAGCTGGACCTGCGCCAGATCCGCAGCCTAGTGACCGATCTCTTGGCTGCGCATGGTGACATGCTGCCAGAATTTACCCGACTGAAGAAAGCCGCTTGAATGACCAGCTACGCGACATTCCACGACCTCAAGGATGCCTCCGTTTTCATCACCGGAGGCGGTTCAGGCATTGGCGCGGCCTTGACGGACGGGTTTCTGGGGCAGGGCGCAAAGGTCGCCTTTGTCGGCCGATCAGATGCATCGGGTTTCGTGGCCGAGATGGACGCCAAGCACGGCACAGCACCGCTCTTTATTCAGTGCGACATCACCGACACCGCGGCACTTCAGTCCTCCATCGCGCAGGCGGCAGAGGCGCATGGTCCGATCACCGTGCTGATCAACAACGCAGCCAACGACAAACGGCATATTACACTCGACGTGGATGCGGAGTTCTGGGACTGGTCTCTGTCCATCAACCTCGACGCCTATTTCTTCGCCTGTCAGGCAGTCATTCCCGGCATGAAGCAAGCGGGCGGTGGCGCGATCGTGAATTTCAGCTCCATCAGCTACATGATGGGGAACGCAGGTTACGTGGCATACACAACTGCAAACGCAGGCATCACCGGCATGACCCGCAGCCTTGCGCGCGAATTCGGACCGGACAACATTCGTCTGAATGCGCTTGCCCCCGGCTGGGTGCTGACGCCAAAGCAGAAAGAGCTTTGGGCAGATCCGGCATCCCTTGCAGCGCATCTCGATAGGCAATGCCTTAAAGAGCATCTCGTGGAGCAGGACGTGGTGGATGCCACGCTGTTTCTGGCGTCAAAGACCAGCCGAATGATGACTGGCCAGACGCTGGCCGTGGATGGCGGTGTGGTCACGGTGGCGGCATGACGGACTGGCTTGCCGTTGATTGGGGCACCTCCCACCTGCGCGTCTGGGCGATGACGCAGGGCGGCACGGTACGGACCCGCAGGGTGAGCGATGCGGGGATGGGAACACTTGGCCGTGACGGGTTCGAACCTGCGCTGCTCGATCTGGCCGGGGACCTGCTCGACACTGGGAAGACCCCGGTTGTTGTGTGTGGCATGGCCGGTTCGCGCCAGGGCTGGGCCGAGGCGAAATACGTGGCTACGCCGTGCACTCCGCCGGGGATCGACCGCGCAACCCATGTACCAACCAGAGACCCGCGTCTTTCGGTCCACATCCTGCCCGGAGTCAAACAGACCAACCCGGCGGATGTGATGCGCGGAGAGGAAACGCAGATCGCAGGGTTTCTTGCGCTCAACCCGAAATTCGATGGCGTGATCTGCCTGCCGGGCACCCACACCAAATGGGTCCATATCAGCGCGGGCGAGATTGTCAGCTTCCGCACCTTCATGACCGGCGAGTTGTTCGCGCTCCTGTCGCAGCAATCGGTTCTGCGCCACACGGTGGCGGGGGACGGCTGGGACGCAAGTACGTTTGCTGATGCAGTGTCGAACGGAATGTCCAACCCGGCAGAACTTGCCGCGCGGCTTTTTTCCATACGTGCCGATGGCTTGCTGAACGATCTTCACGCGGATCAGGCCCGCGCGCGCCTGTCCGGTCTGCTGATCGGCGCGGAACTCGCCGCTGCGCGACCCTATTGGCTCGGCCAGCATGTGGCGCTCATTGGCGATGACAAACTCTGCAAGGCCTATGCCGATGCTCTCGGGGCCCAAGGCCTGCCCGTTGAACGCACAGACGCGGAACGCATGACGCTGGAAGGGCTCAAAGCGGCCTACGCAGCGCTCAAGGAGACCACCCAATGACCCGCAAGATCATCGCCATCCTGCGCGGGATCGCACCGGCTGAGGCCGCGCCGATCACCGAAGCGTTGATCGAGGCAGGGATCACCTCCATCGAAGTGCCGCTCAATTCGCCCGATCCGTTCACGTCGATCAAGCAGATGGTGGACGCCTTCGGGCAGACTGCTCTGATCGGTGCAGGCACGGTGCTGAACCCCGACGATGTGCAGCGTCTGCACCAGATCGGCGCGGGCATGGTGGTGTCGCCCGACTGCAATCCGCGTGTGATCGTGGCGACGAAACAGGCGGGTATGAAAAGCTATCCCGGCGTGATGACGCCCACGGAATGCTTTACCGCGCTGCGCAATGGGGCAGACGGTTTAAAACTGTTTCCCGGTTCCCTGATCGGGCCAGAGGGGTTGAAGGCGATCAAGGCGGTTCTGCCACCGGGCACCGAGACCTATGCCGTGGGTGGTGCCGGCCCATCGAATTTCGCGGACTGGCGCGCGGCGGGTGTGGACGGGTTCGGCATCGGGTCCGCGCTCTACAAACCCGGCGCATCTGTTGCCGAGATCAAAACCCGCGCGGCAGAGATTGTCGCGGCCTATGACGCGGTGATGTCCTGATGACACAGGTTTTCAGCAACACGGTCTGCACCCTCGGTGAAGGCCCGCTTTGGCATCCCGAAGAACAGGTCCTTTACTGGTTCGACATCCTTGGCAAACGGCTTTACCGCAGCGATGGTATGAATGAGCAAAGCTGGGACTTTGACGAACACGTCTCTGCCGCTGGTTGGGTCGACACGGGTGTCCTGCTGATCGCCAGCGAAACGTCGCTTTCGGTGTTCGAAACCGAAACGGGGGAAAGCACCTATCTCCATCCACTCGAGTCCGACAATCCGGTCACCCGGTCGAACGATGGCCGCGCCGATCCATGGGGCGGGTTTTGGATCGGGACCATGGGCAAGAATGCCGAACCGGGGGCAGGTGCGATCTATCGTTATTACGACGGCATGCTGACCAAGCTGTTTGACAAGATCACCATTTCGAACGCCATCTGCTTTGCGCCGGACCGCCGCCACGCGTTTTACACCGACACGCGCAAGCGCAAGATCCTGAAAGTGGCGCTGGACGACGACGGCTACCCGGACGGCAAACCGACGCTGTTCACCGATCTGACCGCCGCCGAACTGAACCCTGACGGTGCGGTCGTCGATGCCGAGGGTAATCTCTGGGTCGCACAGTGGGGCGCGTCACGTGTGGCCTGTTATGGCCCTGATGGCGCCTTCATCCGCGCCGTTGCCGTGCCCGCGTCGCAGGCCAGTTGTCCGGCCTTTGGCGGTCCGGATCTGAGCACACTTTACATCACAAGCGCCGCAGAAGGGCTTGATCCTGCGGGTGATAATGATGGCAAGACCTTCGCCATCCCATCGGGCACCAAAGGCCAGAAAGAACACCAAGTCATCTTATGAAACGCACGCTTGGCACCTGCTACTATCCCGAACATTGGCCGCGCGCGATCTGGGAGGAAGACGCCGCCCGTATGGCCGCTCTTGGTCTGACTTGGGTCCGCATCGGCGAATTCGCGTGGTCCCGGATCGAACCTGCACAGGGCGACTTCCGATGGGACTGGCTGGACGAGGCGATCCAAGTCTTGGGCGCTGCGGGCCTCAAGGTCGTGCTCGGCACACCGACGGCCACACCGCCGCGTTGGGTCTGTGACAAACATCCGGACATGTTCGCGGTGGATGCGCAGGGCAACCCGCGCGGGTTCGGCTCGCGCCGCCACTACTGCTTCAGCCACGAGGGCTACCTTGACGAATGCCGCCGCATCGTCACTGAAGTGGCCAAGCGCTATGGCCGGAATGCGCATGTCGCCGCATGGCAGACCGACAACGAATACGGCTGCCACGACACGATCCTGTCCTACTCGAATACTGCCCGTCAGGCGTTCCAGGGCTGGCTGCGGGCGCGGTATCCCGGTCAGGGTAATGATGGCGACATCGACGCGCTGAACGACGCGTGGGGCAATGTGTTCTGGTCGATGGAGTATGACGATTTCGAACAGATCGACCTCCCCAACCTGACCGTGACTGAACCGAACCCGGCCCACGTGCAGGCGTTCCGACGGTTTTCCTCGGAACAGGTGGCGCGCTTCAACCGTGTGCAGGTGGAGATCATCCGCAAGTATTCCGACGCGCCGATTTCGCACAATTACATGGGGCGGATCACCGATTTCGACCATTTCGCGGTGGGCGAGGATTTGGAGATCGCAACATGGGACAGCTACCCGCTGGGCTTTCTCGAAGACCGCGTTGGCGCGTCCGCCGAGGAACAACGACACTATGCCCGTCAGGGCGATCCCGACTTTCAAGCGTTTCACCACGATCTTTACCGCGCGGTCGGTAAGGGCCGCTGGTGGGTCATGGAACAGCAACCCGGCCCGGTGAACTGGGCCCCCTACAACCCGGCACCATTGCCCGGCATGGTCCGTCTCTGGACATGGGAAGCGTTTGCCCACGGGGCGGAGGCGGTCTGTTACTTCCGCTGGCGGCAGGCGCCCTTTGCGCAGGAACAGTTGCACGCGGGCCTCTTGCGCCCCGACAGTGTGATCGCGCCGGGCTATGTCGAAGCGGAGCAGGTGGCACAGGAACTGGCCGACGCGCCTGACGTGTCGATCACCCAAGCCCCGGTTGCGCTGATCTTCGACTATGATGCAGCCTGGGCGTGGCAGGTTCAGCCGCAGGGGCAGGGCATGGACTATTTCGGTCTGGTCTTTGATCTCTACCGTGCGTTCCGGCGGGCAGGAGTGAGCGTGGACATCCTTCCGCCAACCCAGCGCGACTTTTCGGGGTATCGCGTCGTCGCAGCGCCCGGAATGATGACCATGCCGGATGACCTGAAGACCGCACTTGCGGAAAGTGATGCCGAGGTTCTGATCGGCCCGCGCTCCGCCGCCCGCGATGGCGACTTTACGATCCCCGTACCGCTGCCGCCCGCATGGCCGGGGCTGGACGTGACTGTGTCACGACTGGAAACCCTGCGCCGCGACATGCCGATCCCCGTTGGCGGCGGGGGGCACGTTAAGAACTGGTTCGAGCATCTCGAAGGTGGGGCGGAAACCGTCTTTGCGACCGACAGCGGTATGTCCGTTGCAATGCGTTCCGACACCACCACCTATTGCGGTGGCTGGGGGGATGATGCGTTTTTTGACCGTTTGGTAAAAAACATCTGCGACCAAGCCAAGGTGGATACCATCGCCCTGCCCATGGGCGTGCGCCTGCGTGACACAGGGGCAGAACGGTTTTGGTTCAACCACAATCCACACGATGTTGAGATTGCTGGAAAAATCCTTGGACCGGCAGGTGTGATCCGCGAGCTGAAGGCTTAACCCATCAGCTCCATCAGATGCGCCGCCGATCCGGTCAGGGCGGCGTAATCGTCATCGACCAGATGCACCGGGAACTGTTCCATGAACTCCGAGAACCGTCCCTTGTCGTAGAACGCCTCGCGGAAGCCCAACCGTTCCAGATGCGGTGCAAAATGGCGTGCTACTCCGCCGATCAGGTAGATGCCGCCAAACGGCAGATGCACCAGCGCCAAATTGCCCGCAGCACGTCCCATCATGCGGATGAACATGCGTGCTGCGTCTTCGGCGATCTGGCTGGAGCCATCGTTCACCGCCTGCATGATCCCGCCCGCATCCAGCGGCGCATCCACGCCAGCTTCATCGCTGAGCCATTCGTAGACGCGCTCAAACCCGCGCCCCGACAGCACGTCCTCGAACCCCGGTGTGCCGTGCTTTTGGGCGATCCAATCCAAGAGCCGCAACTCGTCGCTGTTCTGCGCGGGCAGGGACACGTGACCCGCCTCGGACGGAGGAACCAGAGTACGTTCGTCCAGACGGTAGACCGCCGCCGCGTTCATCCCCGTTCCGACACCGATCACCAGCCGTGCGGCGTGATCCCCGGCTTTCTGCCCCGGCAGGATGGTCTGCAACACGTCGGGCTTCAGATGGTCCAACGCGTGCCCTTGCGCCTGAAGGTCGTTCAGGACCGCGACGGTTTTCGCCCCCGTCGCCTCGGCCACCGACGCACGGTCGACGGTCCAGCTGAGGTTCGTCAACTCGCCCACGCCATCTCGTACCGGCCCGGCCATTGCCACGCAGGCGGCATCCGGCACCACGGTCTGATCCGCCATATAGGCCCGCAGCACCGACAGCAGATCGGGGTGCTCGGCATTGCGAAAGCGTTTGATGGTTTCGGTCCGAACGATGCCGCCATCCGTCAGCGCGACACGGGTATTCGTGCCGCCCAGATCGGCGACCAATGCGGTCAGGGTTGTGGTCTTGGTCATGTCAGGTCCCGGTCAGCGCGGATTTGAGCGCGTGATAGGAGGATTTGGGCGTGCGGTCCAGTGTGTCGAAATCCACATGCACCAGACCAAAGCGTTTCTCGTAGCCCAACGACCATTCGTAATTGTCCATCAGCGACCAGATGAAATAACCCTTTACCGGGGCCCCTTCCGCCATAGCGCGTTGAACGGCGGCGACATGCTGGTTGAGGTAGTCAATGCGGTGCGGGTCTTCGACCACACCGTTTTCGATTACGTCAGGTGCGGCCATGCCGTTCTCAGTGACATAAAGCGGCAAATCCCCGGTGTATTCGCGCGCGGTGCGGGTGAGGAAATTGTAAAGCCCATCGGGATAGATCTCCCAATCCATGAAGGTCTTGGGCAGGGGGCCTTCGACCTCGTGATGGCCGGGCCACGGGCCATCGTTCGGCGCAATGATCTTGCGCGTGTAGTAGTTGATGCCGCACCAGTCGAGAGGGGCTTGGATGATGCCGAAATCCTCCTGCCAGCCCTTGGGCATATGCGGCTCCAGCCCCTCCATGACGTTCTCAGGATACTGGCCCTTGAACACACCCGACATGAAGAAGTGGTTGTAATAGCCGTCATAGAGCGCTGCTGTTTTCTGCGCAGCTTCGCTGTTATCGACAGGTGTGGCCCATTCCATGTTGAACACCCCGCCAAGGTTGTTCATGCCCAAGCCGCGCATCGCCTGTATCGCGGTGCCATGCGCCTTGAGAACATGGTGCATCGCATGGGCCGTCGCGCGGATGTCGCGCAGGCCGGGGGCGTGATGTCCAAGGAAATGCGAAAGCCAGCCAACGCACCAAGGCTCGTTGATCGGCGCGACCGAATAAATCCGGTCACCAATCCGGCCCATGATCACCTCGGCAAAGTCGCCAAACCACTTTGCGATGTCCGGATTCCGCCAGCCGCCCAGATCGGCCAGCGCCACCGGCAGTTCCCAGTGGTAGAGCGTTGCGCAGGGTTTCAGACCGCGTTCGAGCATCGCGTCGGTCAGACGGTCGTAGAAATCCAGACCTTCGGAGTTGGGCGCGCCGCGCCCCTCGGGCATGACCCGCGCCCAACTTGTCGAAAAGCGGTAGGCGTCGATTCCTGCATCCCTGACCAGATCGAGGTCCGCTTCGAACCGGTGATAGTGGTCACAGGCCCGATCGCCGTTTTCCGCGCGCACGACATTTCCGGGGGTCGCCGCAAAAGTGTCCCAATGGGTTTTGCCCGCCCCGCCAAAGGCATGACCTTCGATCTGGTAGCTGGAAGTAGCAGTGCCGAACAGAAAGTCGTCAGGGAAATCCTGCCGTGTGAAGTTCAACATGGGATGTCCTTCAAGTTGCGGCGGGTCCGGTGGACCGGCCGATGATCAGGTCTGCTTCGAGCAGGCGGGTCTTGGGCGCTTTTTGGGGCAGGGCGATCAACGACAGCAGCATGTCGGCCGCCTCAGATCCGGCATAGCGCACCGATGACCGCAACGCGGTGAAAATTGGCACATCATCCCCATTCTCGAGATAGCTCAGCGCGTCGTCATGGGTGATGATGGACACGTCCCGCGCCAGCACAAGCCCCGCCTCGTGAACCGCACGGCGCACGCCAATGGCCGTGATGATCGACGAACAAACAAAGGCAGTGGGCCGGGTCGACCGGGACAGCATCTCCTTGGCGGCGCGGTAGCCATAGATCTCGGTCATTTCCTCGCTGCGCATCAGGCTGGCATCAATGGAAATACCGTGGTTGCGCAGGGCCGTTTCATAGCCCTTGCGCCGCCGAAAGGCGAAATCCATGTGCTCGAGACCATTGAGCAGCGCAATACGCTTGTGGCCGAGTTCGATCAGAAACTGCGTTCCGCGTTCGAAGGCGCCACGGTTGTTCACATCGATCCACGAATAGGGCAGGTTCACATCCGTCGACCGCCCGTGCACCACGAAGGGCAGGCCGATGCGGGACAGAAGCGCTATGCGTTCGTCGTTGATCACAGGGCCATGCACGATGATGCCATCCACGGTGCCGCGCGCCCGGATGTCTTCGTAAGCGCGGGTCTCGTCACGGTCCGGCACCAGCTTGAGCATCATGTCATAGCCCGCCCGCGCATAACTTTCTCCGGCCCCCGCGATGAAATCGCCGAACACGGGGTTCACCATCTCATGCTGGTTGGAGACCGGGATCACGTGTCCAATGGCAAGCGCACGGCCCGTCGCAAGCCCCTTGGCGCGCAGATTGGGCCGATAATTGAGGTCCTGTGCAGCCTTCAAAACGCGGGTCCGGGTGCTTTCGCTGACTTCGGGATATCCGTTCAGCGCGCGACTCACAGTGGTCTGCGACAAGTTAAGATGTTCCGAAAGTTGCTTGAGATTCACGGCATTTTCCAAAGCGCTTTGATTTTCGCCTATAGATTAGACACAAAATCAGGCGTGAGGAAAGCCCCTTTACGCGCGCAAAATTTCTGCAAAGCAGCATAAAACAATGGTTTTTTCCTGATATCACCGGATTGACACACGCTAACAAATCGGGGAGTTTTAAGCATCCAAAGCGCTTTGGAGTGATTCCGGCGCGGGGGATGAGTCAGGCGCTAACATGCGCAACTTGGGAGGTACCTCATGAAAAAGACGCTCACATCGAGTGTGGCGGTTGCCGCGCTGTGCTCCAGCGCCGCATTTGCCGAAGATCTCACTGTATTCGGCCCATGGCTTGGCCCGGACCAGGCCAATGTCGAGGCGGTTCTGTCCGATTTCGCCGCGAAGTCCGGTCACAACGTCAGCTATGTCGGCTCCGACAGTTTTGAACAGCAGATCGTCGTTGATGCCGAGGCCGGTTCGGCTCCGAACATCGCCGTTTTCCCGCAGCCGGGTCTGGCGTCGGATATGGCCGCGCGTGGCTTCCTCACACCGCTCAAGGATGGCACCGCTGACTGGGTGCGCGACAACTACGCCGCCGGTCAGTCCTGGGTCGATCTGGGTACCTATGCTGGTCCGGACGGCGCAGAGGACCTTTATGGCTTCTTCTACAAGGTCGATGTAAAATCGCTGGTCTGGTACTCGCCCGAGAACTTCGAGGATGCTGGCTACGAGATCCCGACCACCATGGAAGAGCTTAAAGCGCTGACGGATCAGATCGTTGCCGATGGTGAAACGCCATGGTGCATCGGTCTGGGGTCCGGGGGGGCAACCGGCTGGCCAGCGACCGACTGGGTCGAGGATATGATGCTTCGCACCCAGACGCCCGACGTCTACGACCAGTGGGTGTCCAACGAAATCCCGTTCACCGACGAGCGCGTTGTTGCTGCGATCGAAGAATTCGGCGCATTTGCCCGCAATGACGACTATGTGGCCGGTGGGGCCGGGGCCGTGGCCTCGACCGATTTCCGCGACAGCCCGAAGGGTCTCTTTGCAGCACCGCCGCAGTGTTACATGCACCGCCAGGCATCGTTCATCCCGGCGTTCTTCCCGGAAGGCACCGAAGTGGGCGCGGATGCGGATTTCTTCTACTTCCCGGCCTATGCGGGCAAGGATCTCGGCTCTCCGGTTCTGGGTGCAGGCACGCTTTGGGCCATCACCAACGAGAACCAGGCCGCACATGATCTGATCACATATCTCCAGTCGCCCGAAGCGCATGAGATCTGGATGGCGAACGGTGGCTTCCTGACACCGCACAAGGGCGTCGACCTGTCGAAATTCTCGACCGAAGCTGCGGCCAACATGAACCAGATCCTTCTGGACGCCACCACGTTCCGCTTTGACGCCTCCGACCTTATGCCGGGCGGCGTGGGTGCAGGCACGTTCTGGACCGGTATGGTCGACTATGCCGGCGGCAAGGATGCGGCCACGGTTGCCGGCGAAATCCAGTCGAGCTGGGACGCGCTGAAGTAAGCGACTTGCAATAATCCAGGACTGCGCGGGCATTCGCGCAGTCCACACCTACAAAGCTGCAAAGCCAAAACCCGTTTTAAGGGACCACCAGTGGCACACACTGGATCAGCACACATTTTGGGAGGGACAGATGAATCCCGCAATTCAAGGTCTGTTGACCATTGCCATCGGCGTCGGCGGTTGTCTGAGCTATTTCTACTTTTCCAACCAGATTTTGGACAAGGTGGTATTTCCCGCCAAAGGTCCGAATGCTGGCAAGAACATCAACCGCGCCAATCTTGTGCGTCCGTGGTTGTTCCTGTTGCCAGCGGTTTTGGCACTGGGTCTTTACCTCGCCTATCCGGTGGTCGAGACGATCCGCCTGTCGCTGACATCGCGCGAAACCCTGCCTGACGGGACCACGGTCTACAACTTCGTCGGCCTTGCGAATTACGCGCAAATGTCGGCTGACCCGAAATTCTGGGAAGCCTTGGTCAACAACATGTTCTGGCTGATCGTCGTTCCCGCCATGTCGACCGCTTTTGGTTTGCTGGCTGCACAGCTGACTGACCGGATCTCATGGGGCAATATCGCCAAGTCGCTGATCTTCATGCCGATGGCGATTTCCTTTGTCGGGGCTGCTGTGATCTGGAAACTGGTCTACGACGCGCGCCCGCCGGGCACCGAACAGATCGGCGTGCTGAATGCCATCTATGTCTGGCTGACGGGCAATGATCCGCAGCAATGGCTGACCACGCCATTCTGGAACAGTTTCCTGCTGATGATCGTTCTGATCTGGATCCAGACCGGCTTTGCCATGGTGATCCTGTCTGCCGCGCTGCGCGGCATCCCGGAGGAAACCATCGAAGCGGCCATTGTCGACGGGGCCAACCCGTTCCAGATCTTCTTCAAGATCAAGATGCCCCAGATCGCCGGCACCATCGTCGTGGTCTGGACGACCATCACGCTCGTCGTGCTCAAGGTGTTCGACATCGTGTTTGCCATGACCAACGGTCAATGGGGCACGCAGGTTCTGGCCAATTACATGTTCAACCAGTTGTTCGTCGCCCGCGATTGGGGCGTAGGGTCGGCCAGTGCGATGATCATCATGCTGCTGGTGACGCCGATCCTGTACTGGAACGTGCGTAACGCGCGCAAAGAAATGCGCTGAGGGAGTTAGGGACAATGGACAATATCGCTGGTACCAAATCCTCTCTCACCTGGGCGGTTCACATCTCGGTCGCGTTGCTGGTCGCGCTGTGGCTCTTCCCGACGGTCGGTCTTTTCGTGTCGTCCTTCCGCACGGCAGACCAGATTGCCACTTCGGGCTGGTGGAAGGCGCTGTTCCCCACGGAACAAAGCCTCACCCTGCGCACTGCTGATCCCGATACGCAGACTCTGGTCGATGGGGTCTACGTGATCGAGGGCAATCTGTTCACGGGTGAAGACCTGTCTGAGGACATCGACATGTCTGCTTGGGGCACCTCGTCCCGTGATGTTGGCGCCTATGCACCGGGTGACACGGCCGAGCTGCGCGATGGTGAGCAGATCACTGTGCAGGCCAATGGCGATTACCGGCTGGAAAGCCCGGTTCAGATGGAAGGCAACCGGGGGCAGCGGATCTTCGTGACCGCCGAACTGCCCCCGGATTTCACACTGGAAAACTACGAGCAGGTTCTTCTGTCCGGAAACGCGACCGACAGCATGGCCAAGGCGTTCTTCAACACTATGACCGTGACCATTCCGGCGACCATCATTCCGATCGTGGTGGCGGCCTTCGCGGCCTACGCATTGGCTTGGATGGATTTCCCGGGCCGGGCGTTGCTGATCGCCATCGTCGTAGGGCTGCTCGTGGTGCCGCTACAACTGGCGTTGATCCCGCTGCTGAAGCTGCATCTCGGAATTGGCATCGGCAAAGGTTATCTGGGGACATGGCTGGCTCATACGGGGTTCGGTCTACCCTTGGCGATCTATCTCTTGCGCAATTACATGGTCGGCCTGCCACGCGACATCATCGAAAACGCCCGCGTGGACGGCGCAACCGAGTTCCAGATCTTCACCAAGATCATCCTGCCGCTGTCGTTCCCGGCACTGGCCAGCTTTGCGATCTTTCAGTTCCTGTGGACATGGAATGACCTGCTGGTGGCCAAGGTGTTCCTGATCGATGCGACAGGTCAGACCACGGTGATGACCAACCAGATCGTCGAACTTCTGGGCACACGCGGCGGCAATTGGGAAATCCTTGCCACGGCAGCTTTTGTATCCATCGCGGTGCCGCTTCTGGTGTTCTTCGCGATGCAGAAATACCTCGTGCGCGGCCTGCTGGCCGGATCGGTAAAATAACGCGTCCCGCCCAAGCGGCGGGGCCAATTCTCACAACGCATCTGCGGGTGCGGATGCAAGGAAAACAGGACGATGAACGTGGCAAACACTCTGGCCGCAGAAAACACAGCCGTAGACAATGACTGGTGGCGCGGTGCGGTGATCTACCAGATCTATCCGCGCAGCTTTCAGGACAGTAATGGCGATGGCGTCGGGGATCTTCTGGGGATCGCGCAGCGGCTGCCTTATGTGGCGTCGCTTGGTGTGGATGCGATTTGGATCAGCCCGTTCTTCACCTCACCGATGAAGGACTTTGGCTACGACGTCAGCGATTATTGCGACGTTGACCCGATGTTCGGATCGCTGGCCGATTTCGACGTGCTCGTGCAAACGGCGCACCGCTTGGGCATCCGGGTGATGATTGACCTCGTGCTGTCGCACACTTCGGACCAGCATCCGTGGTTTCAGCTTAGCCGGTCCAGCAGGACCAATGACAAGGCCGACTGGTACGTCTGGTCCGATCCCAAGGAAGACGGCACGCCGCCCAACAACTGGCTGTCGATCTTCGGCGGTTCGGCATGGCAATGGGACGCGCGGCGCGAACAGTACTACCTGCACAACTTCCTGACCTCGCAGCCCGATCTGAACTTCCACAATCCGGATGTGCAGCAGGCACTTCTGGATGTGACCCGTTTCTGGCTGGATCGCGGTGTGGACGGCTTCCGCCTTGATACGATCAACTTCTATTTCCACGACAAGGAGTTGCGCAGCAACCCGGCGCTGCCCAAGGAAAAGCGCAACGCGAACATCGCGCCGTCGGTGAACCCCTATAACCACCAGGAACACCTTTATTCCAAGAACCAGCCCGAAAACCTGGCCTTCCTCGAACGGTTCCGCGCGCTGCTGGATGAATACAACGGGACTACGTCTGTGGGCGAAGTGGGCGACGCGCAGCGCGGGCTCGAAATCATGGGCGAATACACCAAGGGCGAGAACCGCGTTCACATGTGCTACGCGTTCGAATTCCTCTCTGGTGTCGAACCGACTGCGGACCGCTTTGTCGAAGTTCTGAGCCGAGTGGACGAAGTGGCGACTGATGGCTGGGCCTGCTGGGCGTTTTCGAACCACGATGTGACGCGCCACGCCTCGCGCTGGAACCTGTCACCCGCGGCACAGCGGCTGTTTGCAACGCTGATGATGTGCCTGCGCGGATCGGTCTGCATTTATCAGGGCGAAGAGTTGGGTCTACCCGAAGCCGAGGTCGGGTTCGAGGACCTGCAGGACCCCTACGGCATCCAGTTCTGGCCGGAATACAAAGGCCGCGATGGCTGCCGTACGCCGATGGTCTGGGAACCGTCAAATCAGAATGGCGGATTCACATCCGGGCAGCCTTGGCTTCCGGTCAGCCACGAGCACTTGCACCGCACCGTCGCGCATCAAGAAGACGATCCGGCGGCGATCCTGCACCATTACCGCCGCGCCATCGCCTTCCGTCACGCGCAGCCCGCGCTGGCCAAGGGCGAGCATGATGGCGTGAAAAGCACCGGCACCATCGTGCATTTCACCCGCTGCCATGATGGCGAGACGATTTTCTGTGCCTTCAACCTGAGCGACCAGCCCGCCACGATGGCAATGCCGACGGGCAACTGGGCGCAGATCGGTCTGGAGCTGGGGAGTGCCGGACCGCAGGCGGATGGCAAATTGCATCTTGGCCCGTGGCAACCTTGCCTCGCGCTGAAAATGAATTCCTGAAAGAGACAGGGTTAGGGAGGGACAGTCATGGCTAATTTGAAGCTGACGGATGTCGAAAAGACGTATGCCGGCGCGGTCAACGTGCTCAACAACATCAATCTCGACATCAAGCAAGGTGAGCTGATCGTCTTTGTCGGCCCATCCGGCTGTGGCAAGTCCACGCTGCTGCGGATGATCGCCGGGCTGGAAAAGATCACCGGCGGCACGCTCGAAATCGACGGGCAGGTGGTCAATGACATGCCGCCCGCGATGCGCGGCATTGCCATGGTGTTCCAGTCCTATGCGCTTTATCCACACATGACGGTGCGCGAGAACATGAGCTTTGCTCTCAAGATCGCCAAGAAGCCGCAGCCAGAGATTGATGCCGCGGTGAACCGCGCGGCCAAGATGCTGCAATTGGACCAGTATCTCGACCGACTGCCGAAGGCCCTGTCGGGCGGTCAGCGCCAGCGAGTGGCGATTGGCCGGTCGATCGTCCGCGACCCCAAGGTTTATCTGTTCGATGAACCGCTCTCGAACCTCGATGCGGCGCTGCGTGTCGCCACCCGGATCGAGATTGCGCAACTCAAGGAACAGATGCCCGAAAGCACGATGATCTACGTGACTCATGATCAGGTCGAAGCGATGACACTTGCCTCCCGCATTGTCGTTTTGGCCAACAAGGGGATCGCGCAGGTCGGGGCGCCACTGGAGCTGTATGAACGACCCAACAGCGAATTCGTGGCGCAGTTCATCGGTTCGCCGTCGATGAACCTGCTTCCGGGCGAAATCACCGGCACCGGCGCGCAGACCACGATCAAGATGGCTGGTGGCGGCATCGCGGCGTCGGATTATCCGACCACCGATGCGGATATGGGCCTTAAGGTGAATGTCGGTGTCAGGCCAGAGGATTTCCTTGAAACCGAGGGTGATTACATCTTCGAAGGCAAGGTGAACATCACAGAAGCCTTGGGCGAGGTCACGCTGCTTTATTTCGAAAAGCAGGGCGATGCGGACGCGGTGATCGGCAAACTGCCTGGCATCCACGCCGATCTTCGCGGCAAATCCGTCCGGCTGGGCGCATCACCTGACAAGGTCCATCTGTTCCACAACGGGGTGTCGCTGCTCTACCGCTGAGCCATCCCGCGAAGGACCAAACACAAAAAACCGGGCCCGCGACGTGCAGGCCCGGTTCGTTTGTTCCGGAGTGGTTTAGGTCAGTTCAGATCAGGCTGCCTTGGCCTTCTTTTTCTTGGCCTTGGCGCTTTTGGCTTTTGCATCTGATTTCTTTTTCTTGTCGGCTTTTTTCGTGGTTTTTGCGGGCTTGTCGTCAGCAGACGACTTTTTCTTTTTGGTTTTCTTCTTGTCGGACGCCTTTGGCTTCGAGGCAGTCTTGTCGCTGTCTTTGGCCGACTTGGCCTTTGACGCGTCCTTCTTCTTTTTCGCCTTGGGTTCGTCTTTCGCCTTGGTCTTCTTGGTTTTCGTCTTTTTCGGTGCGGGCGTGTCTGCACCCTCCGTCGCTTCGACCTCGGGAAGAGCGGCGGTCGGCAAAACGACGACAACAGGTGTCTCGGCGTCCCCTGCGGCCATTGGTGTCTCTGACAGGGGCGCTGCCGGGGCAGGAAGGCCCGAGGCGACGTTAGCACCCATCTCGGCAATCGCCTTCTTCCACGTCGCCATACGGGCTTCGGTGACACCCGGAATGGAAGCCAGCGCGACAGGATCCGCTGCTGAAAGCGCATCGCAATCAGCAATACCAGCCGCCTCAAGCCGTTTGGCGAGTGCTGGTCCGATCCCTTTGATCTCGGTGAGTGAAGTCATGATGTTTGGTCCCCTTGGAACTTGATCAGGCCGCTGTCGTGAGCGCCCCTTCCAAACAGGAACGCTACGCCAACGTTACGCTGTTGAATATATATATCAGCGACTTCGATGCCGCGCGACGGTTCCATTCTTTCTTCGAGGGCAATGTATTTTCGTGCCGCTGTGATACGAGACACATGTTCCCTAAATGTTCTCATTTTTCGATTGGAGAATTCTTGACGAACCACTATGTGTTAACAATCCGTATCGGGGGACCACATGGCCGAGTTGAAGCACATCGAAGTGCGTGGCGCACGCGAGCACAATCTCAAGAACATCGACGTGGACATCCCGCGCGATCAGCTAGTGGTGATCACCGGCTTGTCCGGGTCGGGCAAATCCTCGTTGGCGTTCGATACGATCTACGCCGAGGGCCAGCGGCGCTACGTGGAATCGCTGTCGGCCTATGCGCGGCAGTTCCTTGATATGATGGAAAAGCCGGATGTGGATCACATCAGCGGTCTTAGCCCTGCGATCTCCATCGAACAGAAGACCACGTCAAAGAACCCACGCTCGACCGTCGGCACGGTGACCGAGATCTACGACTACATGCGCCTGCTCTTTGCACGGGTCGGCACGCCCTACAGCCCGGCCACCGGCCTGCCCATCGAGGCGCAGCAGGTTCAGGACATGGTGGACCGCGTCATGGCGATGGAAGAGGGCACGCGCGCCTATCTTCTGGCGCCCATCGTGCGTGACCGCAAAGGCGAGTACCGCAAAGAGTTTCTGGAACTGCGCAAGCAGGGCTTTCAGCGCGTCAAGGTGGACGGACAGTTCTACGAATTGGATGAGCCGCCCACACTCGACAAAAAGTTCCGCCATGACATTGATGTGGTTGTCGACCGTCTGGTGGTGAAAGAAGGGCTGGAAACCCGGCTTGCAGACAGCTTCCGCACCGCGCTGGATCTGGCGGATGGGATTGCGATCCTCGAAACAGCACCCAGCGAAGGTGAACCGGAACGGCATACGTTCTCGGAAAAATTCGCCTGTCCAGTCAGTGGCTTCACCATCTCCGAAATCGAACCGCGCCTGTTTTCGTTCAACGCACCGTTTGGCGCCTGCCCCGACTGTGACGGCCTTGGCGTTGAGTTGTTCTTTGATGAACGACTGGTGGTGCCCGATGCCACGCTCAAGATTGCCGATGGTGCGCTGGCCCCATGGCGCAAAGGGAAATCGCCGTATTTCCTGCAAACCATTGAATCGCTGGCGAAACACTACGAGTTCAACAAGAACTCCCGCTGGAAAGACCTTGATCCGCATATCCAGCAGGTCTTCCTCTATGGCTCGGGCGAAGAGGAAATCCCGTTCCGCTATGACGAAGGCGGCCGCGTCTATCAAGTGACCCGCACCTTCGAAGGCGTCATCCCGAATATGGAACGCCGCTACCGCGAGACCGATTCGAGCTGGATTCGCGAAGAGTTCGAACGCTACCAGAACAACCGCTCCTGCGGCACCTGCGGCGGCTACCGCCTGCGGGAAGAGGCGCTGGCGGTCAAGATCGCCGGCCTGCATGTGGGGCAGGTGGTTCAGATGTCCATCAAGGACGCGTTTGACTGGTGCAAGACGGTGCCTGATCACCTGACCAACCAGAAGAACGAAATCGCAAAGGCCATCCTGAAGGAAATCCGCGAACGTCTGGGCTTCCTAAACAATGTGGGTCTCGAATACCTGACGCTGTCGCGCAATGCCGGCACTCTGTCGGGCGGCGAAAGCCAGCGCATTCGTCTGGCCAGCCAGATCGGCTCTGGCCTGACTGGGGTGCTCTATGTGCTGGACGAACCCTCCATCGGCCTGCACCAGCGCGACAATGACCGGCTGCTTGGAACGCTGAAATCCCTGCGGGATCAAGGCAATACGGTGATCGTGGTCGAACATGACGAAGAGGCGATCCGCGAGGCGGATTACGTCTTTGACATCGGTCCGGGTGCTGGTGTGCATGGCGGGCGTGTGGTCTCGCATGGCACCCCAAAAGAGGTGGCCGACGATCCCGCGTCCCTGACCGGCCAGTATCTGAGTGGCGCACGCGAAATTGCCGTGCCTGCGGAGCGGCGCACGGGCAAGAAGGGCAAGTCGATCCAGGTGGTCAAGGCGACCGGGAACAACCTTCGCGAGGTGACGGCTGATTTCCCGCTGGGGAAGTTTGTCTGCGTGACGGGCGTGTCGGGCGGTGGCAAGTCGACGCTGACCATTGAGACCCTGTTCAAAACCGCCTCCATGCGCCTCAACGGCGCGCGCCAGACCCCTGCGCCCTGCGAGACGATCAAGGGGCTCGAACATCTGGACAAGGTGATCGACATCGACCAACGCCCGATTGGCCGCACTCCACGGTCCAACCCCGCGACCTATACCGGCGCGTTCACCCCGATCCGCGACTGGTTCGCCGGTCTGCCCGAAGCCAAGGCGCGCGGTTATAAGCCCGGTCGGTTCAGCTTTAACGTCAAGGGGGGGCGCTGCGAGGCGTGTCAGGGCGACGGCGTCATCAAGATCGAGATGCACTTCCTGCCCGATGTCTACGTGACCTGCGAAACCTGCAAAGGCGCGCGCTACAACCGCGAGACATTGGAAATCAAGTTCAAGGGCAAGAGCATTGCCGACGTTCTCGACATGACGGTCGAAGACGCGCAGGAGTTCTTCAAGGCGGTGCCAAGCATTCGCGAAAAGATGGACGCACTGGTGCGCGTCGGCCTTGGCTATATCAAGGTGGGCCAACAGGCGACCACGCTCTCGGGTGGTGAGGCACAGCGCGTGAAGCTGTCGAAGGAGCTTGCGAAACGGTCCACAGGACGCACGCTTTACATCCTTGATGAGCCAACAACTGGCTTACATTTCGAGGATGTACGCAAGCTTCTTGAAGTTCTGCATGAACTTGTGGACCAAGGCAATTCAGTGATCGTGATCGAACATAACCTCGATGTGATCAAGACCGCAGACTGGCTGATCGACATCGGCCCCGAAGGTGGGGATGGCGGCGGACAGATCGTTGCGACCGGAACACCCGAGGAAGTGGCCGAGGTCGCGGCATCCCATACCGGGCGCTACCTCAAGCCGATGCTCAGCGCGAAAAAGCACCTCGCGGCGGAATAACCGCTTATGCGGCGCGGGCTGTCAGGGCCTGCGCCTCGTAGCTTTTCAGGATCGGACGCGCCGCTTCCCATCCTGCGGAGTCGATGTCGGCCAGTTCGGGGAACAGGGTGATGATCTCGGCGCAGGCTTCTTCTGGGAAGGTGTGGCGCATCATCGGTCCGGGCAGGTAGCTTTCGGACAGCAAGCCGCTCGACGTGACGATGTTATGCTGATCGAAGAGCAGATGCACATAGGTG
Organism: Marivita sp.; assembly: GCF_048006345.1. GTDB lineage: Bacteria > Pseudomonadota > Alphaproteobacteria > Rhodobacterales > Rhodobacteraceae > Marivita. The sequence goes on along the minus strand of NZ_CP180351.1, from coordinate 1,262,982 downwards.
ACGCGTTCGCCACTTTCTTCGCGGCGCACGGTCTTGCCGTTTACCAGATCCTTGGCCTTCACCAACACTTCGGATTCACCGAACAGCAATTCCGCCCAGACATCACGCACCAAGACCCTGTGCTGCGGCGACAAGAGCACATCCGCCTCGGCACCATAGCTGCCCGCACAGATGCGGATCGGGGCGAAATTGTCCCTTGCCTCGATCGCGCGGGAACCGGCCCAACGAATAGGCTGTACGCCGTTGTCCAGCGTCAGAACCAAATCGCCGGGACGCAGGTCTTCGACCCGAACGGGACCATTTGGTGTGTCGATCAACGTGCCCGCCACAAAGCAGGGCAGCTGGTTGATCTGAACGATGGCGGTATCTTCCTGACCCAGCCCGTTATTCACGGTATAGGTGAAGTAGGCGGTTTCCACGTCGCCATCGGACAAAACCGTAAAGGTGCCGTCTGCGTTCAACGTGACGGTCTGGCCGGATGTCAGCGTGACGCTGCTGCCCGCAACCACGGCGATCCCGTTGATATGAGTGATGGTCAAGGTGCCGCCGGTCGAGCTGTCATTGGCAAGGACATCAATGGTCCTGCTGCTGTTCAGACCGATGTTCGTTTCATCATCGATGGCGACCAGCGACGCCTGAGCGGATCCACCGGCGATCAGAAGATTGGTGTCGTAGCCCGAGTCCGACACGTCAGCGACACCGATCTTAATCGTATTCGGGACGCCTGCATTGACAGGGGCAGCCACGCTGAGCGTGACTGTGAACCCGTCCATCTCGGTGTTGAACTGATCAGACGTGTTGTCGTTGTACAGGTTGGCTGCCGTGTTTCCGTTGATATTTCCGACCGACACATTGCCGTTGCCGACGGTCACCGTAGCTTGGGTGCCATTGACCCAGATCCCAACGACGTCAAGAAACGCGGAGTTGATGAATTCTGGATACTCTTCAGAGCTGATGACGAAATCCAGCGTGAGCAGGTTTCCGTTTGGCGTGAAGTTGATCGTCAGAAACGAGGCATCGAAAGTAGACCCATTGGCGATGCTGTTGAAATCCGCATCACCATTCGGTCCGGTCGTGTCTGTCGACCGGCCTGTGGAGGTGTTTGTGTTAAGTGTGCCACTGTTGTTTGTGATCCCAGTGGCCAATCCTGTGGACAGGATAACGCCAGTGTCTCCTGGGGTAAGCTCGGGCGAAATGACGTCGCCGTTCGTGTAGATCCCGGATGATCGGGCATCGCCGGTATAGGTGGCGCTGTTCACTGTAATGCCCGCGCCGAAAATATTGTTCGCCATCTGCAGTGCGGTTGCACTGGTGTTGATAGGAAGAGCCTGCGCGATGGGCATGTTGTGCTGCCTTGCCGTTAACCGTGTTGTTCAGACGGTTTTGCCCCGACAAGGCGGCGATCTTTTGTAGCAAGCTAGTTAACTTTTGGGCAATTCTTTAGCCACTGTTTACTATCTTTCGATAAATAAGGCAGCTACCCGCGTCCGCGCTTTTCGAACCGGGGCAGCATCGCAGAAAAGTCTCGGCCTTTGCCGTCCTCCTCTTCGACGAACCGCCGATAGAGTTCGGTTGCAGCTTGACCGAGCGGTGTATCCGCGTTGGACGCATCGGCGGCTTGCTGACTCAAGCGCAGGTCTTTCAGCATCAATTCCGCTGCAAAACCTGGGGTATACCCGTTATCTGCTGGGCTTTTGGGGCCAATGCCGGGGGCAGGGCAATAGGCATTCATCGACCAGCTGTAGCCCGACGAGGTGCTGACCACATCGAACATCGCCTGACGGTCCAGACCCAGCTTGTCAGCCAAGGCGAACGCTTCGCAGGTGGCGATCATGGTCACGCCAAGGATCATGTTGTTGCAAATCTTGGCCGCCTGTCCGTTCCCGGAGGTGCCACAATGGACTGATTTTTGCCCCATTGTCTCAAACAGGGGCAGGGCGGTCTGATACGCTTGGTCAGAACCGCCAACCATAAAGGTCAGGGTTCCTGCTGCCGCGCCGCCAATGCCGCCCGAAACAGGCGCATCCAGTGGCATCAACCCCGCCGCTTCGGCATCGGACGCCACAGCACGGGCGCTTTCCACATCGACGGTCGAGCAATCCAGCAGCACGGCACCTTTGCGCATCACCGGGATGACCTGTGCGGCCACCGCGCGCAGGATCTCGCCATTGGGCAACATGGTGATCACCACGTCTGCACCCTTTGCGGCCTCTGCGGCAGTGGCCGCATTTGTGACACCGTCCACCGCAACGGTCGCCATGTCATAGCCGACTACATCATGCGCAGCCTTGGCCAAATTGGCCGCCATCGGCGCACCCATATTGCCCAGTCCGATAAACCCGATCTTCATGCCTCGCTCCTCCGTTCGAATGTCACTTCTGTGCCCTCCACCGGGCGCAACATGGCTGCCACGTCACTGTCCGAAACCCGGTCAAGATCATGGGACCATCTTGGGGATTTGTCTTTGTCGATGATCGCCGCGCGAATGCCTTCGATGAAATCCCCATGTTCCATCGACCGCGAGGTGAAGCGGTACTCCAACTGCAACGCTTGTCTCATGTCGCCTTGTTCTGCACGCAGTTGATGCAGGATCGCGACCGCGCAGGCCAGCGACAAGGGTGCGCTGCGGCTCAATCTGGCCAGCGCGTCTTGCGCAAAGCTGCTGGTGTCTGCGCGGAGTGTTTCCACAATCTCGCCCAAGGACCCACCGCCAAACAGCGCGTCGATCTGTGCCTGCGCCTCTTTCAGCGGTGCGTCCGGCGCAGGGCGGGCCACCGTGGTCAGCGCGGCCAGATCGCCGTCAGCACAAAGATGGGCCTTGATGCCCTCCCACTTGTCTTCTGGGACGTACAGATCGGCGAACCCGACATGGATCGCGTCGCCCGGTCCCATACGATCCGTGGTCATGCCAAGGTATTCCCCCAGATGCCCGGGGGCATGGGCCAACAGGTAGGACCCGCCGACATCGGGGATCAGACCGATCCCGCACTCCGGCATGGCAATCTTGGAACTGTCGCCCACCACACGATGCGAGCCGTGACAGCCGACGCCAACGCCACCGCCCATGGTGAAACCCTGAAGAAAGCTCACCACCGGTTTGGGGTATTCGGCAACCAGCGCATTCATCCGGTATTCGTCACGCCAGAAGCGTTGGCCATAGGCGTAGTCACCAGCGGTCCCCGTCGCATACATCTCGGCAATGTCGCCGCCAGCGCAAAACGCCTTGTCGCCCACTGCATCAATCAGGACCAACTTGATCGTCGGATCAGCCCGCCAATCCCAAAGCGCATCCTCGATGGCAAGACACATCTCGTAAGTGAGCGCGTTCAGCGCCTTCGGGCGGTTCAGAGTGATGCGGCCGGCATGGCCGTCCTTGCGAATGTCGATGTCGGTCATATCCGTCTGCTTTCGCGTGTCTTGTTAGGGGGAAGAGGGCGCTGCCCCCGTCCGCCTTTGGCGGACTCCCCCGAGGTATTTCGAGCCCAAAGAAGCCAGAGGGTCAACGCGCCAACATCTGACGTGCCACGATCAGGCGCATGATTTCATTGGTGCCTTCGAGGATCTGATGGACGCGCAGGTCGCGGACCAGTTTTTCGATCCCGTAATCCGCCAGGTAACCATAGCCACCGTGCAATTGCAGACATTGATCCACAACCTTGGACCCGGTCTCGGTGACGAATTTCTTGGCCATCGCGCAGAACTTGGTGGCATCCGGCGCGCCGGTGTCGAGCTTCCACGCCGCCTGTCGCAGGAAGGTCCGCGCGGCCTGCAACTCGATCTCCATATCCGCCAGCCGGAACTGCAGCGCCTGGAACTGGTCGATGGATTTCCCGAACGCCTTGCGCTCTGCCATATACGCGAGGGTCGAGGTCAGCCCGGTTTGGGCGGCTCCAAGCGAGCAGGCCGCGATGTTCAGCCGCCCGCCATCCAGACCGGCCATCGCGTATTTGAACCCTTGACCTTCTTCGCCCAACAGGTTTTCGGCCGGGATCTTGCAGTCATCGAACTGGACCTGCCGCGTCGGTTGCGACCGCCAGCCCATCTTGTCCTCAAGCCCGCCAAAACTCAGCCCCGGTGTGCCGTCCTCGATCAGAACAGCCGACACACCCTTGGGCCCGTCTTCGCCCGTGCGGACCATCGCGACGTAAAGATCGGAATAGCCACCGCCCGAGATAAACGCTTTGGTGCCATTGAGCGTATAGCCCTCGTTGGTGCGCTCGGCGCGTGTTTTCAGCGCGGCTGCGTCCGATCCGCTGCCCGGCTCGGTCAGGCAATAGCTCAGCACGGTTTCCATCGTCATCGCCTTGGGCAGCACGCGCGCCTTCATCTCGTCGCTGGCAAAGGCGTCGATCATCTTGGCGCACATGTTGTAAATCGACAAAAACGCCGCGACGGACGGGCAGGCCATCGACAGCGCCTCGAACACCAGCGTTGCATCCAACCGGCTGAGGCCAGAACCGCCGCTCTCCTCGGACACGTAAAGTCCGGCAAAGCCTAACTCCCCAAGCTGAGGCCACAGGTCTTTCGGGATCGTGCCCTGTGCTTCCCAGTCGCGGGCATGGGGCGCGATATGGGTCTGACCAAAAGCATGGGCCATGTCGAAAATGGCGGATTGTTCTTCTCTGAGGGCAAAATCCATCGCGCCGCTCCTCCCGTTGGATGCGTGAATTGAACGAGTGTTTAATTGCCAACTGTTTCAGGACTTTTGCAAAAGGTCAAAGCCCCTCGTGGAAGGCTTCGACCAGATGGCTGACAACGGCTTGCATCTGACCATCCGCGTCCTTGCCTGCCGCCTTCGCCTCGGCCACCACAGCACGTTGCCGGGTTGTGGCATTGCCGTGGGCGACAATCTCGCGGCTGTGCTCCAACTCGCGGTGACACCGAAGAATGCCTGCGTCTTCCTCGACGAGCGAGATCAGCTCTTCCGTCAACTCCGCCATCGGCACGATCTCACCGCGGCCAAAGTCGATCAGCCCGTCGCTCACCCCATAGCGTTGCGCGCGCCAGCGGTTTTCGCTGATCAGGAACGGATCATAGCGCCGCCAGCGCTGGTTGCGCACCCGCAGCCGCCACAACATCCGCATCAGGCACTGGTTGATGGCGGCCAGCGTCAGCGTGTCCTCCAAACGGGGCTGCACATCCATGATGCGGGTTTCCAGCGTCGGGAAGGCATGTGACGGGCGCAGGTCCCACCAGATCTTGGAGCTGTCCTCGATCACACCCAGATCGACCAACACCTGAACCGAGCGTTCATATTCCGACCAATTGTCAAAGGTGGGCGGCAAGCCGGTGCGGGGCAGGTTGTCGAAAACCGAAATCCGGTACGACGCGAGCCCGGTATCTTCTCCCTGCCAGAACGGCGAGGAGGTCGACATCGCCAGCAGATGCGGCAGGAAATACGCCATCTGCCCCATCAGATCAGCCCGCAGCGCATCGTCATCCAGCCCCACATGCACGTGCATGCCGCAGATCAGCATACGGCGGACCACGCCACCCAACGCATCCTGGAGCGCATTGTAGCGGTCCTTGTTGGTGTGGTGCTGGTTCTTCCAATCCCCAAACGGGTGGCAGGAGGCCGCGATCGGCGCGAGGTTATACGCTTTGGCACAGCGCGCGACCGTGCTGCGCAGGCGTTTGAGGTCTTCACGCGCTTCGTTGATGTCGGCGCAGACCTTTGTGCCGATCTCGATCTGGCATTGCAGAAATTCGGGGCTCACCTGCTTTTCAAGCTCGGCAGCGCAAGCTTCCATGAGACCTTCGGGCGCCTGTGCCAGCGCCATGCTGTCGAGGTCCACCAGCAGGTATTCCTCTTCGATCCCAATGCTGAATGCCGGTTCCCGCATGACGCACCTCCCTGTCCTTGATCCTGCCAAGATGACGGCAAGATCGGCAAAACGCAAAACATGTTGCTGCGCCCTTTATGTCGGCAGACAGACAGTCTGTTTGAAAAAAAACTCATGCTTTCCTGAAAACAGAGTAAGTTCTTTCGCATTATTGCCGACGAGGATTTTCAGATGCCGACAATTATTGACTATGCCCGGATGTCGAGCGGGGCTTATGACGCCAATCCAAGCGTCCCGCGTTGGACTGCAGCCGATCCCATGTACGAACCGAATTCCGGTCTTCGCACCGTCATCTATACCGATGGCAGCGTGTTCGTGGTGGCGTTTCGTGGGACCGACAATGCCTCGGATCTGGTGGAGGATGCGCAGCTGACACTGGGCATGAATACTGCCATGTACCCAATTGGCGAAGCCATTGCATCTGGGGTCAGCGCACATGGCCCGGTCTACGTGACGGGGCATTCGCTAGGCGGTGCGGTTGCACAAGTGGTCGGGTCCCGAATGGGCTTGCCGTTTGTCACGTTCAACGCTCCAAGCGTTGCAATCCTAGCGTCGCGAAACATGTGGCAGGCCAATTATTATGCAGTTCAGGCCCGCGCGGCCGGTGCCGTGGCCAGCGCCATCTTTAACCCGCGCCAAGCAATGCGGGACGTCCAATCCGCGTTCAGCATCGCAAACGGCAAGAATTACCGCCTCAGCACCGATGTCGTCAGCAACACCGGCATTCACTATGGCGATGTCATCACCTTGCCCGCCGGGACAGCCAACCCGCTGGACGCGCACCGCATCACAACCATGATTTCAGTGCTTGGTACGGTGTCTTCAGGGAACCTGACCTTTCCGCGTTAGCGGGTCTGGCGGAGGACCGGGTTCAACATGTCCTCGATCGAAGACACCGCGATGCCAAGAGCCGACAGCGCGGCCTCTTCGGTTTCCTGCACAATCGCGATCACGCCCTGGCTGGCGGACCAGCCGTTCTTGGCCAACGCCGCCGCCTTGAGCGAAACGGGCGTGTTGGCGAAATAGACCATAAGTGTCTCGGTCTCGCGCATCGCGAGATCCGCGCCTTTGGTCGCCTGCAACTGCATCACCCGCGCAAAATCCCGTTCCATGTCGGTGATCCGGCTCAGGTCGATCAGATGGCGTTGGCCGGGCCGGGCGTCAGGATGTCTGGCATAGGCACCAAACGCTTTCAGACTGTCCTCCACCAGCATGAGACCGCTGTACTGCACGTAAACCAGATTGTGCTCGGGTAGGATGTGAAACTCGGCTGGCATAGGCCCCCAATGACCAAAGGAACAAGGAAGCCCCTACTGTCAGGGAAATTGTGTTTCAAATCAACGAGATTGATATCAGGCCGTCACACGCTCTGCGCATCACATCTCTCGAGCATCTGCGCGATGCTGTCGAAAGGCAAACCCAAGGCGACAAGCGCGTGATCCTCGTTCTCGACCACGATGGCGACAACGCCGCTTTCCGGCGTCCATCCATTCTTGCCCATATTCGCGGCATGCAACCCGATTGGCGTATTTGCCAGGTAAACCATAAACGTTTCGACACCATGACCCGCCATGGTCTCGACCTTCTTGGCCTGAATCTCCATGAACTTTGCGTAGTCACGGTCGATGTCGGTCAACCGGGTCAGATCCACCAGATGCCGCAGCCCCGGACCCGCTAAGGGGTGCTTTGCGAACTCGCCCAAAGCGGCTGCTGTCTCGTCAACCAGCATCGCGCCGGTGTATCTCACGTAAACCAGATTTTGGTCGGCGATGATCTGAACGGAAATGGCCACGGGAGCTCATATGATAAAGGGCGGACAAGTCCGCCCTTTATGCTGGTATTTTCAATGCAAATCAATCCATTGCCTTGAAGTTGAATTCGCCGCCTTCCTTGATGCCTGACGGCCAGCGCGAGGTCACTGTCTTGGTGCGTGTATAGAACTTGAATGCATCCGGGCCATGCTGGTTGAGATCGCCGAAGACCGATTTCTTCCAGCCACCAAAGGTGTGATAGGCCAGCGGCACCGGAATCGGCACGTTGATGCCCACCATGCCGATATTGATCCGGTTAGCAAAGTCACGGGCCGCGTCACCGTCGCGGGTGAAGATCGCGGTGCCGTTGCCATATTCGTGGTCCATCGCCAGCTTGATCGCTTCTTCGTACGAGCCTGCACGCACGGTCGACAGAACCGGGCCGAAGATCTCTTTCTTGTAGATGTCCATGTCCGGGGTCACGTGGTCAAACAGATGCGGTCCGACGAAGAACCCGTTTTCATAGCCCTGAAGGCTGAAATCGCGGCCATCAACGACCAGCTTTGCGCCCTGATCGACGCCCGACTGGATCAGGCCAAGGATGTTCTGCTTGGCTGCGGCTGTCACGACGGGACCGTAATCCACATCATTGCCAGCCGTGTAGGGCCCAACCTTGAGCTTCTCGATGCGCGGCACCAGCTTTTCGATCAGCCGATCTGCGGTTTCATGGCCCACGGGGACAGCAACCGAGATCGCCATGCAGCGTTCGCCCGCAGCACCGTAGCCTGCACCGATCAGCGCGTCAGCGGCCTGATCCATATCGGCATCCGGCATGATGATCATGTGGTTCTTGGCACCACCGAAACACTGCACGCGCTTGCCGTTGGCGCAGCCGGTTCCGTAAATGTATTCCGCGATCGGGGTCGAGCCGACAAAGCCGATGCTCTGAACAACAGGGTGATGGAGCAGCGCATCCACCGCTTCCTTGTCACCGTTCACCACCTGCAACACGCCTTTCGGCAGACCGGCTTCTTCCATGAGTTCGGCCAGCATCAGCGGCACCGACGGGTCACGCTCGGACGGCTTGAGGATGAACGCGTTGCCGCAGGCCAGCGCAGGGGCAAACATCCACATCGGGATCATCGCCGGGAAGTTGAAGGGGGTGATGCCCGCCGTCACACCTAGCGGCTGCTTCATCGAATACATGTCGATGCCCGGACCCGCGCTGTCGGTGTATTCGCCTTTGAGCAGTTCCGGCGCGCCAATGCAGTACTCGACCACTTCCAGACCGCGCTGCACATCGCCCTTGGCGTCCGGCAGGGTCTTGCCATGCTCGCGGCTCAGCGCCTCGGCCAGCTTGTCCATGTCGCGGTTCAAAAGACCGACAAAGGCCATCATCACGCGCGCACGGCGCTGCGGGTTGGTTGCGGCCCATGCAGGCTGGGCCTTCGCGGCAATCTCGATGGCCTTGGCGATTTCGTCCGTGGACGCCAGCGGCACCTTGGCCTGAACTTCGCCCGTTGCGGGGTTGTAGACATCGGCAAAACGACCGGATGTGCCTTTGACGTGTTCGCCGCCAATGTAATGGGTCAACTCTTGCATGGAATCCTCCTCAGGTGATTGGCCACATCTTAGTCTTGCAAAAATGCGGATCAAAGAGGCAATATCCCAAATACGTTTTGCAAAAATGCAAAGGATAGGGTGTGCAAAGCTGGGATGACCTGCGAATTTTCCTTTCCGTCGCGCGCCATGACACCTTGTCCGGGGCGGGCAGGGCGCTGCGCATGGATCCCGCCACCGTTGGTCGCCGGGTGGCCCGGCTGGAAGAGGCCATAGGACAGGCGCTTTTCATAAAGAGCCCGCAAGGCTACACCCTGACCGAGGCGGGGACCCGGCTGATCGACCACGCCGAACGCGCGGAACAAGCGATGCAGGGCGCAAGCTCTGTCCTGACGGGTGAGGCGGGCACTCTGACTGGGCAGATCCGCATCGGGGCACCGGATGGCTGTGCAAATTTCGTGCTGCCGCGGGTTTTCGCCGAATTGTCGAAGGCCAATCCCGACCTCGACCTGCAGATCGTCGCGTTGCCGCGTGTGGTGAACCTGTCTCGCCGTGAAGCGGATATGGCGATCACCGTCAGTCCGCCCACCGCATCGCGGCTGTCCTACCAACGCATCACCGACTACAAGCTGCATCTTGCGGCAAGCCAAACATATCTTTCCGCACACCCGCCCCTCAGTTCCGTAGCGGACCTGAAAGATCACAGGATCGTCGGCTACATCCCCGACATGATCTTCGACAAGGAACTGGATTACCTCAGTGATTTGGCCCTTGACCGGGTGGCACTGGCGTCGAATTCGGCCTCGGTTCAATTGCAACTCTTGCGCCAGCACGGCGGCATCGGCATCGCCCATGATTTTGCGCTGCCCTTTGCGCCCGGTGTGCGCCGCGTACTGACCGACGCGCTGTCGTTCACCCGCAGTTTCTACCTTGTCCGCCATGCCGAAGACCGCCGCCTTGACCGGATCACCCGGTTTGCCACTGCATTGGCCCAAGGCGTGCGCGCCGAAGTGGCGCGTTTGGAGGCGTTACTTTCAGGCACTTGACAGAACACGGGTCTGTGAGGACGCTGAAGGGGCACAGGGACCGGAGGAGAGACCATGCAAGTTCATCACATTCTCAAAAGCAAGGCGACAGATGCGGTTGTGACCGTAAAGTCCGGGACCAGCATCGCAGACGTGGCCAAGATATTGACCGAGAAACGCATCGGTACAGTGGTTGTGTCTGACGATGCCGAGACAGCCCTTGGCATTCTGTCGGAACGCGACATCGTGCGGGAACTGGCCACGCGGGGCGCGTCCTGCCTTTCAGACAGCGTCGACAGTTACATGACCCAGAAGCTCGTGACCTGCAGCCGCAATGACGATGCGGACCACATCCTCAGCCAGATGACCGAAGGTCGATTCCGCCACATGCCCGTGGTCGAGGATGGCAAGCTGGTTGGCCTCATCACCATCGGTGACGTGGTGAAAGCCCGCCTGACGGAACTGGCAATGGAGCGGAACGCGCTGGAAGGGATGATCATGGGTCACTGACCCGAGACAGTCATCTGCTTGAACTCCCTGCGCTTTTGATGCGAGACAGGGGGAAACGTGACGACTTGCCGGAGACTGCCCATGCGCATCGGTCTTTACCCCGGGACATTCGACCCGATCACAATGGGCCATATCGACATCATCCGACGGGCTTCGGCCTTTCTGGATCGGTTGGTGATTGGCGTTGCCATCAATCGCGACAAGGGACCGTTGTTCGACCTTAAAGAACGCGTTGCCATGATCGAGGCCGAATGTGTGTCTCTGTCCGAACAGACGGGAATCGAGATCGTTGTCCACCCGTTCGAGAACCTCCTGATCGACTGCGCCCGCGATGTGGAAGCCACGATCATCGTACGTGGACTGCGCGCGGTTGCGGATTTCGAGTATGAATTCCAGATGGTCGGGATGAACCGCGCGCTGGATGACAGCGTCGAGACGGTGTTCCTCATGGCCGAGGCCCGGCATCAGGCGATTGCCTCCAAGCTGGTCAAGGAAATCGCCCGGTTGGGTGGGGACGTATCAAAGTTCGTCACGGCGCCGGTGCGTCAGGCCCTGATCGAAAAATTCGGACCCGAAACATGACAAAAGCCGTGCAAGCATGCGCGGCTGTGTCCTGTGTCAACGAAGATGTCGTTGGTCAGCGGCCGTAAATGGCCTTGGCTGCGATCTTTTCCGCATCGCCGGGATAAATGTTCAAATCCAGCGCAACATCAAGCGGCATCGACCGGATTTCCCGAACTGTGCGATTGTAAGCGGCCCGCTTTTGAAGACGGTCCCGCAGGGAAGACATAAGATGGGCCATGGTCAGTCCTTTCCTTGCTTATGGTCCTGAGCCAGCAGACTGTTTGCGCTACCAGCTACAGGTCTGAAGATAGGGATGCTGCGCTGCAGAACAACTGACAGGTCCGAAAGGCCGCCTTGCGCTGACTGCAAGGGTCGCAACAAAAAAGGCCAGACATATGTGCCCGGCCTTTTCGATTTTACCAGATGGTAAAACTATGCGTCAGATCAGCTTGCCCATCGCAACAGCCGTATCGGCCATGCGGTTCGAGAAGCCCCATTCGTTGTCGTACCAGCTTAGGATACGAACCATGTGTCCGTCCATGACCTTAGTCTGATCCATGTGGAAGATCGACGAATGCGGGTCGTGGTTGAAGTCCGACGACACAAGCGGTTTGTCAGTATACCCGAGGATGCCCTTGAGCGGGCCATCAGCAGCGGCGCGGATCGCGTCGTTGATTTCCTCGACCGTGGTGTTGCGCGAGGCGGTGAAGGTCAGATCGACCACCGACACGTTGGGCGTGGGCACGCGGATCGCAACACCATCTAGCTTGCCGTTCAGTTCCGGCAGCACCAAACCCACGGCCTTCGCGGCCCCGGTGGAGGTCGGGATCATGCTAAGCGCCGCGGCGCGGGCGCGGTAAAGATCCTTGTGCATCGTGTCCAGCGTCGGCTGGTCGCCGGTATAGGAATGGATCGTGGTCATGAACCCACGCTCGATCCCGATGGCGTTATTCAGCACATATGCGACCGGAGACAGGCAGTTGGTGGTGCAGGACGCGTTTGACACGATCAGGTCATCGGCGGTCAGGCTGTCATGGTTCACGCCATAAACGATGGTTTTGTCCGCATCCTTGCCCGGAGCGGAAATCAGCACGCGGCTTGCACCGTTTTCAAGATGCGCCTGGCAGGCCTCTTTGCTGGTGAAGATGCCTGTACATTCCAGAACAACATCCACATCGGACCACGGCAGGTCTGCCGGGTTGCGGATCGCGGTCACCTTGATAGGGCCACGACCCACATCGATGAAATCCTCGCCGGTTTTCACCTCGACCGGAAAGCGGCCATGCACGCTGTCATATTGCAGAAGATGCGCGTTGGTTTCGACCGGACCCAGATCATTGATCGCGATAACCTCGATATCGGTGCGACCGGATTCGATGATGGCCCGCAGGATGTTGCGGCCGATGCGGCCAAATCCGTTGATGGCGACTTTGGTGCTCATTGGGATGCCCTCTCTGGTTCGGAGAGAAAACTCTGCCGGGTTCCGTTACCGCTAACAAACAGATGTCCGCGCAGCTGTCAAGCAACCGTACGGCCCGGTCGTCATCGCCAGAACGCGATCCAATCCAGGAAGTCGATCATTTTGGACGCAAGGAACATGAAACCGTCGCCTCCGGTCAGAAAGGCATCCACCGCCAATCCGCCAAGGATCATCAGCCCCAACCCGATGGCGAGTGTATTGGTCATCGTCGTCGCGCCCCTCTGCTCTTGGGTTCGAGAATGCCAGAGCGGGTCAGGCTTGTCACGCCGTGACGTCGTTGGGCGCGTGGGGGATCGACATCAGGTCTTCGATGAAGAGCCCAACAAAAGCACCGCGCCCGGTGACGCCCGCCTTGCGGTAGATGCCGTTGAGATGCGCCTTCACCGTGCCTTCAGCCGAGCCGCGCAGTTCGGCGATTTCGGCGATGCCGAAGCCCTTGAGAGCAAATAGCGCCACATCCCGTTCTGACGGGGTGAGCGACCACGTGTCGAACCGGGCCTCGACGATGTCGTGGAAGGCACCAGCCGCCAGACCAAGCTGCTCTTCCAGATGCGCCTTGCGCCGCAACAGGGCGAAAAGATAGCGGGTCTCGAAAATCACACCGGCGATCAGAGCAAGTACCGCCAGAAACTCGATAACGAAATGGCTCGACACAAACGCGGGGATCCCCATGTCGAACCCATCAACAACCACGTCCCAGAGGAAGAACGCCGCGCAAAGGGATTGCGCGACGATCAGGACCAGCAACGACACCGGTTTCGTGGAATTCTGGAAGGTCACGGCTCTGCCCTGGCTCCGTCCGGCACGGTCTTGACACCTGTGATCATGGCGCGCGGCAGGTTGACCCCGGTCCGGCGGCTTTCCCAGATCACCGCAAGCACATGCAGCACGATGGAAATCTCGGCCCAAGTTACCAAGGCCTCGTGGGTTTCTTCAACCCAGTCCACGCCCCAATATGCGTTTGTGGTCATCATGTAGCCGGTCAAACCGATCAGCAGGACCGATCCAAGCAGGTTGAAGATCATCAGCGCACCCAACGGGGTGTGGCCCAGGTGAATCCGTTTGCGGCCCGTGGCCATGTCGGACACCTGCGCCGTGACTTTGGACAGGGTTGGCCAGAACGATCCGAACCGCGCATAGCGGGACCCAACGAGGCCCCACAGCAACCGCGCGGCAATGAGCGCTACAAGGGCGTAGCCCAGCCATTCATGCAGCTTGCTTTCATCATCGGTAAAAAGCGCGTTGGCGGCAAAGCCAGCCACAAGCGCCCAGTGGAAGACCCGGACGAACGGGTCCCAGATTTTATAGGATGTCATGTTACGCTCCGGGATTGGCGGTCCGCGCACGAGGCGCGGACCAGCATGGATCAATCGTCGATCTTGGTGCTGACGACATTCAGAGCGGCATCGAGATAGAGCTCGTAGCGTTGACCGTTCTTGAGAACGTAGGCTTCGATCATGCCGTCTTCCATGTCGATCTTGCGGACTTCGTAACCTTCGGCGGTCAGCTTGTTGGTGATCTCGGTCACGCGTTCCGTGGTAAGGGCTGCGTCACTGGACGCGAAAGCCGATACCGGCAGAGCGAGGGCAAGGGCGAGGGCGAGAATACGTGTCATGGGATGTCTCCTTTGAGGGTCATGCGGGCTGCGACATGCAGCGCCGATGACCGTCACATGGCATTCCCGACTGCCTCGGAATATTGGTCTGGGGTCTGGATCAGCGCATCTCCAACAAAAGTTTAGAGCTGTTTTCCGCTGATTTGACCGATCAGGCACCAGCTCCGCGCTCGATCTCGCCTTGCTCCACAGCCCAGGCTCCCGCCGCTTCGACCGCCACGGGCGACGCGGTCGGAAGCACGCCAAGGTAGCTGTCCGTTTCGCTCACGGGGGATGCCGGGCGCTGGGTCATGCGGTATGCCGAATAGGCCGCAATCGCGACAAAAGTCACGCCGAGCACCATCCAGAACGCCTGCGGCCCCAATGCCTCCATCGCGGCGCCAGCGGCCAATGGACCGAGAATGGCGCCAATGCCAAAGGTAAGCACCAGCCCACCCGATGCCGCGGGCATATCCTCGGCATCCAATGTGTCGTTGGTGTAAGCGAGGATCAGGGCATAAAGCGGTGTGGTGACACCGCCGGTCAGAAAGGCGGCTCCCATCAGCAGCACAATGCTGGGGCCATTGATCCAACCCAGAATACAGAAAGTCGCGCCGAGGGCCGAACAGCCGAGAATGAGCTTTCTTCGGTCCATTCTGTCCGACAGCCACCCGATTGGAAACTGGAGCAGCAGGGCACCGCCAAAGAGCATCGCGATGAACAGCGATATCTCATTGGCGCTCATCCCCACTTGTGCCCCATAGACAGCCCCCATGCCGGATTGCGTGGCGTAAATCGTGCCCAGCAAGAAGATTCCCACCGTCCCCAAGGGCGATCCCCGAAACAAGTCGCGCAACGGCATGGGCCGGGTGACCTCGGCCGCAGGAGTAGGTGTGACGGACAAAAGGATCGGTCCGAACGAGATCGACACAAGGATCGACGCGCCGATGAACAGGCCTGCGGTTGCCGCGTCTCCAAGGGTTAAAAGGCCCTGCGCCCCGATGATGCCAAGCGTCTGGGCGATCATGTAGGCCGAAAGCACCTTGCCGCGGGTTTCGTTGGTGGCCGATGCATTGAGCCAGCTTTCCGCTGTCACATAGACCCCGGACATGCAGAACCCGACCAATATGCGCAACACCGTCCACAGGATTGGGTCCGTGAGCAGGGGAAACGCGATCAGCGCCGCGGACATGAAGCTGCCAAGCGCCGCAAAGACGCGCACATGTCCGACCCGTTTTATCATTCCCGGCGTCAGCCGCGCCCCTGACAAAAATCCAAGGAAGTACCCGGACGCGACAATCGCCAATTCTGTGGCCGAGAATCCTTCGATGTCACCGCGCAGACCGATCAGCGTAAAATGCATGCCGTTGCCCAGCATGATAAACACAATGCCGATCAAGAGCGCCCAGATGCCTGAAAATATCTGCGCCATTTGCCAGCCCCTGTGATGCGACGAAAACCTGTCCTCGACGCAAGGCTAGGGGACTCGCGCAGGAGCGCTATTGCTGCAGCGCCGCATTGGGAGCGAAGCGCGACGCGCGCGGTCGCAAAAAGCAAAACACCTGCAACGAATTTATCTCGTTGCAGGTGCTCTTTATCTGGAATGTGCTTGGCTTAGTGAAGCAGACGGCCCATCGCACCGGCCACATCAGCCATGCGTGCCGAGAAGCCCCATTCGTTGTCGTACCACGCCAGAACGCGCACCATACGATTGCCCACGACCTTGGTCTGGTCCGGCGCAAAGATCGACGATTGCGTGGTGTGGTTGAAGTCGATGGAGACCTTGGGTTCGGGATCGTAGGCCATAACCGTACCCATATGGGTGGCGGCGGCTTCGCGCACCACTTCGTTCACATCGGCAACGGTGACGTCCTTGCTGGCGTAGAAGGTCAGGTCCACAGCCGACACGTTCGGGGTCGGCACGCGCACGGCAGAGCCATCAAGCTTGCCCTTGAGGTTCGGAAGCACTTCCCCCAGCGCCTTTGCGGCCCCGGTGGAGGTCGGGATCATCGCCATGGCGGCTGCGCGGGCGCGGTAGAGGTCGGCATGGCGGCGATCCAGCGTCGGCTGGTCGCCGGTATAGGAGTGGATCGTGGTCATGATGCCGCTCTCGATGCCGATCGCCTCGTCCAGAACCTTGGCCAACGGCGCGAGGCAGTTTGTGGTGCAGGAGCCGTTCGAGATCATCGTGTCACCGGCCACAAGCGAGCGGTGGTTCACGCCATAGACGATGGTTTTCTGCACGTTCTTGGCCGGGGCCGAGATCAGAACCGACTTCGCACCGCGCTCCATGTGGATGCCCGCCTTGGCGCCATCGTTGAAGTTGCCGGTGCATTCCAGAACCACGTCACAGCCCGACCAGTCGAGTTCTTCGGGGTTGTAGGTCGAAAAAACCTCCATCGGGCCACGGCCCAGATCCATCGTGTTGCCCTTGACCTTGACCTCTCCGCCGAAGCGACCGTGCACGCTGTCATAGCGCAGCAGATGCGCGTTGGTCTCAATCGGGCCTGTCGCGTTGATCTTCACCACCTGCACGTCATTGCGCGAGCTTTCGGCGATATGGGCGAGGGTGCAGCGGCCGATCCGACCGAAACCGTTGATTCCAAGAGTGACGGTCATGGGCATGTCTCCTGCGCTGTGCGTTAGGGGTCGTATACGCAGGTATGCTGCAACCGCAAAGTAAAAAGGTATGATTTCACAATATGTTAGCGCAAAACCTATGGCTCGGCCGGATGATGGCGCTAACGCTTCGCGACGGTTTGCGGTAACACCGAACCTATGTTGCGGAATCGGAAATTATGATGGTGCTGGCAGATCTCGCGGTCCTGATCGGACGTATTCTGATTGCAGCGCTTTTCGTCGGGGGCGCGATCCAAAAGGCTGTGGACCCCGAACCGGCGATGCAGTTGCTGTCCGGTTTCAATCTGCCCACGGCCTTGGTGTGGGTGGCGCTTGGGTTCAACGCCATCGCAG
Organism: Marivita sp.; assembly: GCF_048006345.1. Classification (GTDB taxonomy): domain Bacteria; phylum Pseudomonadota; class Alphaproteobacteria; order Rhodobacterales; family Rhodobacteraceae; genus Marivita. Next base: position 1,245,682 of record NZ_CP180351.1, on the reverse strand, counting down.
GGGGGATGGTGGCGGTCGGCTGGGCGGTACGCCCCGTGGCTGTGCTACTTGCAGCCTATTGCGCGGTAACAAGCGTCTTTCACCTGATCCCCGAAGATCCGTGGCAAATGAGCATCTTCGTCAAGAACTGGGCCATTGCCGGAGGGTGCCTTGTGCTGGCGGCTCATGGACCGGGGCGCTATGTCTTGGGCAAGATACATGGGGGACAGCGGGTATGAGCGGATTGTTGGCGCTTCTGGACGACGTGGCGGGCATCGCAAAGGTGGCCGCGGCCTCGATCGACGACATCGGTGCGGCGGCGGCCAAAGCCGGGTCGAAAACCGCAGGCGTCCTGATCGACGACGCGGCGGTCACTCCAAAATACCTGCATGGGTTCGAACCCGCCCGCGAATTGCCGATCATCTGGCGCATCGCGCGGGGATCACTGATCAACAAGCTGGTGTTCCTTCTGCCCGCAGCATTGCTGCTGTCGACCTTCGCACCGTGGATGATCCCGCCCTTGCTGATCCTTGGCGGAAGTTACCTCTGTTTCGAAGGGGCGGAAAAGATCGTGCATGTGCTGCGCCCCCATGACGATCATTCCGGTGGACCGGATGGCAGCCACGACATTCAGGACCCGTTGCATCTGGAAGAGGAAAAGGTCAAAGGCGCGATCAAGACGGATTTCATCCTGTCGGCCGAGATCATGACCATTGCGCTGTCGGTGATCGAAGAAGGCAACATCTGGATGCAGGGGGCCACACTGGCGCTTGTCGGCATCATGGTCACACTGGCGGTCTATGGCGCGGTGGCGGTGATCGTGAAGATGGACGATGTGGGCCTTTGGCTTTCGCAGGTAGGGCGGCTTGGGCTGACCCGTGCCTTGGGGCGCGGGATCGTCAAGTTCATGCCATGGCTGCTCAAGATGCTGACCGTGGTGGGCACGGCGGCGATGCTCTGGGTCGGTGGATCGATCATCGTGCATTCCATCGCGCAGATGGGCTGGCATGGGCCCGAGGATGCCATCCACGGCGTCGCCGTGGCCATCGGGGCAGGGCAGGCTTTTGTCGAATGGGCTGTGACGGCCGGCATCGACTTTGTTCTGGGTTTCATTTGGGGCCTGATCCTGATCCCGGTCGGGGTCAAGATCATCGGTCCGGTCTGGACGGCGGTGATGCCGAAAGGTGTCTGAGGCGCGTTAATCCTGTCTTAACTCTGTTCGAGCTAAGCATGGGACATGACGATTCCGAGCTTTCTTGATCCAGACACCTGGTTGCGCAACGTCTTCTCGGCAAAGGCAGTGGGACGGGGCGGTGTGATCCACCGCTCCGCCTGCGATGTCGAACAGGTTGTGGGACGCGACGCTTTTCTGCGCGAGGTGCGGCGGCGCGGGTTCACGCTGGTGGAAAACGGCGATCAGCTTGTGGTGTTCTGCAATCGCGACCCCGTGCGTCTGGTCGTGCAACGCGATCCACCGAGCCTGTCACAACGGGCCAGGCCAACAGGTCGGGACTCGCATTTTCGGTGATGTTTCGAGTGTCCAACGCGTCTACGCGTTCGGGCGATGCATCGATGCATCGCTTATGGGCGACCCCGGCTCGCGAGGTCGCCCAAAGCTTATCTACGCGCGGGGATCGGGCTGCCAGCGGCCCTCGACCAGGTCGCGCACTTTTTGTGCCACGGCCTCGGCAGTGATCCCGAACTTCTCGTAAAGCGTTTCCGCAGGGGCCGACGCACCGAACCCGTGCATGCCGACAAAGCCCGACTTCTCGCGCTTGCCGCGCTCGCCATAGAGCCAGCGGTCCCAACCAAAGCGGATGCCCGCCTCGACGGCCACGCGCACCGGGCCACCTGGCAACACGCGCTTGCGATACGCCTCGTCCTGCTCCTCGAACAGCTCCCAGCAGGGCATAGACACCACCCGCGTGCCGATCCCTTCGGCGTGCAGGATATCACGCGCCGCCATTGCGATCTCGACCTCAGAGCCGGTCGCCATCAGGATCGCCTGACGCTTGCCCTCGGCATCGGCCAGCACATAGGCGCCTTGCGCCGTGAGGTTCTTGGTCTTGTGTTCGGTCCGCACGGTCGGAAGGTTCTGCCGGGTCAGTGACAGCACGGACGGCGTCTTGGTCTGGGTGAACGCGATCTCCCACGCCTCAGCGGTTTCCACCGTGTCGGCAGGACGGAACACCAGCGTGTTCGGCGTTGCGCGGCTGATCGCCAGATGTTCGACCGGCTGGTGGGTCGGGCCGTCTTCGCCCAGACCGATGCTGTCATGCGTCATCACGTAGACCGTCGGCACCTGCATCAAGGCCGAGAGGCGCATCGCAGGGCGGGCATAATCGGTGAAACACATGAACGTGCCGCCATAGGGGCGGATGCCACCATGCAGCGCCATGCCGTTCATCGCCGAGGCCATGCCGTGTTCGCGAATGCCCCAATACATGTAGCGGCCCTTGCGGTTGTCCACGTCGAACACGCCCAGATCGCCGGTCTTGGTGTTGTTCGACCCGGTCAGGTCAGCCGAGCCGCCAAAGGTTTCCGGCAGGATTGGATTGACAACTTCAAGCACCATTTCCGAGCTTTTGCGCGTGGCCAATTTGGGCGCGCTTTCGCTGATCTGCTTTTTCAGCGCCTTGATGGTTGAAGACAGCTTCTTCGGCGCTTCACCGGCCATGGTGCGCGCGAATTCAGCCTGACGGGCATCCGACATGTCGGCCAGTCGGGCTTCCCACTCAACACGGTCTGCCGTGCCGCGGCGACCGATTTCTTCCCACGCCGACTTGATGTCGGCCGGCACTTCGAACGGGCCGGTGGTCCAGCCCCAGACCGCTTTGGCCGCCGCGTTCTGGTCCGCATTGGTCAGCGCGCCGTGACCTTTGGAGGTGTCCTGCGCCGCGTGACCCAGCGCGATATGTGTCTTGCAGGCGATCATCGACGGGCGCTTGTCCGCCTTCGCAGCAGTGATCGCCGCGTCGATCTCGGCCGGGTTGTGGCCGTCGATCTCCTGCACGTGCCAGCCCGCTGCAGTAAAGCGTGCAACCTGATCGGTGCGGTCGGACAGCTCAACCGTGCCGTCGATGGTGATGTTGTTGTTGTCCCAGAAGACGATCAGCTTGGACAGCTCCTGACGTCCTGCAATGCCGATGGCTTCGTGGCTCACGCCCTCCATCAGGCACCCGTCGCCTGCGATCACGTACGTATAATGATCGACCAGCTTCTTGCCGAAGCGCGCGCGCAGCGCTTCTTCCGCCATCGCAAAGCCAACCGAGTTGGCGATGCCCTGACCCAGCGGGCCGGTTGTGGTCTCGATCGCCTGTGCGAGAAAGTTCTCGGGATGGCCTGCGGTTTTCGCGCCCCATTGGCGGAAATTCTTGACCTGATCCAGGGTGATTTCGGGATCGCCCACAAGGTACAGCAGCGAATAGAGCAGCATCGATCCGTGACCCGCCGACAGGATGAACCGGTCGCGGTCGTGCCAGCCGGGATGGGCGGCGTCGAACTTGAGGTGCTTTTCATAAAGCACGGTGGCCACATCCGCCATGCCGATGGGCATGCCCGAATGTCCGGAATTGGCGGCAGCCACGGCATCAAGCGTCAGCGCACGGATCGCCGCCGCCTTGTTCCAATGGTCGGGGTTCTGGGCTTTGAGGGTCTCGATATCCACGGGCCGTCTCGTCCTTCATGATGGGGGCAAAAGGGGTCGTTGAGGGCGCTCATACCAGCGTCAACGCAGAGTTCAAGCGGCACAGCCTTGCCATATGTGCATAAGGGGGCGCATTTTCGAACGCGGATTGTTAAACTTTCACATTAAGAGGACGGAGCGATTCGTTTCGAGAGCACGGAAAAATGCGTCTGGCGGTGTCTCGCCAACGGTGGGCGCACAACAAACGGGGATCAGGCAAATGACCCAAATTGACGAGTTGCAATATCGCATAACGGCGGCGCTGGACCGGGTGGCACAAGGTGTAGCCCGGTTGGAAGAGCGTGCAGCACAGGCCGTTCCAGAGGTGCCCGCCGAGCCGGGAATCGACCCGGCAGAGGTGGCGCATCTACAGGATGCGCTGGACGAGGAAAAGCTGGCCAACGCCCAGTTGGAAGAGCGGGTGCGGAAGCTCCACGAAACCCACCGGCAAGAGATCGAAGCGATCAAGGCCGCAGCGGCACCGGCACCAGCGGCACCCACGGTGGATGTGGCGGCGTTGGACCTCGATCTCCAGCGCCTGCGCCAGTCCAACGAGATGCTGCGCGCCACGAACGAAGAACTGCGCAAGGCACTGGCCGAGAATGTTGGCGAACCGCATCTCATCAACAAGGCCATGTTGGCCGAATTGGAGGGCCTGCGCGCCGCCCGCTCGGTCGAGGCGGCAGAGACACGCGCGATCATCGCGTCCCTGACGCCGTTGCTTGAAGCTGCAGCTGAAACCGAGGAGGCGAACTGATGCCCGAAGTCGAAATCACCATCGGCGGTCGCAGCTTTGATGTGGCCTGCCAGGAAGGCGAAGAGCAATACCTGCATTCTGCGGCCCGCATGCTCGACACCGAAGCACAGGTTCTGGCGCAGCAGGTCGGACGTATCCCCGAAGCACGGATGCTCCTCATGGCGGGGCTGATGCTTGCAGACAAGACGGCCGGTCTTGAGGACAAGCTGCGCGAAAGCGAAGACCGTGCAGCCGCCTACCTGTCGGAACTGCGGGCGCTCAAGGACGCGCCGCCGCCCCAGCCGGAACGGATCGAGGTACCGGTGGTGCCAACGGACGTGACCGAGTCGCTTCAGGAAATCGCGGCACGCGCCGAAGCTCTGGCCCGCGATGTGGAAGAAAAAGCAGGGTAGGGCGACACTGCCTCAGACCCAAACGCAAAACGGCGCCCGTCAGGGCGCCGTTGGTCATTCGCGAGAAACGAACCGATCAGGAATTCGCTTCGCGGATCTTCTCGGCGGCGTCCTTGTCATAGCCGACGCCGTTCTCATCAAAGAGCTGGTCCAATTCGCCCGAAAGGGTCATCTCGGTGATGATGTCGCAGCCACCGACGAATTCGCCTTTGACATAAAGCTGCGGGATCGTCGGCCAGTCGGAATATTCCTTGATGCCCTGACGGATATTCTCGTCCGCCAGCACGTTCACATCGGCATACTCGACGCCCATGTAGTTCAGCACGCCAGCCACCTTGCTCGAAAATCCGCATTGCGGCATCGTTTTGGTGCCTTTCATGTAGAGCACCACGTCATTCGACTTCACGGTCTCTTCGATAATCTGTTTCGCGTCAGTCATTCTCTTGCTCCATCTCTTCGCGGCGTTTCCGATCCTTGCGGATATACGGCATGGTTGCGCCGACAGTTATCACAGTGACAAGGCCAATGGCTGCAAACATTGGCCAGGTGTTGGTCAGAAAGTCGATCATGCTGCGCCTGTGTGGCGGGCCGTTTCTGCCGGACGACACCACGTGGCATCGGCAAAAGGACCGATCGACAGGATCATCAGGATATTCCAGAGCCGCGCGGGCATCAGGCCGGTGCTTTCGTGGTGAGCGCCAGCGCGTGCAACTCGCCCTGCGATCCATCCATCTTGCCCTTGAGGGCGGCGTAGACGGCACGCTGCTGCTGGACCCGGTTCATGCCCTTGAAGCTTTCGTCGATCACCTCGGCCGCGTAATGATTTCCGTCGCCGGCCAGATCGGTGATGGTGATCTTGGCGTTGGGAAACTCTGCGCGGATCAGGTCTTCGATTTCCTGCGCTTGCATGGCCATGGCGCTGCTCTCCGGTTGTGGACGTTGCAAAAGATGTATGCCGGGCTTTGGTATTCCGCAAGCCGGTGCTGACGATCAGGCCGCCAGCGACACCCAGACCGGGACGTGATCCGACGGTTTCTCGCGTCCCCGCACCGCGCTTTCGATCCAGCACTCTGTCATCAGGTCGGCGCATTCGGGTGTGAGCAGGAAATGGTCGATGCGAATGCCATTGTTCCGCTCCCATGCGCCCGCCTGATAATCCCAGAACGAATAATGCCCGTCACCTTGGGTGCAGGCGCGGAAGGCTTCGGTAAAGCCAAGGTTCAGAATGCGGCGGAAGGCAGCGCGCGACTCGGGCCGGAAGAGCGCGTCATCGGTCCATTGCTCGGGCTTGGCCGCGTCCTCTGCCTGCGGAATGATATTGTAGTCGCCCGCCATCAACGCTGGCATCTCGTCCGCCAGCAGGTCCCGCGCCCGGGCTTCCAGCCGCTTCATCCAGTCCAGCTTGTAGTCGTATTTCGGCCCCGGCGCCGGGTTTCCGTTGGGCAGGTAGAGCCCGCACACCCGCACGGCTTGCGTATCGCCGATCACCGTCGCCTCGATCCAGCGCGCCTGTTCGTCGCTGTCGTCACCGGGAAGGCCGCGCGTGACATCTTCCAACGGCAGCTTGGACAGGATCGCCACGCCGTTGAACCCTTTCTGACCGTGGGTTTCCACGGTGTACCCCAAATCTTCCAGTTCTTGGCGCGGGAACGCCTCGTCCACCGATTTGATCTCTTGCAGCAGCGCCACATCCGGCGCGCTGTCGCGCAGCCAATCCGTCAGTGCGGGCAGGCGCGCCTTGATCCCGTTGATGTTGAACGTGGCGATTTTCATCTGATGTCTCCCCGATTGTCCCCTCTATCCCAAGAAGGACCGGTCCAGACAAGCGCCGATCGTGTCGAATCGAGTGACATTGGAGCCAGAGATTCGCGCCTCGACACGGCGCAGGACTTGCACAAACGGCATGCCATCTCTGCTCGCATGAACTTATCCCCAGATTTTTGAAATCTGTTGATAACTTCAGGACCCATTCGACAGGAACAACCTATGAGTGAATCTTCATGTGGATAAGTCTTTTGAATACCCGTTAAACGATAATTGATCTTCTCAAATTCAATTTTTACGTGCCAGCTTTGGAACATCAAACCAGCCAGAGGAGGCCAACATGACCGCAGTTCGCAAACTTCAGATTACCAATAACCTTCTGCAAGATCAGCAAATTTCCGACATGCACGGTGGCGACGCAACAGCTTTGTTCACATCGGGTTCCGCGCCGTTCGCATCGACCGATGCATTGATGGGCGATGCCGTCGAGATGTTCACCTCTGGCTCCGCTCCGGCAACCAGCGCAACCGCTCTGATGGGCGACGCGACAGGCCTCTTCACATCCGGTTCCGCACCGGCAGGCACATCCGCCAGCATCGGCGACGCGGTCGAAATGTTCACCTCCGGTTCCGCGCCGACCACGTCCGATGCCCGCACAGGTGATGCTGTCGAAGCGTTCACTTCCGGTTCGGCACCGACCACATCCGATGCCCGCACCGGCGACGCCGTCGAAGCGTTCACCTCCGGCTCCGCACCGACCACATCCGATGCCCGCACTGGTGATGCTGTCGAAGCGTTCACTTCGGGTTCGAGCCCGGTGACCGCCGAAACCACAACCGATGGCGAGGGCTGTGCACTCTTCACGTCCGGCTCTTGAGTGACGCTTTGACCCGGGGCGGGGAGGCCTGTCCCTTGTTACCCCCCAAGGAGGATTGAACCATGACCAATGTCATCACTTTCACCCCCCCGTCCCGGATCACATCGCAAGAAGCGCGCCTTGGCGCGCTTCTGAGCTGCTTTGCCGAACACCGCCGCCATGGCGATGACGTGTTCTGGCTCAAGGAAAACGCAGAAATTTTGAACATTCTGGAATGTACGGGCACCCGTCCGGGTGATGCCGCGCTCGACGCCTACACGGAATTTTACCAATCAGTCGAAAAACGCCTGCGCTTCTTCCCACAATACTACCGGTTCTTCCTGTCGATCACGCTCGACCTTGAAGACCTCGGCATGGCTGGAAACCACGCAGAGCGCATTGTCCATTGGGCGCAGACCCGGGATCTGCCTCGCGCAGAACTGTCCGATCTGCAACGCATGGAAGCGCAGCGGCTGATGGCACGGCGCGATATGGCGCCAAAGGGCGAGGACGCGACACTGGAAGACCGCGCGCGCTACTTCATGGGACGGTCCGACACCTTCGCGTTGCCCAACAAGAAAGCCGCGTATGAGCTGACACATCTTGTGTTCTATCTCAGCGAATATGGCCGCTGCGACCCGCAGCTTGACGCCGACGGCAAGCGCAGTCTGCACTTTGCCGGAATCCTCGCATTCATCGAACAGAACGCCGATCTCTTGTCCGAGATTTGCATCGCGATGCATTACGCCGGAGACGTGCCGCCCGTGCTCTGGACCGATTGGCTGAAACGGGAAACGGCGCTCTTTACCGTGACTGATGGTCCATCCGTCAGCGTTCAAGACGATTACCACGAATTTCTGGTGTGCAACTGGCATCAGGCTTTGGTCGGCGATACCGCCTTCGCCAAGGGCTTTGTCTATGACCGGATGCGGTTTGACCACAATGTCAGCCGCGCCACACCCATGCGCGAGATGTCAGAAGCGATGTTCAGCCTGGACGATGCCCGCAGCGGGGATTGGATCAGCATGCGTCTTTACATGGAAGACCGGCTGTCACCCGAGGCCATGCGCGTGCTGGAACAGGCGGAAACCTCGTCGAACCATTTTCACGACTTCTTCCATGGCTTCGCCCGCGCCGAAACGCCCAACGCATTGCATTGATGGGAGGGGGGCCGCAGCCCCCGATCCTTACATCGAGAAGCTTGTACCGCAGCCACAGGATGATGTGGCATTCGGGTTCTCGATCACGAACCGCGCGCCAATCAGTTCTTCGGAAAAGTCGATCACCGCGTTTGAGAGAAACGGCAGGGACACCGAATCCACAACAACGCGTTCACCTTGCCCTTCAAGCACCAGATCGTCTGCCGCCGGTTCATCCAGTTTGATCTCATACTGGAACCCGGAACAGCCACCGCCTTCAACCGCGATGCGCAGGGCCTTGCCCTCGGCACTGGCGCCGATCTCGGACAAACGTTCGAACGCACGAATCGTCACTTTCGGTGGAAGCTGCATGTCACCCTCGGGTTCGCTTTGAATTGTTCCGTGATCTGAATATAAGGGCAGTCGGGACAGGGAACAAGAACAGGCGGTCGAACATGACGGCGCAATTTGCATGCGATCCGGCCACGTCGCGCGGTAGGCTATACCCCGAAGAGGAAAGCGCCTTTCGCTCCTGTTTCCAGCGGGACCGGGATCGGATCATTCACGCCTCGGCATTTCGACGGCTCAAGCATAAGACACAGGTCTTCATCGAACACGAGGGCGATTACTTCCGTACGCGCCTGACCCATTCCATCGAAGTTGGACAGGTGGCGCGCACCATTTCCAAGACGTTGGGGCTGGATCTGGAACTGACCGAAGCCGTGGCGCTGGCGCATGATCTGGGGCACACGCCTTTTGGTCATACGGGAGAAGACGCGCTTGATGCGCTGATGCAGCCCTATGGAGGGTTCGATCACAACGCACAGGCGATCCGCATCGTCACCGCCCTGGAGCGGCACTACGCCGATTTCGACGGGTTGAACCTCACCTGGGAAACTCTTGAAGGCATTGCAAAACACAACGGTCCGGTGAAGCAGCCGATCCCGCACGCGCTGGCGGCATATAACGCAAGGCACGATCTGGAACTGCACACACACGCAAGCGCCGAGGCGCAGGTCGCGGCCTTGTCCGACGACATCGCCTACAACCACCACGATTTGCATGATGGCCTGCGGGCAGAGCTGTTCTCGACCGACGAACTGGCTGAGCTTCCCATCGTAAGTGATTGTTTTGCAGAAGTAGATCGCATCTACCCCGGCCTGAATTACTACCGCCGCCGCCATGAGGCGCTGCGCCGGTTCTTCGGCGTTCTGGTCAGCGATGTGATCACCGTAACCCGCGCCAACCTGAAAGAGCTCGACCCAAAATCGCCCGAGGACATCCGCGCAGCGGGGCGGATGATGGTGCAATTCAACCCTGCGCTCTGGTCTGACCTCAAGGTGATCCGCGAATTCCTGTTCCACCGCATGTACCGCGCGCCCGGCGTGATCGAGATGCGCGCGCAGGTCACCAAGGTGATCAACGAACTCTTCCCGCTTTTTATGTCCGATCCGGCCCTTTTGCCCAAGCAATGGCGCAAGGATGTTGCAGAAATTGAAACCGAGACGGAACTCGCACGGCTTGTCGGGGATTACATAGCCGGGATGACCGACCGGTTTGCCCTGCAGGAGCATGCGCGCCTGACGGGTTCGGATGTGATTTCCGCAAGGTCATAAAAGGAATACATCGTGGCAACACCTGCAGACGCCGGAATGAATCCGGTCACCGCTTTTGCATTGGTCGGAGTTCTGGGCGTCGGCGCCCAGTGGCTGGCATGGCGGTTGAACCTTCCGGCGATTGTTCTGATGTTGCTGGCAGGTCTGCTCGTGGGTCCGGTGTTCGGCATCCTCGATCCGTCCGTGGCGATGGGAGATTTGCTGCAACCGATTGTGGCAATTGCAGTGGCGATCATCCTCTTTGAAGGGGGTCTGACGCTCAATTTCAAATCCCTGACGGATGCGGCGGTTGGCGTTAAACGACTGGTCTTTATCGGCGGCCCCATCGGTTGGCTGCTGTCTGCCTCCGTGCTGCATTATGTAGGTGGGCTCAGTTGGGCCACGTCGGCAGTGTTTGGCGGCATCATGATCGTCACCGGGCCAACGGTGATTGCACCGCTGTTGCGTCAGGCGCGGTTGAAACGCCGCCCGGCGGCGCTTTTGCAATGGGAAGCCATTGTGAACGACCCGGCAGGCGCTTTGGCCGCAGTTTTGGCCTTCGAAGTGGTGCTGGTCTGGCAGACCGCGACCACGGTGGAACAGGCCATCACCGAGCTTGCCATCGGAATCGTTGTCGCCACTCTGGTTGGGCTTGCCGCAGGCTGGGGCATCGCGAAATCCTTCTCCAGCGGCTGGGTGCCGGAATACATGAAGGTGCCGGTGCTGTTTGTGAGCGTGCTGGTGGCCTTTGCCGCCTCGGACTCGCTGCTGCATGAAAGCGGGCTTCTTGCCGTGACCATCATGGGCGTCTGGATCGCCAACGCGCATCTGCCCAGCCATGCCGAGATGCACCGCTTCAAGGAACATGCGACGATCCTGCTTGTATCCGGCGTGTTCATTCTGCTGGCCGCCAACATGACCCGCGAGACCCTTCTGGCGATGAACTGGCAGACGCTGGCGACGGTGGTCGCCGTGATCCTGATCGCGCGCCCGGTGACCGTGCTGATTTCGCTGGCCTTTTCCAACGTGCCTTGGGCGGAACGCCTGTTGGTGGCTTTCACCGGCCCGCGCGGCGTGGTTTTGGTCGCCGTTGCGGGCCTCTTCGGGGACCGTCTCGTTCAGGCCGGGATCGAGGACGCGGCGCAGATCTCGTCGCTCGCCTTTGCGCTGGTGGCCGGCACGGTTGTTTTGCACGGATTCACGCTGAAGCCGGTAGCGACGTTGCTTGTTTTGACCGCATCCAGCACCCCCGGAGTGCTTTTGGTGGGTGGGAACCGCTGGACAGTGGAATTCGGGTCGCTGCTGAAAAAGCTCGATCTGCCAGTGATGATCTCGGACCCGAACCGCAGCCATCTGCGCGAGGCGCGGGATGCAGGCCTCAGCATCTACACGGGCGACATTCTGTCGGAAGGGGCAGAGCACCGGCTGGATCTGATGGCCTATGAAACCGTCATCGCCGCCACCGACAACGATGCCTACAACACACTGGTCGCCACCGACCTCGCTCCGGAGTTCGGACGCGAGAATGTCTACCAGTTGGCCCGTGAAACCTCGGATTCAGCCCGCTATGCTCTGCCGCCGAAACTGGGCGGGCGGGCCATTGGCGCGGGCGAGACCTACTGGCAGGTGCAGCGCCGCATGTGGGACGGTTGGGAATTCCGCTCCACCACATTGTCCGAGGAATTCACCCTCGAGGATTGGTACAACACCCATCCAGAAGGCATCCCGATTGCCGATATCGGCCCGCGCGGCACGCTGCGCATTCTGGGGCCGAAGGATACGCCCAAGGACACGCGCGGCACCCGTCTGATTGCCATGCTTCCGATGAAAGAGCATCGCGCCAAAGTCGAACAGCAAGCCTGAGGTTTGACGCCGCGCGCCAAGGTGGTAGAGGACGTTCCGAACAAAGGACGTGTGACATGAACCTCTTCTCCGATATCCGGGCGCTTGTGATTGATAGCCTGAACGCGATGGTGGCCGAAGGCGCGCTGCCAAGTGGTCTCGACTTTGCCAATGTGACGGTCGAGCCGCCACGCGACCCGCTGCATGGTGATATGGCCACCAACGCGGCGATGGTGCTGGCAAAACCTGCCGGAGCCAAACCGCGTGACATCGCCGAGGCTCTGGCTGCCAAGCTGGTTGATGATGCGCGTGTGTCGTCCGCCGAAGTCGCCGGTCCGGGCTTTCTCAACATGCGGCTTGGCGATGGCGTCTGGCAGTCCTTGCCCAAGGCGATCCTGACCGAGGGCACGACCTATGGCAAATCCGACATGGGGCAGGGCAAAAAGGTCAACGTGGAATATGTGTCTGCCAACCCCACCGGCCCGCTGCATGTGGGTCATACACGGGGCGCGGTCTTTGGGGATGCATTGGCGTCGTTGCTCGATTACGCGGGATATGACGTCACAAGGGAATACTACATCAACGATGGGGGCGCGCAGGTCGATGTGCTCGCCCGGTCGGTGTACCTGCGGTATCAGGAAGCGCACGATCTGAGCGTTGACTGGCCCGAGGGCAGCTATCCCGGTGACTACCTGATCGAGGTGGGTGAAGCGCTCAAGGACAAGATCGGCGACAAATACCTCAACGCGCCGGAAGAAGAGTGGCTGGAAGAGGTGCGCGACTTTGCCACCGATGCGATGATGCTGCTGATCCGCAGTGACCTTGCCTTGCTCGGCGTCGAGATGGATCGGTTCTTCAGCGAAAAATCGCTCTATGGAACAGGCATGATCGAAGCCGCAATCAAGTCTCTTGACGATAAGGGTCTGATCTACCGGGGTACGCTGGAACCACCCAAGGGCAAAACACCCGAGGATTGGGAACCGCGCGAACAGACCTTGTTCCGGTCCACTGCGCATGGGGATGATGTGGATCGGCCGATCCAGAAATCGGACGGGGCATGGACGTACTTCGCCCCCGACATCGCCTATCACTATGACAAGGTTCAGCGCGGCTATGACCTGTTGATCGACGTCTTCGGCGCCGATCACGGTGGCTATGTGAAACGGATGAAGGCGGCGGTCAGTGCGCTGTCAGACGGAAAGACACCGCTCGACATCAAGCTCACGCAGTTGGTCAAGCTGTTCAAGAACGGAGAGCCGTTCAAGATGTCCAAGCGGGCAGGGACCTTTGTCATGCTCCGCGACGTGGTCGATCAGGTGGGTCCCGATGTGACGCGGTTCCACATGCTCACCCGCAAGAATGACGCGCCGCTTGATTTCGATTTCGACAAGGTGCTGGAACAGTCCAAGGACAACCCGGTCTTTTACGTGCAATACGCCAATGCGCGGGTGCATTCGGTGTTGCGCAAGGCCAAAGAGGCCGGAATTGCTGTGGATGATGCCACGCTGGCCGGGGTCGATCTGTCAGGCATGACCCACGACAGCGAATTGGCCGTGGCCCGCAAACTGGCTGAATGGCCGCGTTTGGTCGAGATTGCCGCCCGCACAAACGAGCCGCATCGGATCGCGTTCTATCTCTATGAACTCGCCTCCGATCTGCACGCGCTGTACAACAAGGGCAACGATGTTCCGGAACTGCGCTTTTTGCAGGAAGGCAACACCGACGCCACACAGGCGAAAATCGCCCTCGCGCGGTCCGTCTCTGTTGTTATTTCCGCAGGCCTTGGTATCTTGGGAGTCACTCCGGTCGAAGAAATGCGCTGACACAAGCGCCGCGATCGGTTGAGGCAAAGGCAAGAAACCACCGGTGGCAACGACCGCCGGACAATGAGGCGGACATGGCAGACATGCATATGACGGGCCCCGCACGCGGGGAAGGGACGTCTGGCAACCTGGCCACGACAGCCAATTGGCTGGGCGCGGCCATGTCGCTGGCACTGGTGATTGGTGTGGCAGTTTGGGGATACCGGCTGATCATGCGTGACGTTTCGGGCGTGCCCGTGGTGCGGGCGATCGAAGGCCCGATGCGCGTCGCTCCGGAGAATCCCGGCGGACAGATCGCGCGCCACGAAGGTTTGGCGGTGAACGACGTCGCCGGGCTTGGCACCTCGGCGCCGCCACCGGATCAGATCGTTCTGGCCCCACGTCCGCTTGATATCACCGAAGACGATATGATCGTGACCGAGATCACAGACACCCGCACGCTCACTCCGCAGGAAGAAGTTGCGCTTGCAGCACTTCAGCAGGATGCCGCAACACAGGCTCCGGCACTGTCGCTGACCGATATCGCGAATGCAGATGACCCGATCAAGGCGTTGGCAGATCAGATCGCGGCAAACGCAACGCCCTTCACGGAAATCGCCCCGGCGCCCGGAACTGGCGTGTTCGACAGCACAGCCGAAACGGAAGAGCTGGCGTCCGCGGACGTCATTCCGCAGTCGGTTCCGGGTGTCGCGCGGTCGTTGCGGCCAGCGCAGCGCCCTGCGGGACTTCAACTCGCATCCCTGTCGTCCCCAGCTGCGCGGGATGTGTCCGCTGGCGTCGCGGAACGCGACCCTGGTGCCATTCCGGCAGGCACCCGTCTGGTGCAATTCGGCGCGTTTGACAGTCCTGAAATCGCCCGCGAGCAATGGACGAAGCTGTCGGCCCGGTTTGGCGAATACCTTGGCGACAAGGAGCGCGTGATCGAAGAAGCCACATCAGGCGGTCGTGTCTTTTACCGTCTTCGCGCACATGGGTTCGAGGACCTGAGCGAGTCGCGGCGCTTCTGCGCTGCCCTTGTGGCCGAGGGTGCGGACTGCATCCCCGTGGTCAGCCGGTGACATCCAAACCGTTCGGAGCGGCCATTTTCGGCTGTGATGGCGTGCGCTTGTCCAAGGAAGAGCGCGCATTTTTTGCCGATGCCAATCCGTTTGGGTTTATCCTGTTCGACCGCAATCTCGAAAGCGCGGATCAGATCCGTGCTTTGACATCGGACCTGCGCGCAGCAGTCGGCTGGACCGCGCCCATCTTCATCGATCAGGAGGGCGGCCGCGTGCAAAGGTTGCGAGCGCCATTGGTCACCGACTGGTTGCCGCCTTTGGATCATGTGACCCTGTTGGGCCCCAATGCCGAAGCGGGCATGCGCCTGCGCTATCGGATCATCGCGCATGAACTGATGGCGCTTGGCATTGACGCGAACTGCGCCCCGATGCTGGATGTCGCCCGCCCCGAGACCCATCCGTTCCTGCGCAACCGGTGTTACGGATCAAATCTTGACCAAGTGGTAAAAATTGGCCGCGCCGTGGTCCAAGGCCACGAGCAGGGCGGCGTATTCCCGGTGATCAAACACATTCCCGGCCACGGTCTTGCGCAGATGGACAGCCACCTTGACCTGCCGCGCATCGATGTGCCCACGGGCACGCTGGATCAGATCGATTTCGCGGCTTTCCGCCCCTTTGCCGATGTGGCCATGGGGATGACGGCGCATCTGGTCTACAGCGCGTTCGGCGAAACAGGCCCCGCCACCACGTCGCCGACGATGATACAACGCATCCGCCATGATCTGGGCTTTACTGGCCTTCTGATGACCGACGACATCGGCATGCAGGCGCTGTCGGGCACCGTGCCGGAACGAGGCGCTGCATCCATCGCCGCAGGCTGCGACGTGATCTTGCACTGCAACGGAGATCTGGCTGAACGCATTGCCCTGATGGACCGTGTTGGCACGATGCCCGACGCCAGCCAATCCCGTGCCGAGGCCGCGCTGGCGCGTCGAACCCAGCCTCAGGATGTTGACATTGCCGCCCTCAAAGCCAAGCTTGCGGAACTGGAGCAAGGGCGCTGTGCATGAACGACGCGACATCGGACATTTTTGAAAGCTCAGTCGCGGATCGGCTGGCGGCGGAAGCACTGATCGTCGACGTTGACGGGTTCGAAGGCCCGCTTGACCTGCTTCTGACACTCAGCCGTACTCAGAAAGTCGACCTGCGCAAAATTTCTGTCCTGGAACTGGCGCGGCAATATCTGGGCTTTGTCGAGAAGGCCAAGGCGTTGCGCATCGAACTGGCCGCCGATTACCTTGTGATGGCGGCGTGGCTCGCGTTTCTCAAATCCCGCCTGTTGCTGCCACCGGATCCCACCGAAGACGGCCCGTCCGGCGAAGACCTTGCCGCGCATCTTGCGTTCCAGCTGGAACGACTGCAGGCGATGCGGGATGTGGCCGCGAAGCTGATGGCCCGCGATCAGTTGGGCCGCGATTTCTTTGCCCGAGGGATCACTCAGGACGTCGAACGGGTGCGCAAGGTCGAATACACCGCAACGCTGCTTGACCTGATGCAAGGCTATGCCCGCATCCGCACCAAAGACGAGTTCCGCCCCTTCGTGATGGACCGCGACGCGGTCTTCACCATGGAACAGGCGCTGGAGCGGATGCGCGGGCTGATCGGCTTTGCAGGGTCTTGGACCGACATCTCCAGCTACATGCCGGACGGTTGGGATGCGGACCCGGTGCGCTGGCGGTCGGCCACGGCGGCGACCTTTGCCGCGTCCTTGGAACTAGCAAAGGAAGGCAAGGTCGAGCTGCGCCAGTCCGATACTTTCGCGCCCATTGAACTGCGCCGGAGAGACGGACGATGACCGACGACACCGATATCGACACCGAAGTCGAGAAAAGCCTCTTCGAAGCCCCGCCCATGGGCGAACAGGAACGCATGGTCGAAGCGATCCTCTTTGCCACGGCAGAACCTGTCACGGTCAAGGATCTGAACGACCGCATGCCGCACGGGTCAGACGCCGCCGAGGCGCTGGTCTACCTGCGCAAACGCTACGAGGGCAGGGGTGTGAACGTGGTCAAGGTGGGCGACGCCTGGGCCATCCGCACGGCACCGGACCTTGGGTTTCTGATGCAAAAGGAAACGGTCGAAACCCGCAAACTCAGCCGTGCCGCCATCGAAACGCTGGCGATCATCGCCTATCACCAGCCCGTCACCCGCGCCGAGATCGAAGAAATCCGCGGCGTTTCGGTCAGCCGCGGAACGGTGGATCAGCTTCTGGAAATGGAGTGGATTCGCTTTGGCCGACGCAAGATGACGCCGGGCCGCCCGGTGACATTTGTCGTGACGCAGGACTTTCTAGACCATTTCGGCCTCGAATCCGCGCGCGACCTGCCAGGGCTCAAGGAATTGCGCGCCGCTGGCCTGCTGGAAAACCGCCCGCCACTGGGAACGCTTCCGCAGATGGGCGAAGGCGACGTGGATTCCGAGGAAGAGACCGAAGAGGGCCAGTCCGAACTCTTCGAGGACTGAGCTTTTTTCCGTTAACGGAAAGATACGATGCGTCGACGCATCGCGCGCCCAAACCGACCGATTTTTCGCAAAAAGATGCGGATTTCCTGAAACAATGCCTGAAAATCGTCGCATTTGTCGCCTATCTCCCCCCTGAGGCAGACGCAGCAAACGGAGGACGACATGAACCTCAATCAGATTATCAACATGGTTGTGCGCACGGTGATGCGCCGCGTGATCAATTCCGGCATCAACGCTGGCATGAATGCCGGCCAGAACGCTCTGGCCAAGCGCAAGAAGCCTGTAGAGGCTCAGAAGCAAAATCCGCGCGGTTAAACCGCCGCAAAGTGTTTGGACAGCTTCAACCCCTGTCCCTGATAATTCGACGCGATCCCCGCGCCATAAAGCTGGCTCGGGGATTGATCCATTTTCTCATAGACCAAACGGCCGACGATCTGGCCGTGCTCCAGCACAAACGGCGCCTCATGGCATCGCACCTCAAGCACGCCGCGTGAGCCTGTGCCACCGGCCGCATCATGACCGAAACCGGGATCAAAGAACCCGGCATAATGCACACGAAACTCCCCGACCATCGCAAGGAATGGTGCCATTTCGGCGGCATAGTCGGGTGGGATATGCACGGCCTCCCGGCTCACAAGGATGTAGAACGCATCCGGATCAAGGATGATCAGGCCATTTGTTGTCCGCACCTCTTCCCAGAAATCGGACGGCGCGTAATGCCCCAGCTTCTCGAGGTCGATCACCCCGGTGTGCGGTTTGGCGCGATAGCCCACCAGATTGCCTGTTTGAGGCTTCAGATCGACGGAAAAACCCAACCCGTCGCTGATCACCGCAGGTCCACCCGTCACCAATGTTTGCTCTTCATGCAACGCCCGCAGCGTGGCGTCTGACAGCACAGACTGACCATTGCGGAACCGGATCTGGTTAAGGCGCATGCCCGGACGCACCAGCACGGAAAACGAGCGCGGGCAGATTTCGGCATAGAGCGGACCGGTATAGCCGGGGGCCACGCGGTCGAATTCGGTGCCTTCATCGGTGATGGTGCGCGTCAAAAGATCAAGTCGCCCGGTCGAGCTTTTGGCGTTGGCGACAGCAGAGATGTCGGAGGGCAGGGCAAGCCGCTCCATCAATGGCACAAGGTAGACACAGCCTTTTTCCAGCACCGCGCCCCCCTCAAGCGAAATCCGGTGCATTTCGAAATCCGCCAACCGGTCCTCGACGCGCCGACCTTTGCCCGCGAGAAAAGACGCCCGTACGCGGTAGGCGATATTTCCCAAACGAAGATCAAGACTGGCGGGTTGGACCTGTCCTTCGACAAAGGGCGTCGACGCCGCAATGACACCCCGGTCCATCAGATCCGTGATTTGCTGATTGGCCAAAACACCTGTCATCGGAACCCCCTTCGTCGCAGTTCGTCTTGCATAGCAAGACGTTGCGCCCCGTGCGAGGCGTTTTTCCCCACATCTTGCAGAGAACGCGGAATTGATAGCTGTGTGTTGATTGGTCGGGCTAGCAGGACTTGAACCTGCGACCTTCCGTCCCCCAGACGGACGCGCTACCAGGCTGCGCTATAGCCCGACTGCGGCCTGTCATAACGGTTTTGGTCCGGGCCGCAAGTGCGAATTTCGGCCGCTCGGCGCTTGAGGGTGTTATCGCACCCGGGCTTTCAATTGTTCGAGAATCGGCGCGATCTGTGCCGCCTGATCAGCCGACAGACGCGATATGCGCGCGAGATGGGTCAGCGCGCTTGGAATCGGCTCTGCCGGCGCGGCCACGGCCGGAGCAGCTATGTCTTCTGCAACATCTGTGGGCACCTCGGTCTCTTCTGCCGCCACGCGATCCGCCATTGATCGCTGAAGAAAGCCGGGCAGCGCGGTCTGCGGTTCAGGCGGTGGGGCAGGCGTCACCTCGGGTTCCCGCGCAACCTCTGGCTCAGGCTCTGAATCTGGCTCTGGCTCTGGCTCTGGCTCTGAAAGGGCAGCCTCTTCCACGAATTGAGCCACAGCAATTTCTGGTTCTTCGGTTACCGGAGCCAGTGGTTCCGCAACCTCCGCGTCGGCCATGGCAACAGGTTCGTCGTCCCCGACTGAAAGCGCCTCGACGGTTTCCTCGGAAACCTCTTCCTCGACGACCGGCTCCGCCATTGCGGGTTCCGGTTTCGCAAAAGGCACGACCGTATCAACCGGCTCGGCTTCGACCGCTTCGTCGAGATAGGCGAGATCCGCTTCTTCCTCTTCGCTCAAACTTAATTCACAAAGCGAAGAAACGTGCTTAATGCCTTGTTCACGCAGAATTTTCTGAACGCCTTTGATGGTCATGCCGTCATCATGGAGAAGCTTCTTGATGCCTCCCAGTAGGCGCATATCCGCAGGGCGATAGTACCGCCGCCCGCCCGCACGCTTGACGGGTTTCACCTGCGTGAACTTGCTTTCCCAGAACCGCAGAACGTGGGCCGGGGTGTCCAGCCACTCTGCCACTTCGCTGATCGTGCGGAAGGCGTCTGCGGATTTGCTCATGCGGTCAGCCCTTGTTGCCAGCCGCCACGCGGTCCTTCATCAGATGAGAGGGACGGAAGGTGAGCACCCGACGCGGATTGATGGGAACCTCTTCGCCGGTCTTCGGGTTGCGGCCGACACGCGCCGCCTTGTCGCGGATGGAGAATGTCCCGAAGGACGATATCTTGACCTGCTCACCCGCAACCAAAGCGTCGGACATGTGGTTCAGCACCGTCTCGACCAAATCCGCGCTTTCATTTCGCGACAGCCCTACCTCGCGAAACACGGCTTCGCTAAGGTCCATACGCGTCAGTGTCTTTTGTCCCATTGCACAAACCTCCCCGGTTCAGGGCAGCATGCGCTTTGAGATTTTCCGAGTCAATATCAACGGCTTGCAGGTGGCTATTTAGAAAGGTTTTTTGCCTACCAGCGAAGAACGACAGCGCCCCAGGCCAAACCGCCCCCGATCGCCTCGGTCACCACCACGTCGCCGCGTTTGATTTGACCGCGTTCCACACCAACGGACAGGGCCAGAGGAATCGATGCAGCAGAGGTGTTGCCGTGGTCCTGAACTGTGACCACAACGTTGTCCATCGACAGGCCCAGTTTCTTGGCGGTGCCCTGAATGATGCGGATATTGGCCTGATGAGGGACGATCCAATCGACGTCCTCATTGGCGATTCCGGCTTTCTCCATCGCGGTGGTCGCGGTTTGGGCCAGTTTCTCCACCGCATGGCGAAAGACTTCCTTGCCCTGCATGCGCAGAAAGCCGGTGGTCTGGGTGCTGACGCCGCCATCGACGTAGAGAATGTCGCGGTGCTGACCATCGGAATTCAGATCCACAGACAGGATGCCGCGGTCGGTCTTGTCGCCGATTCCGTCCTGCGCTTCGAGGATCACAGCGCCCGCGCCATCACCGAACAGAACGCAGGTGGACCGGTCGGACCAATCCATGATGCGGCTGAAGGTTTCCGCCCCGATCACCATGATCCGCTTGGCCTGACCTGACACGATCAGCGCGTTAGCATTGGCCATGGCGTAGATGAATCCGGCGCAGACAGCCTGCACGTCATAGGCAAAGCCCCGGTTCATTCCCAGAGCGGCCTGAACCATGGTCGCGGCAGAGGGGAATGTCAGGTCGGCCGTGGAGGTGGCCAGCACGATGGCGTCCAGATCATTCGCCGTCAGCCCGGCATCGGCAAGCGCGTTTCTGGCTGCCTTGGTGGCCAGATCCGACGTGGTCTCGCCTTCAGCCGCAAAGTGCCGCCGTTCGATCCCGGAGCGGGACTTGATCCACTCGTCGGACGTGTCCAGCGTTGCCTCGAATTCGGAATTTGGGACCACGCGCTCGGGCAGGTAATGACCCAGCCCGACGACAACCGAACGTATGGTCATTTCGGGCTCTCCTCGTCAGTTTTTTTATTATCTTCGATGATCGTGGCCGCGCTTTCGGTGATCGACGCAAGGCGCGCGGCCAACCGTTCGGAAAAGCCCGATTGCGCGAGTTGTACCGCCAGCTTGATCGCGGCAGACACGCCTGTCTCGTCCGCCGACCCATGGGATTTCACGACCGTTCCGTTCAGACCCAAGAATACACCGCCGTTCACGCGTCGCGGGTCGATCTTTTTCTTGAGACGTCGCAGCGATGTCAGCGCCAAGAGCGAGGCCAGCCGCGACAGGGGCGAGTAGGCGAACGCTTCCTTGAGACGATCTCCGATCAGCGACGCCGTGCCTTCGCCTGTTTTCAGGGCGATATTGCCGGTGAAGCCATCGGTGACGATCACATCACAGGCCTCACCGGGAATATCGCCGCCTTCGACAAATCCAACAAAATCGAATTGCGCTTTCTCGGCCATCCGGGCGATCAGCTCATGCGCCTCTTTCAGCTCGGCCTTGCCCTTGTGCTCTTCGGTGCCAACATTGAGCAGGCCGACACGCGGCCGCTCCAGCCGTAGGCCGTTGCGGGCGTAAGACACACCCATCAATGCATATTGCAGAAGGTCTTGGGCATCGGCACGCACATCGGCGCCAACGTCCAACATCACGTTGAAACCCTGCGGATTGCGCGACGGCCAAAGAATTGCAATAGCCGGGCGGTTCACCCCCGGCAATTTGCGCAAACGGATCATCGACACCGCCATAAGCGCGCCCGTGTTGCCACAGGACACCGCGACCGTCGCTTCCTTGTTGCGGACAGCTTCGATCGCTGCCCACATGGACGTGTCCTGACCGTGCCGCACGATCTGGCTGGGTTTGTCTTCCATCGACACAATGCCCGAGGCATCCCTGATCTCGCAGCGTCCGGCCAGCGCCTTCTTCCGCTCGATCAGCTTTGCAAGCTTGTCTTCGGGCCCGTGTACGAGGAACCGGATATCCGGATTCGCCTTCGCAGAACGAGACATGCCGGAGACGACAGCCTCCGGCCCCAGATCGCCGCCCATGGCGTCGATAGATAGCACGATTGGCGTTTTCCCCACCTTGTTATGATCCTGCAACGAGGTCATGCGGAGGGTTTCGCCCAATCGTTACTTATGCCGCGTCTTCGTCCAGGTCGATTTCGTCGGCCTGTGCAATCACTTCGCGGTCTGCGTAGTGGCCGCAGGACGGGCATACGTGGTGCGGACGCTTGAGTTCGCCGCAGTTGGAGCACTCGTTCGGATTAGCAGCAACCAGAGCGTCATGTGCGCGACGGTTGTTGCGACGCGACTTGGATACTTTGTTCTGTTGGACAGCCATGTCTCAACCTCAATTGTCTATAATCTGTGGCATGCTCGCCATGCCGCGTTTTGGGTGTGTCCGGCCTCTTAAGGGGAAACCGGGCCGGGTGACAACCCCACCTCAGATGAAGGCGCGAACATAGGGGCAATCGTGAAATCCGCAAGCGTTTTCTGGCGGGTTTCTTTACGAGTTTTCATCGAACCGATCCCGCAAGGCGGCAAGACCAGCGAACGGCTTGGTGTCCTCGTCCTTCAGGGGTGCCACGCCGTCCTCTGTGAACACGGCTTCCCCCAATTCGGCATTTTCAGACCGGGGATAAAGCGGCAGGGCCAGCAGAAGCGATTCGACCATGACATCCTGCGCCGAGATGATCGTACCCAGAGGTTCGGCACTGGTGTCCTCGGGCATCTCCGATTCCGAACCGGGCTCAACATCGTCGAAATACTCGGCAGGCAGATACCGCCGCTCCACCGGTTCGTCGATCCGGGTGGTCACCGGATCAAGCGTCACGACGCAAGGCTGCACCACGGTTGCACCAAGCTGCCCCGTCAAGGCCCATCCACGCGCGCCGGATGGCGAAATCTCGCCGGTAAAGCGCAATTTCTTCACGCCCAGCACATTTAGCTGCGCCGCAATCTTGGCCCGCACCTCTGCATCGGGCTGCAAGTCGAACGGAGTTTCCCGCCGGCTCGACAGGTCGCTGACGCGAAATTCTCCGGGTTTCAGAACCTGTTGTGGCATATCTTGTGTGCACCCTTTGCTTGAACGCAGGCCCAAGGCCGTGTAATCGGGATAAAAGGCAGCGAACGCCAACGCAAGAGAGGCGCCATGCAGGGCATCAAATCGACAGTCAGGATCGGGCTCGTGACGCTCCTGTGCATTGCCCTTGCCGGCTGCACGGCCCGCTACCGCACGCATGGTTATGTCCCCTCCGAAGATGAATTGCAGCAGATCGTCCCCGGCGTCGACACGCGGGGCACGGTCGAGGATCTGATCGGCGTTCCGTCAACCTCGGGAACTCTGAACGAATCCGGCTTTTACTACATCGAAAGCGATGTCCGGCACTTCGCCTGGAAAGCACCGGAAGTTGTCGACCGCGAGGTTCTGGCCATCACCTTCGATTCAGCCGGCGTGGTCCAGAACATCGAACGCTTTGGTCTCGAAGACGGTCAGGTCGTACCGCTTGCGCGTCGGATCACCCGGTCGGGCGACGGTGACATCAGCTTCATCCGCAAACTCTTCGGCAATATCGGCGGATTGAACGCAGCCGACTTCCTGAACTGATGGATTTGGCGGCGGCGGCGTATCCCGTCGCGGCTGAGACAGCCCATGTGTCTCTGTACCTGAACGGCCACAGCGCCGTCATCAGCGCCGCCCCCGATGTGCGCCAAGCCGCGCTTGCCATGCGCGCCAAGGCGTTTCGCTACGGGTTGGACGATGAAGACACGTTTGACGATGGGTTTCTTCATGGAATTGTTTGGTCCGGGAAAGACACGCCGCGTGTCGCCTTCCGCGTCCGCCTTATCCGCGATGCTGCGGATTTGGGCGACAGCTACACGGGACAGTTCTACGATCTTGCACCGCTGCGTGCCCATCCGGGTGCCTATCTTGAATTGGGTCGGTTCTGTCAGGCCGAAGGGCCGACCGATGTGATGGCGTTGCGGTTGGCATGGGCGGCGCTTGGCGTTCTTGTGGATCGCAACGGCGTGGGCATGATGATTGGCTGCAGCTCATTTCCCGGTGCCGACCCTGAGCGCCATCTTCCGGCGCTGGCCGCATTGCACGCACACCATCTCGGCCCGGACAGGCTGCGCCCGAAACGTCTGTCTTCGCTGTCCGTCGATCTGCCCCGGACAGGTGCCGTCACAAGCAGCCTGCCGAACCTGCTGCGCAGTTATCTGGGCATGGGCGGCTGGGTCAGTGACCATGCGGTTCGGGACCTCCAGCTCGACACGTTGCACGTCTTCACAGGTCTTGCCATCGACGCCATGCCGGAAGCCCGCAAGGCGCGGTTGCGCGCCGTCGCACGCGCCGCGCAGGTCGATACCACCAACCCCCTTGACCTTGCGCGCGCCGCGCCGTAGCGCGGCGGCATGGCCGTCATTCCTCTTCTCCAGCTCAACGACATCTCGCTGACCTTCGGTGGTGAGCCGGTGTTCCATGATCTCAGCCTTGTGGTGCAGCCCGGGGACCGCGTTGCGCTTGTGGGGCGAAACGGTTCGGGCAAATCCACCCTGATGAAAGTGATGGCCGGGCGCGTCGAAGCCGACAAGGGCGACCGCATCGTGCCGCCGGGCATCAGCACCGGCTACATGGAACAGGACCCCGATCTCAGCGCCTTCGCAACGCTTGGCGACTATGCGATGCATGGGCTTGATCCTTCGGAACTTTACAAGGTGGAGCGTGCGGGCGAGGGGCTCAAATTCGATCCCGCCCGCGCGGTCGAGACCGCCTCGGGCGGCGAACGCCGTCGCGCGGCGCTGGCGCGGCTGATGGCGCAGGACCCGGACCTGATGCTGCTCGACGAACCAACCAACCACCTCGACATCGAAGCGATTGGGTGGCTCGAAGACGAATTGAAGCGCACCCGCAAAGGGTTTGTCCTGATCAGCCACGACCGTCGTTTCCTGACGGAACTCACCCGTGCGACGCTCTGGATCGACCGGGGGGAAGTGCGGCGGCAGGAAAAGGGATTTGCCACCTTCGAGGCCTGGCGGGACAAGACCTGGGAAGACGAGGATCTCCAGCGCCACAAGATGGACCGCAAGATCAAGTCCGAGGCACGTTGGGCTGTCGAGGGAATCAGCGCACGGCGCAAGCGCAACATGGGACGCGTCCGCGCCCTGCAGGACCTGCGCGGCGAACGCGCCGCAATGATCCGGCGGCAGGACACCGCCGCGATGGAGCTGGCCTCCGGCCCGAAATCCGGCCGCAAGGTGATCGAGGCGGTTGGCGTGACCAAGAGCTTTGGCGACACCCAGATCGTCCGCAATTTTTCGCTGACCGTGCAGCGCGGCGACCGGGTGGCTTTTGTCGGCCCGAACGGAATCGGCAAAACCACCCTGATCCGCATGCTGATGGGCGAAATCGCCCCGGACGAGGGCACGGTCAAGCTGGGCACCAATCTGGTGCCTGCCGTCTTTGACCAGACCCGCGCACAGTTGAACGAAGACCTGAGCCTTTGGGAAAACCTGACCGGCGATCCCGAAATGCGGGTGTCCGGAAAGGCGGATCAGATCATGGTCCGCGGCGCGCCGAAACACGTGGTGGGATACCTTAAGGAATTTCTATTCGACGAACGGCAGGCCCGCGCTCCGGTGCGGTCGCTGTCGGGCGGAGAAAAGGCGCGGCTGCTTCTGGCTCGGATCATGGCCCGGGAATCGAACCTTCTGGTGCTGGA
Source organism: Marivita sp. (assembly GCF_048006345.1). Taxonomy (GTDB): domain Bacteria; phylum Pseudomonadota; class Alphaproteobacteria; order Rhodobacterales; family Rhodobacteraceae; genus Marivita. Next base: position 1,219,716 of record NZ_CP180351.1, on the reverse strand, counting down.
CGAACCGACCAACGATCTTGATGTCGAAACGCTCGACCTCTTGCAGGATCTTTTGGGTGACTATGACGGCACGGTCCTTCTGATCAGCCACGACCGCGATTTTCTTGACCGCGTGGCGTCAACCACCGTTGCGATGGAAGGGCGGGGCCGCGCCACCGTTTATGCCGGGGGATGGAGCGATTATCGCGCACAGAGGGGCGACGATGAGGCCGAAAACGCGACGATGAAACCCGTGTCGAAACCGGTCTCGAAACCTGTTGCAGCACCGAAATCGAAATCCGGCCTAAGCTTCACCGAAAAACACCGGCTGGAAGAGTTGCCCGCCGAGATCGACCGCCTGGCAGCCGAGATTGCCAAGCTGGAAGAGCTGATGTCCGATCCAAACCTCTTCACGCGCGAACCGGTGAAATTCAAGAAAGCGTCCGAAGCGCTTGTGGCGCGTCAGACCGCCTTGGCAGCCGCAGAAGACCTGTGGCTGGAGCTTTCGGAAAAGGCCGAGGCCGGGTGACGTTTCCGTCAACGGAAACGCAAAACGCGTCGACGCGTTTCGCAGCGCTGCGTGGCAGTCGCGGAGCTCCGTCCTAGGTTCGAAACGATGACGCACACGCCCATCTTCATCGGCGCACGGATCTATCGCGGGTCAAGCTATGGCGCACACCATCCGCTGTCGATTCCGCGTGTCCCGACGGTTATTGAACTTTCCCGCGCCTTGGGCTGGCTGCCTGATGCGCAGTACCGCACCAGCCCCTGCGCCAAACCCTCGGCCCTGACCGGGTTCCACACCCCGGACTATATTGCTGCCCTGCAGAAGGCTGAGGCCACCCAGCAGCCAGACCCGGATTTCGATCTGGGCACGTTGTCGAACCCAGTCTTTCCCGAGGTGTACCGCCGCCCGGCAACGGCTGCGGGTGGCGGGCTTCTTGCCGCAGAGCATGTCCGCAACGGTGGCGTCGCCTACAACCCCGGCGGCGGCACACATCACGGGCTTCCGGACCGCGCCAATGGCTTCTGTTATGTCAATGAACCGGTGCTGACCATCCGGCACCTGCTGGGTATGGGCCTGAGCCGCGTTGCCTATGTCGATATCGACGCACATCATTGCGATGGCGTGGCGGTGGCCTTCCATGGGTCCGAACAGGTGCGGATGATCTCGATTCACGAAGAAAAACGCTGGCCCTTTACCGGAGCGCTTGAGGATGATGCAGGGGGTGCCGCGATCAACATCCCGGTGCCGCGCGGGTTCAATGACACCGAGTTCGATTTGATCCTGAACGATGTAATCCTGCCCGCGGTGGCCGCGCAGAAGCCCGACGCGATTTACCTGCAATGCGGTGCGGATGCGGTGACCGAGGATCCTCTGTCGCGCCTTGCCCTGTCGAACAGGTGTCATGTAATGGCCGTGGACGCCCTGCACGCGATGGCACCGCGCCTCATCGTGGCGGGGGGCGGCGGCTACAATCCGTGGAGTGTCGGCCGCGCCTGGACATGTGTTTGGGCCACGTTGGCAGGCCATGACATACCGGAGAGGTTGCCCGAGGCAGCGTCGGCAATTCTGCGCAGCCTGCACTGGTCGCGCAAGGCACAACCAACAGACGACCTTCTGGATACTCTGCTTGATCCACCCCGACATGGGCCGATTTCTGATCAGGTTCGCACAGCGGTCGCGGTTTTGACGAAACGGTTATCCATTCAGACCGGGAAGCACCAACCTTAGCTCGACCCGGTCATCCAGCGCCTCGAGTTCTGTTTCGACGGCCGCCTCGCAACAGATCCGGGCCAGCAGCAGGAACTGGACATCGGGAGGCCCCACATCTGGCAGATCCAGACATGCCGCGCCGTTCAGGACTGACCAGATCGGCCATGTTTTGCGTAGCGTTTCAGCCCGTGCCGTTGCGGTCAGGGTGTTTTCCGAAAGCGAAATGCCGATGAGACCACCTTGCGGCAAGGCCGTTTCAAGACACAGGGCCGACAGGTAGGCCAATTGCGTGTCGTTCCGACCCAGATCGCGATCAATGTGCCATTCTGCGGAAATGCGTGTGCCAGCATAATGATCCGCCAGCGTCTTGCGTGCCTCGGCGCATGCGATTGGGCGGGTGTCCGAAGCCGTGCCAAAGGCGATGCGAAAAAAGCGGATGCGTGCTGCCGCGTGATCGCAGCTTTGCTGGATGAGCGACATTTCCGGCCCATCCCGCGCGCCGGATGTCATGCCCACCAGTTCCAATCCGTTGGAAATGGCGCCAATAGGGCTGATCAGGTCATGGCAAATGCGCGACCCGATCAATGCCGCCAGTGAAGCCCCGTCCTGATGCACTATATCCTCCTCAACGCAGCAAGGAGCCCGCGCATGTCTGACCTGAATGGATTGTTGGAACCCGGATCGCTGGTTCGCCACCCCGATGAGCCGGATTGGGGGATCGGGCAGGTGCAGTCCAATATCGGCGACCGGATCACGGTCAACTTTCGCGAAGTCGGAAAAGTGGTCATTGACGGGTCACGCATATCACTGGTTCCTGTGTTCGACCACTAACATCACAACCAAGAGTTGACAAAATCTTAATGGCCGGGCGAATTGCGCTTTTTTGGGCCAGCCCGACGCCGTTGCGCGTCAGCAAGGCGCACTTTATGGTGTCCGCGAACCAGTGCGGCGGTCCAAATGCTCCAGAATTCCCCCCAGCTTCAGGTCTCGCTTGCCCGGTCTGCGGACGAGATCCAAGCCGCACAGCGGCTGCGGTACGATGTTTTCGTGACCGAACTTGGTGGCGACGGGGACGGGGTCGATCACACCCGACGGATCGAGACCGATGCGTTCGATCCCCATGCCGACCATCTGCTGCTGCGCGATCTTCACCACAGCGACGGCGAAACAATGGGCATCGTCGGCGTCTACCGGCTGATGACCGCGCGCCACGCCAAGGCCGCGGGCAGGTTCTATTCCGCGTCCGAATTCGATCTCGCCCCATTGTTGAACAGTGAACTCCGGCTCTTGGAGCTGGGGCGCTCCTGCCTGCATCCCGATCATCGCGGGGGCCCGGCGCTCATGGCGCTGTGGCAGGGATTAGCCGACTATGTTGCGGAGCACAGCATCGACATTCTTTTCGGGACAGCCAGCTTTCATGGCACCGATCTGAACGCGCTTCTGCATCCGATTTCACATCTGCATGAAGCCTATCTCGCGCCCGAAGCGCTGAGGGTCACGTCGATCATGCAGACCGAAACGCCCCTGTTGCCCGCTGACAAGATCGACCGGAAGGTTGCGATGCGCGACACGCCCGCGCTGATCAAATCCTACCTCAAACTTGGTGGAACAATCGGGCAGGGGGTCTATGTCGATCACGCCTTCAACACCACCGATGTCTGCCTCATCCTCGACACCGCAAAGATGACCGCTGGCGCGCTCCACCGTGTCACCCGGCGGGCGTCATGAGTCCCACCTGGGACAGCGACGACCCGATCGCCGAGACACGGATCTCTGCCGCAGGATGGCTGCGCGTCGTTCTGCGTGGCGTCGTTCTGGCCCTTGTGGTGTTCGGAGGGTTGGGCCTCATGCTCTTGTTGCGCCTGATCGAACGGCCGATTTTCGGCGTCGACCGTCCGATCACCCCCTATATCACGCAGGCTGTGTGCCGGTCCGCCTTTGTCATCATGGGTCTTCCTCTGGTGGTGCGTGGTCCAAGGATGAAAGTGCCCGGCGCTGTGGTGGCCAATCACGGGTCCTGGCTTGATATTTTCGCACTCAATGCGCGCAAAAACGTCTATTTCGTCTCCAAATCCGAGGTGGCATCCTGGCCCGGCATCGGCTGGCTGGCCCGTGCGACGGGCACCGTCTTCATTGAACGCGATCCCCGCGATGTGAAAAACCAGATCGCCGTTTTCGAAGAGCGGTTGCAGCACGGTCATCGACTGTTGTTCTTCCCGGAAGGCACATCAACCGACACGCTGCGGGTCTTGCCTTTCAAGCCCACGCTTTTTGCGCCGTTCTTTTCCGACCGGATTGTCCATGACATGCACATCCAGCCTGTCACAGTTGTTTATCACGCACCGGACGGGGCTGATCCGCGCTTCTATGGTTGGTGGGGAGACATGGGCTTTGCGCACCACTTGATCAAGGTGCTGGCTGAAAGCCGACATGGCCGAGTGGAACTGATCTATCACCTGCCTGTCCGGGTGGACGCGTTTCCAAATCGGAAATCTTTGGCCAGTCACCTTGAGTCGCAGGTGCGATCGGCCCACCCGACGCGTGACGAATGACGCCGGTTCCATAAGGATACAGTCCCTGCCGGCGCATTCTCAGTTTGCGCACTAGGCCAATCGACCCAAAGATCAGAAACCCCACCTGTATAAAGAACGCCCCCAGATTGAAGGCGCCCACGAGGCTGATCAGGACCAAAGTGGCTGCTGTGAGCTGATTGCAGGAATAATACGGCCCATTGCCGCAGATCCGTCCGGTTTGAACCAAGGCAAACCCGCCGACATACAGGATCGAGCCAAGCACCCCGCAAAGCTGGAGCACATCCGGATAGCTGCGCATCGCATCCAGCAGGTCTGACATCAATGGGCTCCAAGTAATAAGCCCGACCGCCGCCCATGACGGACAGTCGGGCGATAATGTTTAAATGCGCACCGGCAACAGATGAGGGCTGCCACCGACACAAGTTTGAAAAGGGATTTTCGAAACAGACATTGATCCTCGTTACCCCCATCACACCCTGCATTCGATCCAGGATCGAATAAGCCGTCACCTTGAAATAATATGTCGGCTTATCAGGCTGCGAAGAACTATCCTTACACTCTCTTTATACAAATGACGTTAAGTCAGCGCAGGTCTGGAATACCTGACCTTGGTCCGTTCCACCCGTGAATTGAGTGTGAAACTCCGACCGCAGTCACCTGTCCAACTGATGTCTGCCTGCTGTCTATCCGAGTCGCGTAACACCAAAGCAAAACGGCGCAGGTCACCCCGCGCCGTTTAGATTTCAAATATTATCAGATAGCTAAGGCGCGATCTTCACCCTTGATGGGATCACGTTTCAGCACCGGACTCGTCTTCATCACCCTGATCGGCGATCCAGGCGACCGAAACGACCTCTTCATCGGCCCCGGTGTTGAACACCCGCACGCCACCTGCGCTGCGCGACCGGAACGAGATGCCGTCAACCGGTACCCGGATCGACTGGCCTTTGGAGGTTGCAAGCATGATCTGATCGTCCATCTCCACCGGGAAACAGGCCACGATGGCTCCGCCACGCATGCCCTTGTCGATGGCCTGAACCCCTTGGCCACCACGTCCGCGCACAGGGTAATCATGCGACGACGACAGCTTGCCCGCACCTTTGGCCGTGATGGTCAGGATCAGGTTCTCCGCCGCCGACATCTCGGCATAGCGTTCCTGAGTGATGGAGCCGGGTGCTGCTGCATCCTCGTCATCATCGATCTCGGCATCATCTGCCAGACCCGCCACCGCGCGGCGCATCTTGAGGTAGGCTGCCCGTTCCGCGGGATCTGCCTCGAAGTGCCGGATCACGGCCATGCTGACCACACGGTCGCCGTTGTTCAGACGGATACCCCGGACACCGGTCGAATCCCGGCCTTTGAAGATCCGCACCGCCGTGGTTGGGAAGCGGATCGCGCGACCGGCGTCGGTGACCAGCATCACGTCGTCCTCTTCCGATGCGATCCGCGCATTCACCAGTTCCACGCCCTCGGGCAGTTTCATCGCGATCTTCCCGTTGCGCATCACATTGGTGAAATCGGAAAGCGCGTTGCGGCGCACGTCCCCTGCGGTGGTGGCGAAGATGATCTGAAGATCATCCCAGTCTTCCTCGTCCCGGTCCACCGGCATGATGGCGGCAATGGAAACCCCTGTCGGGATCGGCAGGATATTCACAATCGCCTTGCCCTTCGCCGTGCGACCGCCTTGTGGCAGACGCCAGGTCTTGAGCTTGTAGACCATGCCATCGGTGGTGAAGAACAAAAGCTGCGTATGAGTGTTGGCGACGAAGAGCGTGGTCACCACGTCGTCATCCTTGGTCGACATCCCCGACAGACCCTTGCCGCCGCGCTTTTGCGCCCGGAATTCGGTCAGCGGTGTACGCTTGATCCAGCCGGACTGGGTCACTGTGACCACCATGTCCTCGCGCTCGATCAGGTCTTCGTCTTCCATGTCGCCCGACCAGTCGACAATCTCGGTCCGGCGCGGCACAGCGAACAGCTCGCGCACCTCGCGCAGCTCGTCCGCGATAATGCCCATGATCCGGTCGCGCGAGCCGAGGATTTCAAGATATTCGCGGATCTTGCCTGCGAGTTCTTCCAACTCGTCTGTGACTTCCTTGACCCCGATCTGGGTCAGGCGTTGCAGACGCAGTTCGAGAATGGCCCGCGCCTGAACCTCGGACAGGTTATAGGTCCCGTCTTCGTTCGCGGTGTGGGTCGGATCATCAATCAGTTTGATATAGGGCAGGATGTCCCGTGCGGGCCAGCGCCGCGTCATCAACCGATCCCGTGCCTCTGCCGCATCTGCAGATGACCGGATGGTCGCGACGATCTCGTCGATATTGGTGACGGCCACGGCCAGACCGCACAGGATATGGCTGCGCTCCCGCGCCTTGCGCAGGAGATGCGCGGTCCGTCGCGCCACCACGTCTTCGCGGAAGTCGATGAACGATGTCAGGAACTTGCGCAGGGTGAGTTGCTCGGGACGGCCGCCATTCAGCGCCAGCATGTTGCAGCCGAACGAGGTTTGCATCGGCGTAAAGCGGAACAGCTGGTTCAGCACCACCTCGGCGGTGGCATCCCGCTTCAACTCGACCACAACCCGCACGCCATTGCGGTCGGATTCGTCCTGAACATGGGCAATGCCCTCGATCCGCTTTTCCCGCGCCGCCTCGGCGATGCGTTCGATCATTGTGGCCTTGTTCACCTGATAGGGAATTTCGTCGATGACAATGGCCCAACGGTCCTTGCGGATCTCCTCGACGCGCGTTTTCGCGCGGATGATCACAGACCCGCGCCCTTCAAGATAGGCTTTACGCGCACCAGACCGACCCAGCATGATGCCGCCCGTCGGAAAGTCGGGGCCGGGGACGTATTCGATCAACTGTTCGGAACTCAGATCCGGCTCTTCAATCAGCGCCAGAGTGGCATCAACCACTTCGCCCAGATTGTGCGGTGGGATGTTCGTCGCCATACCAACGGCAATACCGCCCGCACCGTTGACCAGCATGTTCGGGAACCGCGCTGGCAGAACCGTCGGTTCGCGGTCCTTGCCATCGTAGTTGTCCTGAAAATCGACCGTTTCCTTGTCGATATCCGCCAGCAGATAGGCGGCAGGCTTGTCCATCCGCACTTCGGTATAGCGCATGGCCGCCGCGTTATCGCCGTCCATCGAGCCAAAGTTGCCCTGACCATCCAAAAGCGGCAGCGACATCGAGAAATCCTGTGCCATCCGCACCAGCGCGTCATAGATCGCTGAATCGCCGTGCGGGTGGTATTTCCCCATCACGTCGCCTACAGGACGCGCCGATTTGCGATATGGCTTGTCATGCCCGTTGTTGCTTTCGTGCATCGCATAGAGGATGCGCCGGTGCACCGGTTTCAGGCCGTCGCGCAGATCGGGGATCGCCCGGCTCACGATCACGCTCATCGCGTAATCGAGATACGAGGTCTTCATCTCGTCGGTGATCGACACCTGAGGACCCGCGTATTTCGGGCGCTCTGGCGGCATATCTTCTGTGTTTTCAGGAGTTTCTGGCGTGTCGCTCACGTGGATAGCCTGCTGTCTTTATGTCTATATTTTGTTGGCCTAATGTATATCAGAGACAGGATGTAGGCTGCAATGCACTTGACCAAATTAGTGGCATCCCCGCCTTGGCACTCACGCCTCGAAATGGATAACATACTGTTTTTGTTGAAAGTTAACGAATCCGTGGCAAACTTATTCGTACAACAAGAAACGATGAGGTTTGCATGACCGAAATGAGTGAAACCGAGTTGATGCTGCGGGGCTACGGGCTGACCACGGCGCAATTGTTCTACCGGATGCCCGATTACAAGAACGTGCTGAACACGTTCGTCTGGCAGGAATACGATTTGGCCCCGGACCATCCCAAACTGTTCGAGTTCATCGAGTTCTGGCAGGACACGATCGAAGGCCCGCTGCATTCGGTGCAATACACCCACCGCAAGCTTCTGTCCTCGGGAGAGTGGCGGCAGATCGTCGGGGAATTCACGGTGCACTAAGATCGTCGTCTTCGGGTTTGCCTCCAGGGCCTTTCGCCACCGTCATCCTCGAGCTTGACCATTGGGCCTCCCGATACCGTTATCCTCGGGTCATGCCCGAGGATGACGCTCTTTACTTCTGCGTCACACCCCGTAGAGCTCTCCGAACTTCGCTTCGAGATAGTCGAGCAAAGGCCCCTCATTAGGGGCGAACCCGCAGGCCCGCTCAATCACCTCGCGCGGCTCGTAAAGCCCGCCATGCCGTTGCAGATTGTCTCTAAGCCAACCCGTCGCGGCTGTGGTGTCACCCGCCGCCAGTTGCGCATCCAGATCCGGCACCGCCTTGCGCAGCGCCTCGTGCAGGCAACCCGCATAGACATTGCCCAGCGAATAGGTGGCGAAATAGCCGAACAGCCCCACCGACCAGTGCACATCCTGCAATACACCGTTGGACGGCTTGTCCACCGCATAGCCGAAATCGGCCTCGAACCGCGTGTTCCACGCCTCTTCCAGATCGGAAACATCGAGCGTTCCGGCAATCAACTGCCGTTCCAGATCGAACCGCAACAGCACGTGCAGATTGTACTGCACCTCATCCGATTCGGTCCGGATATAGCCTTTATGAACGCGGTTCACCGTGCCGTAGAACGCGTCCGGATCATTGATGCCGAAATCGCCAAACGCCTCGACCATCTGTCCATGCAGCCAGCCGGTAAAGGCGCGTGAGCGGCCCAGTTGGTTCTCATAGATCCGCGACTGGCTTTCGTGCACACCCATCGACACACCGCGCCCCAAGGGCGTCAGCAGGTAGGCCTGGTCGATGTTCTGCTCATAGGCCGCGTGACCGACCTCGTGGATTGTCGAATAGATGCAGTTGAACGGATCTTCCGGGTTCGTCCGCGTCGTGATCCGCACGTCATTGCCGGAACCCGAGCTGAACGGATGCACCGCCTTGTCCACACGCCCGCGGCTCATGTCATAGCCAAAGGTCTTGGCAATGTGCCGCGACAGCTTCATCTGCGCGCTTTCATCAAACGTGCCGCTTAGTGCTGCCGGGGCAGGGGCGCCCAACACCTTGTCGCGCAGCTCTACCAGACGCGGCCGCAAAGCACCGAACATCGCGTCGAGATCCGCCGCCGTCGCCCCTGGCTCGTAATCCTGCAACAGCGCGTCATAAGGATCGCCGCCTTCAGCCAAAGCCGCACCTTCCTGCCGCCGCAGATCCAGCACACGCTCCAGCGTCGGCGCAAAGGCCGCGAAATCGTCATTCGCCCGCGCCTCAGCCCAGATGCCCTGCGCCATCGACGTGGTGCGCGCCAACTCCGCCGCCAGATCGGCAGGTACTTTTGACGCCCGGTCGAAATCGCGCTGGATGTGACGCAGATGCGCCTTGGCCTCGTCATCGCCGCCCTCGGCCTTGGCCAGCCAATCCCCCACACGCGGGTCCATCCGTCGCGCATGCAGCACCGATTCCAGCGCCCCCATCTCCTCGGCCCGCTGCGCGGCAGCCCCGCGTGGCATGGTGGTTTCCTGATCCCAGCCAAGACGACCGGCGACCTGGCCCAGCGCCTCGGTCTCGCGCGTGAAGGCCATCAACTCGTCATAGGCGGTGGTCATGCCGTCGCTCCTCGAATGGATTGTTGAACCGGATACTGCGCCCCGAACCGCGCCCGCAGGATCAGCACCCAGAGGATCACAGCCCCCACCTGATGCGCAATCGCGATCTGCCAGGGTGCCATGTAAAGCACCGTCACGATGCCCAGCGCCATCTGCACCCAGAGCATCGCGAAGACCGCGTTGAAGCGAAACCGCGTGTCCGCATTGGGCGACTTGCGCGCCCTGAGCCAGACCACGATGCCGAAGGCCAGCAGCAGGTAACCCGCCATCCGGTGCATGAACTGCACCAGCCCGGCGTTCTCGAAGAAGTTGCGCCAGATGGGCTCAATATCGAAGGGGAAGGGCGGCAGAAACGCCCCGGCCATCAATGGCCAGTCGTTATAGGTGCGCCCGGCATCAATGCCGGCCACCAACGCGCCCAGCAGGATTTGCAGGAAGGTAAAGTGCAGCAACCCGGTGCCCAGCCCATAAAGCTTGCCCTCGCGTGACCGCCGCGCCTGCATCAGATCGCGTTCTTCGCGCCCCAGCTCGAACGTGTACCACGCGATGAAGCCAAGGATCACGAAGGCCAGCCCCAGATGCGTCGCCAACCGGTATGAGGCCACGTCAAGCATGGTGCCGGTGAGACCGGACGACACCATCCACCAGCCGATTGCACCCTGAATGCCACCCAGCACGCCAAGGAAGAACAGACGCCCAGTCCAACCGGTCGGGATCTTGCGCGCCAGCAGGAAGCCGAAAAAGCCCAATGCCCAGACAAGGCCGATCACCCGGCCCAACTGCCGGTGCCCCCATTCCCACCAGTAGATGAACTGGAACTCGGCAAGGCTCATGCCCTTGTTCTGCAACTGGTATTCCGGGATAGCGCGATAGAGGTCGAACTCCCGCTGCCAATCCTCAGCCGTCATTGGCGGCAAAGCCCCACTCAGGGGACGCCATTCGGTGATCGACAAGCCGCTGTCAGTGAGCCGTGTCAGCCCGCCCACCGCGATCATCACCATCACCAGCGCGAACAGGATCATCAGCCACACCCGGATCGCGCCACGCGCGCCGCGCTTGCCCGCGTCGATCATGCCACCCTTTGGGGTTTCCTTGCGCGGTGTCTCTGCACCAACTTCTTCAAAGATGCTGCGTTTGCTGCTCATTCACGGGGTCTCCTTCTTGGCCGAGACACTAGGCTTGGGGCAGGGGCGCTTCAAGGCGCAGGCCTAGCCCTTCTCCTTCCAGCGCACCATTTGCCGCAGCACACCGTGCAGCGTCTGCACATCGGCACGGGTCATGGGCATCCGCGACCACATGTTCCGCAGGTTCAGCTTCATGCTGTCCGCCTTGGTTGCGGGAAAGAAGAACCCCGCTTGGTCCAGCGTGTCTTCGTAATGTTCGGCCAGCTTGTCCATCTCGATGGCATTGGCCCAGTCGCTGCCCGCCATTTCCATGACCTCGGGCACAGTCTCAACTGATTGCCGCCGCCATTCGTACCCGGTGAGCAACACACATTGCGCAAGGTTCAGCGACGGAAACTCCGGGTTCACCGGAACCGAGATGATGGCATTGGCCAGCGCGATATCCTCGTTTTCCAGCCCGGCGCGTTCGGGACCGAACAACACCGCCACCTTTTCGCCGCCCGCGATCTTCTCGCGCGCAACCTCCATCGCCCGTTCCGGTGTCAGAACGGGCTTCGTGAGGTCCCGCTGCCGCGCCGTGGTCGCAAACACATACGTACAATCTGCCACTGCCTCCACGGTGCGATCGAAGAGCACCGCATCATCCAGAACGCGCCCGGCGCCCGAGGCCATGGCAACCGCGCTCTGGTTCGGCCAACCATCGCGCGGCGCCACAAGACGCATCCGATCCAGCCCGAAATTCAACATGGCTCGCGCAGCGGCACCGATATTCTCGCCCATCTGCGGGCGGACCAGCACAAAGGCGGGCTGCGGCGTGTCGCTTGGCATGGATGGTGTCTCCGAAAATCCCAGGTCGCGCCTGAGTATTGCGCGCAGGCTCAAAGGGCAAGCGGTGCAAGCCCTTGGCGCAGGGCGTGAAATCGCTGTATAGGGTGGCGATGACCAAGAAAGGGGCCGAAGATGTCCGACGCAGAGCAGCCGCAGATCTACCTGATCACGCCACCCGAGATCGAACTCAGCCATTTCCCGACCGATCTGGCCCGCGTGCTGGACGCGACCGAGATCGCCTGTATCCGCCTCTCTCTGGCCACCCGCGACGAAGACCTGATCCTGCGCGCCGCCGACGCCGTGCGAGAGGTGGCGCACCGGTTCGACGTGGCCTTGGTGATCGACACCCATGTGGTTCTCGCCCAGCGCCTCGGCCTCGACGGCGTGCATCTGACAGACGGTGCGCGCTCGGTGCGCATGGCCCGCAAGGAACTGGGTGCTGACGCCATTGTCGGCGCGTTCTGTGGCCACCTGCGCCATGATGGCATGAACGCCGGAGAAGCCGGAGCCGATTATGTCAGCTTCGGACCGGTGGGCGAGACGACATTGGGTGACGGATCGCGGGCAGAGGCAGAACTGTTCGAGTGGTGGTCTGAAATGATCGAGATCCCGGTGGTCGCCGAGGGCGGACTTGATGCCGACATCATACGCACCCTGTCACCGATCACGGATTTCTTTGGCATCGGAGAGGAAATCTGGCGGACAGATGATCCCGTGGCCGCACTGAAAACCCTGACCGCGGCGATGGCTGGCTGACCGGGGTAGGGGGCTGTCTGCCCCCTCGGCGCGTGCCGCGCCTCACCCCCGAAAGTATTTCTCAACCAGAGAAGTAACGAAGCGTTAACCTTAACGCGGCATCTTGCATGAGCGGTACAGGCGGAAGCGCCGATGACCGTAACCGGAGAAGCCCCCTGCCACAAATGCAGGGGGTGGACCCGGCCCATATCTTCTCTGGTTCACAAATACTTCGGGGGTTTGGGGGCAGAGCCCCCAAGCGTAGGATCAGGGAATGATCCTCGTGTATTTCACGCCTTCCAGCGTCGCGCCCAACCGCAGACCCGCCTGACCGAAGATCACCGCAATCACCGGTGCCAGCGATGTGGTGGTCTCGGCGGCAATGGTTTCACCACCTTCGGGGATCGCATATTCGATATTGGCACCTGCGGCCCAACCGGGCGAGCGGCGGAAGTTCATCAGCGCGTCTTCGGTCATGAAGAAGAGCACATGGGCGTATTGCTGCGCGCCGATCTGCAGGCCCGCGCTGGCCTTGGTGGTCGAGTAGTAATCCACCGTGATCCCACCCACACGCAACGCTCCGCGCCCGAAGGCGCCTCCCAGACCCAGACCTGCCTCGGTCACCAATGGCATGACCAGCAAACCATTGGCATTGGCGGCAAGGTTCTGCGTTCCGGGGAAGCGGCGGTACATTTCTGCAATCGTCGCATCTACCCGCGCGTCGATCCGTGCGCCACCATTGCCGCCCACGCCGTTGTTACAGCCGGCCAAAAGGAATGTCCCGCCAAGCCCAAGGGCCAGTTCGCGTCGTGTCAGGGATGTCATTGTCTCTGCTCTTTCTTTGCCGATGCCTCTGAAATCCGGCTGTGCCGCCGGTTGCGCATCAGTATAGCCGCAGAGACGCGCGCTGTCACTAAGGATAGATCACGATAAGCGGCGCACCGCTATCCGTTGAGCAACCGCGCTGCAGCCGGGGCAAAATAGGTCAGCACCCCGTCACAGCCTGCGCGTTTGAAGGCCATCAGGCTTTCCAGCATCACCCGGTCGTGATCGAGCCAGCCACGCTCGGCCGCGCCCGCCAGCATCGCGTATTCTCCGGACACCTGATAGGCGAAGGTCGGCACGCCGAACATGTCCTTGGTGCGGCGGCAAATGTCGAGATAGGGCATGCCCGGCTTGATCATCACCATATCGGCCCCTTCGGACAGGTCCCGCGCGATCAGGCGCATGGCCTCGTCGGAATTGCCGGGGTCCATCTGGTACCCCTTCTTGTCGCCCTTGAACGCCCCGGACGCCCCCACCGCATCGCGGAAGGGACCATAGAACGCACTGGCATATTTCGCGGCATAGCTGAGGATGGCGACGTTCCTGAACCCTTCGCTTTCCAAAGCCCCGCGCATCGCGGCGATGCGGCTGTCCATCATGTCGGACGGGCCGATAATGTCCGACCCGGCGCGCGCCTGAGACAGCGTCTGCTTGACCAGCGCCTCGACGGTTTCGTCGTTGAGGATATAGCCGCTCTCATCCATGTACCCGTCATGGCCGGTGATGTTGTAGGGGTCGAGCGCAACATCTGTCATCACCATGATGTCCGGCACGGCATCCTTGATCGCGCGAGTGGCGCGGTTGGACAGGTTCTCGGGGTTCCAGGCCTCGGCGCAATCCTTGGTCTTCAGAGACGGGTCGGTGTAGGGAAACAGGCAGATTGCCGGAATCCCGAGGCTGTAGGCCTCACGTGCCGCTTCGACCACTTTGTCCACCGACCGGCGCACGACACCCGGCATGGAGGGCACGGGTTCTTCGATCCCCTCACCATCGCGCACAAAGACCGGCCAGATGAAATCATCGGGCGTCAGGGTGTTTTCGCGCACCATGGCACGCAGGGCTTCGGTGCGGCGCAGACGGCGCAAACGTGTGGCGGGAAAAGCGGGGGTGATCGGTTTCATCGGGGCAGTCCTTGTCTTTGCCGTATTTGGGTGGCATGGAATGACCGCTGGAACAAGGCCTGCCACGCGTTAAGGCCATTTGAACAAGGGATGACGCGCGCCTTGGATTGGTACTCTACCGTCTTTGAACTGATCGACATGCGGTCGTTTTCGAACCTCTGGTTCTGGATCGCGTTGGCCGTTGCGTGGTCTTCGGCCAGCCATTGGGTGCTGGGCGTGCCCTTCGACATGGTCAGTCGCGCACGGCGCAAGGGGGGGCAGGCGGCAGAAGATTTGACTGATCTGCTGCGCATCAACACCACCCGGCTGCTCTACATCGCAGACGAAGCCGGGCTTTGGGTGATTGCCTCGGGCACCTTCTTCCTGACCGGCTTTGCCGTGTTGGGCTGGGTCTACTGGGTCGAGATCGCACAGGCCCTGTTTCTTCTCGGGTTCCCCATGTCGCTGGTCAGCCTTCTGAGCGTCTACACAGCCCATGCCTTGCACGAAAAGGATCACGACCTTGACGCGGTCTACAAACGCCTTGGTCGCCACCGTCTGATCGTTCAGGGTATCGGCATGGTGTCGATCTTTGTCACCGCGATGTGGGGCATGTACATGAACCTCAGCGTTGGCGTTCTTGGCGGTTGACGCGGAGCCGGTGCCGCGCCACATGAGCGCGCTATGAAGACATCCCAACACATCACCATGGGCGGCGCGCCCGAAGGCTATGACGCCCGTCTGGTTCTGGCCGAAGCCGAGAAACACGGCGGCGCGGTCTGCCACATCGCCCGCGACGACCGTCGTTTGGCGCAAATGCGCGAGGCGCTGCGGATTTTTGCGCCGGGAATGCCGGTCTTTGTCTTTCCTGGCTGGGATTGTCTGCCCTATGACCGGGTGTCGCCGAACCCCGACATTTCCGCCACACGCATGGCAACTCTGGCGGCGCTCACTCATGCGATGCCGCAGCAATATGTGCTGCTCACCACCATGAGTGCGGCCACGCAGCGGTTGCCCGCCCGCGAGGTGCTGCGCGAGGCCGCCTTTACCGCCCGTGTCGGCAATCGCGTGAACGAAGAGGCACTGCGGAATTTCCTTGTTCGGATGGGGTTTTCCCAAGCACCCACCGTTCTTGAACCCGGCGATTATGCCATTCGAGGCGGCATAATTGACATCTACCCGCCAGGGGATGGTGGGCCGGTGCGGCTTGATCTGTTTGGCGATGTTCTGGACGGGGCGCGCCGGTTCGATCCGGCAACGCAGCGCACGACAGAAAAGCTGGATCTGGTGGAACTGGCCCCGGTGTCGGAGGTCATTCTGGACGAAGCAGCGATCACCCGCTTTCGCCAGAACTATCGCATCGAATTTGGCGCGGCAGGGACCGACGATCCGCTCTACGAGGCGGTGAGTGCGGGACGCAAACAGGCCGGGATGGAGCATTGGCTACCGTTTTTCCATGCGCGTCTTGAAACACTCTTTGATTACCTGCCCGGTGTTCCCGTCACACAGGACGATCAGATCACGCCGGCACGGCTCTCGCGGTGGGACGGGATTGTGGACCAGTACGAGACCCGCAAAGCCGCGCTTGCGCAGAAGTCGCGCATGGACACGGTCTACAAGCCGGTGTCGCCCGAACAGCTTTACCTTGACGATGCCGCGTGGAACGCGGCTTTGGGTGACCGACGGGTTGTGCAATTCCATCCGCTGGCGCAGGCCTCTGGCCCCGGCGTGGTGGATGCAGGCGGGCGCATCGGGCGCAATTTCGCACCGGAGCGTCAACAGGAAAGCATCAGCCTTTTCAGCGCTTTGGCGGATCATGTTCGTAAGAAGATGCAGGATGGCCCTGTTGTTATAGCGTCCTATTCCGAGGGCGCACGTGAACGCCTGTCCGGACTGATCGAAGACGAAGGGCTGGCCGAAACGATTCATGTCAACGATCTGACCCGTGTCGGCAAACGCGGTCTGCACCTTGCGGTCTGGCCGTTGGAACAGGGGTTCGAAGCACCTTGGAGTGAGGCTGGCAAAGAGGCCCGGATCACCGTTGTGTCCGAGCAGGACGTTCTAGGTGATCGCCTGATCCGGTCCCCGAAGAAGCGCCGCAAGGCCGAGAACTTCCTCACCGAAACCCAATCGCTGTCTCCCGGCGATCTGGTGGTCCACGTAGACCACGGCATCGGTCGCTATCTGGGGATGGAGGTCATCACGGCCGCAGGCGCCGCGCATGAATGCCTCCTGCTCGAATATGCCGAAAGTTCAAAGCTTTATCTACCGGTCGAAAACATCGAACTGTTGTCCCGCTACGGTCA
The DNA here is from genome assembly GCF_048006345.1 of Marivita sp. Classification (GTDB taxonomy): domain Bacteria; phylum Pseudomonadota; class Alphaproteobacteria; order Rhodobacterales; family Rhodobacteraceae; genus Marivita. Next base: position 1,202,967 of record NZ_CP180351.1, on the reverse strand, counting down.
CGAGGAAGGCCTGCTGGACAAGCTGGGTGGTGGTGCGTGGCAGGCCAAGAAGGCCCGCCTGAAAGAACGCATCCGCGAAATGGCGGACAGGCTGATCCGCGTCGCGGCAGAGCGTGCGTTGCGCAAGGCCCCCGTGATGGACCCGCCGCCGGGTGCGTGGGACGCGTTCTCGGCCCGGTTCCCCTATCAGGAAACCGACGACCAGCTGCGCGCCATCGAAGACGTGATGGCGGATATGCATTCCGGCCAACCGATGGACCGTCTGATCTGCGGCGATGTGGGCTTCGGCAAGACCGAGGTCGCGATGCGCGCGGCCTTTGTCGCCGCCATGTCCGGCGTTCAGGTGGCGGTGATCGCGCCGACCACGCTGCTGGCCCGCCAGCACTACAAGAGTTTTGCCGAACGCTTCAGGGGATTTCCTTTGGAAGTCAGACCCTTGTCGCGCTTTGTGTCGGCCAAGGATGCCAACGAAACCCGTGACGGGCTTGCCCGTGGCACGGTGGATATCGCGGTCGGAACACATGCGCTTCTGGCCAAGGGCATCCAGTTCAAGAACCTCGGCCTCTTGATCATCGACGAAGAGCAGCATTTCGGCGTCGCGCACAAGGAGCGTCTGAAGCAGTTGCGCTCGGACATTCACGTGCTGACGCTGACCGCCACGCCGATCCCGCGCACGCTGCAATTGTCGCTGTCGGGCGTGCGTGACCTGTCGATCATCGGCACACCGCCGGTCGACCGTCTGGCGATCCGCACCTATGTCAGCGAATTCGACGCGGTGACGATCCGCGAAGGGCTGCTGCGCGAGCATTATCGCGGCGGCCAGAGCTTTTTCGTCGTGCCGCGCATCAGTGACCTGCCCGAGATCGAAGACTTCCTGAAAACGCAGGTGCCCGAGGTGTCCTATGTCGTGGCCCATGGTCAGATGGCGGCGGGCGAGTTGGACACCCGCATGAACGCGTTTTACGACGGCAAGTATGACGTTCTGCTGGCGACCACCATTGTGGAATCGGGCCTCGACATTCCGACCGCGAACACGATGGTCATCCACCGCGCGGATATGTTCGGGCTGAGCCAGCTCTACCAGATCCGGGGCCGGGTGGGCCGGTCCAAGACCCGCGCCTATGCCTATCTGACGACAAAACCCCGCGCCAAACTGACCCCTGCCGCCGAAAAGCGCCTGCGGGTTCTGGGGTCGCTCGACACGCTGGGGGCGGGGTTCACTCTGGCATCGCAGGATCTCGACATCCGGGGTGCGGGCAACCTTCTGGGCGAGGAACAATCCGGCCAGATGCGCGATGTGGGCTACGAGTTGTACCAGCAGATGCTGGAAGAGGCGATCGCCAAGATCCGCTCGGGCGAAATGGAAGGCCTGACCGAGACCGACGACCAATGGGCGCCGCAGATCAATCTTGGCGTGCCGGTGCTGATCCCGGAAGAGTATGTGCCGGATCTCGATGTGCGTCTGGGTCTCTACCGTCGCCTGTCGTCGCTGCACAGCAAGGTGGAGCTGGAGGGCTTTGCCGCCGAGCTGATCGACCGCTTCGGCAAGCTCCCGCGCGAGGTGAACACGCTGCTTCTGATCGTGCGGATCAAGGCGATGTGCAAACGGGCCGGGATCGCGAAACTCGACGGCGGGCCGAAGGGGGTCACGATCCAGTTTCACAACAACAAGTTCGCGTCGCCTCAGGGGCTGGTGGAGTTCATCCAGGACCAGAAAGGTCTTGCCAAGGTCAAGGACAACAAGATCATCGTCCGCCGCGACTGGGCCAAGGACAGCGACAAGATCAAGGGTGCCTTCGCCATTGCTCAGGATCTGGCCAAGAAAGTGAAAGACGCCGAAGCGAAGACGAAAGCGTAATCCCAATCCACCGCGCGGTCGCAGTCAATTTTTTCAGCCAAGGGTGCAGCCGCCCTTGACCGAAAGCTGCCATCGCGGGACAATCCAGCATCTCTAAACGTTTCTATAAATCAATTCGAGGCATGACAGGCGTCGCCCTATCGAAAGTCATTTTCGAAAGGACGACTTCTATGCCCGCATTTTATCGTGAAAGCCCGACGCGGCTGGTACAGGATCAGTCGACATGTTGGGCAGCTGCAGCCGAGGCCTATACGGAAAAGACAATAGGCCAGGATCACGTAACCCTGGTCGAACTGATGGATGAGGCGAAAGCCGCCGGCATGAGTGCGTGGAATGGCGCGCTCAAGGGCGGAGACAAATCTATCAAATGGCTTGCGAACCGTTTGAATTTGCAATGGTTCCACGGAAGCAACCTCGCCTCCAACGCGTCGATGCTGCCGCGTCTAAAGACAAGCCACGTCATTTACATGTATCGGAAACGGACATGGAAAACGTCGGTTCATGCCGTTTGTGTCTGGGGAACGGATGACAATATTGTCGCCGCCATGGACCCCTTGCACGGACAATGGACATTCGATGACCCGGCGACTTTTGACTATTCTTGGGAGCTTTGTCTCTGGCGGAAAAATCTCGTCTCAAATAGCCTGTAGCATGCCACGCTGCATCGCAGCACCTGTTCCGGCAAGCCGCCAAAATTTTCCGTACGCAAACGGTGGGGACTGAAACATGCGAACCGGTCAGCTTTACATCTTCGGCGACAGCCTTTCTGACGATGGGGCCCGCGCGGTTCAGGTGCAGGACGAACCGATTGACCTGTTTTTCGCGGGGCGTGCCTCGAACGGGCCGGTCTGGCACGAATATATCCGCAATGATCTGGCCATCGCGCCTGCGGCCATGTCGATCAGCCAGGCACCCAACTTTCAGGGCTACCTCAGCGGCTCAGCGCTGAACGGTATCAATTTTGCGCATTCCGGCGCGGTATCGTCTTCGACCGACGATCCGTTGCTTCCGGGGGCGGTTCAACAGGCCGAAGGGTTTGCAGCCTTGGTGGCTTCGGGCGACATCCCGGCCCCGGACGATCAGGATGTGTTCGTGATCTGGATCGGCGGCAACGATTTCCTGAGCTTCGCGGACGCCACGATTTCGGACATCTTCGACATCCTGAATCTGGACGAGTCGATCATCGACAATATCGAAACCGCCGTCGACACACTGGCGGCCGTGGGCGCACGCAATTTTGTCTTCCTCGGACAACCCACCATCGGCGGTGCGTTCCTCGGGGCCGAGGCGCCAGCGGGGTCGTTGCTGGCCAGTCTTTGGAACAGCCTGACGAAGACGTATAATGACGCCCTTCAGGATTACGCAGACGGCGTGGGCGCGGTGGACGGGCAGACATCGCTTTTTATTGATATCGCAGACTTCATCGACGATCTCGAAGACAATCCCGCGCAATACGGGTTCACGAATGTGACCAGTGACATCTTCACGGATGGCGCAGATCCCGCGGATCAAAGCTATTTCAGTGTCGACGGCATCCACCCGACCGGCGCAGGCCATGCCGCAATTGCCGAATATGTCGTTCGGGCCGCTGCTGCGGCCGGGTTCGATCTGACCGCGATGGCTGGCAATGTCGTCCCCGGTTCGGCGCGCGACGATGATCTGATGGGCACTGCCGGCCCCGACAGCCTCACCGGGGAGGGCGGCAACGACATGCTTTCGGGAGGCGACGGGCTGGACATCGCGATCCTGCAGGGCGCGCAGAACCTCTACACGTTGACCATTGGCGATGAGATCACCCTGACGGACCGCAGCGGTGTGGACGGCACCGACACCCTGCGCGGGGTCGAGTTTCTTGATTTCAGCGATGGCCGCTTTGACCTGACGCGCTTTGACGATGGCGTGACCCTGACAGGCGACCAGTTTCGCAGCCTGACCGAAGTCTATGTCAGCTATTTCAACCGCGCCCCCGATGCGTTGGGATTGCTTTTCTGGGCAGATGCCTTGGCAAACGGCACAACGCTGGACCGGATTTCGGATGCATTCGCCATGTCCGAAGAAGGACTGGATGTTTTCCCACTCGACGCGCAATTGTTCGAATTCGTCTCGTCCGTGTACCAGAACACACTTGGCCGCGCCGGCGATGATGCAGGCGTGAATTTCTGGGCCAATGCCTTGCAATCGGGTGGTGTGGGGCGCGGCGACTTCGTATTGCGCGTTCTGGAAGGCGCGCGCGCGGCCCCACCCGAAGACGCAACGCCCGAGTTCCTTGCCCAACAGGTGGCAGACCGGGCCTATCTTGACGGGAAGATCGACATCGGGCTTTACGTCGCAACGCAACTTGGTCTGAGCGATGTGGCCGCTGCCTCAGGTATCATGGCCCTTTACGACGGGTCCGGCCAAAGTGTTGCAGCCGCGATTGCCGCAGCGGACCAGACGTCCGAGGTCGCGTCGGGCATCGACGGCAGCGGGCAGTTCCTGATCGAGCTGGTCGGCATTGGCGATGCGCTGTCGATCGTGTGACGCGTGGATCGCCGCCTAACCATCTGACATGCCCTTGCGCAGCGCTGGCAGCTCGAGGTCGTCGTGGATTGTCACCTCATTCTCGGGTGATATCGAGACAACCCGGAGATAGGGCGCTCCTGCCGAAGGGTCGGTGACATGGTTCCGGGACAGCCCGGCGACCAAGGCGCCCGTACCGGGCCGCCGATCCACGGCTTCTGCCAATTCGCGTCTGAACCGGCATTGGAAGCTGTTGCAAATGTCAGCGCGCAGCGGGCGGTCCAACGTGCAGCCTTGCGGTCCGTGATACACGCAACTGCCGGTGGTCGAAATCGCCGGAATGCGAGACAGGTATGCCTGCACAAGCGCTTCCGGCGTCACCTCCGGGTCTTTCCAGCGCTGACAGGTGATGGTTCCCTCCGTCAGGAAGGCGTGCCGGTCACCACCCAAGAGGCAACAATCCCCCTGGCACGCGATGCAGGCGGCATTCAGAACGACGGGTTCCTCGTTTTCCTGCTTCAACCGGGTGACGTAACCCGGATCATTCTCGGGTGGTTCCGGGTGGGTTGAGACGCCGTCAGCTTTGGCAAAGCTGGACTCGACAATGGAACGCAGATGCGCCTCGAAGGCGGCGCGGCGCGCGTCGGGCAATGGCACCTGTGGCAGGTCGATATAGGGCGCGAGGCCATGTGCGATGCGTCCCAGATGGGGCACACCGATCTTTCTTGCTGCGTCCCGAAGAACACGGCGGGTGCGGCGGTGCGAAATCGCGCGCAACTCGGCCTCTTTCTGATCTCGTTTGCGGGCAATCGCGGCTGTGACCTCGATCTTGTGGCGGGTCCGGCAATTTACGTTGTCACAGATGTCCTCAGCATCTTCCGCAAGCGGACGCCGACACAGGCGGCACAGCCAAGGTGGACCGTGGCGAAGGGGGCGGTGGAAAACGGGGCCAGCCATATCTGCACTTTCAAAAAATCTGATCGGAAATGCAGACAGGATGGCACAGAACCGGACGCGGTCAATCCATTAAAGCGGAGCGGGACAGGTGTGGAAGGAGTGGAGCGGGTAGCGGGAATCGAACCCGCAACGTAAGCTTGGGAAGCTCGCGTGATACCTTTTCACCATACCCGCGCTCTGGAGCGACGGGATACGCCGCGGGCTGATCCGCGTCAAGATCGCTCCGCATGATTGCCATGTCCGAGGGAACGATCCGGCACATCGCGCGTTGCCTGACCAACGAAACCCATAAACACAATCGAGGTCAGCATGTCGAAGATGGAAACCATCAACCCAGCCACCGAAACCCCCATTGCCACATACGAGGTGATGGACAGGGACAGCGCGGTGGCCAAGGTCGAGGCCTGTCATGCCGCGTTCCTCGACTGGCGCAGCAAGACACATCAGGAGCGCGCGCCGTACCTGACGAAGATCGCCAAGGCGCTGCGCAGCAATGCCGATGACCTGGCCAAGCTGATGACCCGCGAGGTCGGCAAGCTTTACCGGGACAGCAAGTCCGAGGTGGAGCTCTGTGCGCAGATCTTCGAATACACCGCCGAACATGGGCCGGCCGAACTGGCCGACGAGACCCGCACCCATTCCGGGGGCGAAAAAACAGGGCTTGTCACCTATCAGCCCATCGGCGTGATCTACTCCATCCAGCCGTGGAATTTTCCGCTCTACCAGCCGGTGCGCGTGCTGGCGGCGAACCTGATGGCGGGCAATGGCGTCGTGTTGAAACACGCGTCAATCTGCACGGGCAGCGGGCTGAAACTGCGCGAGATCTGTATCGAGGCGGGTCTGCCCGAGGATCTGTTCCAGGTGGTGATCATCGCCCACGACACGTCGGACGATCTGATCGCCCACAAGCTGGTGCGCGGTGTGACCATGACCGGCAGCGATGGCGCGGGTCGCCATATCGGCGCACTGGCGAGCAAGCATCTCAAGAAGACGGTTCTCGAACTGGGGTCGAACGACGCCTACCTTGTGCTGGAGAAGGCCGACGTCGAATTGGCGGTCAAGACCAGCGTCATGGGGCGGCTCTTCAACAACGGCGAGACCTGTGTCTCGGCCAAGCGCTTTGTCGTGACGGACGCTGTCTATGACGCCTTCGTCGATGCCTTTGTCGAACAGATGAAGGCGATCAAGATGGGCGATCCGATGGATGAGAACACGCAGCTTGGACCGCTCTCCAGCAAGGACCAGTTCGATACCGTGAAAGAGCAAGTGACGAAAAGCGTCACCAAGGGCGCGAAGCTGCTCTGCGGTGGCGATCCGAAAGACGACACAGGGCATTACTACCCAGCGACCGTCCTCGCCGATGTCTCGCCGGGGATGCCCGCCTATGACGACGAAATCTTCGGCCCCGTGGCCGCCGTCATCCGCGCCAAGGATGATGAGGACGCGATGCGCATCGCCAATGACAGCCGCTACGGCTTGGGCGGCGGCATCTTCTGCCAGGACGAAGAGCACGCGATGAAACTCGCCCGCGATCACTTTGACACCGGCATGGTGCGGATCAACAGCTTTGGCGCGGCGGATCCGAACATGCCGTTCGGCGGTGTCAAGGACTCAGGCTACGGCCGCGAACATGGCGGGTTCGGGATGAGGGAGTTCGTGAACATCAAGGCGATCTTCCGTCCCTGAACCGACCCCTCCGATCTGAAAGGACATATCATGAATATTCTAGTAGCCGGAGCCACCGGCAAAACAGGCCTGCGCCTGACCCAAACCCTCTTGGCCAATGGCCACCACCCGATTGCGCTGGTGCGCGACAGCTCTGACACCTCGGATCTGCCCAATGGCACCGAGACGCGCCATGGCGATCTGACCGACCTGCAACCGGGCGTCTGTGATGGCTGCGACGTGGTGGTCTTTGCCGCCGGGTCGGGCAGCAGCACCGGGCCGGAAATGACCGACAAGGTTGACCGAGACGGCGCAAAGCGGCTGGTCGATCTGGCCAAGGACGCGGGCGTTTCGCGGTTTGTCATGCTCAGCACCGTGGGCGCGGGCGACCCGGACCCCGACAGCAAGCTGGGGCATTACCTGATGGCCAAACACGAGGCGGACGAACACCTCAAGGCGTCAGGGCTGGACTTTGCCATCCTGCGGCCCGTGGCGCTGACCGATGAGGACGGGTCGCGCGACATCGTCTTTGGGGATGCCGTAGACGTGCAGGGCGAGGCCGCCCGGGGCGACGTGGCCTATGTGCTGGCGCAGGCGGTGGACGACCCGGAGTGGCGCGGCAAAACGCTGCTGATGGCGTCGGCATGAGATTGGGGTGCGTGCTTCGGTGCGCACCTTTTTCGTTGGGGTGATGCGTGAAATCAAAGCGAAGCTCTGAAATTTCTCATTCTCGCCTCAATGAATCTATTTCACCAGATTAAGGCGGTGGTCGCGCATAGGTTGCGTGTCATATCGTTTTTTTTGATGAAATGGGAAAACTCATGTTGAAACGCATAATCATGGCAAGTTTGCTTTGGTCATTGTCACCAGTGGCTGTCAGTGCATTCGAAATCAAACAGCCAGATGCATTTTTTAACGAACCCTTTAACTCACAGCGCCAAGCGTGCCTTGACCAATTCGAGACAGCACTTGTGAGCCGATTTGATAAACTGACCTCTATCTCCTTGGGCGATCCATCATTCTTCAGTGACATTGACGGGACTTACGCACTTGTCACTTTCGCTGGCGTCACATTCGATAGCGGCCATGGTTCTGCAAACGGTGCGATTACCTGCCTCTTTCTGGAAGGTGGACGTCGGTTGACCCACGTGTCAGCGACGTTCCAGCCCCCTGGTATCATGGGAGCGGCACGCGCAGGCTTTCCTCAACAGCGCTTGCTGTCCGCCGGAGCGCAGGTATTTTAGCAAGTGTATTTTGCGTGAAATCACGCACCATACGCCATGTCACCACATTGGATCACAGAGCAAGCGTCCGACCGGGTGGGCGCGGAACGCGCCCGCCATGGGGCGGGCGGACGCGTCGCCGCCGCTGCGCGACGGCGGGGTTTCGAATGTCTGGCGTAGAGGTCTGGTAGGGTGCGTGCTCGCACGCACCATCATCTTACATTCCTACAAGGTGCGTGAAATCACGCACCCTACAGCGAGGCTTCCCCTTCACCCCCGCTTCCGCCGCCGCACCCGACCGCCGTCACTCCCATCCCCCTGCGTGTTGAACCCGACGACGGGCAGAGTCACCACCTTGCCCAGTTCCGGGAACGGGTCGGTGGCGTGGGGGATGGCGTTGGCGGCGACGAAATGTTCCTGAAAGCGCGGCTCGATGGCGGTTTCGACCTTGGTGATCTGGCGCACGGTGCGTTCGATCTCGGCCCGCGCGGCCAGATTGCAGAGCGCGATGCGCGCCCCGGTGCCAGCGGCGTTGCCCGCGCTTGATACCTTGTCTAGCGGCACGTCCGGGATCATCCCGAGCACCATCGCATGTTTGGCGCTGATATGCGCCCCGAACGCGCCTGCCAGCACTACGCGGTCCACCACGTCCACGCCCATCTCGTCCATCAACAACCTCGCGCCCGCGTAGAGCGCGGATTTGGCCAGCTGGATCGCGCGGATGTCGCCTTGGGTGACGGTGATGCGCGGGCCGCCCTCGGCCGTGGCGTCGTGGATCAGGTAGGCGTTGGTGCGGCCTTCGGCAAAGCAGCGGTCGGTCCCGGTCTGCGCCGCCGATCCGATCAGGCCCGAGGGGTCGAGCAGCCCCGCAATGCGCAACTCGGCCACCGCCTCGATGATGCCAGAGCCGCAGATGCCGGTGATGCCGGTGGCGGCGGTCTCGTCCCAGAAGCCGTCCTCGTCCGACCACTTGTCACAGCCGATCACGCGGAAGCGTGGTTCCTTGGTGACGGGGTCAATGCGGATCGCCTCGATCGCACCGGGCGCGGCACGCTGGCCGGATGAGATCTGCGCACCCTCGAAGGCGGGGCCGGTGGGCGAGGAACAGGCGAGCACGCGGGTGGTGTTGCCCAAGAGGATCTCGGCATTGGTGCCCACATCGACGATCAGCACGAGATCGTCAGATTTGCCAGGCTGTTCCGACAGCGCCACAGCGGCGGCATCCGCCCCCACATGGCCCGCGATGCAGGGCAGCAGGTGGATCTGGGCACTAGCGGGCAGGGTGGTGAGGTCGAGATCGCGGGCGGTCAGGTTGAGGTGGTTCGATGTGGCGAGCGCAAAGGGCGCCTGACCCAGTTCTACCGGGTCGATGCCGAGGAGCAGGTGGTGCATCACGGGGTTGCAGACGAACACGGTTTCCAGAATGAGAGAGGGGTCAATCTGCGCCTCTTTGGCGATTTCCTCGGCCAGCGTGTTGATCGCCTCGCGCACCGCGCGGGTCATCTCGGCATCGCCGCCGGGGTTCATCATGGCGTAGGAAACGCGGCTCATCAGGTCTTCGCCAAAGCGGATCTGCGGGTTCATGATACCCGATGAGGCCACGACTTCGCCTGTGTCGAGATTGGTCAGATGCGCCGCGACGGTGGTGGAGCCAAGGTCGATGGCAAGGCCGTAGAGGCCGCCTTCGTGCAGCCCCGGCCATGCGGCGATGATCTGCGGCGTGGCGTCTTTGGTTGTCTTGTGGAGTGCCACGGTGATCGCCCATTTGCCTTTGCGCAGAACGGGTTGCAGGCGGGACAGCACCGGGAAGGCGCAAGTGATCTGTGCGATCTCCCACTGGTCCTTGAGCGCACGGGCGACGCGCTCCAGATCACCGGTGGGGGTGTGCATGTCGGGCTCATCGACCTCGATGTAGTAAAGCCGGGTGGCCGGGTCCATTTCGATCACCCGCGCGCTGGCGGCCTTGCGGACAACCTGACGGTGGACCTGGGATTCGGGCGGCACGTCGATCACGATGTCGCCCTGAACCTTGGCCTGACAACCCAGACGACGCCCCGGCTTCAGCCCGCGCTTTTCGTCATACCGCGCCTCAACCGCGTTCCAGTCGGACAAAGCGCCCTCTTTTGCGGTGACGCCATGTTTGGAGAATTCGCCATAGCCGGGCGTGATCTGGCATTTTGAACAGATGCCGCGCCCGCCGCAGACGGAGTTGAGATCCACGCCCAATTGCCGTGCGGCCGTCAGCACCGGGGTGCCGACAGGGAACCGGCCGCGTTTGCCGGAGGGGGTGAAGACGACGAGCGGGTCTTGTTGGGACATGGGATTCTCTCTGGCCTTTGTTGACCGGGACCATAGCGTTCCGCGCGGTGGGAAAAAGGTGAATTGCGTCATAATGTTTATGCAGAGCGGCATGGGATGCGGCGTTGACCGGCTTGGACGCCCGGTGCAAGAGTGAAGACGACTTTGTGATGGAGTGTCCCATGCGTAACCTGTTCCGTCTCATCACCCATGGCGCGGCGTTTGTCGCCGGTCTCGCGCTTGGCATCTACATCCTGCCGATCCTGACCGCCGCGCCTGCGCCGGATGCCGGTATGCTTGAGGAAAAAGCGTCCCGCGCGCTGTATTCGGTTGAGTTGACACGCGATCTGCGCGGCAGCGATTTCCTGCACTGGGACGAGGGCATGATCAGCGTCACTCCCGAAGAGATCGTGCATGAGGGCAAGCTGGCGCCGGGACCGGATTACAAGCTCTACCTGACCAAGGAATTCGTCGACCACGAGGACGCGTTCGAGCCGATCAAGGCCGAGGCGGTGCTGATCGGGGATGTGAAATCCTTTTCGGGCTTTTTGCTTGCAGTACCGGAAGGTGTCGACGTGGCAGACTACAACACGGTTGTGGTCTGGTGCGAGGCGTTTGGCGAGTTCATCACCGCCGGGCAGTACAAATAGCGCGCAGGACGACCCCGCCGCGGCAGGGCCGGGCAGGGCGTCTGGATCATCTGTCCTGAGTGGAAGCGGCGCCGCCCCTTGGGCCTGACCGTTCTCTCGTGCTAACAAAGCCGTGGCTTTGGACCTGTACCCCGGTGACGGGGCCTAGTGTGACCGGTCTCTCATGGTCGTCCCCGCACCGGGGCGTTCGAGAGCAATGTCAGTTCTGGTGTCGCGGCATGGGAGTGACCCTTCCCGCTCAAAAGCTTTTGTGCGGCAGAAGGTGACGCAGAGGCGTTAAAGACTTAGAAAGCCTGCGTCCGGTGGCGTGCAAGCACGTTTGAACGCGCCTAGTCCTTGCCCTCAAGCCAGCGCAGGATCTCACCCCGGTCTCCGTCGAGATCGGGAGCAGCGGGGCGCACCGTCGGATCGCCAAGGCCAGACATCTTGATCGGGTTGCCTGCTGCCTTGAAGGCAGGGCGTCCATTGCGGTCAAGCACGTCCACCACCATATTGCGGGCGAGGATCTGCGGATCGCGCATCACTTGCGCCACGTCCTGGATCGGACCGCTTGGGATGCCCGCTGCGCCCAGTTTGGCGATCCAATGAGCGCGAGTCTTGTCAAGGGTCACCGCCTCGATCAACCGCTTGAGAAGGCGGGCATTTTCCACCCGCGCCGGATTGGTTGCAAAGCGCGGATCGTCAGACAAAGGCAGGTTCAGCGCGACGCAGAGCTTTTCGAACAGCACGTCGTTCCCGGCTGCGATCACGAACAGACCGTCCGAGGCATGGAAGGTCTCAAACGGCGCGATCGACGGATGCCGCGCCCCTGTCGGCACGGGAGGCGTTCCGGTAACCGAGGTGATGGCGATGGCGTGTTCGAGGATCGCAAGTTGGGCGTCCAGCATCGACACGTCCACCTTGCGACCAACACCGCTGCGTTCACGGTCCATCAGCGCGGCGAGCACACCTTGGCTCAGGTACATGCCCGCCACGATATCGCCGATGGAGGCACCCACCCGCACAGGCTCGCGCCCCTTTTCGCCGGTGATCGACATGACCCCGCCGCGTGCCTGCACAACCATGTCATAGGCGGGACGTTTGGCCTCGGGCCCGGTATGGCCGAAGCCGGACACCGCGCCGTAGATTAGGCGCGGGTACTCGGCATGCAGGTCGTCCCATCCATAACCCAGCCGCTCCATCACGCCGGGGCGGTAGTTTTCAAGGATGACATCGGCACGCGGCAAGAGCCGTTCGAAAATCGCGCGATCCTCCTCCTTCTTGAGGTCCAGCGCGATGGATTTCTTGCCGTGATTGATGGCCGCAAAATAGGCGGATTTGCCTTTGGCAAAGGGCGGAAAGGCGCGCGTGTCGTCGCCTGCGCCCGGTCGTTCCACCTTGATCACATGCGCGCCCAGATCGGCCAGCGTCATGGAACAGAATGGTCCGGCCAGCACATGGGTGAGGTCGAGGATCGTGATGCCTGCGAGCGGTTTGGTCATGGTGTGCCTGCCGAGTCGGTTTTTTCCAAGTGAACGCAGCCGACCCAACAAGTGCAACAGGGCTGTGATGGGTCGGCGGAAACCCGTCGTTTGGGCTTATCCGCCGCGCTGCCCTCGCGCGTGAAAGACAAAGCCGAGAAGGTTCATCAAAACCTGAGCGGCGAGGATCGAGGTCGATCCTGTCGGGTCGTAATCTGGGGCCACTTCGACAAGATCGATCCCAACGATCTCGTGCTTGCGAGCCACCTGTTGCAGCAGTTCGAGCACGTCGTAATAGAGGAACCCACCATGGCTCGGGGTGCCCGTGCCGGGTGCAATCGACGGGCAGAAAGCGTCGATGTCGATGGTGATATAAACCGGCGCACCTTGGGGCAGGCGGCTTGCCACACCTTCGGGGCCAAGCTTGCGGGCCTGCCGCACCGACAGGATGTCCGACCCGCGCGCGCGGGCATCCTCATAGCCCTCGCGCGCGGTAGAGCTGACATTGCGGATGCCGACCTGCGTCATACCCGAAACCCACGCCTTTTCAGAGGCGCGGCGCATCGGGTTGCCGTGGCCGTTGCGCACGCCGTGGCGTTCGTCGACGAAATCCAGATGGGCGTCGATCTGCAGGATGTGGAGCGGATCCGCGCCCTCGAACGCATCGATACAGGGAATGTTGATCGAATGGTCTCCACCGATCACCACGGGCAAAGCGCCCGCCTTGCGGATCGCCTCGACACTTTTGCGGATATTGGCGTGGCTTTGCACAGTGTCGGTATGGACAATGTCTGCATCGCCCAGATCGATAATCCGCGTGTCGGCCAGATAGGTCACGTCGTCTTCGTGATCATAGGCCCCGGCATGGCCAAAGCTGAACAGCGTCGATGCCTCACGCACGCCGCGCGGGCCGAACCGGGCACCCGCGCGCCATTGGGTGCCTGCATCAAAGGGCGCGCCAAGGATCGCCACATCGGCGTCAATCTTGCCCCAGTCCGGCTGGTACGGGCTGCGGGCAAAGGTACAGATGCCTGTAAAGGGCAGGTTCAGGCGTCCCGCCTCGTATCCATGTGCCATGGGTGTCACTCCAGTTGATCCAACGCCAGACTGCGGCACCGCTTTGCCGCCGTAAAGAGCGGATTGGGGCTTTCCCCCAAGGGCAACCCATGCAATAGGGACGTGCCTAACGATGCTGTCCGTGGAAAGGGATTCCGATGGAGATTCGCGAGGCTCTCACCTTTGATGATGTTCTGCTGGTGCCGGGGGCGTCAGAGGTTCTTCCGTCCACCGCCGACACCCGCACCTGGGTGACGAAACGCATCGCGCTGAACATCCCGCTGCTGAGCTCCGCCATGGACACGGTGACCGAAGGCCGCATGGCCATCACCATGGCACAGGCCGGCGGCATGGGGGTGATCCACAAGAACCTCAGCGTCGAACAGCAGGCGCGCGAGGTGCGGCGGGTCAAACGGTTCGAGAGCGGCATCGTCTACAGCCCCGTGACCCTGCGCGCCAATCAGACGCTGGCGGATGCCAAAGCGTTGATCGAGCGGTACAATTTCACAGGCTTCCCGGTGGTGGATGAGCAGGGCCGCGTGGTGGGCATCGTCACTAACCGCGACATGCGCTTTGCCACCTCGGACGACACGCCGGTCAGCGTGATGATGACCTCCAAGGACCTGGCGATCCTGCGCGAACCTGCCGACCGCGACGAGGCGATCAGCCTGATGAAATCGCGCCGCATCGAAAAGCTGCTGGTGGTGGATGGCAATGACAAGCTGACCGGGCTGCTGACCCTGAAGGATACGCAGCAGGCGGTGCTGAACCCGACTGCCTGCAAGGATGAACTGGGCCGGTTGCGTGTGGCGGCCGCCACCTCTGTCGGGGATGCCGGGTTCGAGCGGACAGAGGCGCTGGTGGCCGCAGGCGTGGATATCGTGGTGATCGACACGGCGCATGGTCACTCTCGCGGCGTCCTGGAGGCGGTCACCCGCGCCAAGACCCTGTCGAACGAAGTGCAGGTGATCGCTGGCAACGTGGCGACAGCCGAGGCGACCCGCGCCCTGATCGATGCAGGGGCCGATGCGGTCAAGGTCGGCATCGGACCGGGGTCGATCTGCACCACCCGCATGGTGGCAGGCGTGGGTGTGCCGCAGCTGACCGCGATCATGGATTGCGCGCGCGCTGCAGGCGACATTCCGGTTATCGCCGATGGGGGCATCAAGTTCTCGGGCGATTTCGCCAAGGCCATCGCGGCAGGTGCCTCGTGCGCCATGGTGGGAAGCATGATTGCAGGTACGGACGAGTCCCCGGCGAGGTCATCCTCTACCAGGGTCGCAGCTTCAAAGCCTATCGCGGCATGGGCTCCATCGGCGCCATGGCGCGTGGATCGGCGGATCGCTATTTCCAGAAGGACGCCGCCAGTGACAAGCTGGTGCCCGAAGGCATCGAAGGGCAGGTGCCCTACAAAGGCTCGGCCAGCGCGGTGCTGCACCAGTTGGTGGGCGGGTTGCGGGCGGCCATGGGCTATACCGGTTGTGCGACCATCGACGAGATGCGAAACAACTGCCAGTTCGTCAAGATCACAGGGGCCGGTCTTAAGGAAAGCCATGTGCATGACGTTCAGATCACGCGCGAGTCGCCGAATTACCGGCTGGCCTGAGCGGACTGACGCACGCGAATGACTCCCGCTGCACGATGGGCTGCCGCTGCGAGCATCCTTGATCAGATCGCTGCCGGAGATCCGGCGGAAAAGGCGCTGACCACATGGGCGCGCAAGTCGCGCTTTGCGGGCTCCAAGGATCGTGCGGCCATTCGCGATCATGTCTATGACATTCTGCGCTGCTGGCGCAGCACTGCGGCACTTGGTGGCGGCGAAACCGGCCGCGCGCGTGTCCTTGGCAGGCTGCGGCAAATCGGTGAAGATCCGGACGCGGTGTTTATCGGCGACGGTTATGCGCTGAGCCCCTTGTCAGAGAAAGAGCGCGAGGCTGGCCATCCGCCAATCGGAGCCGAAGCACTGGACCTTCCCGATTGGGTTTATGAACGATTTCTCAGCAGCTTGTCCGACAAAGCTGATGCAACAGCCGAAACCCTGCGCCATCGCGCGTCTGTGTTTGTCCGGGTCAACCTGCTGAAAACCGACCTTGCCTCCGCACAGGCCGCGCTGCTTGAAGACGGGATCGAAACCGTGCCGCACCCGCTGTCCGAAACCGCGCTCGAAGTGATCGAGGGCGCGCGGCGCCTGTCGCAGACCGAAGCCTTTCGGACCGGATGGGTCGAACTTCAGGATGTGGCAAGCCAGGCCGTGGTTGACGCCTTGCCTTTGACGGAAGGGATGCGCTGCCTCGACTTTTGCGCCGGAGGAGGCGGCAAAACACTCGCCTTGGCCGCGCGCCTGCGTGGACCGGTCGATGCGCATGATGCTGACCCACGCCGGATGTCGGACCTGCCGGACCGAGCCGAGCGTGCCGGGGCCACCGTGACGCGGGTCGACCGGCCCAAGGGAACCTATGACCTTGTTCTCTGTGATGTTCCCTGTTCCGGCAGCGGATCGTGGCGGCGGTCACCCGAAGGCAAATGGCGGCTCACCCCCGAGCGTTTGGACGAACTGACAGGAATTCAGGCAAAGATCCTTGATCAGGTCGCCGGACTTGTCCGCCCCGGTGGCACGCTGGCCTATGCGACATGTTCTGTGCTCACCTGCGAAAACGAGGCGCAGATCGACGGTTTTCTGTCCCGCCACTCCGAATGGCGCGTCGCAATGCAACAGCGATTTGACTTGTCTCAGGGCGGTGACGGCTTCTTCGTTGCAACGTTGACAAAAACCTGACTCCAAAATACAACTATAGCGTGCATTCCCGTTAAGTGTCGCTTAAGTTTCATGCGGTCTAAAGACAGGGAACCTTTGTGCTTGGGGCTTTGTCGATGACCGTATACGACCGCTTTGTACCCGCATCCCGACTTGCATGGCCCGCCGCTGCATGGCTGTTGGCCAGTGCTCTGGGCAGCGCTGGTCTGGCGATCATCGCGCCTGACGACCTTGTCCGCGCCGGACTTTCAGCCACCGCAGCGGCGTTCGGATTGGCGTGTCTCGTTCTGGTCGTACACCAGAAAATCCGAATGTGGTCTACGGCAAAATCTCTGAAACACATGGCGTTGCTGGTCGAACATGACATAACGCCCTGCCTCGTCACCGATCTGCAAGGAACGATATTGCAGGCCAACAGGGTCGCATCACGAACCTTCAAGATCGCCCCGGAACGGATGCTGCGCGACATCGTGGGTGAACACGTTGTCGATCCATCAGGTCTCATCCATCGCGTGCAAAGCGCCGCTTTGGTCGAGGGGATCGGTTCTGAAAAAATCGTCCTGAAGGATCGGCACCTCAGGCTCGTCGCACATCAACTTGGCCCGACAGCACTGATGTGGCGGCTCGAACTGGTGCTTGCGCGGGACGACCCGATGACCGCAACCAAGATCACTTATCCCAGCATGACCGTCGGGCGCGGTGGCACGGTTCTCTGGATGAACGCTGCGGCACGGGACCTTGCGGGCGGCCGCGTGCGGGTTGTCGAAGATCTGATCACCGATCCACCCTTGCGGCCGGGTCAAACCCACCGCGTGCGGTCCCACGGTGAGGCGCAGGAGTTCACGATCAACGTGCATCCCGCAGGCTTGGGGCGCGAAGAAGTGGTGTTTGTGCCCAACATACAGCCCTCGGATACAGCGCCTGACGACATGGGGTTCGAGGCTTTGCCAGTGCCGCTGCTCAAAGTGACGCCGCGCGGCGAGATCAGCAAAGCCAACCGCTGCGCCCGCGACTTGCTGCATGCTGATGACGGAAGCACTCACAGCCTTGCCGACCTGATGGAAGGGCTGGGACGGGCGATCCCGGATTGGCTGGCCGATGCCGCCTCGGGCAAGGGGCTGGGGCGGTCGGAATTCCTCAGACTGACGCGCCCGGACAAAGAGGTTTTTGTTCAGGTCACGCTGGCGCGGGTTGTCGAAGATGGCGAAGTACTTCTTGTGGCGGTGCTGAACGACGCAACCGAACTCAAGAGCCTCGAAGCCCAGTTTGTTCAAAGTCAGAAAATGCAGGCAATTGGCCAGCTCGCAGGCGGCGTGGCGCATGACTTCAACAATCTTTTGACTGCAATATCAGGGCATTGCGACCTGTTGCTGCTCAGGCACGATCAAGGCGACCCAGATTATGGCGACCTTGTTCAGATCCATCAGAACGCGAATCGCGCAGCAGCGCTTGTCGGGCAACTGCTGGCCTTTTCACGCAAGCAGACGCTACGGCCTGAACGGTTGGAATTGCGCGATATCCTGTCGGACTTGACACATCTGCTCAATCGTCTGGTCGGCGAAAAAACGGCACTTGATCTGCGCCAGGCCTCGGGTCTGCCGCCCATTCGCGCCGACAAGCGGCAGTTGGAACAGGTGATCCTGAATTTGGTCGTCAACGCCCGTGACGCCATGACGAAGGGCGGCACAATCCGGATCGAAACCTCTGAGCGTGTTCTGCACAAACCGATGCAGCACGGGCGCGCGCGGGTGCCCGAAGGGGCTTACGTGGTGGTGCAGGTCAAGGATGATGGGGTCGGCATCGCGCCGGACAAGCTCGAAAAAGTGTTCGAGCCTTTCTACACCACAAAACGCACCGGCGAAGGCACGGGGCTTGGCCTGTCCACCGTCTATGGAATCGTGAAGCAAACAGGCGGGTTCATCTTTGTGGACAGCACCTTGGGCAAGGGCAGCGTCTTTACCGTCATGTTCCCCGTCTGCGATGATCCGGTGATCGAAGAGCCTGTTCTGCCCGACCCGCCACGCGCTGCTCCGGCCCGGTTCGGTGAAGGGGTTGTGCTGCTGGTCGAGGACGAAGCGCCGGTGCGGGCCTTTGCATCGCGCGCCTTGGCCCATCGCGGCTTCCGCGTGATCGAAGCCAGCACCGCCGAAGACGCGCTTGATTTGCTGAAAGACGCGGATCTCAAAGTGGATGTCTTTGTAACGGATGTTGTCATGCCCGGCCTCGACGGGCCAAGCTGGGTGCGCAAGGCCCGCAAGATGCGGCCGGATGTGCCGGTGGTGTTCATGTCCGGCTACGCGGAAGACGTGTTCAAGTCACAGGGCGCACGGATCGAAGCCTCGGCGTTTCTGGCCAAGCCGTTCTCGCTGACGGAACTGACCTCGATCGTCAATCAGCAATTGGCGACACTCCCGGCACCAACCCCGGGCGCAGAGACTCACCCCTGATGGCCCCGCACCGGGATCGACTCCCACAGCGTAAATTCCGCCGCTCTTTCCCGCCGCACCAAGGCTTCGACGTCGGGTGAGGCCTGCAAATCGAGACGGGGTGAAACATTCACGCTTGGAATGTCGGGCAGATCACCAAGGCGTTCGGCAAGAAAGGCGCGCAACCCGGCCTGATCCTCGTAGCGGAAGAAATGCGAGACCGCCGTTCCGTTGGGCCGCGCCTCGACGAATTTTGCCTGATTGCCGACATTGGCGAAGGCAGGCGGAGCGTCACCACAACTGGCTTTAAGAAACGCGTCAAAGCTGTGCCCCTTGGTCGAAGTCGGCCGACCGTCAAGCGCCGGGCGCTGCCTGTATCGGTACCAGCTGCCCAGCCAATCCAGCGGTTCCCGGATGACCGCCACCAACTCCATCTCTGCTGCTCCCATCTTCTCGAACATGGGGCGGAAGAATCGATTGTACCGATAGACCGGCGCGTGTTTGAGCTCGGGCGGATCGGTGATCACCATGGACGCGCGTGGGCTCAAAGCCTGCGTATAGGCATGGGTGCCCGTCTTGGGCACCGACAACAGCACAAGCCGTTCGTTCCAAAACACCAACATATGCGCCGCTCCGATCCTTTTTGTGGCGTCATAAACCACTCCTTAACCAAAGCGCGCAACAGTGCATGTGAAAATAAACATTGAAATGTTCGCGTTTTGATCTCATAAAGCACGAGAACAAGAGGCGAACAAAAGCAGCAATTGCCGCCCCGGACGGGGTGTGGAATAAGGATCAAAAGCAATGGCAACGGCAGATCTTCTTACCATGGACAGCAAGCGGGACGCGAACAAACAAAAGGCGCTCGATTCGGCGTTGGCCCAGATCGAACGCCAGTTCGGCAAAGGCTCGATCATGAAGCTGGGTGGCGACAATGCCATGCGCGACATCGAGGCGACATCGACCGGATCGCTTGGTCTGGACATCGCGCTTGGCATCGGCGGCCTTCCGAAGGGTCGGATCATCGAAATCTACGGCCCTGAAAGCTCGGGCAAGACCACGCTTACGCTGCATTCCGTGGCCGAAGAGCAGAAAAAAGGCGGCGTCTGCGCCTTTGTCGATGCGGAACACGCGCTTGACCCACAATACGCGAAAAAGCTGGGTGTCGACCTGAACGAATTGCTGATTTCCCAGCCTGACACTGGTGAACAGGCGCTTGAGATCGTGGATACGCTGGTGCGTTCCGGCGCGGTCAGCCTCGTGGTGGTCGACTCGGTTGCGGCCCTGACCCCGAAATCCGAACTTGAAGGCGATATGGGCGACAGCAGCGTCGGTGTGCATGCCCGCCTGATGAGCCAGGCGATGCGCAAGCTGACAAGCTCGATTTCCCGCTCGAACTGCATGGTCATCTTCATCAACCAGATCCGTATGAAGATCGGTGTGATGTTCGGCAGCCCTGAAACCACAACGGGCGGCAACGCGCTCAAGTTCTATAGCTCGGTCCGTCTGGACATCCGCCGCATCGGGTCGATCAAGGACCGCGACGAAGTGGTCGGCAACGCGACCCGCGTAAAGGTCGTCAAGAACAAGGTGGCACCCCCCTTCAAGCAGGTGGAATTCGACATCATGTATGGCGAAGGCATCTCGAAAACCGGGGAGTTGATCGACCTTGGTGTCAAGGCCGGCGTGGTCGAAAAATCGGGTGCCTGGTACTCCTACGGCGACGAACGGATCGGGCAGGGGCGCGAAAACGCCAAGACCTTCCTCAAGGAAAACACCGCGATGGCGCTGGAGATCGAAGACAAGATCCGCGCAGCTCACGGGCTCGATTTCGACATGTCCTCGTCCGATGACGACGAAACACCGGACGACATCATAGACAACTGATCTCACGCAGATGGCGACTGCAGAAACGCCCCGGGTTCAGACATGAATCCGAGAATACTCGGAACAGGGTGGCGGATGCGCCACCCTGTTTCCGTTTCAGCGTGACCTCTGCTGTGGACAGCCCCTCTGGCAAGGGCTATTTCAGGCCGAACCCGGATTGCCCGGACCCCGAATACCTTGCAGGTCAGGTCACACATGCCCACGCTGAACGATATCCGCTCCACGTTTCTGAACTACTTTGAAAAACAGGGTCACGAGGTTGTTGCCTCAAGTCCGCTTGTGCCCCGCAATGACCCGACACTGATGTTCGCGAACTCGGGCATGGTGCAGTTCAAGAACCTGTTTACCGGCGTCGAACACCGCGACTACAAACGCGCGACCACCGCGCAGAAATGTGTGCGCGCGGGCGGCAAGCACAATGACCTCGACAATGTGGGATATACCGCGCGCCACCACACGTTCTTTGAAATGCTGGGGAATTTCAGCTTTGGCGACTACTTCAAGGAAGAGGCGATTCCGTTCGCATGGGAATTGATCACCAAACATTTCGGCATCCCGGCCGAGCGTTTGTATGTCACGATCTACCACACAGATGACGAAGCCTTCGAGATCTGGAAAAAGGTCGGCGTGCCGGAAAGCCGGATCATCCGCATCGCCACATCGGACAATTTCTGGCAGATGGGCCCAACCGGCCCTTGCGGCCCCTGCACCGAGATTTTCTACGACCATGGCGACCACATCTGGGGTGGCCCTCCGGGAAGCCCCGAGGAAGATGGCGACCGGTTCATCGAGATCTGGAACATCGTCTTCATGCAAAACGAGCAGTTCGAGGATGGCTCGATGCGGGCGCTCGATATGCAGTCGATCGACACAGGCATGGGTCTAGAGCGGATTGGCGCGCTCTTGCAGGGCAGCCACGACAATTACAACACCGACACGATGCGCGCGCTGATCGAGGCATCGGCGGATGTGACATCAAGCGACCCCGATGGTCCGGGCAAGACGCATCATCGTGTGATCGCCGATCACCTGCGGTCCACCTCGTTCCTCATCGCCGATGGCGTGATGCCGTCGAACGACGGGCGCGGTTACGTTCTGCGCCGGATCATGCGCCGTGCGATGCGTCATGCGCATTTGCTGGGCTCTCAGGATCCGGTCATGCACAAGTTGGTCCCGGCACTTGTCCGCCAGATGGGTGCGGCCTATCCGGAACTGCCGCGCGCACAGGCGTTGATCGAGGAAACGCTGCGGTTGGAAGAGACACGGTTCAAGCAGACGCTGGATCGTGGCCTCAAACTGCTGGACGAGGAATTGGCCGGCCTGGGCGAAGATGCCCCGCTGCCGGGCGCTGCCGCGTTCAAACTGTATGACACCTACGGCTTCCCGCTTGACCTGACGCAGGACGCACTGCGCGAAAAGGGCCGGACGGTGGACACCGACGGGTTCGATGCGGCCATGGCTGAACAGAAGGCCAAGGCACGTGCAGCATGGTCGGGCACAGGCGAATCCGCCGATCTCGCGATCTGGTTCGATCTGGCGGAAACCCACGGTGCAACTGATTTTCTTGGCTATGACACCGAGACCGCCGAAGGACAGATGCTGGCGCTAATCAAGGATGGCGCGGTGGTGGATGCGTTGGCGACGGGCGAATCCGGCTGGATCGTGCTGAACCAGACGCCGTTCTATGGTGAATCCGGTGGTCAGGTGGGCGACACGGGCTGGCTGCGCCGCCTTGAAGACGAAGACGATCAGGCCGAAGTGAGCGACACCCAGCGCATGGGTGGCGGCAAGGTGTTTGCGCATCACGTGACCATCAAAAGCGGGACGTTCAAGAAGGGCGAAGCGGTTCAGCTTGAGGTGGATCACAGCCGCCGCACGTCGATCCGTGCGAACCATTCAGCCACGCACCTGCTGCACGAGGCGCTGCGCCGCGCGCTTGGCGATCACGTCGCGCAGCGCGGGTCGCTCAATGCGCCGGATCGACTGCGGTTCGATTTCAGCCACGGCAAGGCGCTAACGCAAGACGAACTGCGGCAAGTCGAGGCCGAGGTGAACGCCTATATCCGCCAGAACGCTCCTGTCGAGACACGGATCATGACCCCGGATGACGCCCGCGCCATCGGGGCGCAAGCGCTGTTCGGCGAGAAATACGGCGACGAGGTGCGCGTCGTGTCGATGGGCACGCAAACGGGCTCGGGCAAGGGCGCGGATGGCAATACCTACTCGCTGGAGCTTTGCGGAGGTACCCATGTGCGGCGCACGGGCGACATCGGCGTGTTCGTCACGCTCGGCGATTCCGCATCCAGCGCGGGTGTCCGCCGGATCGAGGCGCTGACCGGGGCGGATGCGTTCCGCTACCTGTCCGAGCAGGATCACCGTCTGACCGAAGTGGCGCTGGAGCTGAAGGCGCAGGCCACGGACGTGCCCGCAAGGGTGCGCGCGCTGCTGGACGAGCGCAAGGCACTGTCGAACGAGGTGGCACAGTTGCGCCGCGAACTGGCGATGGCCGGTGGCTCGGGGCAGGGCGGTGGCGCCGAGGCCCGCGAGATCAACGGCGTGAAGTTCCTCGCACAGGTTCTGTCGGGCGTGTCAGGCAAGGACCTGCCCCCCCTGATCGACGAGCACAAATCACGGATCGGGTCGGGCGCGGTTCTTTTGATCGCAGACACAGGTGACAAGGCGGCTGTGGCGGCCGGCGTGACCTCGGATCTGACTGGGGCCATTTCCGCAGTTGATCTGGTCAAAGCGGCTGTGACAGAATTGGGTGGCAAGGGCGGCGGTGGCCGTCCGGACATGGCGCAGGGCGGTGGTGCCTCGGCCGAGAATGCCGACGCCGCGATCAAGGCCGCCGAAGCCGTTTTGGGAGGATAAACCATGCCCGCACTCTGGATTGCCCATGTCACGGTGACGGACCCCGAGTCCTACGCAAAATATGCCGAGCTGGCCGGTCCTGCGATTGCCAAACATGGTGGACACTTCATTGCCCGTGGTGGCCGCTATGTGCAGCTTGAAGGGCAGGAACGGCCGCGGAATGTCGTGGCCAAGTTCCCCTCGGTGGAAGCGGCAGAGGCCTGCTATAATAGCCCGGAGTACCAGAAGGCGCTCGACCATGCGCGGGATGCGTCCGAGCGGGAATTGCTGATCGTCGAAACCACCGAGTGATCCCCCTCAAAGACCTGATGTCCCGCCATGCGCAGGACGGATGTCTGGATTGGATCGGCGTGCGCCCCGCGCGGCTTGCCGATCTTGTCTCTCTGAACGAGGTCGAATTCGCACTTGATGGGTTGGACGGCGATCACGCCCGGCCCGGAAAACGCGCAGTCACCCTGATTCAGGCAGAACATATCCCGGTGATTGCCGCGCTTGCGAAGCACGCGCGCCTTGCGCCGGAAATTCTCAGACGCAATCTGGTTGTGTCCGGTCTGAATCTGTCCGCGCTGCGCGGTGCCGTCATTTCGGTCGGCAGCGCACATCTTTGCATCACAACCGTCTGTGCGCCGTGTTCACGGATGGAAGGCGCGTTGGGACATGGCGGTTACAGCGCGATGCGCGGCCATGGTGGCTGGTGTGCGGAGGTGGCGAAACCGGGCCGCGCCAAAATTGGCGACCCGGTTTGCGTTGTGGAGCATGACCCGTAATCAGGATCCGGGCGTCTTGGACATCCGCTTGCGTTCGTGCGGATCGAGGTAGCGCTTGCGCAGACGGATCGCGTTGGGCGTCACTTCGACCAGTTCGTCGTCGTTGATATAGGCGATGGCTTCTTCCAGCGAGAGCGTGATCGGCGTGGTGAGGCGCACGGCTTCGTCGGTGCCGGACGCCCGGACGTTGGTGAGCTTTTTACCCTTGAGCGGGTTCACTTCCAGATCATTGTCGCGGCTGTGCTCGCCAATGATCATGCCTGTGTAGACGGCTTCCTGCGCACCGATCATCATACGACCACGGTCTTCGAGGTTCCAAAGCGCATAAGCGACCGACACACCGTTTTCCATCGAGATCAGAACACCTGCGCGCCGACCCGGAATTGGGCCTTTGTGCGGGGTCCAGCCGTGGAAGACGCGGTTGAGAACACCCGTGCCGCGCGTGTCGGTCAGGAATTCACCGTGATAGCCGATCAACCCGCGCGACGGGACATGGGCGATGATGCGGGTCTTGCCAACACCGGCAGGGCGCATTTCGACCAGTTCGCCTTTGCGCGCGCCGGTCAGCTTTTCGATCACCGCACCGGAATAGTCATCATCGACGTCGATGGTCGCTTCTTCAACGGGTTCCAGCAGCTTGCCGTTTTCGTCTTCCTTCATGATGACCTGCGGGCGCGAGATCGATAGTTCGAACCCTTCGCGGCGCATGTTTTCAATCAGAACACCCATCTGGAGTTCGCCACGGCCCGACACCTCAAAGGCTTCGCCGCCGGGAGTGTCCTTGATCTTGATCGCGACGTTGGATTCCGCCTCTTTCATCAGACGGTCACGGATCACGCGGGATTGCACCTTCTTGCCATCACGACCGGCAAGCGGGCTGTCATTGATGCCAAAGGTGACGGTGATGGTGGGCGGATCAATCGGCTGCGCTTCAAGCGGTTCTTCCACAGCCAGCGCACAGATCGTGTCGGCCACGGTGGCCTTTGACATGCCCGCGATGCTGACGATGTCGCCCGCCAACGCCTCTTCGATGTCCTGCATGCCAAGGCCACGGAACGCCTGAATCTTGGTGACACGGAACTGTTCGATCTTCTGACCCACACGGCTGAGCGCCTGAACCGTGGCACCCACCTTGAGACGGCCGGACTCAACGCGGCCGGTCAGGATGCGGCCCACAAACGGGTCGGAGCCCAGCGTGGTGGCCAGCATGCGGAAATCGTCATTCTGGTGCTTGATCTGCTTGGGTGCAGGCACGTGGTCGACGATCAGCTTGAACAGAGCATCGAGGTTCTTGCGTGGACCTTCAAGCGTGGTGTCGGCCCAGCCGGAACGGCCCGAGGCGTACATGTGCGGGAAATCAAGCTGGTCCTCGTTGGCGTCAAGGTTGGCAAAGAGGTCAAAACACTCGTCCAGCGCGCGGTCGGGTTCAGCGTCGGGCTTGTCGACTTTGTTCAGCACCACGATGGGACGCAGACCAAGCGCCAGCGCCTTGGAGGTCACGAATTTTGTCTGCGGCATCGGGCCTTCGGCGGCGTCCACAAGCAGAACAACGCCGTCAACCATCGACAGGATGCGCTCCACCTCACCGCCGAAATCGGCGTGACCGGGAGTGTCGACGATGTTGATGCGCGTGCCTTTCCATTCAACCGAAGTTGCCTTGGCCAGAATGGTGATGCCGCGTTCGCGTTCGAGGTCGTTGCTGTCCATTGCGCGTTCGGCGACAGCCTGGTTGGCGCGGAACGCGCCCGATTGTTTCAGCAGTTCGTCAACCAGCGTCGTCTTGCCGTGGTCAACGTGAGCGATGATCGCAATGTTGCGAAGGTCCATGAATCTTTGTCTCGTACAGGGAAGAGTTGGCCGGGGGTTACAAGGGACCGTCAAGGAAGGCCAGCAAAAAAGCCCGGTGATATGGGTGTTGCCGTTCAGCCCCCACAGGTTCCTCACGAGAGAGTGACAGGGAACCGGCAATAAAGCACTGACGGCATGGGCTTTTTGGGCGGGCTTTGGCCGGAAAACCGCCCGTTTGAAGAAAGCTCTGCCCATGACGTTGAAACGCGATCAAGGGTGCCGACGTTGAGACAACAGCACGGCAGGACGCATCTGCGCCTGCCGTGATCAATGAGGCAAACGAGAAAGGAACTCTCATGAAACGCATTCTGCTTGGAACGGCCCTTGTGGCCACAGCAGCAACCTCCGCTTATGCAGGCAGCGCCGATCCGGCCCCTGTGGAGCCGATGATCGTGGAACCCGTCACTGTGGCTCCGGCCCCGATGGGGGGCGACTGGACAGGTGCCTATGGCGGTCTGAGCTTTGGCAACCTGTCTGCTGAGGCCGACGGCGGTCTTGACGACAGCGAAGCGGTCTATGGCGTCTTCGGTGGCTATGACTATGACTTCGGTCAATTCGTTGTTGGTGGTGAACTCGATTACCAGACCGGCGAAGACATCCAGTTGGGCGGGATCGAGGTCGACGACATCCTGCGTGCGAAGGTCCGTGGCGGCTACGACCTTGGCCAGACATTGGTTTATGCCACCGTCGGTGCGGCACAGCTGAACACCAATATCGGCGATGATACCGGCTTCGTTGGCGGTCTGGGTGTCGAATACAAAGTGACCGAGCAGTTCACCGTGGGTGGGGAATACCTGGCCCACCGCTTTGACGATTTCGACGGGACAGGCGTCGATGTCGATGCGGATACGGTGTCGATCCGGGGCAGCTTCCGCTTCTGATGCCACCCTTGGTCGCAAGGCACGAAACGCGCATCGGTCCCTCCGGTGCGCGTTTTTTAATGGGTTGCGGTGCCCGAGAAGAGATTGATGACCAGTATGCCCGCCATGATCAGGCCAATCCCGAGGATCGCTGCCAGATCAAGCTTCTGCCCAAAAACCGCAAATCCAATGACCGCGATAAACACGATCCCCATGCCTGACCACATGGCGTAGGCGATGCCGACTGGAAAGGTCCTGAGCGCGATGGCGAGAAGATAGAACGCCACCCCATAAGCCACCACCACAATGACCGAGGGCAGGGGGCGGCTGAACTGCTGGCTGGCCTGCAACGCGGTGGTGCCGATGGTTTCCGCCAGAACGGCGAAGATGAGGATGACATAGGGCATGGCGATCTCCTGTGGGACAGGAACTTCATGGCCCATAGCGTCCGGGGGGACCAGCCCCCCGGAGCACTTCTTCAGGTCAATTCAGATGAATGTTGAATCGGCTGCGGATTACGGCGTCGACATCCGGCGCAAACCGGGCGCGGGCAGGTTTCGACAGGATCTTCTCTTTCCGCTCGGTCGCCTTGTTCACGAGGATCGGCTGGCCTTGCTCCACCCATTCCTTGGGCGATGCGCGGTTGCCCAGCACCGGGTAGACATAATCGCGCTGCATCCGGTTCAGTGTGTCATCGCTGCCAAGATAATGGCCCGGCCCGCCAAGGCATGTGGCGCGCATGACCTCAAGGCTCAGGTCGTCCTCGGTCACTTCGATCCCGCGCACACAGCGCATCGCCTGACCGATCAGGTCATCGCCCAAAATCAGGCTTTCGTGGCAGAAGCCCAGAAGCGAGGCATGCATCCCGGCGGCTTCGTACACCATGTTAAGACCCGCAAGCCCGGCCATGACGTTGGAACACATCTGTTCCCAGCCCGCCTGCATATCCGGCAGCTTGGCGTCGGCAATCCCTGCCGCCGCACCTCCGCACAGGCCATAGTAGCGGTGCATCTGCGCGCAGCCCGCCGTCAACAGCGCCTGTTCGCCAGATCCGCCCGACATGGCGCCTGTGCGCAAATCCGACACGAAAGGCCATGTGCCGAAGATCACCGGATGGCCAGGCGCCATGGCGTTGACATAGACGACACCTGCCAGACATTCCGCAACCGCCTGCACGATGGCCCCGGCGATCGACGCAGGGGCGGTCGCCCCGGCCTGACCCGCGCTGAGCAGCAGAACGGGCATGCCGCCGCGAATACAGGCCTCCATAACCTGACAGGCCTCGGTCGCGAATTTCATCGGTGGGACGACGAAACAGTTGGAGTTCGACACAAAGGGCCGGGCGCGCCACGCGTCTTCGCCCCCTGCGATCAGGTGAAGCAGTTCGAACGCGTCGGGCACAAAGGACGGTTCGGTAAAGGACACGCCGACATGTTTGTAGGTGCCGGAACAGCAGGCATAGATGGTGTTGAGGTCCATCTCCTTGTTGTCCAGAATATCCCGCGCCACCATCGGACGCTGCAGGAAATGGATGTTGTCCAACTGGTCCGCGATGCGGGCGGCGTCGTGCAGATCCTGCACCGTGCTTTCGCGGTAATGTCCGGTCTCCACGTCGACCATGTGCACCGCAGCACCAGCCGTCCCGTAATGGACGCGGGTGCCCGAGAGGTCGAGGTCATAGAGCGGATCGCGACCGCACAGGGTCACGGACCGATTGGTCAGTGCCAGCATGTCTTCGACCAGCGCACGCGGGAAACGGATGCGTCCATCGTCACCCAGCACCGCTCCGGCCTTGGTCATGATCTCGATGCCAGAGGCCGGGGCTTCGGAGAGGCCGATCTCTTCCAGAGCGGTCAGGGCGGCATTGTGGATGCGGTCCATATCCGCAGGGTCAAGCGGCGTGTAACGGCCACCGGACATGCCCGCACGGATGGGGCGGAGGTTGTCGGCCAGGGGATTTGCGCGTGCTTCACGCCGGGCAGCACGGCCACCGGCGCGACGAGGGGACAGATCAGTCATGGGATGTCTCTTGTGAAGGGGAATGCTGGGTCGGATCGGAAGGCAAACCGATCAGGGACGACCCCGGGCAGCGCGTCCCCGCCGCGCCCCGATGGTGCGCAGAACAAGTGTCAGGGCGGAACGATCACCGCGCATCTGCATCTCCATATTGATGCAAAGATGCTGCCTTCAGCGAGCCTCGCAATCTGCGCTGATTGCGACAAGGTGTCGTTTTTGTCTGTTTCTTGTGCAGAAGCGGATCAGGATCGCGCCACGTACCGATCGCGACGATGGTTCACGGTGATGATCATGTTCAGAATCACCGCTCCCAGAAGCGACCAGATCACCACGTCCGCTGGAAGAATCCAAAAGGCGAAGCCGAACACGAAGACGTCAAACAACAGCTGCGTGTTTCCTGCCTGAATGCCACGTGTGTCCTGCAACCAAAGCGCCACGACACCCACACCGCCCAGTGTTGCCCCATGCCGGATCAGCGACAAAAGCCCGATCCCCGCCAATACGCCACCCACCACCGCGCTAAGTGCCGGGTGCACCATGTCGAGGGTTAGAACATAGGGGAAAAGTTCGGAGATCGTGGACATCAGCGCGACCGCGGCAAAGGTCTTGAGCGTGAAGGTCCAGCCAAGCTGATAGACCGCAAGAATGTAGAAAGGCAGGTTCAGCACGAAGAAGACCGCCCCGAAAGGCCAGTTGGTTGCATAGCTTGTAATCAACGCAAGCCCGGCAATCTGCCCGGTGATCAGGTTGGCCTGAGACAGGAACTGGATCGCGAGCGCCACAAGGGTGGCCCCGATCAGGATGCCCTGGATGTCTTCAAGAACCGTGTGACGGTCTGCGGGTGGTTTGCTGAGCAGAAACATAGGTCAGCAATTATGACATATTTTCCGAATGTCAAGTCGCTCACCACCGGCCAGAGGCGCCACCCCCGCCGGATCGTCCGCCGCCGAAACTGCCCCCGGATGACGACGACACGCGGGACACCGTGAACCGGCGAACGTCGCGGTAGCTGCATTGACTGCACCGTGTGATCGCCTCGCCAGCGCCTTCGCTGGTCTTCGTCGCCTTGCGCAAGGTCTTTCGCGTTCGGCTCAGGGCGCGGCTTCCGCAATTCGGGCAGCGCCGCAAGCGGGTCATCAGGTCGCCAATGAACCGGCGCGCCACGATCAGGAAACCGCCGATCAAGGACACCACAACCATCCATGTCGAGATCGTATCATCCGATACAGGCGCTTCGGATCCCCCCGAGAATGGCAGCGCAATGGAGGCGATCACATCTTCGACCCCGTCGGTGATGCCGGTGGCGTAGTCGTCATTTGAAAACGCTGGCAGGAAGGATCGGTTGATGACATCCGCCGCGACACGATCCCAGTCGCGCCCATAACCCGCGCCCAGTTCGATGCGCATGGCACGGTCTTCGGAAAGGACCATCACAAGGATACCGTCGTTGCGGGTGGCATCGCCGATGCCCCAGTGATTGAAGAGACCCGTGGCAAAGCTTTCAAGTGTCTCGTCCGGCGCGTAGGGTATTTGCGAGGGCAAGGTGAGGACGGCAAATTCGATACCCGTGTCTGCCCGCAATCCAGAAAGCCGCGCATCCAGCGCCGCTTCCTCGGCATCGCTCAGGAGATCGGCCCTGTCGGTGATCGTGGTGCGTTCGTGATCCGGGTAGGACTGCGCCCAGAGCGGAGCCGCAAGAAACAGGAAAACCGCGAACCACCGCATCGTTCTTACCCCGTCAGAGCCGAATTCAACCGTTGGTCCAGCTTTTCGAGGAAACCCATCGTGGTCAACCAGCTTTGCTGTGGTCCGACCAGCAAGGCCAGATCCTTGGTCATGTACCCGGCCTCGACCGTTTCCACGACCACCCGTTCCAGTGTTTCCGCAAAGGCGCGCAGGCTGATGTTCTCGTCCAGCTTGGCGCGATGCTTGAGCGCGCCGGTCCATGCGTAGATCGACGCGATGGAATTGGTCGAGGTCTGTTCGCCCGCCTGATGCTGGCGATAATGGCGGGTGACGGTGCCGTGGGCGGCTTCGGCCTCGACGATCTTGCCATCGGGGGTCATCAGCACCGAGGACATCATCCCCAATGACCCGAACCCCTGCGCCACCGTGTCGGACTGCACGTCGCCATCGTAGTTCTTGCAGGCCCAGACAAATCCGCCCGACCATTTGAGCGCAGACGCGACCATGTCGTCGATCAGGCGGTGCTGGTATTCGATGCCCTTGGCCTCGAAGGCCTCGCGGAATTCGGTGTCGTAGATGTGCTGGAAGATCTCGAGAAAGCGGCCATCATACTGTTTCAGAATGGTATTCTTGGTGGACAGGTAGACCGGCCAGCCGATGTTAAGCCCGTAGTTGAACGACGCGCGCGCAAAATCAGTGATCGAATCGTCGAGGTTGTACATGCCCATGAACACGCCTGCCGACGGCGCGTCATAGACATCGCGTTCGATCACCGTGCCATCTTCGCCGACGAATTTCATCGTGAGCTTGCCCGCTCCGGGGAACTTGAAATCCGTGGCCTTGTACTGATCGCCAAAGGCGTGGCGGCCAACGACGATGGGCTTCGTCCAGCCCGGCACAAGGCGCGGCACGTTGCGGCAGATGATCGGCTGGCGGAAGATCACACCGCCAAGGATGTTCCGGATCGTGCCATTGGGCGACCGCCACATCTGTTTGAGGCCAAACTCCTCGACCCGCGCCTCGTCCGGGGTGATGGTCGCGCATTTGACGGCGACACCCACCTCTTTGGTCTTTTCGGCGGCATCGATGGTGATCTGGTCATTGGTGCGATCCCGCTCCTCGATCCCGAGATCGTAGTAGAGCAGGTCTATGTCCAGATAGGGCAGGATCAGCTTCTTCTTGATGAAATCCCAGATGATCCGGGTCATTTCATCGCCATCCATTTCAACGATGGGATTATCGACTTTGATCTTCGACATTGGAGGTTCCCTTTCCTTTGTCGGGTCAGTGGGTGCCCAGCGACGGCGACATTTGCGCCTCGGCTTTCATCATCAACTGCGTCAAATACAATGCCAACACTGCATTGAGGAACATGGCAGCCGCCAGCGGAATCGGGGTGCCGTCGAACAAAAGCCCGACCGGGATCGCCAGCGTGACGCCGACGACCGTGGCAACGGCTCCGATCACGCTTGCCGCCATGCCCGCGATATGGCCCATCGGTTCTTGTGCGATGGCCATAAGATTGCCCAGCGTCATGCCTGCCTGAAAGAAGACGGTGATCTGCCAGATTACAAACAGCGCGAAGTAGAGCGTGTCCGGGATATACCCGGCACCGGCGGCATAGCCGATGGCCACCATGAGGGCCGAAAACCCAACCTGCGCCAGCAGCATAGCGCGGACAAGGAACATCATGCCCAGCCGCATCACAAGGCTGGCATTCAGAAAGCCCGACGAGCCCGCGACAATTGCGACAAAGCCGAACCAGATCGCAAAGGTATCGGCGCGGCCAAAGGTAATGTCGTAGATCTGCTGAACGCTCGAGAGCATGGCAAAGAGCATGGAAAAGCACAGGCTTTGCACGAGGATCGAGAGGCGCACGACGGGATGGGCGAACATCTCGACCACCGCGCTGCGCAAGGAGTGAATGCGGAACGGACGGCGATCCTCTACCGCCAGTGTCTCGGGCAAGCGCAGCGCAAGCCAAACCGCCGAAATCACGGAAAAGATCATGAACCCGTAGAACACGGCGCGCCAACTGTAGGCGTCGATCACAATCGCGCCCAGAAACGGGGCGATGGCAGGCACCAGCGTGAAAATGATCATGATGAGCGACACGATCTGCGCCATGCCGCGCCCCATGTAGAGGTCGCGCACGACGGCCATGGCAACAACGCGCGGACCGGCAGCCCCGATCCCCTGACACACCCGTGCGATCAGCAACACTTCCAGCGTTTGCGCCTGTGATGCGACGAATGCGCTGACCGTATAGAGCACGGCGCCCCATAGCATGACCGGTTTGCGCCCGAACGTGTCAGACAGCGGGCCGGTGAAGAAGGTGCCAAGCCCCATGCCCATGACAAACATGGTCAGGATCAACTGCGCCTTGTTGATATTGTCCGGCGTCAATTCCTCTGAGATCTGCGGCAGAGCGGGCAACATGGCGTCGATGGACAGCGCAACGGTTGCCGCCAGCATCGCCATCAATGCAATGAATTCTGTGCGCGGCATGGCGTTCTGCATGAGACTGTCCTGAAAATGTGGTGACAGCCCTAACAGCACTTTTACCGAGGGAACAGACCCGGCGACCTTTAGTGGCGTCGCGATGCCGGGGACGGTTCACGTTCGCTGGGATCGTCGTCGGTATTGGCGGTTTCATCTGGTTCTTGAAACCGCGCGACAAGCCATTCGGTATGCTCTTCGCGTTTGCGCATGGCAAACATGCCGAATTGCTGAATGGTCACCGCAAAGACGCCGAGACCGACAAAAATGAAAACGGTTGTGCCGATTTTACCAAGCGCGGTTGCCGGCACAAGATTGCCATAGCCCACGGTCGACAGGGTCACGACGGTAAAGAAATACAAATCGAGCCAGCTCCACCCTTCAGCCCAGCGGAAGAACACCGTCCCGCCTGCGACAATCGCCGCGAGGGTGACAACCAGAGTGATGACGCGGAAGGGAAACTGCATCGCTCAGGACGCGGTTTGCGCCAGATCGTCCATGACTTGCAGCCAAAGCTCGGTCGGTTGCGCGCCGGGAACGGCATGTTGGCTGGCCACGATAAAGGTCGGTACCGATGTCACCCCCATTCCGCGCGCGACGGCGTCGCGGTCTACGATCTCGCGGCGGTCTTCGTCGGTGGCGAGAAGGCGCAGAACGACACTGGCATCCATGCCGCAGGAATCCGCGATGTCGGCCAACACGTCAGCCGCACCGATATCGCGACCTTCAACAAAATATGCGGTAAACAGGGCATCGACGACGGCGTTCTGATGGCCTTCGATCCCGGCCCAGTGAATAAGCCGGTGCGCATTCAAGGTATTGGGCGTCTTTTCAATGGCTTCGAAGTTGATCTTCAACCCGGCCTTTTCGGCATGTTGCACCACGGGCGCATAAGCGCGGACCGCGCCTTCCTTGCCACCGAACTTCGCTTCGAGATAGGCGCGGCGATCCATGCCCTCTTTCGGCATGTCCGGGTTCAACTGGAACGGATGCCATGTGATCAGGAACGGATGATCCGGGCGCTGCGCCAGTGCGCGGTCAAAGTTGGTCTTGCCGATATAGCACCAAGGGCAAATCGGGTCGGACATGATGTCGAGCTTGACCATGTGTCATTCCTTTGCAGTCGTTGAGGACGGTCTAACAGACTGTGCCGCGATTGATAAGCGCAGGTCAGAGCATTGGCTGGTCGGGCAATGCGCGGCGCAACAGTTTGTTATTGGCATTGCGGGGCAGGGACGCGATGCGCGTGTAAAGACGCGGTTGTTTGTATCGGGCAAGGCGTTCGGCG
Source organism: Marivita sp. (assembly GCF_048006345.1). Taxonomy (GTDB): domain Bacteria; phylum Pseudomonadota; class Alphaproteobacteria; order Rhodobacterales; family Rhodobacteraceae; genus Marivita. The sequence goes on along the minus strand of NZ_CP180351.1, from coordinate 1,168,398 downwards.
GCAAAGGCATTCAGGCTGTCGGCATCCAAGGCATGATCGGCCACGTAGTAGGCGGCGATGATGCGAGTGTCTGTTTTGATTTCGATATCGGTGACGCCGACCTCGTGGATGTCGGGATGGGTCAGCAACGCGGCTTCGACCTCAAGCGGGCTGACGCGGTAGCCGCCTGCATTCATCATGTCATCAGCCCGGCCATGATAGCGAATGTCTTTGTTTTCAGTCATTTCACCCATATCGCCCGTCAGGAACCAGTCGCCCTGAAAGCGCGCGGCGGTCTCTTCTGGTTTGTTCAGATAGCCAAGCATCAATCCCGGATCATTGCGATGGACGGCGATGATACCGGGGGTGCCGAATGGAACGGGGCCAGTGTCCCCGATGATCGCCACGCGGCGGCCCTGTTGGGGCCAGCCAAGGCTTTCGGGGGGAAGGTCGGGCGATCCCGGTGGCGCGGAAATGAAGGTCGAGCATTCGGACATGCCGAACGCCTCGTAGACGCGGGTGCACGTCGCGGCCAGCCACGCGTCGCGGATCGAGGCGGGCAGCTTTTCTCCGGCGGAAAGGCCATGGCGCAGTTTGGGAAGGTCAAGCTGACCCAACTTCAGGACATTTCGATAAACCCCTGGCGCTGCTGCGAAAATCGTTGCCTCATGGCGTTTGAGCAAAAGCGGGATCTGCGCGTGTTCAACGCCCTGTGCCGGGATCAGGGCCGTTGCGCCCTTTGTCCACGGGTCCAAAAGGCCAGTGCCCAGCGTGTAGGTCCAGTTGAACGCGCCTGCGTGCATCAGGCGGTCGGACTCGGTCAACCCGTACCAGCCGTCCATCATCATGCCCCGCGCCCAGATCGCGCGGTGGGCGTGGCAGACGGCACGGGGTTTGCCCGATGTGCCGGAGGTGAAGATGATATAGGCGAGGCGGTTCGGATCGCCGTAGTCGTAGGTGGCGGGGGGCAAACCGTACCATTGAGAGATCTGATCCGTACGGATTACCCGTACGGTTGAAGGACAGGCGGTCTGGCCGTCATGCAGAACCGCCGCCGGACCCGTCATGTCGATCAACACCTGTACCTCAGGCTCGGTGAGCTGGGACGAGGTGGGAATGGGAACGATGCCGACCGCGATGGCTGCAAGATAGGCGACCGGGAATTCGACCGAATTGCCGACCCGCATCAGAAGCCGGTCACCCGGTTTCAATCCGCTGTTCAGAAGCCCGCTGGCGGTGCCGAGGATGGCGCTGCGCAGGCGGTCAAAGCTCCAGCGTTGGGCACCGGTGGGTTTGACCACGGCCAGCGCGATCTTGTCCGGCACACGGTCAGCCGCAGCCAGAACATGGGCGGTCAGGTTGAAATTCTGCGGGCAGGGCGGCCAGTGGCCGGTGTCGAAAAGCGAGGTCATGGCAACAGCCCTAGGCCGCAATTGACAGCGCCGCAAGCGCCGGTTGCCGGAGCGGAAGGCCATGCTTATAGATGACTTCATAACTCATGATCCAAAGAACCTGATCCGCATTGCGCGGGACACCGGAAGCCACGATCAGCCCGAACCGCTGAACCTGGGCGAGCGCGTGCGCGACCTGCGCAAGGCGCGGAACTGGACGCTCGAACAGGCCGCGCAGCAGGCGGGGCTGGCACGATCGACCTTGTCGAAGATCGAGAACGGGCAGATGTCGCCCACCTACGACGCGCTGAAAAAGCTGGCCATTGGATTGCAGATCAGCGTGCCACAGCTGTTCACGCCGCCGCAGCGGGAAAAGGTGAATGGCCGGATGGTGATGACCCCCAACGGAAAGGGCCAGCACCACGCCACGACCACCTATGAGCACGAGCTATTGGCGGAAACCCTGACCAAGAAGCAGATGCTGCCTTATCGCGCGCGGGTGCGTGCGCGTTCGGTGGACGAGTTCGACGGTTGGGTCCGCCATGACGGCGAGGAATTCCTGTATGTCCTGACCGGGGTCATCCGGCTCTACACCGAGTTCTACGAACCGGTTGAGATGCGCCGCGGGGACAGTGCCTATTACGATGCCACAATGGGGCATAACGTGATCTCGGTGTCAGACGACGACGCCAGCATCCTGTGGGTCACATCACTGACGTCTTGATCCGGGATCGACCGGGCAAGACGGTCAGGGGCATTCAGAGAAGCCGAACCGCTTCAGAACCACAATTGCACGGTGCGGGACGTGGTCGAGATATCCTGACCGATCCCGTCAACCGTGGCACAGGCGCTGAGCGCGCCTGCGATCACAATCAGCAGAGTGCATGCTCGCATGGTTCACTCCTCTTCCCACCACCAGACATCGGGCTGCCAGCCGATCCAGTCGCCATAGATCGGGATGTCGGTCGGATATTTCAACTGTTTCGCATGAGCGATGCGGCTGATGTTCCACTGGTAGATCGGGATGACATACCGGCCCGTGGTCAGTACCCGGTCCAGCGCGCGGGTGGCCGCGATGAAATCCTCGCGTGTGTCCGAATTGAGGATCTCGTCGATCATGGCTTCGGCAGCGGGCGAACACATGCCCATCCAGTTGCGTGTGCCGGGGGCTTCGACGCCGTCACAGCCCCAGTAGAGCTTCTGTTCGTTGCCGGGGCTGAGAGACATGCCCCAGCGGTTGTAGCTCATGTCGAAATCGTAGTTGTTGGTGCGTTCCTTGAACTGCGCCGCGTCGATCGTGGTGATCGTCGGAGTGATGCCGACCCGTTCCAGCGACTGAGTGTAAAGGTCGATGATCGACTGTTCTTCGGTGCTGCCTTGCTGGAGCAGGATTTCGAAGGTGAAGGGCTGCCCATCGGGGCCAACCATCTGGCCGTCGGTGATCGTGTAGCCGGCCTCTTCCATCAGGTCGATGGCGGCGCGGATGTTGCCACGGTTGCGTTCGGTGCCGTCGCTGACCGGCAGGGCGTAGCCGTCGAGCGCGCCCGGCAGCAGGTCTGCGGCGAAGGGTTCGAGCAGATCGCGCTCGCGTCCCTCGGCGGGGCCGTCCTGCATGCCGAGCACCGAGTTCGAGAAGTAGGACGTGATGCGCGGCTGTTTGGAGCCGGTCATGGTTTCGTTGATGAATTCGAAATTGAACGCATGCAGCATCGCATCGCGTACACGCCAGTCCTTGAACTGGTCGCGGCGGGTGTTCATCACGAACCCGGTCATGCCTGACGGGCGTTCATGTGGAATCACCGACTTGACCACATCGCCGCTGTCGATGGCGGGGAAATCGTACTGGGTGTCCCATTTCTCGACATTGAATTCGCGGCTGGAATTCAGCGCACCGGCCTTGAACGCCTCGAACATGGCAGTTCCGTCGCCGTAGAATTCCATGCGGATCTCATCAAGGTTCGCCTGACCGCGCATGAAGTTGACGTCTTTGCCCCAGTAGTCGGGATTGCGTTTGAGGCTGACAAAGCGGCCCGCCTCGAAATCGTCGATCACGTAAGGGGCGGTGGAGATCGGCACCTCGTCGATGCCGGAGGCGTCGAATTCCTTGCCTTCCCACTGGGCCTTCTTCAGGATCGGGCGCATGCCGATCAGCAGCGCCATTTCCGGATCGTCTTCGTTGAAGGTGAAGCGGATGCTGCGCGGACCGGTCTGCTCCATCGACGCGACTTTTTTCCACGCGCCGTGGTAGCGGGGGTGACCGATTGTGCCGAGGGTCTCATAAGACCACATCACGTCTTCTACGGTAAGCGGCGTGCCATCTGAGAACGCGGCCTCTTCGCGGAGGACGAATTCGACCCAATCTCGATCCTCGCCCACCTCAATCGATTCGGCGAGAAGACCGTAGAGCGTGAACGGTTCGTCCCAGTTTCGGCCCATCAGGCTTTCATAGGCGAGGAACCGGAGCTGCCACGGGGTCGAGCCTTTGGAGATATGCGGGTTGAGGCTGTCGAAGCTGCCAACCTCACCAGTCACGATGCGTCCCCCCTTTGGCGCATCCGGGTTTGCATAGGGCAGGGACACAAAATCCGGTGGCAGTTCGGGGTCCCCATACATAGCTATGCCGTGCTGCGGGTCTGCCGCGCCCGATTGCGCGCTAAGCGCGAGTGCCAGTGCGGCGATGCTGATGTGCCTTTTCAGGAATAAAACCGATCTCATTTTCGCAACAATCCCTGTCTGCCCTTATTTTGTTGTCTGAGAACGTAACTGGGCTTTTGAGGCTTTTCAAACTTTTAGCTTGGATCACCGCGAAGAATTGCCTATAAAGGACTTACTGCTCGATAGGTTTCTTGCCTGTATGAAACCTGCCTCAATAACTTAACCCCGGCTTCGTGCCGGGGTTTTTTTCTGTCTGATGACCAGCCGTTCTGCAAGGATGACGCAGCAGCAGGAGAGGTGACATGGACAGCTTGACCCAAGTTCTAAAGGCCTATGGCGATGCGTGGTGCGAAGTCGATGCTGAAAAACGGCGGGCGCTTCTGGAAATCGCATGGGCAGACGATGGGCTTTATCAGGATCCCGGCAGCGAGGCGCGGGGGCGCGATTCGCTGCATGCGCTGATCGGGCGTGTTTTGGCCCGATTTCCCGGAGGACGAATCGAACTGACCTCGGGGGTGGATGCGCATCACGACCGCATCCGGTTTGCATGGCGCATGGTGATGGCGGATGGGACGGTTCCGATCCAAGGGATCGACTGTGGACGGGTCGGCGCAGATGGCCGCCTGACCGAGATCATCGGCTTTTTTGGAGCGCAGCCGCCAGAGGTGTGAACCAACATCCTTCCTTTGTGTTATGCACATGCAGCATGTAGCATGCTGCACAAGCAAAAGACCAAGGAAGGAGCGATCATGTCGCTGAAAGGGAAAACTGCTGTCATCACCGGTTCGAATTCCGGGATCGGGTTGGGCGTTGCACATGAATTGGCCCGTGCCGGCGCGGACGTGGTGATCAATTCGTTCACCGACCGGGACGAGGATCATGCGCTCGCCGCGGAGATCGCCAAGGAGCATGGCGTCACGGTGCGCTATATCCAGGCCGATATGTCGAAGCCCGACCAGTGCCGCGCGCTGATCGAACAGGCGGGGGCCTGCGATATTCTGGTGAACAATGCGGGCATCCAGCATGTCGCCCCGATCGACGAGTTCCCGATCGAGAAATGGGACGCGATCATCGCCATCAACCTCAGTTCGGCCTTTCACACCACCGCAGTTGCATTGCCGATGATGCGCAAGGCGGGCTGGGGCCGGATCATCAACATCGCCAGCGCCCATGGCCTGACGGCGTCACCGTTCAAATCGGCCTATATTGCCGCCAAGCACGGGGTTGTCGGCCTGTCCAAGACAACGGCTTTGGAAACGGCACGGGAACACATCACCTGCAACGCGATCTGTCCGGGCTATGTTCTCACACCGCTGGTCGAGGCCCAGATCCCCGATACGGCCAAGAAGTACGACATGAGTGAGGAAGAGGTGACGCAGAAGGTCATTCTGGAGCGCCAGCCTTCCAAGGAATTCGCCACGGTCGAGCAGATCGGCGGCACGGCGGTGTTCCTCTGCTCGGATGCGGCGGCGCAGATCACCGGGACGACGATCTCGGTGGACGGGGGCTGGACAGCGCTGTGATCTCCTTTTTCACGAGGGGCCAGCCCCTCGTGCTCCCCGGAGTTTACTTGGCAAGATGAAGGAGCAGGTGGTGGTATGGTAAAGATCAATCTTGCCCTTCAGGGCGGCGGCGCACATGGCGCGTTTACTTGGGGTGTGCTGGACCGGCTTCTGGAAGAGGAAGACGTGGAGATCGCGGCAATCACCGGCACGTCGGCAGGGGCGCTCAATGGCGCGGCGCTCAAGGCGGGGTGGCTGCTGGACGGGCGGCAGGGGGCAAAAGACAACCTCGACTGGCTCTGGGCACAGGTGGCGCGGCTGGATGATCTGGCAGTGCCGAAATGGATGCAGGCCTGGCTGCCTACACCGGGGGCGATCAGCAAGGGATTGGAGTTTTCACCCGCTTACATGCTTGGTGACACGCTGGGGCGGATGATGTCGCCCTATGCCTGGGGGCCGCTCTACGAGAACCCGCTCGAAAAGATTGTTGACCAGTTCGATTTCGGGCGGGTCTGCGCGATGGAAGGCCCGCGCCTCTATGTCTGCGCGACGCAGGTGCGCGATGGCAAGGTGCGGATTTTCAAAGGCAAGGCAATCAGCACCAAGAGCATCCTTGCTTCGGCCTGTTTACCAACCCTCTTTCAGGCGGTCGAGGTGGAAGACCCGCAGACCGGCATCGTGGAGCCGTTCTGGGACGGCGGCTATACAGGGAACCCGGCGCTGTTTCCGCTGTTCGATGCCGACCTGCCGGATGACGTGGTGATCGTGAACATCAATCCGCTGAAGCGGGATACCGTGCCGGTGATGCCCAACGAGATTCAGAACCGGATCAACGAGATCAGTTTCAACTCATCGTTGCTGCGCGAATTGCGGGCCATCGAATTCGTCCAGCGCCTGATTGCGGATGGCAAGGTGCAGGAGGGCGCAATGAAGAACGTCCGGGTGCACATGATCGCCGATGACGACCTGATGAACGATTTGTCGGTCGCAACCAAGCTGGTCCCCGTACCATCGGTGATCGCCGAATTGAAAGAGGCCGGCCGCCGCGCCGCAGGGACATTCCTTGCGCATCACAAGGAAGATCTGGGGCAACGGCAGACCGCCGATCTTGTCAAAATGTTTGGCTGAGCCACGCCATGTAGACGGCGTAGAGCAGCAGAAAGACGAGACCCGAAACGCGGCTGATGGCACGGCGCCAGAAGAGCAGGCCGATGAGAACAGCCGTTGTCGCCAGCATCACGCCGATGTCGGGCAGGAGGCTGCTTTCGATAGGCAGCTTTGCGAAAAGGGCCGTGGTGCCCAGAATACCGAGGATGTTGAAGATGCCGGAGCCCAGGATGTTGCCGAGCGCCACATCCGATTGCCCGCGCCGCGCCGCCATGACGGTGGTTGCAAGTTCCGGCAGCGAGGTGCCGACGGCGACCAGCGTAAGCCCGATCACGGCTTCGGGCACGCCATAGGCGCGGGCGATGCCGGTTGCGCCATCGACCAGAGCAATGGCGCCCCCGATGGTGAGGGCGAGGCCGACCACCAGGAACATCGCCGCCTTGGGCAACGGGTCGGTCGGGATATCTACATCATGCGCCGGAACTGCGCTGCTGCGGAACGCGCCCCAGAGATAGACCCCGAGAAGCGCCAGATGACCAATACCGGCGACGAAAGAAATCTGTCCGGCCACCGCCAGAACGGCCAATCCAAGAGCGCTGCCGCCAACCCATGCCGCTTCGCGCGGCAAGCCAGCCATCTGTGCCGACACCGGACGGATCAGGGCGGCAAGCGCGAGGATCAAAAGGATGTTGGCGATATTGCTGCCAACGACGTTCCCGAGCGCGATGGCCGGCGCCCCGGCAAGTGCAGCGCTGAGCGAGGTGACAAGTTCAGGAGCCGAGGTCCCGAAGCCTACCAGCGTGAGGCCGATGACCAGCGGAGACACGCCAAAACGACGCGCCACGCCGACAGCGCCGCGCACCAAAAGATCGCCGCCAACAAGCAGCGCCACAAGGCCAAAGGCCACGAGTATCAAGTTCAAGGAAACCACCCCAACGGGTCGCGTGCGGGACTGCAGCAGACCGTTCTGATCAAGTGTGTGGGATCGAAACCCCGTTCAAGCCGGGACGCAAAATAATCAGGCTGCCTTGGCAGGCTGGGACGGGTCTTTGGCGTTGGGATAGACCAGACCCGCCGAAATCACCAGTTTCGCCGCATCCTCGATGGTCATGTCGAGTTCGATCACGTCTTCTTCGGGGAAGAAGAGCAGAAATCCCGATGTCGGGTTCGGTGTGGTCGGAACGAACACCGAGATCAGTTTGCCCATGGTCTCGGCGCGGTCGGAAATTTCGCCTCGTGCATCGGTCGAGATAAAGCCAATCGCCCAGATGCCCTTGCGCGGGTATTGGATCAGGCAGGCCTTTTCGAAGTTCCGCTCGGACTGGGCAAAGATCGTTTCGGCGATCTGTTTGACCCCGCTATAGATCGACCGGATCACCGGCATGCGTTCGACAAGGCTTTCGGCGAAACGGATCAGCGAGCGCCCGATCAGGCCTTTGGCGACCCAGCCCACGAAGACCGTGAAGACGAGGAAGAAGATCACACCGACGCCGCGCAGGTTGATGCCGATATATTCTTCGGGATTGAACCGGCTCGGCACCAGCGGCAGGACAAAACCGTCGATCCAGCCCATGATTGTCCAGATCAGCCAGATCGTCAGGGCAACTGGCGCGATGACAACGATGCCCGTCAGAAAGCTTGCCCGAAGCCGTGCAAGGAGGCCTGGCTTGCGTCGTGCTGGTTCAAAAGGGGTGGTCATGTCGGGTCCGTCACTGGTTCGTTGAAAACCTAGGAGGTCGGGCTGCGGTCTACAATGGGTGCCGGGGCCAAGATCCTGTTTTTCAACGCAGAGCTACCAATTCCTGTGCAATTTGCGCCCCAAGACGAGCATTGTTCAGCACCAATGCGATATTTGCCTTGAGCGACCGTCCTTCGGTCAGTTCGAAAATACGCTGCAGCAGGTAAGGCGTGAGGGCCTTTCCCGAGATGCCATGCGTTTCGGCGTCCTGCGTGGCGCGGGTGATGATCGGGTGAATCTCGGTATGAGGGATTTCGGCCTCGGCCGGGATCGGGTTGGCGATCAATTGCCCGCCGGGCAGGCCAAGTGATGCGCGCATCAGATGCGATTTGGCGATTTCTGCGGGTGTGTCCGCACGCAGCGGCGCTTTGAGGTTCGACCCGCGTGACCAGAAGGCGGGCAGAACATCCTGGCCATAAGCCATCACCGGAACACCCAGCGTTTCCAGCACTTCGAGCGTTTTCGGCAGGTCAAGGATGGCTTTCGCACCCGCCGCAACGACCGTAACCGGAGTTTGCGAGAGTTCCTGAAGATCGGCGGAGATGTCAAAGCTTTGATCGGCACCGCGATGGACGCCGCCAATCCCGCCCGTCGCAAAGACTTTGATCCCGGCGAGATGGGCCGCGATCATGGTTGCGGCGACGGTTGTGGCACCCGTGCCGCCCTTGGCCATACAGACCGCCATGTCGGCACGGCTGAGCTTGGCGACCTGTTTGGCCTGCGCCAGTGCTTCAAGCTGGTCAGCGCTCAGGCCCACGCAGAGGCGGCCTTCGATCACAGCGATGGTGGCGGGTTCGGCACCTGCGTCGCGCACGGTGGCCTCGATGGCGCGCGCGGTCTCGAGGTTCTGGGGCCAGGGCATCCCGTGGGTGATGATGGTCAACTCGAGCGCGACGACGGGTTTTCCCGCATCAAGCGCGGTCTGGACAGCGACGGAGATATCGAGGGGCAGGGTGGTCATGTCAGGTTCCTCCGGCGACATAGGCGGCAGCAGTGGCAAGGGCGCGGTGCAGGGCTGTGGGGCGGTCGGCACCGCGCAACTCTGACGCGATATGGGCGGCCATGAAGGTGTCGCCAGCGCCCGTGACACGGGTGACCATCACCTCGGGTGGGCGTTCGGCGAGGATGCCCTCGGCTGTGGCGTCGCAGGTGACATTGCCACCATCGGTGACCAAGGCGCGTGCGGCTCCGCGTTCGATCAGCGCAGCCCCGGCTTGGGGAGCATTGGTGAATTCGGTCTGGCACAGAAGGCCCGCCTCTTCGAGGTTTACATAGAGCACCCCTTTGCCCGCGCGGATGAAGGGCAGCAGTCGTTCCGCTTTGCCGGGCGACGCGGGTGCAATGCGCAGATCGGCTGCGGCAAAGGCCGGGTGATGGACGATCTGGTCGAGCAGCGTTTCCGTAAGGTTGCCATCCAGCGCGATGGGTCCGGGGAAGGGAGCTTCGACAAATCCCACAGGCCCGGTGATCAGCGGGCGCAGGATCTTGTCACCCGCCTGCTCCAGCGAATGGGCGTCGGCGATGGCGGCGATCAGGCCGTTCTTGCCCTCGACCGCCATGTATTGATCAGTGGGCAGATCGTCCGAGCGGTAGAGGTGATCGGTGATCAGCCCAAGTCGGTCGCAGGCGGCAACCAATTCGTTGCCTTCGGGATCACGGCCAACGACGCTCAGCAGGGCGGGCAGCAGGTCAAACCGCGCCAGCGTCATTGCGATATTGAGCGCAACACCACCCGGCAGACGGGTGATATGGCCGGGCACGTCTGCGCCCTGTTTCATGTGGCGGTCTGATCGGCCGATCACGTCCCAAAGGACGGAGCCGATGCAAAGGATATCGGGGCGCTGTGTCATGCGCCCGTCATCGCCTGAGTGCTATTTCAGCGCAAGGGTTGGAATGAAGAACGTACCGTCGCGCCGCCCATTGTTGCCGCGCCTGCTTTGTGGCAGGCCTGCGCACAAGAATTGAACGGAGTTTTGCGACAATGATGAAACCAACCCTGATGCGTCCCGGCGGACTTCCCAACAGCGCGTCCAGCCCCGTGGTGACGCCGCTCATGCCGTCGGTGGTGTATGCCAGCACAACCCCGGATCAGCTTGACGATCAATACGAAGGCCGTACCGAAGGCTACACCTATGCGCGCGAGGGCCATCCCAACGCCGATGTTCTGGCGCGCCGGATCGACGCAATGGAAGGCGCTCCCGTTCCGGGGATCGTTCTGGGGTCTGGTATGGCGGCGGTGACAGCCGTGCTGCTGGGACTGTGCAAGGCGGGGGATCATGTGGTCGGTGGTGATCAGCTTTACGGGCGGTCCCTGCGGATGATGCGCGACGACCTGCCCCGATTGGGGATCGCAACCTCGCTCGCCGATCCGACGGATGCGGCGGCGATCGCGGCGGCGCTGCGGCCCAATACGCGATTGGTGCTGATCGAGGTGGTGTCGAACCCGACGCTGCGGATTGCGGATGTGCAGGGGATCGCCGATCTCTGCCGCGAGAAGGGCGTGCTTTTGGTCGTCGACAACACCTTCACCACGCCGCGCGCTGTCACACCGTTCGAACTGGGCGCGGATGTGGTGCTGCATTCGGTGACCAAGCTGCTGGCCGGCCATTCGGACGTGACGCTGGGTTGGGTGGCGACGCGGGACGCCGCCCTGAGCAAGGCAATCTACGATTTTGCAGTGACCACGGGCATGACGCCCAGCCCGTTCGATTGCTGGCTGGCCGAGCGCGGGTTGATGTCCTTTGACCTGCGCTTTGACCGGGCGGAATCGAATGCCGCACGTCTGGCAGATCATCTGGCAGCGCAACCTTTGATCAAGCGCGTGCTCTATCCGACGCGCCCGGACCATCCCGACCGCGCCCGTTCGCAAGGGCTTTTGCAGGGACGCGGCTGCAACATGGTGAGCTTCGAGTTGCATGGTGGACGGGCAGAGGCCAACGCCTTTACACAAGGGGCGCATCAGATCGCCTTTGCCCCAACGCTGGGGGATGTCGGCACCACCCTGTCACACCCGGCGAGTTCTTCCCATCGAGGACTCACCCCCGAGGCGCGCGCGGCACAAGGCATGACCGAAGGGTTCTTCCGAGTGTCCGTCGGGCTTGAGGATCCGGACGCACTGATTGGAGCGTTCGACGCAGGCCTGGCATCGGTGGCAGCGGTCAAATGACCGCAGCGCCCCGCGATGTTCTGATGGTTCTGGGCATTCCGGCGCTGCTTATTGCGCCGGATCACCGGATTTTTGCGACCAATGCCGCTGCCGAAAAGCTGCTGGGCAAGAATATCGAGGGACGGCATTTCATCACCGCACTGCGCCAGCCGACTTTGCTGGATACGATCGAGCAGGTTCAGCGCGACGGCACCCGGCGCGAAACCCGCTATCTGACCAATGACGGGCAGCACGACATCACCTATCGAGTCACCTGCGGCGCGGTGCCGATGCAGGGAAAGCAGGGCGTTCTGGTGTCTTTTGAGGACATCACGCCGATGGAGCAGGCCGGGCAGATGCGCCGCGATTTTGTGGCCAATGTCAGCCATGAGCTGCGCACGCCTTTGACAGCCCTCTTGGGGTTCATCGAAACGCTGCAGGGGCCGGCACGAAATGACGCCAAGGCGCAGGAACGTTTTCTGGGCATCATGGGGGCGGAAGCAGAGCGCATGAACCGCCTTGTGTCGGATCTGCTATCACTCAGCCGCGTCGAAGCCGAAGAGCGCGTGCGTCCGGCGGGCCAGGTCGATTTGGGGGCGATGATCGAACAAACGCGCCACAGCCTTGCGCAATTGGCGGACGAGGCCGGGATCGGCATGTCGGTCCATTTGCCGCCAGAGCCTATCGTGGTGCCGGGTGACGCCGACCAGTTGCGGCAGATCCTGACCAACCTCGTTGAGAATGCGATCAAATACTCGGGCAAAGGTGCCTATATCCGGATCAGCCTGGGCGTTCCCGATTACGAGACGCGGCTGCGCGGGCAGGGGGTGCGGATCGAGGTGAGCGACACCGGACCGGGCATTGATGCGGTTCACCTGCCGCGTCTCACCGAACGTTTCTACCGGGTCGACAGCCATCGCTCTCGCGAATTGGGCGGCACCGGGCTGGGCTTGGCCATCGTAAAGCACATCGTCAACAGGCACCGGGGCCGTCTGCAGGTTGAAAGCCAGTTGGGCAAGGGCACGACCTTTACCGTGATCCTGCCGATGGACGGACGTCAGGACTGAACCGGCTGTCATCGGCATGGACTGCCGACAATTCCGTCAACGGAAACGGATGATGCGTCACCGCATCATCCCCGGCCCAGAGGATCACCCCAGTGAATAGCCAGCGCCACGCACTGTGCGCAGAGGGTCCGCTCCACCGGTCGTGGTCAGCGACTTGCGCAGGCGACCGATATGCACATCGACAGTCCGGGTGTCGACATAGATGTCCCGGCCCCAGACCCGGTCCAGAAGCTGTTCCCGCGACCAGACACGGCCCGGCTTCTCCATCAACGTTGACAGCAGGCGGAATTCGGTTGGGCCGAGTTTGACTTCGGAGCCGTCCCGCGTGACGCGGTGGGTTTCGGCATCGAGGATGATGTCCTCGAATTCGAGCCGCAATCCTGCTGCTGCCGGTCGGGTGCGCCGGAGTTGGGCGCGGACGCGGGCCATTAATTCCACAACCGAATACGGCTTGATCACATAGTCATCCGCACCGGTTTCGAGGCCGCGCACGCGGTCCACCTCTTCCGAGCGGGCGGACAGCATGATGATCGGCACATTGCGCGTGTCCGCGCGGGTCTTGAGTTGGCGGCACACTTCGATGCCCGAAACATTCGGCAGCATCCAATCCAGCACGATGATGTCGGGCTGTTCCTCGTCAACAAGGATCAGCGCCTCTTCGCCGTTTTCCGCCTTGGCCACACGAAAGCCCTCGGCTTCGAGGTTGTATCCCAGAACCTCGCGCTGTGCGGGTTCATCTTCGACGACCAGAACCGTCGGCTGGACGCTGGACATGGCTTACACTCCGCGGTTGGCTACAGATGACATCTCGGTATCGGTCGAGGTTGTGTCTTCTTTCTGGCGCGGCTCTTCGGGCTTTTCGCCAGTGACAAGGAACACCACCTGTTCTGCAATCGAGGTCACGTGGTCGCCCATGCGCTCCACGTTCTTGGCGATGAAATGCAGGTGCATACAGGGTGTGATGTTGCGCGGGTCTTCCAACATGAATGTCAGGAATTCCCGGAACAGCGTGTTGTACATCTGGTCGATGTCCACATCACGTTCGATCACGTCGCGGGCCAGCGCTTCGTCGCGCTGGATATAGGCGTCCAGCGCGTCCTTGAGCATGATCTGTACATCGCGCGACATGCGGCGCAACTGCGCAGCCGATCCGTTGATCGCCGGCATGGTCATCAGAACCGCGTTGCGCTTGGCAAGGTTCTTGGCGAGGTCACCGATCCGTTCGAGGTTTGCGCTCATGCGCATGACCGACAGGATCACCCGCAGGTCGATGGCGGTCGGCGCACGCAGGGCGATGACGCGGGCGGCTTCTTCGTTCAGAAGCTCCTCCAGTTCGTCAATCACCCGGTCATTGGCGCGGACCTGTTCGGCAAGTTCGAGGTCACGGGTTTCGAGCGCCTGTGCGGCGTCGAGGATCGCCTGCTCCACAAGTCCGCCCATCTTCATGATGCGGGCCTGAATGCCTTCAAGATCGCGGTCAAACGCGCTTGAGATGTGGTCTTTCGTTCGGGTCACGATGTTATCCAATCCGTCCGGTGATGTAGCTTTCGGTGCGGCTGTCTTCGGGGTTCGTGAAAATCTTCGACGTGTCGTCGTATTCAACCAGATTGCCCAAGTGGAAGAAGGCAGTTTTCTGGCTCACACGCGCGGCCTGCTGCATGGAGTGGGTCACGATCACCACTGCGTAGTTCTGGCGCAACTCGTCAATCAATTCCTCAACCTGCGCTGTGGCGATGGGGTCAAGCGCGGAACACGGCTCGTCCATCAGCAGCACTTCGGGTTCGGTCGCAACGGCGCGGGCAATGCAGAGGCGCTGTTGCTGGCCACCTGACAGGCCGGTGCCCGGCGCCTGAAGACGGTCTTTGACCTCTTCCCAGATCGCACCCCGACGCAGAGCGCGTTCGACGATATCGTCCAGTTCGGCTTTATTGCGCGCCATGCCATGGATGCGCGGACCATAGGCGATGTTGTCGTAGATCGACTTGGGGAACGGGTTCGGCTTCTGGAACACCATGCCGACCTTGGCGCGCAGCTGCACCGGATCGACACGCTTGTCGTAGATGTCGTCGCCGTCGATCAGGATATCGCCTTCGACGCGGCAGATGTCGATCGTGTCGTTCATCCGGTTGAGGCAGCGCAGGAATGTCGACTTGCCGCAGCCGGACGGGCCGATGAACGCGGTCACCGTGTTGTTCTCGATCTCGACCGACACGTCCTTGATCGCGTGATTATCACCGTAATAGACCTGTACGTCTTTGGCTTTGATCTTGACGTCCGTCACGGCGGTCTCCTGTGTGGGATGTGGAATATCGTACATGGGGCAGGGTCCTGTTTACCAGCGGCGCTCGAAGCGACGGCGCAGAATGATGGCGATGATGTTCATCGTCAGGAGGAAGATGAGCAGGATGATGATCCCGCCCCAGGCTTTTTCGTAGAACCCGGCATCGGCGCGGGCGGCCCAAGTGTAGATCTGTGCAGGCATCGCGGAATTGGGGTCGATGAAACCTGATACCACACCTTCTGGATAGGCGCGCGCGATAAAGCCGACCATGCCGATCAGCAGCAGCGGAGCGGTTTCCCCAAGCGCCTGCGCCAGACCGATGATGGTGCCGGTGAGGATGCCCGGTGCGGCCAGCGGCAGGACGTGGTGGAACACGGTCTGCATCTTGGACGCGCCCACGCCCAGAGCGGCTTCGCGGATCGACGGCGGCACCGCCTTGAGCGACGCACGGGTGGAAATGATGATGGTCGGCAGGGTCATCAGCGTCAGCACCAGACCACCGACAAGCGGGGCCGACTGGGGCAGGTGCATGAACTGGATGAACACGGCGAGACCAAGGATACCGAACACGATGGACGGCACGGCGGCAAGGTTCGAGATGTTCACTTCGATCAGGTCGGTGAACCAGTTCTGTGGCGCGAATTCCTCGAGATAGATGGACGCGGCCACACCGATGGGCAGCGACAAGGCAAGCACCACCAGCATCATGAAGAACGATCCGATCACCGACACACCGATGCCCGCACCGCCGGGGTTGTCCACACCGGAATCCGACCCGGTGATGAAGTTCCAGTTGAAGTTGCGCACGATGATGCCCGCGTCCGCAAGCGCGTCCACGATATCAAGGTCGCTGGCTTCGAAAAAGCGGCTATCGACAACGCTGTCACGGGTAACGCGGCCCTTGAAGTAGCCGTCCACGCGGGACGAGGCGGGCAGGCTGAAGGTGACCGGCGTGCCGATCTGATCGGGGTTTGCGCGGAAATATTCACGGATCGTGCTACCCGGCTTGCCCAGAAGGCGTTCAATCGCAGCAGCGTCGAAATCAACCGAGATGCCCTTTTCGGTCAACGCGGTGCTCAGCTTGTTGATGAAGATTGCTTCATAGGCCTTGGTCTTCAGAACCTGACTTTCCGCGGAGTCGAACTCTTCCTGCGTCAGGACAAATTCCAGTTTCATCTCTGCCTGCGTGAAGGCCGGGATCCCAGACCGCAGGATAGAGACCGCCAGAACAACAAGGAAGAAGATGCCGATCAGGATCGCAATCATGCCGTAGGCCTTGAAGCGCTTCTCGGCGGCGTTGCGTTTCTTGGTGCGGGCGTCGACGGTTGTCAGGCGGCCCTTCATCGGGACGCTGTCCATGCTGGCGTCGGTCATTCGTACTGCTCCCGGTATTTGCGCACGATGTAGAGCGCGAAGATATTGAGCCCGAGCGTGATGACAAAGAGCGTCATCCCAAGGGCAAAGGCGACAAGCGCTTCGGGCGAGGCGAAGTCCGAGTCGCCGGTCAGCTGCGATACGATCTTCGCGGTCACTGTTGTCATCGCTTCGAACGGGTTGAGCGACAGGCGTGCTGCGGCACCCGCGCCCAAAACCACGATCATGGTCTCGCCAATGGCACGGCTCGCGGCGAGAAGGATCGCACCGACGATGCCGGGCAGGGCGGCAGGCAGAACCACCTGGCGGATGGTCTCAGATTGGGTCGCACCCAAACCGTAGGACCCGTCGCGCATGGCTTGCGGCACCGCATTGATGATGTCGTCCGACAGCGACGACACAAACGGGATCAGCATGATGCCCATGACCAAACCGGCGGTCATCACAGCGGTGCCAGCCTGCATCCAGCCAAGGCCGTCATCGCCAAACACGCTGACCAGCAGCGGGCCTACGGTGAGCAGGGCGAAGAGACCGTAAACAATGGTCGGGATACCCGCCAACACTTCGAGCATCGGCTTGGCAAAAGCGCGGACCTTGGGACTGGCGTATTCCGAGAGGTAAATCGCAGAGAACAACCCGATGGGAACCGCCACGATCAGCGCAACGATGGAGATGTAGAAGGTGCCCCAGAGCAGCGGCAGGATGCCAAGGTCCGACGAGCCGCCGCGACCCGAGAAGCTGGGTGCCCAGCTGGTGCCGAAGAAGAACTCTGACGCCGGGTAGAGGCGGAAGAACTCGATCGTGTTGAACACCAGAGACAGAACGATGCCCAGCGTGGTGAGGATCGCGATGGACGCGGCCGCGATGAGCAGGACACGCACGCCCTGTTCCACAACATTGCGCGCACGGAAATCCGGCCGTGTTTCCTTGAACGCCCAAAGGCCACCGGCAACAGCGATCAGCAGAACAACGATGCTCATAAGCTGGTAACCGGTGCTGTTCATCACACGGAATTGCTGGGCTGCCCGCAAGATAGGCTGTGTAATCTGCGAGGTCACGATGGCACCGGCATCGGACAGTCGCTGTGTCACGTCAGAGATGTCGGCGCGCATGTTCCGCGCCTCGTCTTCGGTCATGTTGCCGGTGGCAATGGCCAGATCAATGCCATCCGCTGCGCGACGCACTTCCGCCAGCACGAGGCTGCGCGACGAGGTCTCGGCGATATCACTGTCGGGGATTGCTCCAGACACAACGCTGTTCACGTAAAACGGTTGCGCGATAAGCCAGATCACCAGAACCAGCAGGGCAGGAATCGCGGATTTCATCGCGGCATTGCTGCCGTAGTAATTCGGGAGAGAATGAAGGGAGCGTCGGTCCTGACCCGACATCGCCATCACACGCATGCGTGCGAGCACAAAGGCAGCGCCAGCGATCGCGAGAACAATCAGGAAAAGCCAGAGTAATGGCATGTGGCCCCCAGGGTCGTCACAAGAAATTCAGAAGAAAAAGGAGGCGGCGATGTCTGCCGCCTCCTGATTGACCAGGTGGTCAGACATTTACATGTCTGCGCCCATGACCTTTTCGTCAGCAACCATCTGCTGTGTCTTTGCCAGTTCCGGATCGGACACGAGGCCGTACTGAGCGAGCGGGCCGTTCGGGCCTGCGAGATCGTCGGAGATGAAGAACTCAGCGAATTCCTTGAGGCCCGGGATCACGCCGATGTGTGCTTTCTTCACGTAGAAGAATAGCGGGCGGGAAACCGGATACTCACCGGAAGCGATGGTGGCGGTTGTCGGCTCAACGCCGGACATGGTGGCCACTTTGAGCTTGTCGGTGTTGTTCTCGTAGAATGCGAGGCCGAATACGCCGATGCCGTTGGTGTTGGCATCGATACGGGCGAGGGTTTCGGTGTAGTCGCCGTCGATGTCGACCGACTTGCCGTCCTGACGCACGTCAAGGCAGGCGTCTTCTGCGTCGTCTTCGGACATGCCGCCGTCGACCATCGCCTTCATTGCGCCGGTTTCTTCACAGCCGATCAGAAGAACCTTCTCTTCGAAGACTTCGCGGGTGCCGTGCTTGGTGCCCGGGATGAACATCGCGATTTCTGCATCCGGCAGATCCGCGTTGAACTCGGACCAGTTGGTGTGGGGGTTGTCGACGATTGCGCCATCCTTCAGAACCTTCGCGCCGATGGCGTTGAAGATATCGGTCGGTGTGAACGCGGTGAAGGCCGGGCCGGACTGCTGCGACGCAAACACGATGCCGTCATAGCCGATGCGGACTTCGATGATGTCGGTCACGCCGTTTTCCGCGCAAGCCGCAACTTCTTTCTCACGGATGGCGCGGGACGCGTTTGCGATGTCGATGGTGTTTTCACCAACGCCTTCGCAGAAGCGCTTGAGGCCCGACGAAGAGCCGCCGGATTCGACAACCGGTGTCGGGAAGTCGGTGTTGTCGCCGAACGCTTCGGCCACGATGGACGCGTAGGGCAGAACGGTGGACGAACCGGCAACCTGCACGTTGTCACGTGCCACAGCGGCTGTTGCAGATACGGCTGCAATCGCAAGCACCGATACAGAGAGTTTTACGGACATTATGTCAGCTCCTTGGTTGGATATCTCTCGGCCATCCCCCTGATGACCGTTGGCGGTGGGTCTAGACGGCTTTCGCCATGCTTTTGTGACAGTTGCGTAACAGTTTCATGACATGCCGGGATTGATGAGCAGAAAGACCACCTTCAAGCATCAATGCATTGATTTTAATATAGAATAATTTTTCAAGTTGACGCAGGGGCAAGCGCCAATCGCGCTCAGACAGCAAGTCAGAACACCCGAAATCTCCAAAACGACAGAGATTTGTGTAACATCGTCGACTGACTCGCTGTGATGCGCGAATCCGAATTGGCACGAGCCGGGACTGCGTTCGGGGGCTATGCACTACGCGCGCAGCGCTTAGGCTGAACACACCGGATAGAATACTTTAAGTGTGGACTTTACCTAATTGAAATCGCTAGGGGAACTGTGGTCAATCGCACTCCTTATTTCGCATAATCAGTATTATGTAACTAATTGATGCGCCTCTCTCTAGACAAAACCGCGAAACTGGCCATACACAACCATCATGAACGGTTCTCGACAGATAGTGACGCCCGAGCAAAGCGCAGCCCTCTTGGACCTGACGCACTCCAACAGCATCGAAACGCTGTGGGACTTGCATTGCCGCCGGATGGCGGATTTCGGATTCGACCGACTGCTCTATGGCTTTACCCGTTTTCGCACAGCAACCTCTTTGGGAGATCCGGACGACTTTATCGTTCTGTCGAACATCGATACGGCATATGTCAGCACGTTCATCAATGACGGCTTGTACCGGTCTGCACCGATGGTGCGCTGGGCGCTGGAGAATGATGGTGCCGCAAGTTGGACCTTGTTGCGCATGATGATGGAAAGCGGCGCAGTCACAGACGACGAGCGCCGCATTCTGGAATTCAACACCAAGCACGGGCTCACGGCTGGATATTCGATCAGCTTTCGGAGCCTGTCGGACCGCGCCAAGGGTGCAATCGCGCTGATCGCCGAAGATGGCATGTCTCAAGACGATGTGGATGCGCTTTGGGCACAGTCCGGAGAATTGATCCAGTTGATGAACAATATCGTTCATCTCAAGATTCTGACCCTGCCCTACACGCCGCCGAACCAAAGCCTCACCAAACGCCAGCGTGAAGCCCTGGAATGGGTTGGCGGCGGCAAGACGATGCAGGACATCGCGACCATCATGGGACTGACACCGGCAACGGTTGAAAAGCATCTCAGACTGGCGCGCGAGGCACTGAACGTCGACACAACGGCACAAGCGGTTTTGAAAGCAGCCCTGCAAAACCAGATGTTTATCAGCGACCGCTGACGGCGTGAAAAAACTGTGAGGTCAGGAAATCCAGACTTCCTTGACCCTGCGTAAATTGGCAGAATGGTGATGTTCCGTGAGTGGTGGCAATTTCGGCCAAGGAACGCGGGACCCGCACCCATGATATTACTTTGGCTCTGCGGGTCTCACCAGAAAGACACTTGATGCCCGTCGGATAATGGCCTGTCCCGGTTGATTTGTCCGCTGTCATCAAGGGGCTGCGTCATCCCCAAAATGACGCCGGTCCATTGCTCCCGCAAAAAAGCGGCGCTGTTCATTTCAACAGCGCCGCTTCCTTTTTCAGACGTGCGTCAGAGACTTAGCCCTGAGCAGCCTTTGCAACTTCGGCCGCGAAGTCTTCGACCTTCTTCTCGATGCCTTCACCGACTTCGAGACGGACAAATCCGGTGATCTCGACACCGGCTTCTTTTGCGGCGTCTTCGACGGTCAGGTCCGGGTTGATCACGAAAGACTGGCCCAGCAGCGTGACTTCGCTGAGGAATTTCTTCATGCGGCCTTCGATCATCTTTTCGATGACCTGCTCGGGCTTGCCCAACTCGCGCGCGATGTCGATCTGGATCTGACGTTCTTTCTCGACAACTGCGGGATCAAGGTCTGCCGAGGACAGCGACGCCGGGTTCACAGCCGCGATGTGCATCGCAACCTGCTTGCCGAAGGCTTCGTTTTCGCCGGACAGCGCCACCAGAACGCCGATCTTGCCCATGCCGTCTGCCGCAGCATTGTGGACATAGGACACGACCTGAGTGCCTTCGAGCGTGGACATGCGACGCAGCGACATGTTCTCGCCGATGGTGGCGATCTTGTCGGTGATCATGTCCTGAACGGTCTTGCCGCCGACGGTCTTGGTCTTGAGGTCTTCGACATCGCTGGCAGACAGCGCGGCGCCGGAGATGGCATCGACCATCGCCTGGAATTCCGCGTTCTTGCCGACGAAATCGGTTTCCGAGTTCACTTCGACAGCAACGCCTTTGCCGCCGTCAACCTTGACCGCGACAAGACCTTCGGCCGCGGTGCGGTCGGATTTCTTGGCGGCTTTGGCCAGACCCTTGGTGCGCAGCCAGTCTGCTGCGGCTTCCATGTCCCCGTTGGTTTCGACAAGCGCCTTCTTGGCGTCCATCATACCTGCGCTGGTCAGTTCGCGCAGTTCCTTCACGAGTGCTGCTGTGATCGCCATCTTGGCTCTCCTCATTTCAAATTCGGGCGTGGTGGGCCGTTATGTTCAACGGCCCTGCCCTGTCATATCGATGTAACGACGCGGTAAAGCTCAGCTTGCGGCGTCTTCTGCG
Organism: Marivita sp.; assembly: GCF_048006345.1. GTDB lineage: Bacteria > Pseudomonadota > Alphaproteobacteria > Rhodobacterales > Rhodobacteraceae > Marivita. The sequence continues at coordinate 1,146,949 of NZ_CP180351.1, read as the reverse complement.
ACGGCGTCTTCCAGCACCTCTTCAACCGGCGCTTCTTCAAGAGCACCAAGGTCGACACCGGCAGCGCCCATCTGGGCGGTCATGCCGTCGAGGGCTGCGCGGGACACGAGGTCACAGTAAAGGCTGATCGCACGCGCCGCGTCGTCGTTGCCCGGGATGATGTAATCCACACCTGCGGGCGAGCAGTTGGTGTCGACCACAGCCACAACCGGGATACCCAGCTTGTTGGCTTCCGCCACGGCCAGCGCTTCTTTCTTGACGTCGATGACGAACAGAAGATCAGGCACACCGCCCATTTCGCGGATACCGCCGAGCGACGCCTGCAGTTTGCCCTGCTCGCGCTCCATGCCCAGACGCTCTTTCTTGGTCAGGCCTTCAGCGCCGTTCGCCATCTGCTCGTCGATCTGCTTCAGACGCTGGATCGACTTGGACACGGTCTGCCAGTTGGTGAGCGTGCCGCCCAACCAACGGTGGTTCATGTAGTACTGCGCGCATTTTTCAGCGGCTTCTGCGATCGGCTGCTGTGCCTGACGCTTTGTGCCGACGAACAGGATGCGGCCGTTCTTGGCCACGGTTTCGCGGATCACGTGCAATGCTGCGTCGAGCATCGGAACGGTCTGCGTGAGGTCCATGATATGGATGCCATTGCGCGCACCATAGATGAACTCGCCCATGCGGGGGTTCCAACGCTGCGTCTGGTGGCCGAAGTGTACGCCTGCTTCAAGCAGCTGGCGCAATGTGAACTCTGGAAGAGCCATTGTCGTTATCCTTTCCGGTTTCAATCCTCAGCGGGGGTATCAGCCTGTTGGCCAACCGGTGGACATTTGGGGATGTCTCCCCCAAAGGCCCGACCCCGCCTGTGGTGTCAGTGGCGCGCGTATAGCGGGGGTCGTCGCTGGACGCAAGCCCCGCTGTGATGTGTGGATAAGGTGCTTTTAGGCACCTTGTTTACAGCCCGAAGAACCAAGTTTGCCGTGATTACAGAAACACGCGCTCCACAAACCAATACGCGCCAACCATCGCAATGGCGGCCGAGGCCGGCACCGCAACAAAGCGGCGATAGGCGTTCAGCTTGTCCACCAGTGTCGCCGACACTGCACACAGCACGCACAATGCGGCCATCGGCCAGAAGAAGACCATCGCAGAAGCACCCATCACCTCCTGGAAGCCGGGGGTGTTCATGGCAAAGCCCAGCCCCGCAAAGATCACCGCAAGAACGCCATAAAGACCCTGCGCCGGGGCGACATCTGCCTCGCCCCGGTCCACGCGGATGGCATACCAGACAAGGATGAATGCGATGGCAATCACCGTCAGCTGTCCAAATTCCACACCGACGTTGAACCCGATCAAAGCAGGTACCACCTGTCCATCCGGCAAGCCGAATTCACCCAGCACGCTGGCAAACCCCAACCCGTGCAAAAGGCCGAAGCCGAAGATCACGAAAGGCCGCCAGCGGTGCAGCTTGTCAGACACCACGTTTTCCAACGCGACATAGACAATGGAGGCGGCAATCAAAGGCTCGACGATGCTGCCCGGCACGGACACGATGCCCAGAACCGCCATCGCGAGGGTCACCGTATGAGCAAGGGTGAAGGCAGACACCTGCCACAGCAGCGGCGTGAACCGTGTGGACAGGAAAAACAGACCCAAGACGAACAGGATGTGGTCCAGACCCTTGGGCAGAATGTGGTCAAAGCCGACCGGAATATAGGTGGCAAAAGTCATCCACCCGCTGGCTTCGTCTCCACCGCCCAACTGGATGTCACCGCTGCTTTGCCCGCCTTCCAGGTAGCCGGTATACGGTTCTTCAACGCCCTGTTGGCGCAGCACCAGCGCGCCATAGGCCGAGGGCCATGTCAGACTGATCGTCTCTGCACCGTCTGGCAACGGGCCGCTCAGGCTCAGAACAGTGTCGCGGGGCAGTTCGGTATTGCCCACTTCGGCCACGTCGATCTGGATCACGGTCAGGTCCACCGGCATACCGCCTGCAGTCACCTGAAGGCTTTGCACGAACTCCGGCATGCGCGGTTCCAGTTCGGCACGCAGCGCGTCTGGCTCGAGGGCACGCACGCGATCCACCTCGTCCGAAGCGTCGAGCGCATCCGTGTTCTCAATCCCCTCAAGGCTGACACCAGCAACCAGCGCCTCCCCGTTGAGGGTCAGCGTGATATCCACCTGCCCCTCGGCCACCTCGAAGTCACCAATCGCCGGACGCACCTCGTGGGCGGACACCATCGCCGCCATGACGATGAGACACAAACTGATCCAAATCGCTTTCATCACACCCATTCCTTCAAGCCCAAACAAAGACTGGAGCAGACACGCGCCGCTTCAAGTGAAAGTTTCAAGAAACCAAGCGTTTTTCTTTGCTTAGAGCGCTTTTAACCCGTCGCGGAAGCGGCGCATATTGGCCTGATAGCCAAGCGCGCTTTTGCGAAGCCCCTCAATCGCAGCGTCATCGAGGTCGCGGACAACCTTGCCCGGAACCCCCATCACCAGCGATCCGTCGGGGATCTCTTTGCCTTCGGTGATCAGTGCCCCTGCCCCGATCAGGCAATTCTTGCCGATCTTGGCACCGTTCAGGATCGTGGCGCCCATGCCGATCAGGGAATTGTCACCAATGGTGCAGCCGTGCAGCATGACCTTGTGACCGATGGTGCAGCCTTTGCCGATGGTCAGAGGGTAGCCCATATCGGTGTGCAGCACGCAGTTTTCCTGAATGTTGCTGCCCGCACCCACGGTGATCACTTCGTTGTCGCCACGCAGAGTTGCGCAGAACCAGACGCTGGCCGTCTCTTCCACCACAATGCGTCCGATCAGGTTCGCATCCGGCGCAATCCAGGTGTCTTCGGCGATCTGCGGCGCGATGCCGTCCAAAGCGTAAAGGGTCATGTCAGATCCTCGAATTCCTGTTGCAGCTTGCGGACATGCTCGACCAGCCCCGGCTGTTGCAAGCGGCGCAGACGGGTGGCTGTGACGATGGTTTGCAGATTGGCAAAGGTCTGGTCCAGATCGTCATTGATCAGCACATAATCGTAGCTGCCCCAATGGCTGATCTCGTCCCAGCTTTTAAGCATCCGCTTGCCGATGGTTTCGGCGCTGTCCTGTCCGCGGCTTTCCAAACGGCGGCGCAATTCGGCAATCGACGGCGGCAGTATAAAGATGGAAAGCGTGTGCGGACCAAGCGCCGAGTTCACGATCTGCTGCGCACCCTGCCAGTCGATGTCAAAAAGCACGTCATTGCCCGCGTCGATGGCGGTCTGCACAGGCATGCGGGGGCTGCCGTAGAAATTGCCGAAAACATGCGCATGTTCGAGCATGTCGCCATTGTTCACATCGTGCTTGAACGCCTCTTCGCTGAGGAAGTGGTAGTGTTCGCCATCCACTTCGCCGGGACGCGGCGCGCGGGTCGTGGCCGAGACCGAGAAGCTGAGGCTCTCGTCCCAATCCAGCAACCGCCGGGACAGTGTGGACTTTCCCGCGCCCGAGGGCGAGGAAAGGATGATCAGCAATCCGCGGCGCTGGATCATGGCTTACTCCACGTTCTGAACTTGTTCGCGCATCTGTTCGATGACGGTTTTCAGCTCAAGCCCAACAGCCGTCAAAGGCGCTGATTGTGCCTTGGAACACAGCGTGTTGGCTTCGCGGTTGAACTCCTGCATCAGGAAATCAAGCTTGCGGCCAACGGCCCCTTCAGATGTCAGCAGATCGCGCGCGGCATCGACATGGGTGCGCAGGCGGTCGATCTCTTCAGTCACGTCAGCCTTGACCGCGATCAAGGCAAGCTCCTGCGCAATCCGCTGTTCGTCGAGGTTGTCCTGAGCATCCAGAACACGTGCCATCGCCGCGCGCATCCGCGCTGCCTGTTCGTCTTTGCGCGCGTCGGCAACCGCGTCGGCCTGAGATACGAGCTCGGCGATCTGGTTCACCTGGCCATTCAAAACATCAACCAATGCCGCACCTTCGGAGTGCCGGGACGCGATGAAGCTCTCTAACACCGGACCAAAATCCGCGACCAGAACAGCCAGAACTTCGGCCGGATCGGATTGCTGTTGCGGCGCATCCATCACGCCGCGCACGGTGATCAGGTCCGCCGCCGAAGACGCAGTCAGCGACAGACCGCGCGCCATGGCTTCGGCCTCGATCCGCAGCATCGCGGTCAGAACCCGATCCAGTTGCGCCTCGTTCAGCTCCTGCACCGCCTCGGTGCCGTTTGAATGCAGCCGGAGCGAGACCGTCACGCTGCCGCGAGACAGGCGTTTCATGATCAGCCCCCGGAGCGCTTGTTCCAGACCATCGACCCAATCAGGCACGCGCACGCGGATGTCGAGGCCGCGTGCATTCACGCTGCGCAGATCCCAGGTCCAGGTCAGGCCCAAAGCCTCTCCCTGCCCCGACGCAAACCCCGTCATGGATTGACGCATCTCTTTGTCCTCGCTCCGCCGGTATCAGGCGTTGGGTTACGCTGTGCGACGGGTCGATGCAAGCCGGTGGGCTTGACCAAGGGAGTTAACCATTTGTTAAGATCCAAGACCAAATTGCGGCAAGACTGTGGTACGCCCCGTCCGGGAATTGGGATGGGACGACGGGGATGATCATCACATCGTTGACGCACCACGCGTTGACCCAACACGCCGCACGGGCGCTCGGGATCTTGGGGGCGTATTGGGCAAGCTTGGTCAGACAGGGCGATCTGCCCTTATGGTCAGAAGTTGACCCCGGCCAAATCCAGGACGCGCTGGATCACGCGTTCCTCGCCGAACGCTTTGGACATTGCCATGCCCGCATTCGCGTGGCCGGTGGCGCAGTTGAGGACATGGCGGACAAGCCCTGCAAGGGCCTGCCACTCAGCTTGCTGATCCGCGCAAATGACCGCGCCGTTTTCAACGAGGCGGTGACCGCCTGTTGCATCGGAGGTCACCCGGTTGAGATCGCCCTGACATCCGAGGAGGATCTCGCAACAAGAAAGGTTTCAGCGCGATTGGTCCTCTATCCCCTCGTAGACACCACGGGACGCATCACGCAATTCCTAGGTGGGCTGGCCCCTGTGGGAGATGCGATTGCCCGGCCCGGACCTTTTGGCGTGGTCGAGGTGATGGCACACCGTACGGCGACACGACGGACACACTTGCGTCTGGTCGTCGACAACACATGAAAAAGGGCGGCCCCGCAGAGCCGCCCCATTCTCAAACAGTTCAGGTCAATCAGCCCGCCTTGGCGGCAACCTGTGCCTCGCGGCGCGATGTCAGCTCTTCGGCCACAAGGAACGCGAGTTCCAGCGACTGAGACGCGTTGAGGCGCGGATCGCAGGCTGTGTGGTAGCGGTCGCTCAGGTTTTCCTCGCTCACCGCCCGGACACCTCCGGTGCATTCGGTCACATCTTGACCGGTCATCTCGAAATGCACACCACCGGGGACAGTGCCTTCGGCGTTATGGATGCCGAAGAATTCGCGCACTTCGCGCAGCACCAGATCGAACGGGCGGGTCTTGTAGCCCGTGGACGACTTGATCGTGTTGCCGTGCATCGGATCGCAGACCCATGTGACGTTGGCGCCCTCTTCGGCCACGGTCTTGATCAGACGCGGCAGATGTTCGCCCACCTTGCCAGCCCCAAAGCGTGCGATCAGGGTCAGCTTGCCCGCCTCATTCTCCGGGTTCAGCTTGGCCATAAGGACCTTGAGGTCTTCGGCGGTCGTGGTCGGGCCGCACTTGAGACCGATCGGGTTCAGCACGCCGCGCGCGAATTCCACATGCGCGCCGTCCGGCTGACGGGTGCGGTCACCGATCCAGATCATGTGCCCAGAGCCCGCAAGCCACTTGCCCGATGTCGAATCCTGACGGGTCAGCGCCTCTTCGTATTCCAGCAGCAGAGATTCATGGCTGGTATAGAAATCCACCGTCTGAAGTGACGGTTCACGATCAGAGTCCAGACCAGCAGCCTTCATGAAATCGAGAGTGTCGCCAATGCGGTTGGCCATATCGCGGTACTTCTCCGCTTCCTCGCGGTCGGTGAAGCCCAGAGTCCACTGATGGACCTGGTGTACATCGGCATAACCACCGGTCGAGAACGCCCGCAGCAGGTTCAGCGTGGCCGCTGCCTGCGTGTAGGCTTGCAGCATCTTGGCCGGATCGGGAATCCGCGCTTCGGGTGTGAAGGCAAGCTCGTTGATGATGTCACCGCGGTAGCTTGGCAGCTCCACACCATCAATCACTTCGGTCGGTGCAGAGCGCGGCTTGGCGAACTGGCCCGCCATGCGCCCCACCTTGACCACAGGCACCTTGGCACCAAAGGTCAGAACCATTGCCATCTGCAGCATCACCTTGAACGTGTCGCGGATCGCGTTCGCGCTGAACTGGTCGAACGCCTCGGCGCAGTCGCCACCCTGAAGCAGGAACGCATCACCGCGAGAAGCCGCCCCAAGGGCCTTTTTCAACTTTCGTGCCTCGCCCGCAAACACGAGCGGCGGATACTTCGACAGCTGGGCTTCGACAGCCTCCAGCTTTGCCTGATCCGTATAGTCAGGCATCTGTACCCGCGGTTTCGCGCGCCAGCCTGATTTTTTCCACTCGGTCATTGTCTCTACTCCGGTCAATCCAAGTAAGTTAGCGTTAGCGGGGTCGCTATACAGAAACCACCCCTGTCTGACCAGACAGGAATCGTCCCCCGATGCCTTGACCCGGCGCGTCACTTCTGACCTTGTGACCGGCAACGTGCCGCAGAGCACTGCCCAAGGTCCAGAGAACATGCTTCCGACACGCCAGACCGTCGAACTCGATCATATACCCAGCCGCCCGCGCCGGTTTGTCTTTGTTTTGCTGCCCGAATTCACCATGCTGTGCTTCTCGGCGGCCGTGGAATCGCTGCGCATCGCAAACCGGATGGCGAACCGCAAGCTGTATGACTGGACGATTATCGGCGAAGGCGGGGTCGAGATCACCTGCTCGGCGGGTGTGTCTTTTCGGCTGGATTCCGACCTGATCGAGATGAACCGCGATGACGTGGTCATCGTCTGCGGCGGCATCGACGTGCAGAAAGCCACCACAAAGCGCGTCATCAACTGGCTGCGCCGCGAGGCCCGTCGGGGTCTGGCCATCGGCGGATTGTGCACGGCCGCTTATTCACTGGCGTCTGCGGGATTGCTGGACGGCAAGCGGGCCACCATCCACTGGGAAAACCAGGACAGCTTTGCCGAGGAATTCCCCGAAGTGACGCTGACCAAGTCGATCTTCGTGGTCGACGGCAGCCGGATCACCACCGCAGGCGGCACGGCCTCGGTCGACCTGATGCTCAAGATCATCGCCGACGATCATGGCGAGGAACTTGCGGGTGCCGTGGCCGATCAGCTGATCTACAACTCGATCCGCACCGATCAGGACACCCAGCGCCTGTCCGTGCCCACCCGCATCGGCGTCCGGCATCCAAAGCTGTCGAAAGTCATCCAGATGATGGAGCAGAACATCGAAGAGCCGATCAGCCCTTCGGTCCTCGCCCATCAGGTGGGTATGTCCACCCGCCAGCTGGAACGGTTGTTCCGACGTTACCTGAGCCGCAGCCCCAAACGCTATTACATGGAACTGCGCCTGCAAAAGGCCCGCAACCTGCTGATGCAGACGGATATGAGCGTCATCAACGTGGCGCTGGCCTGTGGCTTTGCCTCGCCGTCGCATTTCTCGAAATGCTACCGGGCGCATTACGAAACCACGCCTTACCGCGAACGTGGGGCACATGCTTCAAGGCTGTCGGTCTGACCTGCTTCAGAACTGCGCGTTCAAATCATTGAAATCAGTGTTGAACTGAAAATTCACGCTGACAATGGCGTCATCCAACTGATGCAACACGAGATAGGCAAAGATGTAGCTGATCCCCGTGCGGTACGAGATCAGTTCCTGCGACCAGCCGTTTTCCATCTCGTTTCGGCGCACCAGCGCAGCTTCGGTGAAGTCCTGCGGGAATATCTGTCGAACGCGGCCCTGAAGATTGTCCAATTGTTGTATTGTCATCTCGTCCGCGCCGCCGAACCTCAGCATCACCGATTTGATGTCCCGCGACTTCATATACTGGTCTAGGTCGCTGCGCAGTTCCTCGTAATTGCGGAATACGCCATCCTGAGCCACAGCACCCTGTGCAAGACCCAGAGATACCGCCAGTATACCGCTGAAAATAACAGATTTCATGGGCTGTTCCTTTCAAGGATCACAGACGAAGTGTGACTCCTCACCCTTTTCAAAGCAATCGCAGTTGGCACCAACAGTCAAATCGGCGTCGGATCGCCAGTTGCAAGTCAGTATCAACCGCAAAATCAGAGGGTTGAGCGAACGGCCCCGGACTTGTAAAGCGCCCCCATCCAAAGGGGAACGCCATGTCCGCCGCACTCAAACTTGCTCTGGGAAGCCTGCTGGTGGGCGTTGTCGTGCTTGGCCTCAAGGCGCTGGCCTGGTGGGTGACGGGGTCTGTCGCGCTTTTGTCGGACGCGCTCGAAAGCACGGTGAACCTGACCACCGCTTTTGCCGCGTTGATCGCCATCCAGGTGGCGCAGCGCCCTGCCGATGCCAACCACCCGTTCGGACATCACAAGGCGGAATTCTTCAGCGCGGTGCTGGAAGGCGTGATGATCATCATTGCAGCCCTCTTCATTCTGCGGGAGGCCTATGACGGGATCATGTCCCCGCGTGCTTTGGACGCTCCGATTGAGGGTCTCTTGATCAATGCTGCCGCCACCGCGTTGAACGCGGTTTGGGCGATGGTTCTGGTGCGTCAGGGGCGGCTTTTGAAATCGCCCGCGTTGGTGGCGGACGGCAAACATCTCTGGACGGATGTGCTGACTTCGGTCGGCGTCGCTGTGGGCGTGTTGATCGCGTTTGCCACGGGATGGTGGCTGTTCGATCCGATCATGGCGGCGCTGGTTGCGGTTAACATCCTGTGGTCCGGGTCGCGGGTGGTGAAAGAGTCACTGAGCGGTCTGATGGACGAGGCGGTTCCCGAAACCACGCTGGCGCAAATCCGCGAGACGATCTCGGACAAGGCGCACGGCGCGGTTGAGGCCCATGACCTGCGCACCCGGCATGCGGGACGTGTGACCTTTGTGGAGTTTCACCTGGTGGTGCCCGGCGACATGACCGTATTCGACGCACACGAGATTTGCGACCGGATCGAAGCGGCCATCGGCAAGGCTGTGCCGGACAGCCGTGTCACGATCCATGTCGAACCTGAACACAAGCAAAAACACACCGGGATTGTCGTGCTCGACTGACGCAAACGGTGGTCTTTTCGTCGACGTAAAGACGCACATGCGTCGGCGCATGTGCCGTGCAAACGGTTACGACCCGACAGCTGCCATCCTGTAGAGGGCGCCGTTGCCGACGCTCAGGAACCACAGCGCGCCGTCCGGTCCCTGACGAACGTCCCGGACCCGTTGGGTGCTCTCACCACGGATCTGTTCCACTTCGCGCAGGGGTGATCCTTCAAGCCGCGCGATGTAGTCGAATTTCAGCGACCCTGCCAACATGTCACCCGACCATCCCCGGATCGGACCGCTGGTGTAGAAGGTCAGCCCGGATGGGGCGATGGAGGGGTCCCAGTAGGTCACCGGTTGTTCCATGCCAGGCTTCGATGTGCCTTCCCCGATGCTGCGCCCCGAGTAGTGGGTGCCGTAGGAAATCACCGGCCAGCCGAAATTGGCACCTTTCTGGATGCGGTTCACCTCGTCGCCGCCGCGCGCGCCGTGTTCGGTGACCCAAAGCTGACCATTGCTGTCCATCGCGGCACCTTGCGGGTTGCGATGACCGTAGGACCAGATCTCGGGCAGCACGCCTGCAGTGTTCACGAACGGATTGTCAGAAGGCACCGCCCCGGTCTTGGTGATGCGCAGAACAGACCCGTTGTGCAGGCTTCGATCCTGCGCGGTGTCGTCAGAGCCGCGATCCCCGACGGTGACAAACAGCGTCCCATCCCGCGCTTCCACGAGACGTGACCCGAAGTGCCGCCCCCCGCTTGAGCCGGGTGCGATTTCGAAGATCGTGTCGTGAGCGGTCAGCGCCGTGCCATCCGCACTCAACACCGCCTTGGTGACAGCCGTTCCGCTGCCGCGTCCCTGCCGTTTGGCATGGGTAAAGTATAGCGTGCGGCTTTGCGCAAAGTCGCGCGGCACCAGAACATCGAGCAAGCCACCCTGCCCATCCGCCAGAACCTGAGGCGGGTTGCGCAGCGCAACGGCCCCGGCACCCGGCGTGACCAGAAGAACCCGGCCATCCCGTTCCGTCACCACAATTTTACCATCCGGTAAAAAGCCAAATCCCCACGGTTCATCCAGCCCGGTGACAACCGCAGACACCTGCAGTGCACCGGCGCTGGTCTGGATGGTTTCCGAGGCCACCTGCGCCAAAGCAGGCGCAAGCGCCGCAGAGGATAGCAGAAGCGAGAGCGAGAGGGTCAGACGGCGAAAGGCATTCATCGGGCGCATCTCCTTTGGGGACATCGTGTTTCTGAAATAAACGCCGCTGACGTTGGGACAACCGGGTTTACGAAGACGTGAGCGCGGAGCACCGGGCGCAAAAAGATTCGCACCATGTCAATCTCAACGCCTAATCCTCTGATTAAAAAACAAAACGAGGCGCAACGCCCCAGATGCAAGAGGTCTTTTCTTTTCCCCGGCATCTGAATATCGTTTGCGCCAGAACACAGCGATGTTCCAACATGGGAGAATAATTATGAAAAAGTTTCTGACAGCCACAGCGGCTGGCGCATTGATGGCGGGCACTGCCTTTGCAGCCAGCCACTCCAACGAGATCAAGATGGGGATCATTCTGGGCTTCACCGGCCCGATCGAATCCATCACACCCTCGATGGCCGCTGGTGCCGAAATGGCGATCAAGGAAGTGTCCGACAGCGGCAAGCTGCTGGGCGGTGCGACAGTTACAGCCGTCCGCGCGGATTCGACCTGCGTCGACAGCGCTGCAGCAACGGCCGCAGCCGAGCGTCTGATCACATCCGACGGCATCAGCGCGATGATGGGCCCGGATTGTTCGGGTGTGACCGGTGCGGTTCTGGCCAACGTGTCCGTACCCAACGGCATGGTCATGATTTCGCCGTCCGCCACGTCGCCCGCCCTGTCGGTTGCCGAAGACAATGGCCTCTTCTTCCGCACAGCACCGTCTGACGCGCGTCAGGGTGCCGTTCTGGCAGAAATCATGATCGAAAAAGGCATCACCAGCGCTGCCGTGACCTACACAAACAACGACTACGGCAAAGGCTTTGCCGATGCGTTCCAGGCTGCTTACGAAGCGGCTGGTGGATCTGTCACTCTGTCCGCGCCGCATGAAGACGGCAAGGCCGATTACTCGGCTGAAGTGGGCGCTCTGGCCTCTGCCGGTGGCGACGCTCTGGTCGTGCTGGGCTATGTCGACCAAGGTGGCGCAGGCGTCATTCAGGGCGCGCTCGACACCGGTGCGTTCGACATGTTTGCCATGGGCGACGGCATGATCGGCAACTCTCTGACAGACCGTTTCGGCGACGATATCGCTGGCATGATCGGCACCGCGCCGGGCTCGGACAATGCTGGTGCCGCGATGTTTGCGGACATGGCGTCTGCAGCCGGCATCGACGGCACGTCGGTCTACGCCGGTGAGTCCTATGATGCGGCAGCGCTGATGCTGCTGGCAATGGCGGCGGCTGGTTCGAAAGAGCCGGGCGACTATGCCTCTCATGTCTTCCACGTGGCCAACGCACCGGGCGAGCCGATCCTGCCGGGTGAATTGGGCAAGGCTCTCGACATCATCGCGGGTGGTGGCGATGTGGACTACCAAGGTGCAACGGGCGTCGAACTGGTTGAACCGGGCGAAGCCGCCGGCTCCTACGCGGAATACACCGTTGAAGGTGGCGCGCTGAAGGTCGTTGGCTACCGCTAAGCCGTCTATGGCAACCAACACCAAGCGGCGCGGGAGGTTTCTCGCGCCGCTTCACTATTAAAAGGCGGGCCGGACAACACCGCCACAGGGATACACGATGATCGAGGTGAAAAACCTTCACCGCCATTTCGGCGGTTTCCGAGCCGTTGATGGCGCCACTCTCGAAATCGAGACCGGGTCCATCACCGGGCTGGTTGGCCCGAATGGCGCGGGAAAAACCACGCTTTTCAATGTAGTGGCGGGCGTTCTTCCACCAACCTCAGGGCAAGTCTTCATGGCGGGTGAGGACATCACCGGATTGCCGCCGCACACGCTGTTTCACAAAGGGCTGCTGCGGACGTTCCAGATCGCGCATGAGTTCAGTTCCATGTCTTGCCGCGAGAACCTGATGATGGTTCCGGGCGGACAGACGGGTGAAACGCTCTGGAACACATGGTTCGGGCGCAAGCGCATCGCAAACGAAGAACGCGCGCTCAGGGCCAAGGCGGACGAGGTGCTGGAATTCCTGACCATCGAACATCTGGCCGACCACAAGGCGGGTCAGGTCTCGGGTGGTCAGAAGAAACTGTTGGAACTGGGCCGCACCATGATGGTGGACGCGCGGATCGTCTTCCTGGACGAGGTCGGAGCCGGGGTGAACCGCACCCTGCTCAATACCATCGGCGACGCAATCATCCGGCTCAACAAGGAACGCGGCTACACGTTCTGCATGATCGAACACGACATGGATTTCATCGGTCGGCTTTGCGATCCGGTGATCGTGATGGCCGAGGGCAAGGTGTTGTCCAAAGGCACGATCGACGAGATCAAGTCGGACGAACGCGTGATCGAGGCCTATCTGGGCACCGGTCTCAAGAACAAGGAAGCGGTTGGATGAGTGGTAACCCCTACCAAGACGACCGCGGCAACAAGGACGCGTCGATCACCAATCCGCACGGGGCTGGCACGCTGACCGCCTCAGGCACGCAGGAGCGCGCCATGCCCGGCGGAGATGGGCCGTTTCTGATCGGTGAGAACATGACCGGCGGCTATGGCAAATCCGGCCCCGACATCCTGCATGGCTGCACCATCGCGGTGGAAAAAGGCGAGATCGCGGTGATCGTCGGGCCCAACGGTGCGGGCAAGTCGACAGCGATGAAGGCGGTCTTCGGCATGCTGGACCTGCGCGAAGGCCGTGTGCTTCTGGATGGCGAGGACATCACCCAACTGACGCCGCAGGCGCGGGTGCGCTACGGCATGGGGTTTGTGCCGCAGACCTCGAACATCTTCACGTCGATGACGGTGGAAGAGAACCTCGAAATGGGCGCGTTCATCCGTGAGGATGATTTCCGCAGCACGATGGAGCAGGTCTACGAGCTGTTCCCGATCCTGCGCGACAAGCGGCGCCAGCCTGCGGGCGAACTGTCGGGTGGTCAGCGTCAGCAGGTGGCCGTGGGCCGGGCGCTGATGACCCAGCCCAAGGTGCTGATGCTGGACGAGCCGACGGCGGGTGTGTCGCCCATCGTCATGGACGAACTGTTCGACCGGATCATCGAGGTGGCGCGGACAGGCATTTCGATCCTCATGGTCGAGCAGAACGCGCGGCAGGCGCTGGAGATCGCGGACAAGGGTTATGTGCTGGTGCAGGGTGCGAACGGCTATTCGGGGACCGGCAAGGATTTGCTGGCCGACCCCGATGTGCGCCGGTCGTTCCTGGGTGGGTGAGTTGGGCGCCGGGCTGAAGCCCGGCCTACGCGTTTCGCTCCGGGCGCGCGGGATGGAGATGATGGATTTGCGTATTTGGAAAGAGAAGAAGATGCGGGCTTTCAGTGCAGCACTCGGTGTGATCCTTGCGTTCGGTGCACCTGTATCGGCGCAATCCGCCGACACCCTGCCCGCGTGCCGGTCGGACAGTTGGTCTGTCGGACTGGCATCTCTGACCGGGACTGGTCAGGTCGTTCTGCGCATGGACGGGGTGGATGTGGACTTGGTGGCGCAGATCCAGCAGGCCTTTGGAGATCATGCTCTGGTCGCCGTGTCACCAGACGCGGGTCTGGTGCTGAACGTCGTTCTCCGCGCAAGTGGCGATGACCTGATCCGGGTGCAGCCGTTTGGTCAGGAAAGCGCCGAAGAGGTCGCGACATGCGATGACGCTTTTATCGAAGCGGTGACGGGAGGCGCGTCGCAATGATGTTGGAACAGACAGTGCTGTGGAAAGACATGTTCAAGGGGACCGGCTCATGGACTTGTTGAATGGTTTTGTCGCGCTTGCGAACTTCGTCCTGATCCCTGCGATTGCCTATGGCAGTCAGCTGGCGCTGGGCGCGCTGGGGGTGACGTTGATCTATGGCATCCTGCGGTTTTCGAACTTTGCCCATGGCGACACGATGGCCGTGGGCACGATGGTCACGGTGCTGGCCACTTGGGGCTTGCAGGCGATGGGGGTCAGCTTTGGCCCCCTGCCAACGGCGCTGCTGGCCATTCCGATAGGCATTCTTGGCGCGACGGCGCTGGTGCTGTTGACGGATAAATATGTCTACAAGTTCTACCGCGCGCAGAAGGCCAAGCCGGTGATCCTCGTGATCGTGTCGATGGGCGTGATGTTCATCTACAATGGCCTCACGCGCATCATCATCGGGCCGGACGATTACCGCTTTGCCGATGGCGAACGGTTTGTGATCTCGGCGCGAACGTTCCGCGACATGACGGGGCTCGAGGAAGGTCTGGCGCTGCGCACGACACAGGTGATCACCGTGGTGACGGCGATTGCGGTTGTGGCAGCACTTTTCTGGTTTCTGAACAAGACGCGGACTGGCAAGTCGATGCGGGCGTTTTCGGACAACGAGGATCTGGCGCTGCTCTCGGGCATCAACCCAGAGCGCGTGGTACTAGTGACATGGCTGATCGTGGCGTCACTGGCGACGGTGGCGGGCGTGCTTTACGGCCTCGACAAGTCGTTCAAGGCCTTCACCTATTTCCAGCTTCTCTTGCCGATCTTTGCGGCGGCCATCGTCGGAGGCTTGGGCAACCCGCTGGGCGCGATCGCGGGCGGGTTCGTGATCGCGTTCTCGGAGGTGGGCATCACCTATGCCTGGAAGAAAGTGCTGACCTACGTGCTGCCCCCTGCCCTTGAGCCAGACGGCTTGGTGCAGATCCTGAGCACCGAATACAAGTTCGCGGTCAGCTTCGTGATCCTTGTGATCGTGCTGCTGTTCCGGCCGACCGGCCTCTTCCGGGGGAAATCGCTATGAAAACCGTTCTGCTTTTCGCGGCTGTTGCCGGTCTTATACTGGGGACCGGGTTTCTACAAAGCTGGAACTCGGCGCTTCTGATCCTGAACATGGGATTGATCAGCGCGGTCATGGCGCTGGGTGTAAACCTGCAATGGGGTCTGGCGGGGCTTTTCAACGTCGGCATCATGGGCTTTGTGGCGTTGGGCGGCTTGGCGGTTGTGCTGATCTCCATGCCGCCGGTGAGTGCCGCATGGCAGGCCGGTGGCGGTGGTATCCTTTTGGGTCTGGTGCTTGGGGCCGCGACCATCGTTGCGGCGGTGCTGTTCTGGGCGCGCACATCCGGCAAGCTGCGCGGTTGGGGCACGGCTGGTGTGTTGCTGGTCGGGATGATCATCTATCGCATGGTGCTGGACCCGTCGGTTGAGGCCGTGGAAGCGGTCGATCCGGCGCTGGCGGGCTATCTTGGCGGTCTTGGTCTGCCGGTGCTGCTGGCATGGCCCGTTGGCGGATTGCTGGCCGCAGGTGCGGCTTACGTGATCGGCAAGACAGCACTGGGCCTGCGGTCGGACTATCTGGCCATCGCGACGCTCGGCATTGCCGAGATCGTCATTGCCATCCTCAAGAACGAAGACTGGCTGGCGCGGGGCGTGAAGAATGTGATCGGCCTGCCCCGCCCCGTGCCCTACGAAGTCGATTTGCAGAACGATCCGGCTTTCGTGGAACGTGCCGCTGGTTTCGGGTTGGACGGGACAACCGCCTCGACGATCTATGTGAAGGTCGAATACGGGTTGCTGTTCGCCGCCGTCCTGATCGTGCTTCTGGTGCTGTCTCAGCTTGCTCTGAAAAGCCCATGGGGCCGGATGATGCGCGCGATCCGTGACAACGAGACCGCCGCCCGCGCGATGGGCAAGGATGTGACTGCCCGGCACTTGCAGGTGTTCGTACTGGGCTCGGCCATCTGCGGGATTGCGGGCGCGATGATGACCACGCTTGACGGGCAGTTGACCCCGGGCAGCTACCAACCGCTGCGCTATACGTTCCTGATCTGGGTGATGGTGATCGTCGGTGGATCGGGCAACAACCTTGGCGCCGTGCTGGGCGGGTTCCTGATCTGGTTCCTCTGGGTGCAGGTGGAACCGATCGGTCATTTGCTGATGTCGCTGATCACGGCGGGCATGACGGATGGGTCATGGCTCAAGGCGCATCTTCTGGACAGCGTGCAGCATATGCGCCTGCTGACCATGGGGATTATCCTGCTTCTGGTCCTGCGTCTGTACCCAAGGGGGCTGCTTCCGGAGCGCTGATTTTGACCCGCGCCGTATGAGACCTTTCGGCAAGTGACGGCGCGGGCGGAAATCCCTAATCTGGAGGGACAGGCAGACCATCGCCACGTCTGCCGAAAGGACGACAGAAGAGAGCAGAACAATGCGAGACATTCCCACAGCAGAGCTGACCGCATTGGTCGTGGATGACCACCCCCTGTTCTGTGACGCGCTCATGCTCACGCTCCGCTCCATCGCCGATTTCTCGGAAATCCAGACAGCGGGAACAATGGATGCCGCCCTCGACAAGGTTGCAGCAGACGCGGATTTCGATCTGATCCTTCTCGATCTGAACCTGCCGGATGTGAACGGACTGGACGGTCTGGTGCGCCTACGAACGGCGGCACCGAAATCCACGATCCTGATCGTGTCGTCGATGGCCGACAACCGGATGATCAGCCACGCTCTTAAGGCTGGCGCAAACGGGTTTGTGCCCAAACATTCGCAACGTGCGGTGTTCCGCAAGGCGTTCGATGCGGTGCGTGAGGGGCAATCTTTTGTTCCCGACGGCTATATCGACCCGCAAGGTCAGGACAGCAGCCGCGACGCCCCGGAAGAGGCGCTGTCGCGGTTGGCCTCGTTGACCAATCAACAGGCGCGGATCCTGAACCTGATCTGCGAAGGCAAGCTGAACAAACAGATCGCCTTTGATCTCTCCATCGCGGAAACCACTGTCAAAGCCCATGTCACAGCCATCATGCGGAAGCTTGGGGTGCACAGCCGGACACAGGCCGTGCTGATTGCGCAAGACGCCCGCTTCAACCGAGTCTTGCCAAGCGACGTGTGATCCTCCTATCATCAGCGATAGCCAACACTTGGGAACCATTGCGTGGAAGGAAGCCGGGAATTTCCTGAGGCCGAACGTTCTGAGACCGACCAAGAGGTGATCGCTGTTGCTCAGGTGCGCTGCGATGACCCCAACTCTGCGGACCAAATAGCCAAACAACTCGGACCGGGACCTTTCGAGCTTGTTTGTCTGTTTGTGTCTCCAGAGGCGGATTTCACAGCGTTGGTGGCCGCAACAGCGCATCTTTTCGGGGATGCGGATGTTCTCGCATGCACAACAGCCGGCGAGATCGGTCGCGCGGGCTACGAAGAAGAGCAGATCATCGCGGTTGCGTTCCGCAAAAAGCACTTCAAAATCCACACCTATGCCATTGAAGACCTTGACAATATTAACGAGCAATCTGTTGCTGGTTCGCTGATCGAAGCACGGTTGGCGCTGGCTCACAAAACCCCGGACTGGACATCCGACTTCGCGTTTCTTCTGGTCGATGGGCTCAGTCTTCGCGAAGAGCAACTGACGGCATTCCTGTCCGCCGGTTTGGGGCCAACCCCGCTTTTTGGCGGGTCATCCGGCGACGGTACTCGGTTTGGCCAGACCTGGCTGGCCCGGAACGGCAAGGTGATGCAGAACGCGGCCATCGTTGCGGTCGTGCATTGCGACAGGCCCGTTCGCGTGTTCAGCCTCGACCATCTCGTGCCCACCGAACAGCGCATGGTGGTCACCTCGGCCTCGCCCGAGGAACGGGTGGTTCACGAGATCAACGCAGAACCCGCCGCATTGGAATACGCGCGATTGCTGGGGCTTGACCCGAACCAGTTGGATCAGTTCACCTTTGCGGAGCATCCAGTCGTCGTACGGCTTGGCGACATCCACCATGTCCGCGCCATCCAGCAGGTTCGCGAAAACCACGATCTGGTGTTCTTTTCCGCAATCAACGAAGGCATGGTTCTGACGCTTGCCACCCATGACGACATCGTGGCCCACCTGGATCACGGGCTGAGCGATCTGGCCAAACAGGACAAACCCGAATTCATTCTGGGATGTGACTGTATCCTGCGCCGGATCGAGGCGGGACGTTTGCAAAAGACCCGCGCCGTATCGGACGTGCTGAGCGCGCATAACGTCGTTGGCTTTTCGACCTATGGCGAACAGATTGGCGGCTTGCATGTGAACCAGACCCTGACAGGTGTGGCGATCTACCCACCCACCGGCAACGAGGCGACCCGTGTCCCTGATTGATCCCAGCGACAGTCTTGAACGACAGAACGAAAAGCTGCTCAAGATCGCAGACAGCCTCATGCGGCGCGTGGAATACGGCGTGGCCCATTCCGGTGCGGCTTATGCGCAATTCGAACGCGCGGCACTTCTGGAAAAACGGGTGCGCGAGCGGACGCTCGAATTGGAACGCACGCTGGACCTGTTGCACGAGGCCAATGGACAGCTTGCCCGCGCCAATCAGGAAACCGAGGCGGCGCGGCGCAACCTTGCGGACGCAATCGAGACCATTTCCGAAGGCTTTGCGCTTTTTGATCCGAATGACGACCTTGTCATGTGCAATTCGCGCTTCTGCCGGGACTTTCGCGACACGGCGTCCGATCTGAAGCCCGGTCTTGCTTTTGACAGCTATGTCGACCGGATCAGCAGGTCCGAATACCTGCACCTGCCGGACCAACAGGACCGCAACACCTGGGCCAAAATGCGTCGTCAGCGGCACAAGGACCGGCGGGTCATGTTCAACGTGCAACTGACCCATGACCGGTGGCTGCAGGTGTCCGAACACCGCACTGCGAACGGCGGGACCGTGGTCCTTCAAACCGACATCACCGACATCATGCGGGTCGAGCGGCAGGAACAGGCCAAGCTGAGGGACAAGCAGACGCGGATGATCCGCGCCACATTGGATCACCTGAATCAGGGGGTCTGCATCTTTGACGAAAACGCGCGGCTGGTGGGCTGGAACCAGAAGCTGGGCAGCCTGCTGTCGATCCCGGCGCGTCGGTTGCGGATCGGTGCGTCTTTCACCGGGTTGTTGGACGATCTGGACGATACGTTCGAATTCACGCGCGGGATTGATCGCGGATCCTTTCGGCGCTGGGCGACGTCCGATGGGTTGCGCCACCCGGTTTCGTTTGAGGTGCAGAAGGGTGACAGCCTTGTTCTGCACATCTTCGGGCGCGCCATGCCGGACCGCGGCTTCGTGATTTCCTGCACCGATGTGACGGCGGAACGCGAAGCGGCGCAAAAGCTTTACGAGTTGAACGAAATCCTCGAACAGCGCGTGATGGAACGCACGTTGGAATTGGAAGACGCGTTAAGTGCGGCTGAACGGGCCAATGCGTCGAAATCGCGTTTTGTCGCAGCGGCAAGCCACGACCTCTTGCAACCGCTCTCTGCAGCCAAACTGTTCATGGCCTCCTTGTCCGACAAGATCGAAACACCGAATGAACAGGCGGTTCTGGCCAAGGCGGAAACGGCGCTGGGCGCAGCGGAACAGATCATCGACGCGCTGCTCAACATCTCCAAGCTGGAATCCGACGGGCTGAGCTTTGACATCCGGCCTGTCGCCCTGCGCGAGATTTTCGATCCGCTGCGGGATGAGATGGAGATGCTGGCCGAGAAAAAGGGGCTGATCCTGCGGATCGTCGACAGCTCACATGTGGTTGAATCCGATCCCGCGTATCTGCGGCGGATCGTGCAGAACCTGCTGACCAATGCCATCCGCTACACCGACACCGGGCGGGTGATCGTCGGCGCGCGGCGCAACGGCGATTCTGCCCGGATCGAAGTGTGGGACACGGGACCCGGCATCGCCGAGGAGGATCAGAATTCGATCTTCGAAGAGTTCCGACGCCTCGACACCAAGGCCAGCAACAATGACGGTCTGGGACTCGGCTTGGCCATCGTGGAGCGCGCCTGTGCGCGTCTGGGCCATCCGCTGGGTCTTTGGTCCGAACCGGGGCGCGGGTCATGCTTCATGCTCAACGTGCCATTGGCACGGCATGCACAGCCGCACATGCCTGTCAAATCGCGCAATGCGTCCGCGATGACCTTGTTGAAAACCGGACTGATCGTCCTTCTGGTGGAAAATGATCCGCAATTGCGCCGCGCGATGTCGATCCTGATCGAAAGCTGGGGAGTCAGCGTGATCGAGAGCGAAAACGCGGAAAGCGCGCTGGAGCTGATGGAAGATCTCCAGATCACTCCTGACGCGCTGCTGCTGGATTACCAGTTGGGGGACGGGGCATCCGGGACAGAGCTCTTTGAAGAACTGACCCGCAGGCTGGGCCGCCTGCCCTGCGCCGTCGTGTCGGCGGAACGGTCACCGCAACTCCGGCAGGAAACCAAGCGGCTGGGACTGGAATTGCTGCTGAAACCCCTCGACCGCACAAAGCTGATCGAGTTCCTGCATTCGGCGGCGCGCGAAATCGCGGTCTGACCCTCATTCGGCGACCTTTTTGCCCGACTTCGCATCCGGCGCGACAAGGTAATCCTTGACACGCTCGGCAATCGTGTCGGGCCAGCGCCGGGTGCGCAGCGCGACAGCCTCGGACAGAACCAGAGTGCCCGTGATGGTGACACGGCTTTCCGCGCCGGTTGTTGCGTTCAATTCCAACCACAAGCTGCTGCGCCGCAATTCGCGGACAGACAACCGCCATGTCAGACGATCGCCCAAACGGCTGGGGGCCGGGAATTCGGCACTGATGTTCACAAATGGCAAGGACAGACCGTCGCTGCCCTGAATCTGGCTCATCGGCCAATCCAAAGCCTCATCCAGCCAATTTTCGATAACGGTGTGAACCATCTCAAAGTATCGGGGCAGAAAGACGATGCCAGACGGTTCGCAATCGCGAAGCATGACATCGTGGATATATTGATATGCCGGCATTCCGGGGCGTCCTGTCGTCATCTTTTCTGTCCGGGTCAGGCGCAAGGCCAGCTCGGTATTCCACTGTATTCCAGAAATCTGATGATCTTTTCAACGTTTTTTGTAGCAACCGCCCAATCGCGCGGCACGACTAAAGTCGTAGAAACCCCGCATAGCAGGTGTTTCACCGTGCGATTACGATATCCGCCCGCAATCCCCCCATGGACTCGCTTTCGCCAAGACGCAGAACACCGCCATGCGCCCGCGCGATGTCAGCGGCGATGGCCAGGCCCAGCCCGACGCCAGAGCCCTTGTCCTGATTGCGCGCCGGGTCCAGCCGGACGAAGGGGCGCAAGGCTGCGTCGCGCTGGTCAGTGGCGATACCGGGGCCGTCGTCTTCGATCCGGATGCGCAGAGACTTGTCAGTCAGCACCACCGACACCTCGCACCGCGAGCCATAACGTTCCGCGTTACCGATCAGGTTCTCGATGGCGCGGCGCATGGCCATCTGGCGCAGCATCACCTGCCCTGCCCCCGCGATTTCCACCAATCGCACCGGTGTGCCGCTGCGGGCGCAATCGTCGACGACACGCTGCACGAAATCGGGAATGTCGGTCGGTTCGGACTGCCCGCTATCGGCATTGCCCCGTGCGAAATCAAGAAAGGCGTCAATCAGCTTTTGCATGTCGTCGATGTCACGTGCCAGCAGTTCACTGTCACTTTCGTCGAGCATGGACACCGCCAGCCGCAAGCGCGTCAGAGGTGTGCGCAGGTCATGGCTGATCCCCGACAACATCATCGTACGCTGTTCGATCTGCCGTTCGATCCGCGCGCGCATGTCCAGAAAGGCGTGCCCGGCCGCCCGCACCTCGACCGCACCGGACGGGGAATAGGGAACATGCCGCCCCCGGCCAAAGGCTTCAGCCGCCTGCGCCAATCGGGTGATCGGGCGCAGCTGGTTGCGCAGGTAGAGATAGGCGATGACCGTCAAAAGCGCCCCGAACACCACCATGTTCACAAGCAACTGATGCGGGTTGGAGGCCGATGCCCGTTCACGGGCGAATTCGATCAGTGTGAGCGGATCATCCCCCCGCTTTACCCAGACCAGCACCGTCCAGTCATCGACCAGATGCGCACGCTCAAACCCGATCACGTAAGAGCGAAGCGTGCGGATCACCACGATCCCCGAAAAATCATACCAGCGGCGCAGGTCCTCTTCCGGCATCGCATCCGGCGAGGTCGGCAGGAAATCAAAGCTGAGCGCATCCGCGATGTCCGTGTCGTTCGCCCGCGCGGGATCCAGCGTTGCATTGATCTGGCGGGCAATTTCACGGCTCATCTGCTGCGTGACGCCTTCGAAATGGCGCTGCACAAACACCACGGACACAAGCAATTGCAGCGCCACCACGGGGAGGAGCAGGATCAGCGCAGCCCGACCGTAGAGCCCGCGAGGCATGTAGCGTTTGAGCCAGTCGAATGTCATACCGGGACGCTACTCTGAACAGTGGCAAAACGGAATGTCCCGCCGCATCAGGGATTGCAATTCCCCGTGTGCCCTGCTGCTGTACCCGCATGATGCAAGATCCCCAACCCGATTTCCGGCCAGAACCGGGCGTGGCCGAATGGCTCGCCCCGGGTCTGCGCCGCGTGCTTGCGCCGAATCCGTCGCCGATGACCTTTCGCGGCACCAACACGTACCTTGTGGGTGACGGCGATCTTGCGATCATTGACCCCGGCCCGGCCGACAATGATCACTTCAACGCCATCCTACAGGCCATTGGTTCTGAAAGGGTTTCCGCTGTTCTTGTGACGCATTCCCATGTCGATCATTCGCCCTTGGCCCGCAGCCTGGCAAAGCAGGTCGATGCCCCGGTCTACGCGTTCTCGGATGCCTCGGGCGGGCGCAGCGCGGTGATGCAGGAGCTTGCAGCGACGGGGGTGGTCGGGGGTGGCGAAGGTGTGGATGCGGAGTTTCATCCCGACATCACACTTGCGGACGGCGACACGGTGCGCGGCGACGGCTGGAGCCTGCGTGCGCTCCACACGCCCGGCCATTTCGGCAATCATCTGAGCTTTGCATGGGAAGACGCGCTGTTTTGCGGCGATCTGGTCATGGGGTGGGCCAGTTCACTGGTCTCGCCGCCCGATGGCGATCTGACGGATTTCATGGCCTCCTGTGGACGTCTGCAATCCGAGAGGTGGTCGGTGCTCCATGCAGGCCATGGTGCGCCGATCCTCGACCCCGCTGGACGCCTCGACTGGCTCATCTCGCACCGACTGGCCCGCGAGGCCGCCGTGCTGGAGGCTTTGCACTCCGGGCCATCGACTGCGGCGGCCCTTTCCGCGCGGATCTACACAGACACACCCGCGGCACTTCTTCCCGCAGCTGCGCGAAACGTTCTCGCGCATCTCATTGATCTTTATGTGAAAAACCAAGTCACCCCGATCGGACAACTTGGTGCCGAGGCACAATTCGCCCTGACGTGACGGCGATTACATTTTTTTCACAAAACCCTCTGGACGTGGTCCGACACTGTTGCTAAACCCCGCCTCGTGTTCCGGCGTAGCTCAGCGGTAGAGCAGTTGACTGTTAATCAATTGGTCGTAGGTTCGATCCCTACCGCCGGAGCCAAAACTTCCAAGAAAGCAGTAATTTAGCTTATCCTGCACCCTGCAGGCTTGGTTGGTTTTGGCCGTTCGCCATGCATGTATCTTGAACGAGAAACTTCAGCCCTTTCCGACCCGCGCATGAAATCGGTCCAGTTCGCTTTGCGTAGGTGCCTGACCGGTAAAGGTTTTCACGTAGTCGGGAATCCGTTTCAGCCGCAGGCCGAGGTCTTCCTGAACCTGCATCGAGATATAGCCGATCTGGACAAGGTACATCGTCCGGGCGCGGACATCCGCCTCTCCTGATGGGAACCCAAACCGGTCGAACATGGTCCGCATCGCCGCAAGGCGCGTTTCGTCGGCGCGATTGACCGACGCCGCGACGGTGTCCGACTGGTGGGCCCAGCCTCGGACGGCAAGATCAAGCCGGGATTCAAATCCGCCGCCGGGCAGAAATACAGCGATGACATTCAGCGCAGCCTCTGCAATCGTTTCGGCAAAGGCCTCTGACGCCTGAACCATCCGCCTGGTGTTGGTGTCTTCCCAATCATCCAGCAGAGCTTGAAGCACTGCGTCCCGATCCTCGAAAAACCAGTAGAAGCTGGTGCGCGACAGGCCGAGGCGACTGGCCAATGGTTAAATCTTTACCGCGTCGATGCCCGACTCAAGAAACGCCTCGCGTGCCGCGGCCAGCCAGACCTCGCGCGATCCACGCCAGCCTTTCGCCTTTTCGTCGATGTCCAAAGCATCTGCCATGTCGCAGATTTACGCCCGAATGTCGCCGCCGACAAGCAAAATGGTCAGTGATGAACACAAACTTGACAGGTATGAACATTTACGGCAACGCTGGACCAAACCGCGCGGAGTGACCATGTCCAACGACCCTCTTCTGCAGCCCTATCAGCTCAAGCATCTGACGCTGCGCAACCGCATCATGACCACCAGCCACGAACCCGCCTATCCCGAAGACGGCATGCCAAAAACGCGCTATGCGGCCTATCACGCCGAACGCGCCAAGGCAGGAGTTGCGCTGGCGATGACGGCGGGATCGGCAGCGGTGTCCAAGGACAGCCCACCCGTTTTCAACAATATCCTCGCCTACAAGGACGAGGTCGTGCCCTATATACGTCAACTCACTGATGCCTGCCACGACCACGGCTGCGCGGTGATGATCCAGTTGACCCATCTGGGACGCCGAACCACCTGGAACAAGGGCAACTGGCTGCCCTCCGTTTCCTCGTCCAAACACCGCGAACCGGCACACAAGGCGTTTCCCAAGCTGGCCGAAGACTGGGACATTGAGCGCATCATCACCGATTTCGCCGATGCCACAGAGCGGATGAAGGAAGGGGGCATGGACGGGATCGAATTGCAGGTCTACGGCCACCTGCTTGACCAGTTCTGGTCGCCGCTGACCAACGATCTGGACGGGCCTTATGGGGGCCAGACGCTCGACAGCCGGATGAAGCTGCTGCTCGACGTGCTCCGTGGCATTCGCAAGCGCGTAGGCGACGATTTCATCGTCGGTCTGCGCTATACGGCAGACGAGGCCGAGGCGGGCGGGATCACCCGTGAGGAAGGCATCGAAATCTCGAGACGGCTGGCCGCGACCGGTATGGTGGATTTCCTGAATGTGATCCGGGGTCGTATCCACACCGATCCCGCAATGACCGACGTGATCCCGGTGCAGGGCATGAAAAGCGCGCCGCATCTGGATTTCGCGGGTGCCGTTCGTGCTGCCACCGGCATGCCCACCTTCCACGCCGCGCGCATCCCTGATGTGGCAACGGCGCGCCATGCGGTACAGGCGGGTCTGTTGGACATGGTCGGTATGACCCGTGCTCACATGGCCGATCCGCATATCGTGAAAAAGATCATCGAAGGGCGCGAGGATGATATCCGCCCGTGTGTCGGCGCGACCTACTGTCTGGATCGTATCTATGCCGCAGGTGAAGCGCTGTGCATTCACAACCCGGCCACGGGCCGTGAGCTGACAATGCCGCACGAGATCACGCCTGCTGAGACCCGCAAGAAAGTGGTGATCGTGGGCGCGGGTCCGGCAGGGCTTGAAGCGGCGCGGGTGGCGTCTGAGCGGGGGCATGACGTGACGGTGTTCGAGGCGCAGCCCGATCCCGGTGGTCAGGTTCGCCTGACCGCGCAGAACCCACGCCGCCGCGAGATGATCGGCATCATCGATTGGCGGATGGCACAATGCGCCGCACGCGATGTGGACTTCCGCTTCAACACTTGGGCCGAGGCCGAGGATGTGATTGCGCTCACCCCCGACGTCGTGATCGTCGCAACTGGGGGGCTACCCAATACGGAGCTTTTCGAGGCTGGGCGTGAGAACGAGCTTGTCACCTCGTCCTGGGACATCATCGCGGGCGACGTGAAACCCGGGCAGTCGGTTCTGATCTACGATGAAAGCGGCGACCACCCTGCCCTCATGGCCGCCGAAGTGGCTGCGAATGCAGGCAGCACGGTTGAGATCATGACACCCGACCGCACCTTCGCGCCCGATGTGATGGCGATGAACCTTGTGCCCTATATGCGCGCGCTTCAGGACAAGGACGTGACCTTCACCGTAACCCGACGGCTCAAGGACGTGATGCGCGACGGCAACCGCCTGAAGGCGGTGATCGGCACGGATTACAGCGATCACACCAGCGAAAAAACCTATGATCAGGTGGTGGTGAACTACGGGACGATTCCGCTGGACGATTTGTATTTCGCGCTCAAGCCATTGTCGTCGAACGGTGGGGCGGTGGATTACGACGCGTTGATCGACGGCCAGCCGCAGGATGTGACCCGTAACGAGAGCGGCACGTTCCAACTGTTCCGCATCGGCGACGCGGTCAGCGCCCGCAACACTCACGCCGCGATCTATGACGCGCTGCGTCTGGTTAAGGACATCTGAGGCGCATGCAGATGCCGATTAATGAGGCAATTTTCTGCTGGTCGAGCGCTCCTTTTGCGCCCTGTTTTCACGCGAAACCGACGCTTGGGAAACCGCAACGAGACGCGGGTCGCAAACTGAATTTGCGGCGTCGCAAATCATGACGTGGGCCGTCGCCTTGCGTGCGATTGCGCGATCAGAAAGCCGGGCTTTGGCCCACCCCCATTTCATCCCATCGCCGATTGGCGAGAGACCATATTCATAGGTGTCCCATGCTGCGTGAAGCCGATGTCTTGTCCACGTTGATGCGTCGCAAACCGGCGCATTCCCTCGCTCAGGATCTCTATTGCGACCCCGGCGTCTTTCAGGCGGATATGGAGCGGATCTGGTATCGCGAGTGGCTGTTCGTGCTGCCCTCCTGCGAAATCCCGAAGCCGGGCAATTACGTCGTTCACGACGTTGGTGCTTATTCGGTGGTGATTGTGCGCGGCAACGACAACGAGATCCGCGCCTTCCACAATTCCTGCCGCCATCGCGGGTCGGTTCTGTGCAAGTCGAAGAAAGGATCGAACCCCAAGCTCGTTTGCCCCTACCACCAGTGGACCTACGAACTGGACGGCAAGCTGCTTTGGGCGCGCGACATGGGGCCGGATTTCGATCCTTCGAAACATGGGCTGAAACAGGTCCACTGTCGCAACCTGTCCGGTATGGTCTATATCTGCCTTGCGGATGATGCGCCTGATATCACCGAGTTTGCCGCCCAGACCGCGCGCTATCTTGCGCCGCATGATCTGGAGAATTCCAAGGTCGCGTTTGAGAGCACCATCGTGGAACATGGCAACTGGAAGCTGGTGTGGGAGAACAACCGGGAGTGCTACCATTGCTCGGGCAACCACCCGTCGCTCTGCCGCACTTTCCCCGAAGACCCGCGCTATATCGGGTCGGACAATTCGGGCGTTCTGTCGGAGGTGGCGTCGAACCACATCACCCGCTGCGAAGCGGTGGGCGCACCATCGGCCTTTCTTGAATCAGCGCTGGGCGATTGGCGCTATGTGCGCACGCCGCTGCTCGACAGCGCAGAAAGCTATACGATGAACGGCAAGGTCGCGGTGGCAAAGCCCAACTCCTCGATCCCGTTCAAGGATGCAGGGTCGCTGCTCAAGTACAAGTATCCGGGCTGCTGGAACCACTTCCTGTCGGATCATATCCTGCTGTTCCGCGTGACACCGATCAGCGCGATGGAGACCGAAGTCTGCACCAAATGGCTGGTCCACAAGGACGCGGTCGAAGGGCAGGATTACGACCTCAAGCGCCTGACCGAAGTGTGGCTTGCCACCAATGACGAGGACCGCGAGGTGGTCGAGAACAACCAGCGTGGCATCCAATCCCCCGCCTATACGCCGGGTCCCTATTCGCCCACCCATGAGGGCGGCAACATCCAGTTCACCGACTGGTACGCGACCACGATGATCCGAGGGATCACCGGCGGCGCGACCCCGATCGCGGCGGAATGACCCTATGGCCCTCGATGCCGATCTGACCGCCACCGCCGATGCCGGCATCTGGACCGATGCTGAACCGTTGGTCTGCTGTGCCGTGGTGCCCGAAGCGCCAAACACAGCGACCTTCAGCTTTGTCTCTCCATCGGGCAAGCAGTTCCGCTATGAGCCAGGGCAATTCCTGACGTTGGAATTGCCGGTGCCCGGCGGCACTCTATGGAAGACCTACACAATCTCCTCCTCGCCGTCGCGGCCTCTGACCATCGCGGTCACGGTCAAGGCGCAGTCCGGCAGTATTGGCACGCGCTGGATGCTGGATCATCTGAAGCCGGGCATGCAGATCAAGGCGACGGGACCAGCGGGTATCTTCACCCTACCCCGCGCGACCAAGAAGAAATACCTTTTCCTCTCGGCCGGGTCCGGCATCACGCCATCGCTGTCGATGACCACTTATCTCTATGACCGGGGAACCGATATCGACGTGGTTTTTGTCAACTGCGCGCAGCGCCCTCAGGACATCATCTGTCGCCAACGGCTGGAGCAGATGGCCAGCCGCGTTCCGTCAATCAAGCTGTTCTTCATTGTCGAGGAAGACGACCCCTACCGCGTTTGGACCGGGTTTCGCGGGCGGTTGAACCAGTTGATGATCGGTCTGATCGCAGGCGACTATCTCGAGCGCGAGGTCTATTGCTGCGGGCCGGAACCATTCCTGGACGCGGTGCGCGACATGCTGATCGGTCTGGGCTACGACATGGAGCGGTACCATCAGGAAAGCTTTGTCGCCCCGGTCAAGAAGGAAGAGCAACTTCCCGACCATGACGATGTGATCCCGGATGACAGCGCCACGGCCAGTGTCGTTTTCGCACGATCAGATGTCACGGCAGAGTGCATGGAAACCGATACGGTTCTGGCGGTCGCACGCGGTGCGGGGATCGTCATCCCGTCGGGTTGCACCTTTGGTGTCTGTGGCACCTGCAAGATCCGCAAGACCGCCGGCGAGGTGCATATGGTCCATAACGGCGGTATCTCGCAGGACGACATCGACAGCGGCTACATTCTGGCCTGCTGTTCCAAGCCCATCGGCGCGGTCGAGATCGACGTCTGACCCGACCGCGCGAAAGTTTCAGCCCTCAATCGGTCGGGCAAGGCGCACCGCTGTCTTGCCCGGCCAAAGCCGCCGCGACGGCATGATGAGCACCGTCGGGTCATGCGGCGCGAGAACCTCGCGGTCTCCGTCATGGCCGATCAGCGTGCCTTGCTTAAGGTGTTCGAACCCGCGCCAATCCTGCGCAAAGCGGAAGTTGTCGGTTTCTATAGTGACGGGCTGCATCACCTCGTAATACTTTGTCTCAGGCTTAGGCGGACGCGCGTTCATGCGATCCTGCTGGAAATCGGGCGCGACAGCACCTGTGGCGCGCAGGAAACCGATGCAGCAATCCTTGGCCACGTCGGCCGCCTCGGCTTCCCAATGCTGACCACATTCGACCAATGCCGCGTTGCGGGCTGATGCCGGGTCGGCGAAATCCGCGAAATCCCGCATCCGCTGCCCTTCGGCATGGCCCTTGTCGGTCACGACGATCCCCGGCCAACCGATCTGCCCGCCAAGCGTTCGTCCTTTTACAGTGGGTCCGGCGATGATCAGCGGGTCGGTCTTGTGCTGCATGGAATGGATGTCGAGCAGCAGATCGACCGTGCTGAGCCACGGGCGGATCTCCCGCGCACGCTCCACTTCCGGTGTCACACGGCGATCAGGATCATCAAGAACGCCCTCGCCCCAAAGACGGTTGAAATCCTCTTCGACCCAGCGCGTGGCATCCGGCACTTCGGGATCGAACGCCTCGTATGCCGCGATGTTCACAAATGCGAAGGACAGCGCGCCTCTCAGCGGGCGCAGGTTCATCTGCATCAGCCAATCAATGGCGATGGCACCGCAAGGTTCATTGCCATGCACCACGGCAGTGATCGCCACATGCGGACCTGCCACACCACTGTCAAAGGTCCAGACATAGGGGATGCCTGTGTTGCCAGACGCGTAGCCGGAGATGTCCGGCGGGGACAGTTCGACCGAATAGATATTGGGCAAACCTGTTGCAGAGCTCATTGCGCAAAGCTTTCCTTGAGGGCCGCAGCGACATGGTCGGCCAGATGGCGGGACAGATCCGAGAAGGTGGCTTTCAAAGCATCATACCCGGCATTCGGTTCGCGGGTGCGCTCGTCCATATAGAGCTTGCGATTGACCTCGATCTGGAGCGAATGCCGACCTTCGGCTGGCGCGCCATTCGCGCGGACCAGTTCCATTCCCTTATAGGGATCGTTGATGGCCACGCTGTAGCCCCGTCCGGTCAGAAAGCTCTCGACTGCTGCGGTGAAGGCAGGGGCACAGGCGGTCCCATCCCGGTCGCCCAGCACGAAGTCGGGGCGCGGGGTACCCTTGTCCTGCGTCGACATGGCTGACGCCACCTCTTGCATCGAATGGCAGTTTACGTGCCAGACCGTGCCCCAGTGCGCGTGTGCGGCATCCAAGAGTGACCGAAGCTTGGTCTGGTACGGGCGGTGGTAGTTGGTCACCCGCGCGTAGACCTCGTCTGAGGTCAGTGGGCGGTCATACAGCGGCCCTCCGTCCGGTGGCACGCGTGTCCAGCAGAGGCCAATGCCAAGCTGGCTTTTGATCGACGGGTTCAGCGATTCGGGATACACCCCCTCAATCGCTGCAGGGTCCATATCGTCGGATGCGCGGTTCGCATCTACGTAAGATCGCGGGAAATGCGCGTGCAAGAGCAGCGCCCCTGCCTGAACAGCCCCGGCCCAAAGGTCATGCACATGGGTGTCCTCGGCGTGGCGCAGCGTTTGCGGATCGGCAGCATGATTGAAATCCAAAGGGTAGTCGGTGCCGGAATGAGGGCTGTCCATCACAAGAGGAAGGCGCTGCGTGCCCTGTCCTTCGACAGTCAGCACACCGGGAATATGCAGGGTCATTCAGTTCCTCCGTCTTCGAGATGGCAGGCGATGGCGCGGGTGCCCTCGTGACGCAACACCGGAACCTCGCGCTGGCAGCGTGGCCCCGCGAAGGGGCAGCGTGGGTGGAAATGGCAGCCGGGTGGAGGGTTCAGCGGCGACGGGATTTCGCCCTTGATCGTCCGAAAGCTTTGCCGCCCGCCATCCAGCCGCGGAATCTGGTCGATCAGCGCCTGCGTATAGGGATGGCGCGGCGCATCAAACAGCGCTTCGGTTGTGCCGATCTCGACGATCCGGCCCAGATACATCACCACCACCCGGTCGGCGATGTGTTCGATCACCCCAAGGTCGTGGCTGATGAAAAGGTAGGTCAGGTCCAGATCGCGGCGCAGGTCCTGAAACAGGTTGATCACCTGCGCCTGAATCGACACGTCCAACGCCGCGATGCTTTCATCACAGATCAGAAATTCGGGTTTGACCGCAAGCGCGCGGGCAATGCCGATACGCTGGCGCTGGCCACCGGAGAACTGGTGCGGGAAGCGCTGGGCGTAGGCGGGATCAAGCCCGACCTTTTCCAGCGTCGCGGCCACGTAGTCCGGCATTTCGCGCCGGGAGGTGAGGCCGTGATAAACCGCCGCTTCCCCCACAATGTCCTCAACCCGCATCCGGGGATTGAGCGATGACATCGGGTCCTGAAAGATCATCTGTATCCGCAGTCGCGCAGACTTGGCCTCGGGCGTTGCGGCATCGGTCACATCCACGCCTTCAAACCGGATTTTGCCACCCGTCACCGGCAACAGGCCCGCCACCATGCGGCCCAAGGTGGATTTGCCACACCCGGACTCACCGACCAGCCCGACCACTTCGCCCCGCGCAACCGAAAAGCTGGCACCATCAACGGCGTTGACGCAGCTTTCCGAGACATTTGCCCCCAGCTTGCGCGCCAGCTTTTCAATGGAATCGAGCTTGCGGATGAATTGCCGCGACACGGCATCGAGTTCGAGCATCGCGGTCATGACAGCGCCTCGCGTTCCAGCACGGGGAAGTGACAGCGCAAGTGCTGGCCCGGCGCTGGTTCGGTAATCCGTGGCGCATCCTTACGACACTGATCCTGGACGCGGAAACAGCGCGGCGCGAAGGCGCATCCTTCTGGCAATCGGGCCATGTTGGGGGCCATACCGGGGATCTGCGCCAACCTTTGCCCTCGGTGCCCGTGCCCGGGGATCGATCCGAGCAATCCGACAGAATAGGGATGACCGGGCTGCGTTAGCACCTGATCCGTCCCACCTGTTTCGACGATGCGCCCCGCATACATCACCGCCACACGATCAGCGAGGCCTGCCACCACGGCAAGGTCATGGGTGATCCAGATCAGCGAGGTTCCGGTTTCCTTGGCCAAGCCCTGCACCTCGGCAAGGATCTGGCTTTGGATCGTCACATCCAGCGCCGTCGTCGGCTCGTCCGCGACGATCAGGTCGGGACCGTTCAGCAAGGCGATGGCAATTGCCACACGCTGCCGCATGCCGCCGGAAAACTGGTGCGGATAGGCTTCAAGCCTCTCTGCAGGGGATGGAATGCCCACCTTGGCCAAAGCCGAGATCGCCCGATCCCGTGCCGCCTTGGCGCTGACCCGCTCATGGGCGCGCACGGCTTCGATCATCTGGGTGTCGATCCGCAGCACCGGGTTCAGCGTCATCATCGGATCCTGAAAGATCATCGCGATCCGGTTGCCGCGCATCCGCCGCATCTCGGGTTCAGACAGTTGCGCCAGGTCCTGCCCGCGAAAGAGGATTTGACCGCCCACCACCCGGCCCGGCGCATCGACAAGGCGCAGGATGGAAAACCCGGTGACCGACTTCCCCGATCCGCTTTCCCCTACAAGGCCCAGCACCTCGCCTTCATCAAGCGCGAAATCCACGCCATCGACTGCCTTCACGACCCCCGCATCGGTGAAGAAATGGGTTTGCAGGTTCCTGACTTCGAGAACGCTCATTTCCGCAACCTCGGGTTCAGGGTGTCGCGCAGACGGTCGCCGACAAGGTTGATGGACGCCACGATGGCCAGCAACGCCACGCCGGGATACATGCTCATCCAGTATTGGCCAGACAGCATGTAGTCATAGCCATTCGCAATGAGCAGCCCGAGCGACGGCTGCGTGACCGGCACACCGACCCCCAGAAAGGACAGCGAGGATTCCAGAACGATGGTGTTCGCTATCTGCACGGTCGAAATCACCAGAAGCGGCGGAATGCAGTTGGGCAGAAGGTGGCGGAAGATGATCTTGCGCACCGGCAGCCCCAGACCCCGCGCGGCGTCGATATATTCCTTTCGGGTTTCCGACAGCGCAGTCCCCCGTACGGTGCGGGCGTAATAGGCCCATTGCACGATGATCAGCGCGATCACCACCTTGTCGAGTCCACGCCCGAAGGCGGCCATCAGCATCAGCGCCACAAGGATCGATGGGAAAGACAGTTGCAGGTCCACCAGCCGCATCAAGATCGACTCGATCCGGCCTCCGGCCCACGCGGCATAGATGCCGACCACCACGCCAATCGCCATCGCAATCAGCGTCGCTACGATCGCCACGCTGAGCGACACGCGCAGCCCATAGAGGATGCCCGACAGGATGTCACGGCCCTGCTCGTCCGTACCCAGATGATAGGTGAAGGTTCCGTCGAAATTGGTCGCGCCGGGCGGCAGGCGCCCATCCATGATATCAAGCTGGCGCAGGTCGTAAGGGTTCTGCGGCGAGATTTCGTTGGCGAAAAGCGCAAGAATCACCAGAAGAACAAGGCTCCCGGTCGCGGCATAGGCCATCGGGCCATTGAAGAACTGCCTGCTCCGCCCCTTGAGCAGCTGCGCCGCCAGCGCGACGCCTGCGAGGAACAGCACAATCCTTGCAGGCAGGCTTGCCCAATCCGGCCCAAAAGCGAGAGCAATCGTGGCAAGGCACACCACACCAATTGCGGGCCACAGCATGCGGTCCCGTACCGGGGGCTGAGCGGTCTGCGGGATCGACGTTTCGGTCATGACGTGCCTCCGGTGACACGCACACGCGGATCAAGCAGGGTGTAGAAAATATCGACGACAAGGTTGATGACGATGAAGATCAGGACCGTCATCATCAGGTAGGCAACGATCACAGGCCGATCCAGCGTCAGGATCGAGTCGATCAACAACTTGCCCATGCCCGGCCAGGCAAACACGGTCTCGGTGACCACGGCGAAGGCGATCATCGATCCCAGTTCGAGCCCAAGGACAGTGACGATGGGGATCATGATGTTCTTGAGCACATGTACGAACAGGATGCGCGTCTCCGAAACCCCCTTGGCGCGGGCGAATTTCACGTAGTCCTGCACCAGCGCTTCTTGCGTCCCCGCACGCGCCAATCGGGTCACGAGTGACGCTTTGTAAAGCGCAAGCGTCAAAGCGGGCAGGATCATGTATTGCAGACCGTTTTCGGAAAAGATCGACAGTCGAATGCCAAACACATCCACCGTGTCCCCCCGTCCCGTCGAGGGAAGCCATCGCAACTCGACGGCGAAGATCAGGATCAGCAGCATCCCGACCCAGAAATTGGGCAGCGAAAAGCCGAAGATCGACCCGGTCATGATCGCCCGGCCCTGCCATTTGTCGGCCTTGTAGCCT
Source organism: Marivita sp. (assembly GCF_048006345.1). Lineage (GTDB taxonomy): Bacteria > Pseudomonadota > Alphaproteobacteria > Rhodobacterales > Rhodobacteraceae > Marivita. The sequence goes on along the minus strand of NZ_CP180351.1, from coordinate 1,112,254 downwards.
GCGTAAACACCCAACGGCACGCCAATCAGGACCGAAAAGATCAATCCCAACGCGGCCAGTTCGAGCGTCGCGGGCATGTAATGCAGGATAAGTGTGACCGCGCTTTCGCCATGCACAAAGCTGCGACCAAGATCACCCTGAAGCGCGTTGCCGACGAAGGTGAAAAACTGAATGTAGATCGGCTGGTCGAACCCGAACCGCGCCATGGTCTCTTCGATCTCGCGCGGGGTGGCGTCCGGGGAGATCAGAATGTCGATCGGATTGCCGATCATGTAGATCCCGAAAAACACGATCACCATCATCGCCAAGGCGACGAAAATGGACTGCGCGATCCTTCTGAGCAGGTAAACGAGCATCGTGCACGGACTTTCCGAGGGATGGGATTGCGGGAACATCCCGCGGCGAAGTCCTGCCTCGCCGCGGGGTTGGTCGCACTTAGTTTGCGGGCGTGATCAACGCCGGCAAGGTGTACTGGTCGACACGCGGCACATAGCTGACCTTGTCGGTCATGGCCCAGGGTGTCACTTCGAAATGCAGCGGCAGGATGGCCCAATCCGCCATCGCGACACGCGACGATTCACGCAGCAACTCCTGACGGGCGTCATCGTCCACGGTGGCCAGTGCCTTGGTCAGCAGATCGTCCACCTCGGGGTTCGAATACTGCCCCCGGTTGGTGCCGCCATAGCCACGATCACCATCCCGTGTGGCGACAAGGGCCTTGATCGGCGATGACATTTCGCCTGTGCCTGCACCCCAGCCAGCCAGATAGACCGAGAATTCAAACGCATTGCGGCGCGAGAAGAAGGTCGAAGCCGTCACGGCGTCGATGCCGGTTTCCACACCGATCCGCGCCCACATCTGCGCCACGGCCTGAGCCACCTGTGCGTCGTTGATGTAGCGGTCGTTCGGCGTGCCGATGGTGATGCCAAAGCCGTTCGGATACCCGGCCTCGGCCAAAAGCGCCTTTGCACGGTCGGGATCGTAGGGTGCGGGCGGCATTTGCCCTTCTTCATGCGCGCCGAACATGCCTGCGGGAAGCAGTTCACCCGCGGCCACGGCGACACCGCCCATGATGCGGTCGACGATGGCATCGCGGTTGATGGCAATGGACAGGGCCTCACGCACGCGCACGTCTTTCAACGGGTTCTTGCCGTCGGTCCCGGTGATCATCGGGCTAGGTTCCTGTGCGTGGTCCATATGCAGGTAGATCACACGGTTCGAGATCCCCTGAACCACCTTCAATCCACCTTCGGAATTGATCCGCTCCAGATCCTGAAGCGGCGGGTTTTCGATGAAATCGACATCTCCCGCAAACAGCGCCGCAACCCGCGGACCATCCGAGGTCAGAGGCTTCATGCTCACCCGTTCCCACGGAGCAGCATCCCCCCAATAGTCGGGATTGCGCACCAATTCGATGCCTTCACCCCGGCGGAAGCTTTCCAGAAGGAACGGCCCGGTGCCAATCGCGGCAGAGCCGTCGTTGAAGGCTTGGGTTTCCGGATAGGCCAGATCGCCACAGCCATCGGGCGAGAATACGATCGACGCCCCATCGACACCATTGGCCTTGGCCGAGATGATTCCCCAAGTCGAGAACTCGGTCGGCAACAGCGGATAGGGCGACGCGGTTTCAACGATGAGTGTCAGCGGATCGGGGACTTCAAACCCGGTGACCGCCTTGGTGTAGGTCGTAAAGAGCGACGGCGAGTCCGGCACGCCCGGAATGCGGCAGACGGAATAAACAACGTCATAGGCGTCAAAGGTTGATCCGTCCGAGAAGGTCACACCGTCCCGCAGCTTGAATTCCCAGCGCGTGTCATCAAGCGGCTTCCAGCTTACAGCAAGCTCCGGGTAAAGCTTTTGCTTGTCGTCCGTGCCAACCAGCGACTGGAAGATGTTGCGCCGAAGCTGGTTGTTCGGTCCGAGGTTGTGAAAATGCGGGTCAGCCGAACTGGGTTCAGAGGCCAGTCCAATCCGTAAATCCTGTGCAACAGCGGGCAGTGCCGGCAATGCAGTTGCAACGGCAAGCGCTGTCAGGCGCAGATACCTGAGGTTCATGTCATATCTCCCTGCGTGTCCGGGTCCGGCAATTCGGCCCGAATTGGTTTTTGTGTTTGAGAATGACACCAAGCCTAACACCGCATCAAAACGAAGGAAGTGTAGACTCGATGCTGATTTGCTATAGACATATGTCAAGACCGCATGATTGGCGGTCACAGCCCAACCTCCCGGTTGAAGAGGTGACATGCGCAGCAATTGGCATTCGATCCGCGAATACGAAGCACTCCGTGCGGTGATCACCTCAGGCACCACCAATGGCGCAAGCCGCCTGCTTGGCGTCACTCAACCAACCGTCAGCCGCGCCATCAGCACATTGGAATCCCGTCTGGATGTTGTGCTGTTCGAACGGCGCGGCGGCAGGTTACGCCCCACGGCCGAAGCGCTGCGGCTGAACGCGCAACTGGATCGCCTGTTTGATGCCATTTCGCTGATCAACGGCACCGATCCCGACGACCCAGGCAGCCAGCCTTTGCGCCTTGCCGCTCCGCCATCTCTGTCGGATCTCGTCGGCACGCAAATGGCCAGCTTCATGAAGCTGCATCCCGGACAGCGCATGTCGCTGGAAACCTGTACCTCGAACGGATTGGTGAGCCGACTGGTCGACGATTCCGTGGATCTGGGGTTCACCCATGCCGATCTCACCCATTCCGCGATGGAACTGATCCCCTTTCATTCCAGCGAAGCGGTTTGCGTGATGGCGCGAAACCATCCGCTGTCCAAACACGAGGTCATCACACCGGACCTGCTGCATGGTGTGGATTTCATTTCCATTCTGCGCCGTCACATCGTGCGGTCCCGGCTGGACCGGCTGTTCGCCGAAGCAGGGTCGGTGCCGCATCGTGTCGCCGAGGTGGCGACCGGGCTCAGCGCGGTCACGCTTGCGCGGCAAGGTTGCGGCGTGTCGATCATCTGTCCTTTCCCGGTCTTGCGCGCCGATGATCCGACGCTGATCATCCGCCCCTTCCTGCCTAAGTTTTATTATCGCACGTCCTTTGCCGTCTCGACGGTACGACCGCTGACCCGTGAGGCTCGGGCCTTTATGCGGCATGTGAAACTGTCGATCCGGTCAGACCCGGCTTGGCATGGCTCCGACAACAAATCGGCGGAACCCAGTGCCGAGTCTCTTCTGCAAGCCGAGGTCGCGGGATCGGTCTTGTTCTAAACCGACGCTGCGAGGAGCGCACCAAGCGCCATCGTCACCGCCGCCTGCGTCGGGTCGATCACGGGAACACCCAACTCCGCCTCAAGCGCAGCATGATGCCGCGCCATCCCGGCACAGCCAAGGATCACGGCACCCGCGCCGTGGGCCTTGAGGGACGTGCCAACCTCAACCAGTCGGACAAAGGTGCCCTGCCCCCGTGCGCTTTCATCGACACTCATGTTCAACGCGATCTCGCAGGCCAGCCGATCCAGAACCTGCATCCGTGCCATGTACCGACGGTGGCGCGGAATCGACCCGTCGGCCAGCGCAATGACCCCGAACCGGTCCGCCCGCGCCATCGCGGTCAAAACGCCGCTTTCCTGAATGCCGAACACCGGCTGCGGCACGACAGACCGGCAGGTGTCGATACCGGGATCCGAATAGCAGGCGATCACGAAGGCCCCGGCATCCGGGCGCGATTGCATGAGCGCGGCCAGCGGCAGGATCACGCTGTCGGAATCGCGCTGGCTTTCGATGCCGAACGGGCCTTCCTTCAATGTCAGGCATTCGATGGCTGGACCGCCTTGCAGGCTGAACGTGGCCAGCGCGTCGCGCAATCCATCGGTCACAGCCTGATTGGAGTTCGGATTGATGACCACGATGGGTCCGGTCACTTGAGGATCTCCGCGCCGAAATTGGTGGCCGGGTCGGTCTCCGGCAGGCATGTTCCCGTCAACCCCGACAGATCGCTGCGCCCACGTTTGACAAAGGCACCATCCCCCGGTTTGGCAATCAGTTCGCCTTGATCCACGATCCGCTTTCCGCGTGTCAGAACCGTGATCGGCCAGCCGGTCACTTCCATCCCTTCGAACGGGTTGTAGTCCATCGCGTCGTGCATCTCGCCCGCGATGCGGGTCTCTGTCGGGTCCCAGATCGCGATATCGGCGTCCGCCCCGATGGCCAAGGTGCCCTTGTTCGGGTGCATCCCGTAAAGCCGCGCCGCGTTGGTCGAGGACAGGGCAACAAACTGGTTGAGGTTGATCCTGCCTTTGACCACCCCTTCCGAGAACATCATCGGCAGGCGCATCTCGATCCCCGGCATGCCGTTGGCGATCTTGCGGAAATCCACGTCCCGACCGTTCGAGAACTTGCCCGTATCATCATACCGGAACGGCGCATGGTCCGAGGACACGACGCTGAACGTGCCGCGCGCGATGTGCCGCCAGAGCACCTCTTGCGTGTGGGTATCGCGCAGAGGCGGCGAACAGATGTATTTCGCCCCCTCCATCCCCGGACGGTCCAAATCGTGTTTCGTCAGGAACAGGTATTGCGGGCAGGTTTCGCCAAAGACATAGGCCCCATCCGCGCGGGCTTGCGCCACCAGTTCCGCACCTTTCGGCGTGGAGACATGCACGATCATCAGCGGCGCATTGGTCAGCTTGGACAGGCTGATCGCTCGGTTGATCGCCTCTTCTTCCGCCAAACCGGGACGCGCGGGGGCGTGGAACTTGGGTTCGGTATAGCCATTGTCCGCCAAGGCGGAGGCCATCCATGTCAGCATGTCGTGGTTTTCCGCATGCACCATCGTCAGCCCACCATGCCGGCGCGCCACCGTCAGGATATCCAGAAACTGCGCATCGCTGACGCGGGTGGCGTATGTCATAAAGACCTTGAACGAGGTGATGCCCCGGTCGAAAACCCCCGGCAGTTCCTCAAGAACCGATGGGTTCGGATCGGTCAGGATCAAGTGGTAGGAATAATCGATCACCGATTTGGGGGCTGCGCGTCCATCATAGGTGGCCAGCGTGTCGGCCACGCTCTGCCCCGGTTTTTGCGCGGCAAACGGTACGAAACAGGAATTCCCGCCAAACGCCGCTGAGATCGAGCCGGATTCGTAATCGTCCGACGTCATCAGCCCCATGCCGCTTTCCTGCGCGATATGGCAATGCGCTTCGATCCCGCCGGGCAGGACCAGCTTACCCGTGGCGTCGATCACGTCTTCACCGCTCAGGTCATGGCCCAAGGTCGCGATCTTGCCGTCGCGGATGCCGATATCGGCGCTAAACGTTTCGGACGCAGTGGCAAGCGTGCCACCCTTGATCACCAGATCATGCTGCATGATGTCGTTTCCCTTCTAGCCCAATGCCGCCAGCTTGCGAACCAGCCTGTCCATCAGCCGGGTCAGTTCGTCGTGATCGGCCTTGGTCATCGACGGTCCCGGCGCGCGCACCTTAGGGGCCGCCAGCACACCCCGACGGTGCAGGATTTCCTTGCGGATGGCGAGCCCGATGCCCAACTGCTGCTCGTATCGCACCATCGGCAGATAAGCGTCGAACAGATCTTCCGCCCCGTCCACATCCCCCGACTTGTGCCGTTCGACCACTTGCACCAGCATCTCGGGATACGCGAACCCGGTCATTGCACCATCTGCGCCGCGCGCCAATTCCTGAGGCAGGAAAAGCGCGGCGTTGCCTGTCAGGATCGATAGGCGCGGTGTGTCGGCGGTGCCACTCTCGGCCCGCACGCGAGACAGCTTGTTCAGCCCCGGCCAATCCTCGTGTTTGAGCATGACGATCTGGTCATGGTCGCGGGTGAGCTGCAGGATGGTTTCCACGCTGAACTGCACGCCTGTGGTTTGCGGGTAGTCCTGCATACAGACCGGCACGTCCGACCCCAAAGCGGAACAGACCTGAGCGTAATACCCCTTGAGTTTTACCTCGGTCGCCAGTCCCGGCATCGGGGCCACCATGACGCCAGCGGCACCTGCATCCATCACGCTGTGCGAGAGCCGCGCCATATTGTCGAGCCCGGCACCAGAGACCCCCACAACCACGGGCACCCGGCCCGCGACGCGATCAAGGATGTGCTTGGCAAAGCGTGTCGATTCTTCGCCAGACAGCTTCGGGGCTTCCCCCATGATGCCAAGGATCGTCATCCCCGTCACACCACAGTCAAGGTAGAAATCCACCATGCGGTCGGTGCTGTCCAAATCCAGCGCGCCGTCGCTCGCAAAAGGCGTGGCGGCGATGATGAAAACCCCTTCAGACTGCCTGTCGATCCGGTTTGGCATTGCAAAATTCTCCCTTGATTGCGGCCGGTCCGGTCGTTGGGTGCCGGTCGGTCCGTCTGGCCGCAGAATACCCATCATTCGAAAACACGCCAGCATCCGCTGCCGGGTTGTCGGCGGCGGATGCGCAAGCGATCAATTATGCGGCATTCTCAGATGACGGTAACGGTCAGGCTGCCCAATCCGTCGATGCTCAGCTCCATCGTGTCACCCTTCACCACCGGGCCCACACCGGACGGCGTGCCGGACAGGATCACATCACCGGGGGCCAGTTCAAAATACTCGGACAGGTACGAGATCATTTCCGGCACCTTCCAGATCATCTGGTTCAGGTCGCCTTCCTGGCGCACCTCGCCGTTGACCTTGAGCTCGACGCGGCCCTGGTCGAGATGTCCCACCTCTTCCACGGTGTGAATCGGTCCGCAGGGCGCAGACTGTTCGAACGCCTTGCCGATCTCCCATGGGCGACCTGCCTTTTTGGCGATTCCCTGCAGGTCGCGCCGCGTCATGTCGAGCGCCAGTCCGTAGCCAAACACATGGTCGAGCGCCGACGACACCGGAATGTTGGTCCCACCCGTCTTCAAGGCCACCAGCATTTCTGCCTCATGGTGCACATCCGACGTGTGCGGTGGATAAGGAAAGGCATCCGACGTACTGAGATTGTTGGGATTTTTCTGAAAGAAGAACGGATCTTCGCGGTCCGGATCATGACCCATTTCGATCGCATGAGCCGCATAGTTGCGACCGATGCAGTAAATCCGGCGGACCGGAAACATCGTATCCTGCCCGGCCACGGGAAGTGCCACGACAGGCGGCGTTTCGATTGCGTATTGGGTCATGCGGTTCTCCGGATTTTTTGAAGGCTTAGGGTGGATTAGCTCAGCGCCATGCGTAAATCAATTCTAGACCACCCGGCGAAATGCAAGAAAAATCATTGATTGATCGCCCAATTTAGGCTTACCGTCAGACCAGAACCGCCAAATTGGTGGAAATTGGTTGACCAATGTGAGGGCCGAGTCGTGCTCATGAACTCTGTCACGGTGGATGCGGATGACGTGGTTTCCAAACTGCGGTCCTACATTGCCGAAGGGGGATACAAGCCCGGTGACCGCCTTGAATCAGAGCGGGATCTGATTGTGCGCCTTGATGTGACCCGTGCCCGACTGCGCAAGGCGCTGGACACTCTGGAACACGAAGGAGCGATCTGGCGACACGTCGGAAAAGGCACGTTCATCGCGTCGCCCAATGTCACGTCTGGTCCAAGCAACCTCAAACTGCTCAGCCAACAGGTCACACCCGTGCAACTGATGCGGGCCCGCCTGTCGCTGGAACCAGCCATTGCCCGCGAAGCTGCCCTGCACGCGTCCGAAGAGGCGGTTCGGCGTCTCAAGCGATCCCGTGACCTCGCGACCGAAGCACCGAACTGGGACGAATACGAAGCGCAGGATGACAATTTTCACCGCGTTCTGGCCGAAGCGACGGACAACGTGCTGTTGCTGTCCTTGTTCGACCATCTGAACGCCGTTCGACGCGCCGTTGCGTGGAACATGGTCATTCGCACGTCAGAACGTCCGCCGCGCACCCATTCGAGCTTTGCCGAACATGACGCCATTGTCGCAGCCATCGAGGCGCGCGACCCCAAGGCCGCTCAGGAGGCCATGCGCGCACATCTCGGTTCGGTCTCTGCAAGATTGTTTGGGGAGGCCTGAAGACAAGAGCACAACCCGCGGGACAGAAACAACAAAAACGCCCCGCACATGACGACGATCAACACGATCTCAGGGAGGAGACACATGTTTCGTTTTCTAAAGGCAGCCGCCGTCGCGGCTCTGGTACTGCCCTCTGCCATCGGCCTCAGTGCCGGACCGGCACAGGCCGAGAAAATCCGCATCGCGCTTGCGGAAACCCCGTCAGACGAGCTTGCGGCGTTCTTCGTGGCGCTGGACCGGGCCAAGGCCAATGGTCTGGACTATGAATGGACCGCGTTCTCGGACGAAGAGCTTGCCATCCAATCCGTGCTGAGCGGCCAGATGGATATCGGCTTTGGCACGCCTTATGCGGCAATGCAGCGCTCCAAGGCGCCGCTGCGGATCATTTTCCAGCTGTCCAAACTCAAGTTTTTTCCGGTCACGACCAAGAAATACAGCTCGCTTGAGGATCTGAACGGCGAACCGATCCTGCTGCATTCGCGTGGCGGCGGCACGGACTCGATTGCGAACGTGATCGAAGAGCGTGTCGGCATCACCTTTGGCGAACGGTCCTACGTGCCGGGGTCTTCAAACCGAGTGGCGGCCCTTCTGGGTGGGCGCGCAGATGCAACCATAATCGATTTGTCCAACAAGAACAAGCTGATGCGCAGCGAAGCTGGTGGAAACTTCAACGTTCTGGAGATGTTTGAAGTTGATGCAAGCGACGAAGCACTCTTCGGAAACCTGAACTGGATTCAGGAAAACGAAGAAGACGTTTCGATCTTCGTCAATGCGCTGGTCAGCGTCTGGCAGGACATGGCCAAGGATCCGACGATCATCCGCCGCGAGACCAATCCGGACGGCCCCATCGGCCAGCTTCCGGCCGAGATCCTTGCTGAACTCGACGGGTTCTATGCGGATGCGGTCGAAGGTGGCCTTTACGATCCCAATGGCGGTGGCCGCAAAGCCGCGATGGCCGACATGGAGTGGTATTCGGCCGCCGGTCAGCTTGAAGGCACACCGGACCAGTTGAACATCGAAGACTTCTGGTATCTCGCCCCGCTTGATGCCGCGATGAAGTAAGCCTCTGTGCTGCCGCTGCGCGGGTCCTTCGCGCAGCGGATCTGTCTCTTTGCAGTCTGAAAGACTCCGCCAAATGCCAAACCGCGCCCTGCTTCTCAAGCTGCTCTCTGCCGTGATCCTGTTCGGCGCATGGGAGATCGCAGGCCGTGTGCCTGTCAGCTTCGCCTTTCCGACTTTCCTCGAATCCATGAGCGCGCTTCTGGCGATGACGCTGGATGGCAGTATCTTCGAAGCCTATGCCGAAACCCTGAAACCGCTGGCCATCGGCGTCGCGATTTCCGCCGTTCTGGGCATCGCCATCGGCCTGTGGGTTGGCCTGAGCAACACGTTCGACTGGCTGTTCTCGCCCATCTTCATCGTCATGCAGGCCGCGCCTTTGGCCGCACTGATCCCGCTGCTGGTCTTGGCATACGGAATTGGTCTGACCTCCAAGGTACTGGTCGTCTGCATCATGGCGATGCCGGTGATTGTGCTGAACACATCGGGTGCGGTACGCAACACACCGGAATCGTTCAAGGAAATGGGGCGGTCATTCCTTGCCTCTGAAACCGCGATCATCCTGCGTATCGTCATTCCCGCCGCATCCCCGGTGATCTTTGCGGGCCTGCGGCTTGGCATCTCAGCGGGTTTTATCGGCGCGATCCTGTCCGAGTTGAAAATCACACCCACAGGCGTCGGCGACATCATCACTTACAGCCGCTCTATCGCGGATTACCCCAGCATGTACGCCGCCATCTTCTCGATCATCCTGCTCGCGGTTCTGTTTCTGAACCTGCTCGAAAAGGTCGAGACCACTCTCTTCAAAGGAAACCAACGTGACTATGTCTCAAACTAAGGAAACGATCACGCCAGCCGCTTCCGCCTCGTTCGAAAGCGCGGTTTCCGCTCGGAACATCTCCAAGAATTACGGAGATGTCGAGGCGCTGCGGAACATGTCCTTGGAGTTCCCGCGCGGTCAACTCACGTCGTTGCTGGGACCGTCTGGCTGCGGCAAGACCACGTTGCTCAAGATCATCGCTGGCCTGCTGAAACCCTCCTCAGGCGAGGTCGAGGTGAACGGGAAAAAGGTCACAGGCCCCGGCCCCGACCGTGCCTTCGTGTTTCAGGACTTCGCGCTGCTGCCTTGGGCCACCGTGTTGCGCAATGTGGCGTTTGGGTTGGAAATGCGGGGGGTGGCAGCCTCTGAGCGTGAGGCGCGCGCCGAAAAATACATCAAGGAAGTCGGCCTAGCCGGATTCGAAAACGCCTATCCGCACGAATTGTCCGGAGGGATGCGCCAGCGCGTGGGTCTGGCGCGCGCCTTGGCTGTGGACGCCCAAGTGCTGTTGATGGACGAGCCGTTTTCAGCCGTCGATGAACAGACCCGCCGCAAGTTTCAGGAAGATCTGCTGCAACTGGTGCAGAACGAAAACAAGACCTTCATCTTCGTGACCCACTCGATCGAAGAGGCCGTCTACGTATCCGACCAGATCGCGATCCTGCTGCCGCGCCCCAGCCGCGTGTCCGAGATCATCCGGCCGTCGAATTTCCGCAGCAAAGGCGTCGACAACATTCGGCGCGACCCGGAATACCTTGATATTGTAGATGAAATCTGGGCGTCGCTCAGAACCTACGTGGAATGAGGCGGGCAGAATGATCGTATTTGGTTACCGCCTTCCCGGAATGTCGTCACTCCTGCTATGGGGTCTCCTGTGGGAGATCGTCGGTCAGGCGGGCGTGACATTCTTTGTCCCACCGTTGAGCACGGTTCTGGGCACGCTGTTCGAAATCCTTGGAACAGCCGCGTTCCAGAAAGCGCTGTTCGAGACCGCCTATGCGTTCTTTGCCGGGGTGTTCTTCGCCATCGTGATCGGCATCCCTACGGGCATCCTGATGGGCAAAAGCCGCCTGCTGGACGAATTGCTTCTGCCATGGGTCAACGTTTTCCTGAGCGCACCGCTGACCGCTTTGGTTCCGGTTCTGATGGTGCTGTTCGGCTTTGGAATGAAGTCGATCATCATCACCACCACGCTTTTTGCGATCTGGATCATCATCCTGAACTCGCGCGCCGGGGTGCGGCAGATCAATCGATCGCTGGTCGAAATGGCGCACAGCTTTGGCGCCTCCCCAACTGACGCCTTCTTCAAGATCTACTTCTGGGCCGCCCTGCCCGAGATCTTGGGCGGTGTGCGGATCGGCATCATCCGGGCGGTCAAAGGCGTGATCATCGGACAGCTTCTGATCTCGATTGTCGGCTTTGGCGCCTTGTTCGAACTCTACTCGGCCAACTTCCTGATGGGCCATTTCTGGGCGGTTCTGATAGTGCTCTTCGCGCTGGCGTTCACGATCTCGGAATTCCTCGCCTACCTTGAACGGCGCGTGTCCTACTACGCGGCAAAGCGGTGATCGGAATGGAGGCACAAACCGCGTGAGTCATCTGACACTGACACTGGCGACCTGGGACCATGACCGCGTTATGGCGTTGCATGAGGGGCGCGTCACGGTGCCCGGCGTCACGCTCGAAAGCCATATCCACCCGACCTCCAAGCTGTTCCCTTGGGCGGTGCAGGAAGCGCGGTTCGATATCACCGAAATGTCGGTGTCCAGCTATGTCCTGCAACTGTCGCGCGGCGGGTCGGACTACACCGCGATCCCCGCATTCGTCAGCCGCGCGTTTCGGCACAGCGGGTTCTTTGCCCGCGCCGGTTCCGGCATCGAAAGCCCAGCCGATTTTGCTGGTCGCCGAATTGGGGTACCGGAATACCAGATGACCGCCGCGCTTTGGATGCGGGGTATTCTGGCGGATGAATACGGTGTGGCCTGTGACGACATCCACTGGCGCACAGGCGCTCTGGATGAAGGTGTGCGGCGCGAACGGCTGGAACTGGCGCTGCCCGAAGGCATGGTGGTCGAGCCGATCACCGAAGGCGACACGCTTCAGGATATGCTCCTGCGTGGAGAGATCGACGGGTTGCTTGCCCCCAAGCCACCGCAGGCGTTTCTGGACGGCAACCCGGACCTCGTGCGCCTGATCCCCGATTTTGAAGCAGCAGAGCAAGCCTATTACGCCAAGACCGGGTTCTTCCCGATCATGCACCTGATCGGCATCCGCAAGAGCGTGGCCGAGCAATACCCCGATCTGCCCCGCGCGCTTTATGACGCCTTCGTGCAATCCCGAGACATTGCCATGGCACGGCTGCGCTCGGTCTGGCTTGGCAATGCCAACCGCATGACATTGCCCTGGCTCAATTCCGCGATGGAGCGGACGCTGGCCAGCATGGGGCCTGATTACTGGAGCTATGGCTGCGCCGCCAACATGGCCGAGATCGAGGCGATCTGCCGCTATTCGCTGGATCAACACCTCGCTGCCGGTCCGGTTGCGCCGGAAAGCCTGTTCCACCCATCGGTTCTGGATACCTGAGATGATGGAGATTTGGCACGCAGGATTGGGATGGCCGACAGCAAGCGCGCTGCTTGCTGTCAGCTTTGCCAGTTCGTTTATCACCATCGCCTTTGGCATCGGCGGCGGCGCCGTGATGCTGGCGGTGTTGGCGACGCTTCTGCCCGCAGCGGCCATCGTTCCGGTGCATGGGTTGGTGCAACTCGGGTCCAACGCAGGACGCGCCGCAATCATGACGCGCTACATGCGCTTTGACCTTCTGGGGCCGTTCGCAATCGGGGCGTTGATCGGCATCGTTCTCGGCGGGTCTCTTGTGGTGCAGCTCGAGGCAGGCTGGATCCAGATCGGTGTCGGTCTTTTCATCCTGTGGTCCGTCATTGCCAAGCCACCTGCCTTTCTGAAGAGGTCCGGCGTGGTCACGGGCGTGTTTTCCAGTTTTCTGACGATGTTCTTCGGTGGCACCGGGCCGTTCGTGGCAACCTATGTCAAAGCACAGGATCTTGATCGTCATGCCCATGTCGCCACCCATGCGATGTTCATGACGCTGCAGCACCTACTCAAGACCGTTGCCTTCGGCATTCTGGGTTTTGCGTTCAGCATCTGGGCCGGGCTGATCATCCTGCTGATCGTCGCTGGCGTGCTGGGCACGCTGGCTGGACGTGTGATGCTGGCCAAGATCGACGACCGGCGGTTCCGCATCGTTCTGAACGTCATTCTAACGTTGCTGGCGGCGCGACTGATCTATGCTGGGGTCGTCGACATCTTTTTTTCGGATACGGCACAACTGCCGACTGGAGGACGTGACTAACCTGCAAAGACACTGCGCGATCTTTGCGGGCGACCATCATCAGCGCGTGTGAACTTGAACATGAAAACGGGAGGAAACCATGTCCATGAAACCAACGATCACCCGCCGCGCCCTGCTGGGAACAGGCGCCGCTGCTGCTACGCTCACGCTGGCCACACCCGGCCTCTTGCGTGCCAGCACATTCCCCGAGCGGAACTTCAGCGTTTACATCCCCACCGCCGAAGGCGGCGGTGCAGACCGCAACTTCCGCGCATTCTCGAGCGTCTGGAAAACCCGCCTTGGCGTTGAATTTGAGCCCAGCTTCTATCCCGGTGCATCCGGCCGCGTGGGCTATGAAATCTACATGGGTAAGGCCGAGCCAGATGCCTACAACCTGCTCTTCGGCAATATCGGACCGGAAGTGCTGAACTGGGCAATGCAGGCCCCAAGCTTCGACATCAATGACTACATCTATTTCGGTCAGGTCGACAAAGACCCCTGCTGTCTGTTCGTGGGTGCGGAAAGCCCGCTGAAGACGATGGACGACATCATCGCGGCCGCGAAGACCCGCAAGCTAAATGTCGGCACCAGCCGCATGGCGCACCCCGCGTCGATTGGATTGCTGGCGTTGGGTGACAAGCTGGGGCTCGATTTCAACCTGATCCCGCTGCAAGGCGGCAAGGGCACCGTGGCCGGTGCCGTGACGGGCGAAGTCGATTTCTCGGTCCTGACATCGGGTTCGGTGATCGCGGCGGGCGACGCGGTGAAAACGCTGCTTGTCTTTGGAGACAATATCGTCGGCGAAGCGCTCGACAATGCGCCGAGCATCAACGACGCCTACGACATGGACCTGCCCGAAATGCTGTCCACCCGCGCCTTCGGCATCCACAAGAAGGCGGTCGATGACTATCCGGACCGCTTCGAGGTCCTGACACGGACCTTCAAGGAAACCCACGAAGACCCGGCCCTGATGGAAGCCTATATCGCGTCCAAGGGACAGCCCGAATACCTTGTCTATGCGGGCGTCGAGGAATGCGAGGCCGAAAAGGCTGCGATGCTCGAACTGGGCGCGCGCTACAAGTCGCTGCTCAGCGGCGCGTAACACCTGCCAACCGGATCGGCAGCGCACCGCGCCTGCCGGTCCATTCCCGGACCTCACTCCGCATACAGGACGCAGACATCATGTCATCCGAGCATCACAAACCGCCACGCCAGATTGGCGGAGAGCTTGTCATCCCCATCCTTTCGGTGGGCTTCACGATCTACTTCTTCATGACGATCTGGAACTCTCCCTGGACGGCGCAGGTCAGCACCTTCTTGATCGGAGGCATCCTGCTGTTTGTGTGCGCGATCTTTTTCATTCGCTGCGCCATCTGGCTCAGCCGCGGCGAAGGCACGCTGGGGTTCGGAAACCTGTTTACGATGGACGACTTCCGCACCGGGCGGATTGGTCTTCTGATCACCACAATCGGTTATGTCGCCCTGATCGACAGCCTTGGCTTCACCCTGACCACCTTCCTGTTTCTGGCGGTCAGCATGCTGATCCTCGCACGTGGCAAGAATGCGGTGTTCATCACCATGATCTCGGCGGCCATGGCGTTGACCGGTTGGGCAGTGTTCATCTGGGCGTTTGACACACGCTTCCCGCGCGGCTGGTTCGAAACCACGATGAAGGCGGTACTGGCCAATGGATAGCAGCACAGCCTCGATCCTCACCGAAGTGTTCTTTGAAACGCTCGGCTACTGGTACATCATCATCCCGACGATTTTCCTTGGCCTGATCGTCGGCGGGATCCCCGGATTTTCGGCGGCCAACACGATCATCATCCTGATGCCGCTGACACTTGCTCTCGACCTGCAATCGGGGTTGGTGTTCATGATTTCGCTTTATTGCGCGGCACGCATGGGCGCGGGCATTCCGGCCATTCTCGTCAACATTCCCGGCACGGCAGGCGCCGCTGCAACGCCGCTCGACGGCTACCCGATGGCCAAACAAGGGAAGGGTCAGCAGGCGCTGGCGATTTCCTTTGTGGCCTCCTGTATCGGCGGTCTGCTGACGACGATCATCGCCTTGGCGGCCATGCCCATCCTTGCGCGGGTCGGGTTCTACATGCACTCGGTCGAAATGATCGTGGTTATGCTGTTCGGCATTTCCCTGATCGCGTCGATTGCGGCACAGGACATGGTCAAAGGTCTGATTGCCGGGTTCTTGGGCCTGATGATCGGCTCCATCGGCACCGATGTGGTCTACGCCACACCACGCGGGACCTTCGGGTTCCTCGAACTCTATGACGGGGTGCCGCTGATCCCTGCCCTTGTCGGCCTCTTTGCGGTCTCGGAAGCCTTTGTCATCATCGAAAAGCGCGTGATCGTGAACCATGACGGTGAACCCAAGGCCCCCAACTGGGGCGACACGTTCGAAGGCGTGAAGATCGCCCTCAGCCGCTGGGTGCATATCGTCTGGACCTCGATCATCGGTCTGGTCATCGGCGTGATCCCCGGTGCAGGTGCCTCCATCGCCAGCTTCGTCGCCTACCAACAATCGCGCAGCTTCTCCAAAACGCCCGAGCTTTATGGCACCGGCCACCCTGAAGGCCTGATCGCACCTGAATCCGCCAACAATGGCGTCACCTCCGGCACGCTGGTGCCGCTGCTGGTGCTGGGCATTCCCGGTGGCGCGACGGCGGCGATCATGCTGGTGGTGATGCAGTTCCACGGGGTGAGCTTTGGCCCGTCGCTGTTCGAAAACCAGCCCAAGGTCGGCTACGGCATGTTCATGGCGATGGCGGTCAGCTACGTCTTCATGTTCCTCACGATCCTTCCGCTGTCCCGTTACATGAGTTACGTGACCACGATCCCGACGATTTACCTCGCGCCTATGATCATCAGCTTCACGCTGGTCGGCGGGTTTGTCCCGCGCGAATACATGTTCGACATGTACCTCGCTTTGGCCTTCGGGGTTCTGGGCTATATCGCCCGGCGCACCGGGTACCACGTCGCCGCGATCCTGATCGGGGTCATTCTCGGGCCGCTTCTGGAAAAGTATTTCCTCTGGTCACTCAAGAAATCCGATGGCGACATCATGGTTCTTTTCTCGTCCACGCTGGGCAACATCCTTTGGGTCGCCTTCGCAATGTCGATCATCCTGCCCATTGTCTTCGGCATGCGGCGCAAACGCAAACTCGAGGTGCCTGCAGAATGAAACGCGAAGTCGAATTCGAGCTGTCCCGCAACATCCGTCGTCTGGGCCACCTCGACATTGAAGGCGGCGGCGAAGTGGTTGTCCGGGGCAGCTATGCCTATGTCGGCCACATGAAGCCGCCTATGGGCACCTCGATCATCGACGTGTCGGACCCCGCCAATCCAAAAGTGGTGTCCCATGTCGCACCGCCCGATGAGTGGTCGCACACCCACAAGGTCAAGGTGGTCGGTGATCTGATGATCACCAATGTCGAAATGGACCGCCGCCACTTCCTGCGCAAAGGCGACAAGATTGCAGGTCTTCGCGCCGAAGGGCTATCGGACGACCAGATCGCAGAGAGGCTGTCGGTCAAACTGTCGGACATCCCCGTACTCGAAGAGGCTTTGGCGCGCGGCTATCATAGCGGCGGCTTCCGCGTCTGGGACATCTCGGACAAGACCGCGCCCAGGCTGCTGTCCTACGTCAAGACACACGGCTTTGGTGTGCATCGCTTCGATATGGATGCCAACTACGCCTATATCTCGACCGAGATGGAAGGGTATGTCGGCAACATCCTCGTGATCTACGATCTGTCTGACCCCACCAATCCGACCGAGGTGTCGCGCTGGCATATGCCGGGGCAGCATGTGGCGCAGGGTGAAACCCCCACCGGCGTCGGCTACAGCCACCGCTTGCACCATGCCATGCGCTGTGGGGATGAGCTTTGGGCTGCAGTCTGGCATGCGGGCATTCGCGTGCTGGATGCCAGCGACATCACCAAGCCGACGCTCAAGGGCAGCTACCGCTTTCCAAAGGGCATCCCGGAACCGACCCACACCGTCATGCCGCTGGAACAGCCGATCAACGGTCGGCGCTATGCCATCGCCATTGACGAGGAACACGACCACAAACCGGGGCGTCTGCACGGCTTCATCTGGGTGATGGACGTGACCGACTTGAACAACATGGAACCCATTGCAGCCTGGGACCTGTCAGAACGGCTGTGCCCCTGGGTCGGCGAAGCGGGTGTGCGCTTTGGCGGGCATCAGTACCGCGAAAAGCTGGACAGTACGCTGATCTATGCCACGTGGTTCGCGGGTGGTCTGCGCGTGTTGGACGTGGCCGATCCGCACCTGCCCGTCGAAGTGGCGCATTTCATGGAACCCGGCCCCACTGGCGCACCGCCGCAGTCGAACGATGTCGATGTAGACGAGAATGGCCTGATCTATGTCCTCGACCGCAACCGGGGCCTCGACATTCTGGAGATGAGCCTGTGAGCGACAACGACCTCCTGCCCCCCAGTGTCGACCCCAACACCAAGGCGCTGGGCATCCGCCGCGTCAGCGCTCGGAACGAGGCCTCCACCCGATCCGTGATCATGGTGCGCAACCATGTCGTCATCACCGATGAGAAGGAATCGAACACCGGGCCGACTCCTTTGGAAATGACGCTGTCCTCACTGCTTGGCTGCGAGGGCGTCATTATCAACCGCTGCGCCGAGGCGATGCAGTTTGCCTATACCGCTGTCGACATGGAAGCGAATGGCGAGGTTGACCAGCGTGGCAGTCGTGGCGTGCAGGGCGTGCGCCCGTATTTCAACTGGGTCAAACTGCGCATCCGCGTCCATACCGACGAGACACAGGAGCGGTTTGACCGGCTCACACGGAACGTGGAATACCGTTGCCCGGTGATGAACCTGTTCAAATCGGCGGATGTCGATGTCCAGATCACATGGGAGCGTGTTACAACGTGAGCCTGAGCCTGACGATCAACGGAACACGGCACGACATCACGTCAGACCCGGACACTCCGCTGGTCTATGTCCTGCGGGATGAGCTCAAGCTCAAAGGCACAAAACTCGGCTGCGGGTTGGAGCAATGCGGTGCTTGTGCGGTCATGGTCGATGGCAAGGTTGTGCTGTCCTGCGTAACTCCGGTCGAGGTGTTCGACGGCAAGGACATCACCACCATCGAGGGCATCGCCGAGACAGAGATCGGTCAGCGCGTGCAGCGGGCGTTCATTGAAGAGACCGCCGCGCAATGTGGGTATTGCACCTCCGGGCTTGTGGTCGCGGCGACAGCGCTTCTGTCCGAAAACCCGGCACCGGACAGCGCAACCACCAAAGCCACCCTGACCCCACATCTGTGCCGCTGTGGGTCGCATCCGCGTGTTCTAAGTGCCATAAAACGGGCTGCAGGCACATGAGCCTTGACGCGTATCCTCTTGTTTCCGATTGGTTAACGCCGCAAGACAATGACCTTCTGATCCACACCGGAAAGGTGGATATTGGTCAGCGCATTTCGACCGCGCTCGTCCGGATCGTGCAAGAGGAACTGGCGCTGCCTCTCTCGCGACTGGATGTCGCGGCTGTTCGCACGGACCATGCGCCTGACGAGGGGATCACCTCGGGCAGCAACTCCATCGAACAATCTGGCCGGGCCGTTGCAGCCGCCGCCGCGACCCTGCGCAAGCACCTTCTGGATGCGGCAATCAACCAACATGGCGGCACCCCATCGGATTGGGCATTTGAGGACGGGTACATCCACCGCCCCGGCACCAACATCCGGATCAACCTGATCAGCCTGGCCCAAGATCTCCCACCCGATCTGGCCATAGATCCCGATCTGCCCCGGCACATCCCGGTCACGCCCCCCGCCCCGGACATGCGCGGCATCGCCGACATGGTCACAGGCCGCTTCACCTATCTGCACGACATTGACCTTCCGGGTATGTGGCACGCGCGCCGCGTCAGCCCGCCCCATGCGCGCGCCAGCCTTCGGGACATCGACCAGACGGTGCTGGACCGGATCACAGGCGATGGTCTTCATGTCGTGCGGGATGGCAGTTTTCTGGCGGTGACCGGCCCCGGGGAATGGGCTGTCGTCAAAGCAGCGACACGGCTTGGATTGGCCTGCAATTGGGACAGCGGTGGCGGATTGCCAGAAACCGATGTGTTTGCCCATTTGGCCCCCGAAAACGCGCAGCGCTTTCCGGTGGTCAACGGCACCCCGCAAAAAGTCCCTGTGCCGGAACCGCTCGACGCCCCGGACCTCAGCGGTCGGTTCGAACGCCCCTACCAGATGCACGGCGCGCTGGCTCCGTCGGCGGCGCTGGCGGAATGGACCGGCGAACGTCTTTTCGTAAAAAGCCACAGCCAGGGCATCTACCCATTGCGCGAGGCGATTGCCGACAGTCTTGGTCTTGCCACAGACCAGATCGAGATCACCCATGTGCAAGGCTCCGGTTGCTACGGTCACAATGGCGCGGACGATGCAGCCTACGAGGCCGCCTGTATCGCCTTGGCCCATCCGAAAATTCCGATCCTGCTGAAATGGTCACGCGAGGACGAACACGCCTGGGAACCCTATGCACCCGCGATGGCGGTTCAGGTCGATGCGAAGCTGGCCGATGGCCGCATCGCTGCGCTTTCCGCCGAAGCGCACAGCGACACCCATCGCGGCAGGCCCCGTCCCGGCCCGAACCGCGCAGGTCCGGCAAAGCTGCTGGCCAACAGGTTTCGCGCAGAGGCGATGGCGCCCTATATCGCGCCGCCAAACATGGGCAACCACGCGGGGATGCACCGGAACCTTGATCCGGTTTACGACATCCCCGAGAAACGTCTGGTCAAGAACCTTGTCCAAGGCCTGCCGCACCGCACATCCGCCATGCGCTGCCTTGGGGCCGTCGCCAATATTTTTGCGCTTGAAAGCACACTGGACGAAGCCGCGCATAGTGCCGGAGCAGACCCCATAGCCTTCCGCCGCGCGCATCTGAGCGACCCACGCGCTGTGGCGGTTTTGGACGCCTTGGAACATCGCCTGCCCCCGTTGCCCGAAGGAATGGGGCGAGGCATCGCCTATGCCCAGTACAAGAACGCGATGACCCGCGTTGGTCTGGCCATGGATCTCGCCGTCACGGACACAGCCGAGGTCAAACTGCACTGCGTCACGCTTGTGGCGGATGCGGGCCGCGTGATCGACCCCGATGGCCTTCAGGCGCAGCTTGAAGGTGGCGTCATGCAAGCGGCAAGCTGGGCGCTTTATGAACAGGTGACCTGGGACCGCGACGGTATCACCTCGCGCGACTGGGACAGCTACCCGGTGATCCGCTTCGACAATGTGCCCGACTTCGACATCACGCTCCTGAACCACCCAGACCAGCGCTCTGTTGGCGCGGGTGAGGCCTCACCCGGACCCACGGTTGCCGCGATCGCCAACGGGATCTTTGCTGCCACAGGGCTGCGCCTGCGCAGGATGCCGTTCACTCCGGGTGCGATCACACAGGCCGCGTTGGACCTTTAGTCCAAAACACGCGGCGGGTTGCACGAACCCCGGCAAGCTGGCACAGCTAGGGCAACAAGTGCGGAGTATCCCATGTCCAAAACCGTCTTTCTGATCAACGGTCCCAACCTGAACCTTCTGGGCAAGCGGGAACCCGCAATCTATGGCGCGGACAGTTTGGACGACGTGGCAAACCGCTGTGTAGCACTCGCAAAACCTGCCGGGTTCGATCTCAAATCCATGCAGTCGAACCATGAAGGCCAGATCATCGACTGGATTCATCAGGCCCGTGACGAAGCTGAAGCCATCATCATCAATCCCGGCGCCTTCACCCACACCTCTGTCGCAATCTATGACGCGCTTCAGGCTTATGAAGGGCTGGTGTTCGAAGTCCATATCTCCAACGTCCACAAGCGCGAGGCGTTCCGGCATCATTCCTACGTGTCCGCCCGCGCCGAAGGCGTGATTGCTGGGTTCGGTATCGAAGGCTACGAGTTGGCGCTGCGCAGGGTGATCAGCCTTTTGGGCTGACCCTAGAACGGACCATCCTCAAGCACGCCATCCGCTGACATCTGCGCATAGAGCAAGCCTTCGCGCAGCCCACGGTCTGCGACGGACAGCCGATCCGTCGGCCAGCAGCGCAGCAATGCCTGAAGGATCGCAGCGCCAGACATGATGAGCGCCTGACGGTCAAGCCCGATGCGCGGATCGGCCCGGCGTCCTTCTGGGCCAAGCTCCAGATAATTCGAGATTACCTTTTCGATCTGGTCTGACGTCATCCGCAGCCCATCTACCTTGGTCCGGTCGTAGCGTTTGAGACCCAAATGGCTCGCCGCGACAGTGGTCACCGTGCCGCTGGTGCCAACGATCTGGAACCCTTCGCGTGCCTGCTCGTCTTTGTAAGGTGCGAATTCGGCAAGGTTTTCCTCGAAATACCAGCTCATCAGCGCATAACGGGCTGAATTGCTTTCCACGTCCGAAAACTGGTCACGCAGCGTCGCAACCCCCAAGGGCACGCTGATCCAATCCACGACGCGGGCGGCGGGGAACGGGCTGTCCTTGGTGTGGAACCCGGCATGCAACCGCATGATTGCGCGCGGACGCTCGAACGCCGGCACAGCCGTCAGATCAATCCAGACCAGCTCGGTCGACCCGCCACCAATGTCCACTACCAGCAACTGTTCGGTCTTGGTGCTGACCAGCGGCGCACAGGAGATGACCGCCAGCCGCGCTTCCTCCTCCGGCTGGATGATTTCGAGGTTCAGTCCGGTTTCGCGTTTGACCTGCCGAATGAAATCCCGTGCATTGTGCGCCCGGCGGCAGGCCTCTGTCGCGACCAACCGCATGCGCGTCACCTCGTGGCGGCGAATCTTCTGCTGACACACGCGCAGCGCGGAAATGGTCCGGTTCATCGACGCACGACTCAGACGGCCGGACTTTTCAAGACCGGCCCCCAGCTGCACGGATTTGGAAAAACTGTCGACAACATGGAATTGGTTGCCCTTTGGCTGGGCAATCAACATACGACAACTGTTTGTGCCCAGATCCAGCGCGGCATAAAGCTCGGATGGGTCGGGCCGTGACGGCGCGGGGCTCTCTACCGGTTTCGGGAATGCGCCCGCACCTTTGGGACGCTTTGGCGCCATGACTTCGCGCCTTCCGAATATGTAAGTTACCTCAACCCTAAGCCCGCTTTGACTGCGGCGCAAGTTTCGTGATGCACCAAGGTAAAGTTATGAGAGGGCCTCATGCAAAGCCTGAGAATTTTGGACCTGCAAAAGCATCGCCATTCGCCTTGTCCTGACCTAATGTCGCCTCGGGTCGCAGACGGAAGCGGACACGTCGAAATTTGCACTCTTGTGGTACATGCCCTCCATTACGAAGACGCAGGCGAAACAAAGGAATCACGACATGCCGGATGTCACAATTGTCTACTGGCGCGATATCCCGGCTCAGGTGATCGTGGGCAAGGGCCGTCGTGGCGCCAAGGCCCAACTGCCCGAACGGTTCGAGCAGGCGATTGACCGCGCGGCGATGAAGATCGGTGCATCCGATACCGACAGCTACCTCGCCGAATGGCGCAAGGCAGCGCCTTACGAGCTCGAGGGGGACCCCGAAGAGGTCTGCTCTGCCGAGGCGGCCCGCATTGATGCGGAATATGACAAGGAACGCCTCAAGGCGTTGATTGATAACGAAGGCTGGGCGTAAGCCCCCATGACCCTGAGGGAGGCCATCATGGCATTGTTGAATTTCCGCAAGCGCGAAACCGTCGAAAACGGCACCACCCCCGAGATGGAAGCCTTCCTGAAAGGCTATTCCATCGAGGTCATGCCGCGTACGGCCGAGAAGGTCGAGGATTTCCGCGCATTGCTGGCCCCCGGAACCCGCGTCTACATTGCCCATATCGAAGGCACACCAATCGAAGACATGGTGGCCACCGCCAAGCGCGTTGCCGCTGATGGCTACCCGGTCATGCCGCACTTCCCGGCCCGCATCATCAAGGATGAAGCGACACTGGCCGATTGGATTGCCCGCTACCAGGGCGAAGCCGGTGTCGATCAGGCGCTGCTGCTCGCAGGTGGCGTGAACCAGCCGAACGGTGATTTCCACAGCTCCATGCAGCTCATGGAAACCGGTCTGTTCGACAAGGCAGGCTTCAAGCGTCTGCATGTCGCCGGTCACCCGGAAGGCAACAAGGACATCGATCCCAATGGCGGCATGAAGAACGTCGAAGACGCGCTGCGCTGGAAGCAGGCGTTCTCGGAACGCACCGATGCCAAGATGGCGCTGGCCACCCAGTTCGCCTTTGACGCCGATCCGATCATCAAATGGGTCGACGACCTGTCCGCTGCTGGCATCAAGCTGCCGGTGCATATCGGTATCGCCGGTCCCGCCAAGCTGCAGACCCTGATCAAGTTCGCCATCGCCTGCGGTGTCGGCCCGTCGCTCAAGGTTCTGCAGAAGCGTGCCATGGACGTGTCCAAGCTGCTCCTGCCGTATGAGCCGACAGAGGTTCTGACCAAGCTGGCCGCGCACAAAGCCAAGAACCCCGAGTTCAACATCGAACAGGTGCATTTCTTCCCGCTGGGCGGGATCAAGACCAACGCCACCTGGGCCATCGAAAACGGTGGTGCTGGCACTGCACCGGCCGCCGCGAACTGATCTGACCTGATGCCAGCCCTGCTTTTTGATCTCGACGGCACCATGCTGAATTCGGACCCCATTCACGAGGCCGTCTTCACCGAGCTGTGGGCCTCGCGGGGGCTTCCAACCCCGCACGGTTTTTATATCGAGCAGGTTCATGGCCGTCTGAATGTCGATGTGTTTGCAGAACATTTGCCGGACGAACCGGACCCGCAGGGTTTGAGCGAGTGGAAAGAGGCACAGTTCCGCGACCGTCTGCCCTCGCCCTACCCGGCGACACCCGGACTTGAGGCGTTTCTGAATCGCGCGCAGGCGCAGGGCTGGCAACTGGCCGTGGTGACCAACGCCATGCGCCTTAATGCCGAAGCGATGCTGGGTGCCATCGGCTTGCGCGACCGGTTCGAAGTGATCGTGATCGGCGAGGAGTGCGCGCATGGCAAGCCCCATCCACTGCCCTATCTGACCGCGATGCAGTTGCTTGGAGAGTCGCCCGAGACCTGCATCGCCTTCGAGGACAGCCCCTCCGGCATGCGTGCCGCCGCAGCCTCCGGTGCCTATAGCATCGGTGTCCGCTCGGCGCTGAGCGACGCCGAACTCCGCGCCGTTGGCGCAAAGATGACGATTGAGGATTTCACAGACCCCGCGCTGCCGGACATTCTGGCCCGCATTGAAGGAGTAGCCGCATGACCCGCACGATTGTCGAGTCCAAGACCAAAACCGCCATCATCGGGTTCGATCAGCCGTTCTGCGTGATCGGTGAGCGGATCAACCCGACAGGCCGCAAGATCCTGAACGAGGAACTCGAACGCGGCGATTTCAGCCGGGTCGAGGCCGATGCGCTGGCTCAGGTCGCCGCAGGCGCCAACATCCTCGACATCAACTCGGGCGCCGTGTTCTCGAACAAGATGGCCGAAGACCCGCGCTACGCCGACAACAACTTTGTCGAGCCGACATTGATGAAGGAACTGGTCGAGCGCGTCCAGGCCGTCACCGATTGCCCGCTCTGCATCGACTCGTCTGTGCCCGGCGCGCTGGAAAACGGCCTTGCCGCTGCCGAAGGCCGCCCGCTCTTGAACTCGGTCACAGGCGAGGAAGAACGTCTGGAACTGGTGCTGCCGCTGGTCAAGAAATACAACGTGCCGGTTGTGGCGATTTCCAACGATGACACCGGCATCTCGGAAGACCCCGATGTGCGTTTTGCCGTGGCCAAAAAGATCGTCGAACGCGCTGCCGATTTCGGCATCCCGGCGCATGACATCGTGGTCGATCCGCTGGTCATGCCAATCGGTGCCATGGGGACCGCCGGTCTTCAGGTGTTTACACTGGTCCGTCGCCTGCGCGAGGAACTGGGTGTAAACACCACCTGCGGTGCATCGAACATCAGTTTTGGCCTGCCCAACCGTCACGGCATCAACAATGCCTTCCTGCCGATGGCCATGGGTGCCGGCATGACATCCGCCATCATGAACCCGGTCGCCCTGCCCGTCGGCCCCACCAAGATCGCAGAAAAGCGCGCCGAGGTGGCCGCAGCCGGAATTGTTCTGCCCGAGGACTTAGACGACGAAACCTTCTGCATCCTTTTCGGCCTCGGTTCGACAAAACCGCGTCCGGGCAAGGAAATGGAAGCCATCCGCGCGGCCAACTTCCTTACCAACAATGACGAAGGCGGCGGTGCATGGATTGCGTTCAACCGCCAGCCGCCGAAAGCCGGACACGAAGGCCGCGGCCGTGATGGTCGCACCGGAGGCCGCCGCCGCCGCGCATAAGAAATAAGAGCACTTCCGTGCCTTTAACGGGCACGGAGGTTCCTTATTCAAACTACAAGCGCCGTTTTGCGACACTGCACCGAACCTGTATTGCAGGTATTGCAGGAAATCTGCTTAACGATTTTTTAACTACGCCGTTCCAGAATCTTCGTACGAAGATTCTGGGGCCCATCCATTAAATTCTGAGGTCTTTGGAAACTGGCAATGAGACAGCACAAAGACCTTAGATCGCGACGCCGCGACGTCCCGCCAGATCGGTGAAGTATTGCCACGCCACCCGGCCTGACCGCGCACCGCGTGTGGCTTGCCATTCAATCGCTTCGGCGCGCAACGTCGCATCGTCGATCTCGACCCGGTAGGCATCACAATAGCCCCGGATCATCGCCAAATAGTCGTCCTGATTGCACGGATGGAATCCCAGCCACAAACCAAATCGGTCCGACAAAGAGACCTTCTCTTCGACTGCCTCGGACGGATTGATCCCAGATGACCGCTCGTTTTCGATCATGTCGCGCGGCATCAGGTGGCGGCGGTTCGACGTGGCATAGAACACGACATTGTCCGGACGCCCCTCGACACCGCCATCCAGCACCGCTTTCAGAGATTTGTAATGCTGGTCATCATGGCTGAAGCTCAGATCGTCGCAGAAGAGCAAAAAGCGGTGATCAGCAACCCGAAGCAGGTTCAAGAGCCGCGCCACGCTGGGCAAATCCTCACGTTGCAACTCGACCAGCTTGATCGGCAAATCTTCGGCCAAGACAGCCGCATGCACTGCCTTCACAAGGCTCGACTTCCCCATCCCCCGCGCGCCCCACAAAAGCGCGTTGTTGGCAGGCAGGCCACGGGCGAACTGGCGCGTGTTGGCCAGCAACGTATCGCGGCTGCGGTCCACACCCACCAAAAGCTCTACAGGAACGCGGCTGACCTTGGGCACGGGTTGCAGGTGATCGGGGTCCATATGCCAGACAAAGGCATCCGCCACGTCATAATCCGGCGCTGGCTGCGGCGCGGGGGCAAGACGCTCCAGCGCGGCCGCGATCCGCTCCATCGGGTCGGTCACTTCTTCGCGTCCTCGTCGAATTCTCGCATCAAGGGGTCGTCATCCATACCCTCGGCAGGGTCGTCCTCGAACCAAAGCCCCTGCGCGCGCAATTCCTTTTCGCGCTTCTTTTCCACGCGACGGACCAGAATGATCGACACCTCGTAAAGACCATAGACGACGGTAAAGAGAATGAGCTGCGTCACAACATCAGGCGGCGTCACCAACGCGGCCAGCACAAGAATACCCACCATCGCGTATTTGCGCACGGCAGCCAGACCATCCGCCGACACAAGACCCGCCTTGCCCATCAACGTCAACAACACCGGCAACTGAAAACATAGGCCGAATGCCATGATGAACACCAATGAGGTCTGAAGGCTTTCGTTCACCTTGCCGAAAAAGGTGATCTTCAGGCCTTCATTGGTCGCTGGCACCACAGCCGTAGGGTCCACATCTACGGAATCGGACAGGAGGTTGGCAAAGAGCGATGGCGCATCGGTAAAGCCAAGAAAAAAGGCCATCGCCAGCGGGGTCACGACAAAATGCGCAAAGGCCGCGCCCAGCAGGAACATCACCGGCGATGCGATGATGAAGGGCAGGAAGGCCGATTTCTCGGACTTGTAGAGTCCCGGCGCAACAAAGCGCCACATCTGGTGTGCAATCACCGGGAAAGCCAGCGCAAAGCCAAACACCATGCCGATGCGGAAAAGCACAAACAGGTATTCCTGCGGGCTTGTGTATTGCAGCGTCGGGGCTGGATCCCCAAGCGCGCGGAGCGTGTCTTCGATCGGTACGAGCAGGAAACGCAGCACATGTTCCGCAAGAAAGTCGCCCTGGATCGGGATGAACAGAACGCAGATCCCGACAAACAGGGCCAGCACCGACCGGATCAACCGGGTGCGCAGTTCCGCCAGATGCTCGATCAGCGGTGCGCTGCTGTCCTCGATGTCGTCGTCGCGGGCACTCATCTCATGCGTCCTTTTCCGGCGCAGCGTCGGCTTTCAATGCCGCTTCCATTTCTTCGGCCTTTTTCAGCGCCTCTTCCGCCTCGCGTTTCTTGCGATCGGCAGCGGCACGTGCAGCGCTGGCTTCGATCTTTTTCTTGGCGGCCTCGCGTTCTGCGGAGAGTTTCCCGGTGTTGCTGGATGGGTCGAGATTGGTCATCGACTTCGCGGCGTCCTTGACCCCGTCCATCGCGCTGCCCAGCGGATTGGTGGCCGATTTGAACGTCTTTTGCACATCGCGCACACCGGATTCGTCGGCGGCATCGTTCATCGCGCGGCTGAACTCGCGCGCCATCCCACGGGCCTTGCCCATGAAATTGCCCACCTTCCGGAAGAGCACTGGCAAATCCTTGGGGCCGACAACGATCAACGCCACCACCCCGATCACCAAAAGCTCGGCAAAGCCAAGATCGAACATAATCGTTAGACCTTGTCCTTGTCTTTCTCGCCTTCGGGCGTCACGTCTTTGGCGCTTTCGGCTTTCTGCTCTTCAAGCTCCTGCTTGCCCTCGTCCACGCCTTTCTTGAAGGCGGTGATACCTTTGCCGACTTCGCCCATCAGCGACGAAATCTTGCCACGGCCGAACAGCACCAGCACCACAACGGCGATGAGCAGAAGGCCCGGCAGACCGATATTTCCGATACCCATGAAGTCTCTCCTTACCGGCAGGCAGATGCCTGCGTTGCATTCCATTGCGGTTATGTAATGGCTCGCGCCGCCCTGCGAAAGGACGAAAACACGCCATTTCGGGCCGTTTTTGTCAAGAGCTTGTCAGTTGACAGGTTTTTGTCAGTATTCATGCACCGCAGCACGGAGAATCACATGAAACGCAGCGACCGGCTTTATGCCTTGATGCAACGCCTCAAAGACGGTCGCCTGCACACTGCCGAAGCGATGGCGCAGGATCTGGGTGTGTCGGTGCGCACGATCTACCGTGACATGGACACACTTGCCGCGTCCGGAGTGCCGGTCGAGGGCGCGCGAGGATCAGGCTACACCGCGCAGGCGATGATCACCCTGCCCCCGCTCAACCTGACCCAGACCGAACTTGAGGCGCTGCATATCGGACTGGCCGCCGTGGGCTCTGCCGATAGCGAAGACCTCGCGACGGCAGCGCAAGCGCTTGCCGACAAGATCGACGCGGTGCTGCCCGAGGACGTAGGCACCCCAGGTGGTAAATTCGGCTTTGCCACCTATCCCTTTGCCGAGGCAGCGCAGGGCTTTCGCCACATGCCCGCCTTCCGCAAGGCGATCCGCTCCCGTCAGAAGCTGCGATTGCGGCTCGAGAATGACGACCAGTTCCACACCGTGCGCCCATTGCATCTGGACTACTGGGGTCGCATCTGGACCTGCGTCGTCTGGGATGAAACGGAGGCAGGGTTTGCCACCTTTCGCATGGACCGGGTGAACGACCTGACCCCATTGCCGGGGTTGTTCGTCGATGAGGCGGGCAAAACGCTCAAGGATTTTCATGCCTTGCAGTCTTGAGCGCAGAATGCTGCACTCTCCAAGGACGCGGAACACCGCGCCGATGGGAGGTCAACATGGGTCTGCGGTTCTTTTCCGATAAAAATCGGCCAGTGCATCTTGGACCGTTTCCGCTGGAACGCGCCGCGCGCGGCCCTATGCCAGACCCGGCGGCAATCCCGCGCCATCCCGGCCTCAGCTTCCACCGCCCCGAGGACCCCTCCTCTATCGTCAACGCGATGGGCGAGTATCAGGCGATGATGGACGCGATCCGCGACGGGCTTGTGAACAGGGCCAAATCCGTCATTCCGGATGATTTAAAAGACCGCGCCAACCATTTGAAAGCGTTCGGCTATTTCTCGGACGCCACAATGGTGGGGATCGGCCCTCTGCTGCCCGAGGCGCATCTGCCGGAACCACGGCTCAACCCAGATATTGACCGCCTTGCCCATGATCTGAAGACCAAACAGACCAAAACGCTGGCCTCGGGCATCGACATGATCATGGCCGATCTCAAGGAGTCGATGGAGGCCCCACCCAGCACAATCGACGGCCATCACACCGCTTTGGTGTTTCTCTACGAGATCCCCCGAGACCCGAAACCCGGCGAAACCGGAACTGCATGGATCACAGATGCGCAGGCGCACCGCGCCTGTCTGCGGGCGACCGAGACCGCCGTGGTGATCGCCAACTACATCCGTTTGCTGGGCTGGGACGCCAAGGCGCATACCGCGACCAGCACGGATGTGGACCTCAACATCTGTACGGTTGCGGCGGGTCTGGCGTACGGGACATCCGGACGGTTGGTCAATCCGTGGCTCGGCGACCGGTTCGGCGTGGCCGTCGTGACAACCACGCTCGACCTCGCCCATGACGCCCCTTTGTCCAGCGAGCAACCAAAATCCCTTACGCACGGCCTCGCGTGGAAACTCGGCACCACCTCGGCCCGCTCGGGCCTCAACCCCCACCCGTTCGACAGTCGACGATACGTTGATGGTCCTCATCCGTTCGAAACGCTCAAACGGGTGGACACGCCCACCACCTATATCGACGAAGCCAACGTGTCCCGCGTGCCCAAACGCGCGGATCTCTTTGCCCGTGCCCAGTTCGGAGACATGGGCAAAAAGCTGCAGGATGGCGCAAAGGGGGGGTATTACGTGCGCAAGGCGGCCCCGTCGGCGGCGCAGAGGCGGATGCTTGGGGCCTTTGTATTATTGCAAGACGGACCACGCGAAAACGGCCCACGTCCTGCAAATTTGCAAAACAACGCAGACGCGATCAAGGCCACGGGCTATTGGCTGGGATGTGATGCGGTCGGGATCAGCCGCTGTCCGGACTGGGCGTGGTACAGCCACGACG
This sequence comes from Marivita sp., assembly GCF_048006345.1. Taxonomy (GTDB): domain Bacteria; phylum Pseudomonadota; class Alphaproteobacteria; order Rhodobacterales; family Rhodobacteraceae; genus Marivita. Next base: position 1,081,808 of record NZ_CP180351.1, on the reverse strand, counting down.
CGCGTGGGGAACCCATTGATCCGCCGCATGATCAGGCGATCAGCGTCATCATCGACCAGGGCTACGAGACGATGGAGGGCGCATCCGGTGACGACTGGATCAGCGTCGCGCAATCCATGCGGGCCTATCTGCGGTTCTCGTTGCTGGGTGGAGTTTTGGCCAAGCAGATCCGCAATCTGGGGTATTCCGCCAAGGCGCACACCGTCATGGACGGCGAAGTGCTGCAACCTCCGCTTCTGCTGCTGTCGGGGTTGGGCGAGGTCAGCCGGATTGGCGAGGTGATCCTCAACCCGTTCCTTGGCCCCCGACTGAAGTCCGGCGTGGTGACCACCGACATGCCGCTGGCACATGACAAGCCCATCGACTTCGGCCTGCAAAGCTTTTGCGAAAGCTGCAACAAATGCGCCCGCGAATGTCCTTCGGGGGCGATCACGGCCGGGCCGAAACTCATGTTCAACGGCTACGAGATTTGGAAATCCGACAGCCAGAAATGCGCCACCTACCGCATCACCACCGAAGGCGGCGCGATGTGCGGGCGCTGCATGAAGACCTGCCCGTGGAACCTTGAAGGGCTGTTTGCCGAAAAGCCGTTCCGCTGGGCGGCGATGAACCTGCCCAAGGCAGCACCTCTGCTGGCCAAACTGGACGACGCGGCTGGGCGTGGCGGGTTGAACCCGGTGAAAAAATGGTGGTGGGACCTCGAGTTGCAGGACAGCGGCAGCTACGCGCCGACCACCCACCCGGTCAATGCGCGCGACCTGCAAAAGGACCTCGACCTGAAATACGAGGACCAGACGTTGGCCGTCTACCCCGCCCCGTTGGCCCCACACCCCTACCCCTATCCGGATCCGATGGACCGCGAGGCCGGGATCGAGGCTTATACCAAGATGGTCAGCGCGGACGAACACAAGGCGCGGCTGGCCAAAGGCGATACCTCGCATCTGCACCGTCCGAAGGATGCCACCGAAAGCCCGGTGGTGCCCGTGGTGGTGAGCAAGGTCGAAAAGATGTCGCCCACGGTGACGAAATACGAATTCCGCCATGTCGACGGGCATGAACTGCCCGAATGGACGGCTGGCGGGCATCTCGATCTCGTTGTGGCACCGGAGTTCCTGCGCCAATACTCCATGTCCGGCGACCCGGCGGATCGGTCGGTCTACCAGATCGGCGTCCTGCGCGAGGATCAGGGGCGCGGCGGGTCGGCGCTTTTGCATCGGATCTTTGCCGAAGGGCGGCGGGTCTTCGTGTCGAAACCCATCAACCATTTTCCACTGGTCGAGGACGCGACATTCACATGGCTTATGGGCGGCGGGATCGGCGTCACCCCGATGATCGCCATGGCGCACCGCCTGCACGCGCTGGGGCGGCCCTTTGCCCTGCATTACTCGCTCAAGACCCGCGCCGAGGCCGGATATCTGGACGATCTGGCCAATATGCCTTGGGCCGACAAGGTACACATTCATGTCAGCAACGAAGGCACCCGCGCCGATCTGGAAGCGCTGATCCCGGACTACACGAGCGGCCAGCACATCTACACCTGCGGGCCTGATCTCTACATGAACGCCGTCATGGAAGCCGCTGAACGCAAGGGATTCCCAGACGACGCAAAACATCTCGAATATTTCGCCGTGCCGGAACTGCCCGAGTACGAAAACCACCCCTTCACGCTCACCCTCAGCGATGGACGCAGCTTCCACGTGCCGGCGGATCAGACAGCGACGGATGTTCTCAACGCCAATGGTGTGGCGGTGGACGTGAAATGCTCGGACGGGATTTGTGGTGTGTGCAAGGCGCGGGTCCTAAGCGGTGCCGTCGAGCATCGGGATTTCGTGCTGTCCAAAGCCCAGCGGCAGGACACGATCATCCTGTGTCAGTCGCGTGCCGCAGAGCCCGATGGCGAGATCAAGATCGAGTTGTAAGGGGCTGAAATATATTAATGGTTTTCAGGAAACCCTTCAAAAATCTTGGCTGCGCGGCCCACCAAAGAACCGCGCAGCCGGACAGCCTTAGCTGTCGGCTTCCGGCATCAGCCCTTCGGTCTGTGCCACCGCCAGTTCATCGGCATTGATGAGACCGTCCCCATCGGCGTCCACCGCCATGAACGTGTCCGTTGTGACTTCGGGCAGGATCGCCTGCACCTCTTCCAGAGACAGCATCCCATCCTGATTGGTATCTGCGGCCATATAGTCGGCGGCAAAGGCGGCCACCGGCAGTGTGATCAGGCTTGCAGCGATCAGTCGGGTCAATGTCAGTGTCATGTTGGTCTCCCATTCGGTCCTGTTGACGAAGCACCGCGTCTTGCGGCCTTCACGAGGTATGAGCGCGAAACCCGTCCTCGCGTCCCACCCACCGAGGACGATGGCGCAGACCTGCCCAAACCCGCCCAAACCATGCGCAATCCGCCGCGCAAAACAGGCCGCGTTTCGCCATCGGCGGAAACCCCCGGGATGGTCGGGGAAATCCCCGCTGTCATACTTCCCGCCATGGACACAACACATCTTTCCCGCCTGCGCGCCCGCGCCCGCCGCCTGACACGCAGCCCTCAGGATGCCGAAGATCTTTGCCATGAGGTCTGTCTGGCGTTTCTGGAACAAGAAGCCCTTGGCGCGCGGATTGCGCGCCCCTTGCCCTATATGATGACCGCCCTGCGCCATGCCGCCGCCGCCCGGTCTCGCCGGATGGCGCGGGAAACACCGATGGACACAGACCATGAACCCCAGGTCGAAGATGCAGCACTAGCCTGCCTCTGTTCGGAGGTGCTGGCGCATCTGGATCACCTGCCTGCCCCGGACCGCGCCTTGTTGCGGCGCGTGGCGTTTGAGGGGGTCACGCCCTCCGAACTGGCCGAGGAGATGGAGGTGCCCTTGGGGACAATCATGTCCCGCCTTGCCCGCGCCCGTGCGCGCCTGCGGGATGTCGTGGGGATTGCGTCGGTGTTTTGAACTGAGAGAGGGCATGCATCCGACCCGGTGGGCCAGAGCGAAATAGAAAAAAAGGGGGCCGCAGTGGCCCCCTTTGGAGTTTCGCTCGTCAAGCTCTCAAGTTGTACACCGCTCGGAATAATCTTGCCTGCGGCCCGACGCGCGTCAGAGGCGGGCGCACCCGCCCCGTGACTGTCGTGTTGAGGGCACCATGCGGTGCCTTCAACGTTCTCACTTCTTGTTCGGACGCTGTGTCAGCGCCGACGCTGCTGCCGTTTTGGCAGCCTTTGAAGAATTCGGATTTCTGAGCACTTTGGCTGCAGCAGATGCAGCTTTCTTGCTGGTCACTTCCGAATTTGATTTTCGAGACATGAGTGTCTCTCCTTCAAATATCCACAGCGGGTACGTGGGTAAGTCGCATAACAACCATGTATCTTCTGTGGGTTGGCAGCGCGTCATTGATTGCCGAACTCGTAAGTGTTTTCTCAGAAACATCGGTCCAAGACCGAGTCGGTTATTCCTCTGCCCACGCCGTTGAAGCAGGGGAAAGCCGGAGGGAGGTGTTGGCGCACCTCCCTCCAACCCAATCTCTTAGCTACAGCCCGATGTTGCGCCACAGGTGTTGCACTTCATGCAGGTGCCGTTGCGCACCAGCGTGTAGTTGCCGCAATCGCCGCAGGCCTCGCCTTCGTAGCCCTGCATCTTGGCACGGGTGACCGCCGTCATGGCAGGCACCGAGGTGCTGGCCTTGGCCGTTGCCACCGCTGTTGCCACGCCGCCGGTTTCCGGTACCAGCGTGTTGAGCGCGGCGACCGCATCGACACCGCCACCAAAAGCCACGGCCCCGGTTTGACCGCCTTGCAGCACGATCAACTCCTGCGGCAGACGCTTGCGCAAGTAGCCGGTGGAGCTGATCTGCTTGAGCACTTCCAGCGAGCGCGACGCTGCCGTGTCGGAGAGTTCCTTGACGTTGGACACGCCCTCTTCCTCACCCCGGCCCAGATCGTCGAACGACGCGCCTTCCGGCTTCACATGCGCCAGATCGGTGCGGTCCAGATAGCTGACAGCGAGTTCGCGGAAGATGTAGTCAAGGATCGACGTCGCGTTCTTGATGCTGTCATTGCCCTGCACCATGCCCGCCGGTTCGAACTTGGTGAAGGTGAAGGCATCCACGAACTCTTCCAGCGGCACGCCATACTGAAGACCAACCGACACCGCGATGGCAAAGTTGTTCATCATGGCACGGAAGCCCGCGCCTTCCTTGTGCATGTCGATGAAGATCTCGCCAAGGCTGCCGTCCTGATATTCGCCGGTGCGCAGGTAGACCTTGTGACCGCCGACAACCGCCTTCTGGGTGTAGCCCTTGCGGCGCTCCGGCATCTTTTCGCGGTGCGACTTCTGGATTTCCTTTATGATCACCTTTTCGACGATCTTCTCGGCCAGCACCTGCGCCTTCTCGGGCATGGAGCCGGATTCGAGGATCTCGGCGGCTTCTTCGTCATCCTCGACCAGTGCTGCCGCCAGCGGTTGGGACAGTTTGGAGCCGTCGCGGTAGAGCGCGTTGGCTTTGGTGCCCAGCGACCAGCTCAACTCGTAGGCCTTCTGGCAGTCTTCGATGGTGGCGTCATTCGGCATGTTGATCGTTTTCGAGATCGCACCCGAGATGAAGGACTGCGCTGCCGCCATCATCGTGATGTGGCTTTCCACCGACAGGAAGCGCTTGCCCTTCTTGCCGCAGGGGTTGGCGCAGTCGAAGACCGGGTAGTGTTCCACCTTCAGGTGCGGCGCGCCTTCCAGCGTCATCGTCCCGCACACGTGATCGTTGGCCGCGTCGATGTCCGACTTGGTGAAGCCAAGGTGACGCAGCAGGTCGAAGGTCGGGTCGTTCAGCTTGTCCGCCGGGATGCCGAGCACTTCGCGGCAGAACTCTTCACCCAGCGTCCACTGGTTGAACACGAAGCGGATGTCGAAGGCCGAGGCCAGCGCCTTGTCCACCTTAGCAAGCTGTGCCGGGCCAAAGCCGTGGCCTGCGAGCGAGGTGTGGTTGATGCCCGGCGCATTGCCGATGGTGCCGTGTCCCACGGCGTAGGACACGATCTCTTCGATCTGCGCCGAGCCGTAACCCAGCTTTTCAAGGGCAGCAGGGACAGACTGGTTGATGATCTTGAAGTACCCACCACCGGCGAGCTTCTTGAACTTCACCAGCGCAAAGTCCGGCTCGATCCCCGTGGTGTCGCAATCCATGACCAGACCAATGGTGCCTGTAGGTGCAATCACGGTGGACTGCGCGTTGCGGTAGCCGTGCTTTTCACCAAGGCGCAGCGCCTCGTCCCAGCTTGCCATCGCCAGATCGACCAGTCGGCTGTCCGGGCAGTTGGCGTGGTCAAGCGGAACCGGCTTGACCGACAGGCCTTCATACCCATCCGTCGCGCCATAGGCGGCATTGCGGTGGTTGCGGATTACGCGGAGCATGTGATCGGCGTTCTTCTTGTAGCCGGGGAATGCGCCCAACTCGCCAGCGATCTCTGCGGAAGTGGCATAAGACACGCCAGTCATGATCGCGGTCAGCGCACCACACAGCGCGCGGCCTTCATCCGAGTCGTAGCTGAAGCCAAGGTTCATCAGCAGGCCGCCAATGTTCGCATAGCCCAAACCCAGCGTGCGGAAGTCATAGGAGCGCTGCGCGATTTCCCTGGACGGGAACTGCGCCATCATCACCGAGATTTCCAGCGTCAGCGTCCACAGACGTGTGGCGTGCATATAGTCTTCGGACTGGAACTCACCGTCCTTGAGGAAGGTCAGCAGGTTCATCGACGCAAGGTTACACGCGGTGTCGTCAAGGAACATGTATTCCGAGCACGGGTTGGAGCCGCGAATTTCGCCATCCGCCGGGCAGGTGTGCCATTCGTTGACGGTGTCGTGGAACTGGATACCCGGATCGGCGCAGGCCCAGGCGGCGTGGCCCACATCTTCCCACAGGTCACGCGCCTTGATCGTCTTGGCGACGCTGCCGTCAGTGCGGCGGATCAGTTCCCAATCGGCGTCGTCTTTGACGGCCTGAAGGAACGCGTTGGTAACGCGGATCGAGTTGTTCGAGTTCTGCCCCGAGACAGAGGCATAGGCCTCGGAGTCCCAATCGGTGTCATAGGTCGGGAATTCGATCGACGCATACCCCTGCCGCGCATAATCCAGCACGCGCTTGATATAGGTCTCGGGGATCATGACGTTCTTCGCTGCGCGAATTGCGTCCTTCAAGGCATTGTTTTTCTTGGGATCATAGGCGTCTTCTTCAAGACCATCCCAAGCACCGATTGCCTTGAAGATCGCGTTGAGCATCTTCTCGTGCATCTTAGAACCCGCAACGATGCTCGCGACCTTCTGCTCTTCCTTGACCTTCCAGTTGATGAATTCCTCGATATCCGGGTGGTCGGCATCGCAGATCACCATCTTGGCCGCGCGACGCGTGGTGCCGCCCGACTTGATGGCGCCCGCCGCACGGTCACCGATCTTGAGGAAACCCATGAGACCCGAGGACTTGCCACCACCCGACAGCGGCTCGTTTGCCGCGCGGAGCGAGGAGAAGTTGGTGCCGGTGCCGGAGCCATACTTGAACAGACGCGCTTCGCGGACCCAGAGGTCCATGATGCCGCCATCGCCGACCAGATCGTCGGCCACAGACTGGATGAAGCACGCATGGGGCTGCGGGTGCTCATAGGCCGAGGAGGATTTGGTCAGTTCGCCTGACTTGTAGTCGACGTAGAAGTGGCCTTGGCTGGGGCCGTCGATGCCATAGGCCCAGTGCAGACCGGTGTTGAACCACTGGGGGCTGTTCGGTGCCGCCTTTTGTGTGGCCAGCATGAAGCGCATTTCATCGTAATAAGCCTGCGCATCTTCTTCGGTTGTGAAGTAACCGCCCTTCCAGCCCCAATAGGCCCAGGCGCCCGCCAGACGGTCGAACACCTGCTTGGACGATGTCTCGCCCGTGCGCGGTGTGTCATCGCTTTCGGGGACCGACCGCCACAGGAAGCTGGGAACGTCCTTTTCCTTGACCTTCTTCAGGGCAACGGGAACACCCGCCTTGCGGAAATACTTCTGTGCGATGACGTCACTGGCGACCTGGCTCCAGCTGTTTGGAACCTCAACATTGTCGAGCTTGAAAACCACGGAGCCGTCAGGGTTCCGAATTTCCGAGGTGGTCGAGACGAACTCGAGCCCCGCATATGCATCCTGCCCAGACTTGGTAAACTTTCTTTCGATTTTCATCGCACCGGTCTCTTTTTTCTATGTGTACCCCATGGCCCTTTGGAGGCCGCGATAAGCACGAGTTTTCCGGTCCCGCGCGTCGTCCACGCAGGCAAAGCGCCTCAAAAGCTGTTAACCGGTGTTCCCGTCCCTGTCGTCGGCCCAGACACTATATGTTGTGGTTGATCGAACCGACCCGCACAAACTGGCGGATATCTCACAGAGTCGTCAACACGTTTTTTACACTTTTCGGCACAGATTTTGGGTTGACCCGCACAGAAGACACAACCCATAGCGATTCAACTGTGGATCACCCGTGTATAGCCCTGTGGATAAGTCGGCAGGCAAAAAGTCAATGCCACCAGAAAGTTATCCACAGGCATTTAGAATAGGGTTCAACCCACTTTCGAGACCGGTGACATACGACAGAGCGCCGGGTTTCGAATCTGTTGGGACCGTCGCTGTGGCAGAGATCCCACGCACAAGACACAGCGAGTGACAGACGACCTTTGAGGCCCAACGAATGTGCCTGCGCGTCATATTTGCTGAATGTGTGAAGTGGTCGGGACGGCAAGATTCGAACTTGCGACCTACGGTACCCAAAACCGTCGCGCTACCAGGCTGCGCTACGCCCCGACTGAGGCGTCGTTTATCGACCAACGCCGGAATTGGAAAGCGGTTTTTTCCTTTGATCCGTCAGGACGCACAGGCCCAGACGGCAGTGTCCGCGGTAATCGCCGGATGCCGCATCTCTGTGCCTTCGTCGATGCCCAAACGATCAGCCATACCGCCATTGATCTCGAGAACGAACTGGATGTCCCGCCCACCTGGAATGCTTGTCAGATCCCCCGGGATCGCATTCTCATGCACCCGCTGAACGACACCGTCGCCATCTGCAAAGATCATATCAAGCGGGATCAGAGTGTTCTTCATCCAGAACGAGACTGTCTGTTCGCGATCATACACAAACAGCATGCCGCTCATGGTCGGCATCTCTTCTACGAACATCAAGCCTTGGCTTCGAAGGTCAGGCGTGTCGGCCACATCGACGGAGAAACGGGCATTGCCCCAATCGCCCCGCAGGTAGACGACATCCTCGCGACACGGCGCTTCGGCCGCAACAAGCGGCGACGCGACAAATACGAGAACGACGCTTAGGACAGACCACTTTCCCATGGGAGCACCTCGACCGCCATCCGCCCGCGGCTGCTCTCGATAGAGCGCAGCGCAAGCGCTTCTCCCGGGAGCAAATCCGAAAGACCGGAACGGCGCAAGACTTCCACATGTATAAAGATGTCTTCGGAGCGGCCAAAGACGTTGGCAAAGCCAAACCCTTTTGCCTTGTCGAACCACTTGACCCGTGCAGGTTCAAGCGGAGCAGCGGCAATATCTTCCGCCGAGACGCCTGTGAAATCCTCCAGAGGTGCAACCCCGGACTGCACAGGCGGCGTGATGCTCAAGACTTCGACGGCCTGAAGCCCCCGAGTCGTGGTCTGCACAACCACCTCGATCCGCGCGCCATCCGCGACAGACCCCTGCCCATAATTGCGAAGCACATTTGCATGTAGCAGGATATCTGGCCCGCCCTGATCCGAGACCAGGAAACCGAAACCTTTGGCTGGGTCAAACCACTTCACGTGTCCAGCGATACGTGAGCCAGGTTGTTGTGACTGTTCCACGACTTTTTCCAACATCAAAAACCCACCACCGTTTGCGGTGCCCCAACCTTAACTGCAAGTGTAGGGAAAAAAAGAGGAATTTCACCCCCGCAATTCACGTGACGTGAATGTCAAGGATTTAACCGACTGATTTCCCAAGTTATTTTTTCGTTACTTTTCACCCACCGGAACCGATCATGCAGTCTGAAAGCACCATCAGCCCAGAATTCGATCTCGGTGGGCTGAATCCGAAATCCTCCCCAGAAAGGTGGACGTGCCGGATTCGGACCCAACTTGGCCGTCAGCATGGCAACTTCTGCCATCAATTCAGTCCGCGACCCGAGTGGCCGCGACTGTTGCGATGCCCAGGCACCAAGACGACTTTTCAGCGATCTCGACGCATAATATGCATCCGCTTTTTCACCCTCCTCGCGGGTGACGGTCCCGCGCACCCGGATCTGACGATGCAGCGATTTCCAATGCAGGACGAAGGCCGCCTTTCCCGAGGCAGCAATCTCCTGCCCCTTGCGGCTTTCGTAGTTCGTGTAAAACACGAAAGCATCCGCTTCGATTTCCTTGAGCAGCACCATCCGGACGTTGGGCATGCCGTCGGCATCCACCGTCGACAGAGCTATGGCGTTCGGATCGTTGATCTCCGAAGCTTCTGCTTCCGCAAGCCAACGCCGTGCGATCTCGAAAGGATCATCACCTGCAAAGATTCCCGTACGATCACTCATCGCAACCTCCAATTGAGTGCGGCGCGTATATGAGATTGCCAAGGCTTGTCCACAGCAAATTCGTATCAACACAAACCCAGCGGCGAAGTCCCTCCATTCACAGCCTTGCCCGGCAGTCATCCATCGCCTAAACGATGGGCACACCGAACAACAAAAGGCGTGGCACCATGAAAAGCGAAATTATGGCCGGAAAGCGCGGGCTTATCATGGGCCTCGCCAACGACAAATCGATTGCGTGGGGCATCGCACGGGCGCTTGGCGACGCGGGAGCCGAACTGGCCTTTTCCTATCAGGGCGATGCGCTGAAAAAACGCGTCGATCCGTTGGCAGCGCAATTGGGATCGGACATCGTTCTGCCCTGCGACGTCAGTGACGCGGCATCAATCGATTCGCTGTTCGAAAGCCTCAAGCAGCGTTGGGACAGTCTCGACTTCGTGGTGCATGCCATCGGCTTTTCGGACAAGAACGAATTGCGCGGGCGCTATGTCGACACAAGCCGTGACAATTTCATGATGACCATGGACATCTCGGTCTATTCCTTCACCGCCGTGATGCAACGTGTGGAAAAGATGATGACCAACGGCGGCTCGGCCCTGACCATGACCTATTATGGCGCCGAACGGATCATGCCGCATTACAACGTGATGGGTGTGGCCAAAGCAGCGCTGGAATCCTCGGTGCGCTACCTTGCCGAAGACCTTGGCAAGGACGGCATCCGCGTCAACGCGATCAGCGCCGGTCCGATCAAGACGCTGGCCGCTTCGGGCATCGGTGATTTCCGCTACATCATGAAGTGGAACGAATACAATTCGCCGCTCCGCCGCAATGTGACCATCGAGGATGTCGGCAAATCGGCACTTTACCTGCTGTCCGACCTCGGCTCTGGTGTGACGGGTGAAACGCATCACGTCGATGCCGGCTATCACGTGGTCGGCATGAAGGCGGTCGATGCACCGGATATGAGCAAGGAATAACCCCAGATGACCACAGCGCAGTTCATCGCGTTCAACCTGACACTGCTGGCCGCCATGGCCGCGCCGGGGCCGGCTCTGCTTTATGCACTGCGCCAATCGGTGGCAGGCGGGTTCTGGACCGGTGTCGCCACGGGGGCCGGACTTGGCCTGATGGCCGCGCTCTGGACCGGAGCAGCGTTGCTGGGCCTCAATGCGGTGTTCGCCATTGTCCCCTGGGCCTATCTTGCGCTCAAGACAGCTGGTGCGCTCTATCTCATCTGGATTGCCGTACAACTCTGGCGCAGCGCCAACCAACCCGTCTCGGACAGCGCCAATCCCGGCGCGCGCGCCTTCCTCGGCGGAGTGCTGGTCAACCTCGCCAATCCGAAATCGGTCCTGTTCGCCGGCGCTGTTCTGGTGGTGATCTTCCCACCCGATCTGAGCCTTGGGGCCAAAGCGCTGATCGTCGCCAATCACTTCATCGTCGAACTTGTTGTCTACACCCTCTTCGCCGCCTGCCTGTCCAGCGCCCCTGCCCGCGCTGGCTACCTGCGGCTGAAACCGATCATCGACCGCATGGCCGCCGTAATCCTCGGCGCGCTAGGCCTGCGTCTGCTGTTCGGCCGCTGATCCAATAAAGGAGCCCGCCATGACCGATCGCCTGCCCCATGAAAAAGGATTCCACGTCAGCTGGGATCAGTTGCACCGCGATGCCCGTGCCTTGGCATGGCGTCTTCAGGGCGAAGGCCCCGACGAAGGTGGCTGGCGCGCGGTTGTCGCCATCACCCGCGGCGGCATGGCGCCTGCGATGATTGTCGCCCGCGAACTCGACATCCGCATGGTCGATACGATCAGCGTGAAGAGCTATAACCACCAGACACAGGCGGAACCCAAGGTCATCAAGTCCCCGGACATGTCCGTGGTCGGTGATGGCACTGGCGTGCTGGTGGTGGACGATCTGGTCGACACCGGCAAAACCCTCGAAGTGGTGCGCAGACACATGCCCAAAGCCCATATCGCCACGGTCTATGCCAAACCGATGGGCCGCCCGCAGGTCAACACCTTCATCACCGAGGTGAGCCAGGACACCTGGATCTTCTTCCCGTGGGACATGGCGCTGCAATATGTCGAACCCTATCGCGGCAAGGACTGAGCGGGCTTCTCTGGTTCGAAAATACTTCGGGGGAGTCCGCCAATGGCGGACGGGGGCAGCGCCCCCCAACAACTGAAAAAACCAGCGCGCCGCAGGCGCACAATGTGGAAAGACACGCATGACGTCACGGACCCAGACCACATTCGCCCCACCGGTGATGGAGGCCCGTCGCTGGCTTGACGGCGTGACGTTCCCCGACAATCAACCACTCATCAATGTCAGCCAGGCCGCGCCGGTTGAACCGCCCCCTGCACCCTTGCGCGCCGCCATGGCCGAAGCGCTTGAGCTGCCCGAGACGCATCTCTACGGCCCGGTGCTCGGCCTTCCTGCTCTGCGGTCCGAATTGGCCGCACAGTGGTCAGCGCATTACCAGGGCACAGCACGCCCCGATCAGGTCGCGATCACGTCGGGCTGCAATCAGGCCTTTGCCGCCATCATCACGGCACTTTGCACCGAAGGGGATGAGGTTCTCCTGCCAACCCCCTGGTACTTCAATCATAAAATGTGGCTCGACATGTCGGGTGTGACCGCTGTGGCATTGCCCACCGGCACCGATCTGATCCCCGATGCCGAGGCCGCCCGCGCGCTGATCACGCCGCGGACCCGCGCAATTTCGCTGGTGACACCGAACAATCCCGGCGGCGTCGAATACCCGGCCGAGACACTCTCCGCATTCTTCGCCCTCGCCCGCGAGACCGGCATAAGGCTGATCGTTGATGAGACCTACCGCGATTTCGACAGCCGCCCAAACCCACCGCACAGCCTGCTCTCGGAGCCGAACTGGGACGAGACGCTGATCCAGCTCTACTCCTTCTCCAAGGCTTACCGCCTCACGGGCCACCGCGTCGGAGCCGTCATTGCAGAGCCCAAACTTCTGGCCGAGGTCGAGAAATTCCTCGACACCGTCGCCATCTGCCCGTCCCAACTGGGCCAGCGCGCCGCGCTCTGGGGTCTGCAAAACCTCCGCGACTGGCTTGCAGGCGAACGCGACGAAATCCTCGACCGGCGCGCGGCGATCCATGACCACATGCCGCTGATCGAAGCAAAAGGCTGGCGGCTCATGGGCTGCGGTGCATATTTCGCCTATCTCGAACATCCCTTTGCCGAAAGCAGCGCCACACTGGCCCCGAAACTGGTGCAAGAGATCGGCGTGCTCGCCTTGCCCGGCACCATGTTCATGCCCGACACAGACCCCTCGGGCGCACGCCAGTTCCGCGTCGCTTTCGCCAATGTCGACCGGCCCGGGATCGAGGCGCTCTTCACCCGTCTGGCCAGCCTCGACTGGCCCCTTGCGACCCCTGTCCCCGCCGCGTAGACACGTCGCACGAATTCGCACTCAAGCAAGGGGCACACCTGCATGGCCATGGGCAAAGGCAAGCTGTCGAAGACCTTCATCTGGATTTTGATGGGGCTTCTCATCGTCGGCCTCGCGGGCTTTGGCGCAACCAGCCTGTCCGGCTCTGCACGCAGCGTGGCCACCGTCGGCGAAAAGGAAGTGTCCACCGACGCCTACCTGCGCAGCCTGCGGACCGAAATCAATGCCTTTGCCGCGCAAGCCGGTCGCGCCGTTCCGATGTCCGAAGCGCAGATGCTCGGGATCGACCGTCAGGTTCTGGCCCAGCTTGTCACGGCACGTGGTCTCGATAACGAAGCCGCCCGCATCGGCATCTCTGTCGGTGACGACGTGGTCGCAGACCAGTTGCTGCAAGTGCCGTCCTTCCAAAGCGCCGATGGCAGCTTCAACCGCGAAGCCTACAGCTTTGCCCTGCGCAATCAGGGCCTTTCGGAATCCGAGTTTGAAGAGCAGTTGCGCGACGACACGTCCCGCACAATCCTGCAAAGCGCGCTGATTGCCGGCAACACACTGCCCGACACCTATATCGACACTCTGCTCTCCTATACCGGCGAAACCCGCGACTTCACCTGGGCGCGCCTCACCGGATCGAACCTGCAAACCGGCCTGCCAGAGCCGTCCGAGGCCGATCTGCAAGCCTATTACGATGAAAACATCGCCAATTACACCCTGCCGGAACTGCGTGACATCACCTATGCGTGGATCACTCCCGAAATGATCGTTGACACGGTCGAGGTGGATGAAGACGCGCTCCGCGCCTCCTATGAGGAACGGTTCGACGAATTCAACCTGCCCGAACGCCGCCTTGTCGAACGGCTGGTCTTCAGCACCGAAGACGCCGCGACAGAGGCCCTGAACCGTCTCGGCGACGATTTCACCTTCGAGGATCTGGTGGCCGAACGCGGCCTTGCACTGGCAGATGTCGATTTGGGCGATGTCACACGCGACACGCTGGATGGTGCCGCAGATGGCGTCTTTTCTGCCGAAACCGGCGAGGTTGTCGGGCCTCTCCAGTCCAACCTCGGCCCGGCGCTTTTCCGCGTCAATGCGGTGCTCGACGCTCAGACCACCTCGTTCGAAGACGCCCGCCCCGATCTGCGCGGCGAACTGGCGCTCGACCGGGCCCGCCGCGTGATTGAAACACTCGCACAGACCATCGACGATGAACTCGCAGCCGGGGCAACGCTCGAAGAGGTTGCAAGCACCACCGAAGCCGAAATCGGACAGATCGAATGGTTCCCTGGTGCCGATGGAGAGATCGCGGCGTATGACGCCTTCCGCGAGGCTGCCGGACAACTGAACGAAGGCGATTTCCCCGAAGTGATCCAGCTTGGTGATGGCGGTGTCTTTGCCATGCGCCTTAATCGCATCCAGCCGCCCGCGCCGCAGCCCATCGAAGACGTGATCGATCAGGTCCGTCAGGGGTGGGACACCCGCGAACAGACCGCACAGCTGATGGCACAAGCCGAGGAACTGGCCGCGTCGCTGGCCAATGGCACCAGCTTTGAAGACTTGAGCCTTGCGCCGCAAACCGAAACCGGACTGGGCCGCAATGCGCAGATCGCCGATCTCCCGGCAGGCCTGCTGACCGCTGTGTTCGAAATGGGCGTTGGCGACACCCGCGCCGTGGCGGGTATCGGCGAAGTGATCCTGCTGAAACTTGACGCGATCACTCCGGTCGACCGCAATGATGGCGACATCGAAATGCTGGCACAGGCCCTGCGCAATCAGGCCTCCAACAGCATCGCCGAAGACCTCTTCCGCGCCTTTGCGACCGACGTGCAGCAGCGTGCCGGGGTCGAGATCAACCAACCCGCGATCAACGCGGTCCACGCCTTCATCCAATAAGCGCCATGGCCAACCTGACCCCCGATTTCGACAGCTTTGCCCGCGCTTACGAGGCCGGTGAGAACCAGGTGGTCTATGCCCGCCTTGCCGCCGATCTCGACACGCCCGTGTCGCTGATGCTCAAACTCACCGGGACCGCCAAGGACGCCTTTGTCCTCGAAAGCGTGACCGGAGGAGAGGTGCGCGGTCGGTACTCGATCATCGGGATGAAACCCGACGTGGTCTGGCAGTGCCACGGGACGCAAAGCCGCATAAACCGTGCCGCCCGCTATGATCCAGAAGCGTTCGAGGCACAGGACGGTGATCCCCTGACCACGCTGCGCGCGCTGATCGCAGAGTCGAAGATCGCCCTGCCCGACGATCTGCCTCAGGCCGCCGCCGGTCTTTTCGGCTATCTCGGCTATGACATGATCCGGCTGGTCGAACACCTGCCCAACATCAATCCAGACCCGCTGGGCCTGCCCGACGCAGTCATGCTGCGCCCGTCGGTCGTGGCCGTGCTGGACGGTGTCAAAGGCGAAGTGACGGTCGTGTCCCCAGCTTGGGTCAATGATGGCCTCACGGCCCGCGCCGCCTATGCGCAAGCCGCCGAGCGGGTGATGGACGCGGTGCGCGACCTCGAACGCGCGCTGCCGCAACAGGCCCGCGAAATGGGGGAAGCCGCCGAAATCGCACCGCCGGTGTCGAACTTCACCCACGAGGGCTACAAACAGGCGGTCGAGAAAGCCAAGGACTACATCCGCGCGGGGGACATTTTCCAGGTGGTCCCGGCACAGCGCTGGACGCAGGATTTCCCCCTGCCGCCCTTTGCGCTCTACCGCTCGCTGCGGCGCACCAACCCGTCGCCCTTCATGTTCTACTTCAACTTCGGCGGCTTTCAGGTGATCGGCGCGAGCCCGGAAATCCTCGTCCGGGTGTTCGGCAACGAAGTCACCATCCGCCCCATCGCGGGCACCCGCCCGCGCGGTGCAACACCTGCCGAGGACGATGCGCTCGAAGCCGATCTGCTGGCCGACGCCAAGGAATGCGCCGAACACCTTATGCTGCTCGATCTGGGTCGCAATGACGTGGGGCGCGTCGCCAAGATCGGGACCGTGCATCCGACCGAGAAGTTCATCATCGAACGCTACAGCCACGTGATGCACATCGTCTCCAACGTGGTCGGCGAACTCAGCCCCGATCACGACGCGCTCTCGGCCCTGCTGGCGGGTCTTCCCGCAGGCACCGTTTCAGGTGCTCCGAAGGTGCGCGCGATGGAAATCATCGACGAGCTGGAGCCGGAAAAACGCGGCATCTATGGCGGGGGTGTGGGCTATTTCAGCGCCGGCGGCGACATGGATATGTGCATCGCGCTGCGCACGGCGCTGGTGAAGGACAAAAAGCTCTACATTCAGGCAGGCGGCGGTGTCGTTTATGACAGCGATCCCGAAGCCGAATATCAGGAAACCTTGCACAAATCGAACGCCATCCGCCGCGCCGCTGCCGACGCCGCGCGCTTTACCGGGAACGGCAATTCCTGACCGTCGGTCGCATTGCGTATTTGGAAAGAGAAGAACAGCAGGACGCGCATCCCGGCTTCCTTGGGCTCCAAATACCTCGGGGGTTTGGGGGCAGCGCCCCCAACACGGCTTTGCGACCCGAAAGGTCGAAAAACCCAAACCTGCGCGCCGCAGGCGCTCAATTTAACTTGAAGACGCGCGCGCAAATCCTTGCAAACGCTCGATCATCGCACGCAACCCGTTGGAGCGCTGTGCCGACAAATGGTCATTCAACCCCAACCGCCCCAACTCGGCCCGCGCATCGATCGCAGCCACTTCCGATGGCGACAATCCATTGTAAAGCTTTCGCAGAACCGCGATCAGGCCGTTGACGATCATCGCGTCCGACTCGCCCTCGAACCGGATCACGCCGCTGTCGATCTGTGGGTGCAGCCAGACCTGACTTGCGCAGCCATCTACCTTGGTCGCAGGCACCTTCAGCGCCTCGGGCAATGGCTCCATCGCGCGGCCCAGTTCGATCACCATCCGGTAGCGGTCTTCCCAATCGTCCAGAAATTCGAAATCTTCGACAATCTCTTCAAAAGCGGCGCTCGCCATGGCGGTCTCCGGATGCGTGTCCTGTGTTCCCTGAACACCTAGGCAGCGACGGCGCAAAGGTCCAGCCCGGGCTTCGCGCTTTTCAACGGCGGCGCAATCGGTTACGTCGAAGACAGACAGGCAGAGGGACCGACCATGCGCAAACCCGTGACGCTTTTGATCCTTGCAACCGTGATGTTGACGGGCTGCGCCACCATCAGCGAGTCGCGCTTGAACCCGTTCAACTGGTTCGGGTCAAGCGAACCCGATCCGGCGGCTGCGGACGTGGCCAATGCCAAGGTCAACCCGTTGATTCCCGTCAGGCGCGCCTCGATCTTCCGGGACGACGGTCCCGAAGTTTTCGCCGGTCGCCCGATTGCCGAAGTCACCGAGCTTCTGGTCGAACGCCGTCCCGGCGGGGCCGTGATCCGTGCCACCGGTCAGGCTGACCGCCTTGGGCCTTTCGATGTCCGGTTGATCGCCGATGAGGCCGCAAGCGTCGACGGCACGCTTGTTTACGACCTGAAGGCCTTGCAACAACCTGGGCCCCGCAACACAAATCCGCGCGCGCGTCAGGTCACCGCAGGGCTGTGGATCACGGATCAGAGCCTTGCGGGCATCCGCACCATCACGGTACGGGGCGCAAACAACGCCCGCAGCGTCCGGCGCTGAAGCGGTTTACAATTCGATGATCTGAACCTGCTTGCCCTTCGCGGCAAGCCCGACGCGTCCGTCACACAGACGCAATGCGTCATGTCCGAACACTTCGCGGCGCCACCCCTGCAGGGCTGGAACGTTGCGGTCACCGGACGCCAGTGCATCCAGTTCCGCCGAGGTCGCGATCAGCTTTGACGCCACGCCGGAGCTTTCCGTCTTCGCCTTGAGCAGCACCCGCAGCAGGTCCGCCAATGCCGGGTTCACCTGCGGTGATGGGCGGGCATCCTCAAGCGACGGTAATTGCTCTTTCGGCATGCTTTGCGCCCGGTGGACCGCGTCCAGAATGCCCTGCGCGATCTCGCCCTTACGCGCTTCGCGCAAGAGCAGCCGCGACCGGCCCAGATCGGCCATGTCCTTGGGTTTGGTCGATGCCAGCTCAACGAGGGCGTCGTCCTTGTAGACACGGCTGCGCGGAATGTTGCGTTCCTGCGCATAGGCTTCGCGGAACCGCGCCAGTTCCTTGACCAGCGCCAGAAAGCGCGGCGCGTTGGAGCGGGTCTTGACCCGCATCCATGCGTCCTCAGGACGGGTGACATAGGTCTCTGGGGCAAGCAGCGTGGCGATCTCTTCTTCGACCCAGCGGTCGCGTCCGGTCTCGGCCAGTTTCTTGCGCAGGAATTCATAGATCACGCGGAGATGCGTCACGTCGGCCAGTGCATATTCGGTCTGGCTGTCCGACAAGGGTCGCCGCGACCAGTCAGTAAAGCGCGAGGATTTGTCGAGCGACTGCTTGGCGATCTTGCGGACAAGGGTCTCGTAGCCCACCTGTTCCCCGAACCCGGCGACCATCGCCGCGACCTGACTGTCGAAAAGCGGCTCAGGGATCACGCCATGGTCGATATAGAAAATCTCGAGATCCTGTCGCGCGGCATGGAACACCTTGACCACATCCCGGTTGCGGAACAGCTCCAGCAGCGGCTCGAGCGACAACCCGTCCACCAGCGGATCGACCAGAACCGCGTCGGTCTTGCCATCCCCGCGAAAGGCCAACTGGATCAGACAGAGCTTCGAGTAATAGGTGCGCTCGCGCAGAAATTCCGTGTCTACAGTGACATAGGGGGTTTGGGCAGCACGCGCACAAAACGCGGCAAGATCGGACGTGGTCGTGATGATGTGCATAATTCGGGTCGTTCGTTATTCTTGTTCTGTCGGCACCCCATCCCGCGTATAGCTCAAACGCAGCGCTTTGCCTAGCGCCCGAGCCACTATCGTCAGGTCAGGTCGATCCGGGTTGTCACGCCCTCGGCAAAGCGGCGCAGAATGAGCGGGTAGAGTCTATGTTCCTGTACCAGCACCTTGGCGGCAAGGCTGTCGGCGGTGTCGTCCGCTGCGATGGGCACGCGCACCTGTCCCAACACCTGTCCACCGTCAAGTTCTGCCGTAACCTCGTGTACGGAGCAGCCCGCCTCGGCGTCGCCCGCGTCGATGGCGCGCTGATGGGTGTGCAGGCCTTTGTATTTCGGCAAGAGTGACGGATGGATGTTGAGCATTTTGCCCTGCCAGCGCGTCACAAACCCTTCGGTCAGCACCCGCATAAACCCGGCAAGGCAGAGGATGTCGGGCCGTGCCTGATCCAGCACGTGGTTCAGCGCGTCCTCAAATGCGGGGCGGTCAGACCCAAACGGGCGATGATCGACGACCGCAGTCGGGATGCCCCGCGCCTTGGCTTTCTCCAACCCACCTGCATCGGCGCGATTGGACAGCACCAGCACGGGCCGCGCCGGATGATCACCGGTCATCTCATCGACCAGCGACACCATGTTGGAACCGCCACCCGAAATCAGGATCGCTACCCGTTTCGTCAAAGCAACGTGCCTGTGTAAGCCACGCCCGGCGTGCCGGTGACAGAGCCGATCCGCGAAACGGTCTCGCCCGCCTCTTCCAGCACTGCGGTCAGCGCATCCGCGCGATCGGCCGCCACAACGACGATCATGCCGATGCCGCAGTTGAAGGTCTTGAGCAGTTCCGCCTCGGCCATCCCGCCAGTGGCAGCAAGCCATTTGAACACCGGCGGCAGCTCCCATGCTGCAAGGTCGATCTCCGCGCCCATATCTTCGGGCAGCACGCGCGGCAGGTTTTCGGTCAGGCCACCCCCGGTGATATGCGCCAGCGCACGCACGCCACCCGCTTTCACCGCCGCCAGCGCCTGCGTCACGTAGAGCCGTGTCGGCGTCAGCAGCACTTCGCCCAGCGATCCGTCGGCCCAGGGGCAATCCGCCTCCCAGCCCAGCCCGGACACCTCCACCAACTTACGCACAAGGCTGTAGCCGTTGGAATGCACACCGTCCGACGCAAGGCCCAGCAACACATCGCCCTCAACCACACCCGACGGCAGGTCCGTGCCCCGCTCCATGGCGCCAACGGCAAAGCCCGCAAGGTCGAAATCGCCCGCAGGGTACATGCCGGGCATTTCCGCGGTTTCGCCCCCGATCAACGCACAGCCGGACCGCGCACAACCTTCAGCGATGCCTTCGATCACCCGTGCTGCCGTGTCGGTGTCGAGCTTGCCTGTCGCGAAATAATCAAGGAAAAACAGCGGCTCCGCGCCTTGACAGACCAGATCGTTCACGCACATCGCGACAAGGTCGATGCCGACGCCATCCACATGGCCCGTATCAATTGCAATCCGCAGCTTTGTGCCCACACCATCGGTCGCCGCCACCAGCACCGGATCGGTGAAGCCAGCACCTTTCAGATCGAACAGCGCGCCAAAGCCCCCCAGCCCCGACATCACACCGGGCCGCGCCGTGCGCTTGGCCGCCGGTTTGATCCGCTCCACCAGCGCGTTGCCCGCGTCGATATCCACACCCGCATCCGCGTAGGTGATGCCGTTCTTGCCGTCTGTCATGCTGCACCCTCCGAAGGTCGCGCGTGCCTTAGCGCAGCGATGAACACAAGTCCATCATCCCTGTGCCGCACCTCTTGACGCGCCCCGGTTGTCTGCTACTGAAACACACATGGCGGGCCTGTAGCTCAATTGGTTAGAGCAGAGCGCTCATAACGCTTTGGTTGCGGGTTCAAGTCCTGCCGGGCCTACCATATTTTACCGTTTGGTAAAAAACGCCACTCTCAGAAAACGCACTTGCTCACATCCGGCGTCGTCGCCCGCCAGCGGAGCGCATCCGCGATCATCTTGGGCACCTCCGGGTGCAGGCCGATGGGATCGAGGACGATACCTTGAAACCCGGATGCTGCAACCGCATCGGGCAGATCGTCGAGCACGTGGCCCCGTTTGGCGGCAAAGAACGGCAGGCAGATTGCGTTTGTCCCCAGACCGGATAGGGCCTCGGTCAGCGAGGGGTCCTCCTCGACAAAGCCGCAGCGGACGGAGCGTGGGCCAAAATCCTCGGCCACGCGGTCGGCAAAGGCGCGGGTTGCCTCTGAGACACGGCGGGATTTGCCGGAACCGTGGCCGGCGATGACAAGGTCGGTTCCGTACGGTTCGAACCCGTGATCCGTACAGACCTGCCGCAGCCAGTTGGCGGCGAGCATCGGCAAGGTGCAGTCAAGGCCGAAGCTGACCAGTTGCGGCCCAACGCCATCTGCCAGCCGTTTGGGCAGCTGTACCTGCGTGAACCAGCCATCGGCCATGAACATCGGGTAGATCAGCGCACCGGGGCGGTCTGCCGACAGTGCCTCGATCCGGCCTTCGGCGGCCAGTGTCACACCTTCAACTCGCGCCTCGGGCAGATGTGCCGCCACGGCCGCCGCAAGGGCGGCGATCTCCGCCTCGCCCACATCGGGATCCGAGGGCTGGCCGTGGCTGACGATCAGGGCATCGAAGGACATGGAAGTCTCCGGGGTTGGACCTGACGAGACTTAGCGCGGGGCCATACGAATGGCACCATCCAACCGGATCACTTCGCCGTTGAGCATCGGGTTTTCGACGATATGGCGCACCAGTGCTGCGTATTCGCTTGGGTGCCCCAGACGCGAGGGATTCGGCACCTGTGCGCCAAGGCTGTCCTGCACCTCTTGCGGCAAGGCTTCGAGCATGGGCGTCTTGAACAATCCCGGCGCGATGGCGCAGACGCGGATGCCCAACTGCGCCAGATCGCGCGCCATCGGCAGGGTCATGCCGACCACACCGCCTTTGGAGGCCGAATAGGCCACCTGCCCCACCTGCCCTTCATAAGCCGCGACTGAGGCGGTGTTGACGATCACCCCGCGCGCGCCGTCTGCGTCCAGCGGATCATGCGCCGCCATCAGCGCAGCCGCCTGAGAGGACACGTTGAAGGTACCGATCAGGTTCACGTTGATCGTGGCGATAAAGGGTTTCGGGTCGTGTGCTGCCCCTTTCGACACGGTCTTGGCGGCAGGGGCGATGCCCGCGCAGTTCACCGCGATATGGGCAGCGCCGTAGGTGGTTTTAACGACCTCCATCGCGGCGGCGACGCTGGCCGGGTCGCTGACATCGGTCTTGACGAAGATCCCGCCCAAGGCTTCGGCCTGCGCGGCACCGGCAGTTTCATTCATGTCGAGGATCACGAGCTTTGCCCCCGCCTCGGCCAAAGCCGTCGCCGCAGCGGCCCCGAGGCCCGATGCCCCGCCTGATACGATGGCGACGGTGTTTGCAGTGATGATCATGACCTCTCTCCCTCTTGGTCTTGGCAGTCACCGGTGGTGATGCATTGCGATCCTTACAGAAGTGTTTCGACAGGGAAAAACAAGACCAGCTCGTGCAATGTCGGTCCCTTGCGGTGCAAGCCCGTTGCAACGGGCTTTGACACGCGATTTGCAAATCGCGTATCAAGCGCCTTCGAAGGCGCTTCCCGCCGACACCAATGCAGGTTTTCCTTTTGGCCAAATCGAAGAAGCGCAATCATACCCCCGGCGGCTGGGAGGACTGGGCCACGGATCGCGTGCTGCGCGCTGCGATCTGGTGTGCGCTGCGCCTGCCGATCCGGGCGCGGCTGTGGCTGATGGGACGGCTGATCCGCCATATTGTTGCACCCCTGGCGGGCTACCGCGAACGCGCGATGGACAACCTCGCCCATGTCTGGCCCGAGATGGGCGTGCTCGACCGTCGTCGTCTGGCCGATCTGGTCGCGGACAATGCCGGGCGCACGATGATCGACAACTACGATGTCAAAGGTCTCATGCGGCGCATGGCCAAGGCCGAAATTCGCGGCGATGGCGTGGCCGAGGTCGAAAAAGCCCGTGCCGAGGGACGCCCGGTTCTGTTTGTCACTGGCCATTTCGGAAATTTCGAAGCGCCGCGTGCGGCGCTTGTGGCGCGGGGCTATCGCATCGGCGGGCTCTACCGCCCGATGTCCAACCCCTATTTCAACGCGCATTACGCGGCCAACATGCATGCTTTGTCCGACCCCGTGTTCGAACAGGGGCGGCGCGGCACGATGGGATTGATCAAGCACATCCGCGAGGGCGGCATGGGTGTGCTTCTGTTCGATGTCTATGACAGCGCGGGCGAACCCATCGACTTCATGGGCCAACCTGCGCCCACGCTGACCTCAGCCGCAGATATTGCGCTCAAGACGGGCGCGCTCATGGTGCCGTTCTTTGGCATCCGCAAAGACGATGGCATCAGCTTTGATGTCGTGTTCGAAGCCCCCGTCCCGCATGGCGATCCGGTTGTGATGATGCGCGAGGCCACGGCGCGGCTTGAGGCGCGCATCCGGGAAAACCCCGACCAGTGGTTCTGGATTCACCGCCGCTGGAAACCCAAGCGTCAGCGCAAGCG
Organism: Marivita sp.; assembly: GCF_048006345.1. GTDB lineage: Bacteria > Pseudomonadota > Alphaproteobacteria > Rhodobacterales > Rhodobacteraceae > Marivita. The sequence goes on along the minus strand of NZ_CP180351.1, from coordinate 1,058,449 downwards.
GGCAGCGGCGAAGATGGGTCCGTAACCCTTTTTCTGGATCAGAACGACAATCGGTGCCGAGCCGGACACGGACACGGAAGACGACAGGGGTGCGCGTCCGTTCCAGTCTCCGATATCGGACCATTCCGTGACGATATGGCTGTAGGCCAGCTTTTTCCCGGCGTTTTCACCGCGCGGAATGCTGACCGTTTCGGACGGCGTATAGCGGATGAGAAACACGTCGGCTTCGGCCAAACCGGACGCTGCAGGTGCGCTGATCGTCAACTGGTTGCCCGACCGTTTCAGGGTCAGTGGCACCGGCAGGCCCTTGGCCGCATGGGCCTGCACCTGATCGGTCACATCCATCGGACGGTTGCCGACCACATCGGTCACACCGTTCACCACCATCTGGGGGGTATAGATCGACCGACTGCCGAAGGATCGGGCATAGCCCTTCTGGCGCGTGGTAAAGGCGGAATGCGCGAACTTGTCTTTCCAACCGATGTAATCCCAGTAATCCACGTGCAGGGCCAGAGCGATCACGTTGTCGCGTTGGCCCAGATGCGCCAGCATCTCATCGGCAGGGGGACAGGACGAACAGCCTTGCGACGTGTACAGCTCGACCACAACCGGTGTGTCCTGGGCCAACGAGGCCGTTGCACCAACACCGACGATCATCGCCGTCACAAAAGCAAAAAGCCTGTTCATTCCGCTATTTTCCTGCGCTTGTTTATGCCTCAAGACAGATAGACTTACCGGACTGAAATAACCAATCAAGGTTTTGCGAGAGCCCGCGATCCGTTTGGTACCCGGTTATTGTGCACAATAGTATACCAAAATCGTCGCACCCCCCTTGATCAACTCTGTGCCATCATGCAAAGAGCAGCACAAAGACCCGAATTCCCCCATCTGAGGAGCCATGTCATGTCCATCATCGTTGGTCAGGATACAGCCAAGACTCGTAAGACCCTTACGGTCAATGGCCAGTCCATCGCCTATTACTCGATCCCCGCAGCCGAGGCTGCCGGTTTGGGGACGTTTTCGAACCTTCCCGCCTGTCTGAAAGTCGTGCTGGAAAACATGCTGCGCTTCGAGGACGGCAAGACCGTCAGCGTCGATGACATCAAGGCATTTGGCACATGGGGCGAAAACGGCGGCCAGAACCCGCGCGAGATCGCCTACCGTCCGGCCCGCGTTCTGATGCAGGACTTCACCGGCGTGCCCGCCGTGGTCGACCTTGCGGCAATGCGTGACGGCATCGTGGCGCTGGGGGGTGACCCGGAAAAGATCAACCCGCTGAACCCGGTTGATCTGGTCATCGACCACTCGGTCATGATCGACGAATTCGGCAACCCGCGTGCGTTCCAGATGAACGTCGATCGCGAATACGAGCGCAATATGGAGCGCTACACCTTCCTCAAGTGGGGCCAGAACGCGTTCAACAACTTCCGCGTGGTTCCGCCGGGCACCGGCATCTGCCACCAGGTGAACCTTGAATACCTCGCGCAAACCGTCTGGACCGATGCGGATCAGCATGGTGAGCAGGTCGCCTACCCCGACACGCTGGTCGGCACCGACAGCCACACCACCATGGTCAACGGTGCTGCCGTTCTGGGCTGGGGTGTTGGTGGGATCGAGGCCGAGGCCGCGATGCTGGGTCAGCCGATCTCCATGCTGATCCCGGAAGTGATCGGTTTCGAGCTGACCGGCGAAATGATGGAAGGCACCACCGGCACCGACCTCGTTCTCAAGGTGGTCGAAATGCTCCGCGCCAAGGGTGTGGTCGGCAAGTTCGTGGAATTCTACGGCGCGGGTCTCGACAAGCTGCCGCTGGCAGACCGCGCGACCATCGCCAACATGGCACCGGAATATGGTGCGACCTGTGGCTTCTTTCCGATCGACAATGAAACCCTGCGCTATCTCAAGACCACCGGTCGCGACATGGACCGGATCGCGCTGGTCGAAGCTTATGCCAAGGAAAACGGCTTCTGGCGCGATGCGGATTATGCGCCGGTCTACACTGACACACTGCACCTCGACATGGGCACCATCGTGCCGGCGATTTCCGGCCCCAAGCGCCCACAGGATTACGTCGCTTTGACGAATGCCAAGGCGGCCTTCGCCAAGGAAATGGAACAGACGTTCAAGCGCCCGATGGGCAAGAAATCCCGGTTGCTGGCGAAGACTATTCGATGGAATCCGGCAAGGTTGTGATCGCGTCGATCACATCCTGCACCAACACCTCGAACCCATATGTGATGATCGGTGCGGGCCTTGTGGCGCGCAAAGCCCGCGCGCTGGGCCTCGATCGCAAACCTTGGGTCAAGACATCGCTTGCGCCCGGTTCGCAGGTCGTGTCCGCCTATCTTGAGGCTGCCAACCTGCAGGAAGATCTGGATGCGGTTGGCTTCAACCTCGTGGGCTATGGCTGTACCACCTGCATCGGCAACTCTGGCCCGCTGCAGAAAGAAATCTCTGCCGCGATCTCCGAGGGCGATCTGGTTGCAACCGCCGTCCTGTCCGGAAACCGGAACTTCGAAGGCCGGATTTCGCCGGATGTGCGCGCCAACTACCTCGCGTCGCCGCCGCTCGTGGTGGCCTATGCGCTGGCGGGCACGCTGGACATTGACCTGACATCTGAGCCTTTGGGCACCGACAAAGACGGCAATGACGTGTTCCTGAAAGACATCTGGCCCACCACACAGGAAGTGGCGGAACTGGTCGAACAGACGGTCACCCGTGAAGCGTTCCAGACCAAGTATGCCGACGTGTTCAAAGGCGATGAAAAGTGGCAGAGCGTTGAGACCACGGACGAGATGACGTACGACTGGCCGCCGACCTCGACCTACGTTCAGAACCCGCCCTATTTCCGGGGCATCACCATGGCGACCAAGAAGATCGAAAACATCGAAGGCGCCAAGGTTCTGGCGCTGCTGGGCGACATGATCACCACCGACCACATCAGCCCGGCGGGGTCGTTCAAAGAGACCACCCCCGCAGGTCAGTACCTGATCGAACGTCAGGTCAGCCCGCGCGAATTCAACTCGTACGGGTCGCGCCGTGGCAACCACGAGATCATGATGCGCGGCACCTTCGCCAATATCCGCATCAAGAACGAGATGCTGGACGGCGTCGAGGGTGGCTACACCAAGGGCCCGGACGGTCAGCAGACGTCGATCTTTGACGCCGCGATGGCCTACCAAGAAGCCGGTGTTCCGCTGGTGATCTTCGGTGGCGAACAGTATGGCGCAGGCTCCAGCCGTGACTGGGCGGCAAAGGGCACAGCGCTTCTGGGCGTCAAGGCCGTGATCGCGGAAAGCTTTGAGCGTATCCACCGCTCCAACCTCGTTGGCATGGGTGTGATCCCGTTCGAATTCACCGGTGGCGACACCCGCAAATCGCTGGGCCTGACCGGCGACGAAACCGTCGCGATCCACGGTCTCGACACGATCACACCGCTGGCCGAGGTGCCCTGCACCATCACCTATGCAGACGGAACCGAGAAGACGATCACGCTCAAGTGCCGGATCGATACCGCGATCGAGATCGAATACATCGAACATGGCGGCGTGCTGCACTACGTGCTGCGCGACCTCGCCAGCCGCGATGCCGTGGCTGCGGAATAACGCCTGGCCTCTGCAGGCAACGACCCTTAACACCAAGACGGCGCGCCAATGGCGCGCCGTTTTTTTACTGGCAAGCTGCGTTTCGGAGCCTCAGTCCGGAACGGGGATGCACGCACCCCCTTCGACCTGCAGGGATGGGTTTTGCCCCCGCCAACTGATGTCTCCATCAGGCCCGAAGCACAGGATTTCCCCCTCAAAACTGGTCATCATGTCGTAGGGGACATCACTGGCACGATCACATTGTTTTTCTGTCGGAGCCACCACGTAACCGCCAATTCCCATAGCCATGGCAGCACAGAAAACCTGACCTGTATGCCCTCTTGCTACCAAACAGTCCGGCAGCCAGATCTTTTGAACCAGACCGTTCAACTGATTGAACAGATACGCGTTTTCAGCGGAAAAACCCTGCCCCAGCTGCAAACGACCGGCGGTCCCATGACAGCTCAAAACAAGGTTCTTGAGCCTCCCCCCACGTGCGCTGCGGGCGACTTCTCCAATCCACTCGACAATGTGTTCCGGCGATTCCGTTGTCGCGATATCCCATGTGTTCCACATCTGGAACCGGCGGGTGTGCGTGCCAATACTGACACGAGGGTCGTTGACGGCCATATTTGGTCTGGGCAAACGGTACATCAAAATTCTCCAAAAATTCGAAAATGCAATCAATATCGCATACGATACGTCGCTGCCCCTGTTCCCTCCAAGCGCAAAGTTCACAAGCGGCGTTTCACAGTTTTTGCCGTTTGCAGAACCGCCTGAGGACAGGGGCAATATCTGCTCCAGATGCGGATTGACTATTTTTCAAACATCATCGGCAGAAATTTGCACAAGAATGAAAAAAATATTCAAAATTTGGCACAAGTTGTCGCATGTGACAGCTTGGACCCTACACATTCAACAATTCTGTCCCACTTATCGAGGACACAGGCACACAGACCGATGAGTTGAAAGATGAAGATTTTGACAATCATTCAAACCGCCGCCTTGCTGTTGATCGCAGGGGCCAGCGTGTTTGCAGGAATCCCGGACGCCGGGACCTCGCTTTTTCCGTAACGTGACTCAGTCAGCCAGCGCTTTTTCCAGCGCTGGGACAAACCGCTGTTCATAGTCCGATCCGACAAGAGGCCCGGCAAAGCGAAACAGCACAACCCCATCCCCATCGACGATGAAGGTCTCCGGCGGCGCGGTCACGCCCCAGTCGATTGACGTGCGTCCTGCCGGATCAAAGGGAACCGCCACAAACGGATTGCCATCGTCTGTCAGGTACTGGCTCGCATTGGCTTCCTGATCGCGGATGTTCACGCCGATGATCTTCATGCCCTCGGCCTGCATCTCCAGAAGCTTGGGATGCTCCACCCGGCATGGCGGACACCAGCTGGCCCAGAAATTCACCAGTGTGACCTCGCCAGAGGTCAGCATGTCCGGTGTAAAGGCTGCATAACCGGTCAGCGGCACCTCGGTGATCGGCGGCGCGGACTGGCCGATGCGGGTCGATGGCAGGCCTTGGGGATCTTCGCGGAACATGCCGACATAGGCCATTACGGCAAACGCGCCGAAGATCACCGGCGGCAGGATCATCAATGGCGAGACCTTGGCCATCAGCTGCTCCGCCGGTTTTCGATCTCATCCAGCGCAGCCCGCACCTTTCGCGCGCGTCTGAAGCTGACCAGCACGATCACGGCCAAAAGCACGATCGTCACGCCGTAAGAGCTGAGCACCGCAAAGGCGTATTTGCCAAGATCGGGCATCATGCCTGCCCCTCCCGCGCAAGCAAAGCCCGTGTGCGGCGGGCGCGAATCTCGGTCTGGGTGCGCAGGAATACGAGCGCGATGAACAGCAGGACAAACCCCGCGATGCAGAAGAGCAGAGGGAACCAGAACACGTCCGAAATATTCTCTTCCTTGTCGAGGCTGAGCGTCGCACCCTGATGCAGGCCCTGGTTCCAGAAATTCACGGCATAGCGGCTGAGGATCGCAAAGACCGACCCCACCAGACAGAGGATCGAGGTCAGATCAGCCGCAGTGTCGTCATTCTCGATCGCTTCCCACAGTGCCATGTAACCGAGGTAGAACAGGAACAGGATCAGGAACGAGGTCAGGCGCGGATCCCACGCCCACCATGTCCCCCACATCGGCTGTCCCCAGAATGCACCCGTTGCCAGCGCAATCATGGTCATCACCGCACCCACGGGGGCCGCAGCCCGGGCCGCAAGCGCCGACACGTGGTGACGCCGGACGATCCAGATCAGCGAGGCCACCAACATCATCAGCCACGCGTTTATCGCCATCAGTGCCGAGGGCACGTGTATATAGATGATCTTGACGGTCGAGCCCTGCCGGAAGTCGTCAGGTGTAAAGAAAAAGCCCCAGACCAGACCGGTCACAAGGCAGATACCCGTCAATGCCCATACCCATGGCAACACCTTGTCGGTGGTGCGGATGAACTTCACAGGATTTGCGTATTCCCACAATGACATGTCAGTCAGGTAGGCGGTTTTTCAGGCGTCTTCAATTCAAAAAATCGCATGGGACGTGTTACCGCAGATTGATGCGCAACACCGCGGCGCTGGCAAAGGGCAAAAGCGCGATCACGCCAAAGCTGATCCCCGCCAGAAGCAGTAGTGGCGTCTGCACGGCCAGCCCCTCTGCCCCGCGCCGGGCGACCTCGGCGCCGAAGATCAGCGTCGGCACATAAAGCGGCAGCACGAGCAGCGACATGAGCAGCCCGCCGCGTTTGATCCCGACAGTCAGCGCCGCGCCAAACGTGCCGATCACGCTGAGCGCCGGGGTGCCGACCGCAAGACTGATCACCACCCATTGATAAGCCGGGACAGGCAGGCTGAGCAGCACGCCCAGGACGGGCGCAGCAAAGACCAAAGGCAGGCCCGTGGTGATCCAATGCGCCAGCGCCTTGACCGACACGATCCCCTCCATCGGCAGCGGGGCTGTTGCCAGCAGGTCGAGCGATCCATCCTCCCAATCAAGGGCAAAGATCCGGTCGAGCGACAGAAGGCAGGCCAAGAGCGCACCAATCCACAGGATGCCGGGCGCGATGCGGGACAGCAGTTCGGTCTGCGGACCGACACCAAAGGGCACTAGAACAGTGACGATCAAGAAGAACGCCAGCCCAAGGCCAAAGCCGCCACCGGCGCGGATCGCCAGCATCAGATCGCGGGTGAGCAGCGCCTTCACAGGAACGCCTCGTCCATCTGCCGCGTGCGCGGGGCCGCCTTGAACGGTGTCAGGTCCAGCACGCGGGCTTCGGCCAACCCAAGGTCGATATGTGTGGCCATCAACGCGCTGCCGCCTGTGTGCAGATGCGCGCGCACGGCTTCGGCAAACAGCGCGACAGAAGCCACGTCGAGCGATACTGTCGGCTCGTCCAGAATCCAGATCGGGCGTCCGGTGACCATCAGCCGCGCCAGACCAAGACGGCGTTTCTGACCGGCAGACAGCGTGCCCGCCATGCGGCCGCGCAGTTCGGTCAGGTCAAAAGCCACAAGCGCCGGTTCGATGTCCGACAGGCCAAAGACCGACGCCCAGAATTTCAGGTTCTCGGTGACACTCAGCATCGCCTTGAGGCCATCGGAATGGGCCGCGTAGGCGATCTGGTCTTCCGCGCCTGTCACTGTGCCGGTTTCGGGGGGCTGCAACCCCGCGACACTGCGCAAGAGAGTTGTCTTGCCAACGCCATTGGGTCCGCGCAGCACCAATGCTTCGCCCGGAGCAAGGTCAAAGGACACCCCTTCAAGGATTGCAAGACCCCCGCGGGTCACAGCCAGATCGCGTACGGACAACACCATGGCCTTGGCTTAGACCAAGCCCGACGCAGGCAAAAGCGCGAAAGTGTCGCTTTTCGGGGATCGCTATGGACTTAACGCGGCGCGTTGCCGCTTGGTGCGGCTTTCCGTCAACGGAAAGCCATGATGCGTCGACGCATCATGCACCCGCCCCAACAGGCAGAAGTGCGAGGGCAACCCTGCGGCCCTCGGACAAAAGCACATTGTAGGTCCGGCAGGCGGCGGGCGAATTCATCACTTCAACCCCAATCCCCCGCGATTCCAACACATCGCGCAACGCGGCAGGAATATGGGCGATGTCCCCACCTGTCCCGATGAACAACACGTCCACCTTGCCCTCAAAGGCCAGAAGCGTGTCTGCGTCCTCATAACCCGTCCAAGGCTTTGTCCCATCCGGGCCGGTCACCAATGGCGCTGTGTGCTTGGTTCCGCCGATGCGGAAAAACTCCGCGCCATAACCTTCGATCGGATGCGCGTCGGTATAAACGACTTCGTTCAAACGCATGCAGACTTCCTTCCCGTTACATCTGGTCCCAGATAGGCACGCCCGCCAGCGTGGCAAGGCCGATGATGGCATAGGCGACGACCCTGTAGAACCGCTCCCACTCGGGGCGGAACAGCGCCTGCCCGATCAGCGCGCCCACACCATAGGGCACAAGCAGCACGGCCCCAAGGGCCACCGCCTGCGCCGTCAGCACGCCTTGCGCGGCCATCAAGGGCAACACCAACAGGCTGGTCGCTGTCAGGAACACCACCGTGGTTGCGCGGGTCGTGGAGATGCTGTCACGGCCAGCCAATTGGAACAGCACCATGATCGGTCCCATCAAGCCGCTCAATCCTCCGACAAACCCCGCAGCACCACCAATGATGATCCGTGTTCTGGTGGTCGGCTCGACCCGGTACCGCCATCCTGCGACAAGCGCCGCCAGCGTCACCGCGCAGAAAACCACCACGGCCCAGCGGATCGCCGTCACATCCGCCATTCGAAGCACCCAGATGCCCAGTGACGCCGACACCGCGGCCGACAGGATCAGTACGGTGACCGCCTTGCGATTGACCAGCGGCCACGCCCTTGGAAAGACAGTGACCAGCGAAGACAGGGACGAGACGGAGAACGCCGCGATCGCCATCACAGGTGAGATAAAGATCACCGACACGGGCATGTAGATCAGCGCGGCACCGAATCCTGCAAAGCCATAGACGATGCCGGCGACAATGGTGATCAGGACAAGCCAAACAAGCCCCGGTGTCGCCACCGCGGCCTGAAGGGTGTCAAGCATCAACATTGGCAAACTGGTTGCCAGTTGTGTCCGTCGGTTTGGTCCAGTCGCGTTTGACGCCCAGCCATAGCAGGATCGCGGAGGCGACGAAGATCGACGAATAGGTGCCGACGATCACACCCCAGATCATTGCGAAGACGAAGCCGCGGATCACGTCGCCGCCCAAGGCAAACAGTGCAACCAAGGCCAGAAGCGTGGTGGCCGAGGTCATGAAGGTCCGGCTCAGGGTTTCGTTGATCGAAATATTGAGTACCTCTTTGAGGTCCTTCTTCTTGTATTTGATCAGGTTCTCGCGCACCCGGTCGAAGACGACCACAGTGTCGTTGAGCGAATAGCCCACAATGGTCAGCAGCGCCGCGATGATGGCCAGGTCAAACTTGATCTGCAGTTCGGAAAAGATGCCGATGGTCAGGATGACGTCATGCACCAGCGCGATCACCGCGCCCAGGGCGAACTGCCATTCGAACCGCAGCCAGATGTAGATCAACACCGCGCCAATCGCGAGAACCACCGCGATGGCGGCGGTCTGGATCAATTCACCCGACACTTTGGGGCCGACGGATTCAACGGACACGAACTTGATGTCCGGGCGCACCTCGACCAGTGCCGCCTCAACCGATGCGATCACCTCGGTGCTGACCGCCTCTTCGCCGTCCTGCGCCTGAATGCGCACCATTGCGACGTTCTGTTCGGGGCCAAAGGTCGGATCGAACACCTCGGAGATCGTGATGTCCCCGAGATCAAGCGCGCCGATAGCCTCGCGGTAGACACCCACATCCACGGGCAGCGGGCTTTCCGTACGGATCGTCGTGCCGCCACGGAAGTCGATGCCGTAGTTCAAACCTTGCAGCAGGAACGACCCGAAGGAAATCACCATCAGCACGGCAGAGATGCCGAACCACAGCTTCCACCGCTGAAAGAAGTCGAAATTCGTGTTCTCTTTGACCAGTCGCAAACGCATATCAGACCTCAATCGTCTTGGGGCGACGGCGTTCGAACCAGATCACGATAAGAAGCCGGGTGACAAAAATGGCGGTAAAGACCGAGGTCAGGATGCCAAGGCCCAGCGTGATCGCGAACCCGCGCACCGGACCGGAGCCCATGACGAACAGGATCACCGCCGTGATGAAGGTGGTGATGTTGGCGTCCAGAATGGCCGAGAGCGCCTTTTCGTAGCCCAGTTCGATGGCCCGCGCCGGACCCTTTGCGGTTTTCAGCTCTTCTCGAATCCGCTCGAAGATCAGCACGTTGGCGTCCACCGCCATACCCACCGTTAGAACGATCCCCGCGATGCCGGGCAATGTCAGCGTCGCCCCGATCAGGCTGAGCATTCCAAAGATCATCGCAATGTTGATCACCAGTGCGATGTTGGCGAAAACACCGAAGAGCCCATAGCTGAGCGCCATGAAGACCAATACCGCGACAAAGGCCACAAGCGTCGCAATGCGACCGGCGTCAATGCTGTCCTGACCAAGCTCGGGACCAATGGTCCGTTCCTCAAGGAATTCCAGACCCGCAGGCAAGGCCCCTGCCCGCAACAACACCGCCAGTTGGGTGCTTTCTTCAACCGAGAAACTGCCGGTGATGATGCCCGATCCGCCTGGGATATGGCTTTGGATCACTGGGGCACTGATCACTTCGTTGTCGAGCACGATGGCAAAGGGATTACCGATATTCGCCGCCGTGTAATCGCCGAACTTGCGCGCGCCGGTCGGATTGAAGCGGAAATTCACCGCCGGACGACCATTCTGATCAAAGGCAGGTTGGGCGTCCACCAACTCTTCGCCGGTCACCACAGGCGCTTGTTCGAGGATGTAGAACACACCCGTCTCGTCCAAAGAAGGCAGAACCTCGTTACCGACACCGGGGGCCGTGTTCGCGTCGTCCGTGCGTCCAATCACCGGCTGGAAGGTCAGTTGCGCCGTCGTGCCGATGATCTCTTTGAGTTCCGCGGCGGACCCGATACCGGGCACCTGGATCAGGATACGGTCGGTCCCCTGCCGCTGGATCGTCGGTTCGCGCGTGCCCACTTCGTCGATGCGGCGGCGGATAATCTCAAGGCTCTGCTGCATCGTGCGTTCGTCAGTGGCGATCTGCTCGGCCTCCGACAGGGTCACCACGATATCCGCCCCTTCGGCGCGCACGTCTAGGTCGTCGCTCAACGCGCCGGTCAGGGAGACCACCGGCTGAGCCAATCCGCCGACCAGTTCAAGCGCGCGCGCCATGCCCTCGGGTTGCGAAATGCGAACGCGGAGTTCGCCATTGGCTGACGGCTGCAACCGGATCGTGCCGACCGTGTCGCGTTCGGGGCGCAGAATATCACGTACTTCGGGCCAGAGCGCCTCAAGCCGTGCGGCGTAGACATCCTCAACCTGCACTTCGGCCAGGAGATGCGCCCCGCCGCGCAAGTCCAGACCAAGGTTCACCAGTCCGGACGGCAGGAACGACGGCCAGGACGCGCTTTGCTCAAGCAGTTTGGGTGTTTCGCCCGACACTTCGATCGCGGCAACCGCGTCGTTATGTTGTTCGACGCGGGGGTAAAACAGATTGGGCAGCGCCAGAACCAGCCCCACCGCAACGGTGGTCCAGATCAGGAGGCGCTTCCAGAGGTCGATCTGAAGCATGAGCGAACGGGTCCGATGCGGGCTGTGGTCAGGAGTGGATCAGGTGTTGGCAGGTTCGGTCTTGGACACAACGGTCGCGATGGTGTTCTGAACCACGCGAACCTTGACGCCCTCGGCAATCTCGACGTCCAACTCGTTGTTTTCCTTGACCTTGACGACCTTGCCGATCAACCCGCCTTGGGTGATGACAACATCGCCACGGCGCAGTCCTTCGACCATCTTCTGGTGCTCTTTCATCTTCTTCTGCTGCGGACGGATCAGCAGGAAATACATGATCGCGAAAATCAGAATTAGCGGTACAAACTGGGCGATTGCGTTGCCGTCCATGGGCGTGCTCCTTAGAAGATGGCGGGGCACACCCCCGCGTGATCTGGCCGTAAATTTGGGCGGAACCTATGTTGCCGGGTCCGGCTTTGCAAGGCAGGTTCGGCTGTCCGCGACAACGCCGATGTCGCATGGCAAACCGCCCCAGACCTTTCGCGAAAATCACACGGACGTTTGACCTGTCGCATTGTGGGATCCGCTGGATTGGGCCTTACATGTCAGCCATGAAACCCATGCTAACCCTTTTTCTGATGCTTTGGACTGGTGCTTTGGCCGCGCAAGAGCTTCCGGTCCTGCCCATAGAGGACCACACAGCATGGCAGGCCGTGGGACGCGTCAACGCAGCTGGCTTCCGAACGCGCGAGATGTGTACGGGTACGCTGATTGCGCCCGACAGGGTGCTGACCGCCGCCCATTGCTTGGCGGGCACCGACGGGCTGGGGCCGCTTCCACATGAGTTCACCTTTGTCGCGGGATGGCTGCAAGGCACCGCGGTGGACAGCGTGGCAGGTGCGTCGATCTGGATCCATCCCCGCGCCTATTCCGAGGGACAGCTTGATGTCCGCTTTGATCTGGCCGTTTTGACGCTGGAACGCCCTGCGATCGTCGCGCCTCTGCCGCTTCTTTCCACAGGCGCAACCGCGCCTTACGGCATTCTGGGATACTCGTCGCGCCGTCCGCACATGCTGGGAGCCGCGTTTGATTGCAATGGGCGCGAGGAATCCGCGCTTCTGCGCCTGAACTGCCCCGTCACACCCGGCAATTCCGGTGGTCCGGTGCTGGCGCGACAAGACTGGCACTGGGCGGTCGCAGGCGTGATCAGCGCCATGGGACAAAGCGGTGCTTTGGCGGTGCCTGTGTCGCGCCTCCAGTCGCCCTGACCCCCTACCAAAGCCCGGCATTCCGGTGCATAAGGCCGCCCATCACTGTTGCGAGTCAGAAGGACAAGACCCATGCATGACATCCGAGCCATCCGCGAGAACCCTGCTGCGTTCGACGCAGCGCTGTCGCGCCGTGGATTGGAACCGGTCTCGTCCGAGATCCTGCGCATCGACGAAGCCCGCCGCGCCGCGATCCTCGCCGCCGAAACGGCGCAGGCCGACCAGAACAAGGCCGCCAAGGAAATCGGTCAGGCCAAGGCATCGGGGGACGAGGCTTTGTTCGCCCGTCTGCGGGACGAGGTCGCGGCCAAGAAAGCCGCCGTCGCAGAGATGCAGGCAAGCGCCAAGGACCTAGACGAGCAGCTCACCGATCTGCTTGCCGGCCTGCCGAACCTGCCCTTCGACGATGTGCCCGACGGGGCGGACGAAGCCGACAACGTGGAAATCCGCCGCTGGGGCACGCCGCGCACATTCGAGTTCCAGCCGAAGGAACATTACGAGATCACCGGCGTTCTTCCCGGAATGGACTTTGAAACCGCCGCCAAACTGTCGGGCTCGCGCTTTGTCGTGATGTCGGGCGCCGTGGCGCGGGTACACCGGGCTTTGGCGCAATTCATGCTGGACACGCATATCACAGAGAATGGCCTGACCGAGACATGGACCCCCGTCCTTGTCCGCGACGACATGATGTTCGGCACCGGTCAGTTGCCGAAATTCGGCGAAGACAGCTACCAGACCACCAATGGCTGGTGGCTTGTGCCCACAGCAGAGGTCACTCTGACCAACATCGTCAATGGCGTGACGGTGGACGAAGATTATCTGCCCCGCCGCTATGTCGCCCACACCCAGTGTTTCCGCTCTGAGGCGGGCAGTGCCGGGCGTGACACGGCAGGTATGCTGCGTCAGCACCAATTCGAAAAGGTCGAGATGGTGTCAATCACCCATCCGGACCACAGCCGCGATGAGCTGGACCGCATGACCGCCTGTGCGCAGGGTATCCTGGAAAAGCTCGGCCTGCCCTACCGCACCGTGGTGCTCTGCGCCGGTGACATGGGCGCGGGTGCGCGCCGCACCCATGACATCGAAGTGTGGCTGCCCGGTCAGAACACCTACCGCGAGATCAGCTCCTGCTCGGTCTGTGGCGACTTCCAGGCCCGCCGCATGAACGCCCGCTTCAAGCCCGCTGGCGGCGGCAAGCCGGAATTCGTGCATACGCTGAACGGCTCTGGCCTTGCCGTCGGGCGCTGCCTGATCGCCGTTCTGGAAAACGGTCAGGAGGCGGATGGCTCGGTCACCCTTCCCGAAGCCTTGCATCCGTGGCTCGGTGGCAAGACTCGGATCACGGCAGACGGAGTGATGGAATAGGCATGACACGGGTTTGGGCAGTACTGGTTCTTGTCGCGGCGATCCTTTTCGCCGCGTCACCTTGGTTCACCCAAGGGTTCAACGGGTTCGAGCCTGACCAATTCCCGGTGCCGCAGGACAATCCACCGGTCCAACCGGCGGGCTATGCCTTTGCCATCTGGGGCCTGATTTACCTTTGGCTCCTCATTGGTGCAGCCTTTGGCCTGATCAAGCGCAGCGACGATCCTGATTGGGTAGCAATGCGCCCACCTCTGGTGGTGAGCCTCGCCATCGGTGCCACTTGGCTGCCGGTGGCCAACCTGTCGCCTGTGATCGCCACCATCCTGATCCTTGCCATGCTTGGCACCGCCTTTCTAAGCCTGTTCCGCGTGGGCGACACCGACCGCTGGTTCCAGCAGACCCCGGTGGCAATCTATGCAGGCTGGCTGACCGCCGCGTCCTCGGTATCCGTTGGGCTGTTGTTGGGCGGCTACGGTGTGCTGAGCGGAACATGGGCCGCCATCGTGGCCCTGTCGATCGGGTTGGTCGTGGCGCTTGTTGCGCAATACCGCCTTCACCGCGCGCCGGAATACGGCATCACCGTGATCTGGGCGTTGATCGGCGTGATCGTCGCCAATACCGGGCCTTTGAACATTGCAGTTGTCGGTCTCTGCGTGATCGGAATCATGTCGATCCTCGCCCTGCGCGGAACAGACACAGAGTAACCCCACAAACTAAAAGGGCTTCGGTTTCCCGAAGCCCCCCACATGAGGATCGTCTGGCAGATCAGCCGGCGACGAGGATCTGTGCATCCTGCGCTGCGGTCAGCTCTTCCATGCTGACAGCACCATCGCCATCCGCGTCAACTTCGGCGAACACGTCTTCTGTCAGGTCAGGATACGCGACCATCAACTCTTCCATCGAATAGCTGCCATTGCCATCCGTGTCTTCCACCGCAACCTGCGCATGCGCCAAACCGGCTGTCAGAGCGACCACGGTTCCAAGGGTTACAATTGCGTTCTTCATGATAGGTTTGTTCTCCATTGCGGTCTCTGCCGCAAACAACGACTGATTGTCGTCGAGGAGTGAGATAACATCTGAAAAGCGCCCCACAAGATACTGAAATAAAACCGTGATCCCGGATCTGCACCAAAGCGCCGATGGTCGTTTCCGTGAACGGAAAAGGTGGATGCGTCGACGCATCCACCCCCCTTTATCTTATCCCATCGCGCGCAGACGTTTGATCAGGCTTGACGTGTCCCAACGTCCACCACCCAACTTCTGCACATCCTTGTAGAACTGGTCCACAAGCGCCGTCACAGGTAGCGAAGCACCAACCTCGTCCGCGGTATCGAGGCAAATCCCAAGGTCCTTGCGCATCCAATCCACAGCAAAGCCGTGGTTGAACTTGTCGTCGATCATGGTCTCGTAGCGGTTCGCCATCTGCCACGATCCGGCAGCCCCTTGGCTGATCACCTCGACAACGGCCCGGCCATCAAGCCCCGCTTTCTCGGCGAAATGCAGCGCTTCGCTCAGCCCCTGTACCAGACCCGCGATGGCGATCTGGTTGCACATCTTGGTCATCTGGCCCGCGCCGCTGTCGCCAATACGGCGGCAGATGCGGGCATAGGCGTCGATCACCGGTGCTGCGCTGTCATAAGCCGCCTGATCCCCGCCACACATCACCGAGAGCACGCCGTTCTCGGCCCCGGCCTGCCCACCTGAAATCGGCGCATCGACAAATGCGATGCCAAGATCGGCGCTGGCCTCGTACAGCTCCTTGGTGACCTTGGCCGACACCGTCGTGTGATCGACAAAGATGCTGCCTTTGGCCATGCCCGCAAACGCGCCATCCTCACCCAAACACACGCTGCGTAGATCATCGTCATTGCCGACACAGGACATCACGAAATCGCAGCCCGCCGCAGCCTCGCGCGGCGTGGCGGCATGGGAACCGCCATGTTGCTTGGCCCAGGCCTCGGCCTTGGCCGCTGTCCGGTTATACACCGTCACGTCATGCCCGGCTTTGACCAGATGCCCAGCCATCGGGTAGCCCATGACCCCCAAACCCAAGAATGCCACTTTCGCCATGCCGCGCGCTCCCTATCTGATGTGGTAATTTTCTGCTGCCTTTACCTGACGCCGCACCGCCCCCTTGGCAAGGGCTTGCGTGTTCGGTAGGGCAACGCTGGTATCCGCTTGACGCCCGCAGCACGGGCGCATTTCCGGTTTGAAGGGTGAACAACGCGTGGCGCTGATCTTCAGAATTATGGTGTGGCTGACAACGGCCTCTCTCGTTCTGGGGACGATTGCCGTTGTGACGATATATTACCTCGGCTCGCGGTCGCTCCCCGAGTATGACAACATCGTCCCGGTTGCCGGGCTGACGGCCGATGTCGAGATCCTGCGCGACAATTCCGGCGTTCCGCATATCTTCGGCACCTCCGACCGCGACGTGTTTTTCGCGCTTGGCTATGCCCATGCACAGGACCGGTTGTGGCAGATGACGCTGATGCGGCGGACTGCGCAGGGGCGTTTGTCCGAACTGTTCGGATCGCGCACCGTGGAAACGGACAAATTGCTGCGGAGACTGGATATCTACCCCCGCGCCGTCCAATCGGTCGAAGCGCAGGACGACCGCACCCGCGATGCGCTTGACGCCTATTCTGCAGGTGTGAACGCGCGGATTGCAGAGATCAACCGCGACAGCCTTGGCAGGGGTGCGCCGGAATTCTTCGTGTTCAACGCACCATTGGCCCCTTGGCAACCGGCGGACTCGATCGCATTGGTCAAGCTGATGGCGCTGCAGCTTTCCAGCCATCTGCGCGAAGAGGTGCTGCGCGCGCGCACATCGCTTCTGTTGCCCGATGAAAACCGGCTGGCCGACATCCTGCCCGACATCCCCGGT
The DNA here is from genome assembly GCF_048006345.1 of Marivita sp. Lineage (GTDB taxonomy): Bacteria > Pseudomonadota > Alphaproteobacteria > Rhodobacterales > Rhodobacteraceae > Marivita. Next base: position 1,041,684 of record NZ_CP180351.1, on the reverse strand, counting down.
GTGGGTGTGGCGGCCCTGCCCGAATACGCCCAGCTTGTTCCCGGAGTGTCCGGAGAGACCCAGTTCGCACAGACCGGCCCCGATCCGATGTTCTGGCCCGTGGCCCCGCGCGGGCTGGCGGGTGCCTCGAACGCATGGGCGGCGGACGAAACCCGCTCGGCCACGGGATCAACGCTGATGGCGAACGATCCACACCTGCAATTCACCGCTCCGGCGACATGGTATCTGGCCCGGCTGCAACTGTCCTCGGGTGGCGTGATCGGAGCCACGATCCCCGGAGTTCCGACGATCATGGCGGGACGGTCCGAATCCATCGCCTGGGGTCTGACATCGTCTTATCTCGACGATCAGGACCTCTTCATTGAAGAGTTGAACCCGGACAACCGCGAACAATATCGCACGCCGGAGGGCTACAAGGATTTCGTCACCCGACGCTCGATCATCGAGATCAAGGACGCCGAACCGGTCACCCTGACCCTGCGATGGACCGACAATGGTCCGGTGTTGCCCAGCACACAGTTTGGTCTTGCCTCGATCACGCCCCCCGACCATGTGGCCGCGCTCAGCTGGACCGCCCTCAGTCCTCGGGATACGTCGATGTCCGCTGCTATCGCGCTGATGTATGCGCAATCGGTGGAAAATGCGCTCGAGGTGTCCAAGGCCTATATTGCGCCGTCCCAGAACCTGACGGTGATCGACGGCGACAGCATCGCGATGAAGCTCATCGGAGCCATGCCCCGCCGTGATGCCGCCCACCAGAGCCAGGGCCGGATGCCATCGCTTGGCTGGCGCAGCGAGAACCGCTGGCAAGGCGTGTTCCCCGACAACTCGAACCCCGTCTTCCTGAACCCGGTCGGCGGGATTGTCGGAAACACCAACAACAAGACCGTCGACCGCCCCTTCCCGCTCCATGTCAGCTTTGACTGGGGCGACAGCCAGCGTGTGATGCGGTGGCAAGGGCTGATGCAGGGTCGCGAGGTGCACACCCGCGACAGCTTCATCGAGGCACAGCTCGACACCGTGTCCATCACCGCCCGTGCCCTGCTGCCCCTGATCGGTGCGGACCTGTGGTTTACCGGCGAAGCCGCCCCGGAAGGCACGCCGGAACGCCTGCGCCAGCGCGCGCTCGACCTGCTCGCCAACTGGAACGGCGAGATGAATGAACACCTGCCGGAGCCGCTGATTTACTCGGCATGGCTTCGTGCGCTTCAGGAACGGCTGATCCGCGACGATCTTGGCCCACTCGCGTCCGAGTTCACACGAGTCGAGCCGCTGTTCATCGAACGGGTCTACCGCGACGTGGACGGCGCCAGCGCATGGTGCAACGTCATTCGTTCGGCTATCGAGGAAACCTGCACCGACATCGCAAGACTGGCGCTGGACGATGCCTTGGTCTGGATTTCAGAAAGCTGGGGCACGTCACTCGAGTCCCTGCGTTGGGGTGACGCGCATCAGGCAACGCATGACCACCCGGTGCTGGGCGAGGTACCGATCCTGCGGTACTTCGTGAACATTCGCCAAAGCACCTCTGGGGGCGACCACACGCTCATGCGCGGGCGCGGCGCGGGCGAAGGCCCCAACCCATTCCTGAATGTTCATGGCGCGGCCTATCGCGGTGTCTATGACTTTGCAGACCCCGACAGTTCGGTCTTCATCCTGTCCACCGGCCAGTCCGGTCATTTCCTGTCCCGCCACTACGACGATCTCGGCACGCTCTGGCGGCGCGGCGAATACATCCCCATGTCGCTTGACGTGAACCTTGCCCGCGCAGCGTCTGTCGGCGTAACGCGGCTGGTGCGCGAGTAGAACAGCGAAAACCCTCACTCAATGGCCGTCATCCGAAAGCGTTGGTTTGGCCAATTCTTATTGTGCCGTGTTACATTCTCTTATGCAGGCGGCTGGATCTGACCAAGCAGCATCTTCACGGTGCTATTGAGAACATTTTCCAATCCGATCGGTTGCACACTCCTGCTACCGAGTGTTCATCCAAGAATACGGAGATGTTCCGGATCAAATGAATTTTCAATTCTTTCGATGTAGGCTTGCGGAATGTCGCGGAACAAACCTTTTTCACGATAACGATTTGCCTCAACTTCATCCGCTTCGAACAGTGCGATTCCCAATCGACAGATATCGTCTCGCGAAAATTCGTGTTCTTCTATCCAGCGCATTTGCGCCACCTCGTGTCTAAGCAAAGCTTCTCCGTCTCTGCGTTTGTAGGCAAATCTCTTACAGAAAACTCCCGACCTGAGTACTGATAGTGGCCAACGAATCCGGACTCCCATGGCATATTGAAGCGAATGACTTCAAATTCACTTTTCCTTATGGCTCCATGTATGCCCTGAACAAGGTTAGGTCGATTTCTGACAAACGACTTTCCATGATAGTAATTCGCGAGGCCAAGCGCCAAGAAAGGTTGGATAAAATCCGGGTAGTTGGAAAGTGCCGCCTGATCCCAACAAGGTACGCGAAACGCACCTGTGTGCCATGTTACCGTATCCGGGCGAGTGATCCGTTCGAAATTTTGCAAACGGATTTCGGTAACGTCGGAAGGCAAGTAACAGAGCAAGTCTGCGAGGTCCTGCTCCAAATGAAGGAACTCGTCGGTGTCGATGTGCAAAAACCAATCGCTCTTGAATATTGCCCGTGCGACTTTCAAATTCAGGAGTTGTCTTTCAGGTACAGTTTTCGGCTTGCCCTTCAGGTTTTGCCAGTATCCATCATCACAAATCACATACCGAATGATCTTCTTAAAAGCCTCGAATTCGTTCTGAGAATATATGTCTGGATTGTCCAAGAAATATATTGGACGGGAGGCACCCTGAGATATCAAATGACCGGCATGTCCAAGTATATTCCACGCTGGAGCATTCGTTGTTGTCACCGATGTCCAGGTTTGCATGGAAACTCAACTTTTTCTTCACTCAATCTGATCCAGCAACCTTACTGTTGACCTCCACATCCTGCAAGATGATCAAGCCGATGTGCACAATTATAGGCTGAGATCGCCATTCAGAACCCAGCCAACTGTACAGGTTCACTGAAACCGCTGGACACGCCGGAAAAATATTTGGTACTGCCGACGCGATGCTTCAACAAGAAGTCCAGCGCATTGCCTTTAGACACCACTATACAATCAAAAATGTCGTGTAAGGAACTGACAATCCGAATTGTTTTCGCGGCAGGTCCGAAACCAAAAGGCGCAGCGAAAACAAGACATTTTGGCTTGACCATACCAGAAACCACCCAGTCAATTCAGTATAAGGTCAAATCTACTTTACGAGTACTTCAATGTCTCGAACTGCCGCGCGTCCTTCGCTGACCAGCGAACCCGTACCGTGTATCCTGTATCGGTCTGAGTTTCTTCTTCCACCAGCGCCTTGTCAAACAGCCATGCGCGTTTGCGGCCTTCGTCAAAGGTCAGATGCAGCGTGTCTTCGCGGCGGTCCCCTTCGAGGATGCGGTTGACCGCTGCCAGAAGCGCATCGAGCCCGTCGCCCGTCAATGCAGAGGTTGCAAAGACACTGTCGTCCCGTTCGGCGCGCGCAACCGCTGCGACGCGATCTTCCTCTGGCATCGCGTCGATCTTGTTCCAGACTTCCAGAAGCGGCGTGGTCTCTGTCACACCAAGCGAGTTGAGGATCTCACGCACGTCGTTGGCCTGTTCTTCCGTCGCCGCATGGCTGATGTCGCGGACATGCAGGATCAGATCGGCGGCCAGCACCTCTTCCAACGTGGCACGAAACGCAGCGACCAGTTCGGTCGGCAGATCGCTGATGAACCCCACCGTATCCGAGAGTATCACGTCCGGCCCGTCCGGCAGCTTGACCGACCGCATGGTTGGGTCAAGCGTGGCAAAGAGCATGTCCTTGGCCATCACATCGGCCCCGGTCAGCCGATTGAACAGCGTCGATTTCCCAGCGTTGGTGTAGCCCACCAAGGCCACAATGGGATACGGCACCTTGGCCCGCGCCGCGCGGTGCAGGCTGCGGGTCTTGACCACCTTGTCCAGCTGTCGGCGCAGGTTGACCAATTGCTCGTCGATGGCGCGGCGGTCGGCTTCGATCTGGGTTTCACCGGGTCCACCAACGAACCCAAGACCACCACGCTGTCGTTCGAGGTGGGTCCACGCCCGCACCAGCCGCGTGCGTTGATAGGTGAGTGCCGCCATCTCGACCTGCAGCACCCCTTCGCGTGTCGCGGCCCGGTCGCTGAAGATCTCAAGGATCAGACCGGTCCGATCAAGCAGTTTGACACCCCACGTCTTTTCAAGATTGCGCTGCTGCACGGGCGAGACCGGACCATCCACCAGAACCAGCTCGATCTCGTTTTCCTTGAAGATCGTTTTCAGTTCTTCGATCTTGCCCGACCCGAACAGGGCTCCGGCATGTGGCTTGGGCAATCGAACGACATTGCTGCCCTTCACTTCGAGCCCGGGCAAAGCCGCAGCCAAAGCAACAGCTTCGGCCAAAGCCGATTTTGCCGATCGCCGGGACCGGTCGCTGGTGATGTCAGGATGCAGGACCCATGCCGGGGTCACATGCGCCTTGTGTTCTTTCAATTGTCGCCTTCGCCGTCATACAGATTGATCGGCTGTGCCGGCATAATCGTCGAAATGGCATGCTTGTAGACAAGCTGCGATTGGCCATCCCGGCGCAGGAGCACACAAAAGTTATCGAACCAGGTGATCACACCCTGCAATTTCACGCCGTTGATCAAGAAAACAGTCACCGGCACCTTTGTTTTGCGGACGTGATTGAGAAATGCGTCCTGAAGGTTCTGCTTATCAGATGCCATAAAATTAGCCTTTATTCTTGCTTTTGTCGCGCCGTAGGTCGTGATTTGACGTCACTATGTCTTGGCACTCACGTAAATTCCAGTGGAAAAACAAGGAATTTCGGCAAGTGTGCCGACAAGGCTCAATCGCGCCAAAGATCTGGTGTCAAAATCACCACAAGTGCCAGCATTTCAAGGCGTCCCATGATCATTGCAATGGCGGCGATTGCCTTGGGTCCGGGCCCCAGTTCGATCAGCGTGAGACGCCCGGCCTGAACCACATCGACCAGTGGCCCGCAATTCGACAGATTGGCCACCGCCAGCACAAGTGACTGCTCGAACGGGATACCAAAGGCTGAAAACGCTACGGTGGTTGCCGCCAGCGTGATGGCAAAGATCATGAAGAACACCCAGGCGATAAAGGCCCCTTCCCGGCGGGTGCGGCGCGACACGAGACCAGAACGCCCAACGGACGAGGGATGGACCAGACGATCCACCTCGCGCATGCCGTTCACCAGCAGCGCGAAAACGCGCATCAGCTTGACCCCGCCCGCCGTGGTCGCCACTCCGCCACCGATCAGCGCGAGGCCCATCAGGATGAGCCCTGGCGTTTCCAACCCCGACCAGGCCTGTGCGTCGATCCAATCGACGCTGGAATAGCCATGTGTGGTCAAGAACGACAATACCGTGAAAGCCGCGCCCCAGAACGCCCGCAAAGCCGCCAGAACGTTGTTCTGGTCGCCAATATCCAAGGCAGCCACGAAATGGCGCAGCACAAGCAGAGTTGGGATCGCAAGCACGATGGCCATGCCCAGACGAAATTCAGGATCATAGAACAAACCGGCCCTCTGGGCCGTGTTGGTGTCCTTGGAAAACGTCACACGCGACAGGGCGAACAGCAGAAACACCGCCATGATCGCTTCGCCTGCGATCCCACTGCTTGCCCCTTCTGGGCCACCGACAGGCGAAATGCCCGACGTGGACATCACGCTCATTGCATGGATCAGAGCCACGAATGGCGCGTCGCCCGCGACCAATAGCAGAACCCAAAGCGCCAGCGTCAAAAGCGCGTAGGACGGAACCAGAACAACGGCGCTGCGCGCAAGACGGCTGGCCGGATTGGCGGTATCCCGCCGCGCAGCCCCGGCAACCACATCCTGCCCCGGCTCTCCCAATGAGGCCACCTCGAACCCGCCAAGGTTCAACGGCGCGAGAATCGCCGCCGCCGCCACCCACATGAGCAACCCGCCCATCCACGCAACCTGTGCGCGCCACAGATGCTCGGCCATGGACAACCGCTCCGGGGCGAACAGCGGCAGCCCGGTCGTGGTCAGGCTCGACACCATATCGAGATAGGCATTCAGAAACGTCGTGGTCTGAATCGATTCGTAGAACGGAACCGCCAGTACCGCGGGCAGGATCACGAAACTGCCCAACAGAGCGACCAGTTGCCGGATGGCGTTGCGGTTGTGCGGTCGGTTCGCCAGCGCCAGCGCGATCAGGGCGCACAGGATCAGCCCCACCAATCCCGAATAGAAGAACGACCGCGCATCCCGGAATGCCTCGGCCCAGAGCGCCACAACCGCCGGCACGATCATCGACGCAGATGCGATCCCCGTCAGCAGCAACAACAGCGGCAGGCGATAGAGCAGCGCCATCGGATCAGAAGAAGTCGATCGACACCTGGAGCAGGCGTTCGACCTCAGGCACGTCCTTGGCCAGCGTGAAGAGCACCACCTGGTCCCCCTCCTCGATCACCATCGACCCGACAGGACGCCTCACCTTGCCCGCCTTGCGCACAGCACCGACCAGCACACCTTCGGGAAAATCGATGTCGCGCAGCTTCTGCCCGGCCATCGGCGAGGTCGACAGCACCTCCGCCTCGATCACCTCGGCCTCCGCATCGCCGATGGAATAGACCGCGCGCACCCGCCCGTGGCGGAAATGCTTGAGGATCGAACTCACCGTGACCGAGCGCGGGTTGATATAGGCGTCGATCCCCAAAGGCTCCATCAGCGGCTCAAGCGTCGGGTCGTTGATCAAAGCAATCGCCATCCGGCAGCCTTCGGACTTGGCGCGCACGGCGGCCAGCATGTTGACCTTGTCGTCATCGGTCACACACAGAACCGCATCCGCGCGCTCGATATTGGCCTCGGCCAGCAGCGCAACGTCCAAGCCGTCGCCATTCAGAACAATCGTCCGCTCCAACGCCTCGGCCGCGCGTTCTGCGTTCTTGCGGTTGCGTTCGATCACCTTGACCCGCACCCGGTCGGCACGCTGTTCGAGATCCTTCGCCACCATCAGCCCGACATTTCCGCCGCCGATGATCACCACCCGCTCCTGCTTGTGATGGGTCTTGCCGAAAATCTCCAGAGTCCGCCGCACGTCCTCGATATGGGACATCACGTAACAGGAATTGCCCGCGAAGATCTGGTCATTCGATTCCGGCGCAAACAGAGTGCCATCCCGCCGGATGCCCACCACGATGCTCCGCAGGGTCGAGAAGAGGTCCGTCAGCTGTTTCAGCGGCGTGTTCACGATCGGGCAGTCGTCGTCGATGGTCAGACCCATCAGCGCCGCCTCGCCATCGAGGAACTTTTCCGTGTCAAAAGCGGCAGGCGCGTTCAGCCGCTGCAGCGCCGCCTCGGCCACCTCCATCTCGGGGCTGATCACCACGTCGATGGGCATGTGATCGCGGCGGTAGAGGTCGGAATAGATCGCCGTCAGATAGCTCTTGGACCGCAGCCGCGCGATCTTGCGCGGGATCGAGAACACCGAATGCGCCACCTGGCAGGTCACCATGTTGACCTCGTCCGAATGGGTCGCCGCGATGATCATGTCCGCATCCCGCGCCCCGGCCTGCTCCAGAACATCCGGATACGAGGCAAACCCCGCAATTCCCTGCACATCCAGCGCATCCGTCGCCCGGCGCACCAGATCGGGGTTGTTGTCCACGACCGTGACGTCATTGCGCTCGCCCGAAAGGTGCCGCGCGATCTGCCAGCCGACCTGTCCCGCTCCGCAGATGATAACTTTCATATCCCGCGCCCGCAGTCGGGCCCCTTGGCTGTAACGCAGTCTTCTGTGTGGCAGAGGTCCGGAGTGGGGTCAATTGGCAGCAGGCTGGACCGTCCGACCGTGAACCGACCAGCGCCCTCAGGAACGTCGGGCGCGTCGCCGATCGCGGGCACGCCCCCAAGACACCGGAGAACGGAGAACGGAGGCAGAGATATTTCAGGCGCATTTCTATAAACGAGGGTCCGCCGACCGTTACCTTACCAAGGGAACGGACACGCCTCGCATCAGAGGGCACATAAAAAGGTACCGGAATGCAGACCGAAGACACATTGCACCAGATCGTCTATTTCAGCCAGCCAACCCGCTCCATGCCCCTGAGTGAAGTGCGCGAATTGCTGATCAAGGCGCAGATCAACAATCATTTCAATGACGTGACCGGACTGCTCCTGTTCGACGGCGATTCCTTTGTCCAGGTTCTTGAAGGGCCCAAGGATAAGGTGATGGCTCTCTTCGAGAAGATCGCGCGTGACCCGCGCCACACGCAGTTCACCACGTTGATGGAGAGAGAGGTCCCGCAACGCGATTTCGGCCAGTGGTCAATGGGTCTCGCTCATATCGAAGGAAAGCACATGAAGAGCCTTCCCGGTCTCACGGATATCGAAAGCGCCCGCAGGATGCTGTCGGACAGCGGAGCGGCTGAAAGCCTCGTTGAGGTGATCAAGTCCCATTACGGCGACAGTGACAAAGAGCAGGACGTCGCATAACAGGCCGGCCCGCTCTGCCAGCGCTGTTTGATCTTGTTGACCTGCCCGACCATGGCACCGCGATCCTAGCGAGAGCAGGCCGCACTATGCTTCGATGAAGGCAGTCTGCTGCCGTGGAGGCGCAACCGACGAGCCCGTAGGGTGCGTGCTCGCACGCACCGTCATCGCCAAACAAGGTGCGTGACATCACGCATCCTACCCCTAATTTTAAACAAACCGATTGAGTTCGCAAAAACTCATACGGAGATTGCGTTGTATAACGAATTTAGCGACGTAGATTAAAATCAAGGGATGTGTACATTTCCCAATCTGAACACCAACTCACACCGCAATCATTGCATGCGTCGGGTATATGCCGGTTGCCCATTCGTCTGTTCGGCCTTGATACTTCTTTTGTTACTATAACTCGCTTTGCGTCCGCTAGAGCATAGCTAATGATAAAGGCGTCGCGACCTATCTTTTCCAACTCACTATCATTGAACTGTGGGTTATCACCATCATATCCTTGTTTGACAACGCGTTGCACGAACGCAGGATCAGGATCCTCCATCAGCAATAATGCATCCTTTGTGATGCTATCACGCGCCCAATCACCTAGCGGATTATCTCTTTCGCTGATTTCATCATGTATTTCTCTAGGAATTTTTATTTTGTCGGCTTCACCCATTTCAATAAGCCATTCCCAAAACTGAGGAATCCTATCTAAAGGATAATAAAGGTTTTTAGCCGCAATAAGGACGTTGGCATCAATGAGAAACATTAAGTCAACTCACTGATGAAGCCAGACCTATTCAATTTACTTTCATACCCACGCAATAGTGTCTCGACACTATTTGCCTTTGAGCCCAAAAGATTTGCCGCTTTAGTATACGTCAATGCATTTGTACGTACACTTCGATAGACAACACCCAACAGGGCATCGCCAAGGTTGTGCGCTTTGACAACATTGGGATTAGGCCCATCTCCATCTTTTTGCTTACTCTTTTGCACTTCAAGTGCAGCTTGCCACCGGACATGGTATAGCGACCTGAGAGTCAAATAAGCTTTAGATGTCAGCTTGTTCATGCGGTATAGCTTATAGGCGACCATCGGCCCACTGACAGACCATTTATATGCAAAACCATCAATGATCTTCTCGGCTGCTTCAGCATTGCCAGGATCAAAAGAAATCATATCTGCATCAAAATACTCGGATGGCAAAAGAAATTCACCAGCGACATCGTTACAGAATTGTTCGACTTTCGCCTCGTGTGTTGTCGGATCCCCAGCATATGCTTGCCCACTCACCCCAGTCGCGCCTAACCAGATATGCGCAATTTCGTGCAACAGCGTGAATGAACGAGAGGTTTTCGCTTCCTTCGCATTTATCACTATAAATGGCGCGACTTCGTCAGCAATCGCAAACCCTCGAAAGACGCTAGAGGGTATCGTGGAGTGATAAGAGCCTAAATCAGATAGTAGCAACACAAAGATGCCTATGTCTTCTGCTGCAGCCCGAAGTGTTTTAAATAATTTGACAGGTTCACCTCGACGCAAATTTCTATCTCGGTGATCGAAACCTAACGTCTCACTGATAGACTCGACCACTGTGGCAATTGGAGTGCTAATTGTCATAGAGCCGACGAACTCATGCTCATGAAAATCATCATCATCAAGTATTAAGTCACGAACTGCTTCCTGTCTGGCTTTTACGTCTCTCAGCAAAGCATCCAGCATCGCATTTTCACGCTTCGTACGTTCGTCAGGGCTTTGACGAAAGTCTTGACCACGCTGTCCCTTGCGAGGCGGCTCAGCCATATAGAAGGCCAACAAGGGTCGTTTATAAACTTGCGCAAATTTCGCCAACTGCGTTCTAGTCGGTTGCTTCTCGCCTGCTTCCATTGCAGCCAATTTTTCGGCAGCCGTAGCATTCACGCCGTCACTGAATATCTTGGAAGCAGCGTCCTCCAGAGTGAAACCTGCAGTCTCGCGTGCCCAGATCAGTATTATTGGATTAATCTGGATGGACATGTGTACCTCAACCAAATGGTCTTTTTTCGGAAATCCTATGTCAAATCTGATGCAGCGCCTAGTGCAGCAATGTCACAGATTTGACCAGCCCTTAAAACGGTGCAAAATCTGCGCTTCCCATTAGATGCCGCATACATCCATCCCCAAACCTTACCAAACCCTTAATAGGTCCAGATCGGACCCAATGTTTCGCGCGCGAAACAATAGGGCCAAAACGGTCCTATCCGCCCGGAGCGAGATCCCGCGCCACGCGGAAGCCGACATTGGCCTGGCGGCGGGTCTTGGGGATACCCACCCGATAGCTGACCCGGAGGTTCTCCGGCGGATCGTCCCAGGATCCGCCCCGCAGCACCCGGCTGTCGCACGTGCCCGTCGTCCGCGCCGCCCCGTCCGCCGGGGCCCCGCGATGCGATCCGTTCCAGCAATCCGCCGTCCATTCCCACAGGTTCCCGATCATGTGCGACAGCCCGTACGGGTTGACCGGGAACACCCCCGCCGGCACCGGAGCCTCGGTCCCGTCATTGCAGGCGTTGTTGCGGTGCCGGAACCGGCTCTCCGCCCCTGCCCCGTTCACCCGCTGGCAGATCACCCCCAGCCCACCGGGCCACGGGTAGTCCTGATCCAGCGTGCCACGCGCCGCATATTCGAATTCCGCCTCCGACGCGAGCCGCCACCCGCCGCGCGGGTCTTCGTCGTTGAGCCAATCCACATAGGCCATCGCATCATCCCAGTTGATACAGGCCGCCGGATGATCGTCGGTCACGTCAAACCCCGGCGCGCCCCAATAGGCCCCGTCCCGCGACCGCAACCGCCCTTCCGCTGTCCAGACAAAACAGGACCGCCCCGTCCGCGTCCCCGTCGCCTCCTCGAAGGCGCGCATGTCGCCCACCGTGATCTCGGTCGCCGCAATCTCGAACGCCGCGATGGTCTGGCTGGTGCGCGGCCCCTCGGCCCCTCCCTGCTCCGACCCCATCACCGTGTCGCCCCCAGGAATGCGCACCATGCGCGGACAGACGGTACAGGTCGCCTGCGGTGGGTTCACCAGCACCAACGATGTGCGCGGCGGTTCGGGTTGCGGCTCTGGCTCTGGCTCCGGCTGCGGCGCGAGGTCAGGACGCAGCGCAAAGAGCTGCGCCTCCGCCTCGCTGCGAAACACCCCTTCGGGAAATGCCTCCAGATAGGCCTGAAACGCATCGGCGGTGTTCAGCTCCTGTGCAAACTCCCACGCCGCCCGGTCCACGCCCGAGCGGTCGATCTGCCGCGTGCCCTGCGCCCCCGCCACCCCGGCGGTCGTCATCAGGGCCACGGCAGAGGCCAAAATCAGATGTCGCATGGTGAAAACCCGGTTCGTTTCGACATCCGGACAGATAATCCCTTACGACGCCTCTTCCACCTCATCCTCGAGATAGGCCACCCGCCCGCCGGATTTGGAGCCAGTGACCACCCCAAGCGACTTCAGCTTCCGATGCAGCGCGCTGCGCTCCATTCCCACAAAGCTCGCCGTGCGGCTGATATTGCCGCCAAAGCGGTTGATCTGGGTGAGCAGGTATTCCCGCTCGAACGCCTCGCGTGCCTCGCGCAGCGGCATAGTGGCCAGCGTGCCCGACAGGACCACGCGCCCCTCTTCATCGTCGGCTGTGGCCGTGTCCTGCGGCAATTCCCGCGCCGCGATGTCGCCGGTGCCGTCACCAAGGATCAGGACCCGCTCGATCAGGTTCTTGAGCTGCCGCACGTTGCCGGGCCAGACCATCGTCTGCAACAGCGCCACCGCATCCGGGCTGAGACCGCGCTTCGGCAGCCCCTGCGTCTGGTTGAAGAGGTCAATGAAATGCGCCGCCAGCATCGGAATATCCTCGCGCCGATCCTCAAGGCTGGGCACGGAGATCGGCACGACGTTCAGACGGTGATACAGTTCTTCGCGGAAGGTGCCCGCCGCGATCTCGGCCTGCAGATCGCGGTTGGTGGACGAGATCACCCGCAGATCCACCCGCACCTTGTCCGCCCCACCGACGCGCTGGAATTGCTGATCCACCAGCACGCGCAGAATCTTGGACTGCGTGCCGATAGGCATGTCGGCCACTTCATCGAAATAGATCACGCCGCCATGCGCCTGTTCCAGCAACCCCGGCTCGACCCCACGTTCGGGGGTTTCGCGCCCAAAGAGCACCGCCTCCATGGTCTCGGGCGCCACGCCGGCGCAGTTTACCGTAACGAACGGAGCGCTCGCCCGGTTCGAATGCGCGTGGATGTAGCGCGCCGCGACTTCCTTGCCGCTGCCTGCAGGACCCGACAGCAAGACGCGCCCATTGGATTTCGTCACCTTGTCGAGGTTGGACAACAGCCCACGATAGGCTGCACATTCACCGACCATCTGCGCCACATCGGTTTCGCGGCGCTTGAGCTTGTTGTTCTCGCGGCGCAGGCGGCTGGTTTCCATCGCCCGTCGGATGACCACCAGCAACTGGTCGATATTGAACGGTTTTTCAATGAAATCATACGCGCCCTGCTTGATCGCAGCGACCGCGATTTCGATGTTGCCATGGCCTGAAATGATCACCACCGGCACATCCGGGTTGTCCCGTTTGACGGTTTTCAGGATGTCGATCCCGTCCATCTTGCTGTCTTTGAGCCAGATATCGAGGATCAGCAGCGATGGTTCTTCTGCATTGATCTCGGCCATGGCCTCGGACGAGTTTCCGGCAAGCCGGGTTGTGTATCCTTCGTCTTCAAGGATGTCACCGATCAGTTCGCGGATGTCGCGTTCGTCGTCTACAATCAGTATATCGCTCATAACCTCACCCTTGTCTTTCTCTACATCACGTCTTGCGGTCGTCTTCGGAGCCCGCATCCAGTTCCAGAACGTTGATTTCGTTCTCTATTTTCAGAGACACCAGAATAGGCAGGCGGATAACTGCCATCGCCCCACGCCGGCCGCTGTCGTCAAATGGCTCAGCCGGTTCCAGCGTCAGTGTCCCGCCGTGTTCTTCGATGATCTTCTTTACGATCGGCAAACCCAAACCCGTGCCTTTTTCACGTGTGGTCACATAAGGCTCGAACAGCCGTGACGGATCTTCGGGCAGACCAATGCCGTTGTCGGAAATGCGGATCTCGGCCGCGTCTTCCATCGTCACACAGGACACGCGGATCTGTGGGGACACCGCTCCCTCGGGGCCTGTTTCGATATAACTTTCAATCGCTTCCCCTGCGTTCTTGATGAGATTCGTAAAGGCCTGACCGATCATCGTCGCGTCGATTTCGGCCGGGATACCGTCTTCCGGCATGTCGGTCACGAAAGACACATTGGGCTGCCCGGCTTCCTGCAAAAGAACAACGCTGCGCAGGATATCAACGATGTCTTCGGGTTTGCGTTCCGGCTCCGGCATGCGCGCGAACTTGGAGAACTCGTCAACAATGCGCCGCAAGTCATTGGTTTGACGGACAATCACCTCGGTCAGCTGTTCGAGACTTTCGGCATCCTCGGTCCCAAGCACACGGCGAAACTTGCGACGGATGCGTTCGGCGGAAAGCTGGATGGGCGTGAGCGGGTTCTTGATTTCATGCGCGATGCGCCGGGCGACATCGCCCCATGCGGCCATCCGCTGCGCGCTGACCAGATCGGTCACATCATCAAAGGCGATCACGTAGCCTTCAAGCCCACCATCCTCGCGCCGCCGCGTGGACAGCCGCACCAGCAGATTTTCCAGCCGACCCGCCCGGCTGACCTTGATTTCCTCCTGCGCGGTTTCGATGCCCTGTTCCCGCAGCCGTTCGAACAAAGGTCCGAACTCGGGGACAGCGACGGTGATTTCAACGCTGCGCTGGTTTTCCTGCCACGCCAGCAGCCGCTCGGCAGAGCGGTTGACGAAGGTCACGCGACCACCCGCGTCAAGCCCGACAACGCCCGAGGTCACGGAAGTCAGAACGGAATCGAACAGGCGCTGCCGTCGTTCGATCTGGCGCGTGTTGTCGAGCAACGTCTCACGCTGCCCTTTGAGCTGGCGCGTCATCTGGTTGAAGTAGCGGCCCAGCATGGCGATTTCATCGTCGCCGTCCTCTTCCTGCACCTTCACATCCAGATCGCCCGCCCCGACGCGCTGTGCCGCCCCAGTCAACCGGCCCACAGGGCGGCTAAGACGCTCTGCAAACCACAGGCCCAGCCAGATAGCGGCGAGGATCAACAGGAAGGCAAAGCCAAGGTAGAGCAGCGCAAAATCAAACAGAACGCGGCCGCGGTCGTTTTCCTGCTGCTGGTAAAAGCGGGCCGTTTCCTGCGTGTCGTCGAGCAGATTTAGGATTTGGCCATCCACTTCGCGCGTGATGTAAAGATACCGGTCGGTAAAGGCCCGCAGCGGGATCAGCGCACGCAACTCGTTGTTGTCCCAATCCTGAACAAGCGCAAACCCGATTGCCATTGCTTCGGCGAAAACATCTGCAGACGGGCGTTCAAAGTCGAAGAGATAGGATCCTTCGCCCCTTGCTCGGATTTCGCCCGCCCCGTCAATGACATAAGCCTCGCGCAACCCGCGCTGGATCTGCGCCTGACCCTGGCTGAGCGCCTGGCGCAATTCACCGTCATCCATGATGAAGGTGGCGCGGCGGTTGGCATCAAGGAACGCGGCCAATGCCTGCGCATCCTGTGTCAGGCCATCGCGGTGTTCCTGCTCATAGGCTTCGGCGGCAGACAGGGAGGCGCCGACAACGTTGCGCACCCGCTCGGAGAACCATGTCTCAAGACCGATATTGATGGTGAGAACAGCAAAGACGGCTACGGTGATCGTGGGCAACAGCGCCATCAGCGCGAATGCCCCCGTCAGTCGCAGATGCAGCCGCGACCCTGCGGATTTGGCGCGCCGGGCGGCGATCAGGTTGACCACACGACTGAGGACCAGAGCGGCCAGCAACAGCACGTAGATGAGGTCGGCCAGAAGCACCAGACGCAGGTTGAATTGCGCCCCGGTCCCGGTGTCGAGCGGCCCAAGAACAAGAATCGTCGCAATGGCAAGAACAGGCCCCAGCAGCACCAGACCAAGGGTCATGGCGTTCTGATAGCGCCGTTGCCGACGCATCCGGTTCAACCGGGTCCAATTCCACGAGCGTGCCCAGGTGGCCACAGCCAACCCCCGCCTAGATGTGCCGCGCAGCCCGGCTACCGCCATATGTTGTGTTTCAGGCCTACTGCGTCACCGCCAGAACACTATTATGTGGCAGTTTTACATCAACTTGCGGCGGCGTGTCACCTGAATATCGAGGTCGGTGATCTTCTTTCTGAGCGTATTTCGATTAATGCCCAGCAAATCCGCGCACTTGGCCTGATTTCCACCGGTCGCTTCCAACGCGATTTCGATCATCGGAGCCTCGATCTCGCGCAAGATTCGCGGATAGAGGCCCGGTGGCGGCAGCATCGTGCCGTGCAAATCGAAATACCGGCGCAGATGGCGGGCGACCGACGTGCTGAGTTTTTCACTGTCACCACCGCGCAGGACGGGGCCGGTTTCCGGCTGGTTGCCCAGAACGTTCTCGACTTCGGCGCGCGTGATTTCGTCAGCGCGGGAGGTCAGGCTCAAACGGCGGACCACGTTTTCCAACTGCCGCACGTTGCCGGGCCAACTGTAGGCGCGGAACAGGTCGGCGGCGTCTTCGGACAGAAACCGCTTGGCCCCGCCGTCGCGTTCGGCACGGGCAAGGAAATGTTCGCACAAGAGCGCAATGTCATCGACCCGTTCGCGCAAGGACGGCACCGAGATTGTGGCCCCGCTGATGCGGTAATACAGGTCTTCGCGCACACCGCTGTCCGCGATGCCCTGTCCCGGATCGGACTGGCTGGTGGCGATGAAGCGGGGCACATGTTCGCCGGGTCCGTCCATCATGCGTACGATGCGGGCCTGCACCTCGTCCGGGACATCGGCCAGTTCGTCGATCAGAAGCGTACCGCCGCGTACCCGGGCGAGTATGCGCGCCGGGCCTTCGATATCGGAAAGGTCACTGGCCGTGACCGTGATGAACGGCAAGGATCGGCGGTCGGAAAAGTCGTGCAGCGCGCGGGCGATCAGCGATTTGCCGGTGCCGGATTCGCCGCAGATCAGCACAGGCAGATCGGTGTTCATCACCTTGGCGACCAGACGGTAGAGCGCCTGCATCGCGGGTGTCTTGCCGATCAGCGGCAGATCGTCAGGCGCATCGTCGATCACCCGGTCGGGCGAAGGTCGGGATACCCGGCTGCGGGAATCGAGCGCCTTGGCTGTGCGCTTCATCAGATCCGGCAGGTCGAACGGTTTGGGTAGATAGTCATACGCCTCGGCCTCGGCGGCCTGAATGGCGGTCATGATCGTGTTCTGCGCCGAAATCACGATGACCGGCAGATCGGGGCGGTCCTGGCTGATCTTGGGCAGCATCTCGAGCCCATTGCCGTCGGGCATGATCACGTCCGAAATCACCACGTCGCCTTTGCCTTCGGCCACCCAGCGCATCAGCGTGGTCAGCGACGAGGTCGCGTGCACCTTGCACCCGGCCCGCGTCAGGGCCTGTGTCAGAACCGTGCGGATCGTGCGATCATCATCCGCGACAAGTACCGTACCATCCATCAGTTAGACTCCTTTTGTTTTCGCGGTGCCTGCGGCAGCGAAATGCGAAAGCGGGTTTTTCCGGGAACGCTGTCAACAGCGACCCATCCGTCGTGATCCGAGATGATCTTGCTTACCAGTGCGAGGCCAAGGCCGGTGCCGTTTTCACGCCCCGAGACGAAGGGATCGAACACGTCACCCCTGATGTCAGGCGGCAGGCCGGGGCCGTCGTCGATCACCTCGACCTGAAGCGGCAGGGACTGGCCGGTGCCATCGGCACGACGCAGGCTGTAGCTGTGTTCGTAATAGGTGTGCAGGCGAATGGTGCCGCCTGTTTTGGGGTCTGCCGCCTCGGACGCGTTCTTGATGAGGTTCAGGACCACCTGAAGCAATTGGTCCGCATCCCCCAAGGCCAGCGGCAGCGAGGGGTCGTAATCCTCTATGATCTTCATATGCGCGCCAAAGCCCAGCAAAGCCGAGCGACGGGCGCGGTCGAGCACATCGTGCAGGTTGACCGGCTTGCGTTCGGGTGCCGAGAGGTTGCCGAATTGCTCGACCTGTTCCAGCAGCTTCACGATCCGGCGGGTTTCGGCCACGATGAGATCAGTCAGTTCCAGATCCCCATTGCTGAGGTTCATGCTCAGAAGCTGCGCCGCTCCTGTGATGCCGGCCAACGGGTTCTTGATTTCATGTGCCAGCATCTCGGCCATGCCGATGGCGGATTTGGCAGCGGATTTGACGGACTGGCTCTGGTTCACGCGGCCCGCCAATTCGCGCGGGCTGATGAGCAGGATCATGCAGCCTTCCATGCCTTGTACCGGCGCGAATTGCAGGTTGCAGACCAGCGGCGGACGGTTGCCCGTGCCAACATCCACATCATTGACGAAAAGCGGTGTACCGTTCGCCCGGGCACGGACCAGACTGTTTTCCATCGGCGCATCGACGGTCAGGCGGTCCCAGATGGGCTGGCCCTTCAACCATTTGGCCGAGTTGTTCATGAACCCTTCAGCCGCGGGGTTCATGTCAAAGATGTTTTCATCGCTGTCGATGATGATCGCGGGAACAGGCAGAGACGACCAGATCAGCCGCTCATCCACCATTTCGACATCATCGGACCCGTGCTCGCTCATGCAGCTTGCCTCACATCGGTCAAAAGCGCGTCCGGCAAGGCAGAGAGGACGTCTTTCGCGGCTTTGGCGGTCAGGATCGACTTGCGCAGGGTCGGCACGGTTCCCGCGTCGTCCATGTACCAGCCCAGATGTTTTCGCGCGACGCGGTTGCCCAGATCAACGCCGTAGAAATCAAGCATCGCTTCGTAGTGACCGGCCACCATGTCCACGAGCGCGTGGCCTTTGGGGATGTCTGGCTTGGGTGTGCCAAAGATGTCCCCCGCGATCTGCGCCAAAACCCAAGGTTTGCCCTGCGCCCCGCGTCCGACCATCACACCGTCGGCGCCGCTTTGCGCAAGCGCTTTGCGCGCCGTGGCGGTGTCAACGATATCGCCATTGGCGATGACCGGGATCGACACCGCGTCCTTGATATGCCGGATGGCGGCCCAGTCTGCGTGACCCTTGTAGAACTGACAACGGGTGCGGCCGTGAATGACGATCATCGCGATTCCCAACGCTTCGGCGCGCTGTGCCAGTTCGGCGGCGTTGTGCGTTGCGTCGTCCCACCCCAACCGCGTTTTGAGAGTGACAGGAACATTCACGGCACCTACCACTGCCTCGATCAGTCGACAGGCGTGGTCGAGATCGCGCAGCAGGGCAGATCCGGAATACCCGCCGACAACCTTTTTCGCCGGGCAGCCCATGTTGATGTCGATCACCTGCGCGCCCATGCCTTCGACCATGCGGGCCGCTTCGGCCATCGCTTCGGGTGTCCGGCCGGCAAGCTGCACCGAGGTGTTGGCGATCCCTGCCCCCAGTTCCGCCTTTTCGCGCGATCCGGGGCGCGCCGTCAGGAATTCACCGCTGGCGATCATCTCGGAGACAACGCGCCCGGCCCCGAAACGCGACACCAGCGTTCGGAACGGCAAATCAGTGATGCCGGCAAGCGGGGCCAGCATCACGGGAGGCGAAATCAGGTTTAGTGGAACCGACGGTGTCACCGCTGCAATCCTTGATTGATGAATTTGAGCTACGCTGTGGTCGCATGCCATTCAATGATAATAGCCTGAAAAACAGACCAACAAAACGCACATGCCTAATTATTGTGCAGGGCAGCCGGGGAGATTGCACAGGCTCAGGACAAACCTTAGACAAGCCATAACACTTCAAGGGATGTGCAAATGAGAGTGCGGCTTGGCAATGGGTATGACGTTCACAAGTTCGGGGCGGGCGATCACGTTTTCCTGTGCGGTGTAAAAGTTCCGCATGATCATGGGCTTATGGGCCATTCCGATGCGGATGTCGGGATGCACGCGATCACCGATGCGATCTATGGCGCGTTGGCGGCGGGTGACATCGGGCGTCACTTCCCCCCTTCGGACCCGCAGTGGAAAGGCGCGGCGAGCGAGATCTTCCTCAAACACGCGGTGCAGATGGCGCGGGATGCGGGATTCGTGATCAGCAACGTGGATTGCACGCTGGTCTGCGAATTCCCCAAGATCGGGCCCCATGCCGACGCGATGCGCGCGGCGTTGGCCGACATCATGGATCTGCCGGTCGCGGATATTTCGGTCAAGGCCACAACATCCGAGAAACTGGGCTTCACCGGGCGCGGCGAAGAAATCGCGGCGCTGGCAACGGCCGCACTGGTGTCGGCATGAACAAGCTGATCGCGACCTTCTTTGGTGTTGGGTATCTCAAGCCCGCCCCCGGCACGTGGGGGTCCTTGGCCGCCCTGCCCGTCGCTTACGCGGTTCTGTCGATCGGCGGGTTCTGGCTTTTGGTGAACCTGACCTTCTTTGTCTTCATGTCCGGCTGGATCGCGACGCGCGAGATCACCAAAGAGCAAGAGGATCACGACCCGTCCTATATCGTCGTGGACGAGGTGGTCGGCCAGTGGATTGCTCTGTTTCCAGTGGCTTACGGGGCGTCGCGCATGTCGGCGGACCTGCTGGCGCTGTACCCTGGCTGGATCGCCGCCTTCGTGCTGTTCCGGCTGTTCGACATCTGGAAGCCTTGGCTGGTGGGACGGGCCGATGCCCGCGGCGACGCGTTGGGTGTGATGCTGGACGACGTGATCGCGGGTGTGTTCGCAGCCATCGGTGTGGCGGCCTTGGCGGCGCTGTTCCATCTGGTGCTGATGTGACCTTGGCTTTGGCGGAAGAGCTGTTGCAGCTAGCCGATGCGGCTGGCGTAACCGTGACGGCCGCCGAAAGCTGCACAGGCGGCATGGTCGCAGCCGCGATCACCGATGTGGCCGGGTCGTCAGCGGTGTTCGAGCGGGGATTCGTGACCTACTCGAACCAAGCGAAAGTCGAGATGCTGGGTGTGTCGCCCGCCACTTTGGATGCCCATGGCGCGGTGTCTGAAGAGGTTGCGCGGGAAATGGCGCTGGGGGCGTTGGCTGCGGCCCGGGCCGATGTGGCGGTGTCGATCAGCGGAATTGCGGGACCCGGCGGATCGGAGTTCAAACCCGAGGGACGCGTCTGTTTCGGGCTGGCGACGACGCAGGGCGTCCAGACGAAAACCATCGACTTCGGCGCGCTTGGCCGGGCCAATGTCCGGGCGGCTGCAAGGGACGAGGCACTGTCTTTGTTGGTCGCAGCGCTGCGCAGGTTGTGACGCTTTATTGCGCAAACGCCCTCCTTTTTGCACAATATTTAAACAAAACCATGTCTGCATGAATTTCGGGCAGTGCGTTTGCAGTTTTGCCTCTTTTTTCCGCGAACCTGATCCGCTTTGACCACGCGCAACAACGCCAAATCAAAGGATGGGACAGATGAACGGAGCCGATACGGCCTGGATAATCGTGGCAACAGCGCTTGTGCTCTTCATGACGCTACCGGGGCTTGCCCTGTTTTATGGTGGGCTGGTGCGCGCGCGAAATGTGCTGAGCGTGTTCATGCATTGCTATGCAATTGCCTGTTTGATGAGCGTTCTGTGGCTCGCCCTCGGGTATTCCATCGCGTTTGGTGATGGCAACGCCTATTGGGGCGGCTTGGGCAAGATGTTCCTGATGGGCGTCGGAACTGACGATCTGTCAGGCACGTTGCCTGAGGTTCTGTTCTTCGCCTTCCAGATGACCTTCGCCATTATCACCCCTGCCCTGATCGTTGGTGCCTATGTCGAACGTGTGGGCTTTGGCTTTGTGCTGCTCTTCTCGGCGCTGTGGATGCTGCTGTGCTACGCACCGGTGGTGCATTGGGTCTGGGGCGGCGGGTTTCTGGCCGATGGTGGCATCTTTGGCGAAACCGGCGTGCGCGATTTTGCAGGTGGCATCGTGGTTCACGAAACTGCGGGCATCGCCGCGCTGATCATCGCAGTGTTCCTTGGGCCGCGCAAGAATCGCGTCACCCCGCCCCACAATCCCGGCTATGTGATGCTGGGTGCAGCAATGCTCTGGGTCGGCTGGTTCGGCTTCAATGGCGGGTCGCAATTGGCTGCAGATGGCGGTGCCGCGATGGCACTGACGGTCACGCATATCTCGGCTGCGACTGCGTCGCTGACATGGGCGCTTTGGGAAAAGGTGAAGTTCGGAAAGGCGTCACTAGTGGGCATGGTCACCGGCACGATCGCGGGGCTTGCCTCTATCACCCCGGCTTCGGGCTTTGTCGGCCCGATTGAGGCGCTGATCATCGGGGCCATCGCGGGTGTGCTGTGTCAGGAAGCCGTGAACGTGATCCGCAACATGCTAAAGATCGACGACACGCTGGATGTGTTCGCAGTCCACGGCGTGGGCGGCATCTTTGGCACGATCATGATCGCCGTCTTCGGCGCAGGCAGCTTTGCCGCGCAGTTGGGGTCATTGGCGATTGTCGGGGTGTTCACCGTGGTGGTGACGGTAGTTCTCGTGCTGGTGGTCAAAGCCATCACGCCGCTGCGGGTCGATGCGGAGACCGAGAATTCGGGGCTCGACATCATGGTTCACGGCGAACGGGCATACGACCACGCCTCCTGATTTCAGCATGAACATCAAAACGGAAAGCGGGCCTCACAGCCCGCTTTTTGCGTTTCAGCTGTAAAGCTCTGCCGCGCGACGCTCAAAGGCGCGGACGATGCGTTGCATGGCTTCGTAAAAGAACATGCCTGCCGCGCCCTGCAGGATGCGGTTCTTGAATTCGAAATCGACGAAGAACGTCACTTCGACACCCCCATCCACATCCTTGAACGCCCAGTTCGAATGCATGTGGCGGAACGGGCCATCCAGATATTCGGTGTCGATCTTCTGTTGTTCGGGCCAGAGAACCACGCGGCTGCCAAAGCGTTCGCGGAACACTTTGAAGCTGATCACCAGATCCGCCAGCATTTCCTCGTGATCGCCCCGATCCTCGCGCGAGCGGATTCGCGCGGCGGCAGTCCAAGGCAGAAACTTCGGGTAATTCGCCACGTCCGCGACCAGATCGTACATCTGTTGCGCCGTGTACGGCAGGGTGCGGGTTTCGGAATGTGTGGGCATCTGCTCTTTTGTTTTGACCGTGACAGTGGCGGGGGATGTCGTATTGTGCGCGCGAAAAATCAAGGGAAACCTATGTCAGAGCGTCCATATGTCATCGACGAAATGATCTCGGCCAAGGCCATTGCCGCCCGGATCGAGGAATTGTCACACGCCATCAAGGAAGAATTCCGCGACACCAACAAGCTGGTGGTCGTCGGTCTGCTGCGCGGCAGTTTCGTGTTCATCGCTGATCTGGTGCGCGAACTGGACCTGCCGGTCGAGGTCGATTTCCTTGAGGCGTCGTCTTATGGCGATGCGATGGAATCAAGCCGCGAGGTGCGGATTCTCAAAGACCTGCGTGGCCAGATCGAAGGGCGGGATGTGCTGGTGGTCGAAGACATCGTCGACACCGGACATACGCTGAAACACGTGGTGGGGCTGCTCGAATCGCGCAATCCGGGGCGGTTGCGGACGATTGCCCTGCTCGACAAGCCGTCTCGACGCGAAGCTGATGTGGCGGCCGATTGGATCGGGTTTTCGATCCCGGATGAATTCGTGGTCGGCTATGGCATCGATTACGCACAGCGCAATCGCAACCTGCCCTATATCGGGAAGGTGCGGTTTCCCGAGGCGTGAACTGGCAACATCTTTTGCGGATGGCACGCTGGGCGCGCAACCCGCCCAGCCCGGCGCGCGTGAAGCTTGTATGCGCGGTGATTGCCGTTTGTCTTGTGCTGTTTGCCATCGAAACATGGGTCGGCTGGCCAGACTGGATGTCGCTAGAGGCCGAACGTGTGCCGAACCGGGTTCTGCGCTAACGCCCGCCCGAGGCCTTTGGGACAGAGACAGTTTCGCCCGCAATCGCCGGGATGTGAGGCTGGAGCAGTTTCTCCATCGCGTCCATCAACCTTTGAAGGCGTTCGCTGCCCGCCAGATCGCGATGGCATGCGACCCAGACCGGAACATGGAAATCCGGAGCCACGCTGTCTACGCGGACAAGGTCAGGCGCGGCGTCGCCAAGCAGACAAGGCAGGATTGTCTGAGCATTGCTTTTCGCGGTCATCTGCGCCAGCAGGCAAAAACTGTCGGCATTTCCGACAATCTCGGACGGATTTATTTCGCGGGTCAGCCATTGCGCCGGGCCGGATCGCTCCAAGGCACCTGACATGCCCAGCCATCCCTGCGCCTCACGCCGGTTGGCCTTGGCATAAACGCTGAAGCGCATCTCGGTCAGTTTGCGGCCGATCAGATCGTCCGGCAACACCATCGCTGGCCGCAAGGCGACATCCGCATGCAGCCGCGCCATGTCGAGATGCGCATTCGAGCACAGGTAGCCAAGGCGATCCGGCAGCATGCGGCGGGCCAACGCCGGATAGATCCATGCCAGTACGGTCTGACAGAACGTGTCTGTCGACGTGATGCGCAGCATCTTGCCGACCTGATTGGTATTGCCCTGCATCAGAGCTTCGGCCGTGCTGACATGCTGGGCCGCAAGACGCGCCGCCTCGATCACCGGGGCGCGGCTCGGGCGCAACCGGTAGCCGCTGCGGTCCCGTTCAAACACCGGCCCTCCACAAGTCTCCTCGAAAGATGCGATACGGCGCAGAACGGTGGCGTGATTGACGCCCAGCACTTTGGCCGCTGCGTTCACTGACCCTGTGTCAGCGACCGCAAGAACGTATCTCAGATCATCCCAGTTGAGCTTGTGCATGAATGCCGACCCCTTTTGCATTTTCTAACAATTAATTTGTCACATACGCGAGGCATACTGTGACTTGGGTCATTCAAATTTCAGGGAGTATGAATTGATGAAGAAGCACCTCACTTTCGCCGTTGCGTTCGCTGCATTGGCGTGCGGGACCGCTGCTTACGCGCAGAGCGACTTCTCCGGTCAGCTGAAGGCGCGTCAGGGCCAGTTCCGGATCATGGCAATCAACCTCGGCATCATCGGTGACATGGCGCAAGGCAAGAGCGAGTATAATGCAGAAGCCGCTCAAGCTGCTGCAGACACGCTTGTGGCCGTGTCGATGATCCAGCAGGCCCCGATGTGGCCGGCAGGTTCGGACAACATGGCAACTGAAGGCACCCGTGCACAGCCGAATATCTGGGAGCAGAATGACGACTTCCTCGCCAAATGGGGCGATTTCGGAACCGCCGCGAAAGCCATTCAGGCCGCCGCAGCGGGTGGTGTTGAAGGCCTTGGTCCTGTGATGGGGCAAGTCGGGGGCGCTTGCAAAGCCTGTCACGACACCTACCGCGCTCCGGCGAACTGATCTGTATCGATGCGGCGTGGATTGAGTCTAGGAGCTATGGGGCTTGCTGCCCTTGCGGCAGCAGCGTTTTTTGTAACGGGTGCCACGCCCATCGACGACAGCCCTTTGGCCGGACGCGACAGCGATCCGGCCAAAGGTGAAACCGTATTCATCGCTTCTGGCTGCGCGTCCTGCCACGCCGCGCCCGACGCGAAAGGTGACGCCAAGCTGATCCTTGCTGGCGGACAAAGGTTCGAATCCGATTTCGGGACCTTCATCGCGCCCAACATTTCCCCCCATCCAGACGCCGGGATCGGAAGCTGGACGCTTGGTGAATTTGCCAGTGCCGTGAAAAAGGGCGTGTCGCCCGAGGGGCAGCATTATTACCCGGCTTTCCCCTACGGATCGTATTTGCACATGGACGATCAGGATGTGGTCGATCTTTGGGCTTATTGGCAAACCTTGCCTGCCGACGCGACGCCCAGCCAACCTCACGAGGTCGGCTTTCCGTTCAACATCCGCCGGTCGGTTGGCGTGTGGAAACTGCTTTATCTGGATGACACATGGGTGGTGCAGATAGCGGACACGCCTGAACTGGAGCGTGGGCGCTATCTGGTCGAGGCGTTGGCCCATTGCGGCGAATGCCACACCCCGCGCGATGCCTTGGGCGGCATGAACCGCGCGAATTGGCTGGGAGGCGCACCGAACCCAACCGGGCGCGGGAATATCCCGTCGCTGCGGCCCGCTGATCTGACTTGGGAGCCGACCGAAATCGCCTATTATCTGGAAACCGGCTTTACGCCGGATTTCGACAGCGCAGGTGGTCACATGGTGGCGGTGATCGAGAATTTCGCCAAACTGCCCGCCAGCGACCGCCAGGCAGTTGCAGCTTATCTGAAGGCCCTGCCCTGACCTAAGTCAGCGACCAAGGTCGATCAGACCTTGGCCAGCTTTGCTTCGCGATTGGCGCGCAGGCGCGCGAAATCATCCCCGGCGTGATACGACGACCTTGTGAGCGGGGTTGCCGACACCATCAGGAAGCCTTTGCCGTAAGCGGCCTTTTCATAGCCTGCGAATTCCTCAGGGGTGACAAACCGGTCTACCGCATGGTGCTTCGGTGTCGGTTGCAGGTATTGGCCAATGGTCAGGAAATCGATGTCCGCCGCGCGCATGTCATCCATCACCTGCATCACGGACTGACGGTTTTCTCCAAGGCCCACCATGATGCCCGACTTGGTAAAGATCGACGGGTCGATCTCTTTCACCCGCTGCAAGAGACGCAGGCTGTGGAAGTACCGCGCACCGGGGCGCACTTCGGGATAAAGGCCCGGCACGGTTTCAAGGTTGTGGTTGAACACGTCAGGACGCGCCGCCACGACGGTTTCCAACGCCTCAGGTCCACATTTCAGGAAATCCGGCGTCAGAATCTCAATCGTCGTATTGGGCGAGCGGTGCCGGATGGCGCGGATGGTCTGGGCAAAGTGCTCGGCCCCGCCATCGTCAAGATCGTCGCGATCCACCGAAGTGATGACGACGTGGTTCAGGCCCAGCTTTTGCACCGCATCCGCCACACGGCCCGGTTCGAACGCATCCAGCGTATCGGGACGCCCCGTGGCAATGTTGCAGAATGTGCAGCCGCGGGTGCAAATCTCGCCCATGATCATCATGGTGGCGTGCCCATGCGACCAGCATTCGCCCGCATTGGGACAGCCCGCCTCTTCGCAGACCGTGACCAGTTTGTGCTCGCGCATGATGCGACGGGTTTCGTTATACCCTTCGCCTCCGGGCGCTTTTACACGAATCCAGCTGGGTTTCTTTGGTTGCGCATTGTCCGGACGATGGGCTTTTTCCGGGTGGCGCTGTTCTGGTATCTTGAGGTCGCGCAACGGTTTTTCCCCGCTTAATCAGGTTTCGCATCCTCTAACATAAAAAGAAGCAGGAGGTAGTACCAGTGTTGCATAGCTGCGTTGCAGCTTCAAATTCCCAAAAGTAACGAGTACCTCCTGCACCTTTTATAACGGCCCCACCCAAAGCTGCTTTTAGCCCTCCATGTCCCTTTCGGGATGCAGACAAGGCTTAGCCAATCAGGATCCGCTGACTGGCACGAGTGCCGGAATAGAACAGGCTCAGCCGTTGCAACGCGATGCGCAGCACCACTTTGCCAGATCGGGCTGACCATCCCAGCCGTTTTTCCGTGGCTTCCAGCCCCTCGCGCAGACAGCAACAGCGCAGGACCACCTCGCTTAATCCAGGGCCCAGATCCTTGACGGCATCGAGCGTGCGGCAAACCGCTTCCGAACGACGCCGGTCTGTCATCTGTTGCGCCTTGTCGTAAAGCGGTTGCAGCGCTTCTGGCCGATCCCAGCCCAACAGGTCGGATTTCGCAAATCCCGCGATGGCGAAATCCTCATGCAGCCGGTCACCAGCCGCAACGAATTCCGAGGTGAGAAACGGTTTTCCGTCCGCCCCCCTGCGCCGGGCAAGCACGGAGAGCGGGCTTTCAGACCCGGGGCCGCCGGGTTGGGACCGATCCCGAGACCGGCGGTCCGTTTCGGCAACGGGCAGCAAGTCCACTTGGTCGCCTGTTGCCCGCGCGGCACGGGCGTCGCGGGCTGCAACTAGACGTGGCAGATAACTGCGCCCCTCATCCGTGATCCGGTATCGCTTGAGCGCCGATCTCCCGTCCTGCGCGACCCAATTGCGCAGCACAAGTGCGGCAGCCACATCCAGATCGACGGTCCCAAGAACGACCGTATCGCCTTCGCCCACGGTCTTGACGATGGCGGCGTGCTGGACGCCGTGGCGGTAGAGCATCATTGCACGGGAATGGCACAGAAGGCGCATCGCCTCGGTAACAGCATCCAATCCCGCAGGCGTGGTCTGACCCGCAAGGGTCTCCGCCCCTTCCCGAGCCAGCGCACGGTCGACCAAGGGGTCGTCCCGCAGCAATTCGAGTTTTCGCACCTGCCTCAGGATGGTGGACGGGTGGCACCCTGCTTCGCGGGCGATGTCTCGCAAAGGCCGCCCATCGGCGGTATGCGCCAGATAACGGCGCGCTTCCTCGGGAAACAGTGCGGTGAGCCCCATTGCTTGTTTGACGGTTTGCAAGTCAGTCATCGAATTCCCCCATTCAGACATGCGTTTGGAATAATCCACAGATTTATCCACAAACAAAAATCAACCTAAGAGTGCATTTGTTTCTGATTTGTTAACTTTTGCGCCTGCCAAAGCTTTTGTTTCCAAATGGTAAACAAATCGAAGGAGTGGCGTACGCCGTTCTTTTGATCGCGCAACACATCCTAAAGTTGTGCAATGGTTCCAGCGAAACCGCTCTCTGACTGCCAGTTAAAGGAACCGACCATGCTAGACCTGTTGTCCCAAATCTCGGCGCTGCGCCGCCCTCGATTGTTGATCCGCGCCGCGCGAATCGGTGCACAGACCTACCGCCGTGACGCGCGGCTGCCCCGGCTTTTGGGATATGGGGTGACCATGCGCCTAGGTCCGACGCTTCTTAAGCTGATGGCGTTGGAAGCCGAAATGAACGAGAAACGCGAAAGCGGCGATGCCGGGTACAGCATCGCCGCTCATGTCGATCTTCTGACCGCGATCATGGGGGAATCCCAGCTTCTGCGTGCTCAGACGCAGGCTGCCGGTCACATGCAGATCACATAAAGGCATCCGGCATCGACGCTTTCTTCTTGGCCACGTATTCAACCAACGCGTCGTGGATGCCCGCATCAAGCGGCGGCTGCTGATAGGTGTCGAGTTGACGCTTCACCCGTTCGGTGGCCAAGGCCATCGTGTCGCGCGCGCCTTCCTCGGACCATGTCTCGTAGGGTTTGAAGTCGAAAATCTCGGACCGCCAGAACGCGGACTTGAAATTTGCCTGCGTGTGGGCGCAGCCCAGATAGTGCCCGCCCGGCCCCACTTCGGCAATCGCACCCATGGCTTGTGAGTCTTCGTCGATGGCGACACCCTGCGCCATCTTGTGCAGCGCACCAAGCTGGTCGGCATCCATCACGAATTTCTCGAAGGACGACACCAGCCCGCCTTCCAGCCAACCACAGGCGTGCAGCATGAAGTTGACGCCTGACAGCAGGCCCATGTTGAGGCTGTTCGCGGTCTCGTATGCGGCCTGCGCGTCGGGCAGTTTCGATCCGGTAAAGCTGCCTGCCGAGCGGTACGGCAGGTTCATGCGGCGGGCCAATTGCCCGGCGCCATAGGTGATCTGGCTGGCTTCGGGCGTGCCGAAAGTGGGCGCGCCGGAGTTCATGTCAATCGAAGTCACGAAAGCCCCGAAGATCACCGGCGCACCGGGGCGCACGAGCTGGCTGTAGGCAATACCCGCCATGACTTCGGCAAGAACCTGCGTCAGCGTTCCCATCACCGACACTGGCGCCATGGCACCGCCGACGATGAAGGGGCTGACGATGCAAGCCTGATTGTTCTTGGCGTAAACCTCCAGCGCGCCCATCATCACGTCGTCGAACGTCATCGGCGAGTTGATGTTGATGAGCGACGTCATCACCGTGTTTTCCTGCACGAAGTCCTTGCCGAACAGGATCTCGCACATCTCGACGCTGTCCTGTGCGCGGCTGGGTTCGGTTACCGACCCCATGAACGGTTTGTCCGATAGGGTCATGTGTGCCAACAGCATATCGAGGTGACGCTTGTTCACCGGAATGTCTGTCGGTTCGCAGACTGTGCCGCCCGAATGGTGCAGCCATTTGGACATGTAGCCCAGCTTCACGAATTTCTCGAAATCGGCCATCGTCGCATAGCGGCGGCCGCCTTGGGCGTCATGCACGAAGGGAGGCCCATAGACCGGGGCCAGAACCAGATTGCGCCCGCCGATTTCGACGTTGCGGTTCGGATTGCGCGCATGCTGCGTGATGGTCGAGGGCGCTGTGCTGCACAGCTTGCGAGCAAGGCCACGCGGGATGCGCACACGTTCGCCGGTGATTTCCGCGCCCGCGTTGCGCCACAACTCCAGAGCACCGGGATTGTTGACGAAGTTCACACCGATCTCGGCCAGCACGGTTTCCGCGTTGGTTTCGATGATCTCAAGCGCTTCTTCTGTCAGGATCTCGAAATTCGGGATGTTGCGCTCGATGTACTTGGCCGTTTCGACAGAAACCGCCGTGCGCTCGGCGCGCCGTGCCGCACCGCCGCCACCGCGTGACCGTCTGCGTGTTTCTGCCTCTGCCATGATTCAACTCCGTGCGGGTTCTGTTGGGTCCGGCATGCCGCCGGTGGACACTCCATAATATGAGACCGAATGGCGTCAGGGACCGATTACGTCCTGTCCGTTGCGAAAGCGACATTCGCAGGGGTGCCGCCGGGGCAAAGCCATGCGCAAACCCGTGCATCGGCAATATTGCCATTTTCCATGGGTCTGCCTATCAGGAGCCATGAACACACCAGAACACGACCGCCTTCTCATCATCGACTTCGGCAGCCAGGTCACGCAGCTGATTGCGCGTCGCCTGCGCGAGCTGAATGTCTATTGCGAAATTCATCCGTACCAGAACGTGACGGATGATTTCCTGACTGAATTTGCCCCAAAAGCGATCATCTTTTCCGGTGGTCCGGACAGTGTGATGCGCGAAGGCTCGCCACGTCCGCCCCGAAAGGCCTACGAGATGGGCGTGCCGATCCTTGGCATCTGTTATGGTCAGCAGGTGATGATGCAGGATCTGGGCGGCAAAGTCGAAGCGGGCGAACACGCGACCGCCGAGTTTGGCCGCGCCTATGTCACTCCGTCCGAGACCCGCAGCGACCTGCTGAGTGGATGGTTCATGGATGGCACGGGCCGGGAACAGGTCTGGATGAGCCACGGCGACCATGTGTCTGAAATCGCTCCGGGTTTCGACGTTCTGGGCACCTCGCCCGGTGCACCGTTTGCGATCACCGCTGACACCGAGCGCCGGTTCTACGCGGTGCAGTTCCATCCCGAGGTGCATCACACGCCGAACGGCAAGACGCTCTACCAGAATTTCGTCCAAATGGCGGGCTTTACCGGCGACTGGACGATGGGCGCCTACCGCGAAGAAGCGATCCGCAAGATCAAGGAACAGGTGGGCGACAAACGCGTGATCTGCGGCCTATCCGGCGGTGTCGACAGTTCGGTCGCGGCGGCGCTTCTGCATGACGCGATTGGCGACCAGCTCACTTGCGTGTTCGTCGACCACGGCCTGTTGCGTCTGAACGAGGGCGAAGAGGTTGTTGCGATGTTCCGCGATCACATGAACCTGCAAGTGATCCACGCACAGGAACAGGAGCTGTTTTTGGGTGAGCTTGATGGCGTAAGCGACCCGGAAACCAAGAGAAAGATCATTGGCCGCCTCTTCATCGACGTGTTCCAGAAATACGCGAATGAGATCGAAGGCGCGGAATTCCTCGCCCAAGGGACGCTCTATCCGGACGTGATCGAATCCGTGTCCTTCAGCGGCGGCCCATCCGTGACGATCAAGAGCCACCACAATGTGGGAGGCCTACCGGAAAAGATGGGACTGAAGCTGGTTGAGCCGCTTCGCGAGCTGTTCAAGGACGAAGTGCGCGAGTTGGGGCGTGAACTGGGCCTGCCCGACAGCTTTATCGGTCGTCATCCCTTCCCCGGCCCTGGTCTTGCCATCCGCTGCCCCGGCGAGATCACCCGCGAAAAGCTGGAGATCCTGCGTAAAGCAGATGCGGTCTATATCGACCAGATTCGCAAGCATGGCCTGTATGACGAGATCTGGCAGGCCTTCGTCGCCATTCTTCCCGTGCGCACCGTAGGTGTGATGGGCGACGGGCGGACCTATGATTACGCCTGCGCCCTGCGCGCTGTGACCTCGGTCGATGGCATGACGGCGGATTACTATCCGTTCAGCCACGATTTCCTAGGCGAGACCGCCACGCGGATCATCAACGAGGTCAAGGGCATCAATCGCGTGACCTATGACATCACCTCGAAACCACCGGGAACAATCGAGTGGGAGTGATCCGCGCCAGTCTGATCGCCCTGGCGCTGTGTTTGCCTGCGATGGGGATGGCAGAGCCGTCCTATCACCGCGTGATCGGCGTTGCGATTGATGATGTGCTGAACGTGCGGTCTGAGCCGTCGGCGCGCAGCGCGGATATCGGCGACCTGCCCTATGACGCGCGTCGCATCGAAGCGTTTGAATTCGACCCGACCGGCAATTGGGCCCGCATCGCGCTCAACGAACGCGACGGCTGGGTCTCTACCCGGTTCCTGACCCGCGACGAGGTTCCTACTTTGGGCGAAACAACCCTGCCCCAAGGCTTGATCTGTGGTGGCACCGAACCCTTCTGGGCGCTTGGTCTTTACGGAACTGACGCGCGGTATTCCCACCCGGTGGACGGCGACACCGATTTCGCGTTTGACAACATCGTCACCGCCGAAGGCCGCCTTGGCAGTCCGGCGCTTGTGACGCTGGCCACGGAGGACAGCCAAGTGATCGAAGCAACGATCTCGGGCGGAACCTGTTTTGACGGGATGAGCGACCGGTCTTACGGGTGGACCATCACCATGCAGCTGATCGCACCGGGAAAACGGCGCTTTCTGTCGGGCTGCTGCCACCTGCCCCGTGACTAGATGATCTCACCGGCACCTATCGCATCAGAGCGGCAAGAATGACGCTGTCTCCCACCATCCGCGCCTGTCTCTGGATGATCGGAGCTATTGTGTCGTTCACATCCATGGCCGTTGCGGGGCGCGCGGTCAGTCTCGATCTCGATACGTTCGAGATCATGATGTACCGAAGCCTGATCGGCATGGTGATTGTCATCGCGATCGCCAGCGCCGCAGGCACCCTTCGCGAGGTGCGCGCGCAAAAGCTGGGCCTGCACTTCATCCGCAATGTCAGCCATTTCGCCGGTCAGAACCTGTGGTTCTATTCAATCACCGTGATTCCTCTGGCGCAGGTTTTCGCGCTGGAATTCACCTCGCCACTCTGGGTGATGCTGCTGGCCCCGTTCGTCTTGGGTGAACGCCTCACAAAATCGCAGGCCATCGCGGCCGTGATCGGGTTCATCGGCATCCTTGTGGTTACGCGCCCCAGCCCCGACACGTTCCATATCGGTCTGTTGACCGCCGCACTGGCGGCCATCGGCTTTGCGGGATCAGCGGTGTTCACCCGCAAACTGACCCGAACCGAGACCATAACCTGCATTCTGTTCTACCTGACCGTCATGCAGGCGGTGCTCGGCCTCGGCTTTGCCGGGTTCGACGGTGATATCGCCCTGCCGACCGCCGCCAACCTGCCTTGGGTCGTCGTGATCGCGGTCGCAGGCCTTGTTGCCCATTTCTGCCTCACCACTGCGCTGTCGCTGGCACCAGCCACCATCGTGATGCCCATCGACTTCACTCGTCTGCCCGTGATCGCCGTGGTCGGAGTGCTGCTTTATGCCGAACCGCTTGACCCGTTTGTCCTGATCGGAGCCGTTCTCATTTTCGGTGCGAACTACTACAACATCTGGTCCTCAACCCGCGCGTAACAGGAATGTGACGCTACGGCACAACTTGTTCGCTGACGTATGGTAAAAATTGACCAAACTTTCAGCGATTGGGTACGGATTTTGCAGAGGAGAACAAATTCTCAAGGGATGAGGGTCCAATGAAAACAATCATGACAAGTGCTATCGCACTTGCCGTAGGCGCCGGTGCTGCACATGCAGGCGGCATCGAGCGGTCAAACAACGATTACGGGTTTCTGTTCACACGCAACGATCAGGTTCAGTTGAGCTTTTCGCATGTGATGCCGGAACTTTCCGGCACGTACACTGCTGATCTGACCGCTCTGGGCGGCGGTGAAAGCAGCACCGGCAACATGCAGAACAACTACACCAACTACAGCTTTGCCTATAAGAACGACCTGAACGAGAAGTTCACCTTGGGCATGTATGTCAACAATCCCTACGGCGCCGGGTCTGAGTACACTCAGGGTGTTTATGCCGGTCTGACCGCGGATTGGGACAGCGACCAGGTCGCGCTTGTGGGTAAATACCGCGTCACAGATCGCGTGTCGGTCTTTGCCGGTGCGCGCTACGTCGAAAGCAATGCCGAAATCACCATTCCCGACCTGCTTGTCCGCAGCGCAGTTGGAAGAAATGCTCAAGGCCTTGGCGCACAGGCGCAGGCCCTTGGTGCAGAGGCACAGGCTCTTGGTGCGCAGGCTCAGGCTGCAGGCGCGGCCGGCGATCTGGCAACCGCTCAGGCACTCGGCGCACAGGCGCAGTCCTTGGGGGCACAGGCTCAGGCATTGGGTGCACAGGCTCAGGGTCTGGGCGCTGCCGCGCAGGACTTCGGCACGTCGATGGAATACAATGCCTCCGGCAGCCGCGTCGGTGACTGGGGCGCGATCCTTGGTGTGGCCTATGAAATCCCAGATATCGCGCTGCGAGTCGCCCTGTCGTGGCAGAGCGAGATCACTCACAATTTCCGCACGTCGGAAACCATTGATGGTCTTGGCATCAATACGACAAGTGGTGAAACCAAGGTGACAATGCCGCAGTCCGTTGCGCTGGACTTTCAGTCCGGTATCGCGCCTGGCACCCTGCTGTTCGGTCAGATCAAATGGGTCGAATGGTCGAAATGGGAAGTCCGCACGCCGGAATACGAAAACGTGACCGGCGGCAACGTAACCGGCTTTGAAAGTGACAGCGTCACATGGAAACTCGGCGTCGGGCGCGCCTTCACCGAAGACCTGTCTGGCTTTGTACAGGTCACCTATGAAGCACAGAATGGCGACACCGCGTCCCGTCTGTCCCCGCGCGACGGATTCACGAGCTTTGGTGTCGGCGGTCAATACAAGATGGACAACATGACCCTGCGCGGAGGAATCGAATACGTGTGGCTCGGCGACGCGGAAGATGCGTCGGGCGTCAAATTCGAAGACAACACCGCCTTGGGTGTTGGTCTGTCTCTGACAGTCGACTTCTAAAGAGCAGCACCGGATTTAAACGGTAACGCCGTAAACAGTAGCCCTGCCGGACCGGCGTCCGGCGGGGTTTTTCTTGTCCCGACCCACAACCGTTTGACGCCCTCCCGTCGCACCGTTAATCCCAAGCGACGGGATGTGTGACATGGACGAGCGCAGATGATTTATACCTCCGCACAGGATTGGCTGAACGCGCCGAACAAGCGCGTCGTGCTGTTTGCCATGTCTGGCTTGGGCAAGACCCACATCTCGAACCTGCTGCGCGATGGTGGCGACTGGTTCCATTACTCGATCGATTACCGCATCGGCACCAGGTACATGGGCGAATACATCGCCGACAACGCCAAGCGCGAGGCGATGAAAGTGCCGTTTCTGCGCGATCTTCTGATGTCAGACTCGATCTATATCGGATCGAATATCAGCTTTCACAACCTCGCCCCCGTCTCGGCCTATCTGGGCAAGCCCGGCGATCCGGCGCGCGGCGGGATGCCCATCGACGAATACCGCAAACGGCAGGATCAGTTCCGCCG
Source organism: Marivita sp. (assembly GCF_048006345.1). Classification (GTDB taxonomy): domain Bacteria; phylum Pseudomonadota; class Alphaproteobacteria; order Rhodobacterales; family Rhodobacteraceae; genus Marivita. The sequence continues at coordinate 1,006,289 of NZ_CP180351.1, read as the reverse complement.
CGCCGAGATGGCGGCGCTTCTGGACACTGGTTATTTCATCGACCGCGCCATCGACCTTTATGGCTACCCGCATTTCGTCTGCGACACAGGCGGGTCGATCTGTGAATGGGTCGATCCCGAGGACCCCAATGATCCGATCATGGCCGAGCTGTCCAAACACGCGCTTCTTGTCTGGATCAAGGGCGACGAGGCGCATACTCAGGAATTGATCCGCCGCTTCGACAAGGCGCCAAAGCCGATGGCCTATCAGCCTGAATTTCTCACCCGCGTTTGGGATCAATATCTGAGTGAAAACAATATTGAACCAGACGATGTTGATCCGAATGCCTTCATCCGCTGGACCTATGCGCAGGCTCTTGCACACAGGCAACCGCGTTACCAGATGATGGCAGACCGCTGGGGGCTCACGATTGATGCCCATGACCTGATGGCCGACGCATCGCCCGCGAATTTCGACGCGTTGATCGCCCGCGCGCTTGACCAGAAAAGACCGTAAGACATGCCGATAAAACTGCCCAACAACCTGCCCGCCTACGACGTGCTCAAGCGCGAAGGCGTGATGGTGATTCCCGACGAACTGGCCAGCCAACAGGACATCCGCCCGCTGCGGATCGCGCTCCTGAACCTGATGCCGAAGAAAATCCAAACGGAAAACCAGTTTGCCCGGCTGATTGGTGCCACGCCTTTGCAGATCGAATTCAACCTGATCCGCATGTCCGAACACCAGACAAAGAATACGGCCGCCGAGCATATGGAAAGTTTCTACCGCCCCTTTGCCGAGGTGGCGGACAGCGGCGAAAAGTTCGACGGGCTGATCATCACCGGCGCACCGATTGAACATTTGCCCTTTGAAGAAGTGACATACTGGGACGAGTTGATCCGGGTAATGGACTGGACCCAGACCAATGTGCATTCCACGTTCGGCGTCTGCTGGGGTGGCATGGCGATGATCAATCACTTCCATGGCGTGCCAAAGATCGACCTGCCACAAAAAGCATTCGGCTGCATCCGGCACCGCAACCTCGTCCCGGCATCGCCCTATCTGCGGGGATTTTCGGATGACATGGTGATCCCCGTCAGCCGCTGGACCGAGATTCGGCGCGACGATGTCATCGACGCGGGTCTGCCGATCCTGATCGACAGCATGGAAACCGGTCCCTGCCTTGTCGAGGACCCGTCGCACCGGGCGCTCTATGTGTTCAACCATTTTGAGTATGACAGCAACACGCTCAAGGATGAATACGACCGCGACGTGGCCGCTGGCACTCCGATCAACGTGCCTGCCAATTACTACCCCGACAACGACCCTGCCAAACCGCCGCAGAACCGGTGGCGCAGCCATGCGCATCTTCTCTATGGCAATTGGGTGTCGGAGATCTACCTCACGACTCCGTTCGACATAGAGCAGATCGGCGCATCCAGCACGGATCTGCGCAACAGGTAGGAGGCCGGTTTGGCGCTCAAATCACTGGCATGGCTTGTCGGCTGGACAGCCGCCTTGACCCTGACGACGGCCTGCACGGCCACCTATCGCGAGACCAGGGCCGAAGCGCGGTTCCCGCCGCTTGGCCAGTTCCTCGACGTGAACGGTACGCAGGTGCATTACGTGACCAAGGGCAGCGGCCCCGATATCGTGCTGATCCACGGTGCCAGCGGCAACCTGCGCGATTTCACCTTTTCGCTGGTGGACAAACTGGCCGACCGCTACCGTGTGACCGCGTTTGACAGGCCGGGACTGGGCTATACCGAACGGGTCAATCCCGAGGGCACAACGCTTATCGAACAAGCGACCCTTCTGGCCGACGCGTCAGATCAACTTGGCCTGCAAAAACCGATGGTTCTGGGCCAAAGCTATGGTGGAGCCGTGGCCTTGGCCTGGGCGGTGGAGCGGCCGGACAGCCTGTCTGCCTTGATCCTGCTCGCTGCCGCGTCCAACCCGTGGACCAGCGATCTGAGCCTTTTCTACAAGGTCACCTCCAGCGACCTTGGCAGCGTAACGGTGGTGCCAGCCCTGACGGCCTTTGTCCCCAATGCACTCGTTGACAGCGCCATCGAATCCGTTTTCGCGCCGCAGAAAGAGCCCGAAGGATACGCAGACTATATCGGCGCGCCGCTGACCCTGCGCCGCGACACCATGCGCGCCAACGCCATGCAACGCGCCAACCTGCTGGACGAGATCACCGCCCTGCACACCCGTTACGGCACGATCACTGTCCCGACCGAGATTCTGCATGGGGATGCAGACACCACCGTTGGCCTGTCGATCCACTCGATCCCTCTGTCGCAGCAGATCAAAGGCGCGACGCTGACCGTGCTGGAAGGCATCGGTCACATGCCGCACCATGCCGCCGAACCAGAGGTCATCGACGCGATTGATCGTGCAGCGCAACGTGCGGGTTTGCGTTAATCGCATTAACATCCCATATTCAAAGAAGAGCAGACGATAGAAAGGGGCCTGCATGGACCTTCCCTTTGATGGTGCGATCAGCACCTTTTTCAACGACACCGCGCCGGACGACATCCGCAATGCCATCAAACGGGCTGACAAGGATGACATCATCAATCCGGATTACCCCTATTCCGAGCGTATGCCGTGCAAGGCCTACGAAAAGGATCTGGCCGCGCTGCAGATCGAACTCGTGAAGATGACGACCTGGGCCAAGGAATCCGGCACCCGAATCGCCATCGTGTTCGAAGGACGGGACGCCGCAGGAAAAGGAGGGACAATCAAACGCTTCCGCGAAAATCTTAATCCTCGCGGTGCGCATGTCGTCGCGCTGTCGAAACCCTCCGAGACCGAAGCGACTCAATGGTACTTCCAGCGCTATGTCGATCACCTGCCCGCTGCAGGCGAGGTCTCGTTCTTTGACCGCAGCTGGTACAACCGGGCCGTGGTCGAACATGTCTTTGGCTTTTGCACGCCCGAACAGCGGATGCATTTCTTCCGGCAAGTGCCTGATTTCGAAAAGATGTTGGTCGATGATGGCATCAAGCTTTTCAAGATCTGGCTGAATGTCGGACGGGCCGAGCAACTGCGCCGCTTTCTCGAACGGGAAAGCGACCCGCTCAAGCAATGGAAACTAAGCTGGATCGACGTCGAAGGTCTCAAGAAATGGGAGGCCTACAGCGATGCCATCAAAGAAACCCTGACCAAGACCCATACCGACCACGCACCCTGGACCATTGTGCGGGCGGACGACAAACGTCGTGCCCGGCTCGAAGCCATCCGCAACGTCCTGACGCAGCTTGATTATTCCCGCAAGGACATCAAAGCGTTGGGTCAGGTCGATCCGAAAGTCTGCGGCGGACCGGACATCTGGGATGGCTAAACGCGGCTACCATCACGGCAATTTGCGGCAAGCCCTCGTTGATGCAGCGCTCGAGCTGATCACCGAAAAGGGTCCGACCGGGTTTACCCTGTCGGAAGCCGCAAAACAGGCCGGGGTGACCCCCGCCGCCGTGTACCGCCATTTTGAAGGACGCGACGACCTGATCGCGGAGGCAGCGCTACAGGGATACGAGATCTTCTCGGACGTGATGCAATATGCCTATGACAACGGCCAGCCCTCGGCGCTTGCCGCGTTCGAGGCGACGAGCCGCGCCTATCTCGCCTTTGCGCGCAAATATCCCGGCCACTATATTGCGATGTTCGAAAGCGGCATCTCGGTCAACCGCACACCCGACCTTGCCGCAGCCTCGGGCCGCGCGCGGGCTGTGCTGGAACGCGCAGCGGAAGACCTGTCGCAACACATTCCGCCCGAGAAACGCCCCCCCGCCACGATGTTCTCGGCCCATATCTGGGCGCTCAGCCATGGCGTTGTCGAACTCTTTGCCCGCAACTCACCCGGGACAAAGTCACCTTTCCCACCCGAAGAATTGCTTGAAACCGGGATCGGCGTCTATCTGCGCGGATTGGGCCTTATCGCGCCCGATCAGTGACGTGACAAACCCGCGCTGACAGACTACATCCGCCCCATGACACAAGAACTTCACATCGTCGGCGGCGGCATGGCCGGGTCCGAGGCCGCGTGGCAGGCCGCGAATCGCGGCGTGCCCGTCGTGATCCACGAAATGCGCCCCAAGGTCGAAACCTTCGCCCACAAGACCGGCGATCTGGGCGAGATGGTGTGCTCCAACTCCTTCCGCTCGGACGATCATGAACAGAACGCCGTGGGTCTGCTGCATTGGGAAATGCGCGAAGCCGGTGGGCTGATCATCACAACGGCGCATCAGCACCGCCTGCCAGCGGGTGGTGCGCTGGCGGTTGACCGGGACGCCTTCAGTGCCGCAATCACCCGCCGCTTGCACGCCCATCCAAATGTGCGCGTAAGCCACGAGGAAATCACGGAACTTCCCGGCGAGGGGCATTGGATTTTCGCCACCGGCCCGCTCACCAGTGCCACGCTGGGTCAGGCCATTCAGACCGAGACAGGCACCGACCGACTGGCCTTTTTCGACGCCATCGCGCCCATCGTCTATTTCGACAGCATCGACATGAGCAAAGCGTGGCTCCAGTCGCGCTACGACAAGGGCGAGACCGAGGAAGAACAGCGCGCCTATATCAACTGCCCGATGGACAAAGCGCAGTACGAGGCCTTCATCGACGCGCTTCTGGCGGCTGACAAAACAGAATTCCACGAGGGCGAAACCGCTGGATATTTCGACGGTTGCCTGCCCATCGAAGTGATGGCCGAACGGGGCCGCGAGACCCTGCGCCACGGACCGATGAAGCCAGTAGGCCTGACCAATCCGCACCAGCCCGATGTCAAACCCTGGGCTGTGGTCCAGCTGCGCCGCGACAATGCGTTGGGCACGCTCTACAACATTGTCGGCTTCCAGACAAAGATGAAGTATGGTGCGCAAACTGATGTTTTCAGGATGATTCCTGGACTTGAGAATGCAAGCTTCGCACGTCTGGGCGGCATCCACCGCAACACTTTCCTGAACAGCCCAACGCTCCTCGATGACCAGATGCGTCTGCGGTCAAAACCCAATATCCGCTTCGCGGGTCAGGTCACCGGCGTCGAAGGCTATGTCGAATCCGCCGCAATGGGGCTTCTGGCCGGGCGCATGGCCGCCGCTGAAATCACCGGGCAATCGATGCCGACCGTCCCACAGGACAGCGCCCATGGCGCCCTGATCCACCACATCACCGGCGGAGCCGAGGCCAAGACGTTCCAACCGATGAACGTCAATTTTGGCCTCTTCCGGCCGGTCGAAGGCCTCAAAGGTGGGCGGCGCGGACGCTCTGACCGGTACAAGGCCTATACCGACCGCGCAAAGGTCGCTTGGAGCGACTGGCTCGCGGCACAGGACCCTGCCAAAGCAGCAGAATAGTGGCCTTCACGACGCGCTTCGCCCCAAGTCCAACAGGCCAGCTCCATCTGGGCCACGCCTATTCGGCGCTGTTGGCCCATGACATGGCACGGGCGGCGCAGGGCCGGTTCCTGCTGCGGATCGAAGACACCGATACTGCGCGGTGTACCCCCGCGTTCGAGGCGCAAATCTATGATGATCTGGCTTGGCTTGGCCTGACATGGGAAACACCCGTGCTGCGCCAATCAGACAACACCGCCGCTTATGACGCAGCGCTGGACAGGTTGGGCGAGATGGGCCTGCTCTATCCCTGTCGCTGCACACGGGCTGACATCCGTCGCGCTGCCTCTGCGCCACAGGAAGGCGCACCGATGCACGGGCCCGACGGGGTGATCTATCCCGGCACCTGCCGCAACCGTCGATGGGAAGACCGCACCGACACCGACGCGGTGCGCCTGAACATGGCGCGCGCAACGGACCGCCTGTCCGACTTACCCCAATACACCGAAACCGGCACTCATCCCGCGTTAAGGTTAACGCTCGGGCACCTGGCCGACGAGGTCGGCGATATCGTCCTGGCCCGCCGCGACACCAAAACAGCTGCCTATCACCTGAGTGTCGTGGTCGATGACGCGGCCCAAGGCATCACCCACGTGATCCGCGGCGAAGACCTCGCCACCGCCACACCGATCCACGTGCTGCTCCAAGCGCTGCTTGGCCTGCCGACGCCGATCTACCATCACCACCGCCTGATCCGAGATGAGCATGGCAAACGCCTCGCCAAACGCGACGACGCCCGCGCCATCGCCCTCTACCGCGCCGAAGGGGCAACACCTCAAGACATCCGCGGCATGGTCGGTCTCACCACCGCCTGATCTTCATCTTGCCAGTTAAACTCCGGGGGTGTGGGGGCAGCGCCCCCGCTCCTACGCCTCGATCGGCGCCATGATCTCCACTTCCGCACCGTCCCGGACTTCGGTGTAGAAACACGACCGACGGTTCGTGTGACAGGCGGGCCCGGTCTGGTTCACCGTCACCAAGATGCAATCCCGGTCACAATCCACGCGAAACGCCACCAGTTCCTGCACATGGCCCGAGCTTTCCCCCTTGACCCAGAACGCCTGCCGCGACCGCGACCAGTAGGTGACGCGTCCTGTCTCCAACGTCCGCGCAACCGACTCGGCGTTCATCCACGCCATCATCAGCACCTCGCCCGACGCCGCATCCTGTGCAATCGCCGGGATCAGGCCCGCATCGTTATAGACCAAAGTCGCAGGATCAAAGCGCATCGGGAAAAACCTTTTTGCATCCGCCGCATGGTCCCCTATTTATGGAGGGAACGGCGAAAGGGAAAGCCATGTCCGGCGATACGGATCTGATCAAGCTTTATTCTGGCAAAATCCTCGAACTGGCGGCGGATATTCCGCATCACGCCCGGCTCGACGCGCCGGATGCATCGGTCAAGAAGCGCTCACCGCTTTGCGGGTCGACGGTGACCGTGGACGTGACGCTGGAAAACGGCACCGTCGCGGCCTACGGGCAAGACGTCAAGGCCTGTGCCCTGGGGCAAGCGGCCGCTTCGGTCGTGGGTGCTGCGATTATCGGCACAACGCCCGAGCAGATCACCCGCGCCCGCGACGAGTTGCGCGTCATGCTCAAGGAAGATGGCCCCACGCCCTCTGCCCCGTTCGACGGGCTCGAGGTGCTGCGCCCGGCGGTGGCATTCAAGAACCGTCACGCGTCGATCCTTCTGACGCTGGAAGCCGCCGCCGATGCGGTGACGCAACTGGCGGAAACCCAGTCCGCCTGAACCCATAATTTTACCAACCGATAAAAAAACCGCCGCACTTCAAAAGAAGGCGGCGGTCAGTGACGTGTTCGTTGGGGGCCATCATCGCTCTGAAGGCAGGCAACCTTCTGGGACAGGTGCATCTTTTGGGACAGGATGCGGATGAGCGATCAGGCAAAACACGCAGGCAGAAAAAGGCAACAGGTCAGACAAGAACCGGCAGATGCAACGCCGCAACCAGCATCACAACCAAAGACATCGCCCCAAGCGCATCCTGAAGAAGCGGTGCAGTGCTGTGGCCTTTGACAACGTGAAGCGAGGTTTTGATCCGGTGCATCATGGTTAAGTCCTCCTTGTTGCCTCTTTGTTCTCATATCTTTCGCGACATGTAAAGAACTTTATGAGAACATTTGAGAACAAAAGCGGTTAACCCACCGAAATCAGCTGAATCGCCTGATCCTGCTTCATCAGGTAAAGCAGCGCCCGCGCCGCTTTACCCCGATCTGCTGCGAGCCCCGGATCATCCAGCAGCAGCTTGCGCGCATCGTCCTGTGCCGTCGCCATCAGGCTGGCCTGCCGTTCCAGATCGGCAATCTGAAACCGGGGCAATCCTGATTGCGCCGTGCCCAGAACGTCGCCAGCCCCGCGCATCTCAAGATCAACTTCGGAAATGCGAAACCCATCTTCGGTTTCGCGCAGAGTGGTCAGTCGTTTCAGACCAGTCTCGGACAGCGGAGGCTGATAGAGCAGCAGACAGGTCGAGGCCGCCGCCCCACGCCCGACCCGACCGCGCAACTGATGCAACTGTGCCAATCCAAAGGTTTCAGCCCGCTCGATCACCATGATCGACGCGTTTGGCACGTTCACCCCCACTTCGATCACCGTGGTCGCGACCAGCACACCTGTCTGGCCCGACACGAACCGCGCCATCGCTGCGTCTTTCTCAGCAGGCGGCATCTGGCCGTGCACCAACCCGACCACACCTTCGCCCAAAGCGGCACGCAGGCGCTTGAACCGTTCCTCGGCGGCCGTGAGGTCCGACACTTCGCTTTCGTCCACCAGAGGGCAGACCCAATAGGCCTGCCGCCCTTCGGCCACCGCTTGCCGCAACCGCTCGACCACGCCGTCCATCTGCTCGTTCGACAAAAGCGCGGTTTTGACGGGCGTGCGACCAGGCGGCTTTTCATCAAGGATCGACACATCCATATCGCCATATTGCGCCAGCGCCAGGGACCGCGGAATCGGCGTGGCCGTCATGACCAGCACATCCACCGCCATGCCTTTGCGCCCCAGCTCCAGCCGTTGCCGAACGCCAAAGCGATGCTGTTCGTCGATGATGGCCAACCGGAGATCGGAAAATTCCACATCCTTCTGAAACACCGCATGGGTGCCTACGAGGATCTGGATGTCGCCCCGCGCCAGCGCCGCCAGTTTTGCCTTGCGCTCCGATCCCTTGTCGCGCCCCGTGAGCAGTTCGAGCACCACGCCCGCATCCTCGGCCAGCGGTTGCAAGCCCTCAAGATGCTGACGCGCAAGGATTTCCGTGGGTGCCATCATAACGCCCTGCCCGCCTGCCTCGACCGCCGTGAGCAGCGCCATGAACGCGACAAGCGTCTTGCCAGACCCCACATCGCCCTGCAGCAGCCGGTTCATCCGGTGTGGACTGGCCATGTCGTCGGTGATTTCGTCAATCGCGCGCATCTGGGCGCCCGTGGGCCGATACGGCAGCGCGGTCAGCACCTTGTGGCGCAATTTGCCATTGCCTGCGGACTCGATCCCGGGTTTTGCCCGCCGGTTTGCCCGCGCCAGAGCCAGCGTCAATTGGTGCGCCATCAGCTCGTCATAGGCCAGTCGCCGCCGCGCCGGGCTGTCGAGCGAAAGCGCCCCCATGCCCTGAGGCGCATGCGCCATCTCCATCGCCGCACGCCAGCTTGGCCAGTCCTCACGCTCCATCAACCGCGGGTCGATCCATTCGGCAAGGTCGGGCGCACGCGACAGCGCGTCGGTTGCCGCCTTGACCATCGTTTTTTGCGTCAGACCCGCAGTCAGCGGATAAACCGGTTCGAACGGCAGCAGGCTGTCGGCCTCATCCCGTAGCAGCACGTGATCGGGATGCACCATCTGCGCCATGCCATCGAAGAACTCGACCTTGCCCGACACGATCCGCCGCGCGCCAAAGGGCAGGATCTTCGCTACGTAATCACCGCGCGCGTGGAAGAACACGATCTGAAAGGCGATCTGCGAATCCTCGACCGTCACGCGATAGGCACCACCCTTTTTGCGCGGGGGGCGGTGCGCACCGATCTGCACCTCGACAGTCAGAGTGGCGGGCAGGTCAGCACCCTGCACCGTATCCCGCAGTCGCCGATCCACCACCGAATGCGGCAGCGTGTAAAGCAGGTCGCGCGGCACCTCGATGCCGATATGGCCCAACGTATCAGCGGTTTTCGGGCCAACGCCCTTGAGCCCGCTCAGATCGCCGAACAGCGGAAACAGGATTTCCGGCCGGCCACTCATGCGCCCTCGATCAGGTCGAACCAGCCGTCTTCGTCGATGATCTCGACACCCAACTCCCGCGCCTTTGTCTCTTTTGATCCGGCCCCCGGCCCTGCGACCAGCAGGTCGGTCTTGGCCGACACCGACCCCGACACCTTGGCGCCCAGCGATTCCGCCCGCGCCTTGGCCTCGGCCCGGGTCATGCGTTCCAGCGTGCCGGTGAAGACGACTGTTTTGCCCGCCACCGGGCTGCCTTCGGTGCGGGGGCGTTCCGCCTCTTGCACGGTCAGGTGCGCCACCAGCCGGTCGATGGACGCGCGTTCGGCCTCTTGCGCAAAGCTGTTGACCAATGAGTTGGCGACGACCGTGCCGATGCCGTCGATGCCGATCAGCCCGGCCCAAGCCTCGCCCTCTGGGTCGTGCGCGGCGTCGATGGCTGACTGGAATGCATCCCAGGTGCCATAGGAGCGGGCAAGCAGGTTCGCGACCACTTCGCCCACGTGCCGGATGCCGAGAGAAAAGATGAGCCGTCCCAAGGGAATGCTGCGTTTTTCGTCAATGGCATCAAAGAGGTTCTGCGCCGATTTCTCGCCCCAGCCCTCGCGGTTCTTGAGCTGTTGCAGCCCGCTGCCGTAGCGGTCTTTCAGCGTGAAAATGTCGGCAGGTTCCTTGATCCAGCCGTCGCCGTAGAACTGTTCGACCTGTTTCGCGCCCAAGCCTTCGATGTCAAAGGCCGCGCGTGACACGAAATGCTTGAGCTTCTCAACCGCCTGCGCGGGGCAGATCAGACCACCGCTGCACCGTCTGACCGCGTCGCCCTCTTCGCGGATCGCCTCGGACCCGCACTCGGGGCAAAGTTTCGGAAATTCATAGGGTTGCGCATCATCTGGCCGCTTGTCGAGGTCCACATCCGCCACTTTCGGGATCACGTCACCGGCGCGGTAGACCTGTACCCAGTCGCCGACGCGGATGTCCTTGCCGCCTCGGATGGGCGCGCCATTGGCGTCGCGGCCCGCGATGTAATCTTCGTTGTGCAGGGTTGCGTTCGACACCACGACCCCGCCCACCGTGACGGGCGTCAGCCGCGCCACCGGGCTGAGCGCGCCGGTGCGGCCCACCTGAATGTCGATCGACTCAAGTCGGGTCCAGGCGAGTTCTGCGGGGAATTTATGCGCAATCGCCCAGCGAGGCGTGGTGGAGCGGAAACCGAGACGGGACTGATAGCCGAGGTCATCCACCTTGTAGACCACGCCGTCGATGTCATAGCCCAACGTAGCGCGCTGTTCCTCGATGCTTTTGTAATGGGCAATCATGTCCTCGGGGCCGTCACACCGCCGGGTCAGCGGGTTGGTCTGAAAACCCAACTCTTGCAGGCGTTGGATCGCGCCGGTCTGTGTGTCGGCCAAGGGTGCACTGAGAGCACCCCAGGAATAGGCGAAGAACCGCAGCGGGCGATCCTTCGTGATGCCGGCGTCCAGTTGCCGCAACGATCCCGCCGCAGCGTTGCGCGGGTTGGCAAAGGTCTTGGCACCTTTTGCGGTCTGCCGTTCATTAAGGTCCGCGAAATCGGCGTGGCTCATATAAACCTCGCCGCGCACTTCAAGCACCTCTGGCGCGCCGATCAGGGTTTCGGGAATGTCGTCGATGGTGCGGGCATTGGCGGTGACGTTTTCGCCCGTGGCACCGTCGCCCCGCGTGGCCGCCTGCACCAGCTTGCCGTTTTCGTATCTTATCGACAGCGAAAGCCCGTCGATCTTGGGTTCCGCGGTATAGGTCAGCGGATCCGTGTCCGAGAGCCCCAGATAGCGCCGAATGCTTTGGTCAAAGCTGGCGATGTCCGCATCCTCGAACGCGTTGGAAAGCGACATCATCCGCACCTCGTGGCGGACCTTGGCAAAGCCGTCCGCCACCGGTGCTCCCACCTGTTCGCTGGGGCTGTCGGCGCGTTTCAGGTCGGGAAAGCGCGCTTCGATCTCGGCATTGCGGCGCTTGAGGCGGTCGTAGTCCGCGTCCGACATCTCGGGCGCGTCGTCGGTGTGATAGGCGGTGTTCGCCTCGGCAAGAAGGGTCGCCAAACGCTCAAGCTCGGCTTTCGCGTCCAACTCTGTCAGGTCTTTGACCGCGATGTCCTGCTCTGCCATATGCCCCCCTCGGCCCTGATCTTGAACAGAGTGATAGGCCCGGGGGTGCACAGCGTCCAGATTTGAAACGACGATTGATCGGCGCGGGTATCGCCTAAACGCTATGAATTACCGGAAAGACGCTGCGCAAAACACCAGCCTTTCCGGTCACATATGCATCAGGCACCGATCGCGATGCGACCATCCGCATCAACCTCGGGATCGCGAAGCACATAGCCCCTGCCCCATACGGTTTCGATGTGGCTGCCATCGCCCGTCGCCTCGGACAGTTTCTTGCGCAGCTTGCAGATGAACACGTCGATGATCTTGAGTTCCGGTTCGTCCATACCGCCATAGAGATGGTTCAAGAACATTTCCTTGGTCAGCGTCGTCCCCTTGCGCAGGCTGAGCAGTTCGAGCATCTGATACTCCTTGCCCGTCAGATGCACCGTATTGCCTTCGACCTGCACCGTCTTCGCATCAAGATTGACCTCGACCTTGCCGGTGCGGATGACGGACTGGGAATGGCCCTTGGAACGCCGGATGATCGCGTGAATCCGTGCCACCAGTTCCTCGCGGTGGAAGGGTTTGGTCAGGTAATCATCGGCACCAAAGCCAAAACCCTTGATCTTGTCTTCGCTGGCATCGTTGCCCGACAGGATCAGGATCGGCGTTTCGATCCGCGCGAGCCGCAACTGGCGCAGCACATCAAAGCCATTCATGTCAGGCAGGTTCAGGTCGAGGAGGATCAAGTCATAGTCATAGAGCTTGGCCAGATCGATGCCTTCTTCCCCGAGATCGGTGGAATAGACGTTCAGATTGGCGTTGCCCAGCATCAATTCGATGCTCTTCGACGTTGTTGGGTCGTCTTCGACCAAGAGTACGCGCATCCAGTTTCTCCGCAATGTCAGCGTCCGGCACGCATACTCTGACCGGAAAAAGTTAACCTTAGGTTAGCATGAACACATGATTCAAAACAACTTAAGATTGAAATAACCCAGAGAACTCACCGGAAACGTTGAACGGCCGTTGCCTTGAGCGCATCGCGGCCATGCAGAAGGGCGGCCGCAATCCATGCATCCAGTTCTTCTTCGCTGAGGTCGTACCGCGACAGCGCTTCGTTACGCGAGATCAGCTGATGCACCACCGCATCGACGACAATCGCCTTTCGCGACGCCACCCAACGGTAAGTATTCGGCGGTGGCAGATCGGCGCGCGACAGAATCGTGCCGTCCGCGCGCGTTACGGTACGCGGACCATTCGCTTTTCTGAGATACATGTTCCGGCCCTTTCCAAGCCAATTCTTCCTGCTTTGGCAGCACCTTTGCCCGCGCAGCCTTAATGTGACGTGAAGCCAAGGGTTGAGAGTATCTTGGATTTACCTATATTTCGCCGGATCAGCCCGACCGTACTGGAGACCTTCCAATGGCCCTTGATGCGCCAAAGCTCAATTCGCTTGGATTCGCCAAGCCCCCGTCGGAAACGCGGGTCGTCGTCGCGATGTCGGGCGGCGTGGACAGTTCGGTCGTCGCAGCCCAGCTGGCCGAGGAAGGTTACGACGTCATTGGCGTGACCCTGCAACTTTATGATCACGGCGCGGCTTTGGCCAAGAAGGGCGCGTGCTGTGCCGGGCTCGACATCCATGATGCCCGCCGCGTGGCCGAAGATATGGGCTTTCCGCATTACGTCTTGGACTATGAAAACATCTTCAAGGATGCGGTGATCGACGAATTCGCCGACAGCTACCTGGCGGGCGCCACACCCGTGCCCTGCATCCGCTGCAACGAACGGGTGAAGTTCAAGGACCTGCTTGAAACCGCCAAGGACCTTGACGCGGATTGCATGGCGACCGGCCATTACATCCAACGCAAGATGGGCGCGCATGGCCCGGAACTGCATTGCGCGACGGATGCGAACCGGGATCAGAGCTATTTCATGTTCTCGACCACGCCGGAACAGCTCGACTACCTGCGCTTTCCTTTGGGCCACCTGCCCTCCAAGGACGCGACCCGCGAGTTGGCGGCGCGCTACGGGCTTCAGGTGGCGGACAAGCCCGACAGCCAGGACATCTGTTTCGTTCCTAACGGCAACTACGCCAGCGTGATCGAAAAACTGCGTCCGGGGGCTGCGGAACCGGGTGAGATCGTCCATGCCGATGGCCGGGTTCTGGGCACACATAACGGCGTGATCCATTACACGATCGGGCAGCGACGGGGTCTCGGCATCGGGGGGCTGGAAGAGCCGCTTTATGTGGTCAAGCTGGACGTGGACACCAAGCAGGTGATCGTCGGCCCAAAAGAACTGCTGTCCACCCGCACCATTCCGGTGCGCGAGATCAACTGGCTGGGCGATGCGCCGCTCACCAGCCAGACCGAATGGCATGTCTCGGTCAAGGTCCGCTCCACCCGCCCCCCGCGTGAGGCGATCATCCGCCCGTTGTCGGACACCACCGCCGAGGTCGAATTGCTCACCCCGGAAGAAGGCGTGTCTCCGGGTCAGGCCTGCGTCTTCTACCAAACCGAAGGCAGCCGCATCCTTGGCGGTGGCTGGATCTGGCGCGGCTAAGCGGCGCCTTTCCTAGTCATCCATGAAGCACTTGTAGCTGCCCCACTGGCCGAGCGCGGTCATGCCAGCGGTATAGATGTCCACGATCTCGGAGTTTTGGTCGAAGACAAAGCGAATAGCGCCAAGCGTGCCTGCGAGGCAAAACGGCTTATCTGCCGCGCCTTCCATAAACTGTTTCCAGGTGGCGTCCACGATGGCCGAATTGCCACTGTTGCCGTTGTTCACAATCGTGAAATAGTGGTCACTGCCTCCAGCCGGTTTGACCATTATGGTCTTCGCGTTTTCTCCCTGAGCCGCGAGGTACTGCGTGACCTCGTCGGCTGCTACGAAGCAAAGGCCACGCAGGTCGGAATTGTCGAAATTCATCCTTGCGTAATCACTGCCCTGTCCTCGGCCCAAAGCCTGATCCAATCGGCTTTTTGCGCAACGCACCAGACCAAGACCGACCTGATCCGTGATTTTGGTTGATGGGACAGCGGGCGGACGCGCGACAGCCGGCTGAAAACCACGCCACACCTTGTATTGTGTCGATGTGGCAAGCGTGCTGGGCATAAAGGACCTCCGATGCATAGAGCCGGTGATGACTTGCCCAAGCAGTAAGAAAAGAAGCATTCGGCAACGTCTTGGCAGGTTGAAGTTTACCTTACGTTAACCATCCAATAACTGCCGGTCGAGTCCGGAAAGTCGAGCGTAGGCGTTGCCTCTTTTGGTTGATTGAACAACAGTGGCTGCACGTAAGATGTCTGGCGACCAAATGTGAACACCTCTGGCGACACACATATCATCTGTATCCTGCCCAAGCTCGGAGCCAGCGTGGGCGGTGGAAAGATCAACGCCGTTTTCACGCGAATGAATCTGCTCGCGGATCGGGAAGCGACGCAGGTCACGCTCTTGAACCTGCAACATGGGTGCAATCAGGCCATCGCGTTCGCCGAGTTGGTCCGCGCAGGGATCGTGGACGCAAGGATCGCACACCGGTCGATCTACGAACTCTGCGCGCCGAAAGGTGTCGAACCACCAGCACCTCCGACCCTGCCCAACTGGGACGATGCCAAGACATCGAACGGCACGAAAGACCGCACCGTCTATCTGCGCGATGGCGTCCCTGTCATGCGGGACAGCGTAGAGCACACAACTGCCGGAGTGATGATCACCCGGCATCTGCTGGACACTCCCGGCCGCGACCTGCGCCTGAAATACATTGACGACCGCTTGATCGAAAGCCGCGAAGCGTTTGGCGACGGATGTGTCGACAAGGTGGTTTTTGTCGATGGGCATCCACAATGCCGCACCCGGCGCGAGAACGGGGCCTTGGTCGAGATCGAGGATTATGCGTTGGGACGGGTTTTCAAGGATGAGGTCGCGCACCAGAGGATGCTTGCACTGCGGCATTTCCCGGAAGACGCCATCGTGTTTATCGACGGCATTACCTCGGCCTACCTGTCGCGCCCGATCCCGGCCCGCAAGGTTCTGTTCCTTCACGCCGACCACCGCAGCAGTTCGGGAAAGGTCGTGCCCCGGTCACGCGGGCTGATCGAGGCATTCGACGGCGATGCGATCATCACGGCGACACGGGTTCACAAGGAACGGCTGGAGGCCGAGGTTGCCCACAAAGCGCCCATTCGCGTGATCCCGCACTACACGGATGTTGTCGAAGTACCGAACACGACACGCAAGGACATCTGCACCGTGTCCCGCCTCGAACTGACCGGCAAACCAATTCATCAGTGCATAGAGGCTTTCGTGCGGGTGATGCATCTGATCCCCGGCACAAATTATCTGATCTATGGGTCAGGTCAGGGCGCGGCGCGGCTGCAGCAGTTGATTGATCACCACGAGTGCGGCGACCGGGTGATCCTGATGGGACACACGGCCAATGCCGCCGACGTGTTCAGCCGAAGCCTCTTTTCCCTTGCACCGACAATAACCGAAGGTTTCGGACTCGCGCTGCTGGAAGCCCTGACCTGCAACTGTCCCGTCATCACTTACGACGTGGATTACGGGCCACGGGAGTTGATCAATCCGGGTGAAAACGGCGAACTGCTGCAACCCGGAGACATCGACGCCATCGCAGCGGCCATTCTGAAGGTCCACGGCGACCGCGAGCGCTACGCAGCAGGCTGCGCCGCCTCGGTCGAGCCGTATTCCTTTGACCGCTACAAGGATCGCTACCACCGGCTGATCGACGATCTCGTGGCGAACCGGTTCTATTTCGACCTGTCCGCACGCGATCTCAAGGCAGAGGCGCTGCGCGCGCTTGAAAAAGCGCCCGCGCAACATCGGGACAGGTTGCTGGACCTCTACATCAACCAATGCCATCTGAGCCGGGATCTGGGTGGCATGTATGACGGGTTCCAGCAAAAGATCGCCCTGCACCCGAGGGACCAACGCCCCATTGTGCGCTGCATCTGGCTGAGCCGCCGGTTGGGCCGTTTGACGGAATGCCGCGCCCATCTCGCGTTGTTTGCACAGCGCTTTCCGGGCTCGCACGCGGATTTCGTGGCGCGCTACCCCGATTTCCTGGAACTGGCGGACGCGGTGGACGGTCTGGCCTGAGCCATCTCAGAGGTTGCACTTGTCCCGCATGAAGGCGAGCGCCACCGACAGCCCATCGGGTGCGATGCCATGGGCGGTGCCCTTCATGATATGGGCATAGACCTCTTCCCAACCGGCGTTCTGCAAGGCTTCGGCCGCTTCCGGCAAGGATTGCGGCGGCACCACGTCGTCCTGATCGCCATGGATCAGCAACACCGGCGGGCGGCTGACCACCTCGTCGGCCAAGAGATCGGGCGCCAGCAACCGTCCCGAAAAAGCGACCACACCTGCCACCGCGTCTTCGCGGCGGGGCGCGACATGCAGGGACATCATGGTGCCCTGGCTGAAGCCGAACAGCACCACCTGTTCCGGCATCAGATCCTCGTCCACCATCAGCGCATCGAGAAACGCGTTCAGGTCATCAACCGCGCGCGCCATGCCCGCCATCGATTCTTCCTCAGAAGAGCCATCAATCCACGGGATCGGGAACCACTGAAATCCGAACGGCGCCCCGGCGCAGGCTTCGGGCGCATCGGGCGCCACAAACAGCGTGTCCGGAAGGTGTTCGCCCAACGGATCGGCCAGCCCCAACAGATCGGCCCCATTGGCCCCGTAACCATGCAGAAACACCACCGCAGAGCGGGTTTCACCGGATAGCGGTTCCTTGCGTTCGGCGTTCAACACCCGTGTCATGCGATCCCCTCTCGGTCTTTTGCCACATGGTAGTAGGCCCAGAGCGCCCGCGCCGCAACCGATCTCCATGGGCTCCATGCCTCGGCCATCTGGCGCAGCGGCTTTTCCTTGGGCCGCTCGGGCAGATCGAACAAAACGCGGGCACTTTCCTGAAGCGCGAGGTCACCGGGCGCAAACACGTCCGCCCGTCCGAGTGAGAACATCGCGTAAATTTCAGCAGTCCAGACGCCGATCCCGGTGACGGCGGTCAATACTTTGATGACCTCGTCATTCGGGGCCTGTCGCAAGGCGTCAAAGTCGATCCCCGCTTCGGCCAGCGCACAGGCATAGCGCGCCTTCTGTCGGCTCAGGCCCAGCTCACGCAAACCGTCCTGATCATACTGCAACACCGCCTCGGGCGTGACCGCCCCCGCCTCCTCCAGCTTGGCCCAGATCGCACGGGCAGACGCGACGCTGACCTGTTGGCTGACAATGGCGCTCAGGAGTTGGCCAAACCCGTCCGGCCTGCGGCGCAGGGGCAAAGGACCAGTCAACTCCAGCGCAACCGCAAAGCGCGGCTCAGCCTTGGCCAGCCAGTCTGCACCTTCTGCCACGCAGGCCTCTGTTTCGATCAGGCGTCCAACCACAGCCGTGTCTCCAACCAGTTCATGGCCTCAGCGACCGACGGAACCACTGGCCCCGCAGCCCCCCGAGGCCGAGCCACCATGTAGACCGGCACACCAAGTGCCCGCGCCGCCGCGATCTTGGGCCAGCCCCCCGGCCCTCCTGCATTGCGGGTCAGCACGGCGTCGATCCGAAACCTGCGCATCAGTGCAATTTCCTGAGCCAAGGTAAAAGGCGCGCTTCCGTGCAGGTAGCGGCCATAAGGCAAGGGAAACGCGTCGTGGTGGTCGGTCAATTGACGGACATAGAGGTACGCATGACGTAGCGCGCGCAGGTCAGGCAATGCCTGTCGGCCAAGGGTCACAAGAACCCGCGATCCCGCTGGAATACGACTTGCGGCGTCGCGTGCCGACCTCAGAATGATCCACTGGTCGCGCGATGTCGGTCGCCATTCGGGCCGGGCCAATGTCAGGCTATGCACACCTGTCTGCGCCGCAACCCGTGCTCCAAGTTGCAAAGACGCAACGTCGCAGGGGTGCGGGGCAAGAACCAGGGCATCGGCTATTCGGGAAAATTCTGTCAGCACCGCATGATCCGACGCACCCTGCCCGGTCACACGATCCTGCGCAGGCAGCCACATGCGCGCCCTTTCACCCAAGCGCATCGCTAGATCGCGCGCTTCGGCCGATCCGCCAAGGATCACCACTTGCCCGTGATGGGCGGAATTGGAGCCGTCAAATTCCCTCATCCGCCAACGATTACAAAACCGCTGGGCAAAGCGCCACGGTTGCACGCACACACTTGCAGGAAATTGAATTTGGACCTACGGCTGCTGTCATGAGCACAGTTGACCACGCCTCCCCCGACACCACCACAGAAAACCGCCGCGCGAAGCGCAACGTGTTTGTTCTGGTCCTGGCGCAAGCCATACTCGGCGCGCAGATGCCTATTCTGTTCACTGTGGGCGGTCTCGCGGGGCAATCTCTGGCGTCGAACATCTGTTTCGCCACTTTGCCGATTTCGCTCATCGTTCTGGGCTCGATGACGACTGCCACGCCGATTTCCGCTTTCATGCAGAAATATGGCCGCCGCGCCGGGTTTGCCGTGGGCGCGCTGGGCGGTGCTTTGGGCGGTGCCATCGGGGCATACGGGCTTTATATCGCGTCTTTCCCGGTGTTCCTCTTGGGCAGTTTCCTGACCGGTATCTATATGTCCGCGCAGGGGTTCTACCGCTTTGCTGCTGCCGACACCGCCACCGATGAGTTCCGCCCCAAGGCGATTTCCTACGTGATGGCCGGTGGTCTGGCCGCTGCAATCATTGGGCCGCAATTGGTGAAGGCGACAGCGGATTGGTACGTGGTCCCGTTCCTCGGCACCTATTTCGCGGTGATCGTGCTGAACGTGATCGGGTCGACACTGTTCCTGTTCCTCGACATTCCCAAGCCGAAAGCCCCCCATGCCGACGATCCCAAGGGGCGCACGCGGCTTGAGCTGCTCAAGACCCCGCGCATCGCCGTCGCAATCATCTGCGCAATGGTCACCTATGCGCTGATGAACCTTGTCATGACCTCGACCCCTTTGGCCGTGGTCGGGTGCGGCTACACCGCAAACAATGCCGCCGACATCGTATCGGCGCACGTTCTGGCGATGTTCATTCCGTCGTTCTTCACCGGACATCTGATCGTGCGTTTCGGCGTGGAAAAGATCGTCGCCACGGGGTTGGTCATCCTTGCCGCTGCGGGGGCTGTCGCGTTGCACGGCGTCGAGATCGAGAATTTCTACATCGCTCTGATCCTGCTGGGCTTTGGCTGGAACTTCGGCTTCATCGGCGCGACCGCGATGCTGACTGCAGCCCACGCGCCGCAAGAGCGGGGCCGTGTGCAGGGTATGAACGACGTTCTGGTGTTCGGCGGTGTGACGATGGCCTCACTCGCGTCAGGTGGATTGCTGAACTGTTCGGGAGGCACCCCGGTCGAAGGCTGGAGCGCCGTGAACATGGCGATGGCGCCGTTCCTGATGCTCGCGGGTGGGTCGCTGATCTGGCTGATGTTCCAATCCAAAGAGCGGACGGTCTAAGCATCCCGTCGGGCTTAAGATGTTCTTCAGAATTTAGGGTCAGAATGCCCGGCACCTCCCACCAGAACGGTGCCTGCCATGCTTCGATCTTTGATCCTCGCCCTGCCCCTGCTCGCCGCGTGCCAGCACTACGACAAGGCCGCGCATTTCGCTGCCGGCGCGGCGGTGTCCCATATCGTGACGCAGGAAACCGGAAATCCGACGGCGGGCTGCATGGCCGCTATCGGAATTGGCGTTCTCAAGGAACTGGTCGACGATGTGGCGGACCCTGCTGATATTCTGGCCACCGGACTGGGATGCAGCCTGACCTTGGCGTTCTGACCTACCAGCGCCCGGTTGCCGCGCACCACACCAAGCGCAGCTTCTTGTACGCTTCAGCCATGCCAAGCGTACCGTTCGCCACCCGGCGGGGATCGGATTTGGCTTGTTTGAGGAGTGGCCCTGCCTGCCATGCGGCCAAGGTGATCGGCCGAGCCTCTGCTTTTATGCTACCGCGGGCTTTCCGGGATTTTACCAAACGGTCAAATCCTTGCTGGGCAAGGTCGCGCACCGCGTCCGGTCGCCCATCCACCAAGGGCCTGCGCCCCTGCCGTTCCAGTTCGGGCACCGCCCGCAGGAATTGCGCGAGGCCACTGGCATAGCCAAGGTCGGTCAGCGTGTCGGGCATGGTCCCACTCAGCGCTTGCGAGGCTGCGCGCAGAAGGGAGGCTGCGGTATCTTCGATATATTTTGAAAATGCCGCCTGATCTTCAAACGGATCGCGATAAACATCCCAAAGCCGCACCTGCACCACTTTCTGCAATTCCCGCGCGGCAGGTTCATCCAAAACATGTGCCAACGAGGTCACTACCTCGTGGCGCCGCACCAGACCACCGCTGGCAATCTCTTCCAGCGCATCCGTCCACCATTGCAGGCGCATCTCGGCAATGATCGCCTCTTTCGTCACCCAAGGGGCGCGGGACACCTCGACATTGAAAGCATATATGGGAAACAACACCTTACGGACCGCAACTGGTGCAGCCATCGTCGCAGCGAACCGATCCGGATCGCCTTTTTCGACCAGTTTCGCGCAGGCGATCAGATCGGCGTCAAAGCTCATACCGGGCGTACATCCCGCACCAGTTTCCAGCGCACGGCATCCAAGAGTGCCTCGAAGGACGCGTCGATGATATTGGCGCTGACGCCGACGGTGGACCAGCGCCGCCCCTGCCCGTCTTCGCTGTCGATGATGACGCGGGTCACGGCCTCGGTGCCGCCCTGAGTGATGCGTACTTTAAAATCCACAAGGCGCATGTCGTCGATCATTGCCTGATACGGGCCAAGGTCTTTGGCGAGCGCTTTGGACAGCGCGTTCACCGGACCTCGGTCATTTCCCAACTCGTCCATGGATTCGCTGACCGAAAGCTTCTTTTCGTCGCCCACCTTCACGACAACCACCGCTTCGGAATGCGAGATCATCTTGTTGTACTTGTTCTTCCGCCGTTCCACCGTCACGCGGTAGCGTTTGACCTCGAAGAACTCGGGCAGCAGGCCCAACTCATCCCGCGCCAGAAGCTCGAAACTCGCCTGTGCGGTGTCGTAGGAATAGCCTTCCGCCTCGCGCATCTTGATCCGGTCGAGGATGCGGGCCATGGCCGGGTCCTTGTCCGGCACCTCGATCCCGGCTTCCGCGAGGCGGCGGCGCAGGTTCGACTGACCCGCCTGATTGGACATCGGGATCACCCGTCGATTGCCCACCAAGCCTGGGTCAATATGTTCGTAGGTCGTCGGGTTCTTGAGGATCGCACTGGCATGCAGCCCCGCCTTGTGGGCAAAAGCGGACGAGCCGACATAGGCCGACTGCTTGAGCGGCACCCGGTTGAGGATTTCGTCCAGCATCCGGCTGATCCGGGTCATCCCTTCGAGTGCCTCAAGCGTCACACCGGTCTCGAAGGTGCTGGCGTAAGGTTCCTTGAGCAGCAGCGTCGGGATCAGCGATGTGAGGTTGGCATTGCCGCAGCGTTCGCCAAGACCGTTCAGCGTGCCCTAAATCTGCCGCGCGCCTGCGTCTACTGCGGCAAGCGTGGTGGCGACCGCCATTTCTGTATCGTTGTGGGTGTGGATGCCGACATGAGAGCCGGGGATGCCGGAGGCGATGACGGCTTCGGTGATCCGGCCCACTTCGCTGGGCAGCGCGCCGCCATTGGTGTCACAGAGCACGATCCATCGCGCGCCTGCGCCATATGCGGCGTGCAGGCAGGTCAGAGCGTAATCGGGATTGGCCTTGTAGCCGTCGAAGAAGTGCTCCGCGTCGAACAGCGCCTCGCGTTTCTGGGACACGATATGCGCAATAGAGGCACGGATGTTTTCGACGTTTTCCTCCAGCGTGATGCCAAGGGCGGCAGTGACGTGGAAATCGTGGGTTTTGCCGACCAGACAAACCGACTTGGTGCCCGCGTTCATGACCGCTGCCAGTACGTCGTCATTCTCGGCTGATCGGCCCGCGCGTTTTGTCATGCCGAAGGCGGTGACGGTCGCTTTGGTGTGGCCAACCTCTTCGAAGAAGGCAGAGTCCGTGGGGTTCGCGCCCGGCCAGCCGCCTTCGATATAGTCAATGCCAAGCGCGTCAAGCGCCTCGACAATGCGGTGTTTCTCGGGGGTCGAGAACTGCACGCCCTGCGTCTGCTGCCCGTCGCGGAGCGTGGTGTCGTAGAGGGTCAGGCGGGTTTTGGTCATGGGTTGGCCTTTGTGCAGAGGGCCGCGCCCGACCCTGAAGCCTTGTCTTTATGGTCGATGCAACGCGCTAAGGGCAGTCCCAGACCGCGGGCGGGGGAGAAGCCCCCGCCCATGGGGGCGGTCGGGGGCTGCCCGGCGTGCCGCCGGGCGCAGGGGGTCGAGTTATGACTCATTCAAGAATACCCCATTCGCCAACTCGGGCCGCAGATGAATTGAGCATCCATTTAGTGCCTTCCGGCGTATCCGAAATCATTACGCCAATGTCTGCGAGCCTATCCCGGATGAAGTCGGCTCTTTCGAAATCCCTGCGTTTTTTGGCTTCTGTCCTCTCATTGATCCAATACTCCGCCTTTTCGATAAATTGATCTGTGGGAGTGTCAGCTTCGTCAAACCACCAGTCGGCAAGCTCATCTGTCAATAGTCCGACCATCTGTGCCCCGGCCAACAACGCAGCAGCGTCGACGCCCCCTGCCAACTTGTGCAACACCGAAATCACACCAGCCGTGTTGAGATCATCGGACAGCGCCTCAACAACCTCCAACGGCACCTCAGCCGGTTCAACGCCGTCCGTCAGCGCCCGCCACTTGCGCAACGTTGCCTCGGCCTCCTCTCGCTTCTTCTCCGTCCAATCCATCGGCTTGCGGTAATGCGTCGACAGGAACACGAACCGGATCACCTCGCCCGGAACGCCTTGATCCAGCAAATCCCGCACGGTGAAGAAATTGCCCAGCGACTTGGACATCTTCTTGCCCTCGACCTGCAGCATCTCGTTGTGCAGCCAATAGCGCGCAAAGCCGTGGCCTGCGCACTTCGACTGCGCAATCTCGTTTTCGTGGTGCGGGAACATCAGGTCGTTGCCGCCGCCATGGATGTCGAACGTGTCGCCCAGCAACTCGTGCGCCATGGCAGAGCATTCGATGTGCCAGCCGGGGCGGCCCCGGCCCCATGGGCTGTCCCAGCCGGGCAGATCATCGGTGGATGGTTTCCAGAGCACGAAATCCATCGGGTTGCGCTTGTAGGGGGCCACTTCAACCCGCGCTCCGGCGATCATGTCATCGACGGAACGGCCCGACAGTTTGCCGTAGCCTTCGGGCCAGCTATCGACCGCAAAGAGCGCATGACCTTCGGCGGCATAGGCGTGCCCCTTGGCGATCAGGTCTTCGATAAAAGCGATCATCTGGTCGATATATTGGGTCGCGCGGGGTTCATGATCCGGGCGCAATGCGCCAAGCGCATCCATGTCGGCGTGATACCAACTGATCGTCTCGTCCGAGCGTTCGCGGATCAGCTCTTCGAGCGTTCCATTGGCCCCGGCCTCACGGCGCTTTTGCGCCGTCTCGTTGATCCGGTCGTCCACGTCGGTGAAGTTGCGCACATAGGTGACGTGATCCGCGCCATAGGTGTGGCGAAGCAGACGATAGAGCACGTCGAACACAATCACCGGGCGCGCGTTGCCCAGATGCGCGCGGTCATAAACGGTGGGCCCGCAGACATACATCCGCACGTTTTGCGGATCGAGAGGGGTGAATTCCTCTTTCTTGCGGGTGGCGGTGTTGGTCAGCCAGATGGTCATGGATTGCTCCTCGCGGGCCGGGTTCGCGGCGGGAGTAGCAACTTCACTTCGATATGGGAATAGAAGACCGGCCCGCCAGATGGATTAGCGGATAATGCAGCAAATGGTGGTTGCGATATTGGTCATGTCGCGCAGTTAGACCCGTCCGGGCTGTCCGGTCAAGGGATTTGCGGGCAAGCCGTTTCGAAACGGCTTTGTGACGCGGTTTTCAAACCGCGTGGCCAACATCCTTCGAAGGATGTTGGCGCTTCGATCTGGACTTTGGGCCTTAGGCTCTGGCAGGAGTTGAGGAACATCAGTCGGAGACCACCATGCCAGCCTTGTCACACCGCATCACCACCCTGAATGGCGATGGATCAGACGGCTGGGACGTATTCTACCGCGCCCGGGCGATGATTGCCGAAGGTGTCCCGGTGACCGAACTGACCATCGGAGAGCATGACATCCGCACCGACCCATCAATTCTGAAGGCCATGTACGAGAGCGCAGCGGGCGGCCACACCGGTTATGCAATTGTTCCGGGAATCAGTGCGTTACGAGATGAAGTTGCTGCACGCGTTCAAGCGCAGTCCGGCGTACGAACCCGACGCGAAAACGTTCTGATCACACCCGGCGGACAGGCCGGGCTGTTCGCGGCGCATATGGCGGTCTGCATGCCGGGCGATGTGGCGCTGTTCGTCGATCCCTATTACGCGACCTATCCCGGCGTGCTGCGCTCGGTCGGGGCGGTGCCACGCACAGTGCCGACGCGGTCCTCGCAAGGGTTCCTTCCGCAGCGCGATGTGCTTGAGGCGGCAAGCGAAGGGGCTGCGTCATTGCTGATCAACACGCCGAACAACCCGACCGGGGCGGTCTATCCGCGCGACACGCTGGAAGGGATTGCCGAGGTGGTGACCAAACGGGACATGTGGCTGATCTCGGACGAGGTTTATGACACACAGGTCTGGGAGGGCACGCATCTAAGTCCCCGCGCCCTGCCCGGCATGGCCGAGCGCACGCTGGTGATCGGTTCCATGTCGAAGAGCCACGCCATGACGGGCAGCCGGATCGGCTGGATCGTCGGGCCGGAAGACGCGATCACCTGTCTGGTCGATCTGGCGACCAACACGACCTATGGCGTGCCCGGCTACATTCAGGACGCGGCGCTGTTCGGCTTGCGGGCGGGCGCGTCGCTGGAAGCGCATGTTGCCGAGCCGTTCCGCAGGCGGCGAGCCATTGCAGAGCGGGTTCTGGCCGGGCAACAGGCGGTGCGTATGATCCCCGCGCAGGGCGCGATGTACGTGATGCTGGATGTGCGCGCGACGGGGATGAGTGGCGAGGAGTTCGCCTTTGCGCTGCTTGAGACGCATCACATCGCGGTCATGCCAGGAGAAAGCTTTGGCCAATCGGCAGCGGGTCATATCCGCGTGGCGATGACGCTCGAGGACAGCCGGTTCGAAGCGGCGCTACGCACGCTTTGTGAGTTTGCGGCTGGTCTGGCGAAGGCTGCGTGATGGCAGAGCCGGTCTCGTCGATCCGCAACCTTGGCCCGGCGATGGATGCCGCTTGCGCGCAGGCAGGGATCACATCGGCAGAACAGTTGCGAGAGATGGGCGCGGATGAGGCCTACCGGCGGTTGCTGCTGTCGGGCACGCGGCCGCACTTTATCGGCTACTATGTGCTGGTGATGGGGCTGCACGGTCGACCGTGGAATGACTGCAAGGGGGACGAAAAGAAAGCCCTGCGGGTCAGATTCGATGCGATCAAGGCCGAGGTCGCGGAACGCGCGGATGCAGTGCCTTCGGGGATAGAGCGGTTTCTGGACGAAATTGGCGTCGTTGCCAAAAAGTAAGCCGGGCAAAAGCCCGGCCCGCCTGTAGTTCGGTCTGAAACGGTGGCTTAGCCGACCAGTTCGAGACCCGAGAAGAAGAAGGCGATTTCTTCTGCTGCGGTTTCCGGTGCGTCGGAGCCGTGGACCGAGTTTTCACCAACGGATTCGGCAAATTCGGCGCGGATGGTGCCGGGCGCTGCGTCGGCCGGGTTGGTCGCACCCATGACTTCGCGGTTCTTGGCGATGGCGCCTTCGCCTTCGAGCACCTGAACGACCACCGGAGCCGACGCCATGAATTCGCACAGCTCGTCATAGAAGGGGCGCGCAGCGTGAACGGCATAGAACTGGCCAGCCTGTGCCTTGGTCAGATGAATGCGCTTCTGTGCGATGATGCGCAGGCCGGCTTCTTCGAACTTGGCGTTGATCTTGCCAGTCAGGTTGCGGCGGGTTGCGTCGGGTTTGATGATCGAGAATGTGCGTTCGAGGGCCATGATGGTCGCTCCGTGGTTTGGGTTATGGATTGGTCCGCCCGTTAGCATGGGGGTTTGGCGTTGGAAAGCCCTTGGAAGGGCCTTGATCCCTGCTGCGCAGGTATTTGAGGGCGCTGCCCTCAAACTCCCGAAGTATTTTTGAACCAGAGAAGATATGGGCGCTGGTCTGTCTTCGCGCGCGTTGATATGGGCGTGCCATGTTGAAGATCGAAGATATCACTTACGCGGTTGACGGGCGTCCTTTGTTCGAAGGGGCTTCGGCCGTCATTCCCGATGGCCACAAGGTGGGCCTGGTCGGCCCCAATGGAGCTGGCAAGACCACGCTGTTCCGGTTGATCCGGGGCGAGTTGGCGCTTGAGGGCGGGACCATTTCCGTACCGCGCGGGGCGCGGGTCGGCGGGGTGAGCCAGGAAGTGCCCGGGTCTTCGATATCGTTGATTGACACGGTTCTGGCCGCCGATACCGAGCGCGCCGCGCTGATGGCCGAGGCCGAAACGGCGACCGATGGCGCGCGCATTGCCGAGGTGCAGACGCGGCTTGCGGATATCGATGCATGGTCAGCGGAGGCGCGGGCAGCGGCGATTCTCAAGGGATTGGGCTTTGACGACGACGAACAGCGCATGCCGTGCTCTGCCTTTTCGGGCGGCTGGCGGATGCGTGTGGCTTTGGCAGGCGTGCTTTTTGCCCAGCCTGATCTGCTGTTGCTTGACGAACCGACAAACTATCTCGACCTTGAAGGGGCGTTGTGGCTGGAAAGCTATCTGGCAAAGTACCCCTATACCGTGATCGTGATCAGCCACGACCGGGGTTTGTTGAACCGCGCGGTTGGCGCGATCCTGCATCTCGAAGAGAGGCGGCTGACGTTTTACCAAGGGCCCTATGACCAGTTCGCGCGGCAGCGCGCCGAACGGCGGGCGCAGGCAGCGGCGGTCGCAAAAAAGCAGCAGGCACGGGTTGCGCATTTGCAGAGCTTTGTCGACCGGTTCCGCGCCAAGGCGAGCAAGGCCAAGCAGGCGCAATCGCGGCTCAAGATGATCGAGCGGATGGATATGGTCGCGGCGCCCGAGGAGATTGCCAAGCGGGTGTTCACCTTCCCGCAGCCGGACGAGCTGTCGCCGCCGATCATTCGGGTCGAAAACGGTGTCACCGGCTATGGCGAGACCGAAGTGCTGCGAAAGCTCGACCTGCGGATCGACCAGGACGACCGGATCGCGCTCTTGGGCAAGAACGGTCAGGGCAAGTCGACACTTGCGAAGCTGTTGTCCGACCGGCTGCCGTTGATGGCCGGTCGGATCACGCGGTCATCAAAGCTGCGCATCGGGTTCTTTGCCCAGCACCAGGTGGACGAGTTGCATGTGGACGAGACGCCGCTCGACCACCTGCGGCGGGTGCGGCCTGCCGAGATGCCAACGCGTCACCGGGCGCGACTGGCGGGCTTTGGGCTGATGGCCGCGCAGGCAGATACGGTCGTGGGCAAGCTGTCTGGCGGTCAGAAAGCGCGATTGTCGCTGCTGCTGGCCACAATCGATGCGCCGCATCTGTTGATCCTTGACGAGCCGACCAACCACCTTGATATCGAAAGCCGCGAGGCGTTGGTGGAGGCGCTGACCGCCTATTCCGGCGCGGTCATCCTCGTCAGCCACAACATGCATCTTCTGTCGATGGTGGCGGATCGGCTCTGGCTGGTCAAAGACGGCAATGTCACGCCCTACGAGGACGATCTCGACGATTACCGCGCCATGCTGCTGGCCTCGGACAAACCGGTGAAGGCGGAAAAGCCGAAACCGGCGCGCCCTGCCCGGCCGGACCGCGACACGATGCTGGCTCTGAAGGCCGAGGTCCGCAAATGCGAGGCGCGGGTCGAGAAGATCGAAGAAATGCGCGAAACGCTGGCGAAGAAACTCGCCGATCCGGCGCTGTACGAGCCAAACCGCAAAGGTGAGCTGGCGACCTGGAACAAGAAATATGCCGAGGTCATGGACGGGCTGCGCCGCGCCGAGGCGCTTTGGGAAGCCGCGCTCGAAAAGCTGGACGCCGCCGAAAACGCCTGAGCCTTTCCTGCGCAAACGGGTTGCCACACGAAAGCGCGCGCTGTAGCGGTCCGGCATGGACACCGCTTTTCTTATTTCCGCTTTCGTCACGCTATTTGTGGTCATTGACCCGATTGGCCTGACTCCGGTTTTCATTGCCCTCACACCGGGCCTTACGGCGCAACAGCGTCGGGCCATTGCCATTCGCGCCACCGTGATTGCCGCTGGCCTGTTGTTTCTGTTCGCCTTTCTGGGCGAGCAGGTGTTGGGGTTCATCGGCATCTCCATGCCGGCGTTTCGCATCGCCGGGGGTATCCTGCTGTTTCTGACCGCGCTCGACATGCTGTTCGAACGGCGCACGAAACGCCGCGAGGATCAGGCTGATGTGGAGGATGTGCCCGACCCGTCGGTGTTCCCGATAGCAATTCCCCTGATTGCCGGGCCGGGGGCCATCGCGTCGATCATCCTGTTAGCCGGTCAGGCAGAGGGCCCTGTCGGCATGGCGTCGGTCCTTGGGGTCATGGTGGCGGTGCTGATCATTGTCTTCCTGCTTTTCCTGAGCGCACCGTTGATCGAACGCGCTTTGGGCAAGACGGGTATCGTTGTGGTGACGCGGTTGCTTGGCATGCTGCTGGCCGCGCTGTCGGTTCAGTTTGTGCTGGACGGCATTCGGGGTTTTGGGCTTGCCTTGGGCGGCTGATCGCCGGCCCTACACAAGCCGGGTGCGCGGACCTACATGTTTGTTGGAGATACGTGAGGAGCAAGCATGTCCGCGATGGAATACGGCAATCTGGCCTATCTGGTGCTGCTTGGCGCCGTCATCGTGTTCTGGTTCTTTGTCCAGAACCGCCAGGGCCTGAACAAGACCTTGCAGCAAGGCGCGGTCTGGGGGCTGATCTTTCTTGGTGTGATCGCGGCTGTCGGGCTTTGGGGCGACATCCGCCAGACGGTTCAGCCGCAACAGCTTGTCATGTCCGAAGCCGGACGCATCGAAGTGCCGCGCGGACCGGATGGGCATTACTACCTGACGCTCGACATCAACAACGAACCGGTGCGGTTTGTCGTCGATACCGGCGCGACCAGCATGGTGCTGACGCAAGAGGATGCGGCGCGGGTCGGGTTGAAGGAGGAAGACGTGATCTTCTATTCCGAAGCCATGACCGCGAATGGTCTGGTGCGCACCGCTCCCGTCCGGCTGGCCGATGTGGCGTTGGGGCCATTTCACGACCAGAACGTACGCGCCTTTGTGAACGAGGGCGAAATGACCAAATCCCTTCTTGGCATGGAGTATCTCAACCGGTTTGCCCGGCTCGAGATCAACAATGGTCGGCTGATCCTGGAACGCTGATTCCCCAATTCTGGGGGGTTGGCTGGCAACAAACCTTCGGATACGGTTCGGTCATACCGAAGTAAGAGTCCACGATGCGTCACTCGCTGCCACTTGCGCCGCAGTTTTATGTCACTGCGCCTCAACCGTGCCCGTATCTCCCCGGTCGCATGGAGCGCAAACTGTTCACGGCTTTGCAGGGCGAAGCCGCAGACAAGCTGAACAACAGCTTGTCCAAGCAGGGATTCCGCCGGTCGCAAAACGTGCTGTATCGCCCGTCCTGTTCGGATTGTTCGGCCTGCCTGTCGGCGCGGATCTCGGTCGAGGCATTCCGCCCCTCGCGCAGCCAGAAGCGTACGATCAAGCGCAACGCGCATCTGCGCCGTCACGCCACCAGCGCCTGGGCCACCGAGGACCAGTACGAGCTGTTCCGCACCTATCTGGATGCGCGGCACGCCGATGGCGGCATGGCGGATATGGACGTGTTCGATTTTGCCGCGATGGTCGAGGAAACACCGATCCGGTCGCGTGTTATCGAATATTCCGACGAGGCCACCCGCAAATTGCAGGCCGTGTGCCTGACCGACGTGCTCGATGACGGGTTGAGCATGGTCTATTCGTTCTATTCGCCCCACGTTCCGGCGCAGAGCCTTGGCACCTACATGATCCTCGACCATGTCGAGATCGCCCGCGAGGCCGGGTTGCCCTTTGTCTATCTCGGCTACTGGGTGCCCGGCAGCGCGAAGATGGGTTACAAATCGGCCTTCTCGGGGCTGGAGCTGTATCGCCACGGCGGGTGGGAGCCGTTCCGCAAACCCGACAGCTATTCTGCGGACACGCATCCGATGTCGACCGATCCGATTGCCGAACAGGTCGCCAATATCTCGCTTCCCGATCTGCGCAGCTAACCGCCAGACAAAAGTTCCTGCGAAGCTGTGGAACAGTTCACGCCCCAGCACGTTCCCTTGTGGTAACGACAAAGGAGCGACCCGATATGGCTGAAAAAGACACACTCGTAATGCCCATCGCCAAGATGGCCCGCAGCAATGACAAGTTCCGCGAGGTGGTCTGGACCGGCGACAACTCGCAGCTGGTGCTGATGGCCATTCCCGAAGGCGGCGAAATCGGGGGCGAAACCCACGACGGCCATGACCAGCTTTTGTATTTCGTGGATGGCATGGGCAAAGCCAAGATCGGTGACAAAGAGATGGACATCTCGGCCGGCGACGTGGCGATTGTGCCCTCGGGCAAGTACCACAATTTCAAGAACACCGGCACGGGCATGATGCGTCTCTACACCACCTATTCCCCACCCGAACATGAACCGGGCACGGAACATGATACCAAGGCGGATGCAGAGGCTGATCCAAACGAGGATTGATCCGCAAACCGCTAACGAAAAAGGCCGCTCTGCTGAGCGGCCTTTTTTGGTCATGTCGGATTGGACGTGATCAGTTCTGAATCAGGTCCGGCAAGATCGTCACAATGCCCGGGAACACCCATAGCAACCCGAGGCCAATCACCTGAATGGCGACGAACGGAATGACACCGCGATAGATGTGGCCGGTCGTGACCTCTTTCGGAGCGACGCCGCGCAGATAGAAAAGCGCAAATCCGAAAGGTGGTGTCAGGAACGAGGTTTGCAGGTTGATCGCGATCATGATGGTGACCCATGCCGGATCAAGCGTCCCGCCATAGATCACCGGTCCCACGATAGGCACCACGATGTAGATGATCTCAAGGAAGTCGAGCACGAAGCCCAGCACGAAGAGGATCAGCATCACGACAAGGAACACGATGGTTTCATTGTCGAAGGAGCGCAGGAAGTCCTGAATGTAGTGCTCGCCCCCGAAGGAGATCAGCACAAGGTTCAGAAGCTGCGAGCCGATCAGGATGGTGAACACCATCGACGTCACCTTCGCAGTTTCCCGCACAACCGGTCCAAGGATGTTGGTTCGGAACAGCACCCAGCAGCTATAGAGCAAGCCGAAGAATGCAAAGTGATAGGCGATCTGTGCAAGGACATAGGCCACCCAGTCTTCCACCGGAACGGTTTCACGGGTGATGCGCAGGTCAAAGTTGACGCCCAGCAGGATCATGATCACAAGCGCCAGTGACGCCCAGATGACGATCTTTGCCGCGCCCTGCTCTTCCTTCAGTTTGCGGTACGCGGCCAGCATGATCGCGCCTGCAGCGCCGAGTGCAGCCGCCGGGGTCGGGTTCGTGATCCCGCCAAGGATGGAGCCCAGAACCGCAACGATCAGAACCAGCGGCGGGAACACCACGCGCAGAAGCTCGTTCTGCGCAAGGCGACCCATGGCCACCCAGACGCCCACCATGGTCAGAGCCATCGGAATGGCCATGATCAGGAAATGTGCACCAGACCCGGTCAGGGGCGAGATGAAGATCACGTCCGCAAGGAAGGCCAGTACGACCCCGATGCCGCCAATGATCAAAGGCAGCGGAGCCGACGATGGCGACACACCGCGCGCAAGGATCAGCACCAGCGCAAGCAGGCCAAAGATGGTGGCCACACCCGACCCAATGGGCGCAGCGTTCTCGCGGGCCTCGATCAAGGCAGCTGCACGCTCTTCCTCGGTCAGTTCGACAACCTCTCCGGTGTCGCCTGCCGCGGTCATGGCTGCACGTTGTGCCACGGCCTCGTCCCATGCCTCCTGCCCGTGCAGGTCGATCATGGAAGCTTGGCACTGTTCGGATACGTTGGTCCGAAGGCTTGGGCCATCTGCGCGTTCCGCATAGTCGGATACCGAGATTGTCTGCGTCCCGATCACGCCAGCGCTGAAACCCATCACGATCGCCAGGATCAATCCCAGCGGAGCCGCCAGATACCAGGTCAGTGCCTCGTTGCGGGTGACCACTTCTCCGCTTTGTCCGTCAAGTTCAACCGGAGGCGCACTGGCCGGGCGGAGCAAGGCAAAGCCGAAGGCATAGATACCGTAGAGCAGTGCAAGGAAAAGGCCCGGCAGAAGTGCCGCCTGAAAGAGCGTACCAACCGACAAAACCGCCGGTTCACCAAGATAGGTCAGCGCGTCGCCACAGCCTGCAAGCTGGGCGCGGGTTTCCTGACCAGTTGCGTAGAGGTCGCCCACAAGCGTTCCCAGAAGAACGATCACGATGGATGGCGGAATGATCTGCCCCAATGTCCCCGACGCAGCAATTACCCCCGTCGCAAGCTCTGGTGAGTAGTTGTTGCGCAGCATAGTCGGCAGCGCGAGCAGGCCCATGGTCACAACCGTTGCACCAACGATGCCAGTGGAGGCGGCAAGGAAGGCACCCACGATGACGATAGACACGGCCAGACCACCCGGCAGCGGGCCGAACACGCGCGCCATGGAGGTCAGCAGGTCTTCGGCGATGCGCGACCGTTCCAGAGTGATGCCCATCATGACGAACATCAGAACCGCCAGCAGCGTTTCGATGGACTGACCCGCGATCACCCGTTCGTTGATCCGGTTCACGATGAAGGAGATGTTCCGCTCCATCGCCTGTTCCCAGCCACCCGGGAACACCGGCTCTTCGATGCGCGGTAAATCCGGGTATCGGAAGACAGATATGGCGTCTCGGGCGATGCCCTCCGCCACGAGGGCGGCAAATTCCGGTGAGCCTTTGTCGATGGCCTGATGGATCAGCAGACCTGCCGAATCGAGTGCGGCGATGATGGCAAAGGAAATCACGCCGGCACCGGCGATGGCAAAGGCCACCGGGAAGCCTGTCATGATCCCGGCAAAGAGAGTCAGGAATACGATGAGGATACCGACCTCGACTCCGTCCAGTCCGAAAAGCATGTTATGCGGCCCCCCCGCTGCGCGCCGTTTTAGGCGTCGTTGTCTGTTTGTGTGTCGTCATGGGTTCAGGTCGATCCTGAATGGATCGCGTGCTCAATCTCTTCGGCTTCGCTCGAGAACCCATCCCGGTCGAGATACTTGCCTTCGCTCTCTTCGCCTTCGATGAATTCCAGCAGAGAGCGCCAGAAGAACGCCATCGCGTGAACGAAGGTCAGAGCGCAGAACAACACGATGAGAATCTTGAACAGGAAGTAGGCGTCAAAGCCGTTCGGGCTGAAGCCGATGGTTTCCACGTTCCAGCGGAAGATCCGCGCCTGCATGATCATCCGATCCAGATCGCTTGTTGCGGTCACAGCGGGCGTCATCAGGTGCCGCCACATGAAGAACCATGCGTAAAGATAAGTGATGGTGATCGCAGGCAGCATGAAGAACATACAGCCAAACATGTCGATCAGGCGCTTGGTGCCGTATTTCATCTTGGAATAGAACAGGTCAACACGCACGTGGCCGCCTTGCACGAACGTGTAGGTCACGCACAAGGCAACAACCATGGCGTTGTAAAACTTGAGCTCTTCGGCCCACCAGCTCAGGTCTTTGGCGAACGCGGTTCCGAGCGGCCCGATCTCGATCTCGGCCACGCGAAAGATGCGCTGCAGGAACACGATCATCACCTGCTGCAGCACCATCAACAAGCCAGCCCAAGCCGCGATGCGACCGATCCCGTTGGCCATGCCTTCCATCCCGCGGACGCACCCCCAAAGGATTTCGCGCTTCCAAAGCACGCCGAGCAGCGTCAGGACGATGAAGGTGGCGAAGACAACAAAAAACAATTCGACGGAGGCACCATAGTAGATGAACCGCATCACGGATGCCGGGTCGGACCAGTTGAGCCAAGACCCCGGGCTGAGCACCGCCATTAACAGATTGTATGGGGCCATCACTATATTCTGAAGCACCCACAGGATGAATTCGACCATGCCCTGCCCCCTTATTGGCCCCGATCACGGGGCATCACGACTGTTTGGTAAGCGGCGAAAGGCCCCGCCCAGACCAAAGGTCGGGACGGGGCCAGAACGTTGCTGGAATCAGCCTGCGTTCACACGGTTACGCTGACGCATGAATTCGCCATCAGCGATCTCGTACCAACCCGAGGACTCTTCGATGGATGCAAACACGCTGTTGGCGATCTCGGCATAGATCGGGTCGCCCATGTTCTCTTCGCGAACTTCCTTGGCGGCGCGGCCAAACGCATCCCAGACGTCGTTGGGGAACTGACGCACCTGCACGCCACCGGCTTGCAGACGAGCCAGAGCCGCACCGTTCTCGGCGAGCGACAGCGCTGTGTTCTGCGCGTGCGAGGCCTCACAGGCGACTTTACAGATTGTCTGCTGCTGCGGTGTCAGGGATTCCCAGATCTCGAGGTTGAACACCATCGACAGGGTCGAACCCGGCTCGTGGAAGCCTGCTGCATAGTAAGTCTTGGTGACTTCCTGGAAGCCCATGCGCTCGTCCGCATACGGCCCGATCCATTCCGCACCATCAATCTGACCGGACGCCAGCGCCTGGTAGATTTCGCCGCCGGGGATGTTCTGAACGGAGGCACCGAGGCGACCCAGCACCTGACCACCCTGACCCGGCATACGGAAGCGCAGACCCTGCAGGTCTTCGGCCGAATTGATTTCCTTGTTGAACCAACCGCCCGGCTGCATTGCGGTCTGGCCGCACATCAGAGGCTTGAGGTTGAACAGCGACGACAGGTTGTCGTGCAGTTCCTGACCGCCACGACGGTAGTACCAGTTCGCCATTTCCTGCGCGGTCATGCCGAAGGGCACAGCTGTGAAGAACGCGAATGCCGGATGCTGGTTGAGGAAGTAGTATTCCGCCGAGTGATAGACGTCCGCCTGTCCGGAGGACACAGCGTCGAACACTTCGAATGCACCCACGAGCGAACCTGCGGGCATCTTGTTGAACGAAAGCTGACCATCTGTCATGGCCGTGATGTAATTGATGGCCAACTGAGCCGCATCGTCGAACACGGCAAAGCCGTCCGGAACCGATGTAACCATGGTCAGTGTGCGATTGCCCTGTGCGTATGCCGGTGCCGCAAGTGTGGTGGCGGCCGCAGCCCCCGCCCCTACAGTAGACGTCCGCAAGAATGAACGACGATCCATGTATTTCCTCCCCTGAGTTTTGGATGCACAAAAACAGCCAGTCCGCTGTTTGCGCGGATCATTTAGTGGGTCGGACGGTAATCAGAAAAAAAACCGAATGCAAATAATTAAAGATGCTTACAGACGTATAAATTTTAGGCAGAAACTGCGGATTTTCTTCGCTTTTTCACGACCACCCATGCTAGCGCTAGCATGCCTTGAAGTGTGTATGAAACGGTCTAGATGACGCGGTTTGGCCAGCCGGGGATAGTTTATGACCCGATATGAACACTGCGCTCGCGCAGCTTACAGGCGAACGCCAAACCGCCAGATCATCACGCCGACTGTTCCGGCACCGTCCTGCGCAGCTTTGATCACAAAAGCGCAAGACTTTAATGTGTGGCCCGTTTCAAGCGCGGGGCTACAGCGATGGATGCCTGCCCGTTCCAAGGGGCCGACCGTGTCAGAGCCTGACAGACGCAGTTCGTGATCCGATGCGCCCATCCCCAAAACCTGTGCAAGCACGATGAAACCCGCAAGCACTGTTGCATGACAGATCGAGAACGCCCGCGCACGTCGATTACGTTTTCCCAGCATCTGCGTCTCCACTTGCAGAATGTGAACTACTCGGTTCAGCTTATGGGGACGCACCCGTCACGTGCAACTCACAACTTCGCGCTTTTGCGCACATTTGATGTGTTGCGAACCGGCGACTCGGCAGAAAAGCGCACGAAAGATCGCGAGCATTTCGCAAAATTTCTCTCGAGAACCTGTTTTCAGCAATAAATGACAAAATATTCTTGCCTCAGGGTACTTTTTTCTTGGTTTTCGATGTTGACGCTCCCCGAGGGTCAACATAATGTCCGCCCACGCGAGAAGGAGCCATCATGGCACGAGTGCTAGTCATTGTAGAGAAAGCGCGCATGGGCCGGTAACGGAACCTGACTGTAGTCCCATGCGCCCCCGACTGAACATCGGGGGTTTTTTTTCGCGTAATGAACAGAAGTGTCTGTAAACGGAGCAAAGCGATGACACGTCAAATGACCGGAGCGAAAATGGTGGTTCAAGCCCTGAAGGATCAGGGTGTGGACACAGTATTCGGGTATCCCGGTGGCGCTGTGCTACCGATTTACGACGAGATTTTTCAACAGAACGGCATTCGCCACTACCTTGTTCGCCATGAACAGGGCGCAGTTCACGCCGCCGAAGGCTATGCCCGCGCGACCGGCAAACCGGGCGTTGTGCTTGTAACCTCGGGTCCCGGCGCCACAAACGCCGTGACCGGCCTGACCGACGCATTGATGGACAGCATCCCGATTGTGGTTCTCACCGGGCAGGTGCCGACCTTCATGATCGGATCGGACGCCTTTCAGGAAGCCGACACCGTGGGCATCACCCGCCCCTGCACCAAGCACAATTGGCTGGTGAAGGACACGGACCACCTGTCCGGCATTCTGCATGAGGCGTTCCACGTGGCGACGACCGGCCGCCCCGGCCCCGTTCTTGTGGACATTCCCAAGGATGTGCAGTTCGCCACTGGCACCTATACTGAAAAGGCCAAAGCCAAGGTCAGCCATTACCAACCGCAGGTCAAAGGCGACATGGAGACCATCACGCAGTTGGTGGAAGCCTTGGAAGTTGCAGAACGGCCGATCTTCTACACCGGCGGCGGCGTCATTAACTCGGGCCCCGCGGCCAGCCAGCTTCTGCGCGAACTGGTGGATGCAACCGGTTTCCCGATCACATCGACCCTCATGGGTCTTGGCTGCTACCCGGCGTCCGGCAAGAACTGGCTGGGCATGCTGGGGATGCACGGTCTTTATGAGGCCAACCTTGCGATGCACGGCTGCGATCTGATGATCAATGTGGGCGCGCGGTTTGACGACCGGATCACCGGACGTCTGGACGCGTTCAGCCCGAAATCGCGCAAGGCGCATATCGACATCGACCCCAGCTCGATCAACAAGGTGATCCGCGTAGAAATGCCGATCATTGGCGATGTGGGTCACGTTCTTGAGGACATCCTCAAAGTCTGGAAAGCGCGCGGTCGCAAGGTCAACAAGGAAGGCCTGCAGAAGTGGTGGAACCAGATCGAACAGTGGCGAGCAGTGGATTGCCTCAAGTACAAGCCGTCCGAAAAGTCGATCCGTCCGCAATACGCGATTGACCGGTTGGAACAGCTGACCAAAGGATACGACCGCTACATCACCACAGAGGTCGGCCAGCACCAGATGTGGGCGGCGCAGTATCTTGGCTTCGAGGATCCGAACCGTTGGATGACTTCAGGTGGCCTCGGCACGATGGGCTATGGCACCCCCGCCTCGATCGGCGTGCAGGTGGCACATCCTGATGCGCTGGTGATCAACGTGGCGGGTGAAGCGTCCTGGCTGATGAACATGCAGGAGATGAGCACCGCGGTGCAGTACCGCCTGCCCGTTAAGCAGTTCATTCTGAACAACGAACGGCTGGGCATGGTGCGCCAGTGGCAGGAACTGCTGCATGGTGAGCGCTATTCGCACAGCTGGTCAGAGGCTCTGCCCGACTTCGTGAAACTCGCTGAAGCGTTTGGCTGCAAGGGCATCCTGTGCAAGGACCCGGCCGATCTTGATGATGCGATCATGGAGATGCTGAACTACGACGGTCCGGTGATTTTCGACTGTCTGGTCGAGAAGCACGAGAACTGTTTCCCGATGATCCCGTCGGGCGAGCCGCACAACAAGATGCTGCTTGGCGAAGCCAACACCAAGGACGCTATCGGCTCCAAGGGCGCAGTCATGGTTTAAGGGGTCGAACCGGCCAACGGGCCGGTCGATCCGTGGGGGGCCAGCCCACCACACCGCCCTTTCCGTGGGGGCCAGCCCCCACACCCCCGGCATATTTGGAAAAAGAAGAACATCATGTCCCCGCTCAACATCAAAAAAGGCTCCACCAAGCATTCCGCCTATAACCTGCGGTCCAACTTCTCGGATGTGCAGGAGACACACACGCTTGCGGTGCTTGTCGCCAATGAGCCGGGCGTCCTCGCAAGGGTGATCGGGCTGTTTTCCGGCCGAGGCTACAATATCGACAGCCTGACTGTCGCCGAAGTGGATCATGCCGGTCACACGAGCCGGATCACCATCGTGACCACGGGCACACCGCAGGTGATCGAGCAGATCAAGGCACAGCTTGGCCGGATCGTTCCGGTGCACGAGGTGCATGACCTGACGGTCGAAGGCGGATCGGTCGAGCGGGAGCTGGCGCTGATCAAGGTCGAAGCGTCGGGCGAAAAGCGCGTCGAGTTGCTGCGTCTTGCCGACATCTTCCGCGCGCAGGTTGTCGACAGCACGCTGCAAAGCTTTGTGTTTCAGATCACGGGCACGCCTGAAAAAGTCGACGCGTTCGTTGACCTCATGCGGCCGCTCGGGCTGGTCGAAGTCGCACGCACGGGTGTTGCGGCCCTGTCGCGCGGCGTGTGACGCGAGAGACCTTGGGTCGGGGAGTTGACGCTCCCCGACAGTGTTTGATCACGTCGTTACCCTGAACAGGCCACCTTCGCCGGCGCGTCCAAGTCGAAATACTGCGCCAGCGACACGACTTTCTGCGAGCCATGCGATGTTT
The DNA here is from genome assembly GCF_048006345.1 of Marivita sp. Taxonomy (GTDB): domain Bacteria; phylum Pseudomonadota; class Alphaproteobacteria; order Rhodobacterales; family Rhodobacteraceae; genus Marivita. Next base: position 966,594 of record NZ_CP180351.1, on the reverse strand, counting down.
TTGCAGGTGCGGAGCTGTTTGCACTTGGCCGCGCTCCTGTGCGCAGTTTCTTCGGAAGATCCGGTGAATGCGACGGCATCAACACCTGCGGATTGCGTGCCGTGCGAACGTTTTGCTGAACGATCACATCAAATCGGATGAGATCCCCAGCATCAAGCACCGGCGCGTCATGAACGCTCCCTTCTCCCGGTGTGTAAAAAGCAAGTTCGCCTTGGTCTTCGCACCAGATCACAGCCTTTCGTGCGGCTGCGTCTGACCACAGCACGACACCGAACATATTCTGCGGTTTCATAGTTAGGTTCCCCATCTTAGAAGCCCAATGTGTTAATTTTCTTGGCGTCAGGACATCCCACAGTCTGAGTCGGGAGGTGAAATTTTTGTGTCAACGCCGATTGACCCTGACGCGGATTCGCGTCACCATTGACACTGGTTAGCATCACTTCTGGTCGGAGAGCCCCAAAGTGGGTATTCTGGACACTAAGCCGACCATGATGAGTACGAGTGCGCGATGTTAAAAGGTGATCGAAACGTAAACGTTTGATTTGAAAGCCATTCACCGTGACACGACCAAGTCCCTCCGAACTGCGCAACACACTCGGGGCCAATCTTCGAGCACTGGTGAAATCGACCGACTCTGTCTCAGCACTTTGCCGGGACCTCGGAATCAATCGCACCCAGTTCAATCGGTATCTTTCGGGAGAAAGTTTCCCAAGACCGGACGTCCTGTTTCGCATCTGCCAATACTTCAACGTGGACGCACGTATCATTCTTGAACCCCTGTCTGAAATCGGCTTTGGATCGAAATCTTTACTGAACCATCCGGAAATTAATGATTTTCTGTCCGGTGGCGTCGCACAACTGCAGGAGACGATTTTTCCTGCCGGTTTTTACAGATTTGTTCGTCGCAGTTTTCTGGACGAGACACAATTCGTACAAGGACTTGTTTACGTGTATAGAAAGGATGGGGCAACCTTTCTGCGCGGCTTTGAGGCAAAAGAGGCGGTGGCGCAACAAGGGCTTTCGGGTAGCCCAAAGAGCCGAGAGTTTCGCGGATTGCTTATGGCACAGGAAGGCGGGATCGCCGGACTGGTCAGCCGCAGAAATGCGCTGACGACATCCTTCAACTTTCTGGCGCAGGTGCCGTCCTTCCAGAACAATTACTGGGTCGGCTACACCGTGCGCACGGTTCGGGAAAGCACTGCGGGATCGCGGGTCGCACGGCTTGTCTATGAATACCTGGGACGCGATGGCGCCAAGGTGCGGCGGGCGGCACGGCAGTCCGGTTTTTGTTCCGCCAATGATCTTGTCGCCTATGAACGGACACAATTGCGCGTCGGCGAACCATTCTACTAGGCATCGCATTGGTCCAAGTGCGGCAGCGAGTGTCGTGTTTGGACGCGACCACCATCAGTCGGGTGCCGACCATGACATCCAATCAACGCATTGGAGGTGGCAATGACGGTTCTTGATCCCCTGTTGTCAGATGTGCAGAGACCGACAGCCCAAGCACGAGGGCTTCCAAATGCGCATTATACCGATCCCGAGAAGTTCACCGAGGAAAGCCATGCGCTTTTCGGCGCGGGTTGGGCCGGGTTGGCCGTGGCGTCAGATGTCCCTGAACCGGGGGACGCTGTCCCGATCACGTTCCTTGGCATCCCGCTTTTGCTGATCCGCGGCCGCGACAACACCGTCCGCGTCTTTCAGAACATCTGCCGACATCGCGGCATGATCCTGGTCGAGGAGCCGCGGAAGATCGAAGGCGCGATCCGCTGTCCCTATCACTCCTGGTGCTACAGCACCCAAGGCCAACTGGTGGCAACGCCCCATGTGGGCGGGCCGGGGTTCAACTCTCATGCCGAGATAGACCGCAACACGCTGGGTCTGATCGACGTGCGCAGTCATGTCTGGAGGGACGTGGTCTGGATCAACCTGTCCGGCACTGCACCGGCGTTCGAAGAGGCCATGGCGGATGTGATCGCGCGCTGGTCCGACTTCGAGCAACCCATGCATCATGGCGGCCCAGACAGCCAATTCACGTTGACAGTGAAGGCAAATTGGAAGCTGGCGGTCGAGAATTACTGCGAAAGCTACCATCTGCCTTGGGTGCATCCGGGATTGAACAGCTATTCCCGGCTGGAAGATCATTACAATATCGAAATGGACGGCCTGACGTCGGGCCAAGGCACGCTTGTCTATCGCCAACTGACGTCAGAGGCAGGCGCGGTCTTCCCGGATTTCGATGATCTTGACGCCAAATGGGACGCAGGCGCGGAATACCTGGCGATCTATCCAAATGTTCTTCTGGGTGTGCACCGCGACCACGCCTTCGCGATTGTTTTGCGTCCGAACGGGCCCGCCGAAACGGAAGAGTTGGTGCATCTTTATTACGCCAGCCCGAACACGGATGAGGCTTTGCGCCAGCGGAATGCGGAACAGTGGAAAGTTGTTTTCGAAGAAGACATCTTTGTCGTGGAAGGCATGCAGCGTGGTCGGAGCGCGCCGGGTTTTGACGGCGGGCGGTTTTCACCGGCCATGGACGGGCCGACGCATTGCTTCCACCGATGGGCGGCAAGTCGGATTGCAGAACACCGCTTGGGCAAATGACCGATGCTCTGGATCAGGCCTTGCTGGACGCTCATGCCCGTGGCGACACGGATGCTTTGATCCGCCTGTATCGCCAAGCGGCGGATGCGGCATCGACAGAACAGGCAGCGGGATTTTACCTCACTCATGCTTATGTCTTCGCGCTCGAAGCCGGAGACCCGCGCAGTTCCGATTTGAAGCAGGCGCTGGTGCGAATGGGACGGGACACCCCTGCCCCGTCCGACCTCTGAGCGGATCAGCCCATCATTCGCTGACCTGCCGGATCGGCGGGTGACGCACCTGATCGTAAAGGTGCCACGTCGCGTGTCCCAGAACCGGCAAAGCGATGAACAACCCGAGAAAACCCGGCAGCAGCGCGACAAATGTCGTCACCGCAATGAACGCGCCCCATCCCAGCATCAGAACCGGCTGGGACATCACATATTGGAACGACGTGATCATGGCAGTCACGAAATCCACTTCTCGGTCCAACAGGAGCGGCAGCGCGATCACTGTGAGGTTGAACAACAGGATCGCGAACAGAGCACCAACGAGACTTCCCACTGCCAGCATCATCAACCCGTTCGCAGACAGAAAGACATCGGGCGATGTCGAGATATTGGTCATCGTGCTCAGACCAAGGAAAAGCGCGAAGATCATGTGGGCGAGAAAGAACCAGAACAGGAAGACCATGATGATGATCGCACAGATCGACGGCAATTGCCGCCGTGACTGTTGCAGGACAACGCTCAGGATTTCTGATGGCACCAAAGGATCGCCCTGTTCCAACCGACGGCTGACTTCATAGAAGCCGACTGCGGCAAAGGGGCCGATCAGTGGAAAGCCGATGGCAGCGAGCACCAGCCAGTAGGTTGTCCCGGACCACAGGGTGATCCATGTGATGATCCAGCCTGTCACGACATAGACACCGGAGAAAAACAGCGCATAGCCCGGTGCCCTGATCAGGTCGTTCCATCCACGACGCAATGCGGTACGAAAAATCTCAGCCGACACGGGCCCCAGTGTCGGCACACCAAGTTCAGGGATCTCCCTCATGCCTTGCTCCCCAGCATGACGTTCGCGCCCTCGCATGAAAGCGATTGCGGCGGGGTTTGGCAACACGTTCGTGATGCGCGGCGATGCGTCGACGCATCGCAGATTTTCCGCGGCCGGAAAATTCCACCTCTTCGGGAAACCGCTGGCCCTAGTCGGCGCGGGCGTCGGCGCGGGATTTTCCCGATACGTTCATCGCCAGTGTGGCCGCCATGAACGGGTCGAGATCGCCATCCAGCACACCTTTCGTGTCCGAGGTTTCATGCCCGGTGCGCAGGTCCTTGACCATCTGATATGGCTGCAGAACGTAGGACCGGATCTGGTTGCCCCAACCCGCATCGCCCTTGGCCTCATGTGCGGCGTTGATTGCCTCGTTCCGGCGGTCCAGCTCCATCTGGTAGAGGCGCGACTTCAGCGCCTTCATGGCGATGTCGCGGTTCTGGTGCTGCGACTTTTCCGAACTGGTCACGACGATCCCGGTGGGCATGTGGGTGATCCGCACCGCCGAGTTGGTGGTGTTGACGTGCTGACCACCCGCCCCCGAGGACCGATAGGTGTCGATCCGGATGTCGGACGGGTTCACTTCGATCTCGATATTGTCGTCCACGACCGGGTAGACCCAGACCGAACAGAAAGAGGTGTGGCGTTTGGCAGCGCTGTCGAAGGGCGAAATCCGAACAAGGCGATGCACGCCGGATTCCGACTTGAGCCAGCCATAGGCATTCGGGCCCGTAATCTTGTAGGCAGCAGATTTGATACCCGCTTCTTCACCCGGAGTTTCCGACTGCAATTCCACCTCGTAGCCATGCTGTTCGGCCCAGCGGACATACATCCGCGCCAGCATGTTGGCCCAGTCGCAGCTCTCGGTGCCACCCGCGCCCGAGTTGATTTCAAGGAAGGTGTCATTGCCATCCGCTTCGCCATCAAGCAACGCTTCAAGTTCCTTTTTCGATGCTTTGTCGGCCAGCGCTTTCAGCGCCCCCTCGGCATCGGCGACGACTTCCTTGTCATCCTCCATTTCGCCAAGCTCGATCATTTCGACATTGTCTTTGAGGTCTTGCTTGATCGAGCTGTAGGTCTCGATGGCGTCGACGAGCATCTGCCGCTCGCGCATCAGTTTCTGCGCCGCTTCCGGGTTGTCCCAAAGGTTCGGGTCCTCGACACGCGCGTTGAATTCCTCCAGCCGGTGCTGAGCGGTGTCCCAATTCAGTCGCTGGGCCAACAGCTTGAGGGATTTTTCAATCTGTTCAACGGTGTTCTGGATTTCAGCGCGCATTGGCGATCCTGTATGCTCGGGCCTTGGTCAGACTTGGTGATAGACCAGCCACGCCGCCCCTTCAAGGCAGCGCGACCTGTGCGATTGGCGTGGATAGATCAGTAAAGGCCACCCGAGGACAGCGTCCCAAACGACGCTTTTGGACCGACGATCGCAGTTCCACCGCTTGACGTGGTGACTTGTTTGGACGGTTGGCCGCTGGAGCTGTAGAGTTCAAAGTTTGACCCCATCGCGAAACCACCGTCGAACTGGATGCCGAAGATCGGCTCTTCGCCTTCGCGGAAACACTCGGCCACGACGTTGTCACCGCTGGCCGAGTCAGACAGGCGTGCGCCTGTGTTGCGGTCAATATTTATGAACTGACAGCTTTCCGGCGGCTTGAATGCACTGCCACCGTATTTGGCAACGGCCTTTTGCATAAAGGCGTTGAACACCGGGCCGCACATTCCACCCCCAGACGCACCGCGTCCAAGGCTGCGCGGCTGGTCGTAGCCAATATAGCAGCCCGCCACGATGTTCGATGTAAAGCCGACGAACCATACATCCTTCGCGTCGTTTGTCGTACCGGTCTTGCCTGCTGTCGGAACTGGCAGGTTGACCGTGCTTCGTGCTGTGCCGCGTTCCACCACACCCTCCATCATGGATGTGAGCTGGTAGGCCGTGACCGCGTTCATCACACGCTCACGATCACTCGTCACAGTGGGGCCACGGCCCGGTTGCAGGCTGGCCAATGTACAGTCCTGGCAAACGCGCTGATCGTGGCGGTAGACGGTGTTGCCATAGCGATCCTGCACCCGGTCGACCAAGGTGGGTTCCACCCGTTCGCCGCCATTGGCGAACATCGCATAGGCCGCGACCATCTTGTAAAGCGTGGTTTCATCCGCCCCCAGAGAGTTGGCGAGAACGCGGCCCATATTGTCATAAACCCCGAATTTCTCGGCATATTGCGCGATGGTATCCATGCCGACTTCCTGCGCGAGACGGATCGTCATCAGGTTCCGGGATTGTTCGATCCCGGTGCGCAGCGGTGTGGGGCCATAGAATTTGTTGGACGCGTTCTGCGGGCGCCAGATGCCCTGCGGAGTGTTGATCTCGATCGGGGCGTCAACGACGATCGTCGCGGGCGAATAGCCGCTGTCTAACGCCGCGGCGAAAACGAAGGGTTTGAAGCTTGACCCCGGCTGGCGTTGTGCTTGCGTCGCACGGTTGAACACCGAATGCTGGTAGCTGAAACCACCCTGCATGGCGATGACACGGCCGTTGTTCACGTCCATTGCCATGAACGCGCCCTGCACTTCGGGCACCTGCCGCAACGTCCAGCGAATGAAACTGCCATCGCTGTCCGCTGTCATGCGGCGCACATGCACGACATCGCCGACCTCAAGCAGATCACCAGCAACCTGACCTTTGCGGCCAAGCGATCCGTCATCGTTGCGCTTGCGCGCCCACTGCACATCATTGGCGGGGATCCAGTGACCGTCTTCATCGTCCGGCACGCCTTCGATCCCGATGCGCGCGTCGTTTGTCCCGACCTCGAGCACAACGGCCGGATACCACGGGTTTTCAAGACGGATGTCGCGGGCGATTTCAACAGACGCCAAGGCTTCGCGCCAAGCATCGGTGCTGGTCAACTGATCTGCCGGAATGGTCTTGCCTGTGCCGCGCCAGACGCCTTGTGATCGATCATAGCTTTCAAGCGCGCGTTGCAGCGCATCTTCTGCTTCGACCTGCAACTCGGGATCAAGCGTTGCCCGCACACTGAAACCGCCCGAGAAGAATTCGCCCTCGCCGAAATCTTCGCTCAGCTGACGACGGATTTCATCGGTGAAGTAGTTGCGGGGTGGAAGGGCATCGCGGAAAGGGTCATAGTCGCCGTTTTGAACGGAGCGGAGCGGCATCGCGACTTCTGAATCGTAAACCTGTTTGGCGATATAACCGTTCTCGAACATCTCTTTCAGCACGAAGTTTCGCCGCGCCAGCAGACGGTCCTTGCGGCGCACCGGGTGGAATTCAGACGGCGCTTTGGGCATAGAGGCCAGCGTTGCAGCCTCGTGGGGGGCAAGTTCCACCAAGGACTTGTTGAAATAGGTCTGCGCCGCGGCGGTGACACCATAGGAGTTCTGACCGAGGAAGATCTCGTTCATGTAAAGTTCAAGGATCTTTTCCTTGCTCAGCGTCTCTTCGATGCGCGATGCGAGGATGATTTCCTTGATCTTGCGTTCTGCCTGGCGGTCACCGGACAACAGGAAGTTCTTCATGACCTGTTGGGTGATGGTCGACGCCCCGCGTACATCACGCCCGCCCGACGCAACCGCATCAAAGGCTGCCGCCGCGATGCCGCGCAGGTCATAGCCTTTGTGTTCGTAGAAATTCTTGTCTTCGGCAGAAATGAACGCCTGTTTGACCAGATCGGGGATTTCGTTCGCCGGAGTGAACAGACGGCGCTCCTGTGCGAATTCGTCGATGATCCGGCCTTCGCCCGAATAGATCCGGCTGATCGTCGGCGGGGTGTATTGCGCAAGGCTTTCGTGGCTGGGCAGATCGCGGCTGTACATCCAGAAGATACCACCCACGCCAATGGCCACCATGAACATGCCCATGGTGACAAGGGTGAAGATGGCCCCGAAGAACGACAGGATGAATCTGATCACGGTTTGCCTCTGTTTCAGTTCTGTACCCCTACAAAATTGGGGGCGCTTGGTCAAAACACATTGCCGTTCGAACCGGCAGTCGGTTGCCTATGACGCAGGGTCACGGCGGGTTGGTCAGTTCCGTCTGAGAGGTGCCAGCGCGCGGTCTTCGTCACGCCATGCGATGATGCCATCCCGGATACCTGCGGCCATCCCCTGCCGCCAGATCGGATCGCTGAGGTTCTTCAGGTCTTCCTCGGTTGACAGAAACCCGACCTCAAGCAACACGGACGGGATGTCCGCTGCTTTGAGCACGGAAAAGCCAGCGCTGCGCAATGGGCGTTTGTGGACCCGTCCCACCGCGTTGCGGATGCCCTCCAGAATATGTTTGGCCAAAGCCTCGCTGCGTGGCGCATTGTCCAGACGCGCAAGGCTCATCAGCACATTGGCGACACGGTCGTCGGACTGGCTCAGATCAAGACCCGCCAGCAAGTCATCGCGGTTGTGCCGCTCGGCCAAGGCGGCCGACGCCGCGTCCGAGGCATCATCCGACAAAACGTAAACCGCAGCGCCCCGCGCCTCGCCTTCGGCCAATGCGTCAGCGTGGAGAGAAATGAAAAGGTCCGCCCCTGCATCCCGCGCTGCGGCGACCCGCGCTTCAAGAGACACGAAATAGTCGCCATCCCGGGTGAGAATGACATCAAAGCCCCCGGCCCTGCGCAAGACGTCCTGCAATTCGCGCCCAAAGGTCAGCATGAGGTTGGCCTCGGTGATCCCGTCCCGTTCCGCACCTGGATCAATGCCTCCATGTCCGGGGTCCAGCACGATCCTGACACGGTTGGGATCGCGCGGCGGCATGGTGTCCACCAAAGCCGGTGCTGGCAAATCCCAGCGCGGATCCCGGGGCGCACCCGCGGTCAGATCAAAATCGGCCTGATCGGTCCTTTGCAGCCTGACGGTGATCGTTGCCCCCCCGTCAGAGGCATCGGTGGCAAGTTCGGCAGTTTGGACACTCATCGGCTCTGCAAGGTCGGCAACCAGCCGGGACCAACCGGGACGGTACGCGCCCATGCGCACCGACGAAATCCTGTCCGACGCGTTCAGAGAGTTGGGATCAACCTCGCCCCACTGAACTTCGCGGAAATCCATCACCAGCCGGTTCGGATTTGTCAGTGTGAACACCCGCCACGGCACACCTTGGCTGATCTCGAGCCGCAGCTCTGTCGCGCCCCATCGATCGCGCACATTGCCAGCCTCGAACCGCGCCAAAGCGCCGAGATCCTGTGACAGAACCGGCCCTGCCAGCACAGCACACAGCACAAAGGCCACAATCCGTTTCAGAAAACCGCTCATTCACTCACCATGGCCTCTGACCGGGCCTTTGGTGGAACATTACCGGATTCGCTGTCCTGAGGACAGTGCGGATCCGGTCAGGCGATATGGCCCTTTGCGCGCATGAACCGTTCGAGCCGCTCCAGCCCCTCGAGAATGTCCCCTGTCGCGCGGGCATAGGAAAAGCGCAGCGTGCCCCCGCCGCGTACCGGGTCGAAATCAAGACCCGGGGTCACGGCAACGCCCGCCTCATCCAGAATGGCACGGGCAAACGCGCGGCTGTCATCGGTCAGATGCGAGATGTCGGCATAGACATAGAACGCCCCATCGGGCGGCGCGATCCGATCAAAGCCTGCCTTGGGCAGACCTTCGATCATCAGACGGCGGTTTTCGCGGTACACCGCCATATTGGCCTCAAGCTCTTCACCCGCATCCATCGCAGCAAGGGCCGCCACCTGCGCCGCATGCGGGGCACAGATGAACATGTTCTGCGCCAGACGTTCCACCTGACGCACGTTGTCGGGGGGCAGCACCAGCCAACCCACACGCCAGCCCGTCATGCTGAAATACTTGGAGAACGAGTTGATAACACATACATCTTCGCTGATCTGCAACGCCGTCACGGCTTTGCGGTCGTACTCGATACCGTGGTAAATCTCGTCCGAGAGGAAGGCGGCGCCCTTGTCCTGCGCGGCGTCGATCAGTGCGCCAAGCGCGTCCTTGTCCAGCATCGTTCCGGTTGGATTGGCGGGCGAGGCAACCATCATGCCTTGGTAATCCAGTCCGGTCAGGTCGGACGGCTCCAACTGATACCGGGCCTCGGCGCGGGTCTGAACCTCGACCGGGACAAGGTTGAGCGATTTCATGATCTGGCGGTAGGACGGATAGCCCGGTGCCCCAAGCGCGATCCGGTCCCCGGCATCGAAAAGCGCCGAAAAGGCCAGGATGAAACCGCCTGACGATCCGGGCGTCACCACAACACGCGCCGGATCAAGATCGACATCGTACCAGTCGCCGTAAAGCCGCGCGATGCGCTGGCGCAGCGCGGGCAAACCCAAGGCCACCGTATATCCCAGCGGATTGTCGCTCATCGCTTTGGCCAGCGCATCGCGTGAGACAGCAGGCGCCGGAGTGCCCGGTTGCCCCACTTCCATATGGATAATGTCCCGCCCGGCCTCTTCGGCTTGCCGCGCGGCTTCCATGACATCCATCACGATAAAGGGATCAACCGCCCCACGGCTTGAGTTCCGCATCATTCTCTCCGTACACTCATGGCGGCAGACCTAGGGGCGAACACAGGGCAAGGTCAATGTATCACGCGACGCTGCAGTTTTTGCGGGTGACAGGTCTGGTCCTGTTCCTGACCGCGCTGATCGCTGCAGCCCCGGCGCGCGCCATCACATTGCTGCGCGATGCGGATATCGAATATTCGCTGAAGGAACTGGCGACACCCGTGTTGCGCGCCGCAGGCCTGAGCCCCGGGCAAATCCGAATCCTCGTGATCGACGATGGCACGCTCAACGCCTTTATCGTCGACACGCAGCACATCTTCATCCACTCGGGTCTGTTGACGAAACTGGACAGCGCCGAGCAGCTTCAGGCGGTGATTGCGCACGAGGCCGCGCATATCGCCAACGGCCATATCTCGCGCCGCTTGGGGAACATGCAAACCGCGCGCACGGCCGCCGGTTTGGGCATGGTCCTTGCGGCGGCAGCCGCGGCAGCGGGCAATGGACAGGCCGCGGTTGGTCTTGGGCTCGGTGTGCAATCCTCGGCCATGCGCAATTTTCTGGCCCATACACGGGCCGAAGAATCCTCTGCCGATATCAGTTCGGTCCGTTACCTCTTGCGCGCTGGGATAAATCCCCAAGGGGCCATCGAAGTTCAAAACCTGTTCAGGGGGCAGGATGCGCTGGCTGAAAGCCGACAGGACCCTTACATGCGCACACATCCCTTGAGCCGCGACCGGCTGCGTGCCCTGCAGGGCTTGGTGGCAGGCGCGTCAGCGGAAGCCAAACCCGATCCTGCCGCCGCCTATTGGTTTGCGCGCGCCAAGGGCAAGCTGTCCGCCTTTACCCGTGCCCCTGCGTGGACGTTGCGCCGCGCCGATGAAAGTCTCTCGCCGGATATCGCTCAGATGCGCAAGGCTGTGGCCTATCATCGGCAAAGCGATCTGGGCCGGGCCATCAGCAATATCGACGCGGCCATTTCCGCGCGTCCAAACGATCCGTTTCTACGCGAACTGAAGGGCCAGATCCTGCTCGAATCCCGTCGCGCGTCAGATGCGGTGAATGTTTATTCCGCTGCGGCCCGTCTTGCCCCGCGTGAACCGCTGATCCTCGGAGGGTTGGGCCGCGCACAACTGGCCGCTGGCAACCCACAGGAGGCGGTCAAAACGCTCGAAGCAGCCCGCGGACGGGATTTCAGCGACACGCGCATCCTACGCGATCTGGCCACCGCCTATGCCAAGACCGGGCAGAACGCGATGGCGTCCCTCGTGACGGCCGAACGTTATGCCGTCCAAGGGCGGTTCAAGGATGCCGCCATTCACGCAACTCGGGCCGAAGGCGCGCTGCCGCGCGGATCAGGCCCATGGCAACGCGCACAGGATGTGCTAAGTGCTGCTCAACGCGCCGCGCGGCGCTGAGCCTGATGACTGGAGACCCACATGTCGAAAACCCGCCTCGCCACGTCTTTCGCCGCCCTGCTTCTGGCAACAGGCGTTCAGGCTGCTGATCTTGATCTCAATAATATGTCCGACGCCGATCGTGCTGCCTTTGGCGCACAAGTCCGCGCTTACCTGCTTGAAAATCCGCAAGTGATCATGGAAGCGGTTCAGGTGCTTGAGGAGCGTCAGGCTGCTGAACAGGCGCAAGGTGATGTGGCGCTGATCGCAAACAACGCCGATGCGCTCTTCAACGACGGCTATTCCTGGGTGGGTGGCAATCCCGAAGGCGACGTGACCATCGTCGAATTCTTCGACTACCGCTGCGGCTTCTGCCGCCGTGCGCACCCTGAAGTCACCCAGCTTCTCGAACTGGATGGAAATATCCGCTATATCGCCAAGGAATTTCCGATCCTTGGCGAAAATTCGGTGATCTCATCCCGCTTCGCACTGGCCGCCCGCGAAGTGGCAGGTGACGACGCCTATCATGCTGCGAAAGAAGCGCTGATCGTGCTGAACGGTGATCTGGACGATACCGTGCTGCGCCGCCTTGCCGACACACTCGGCCTCGATGCTGACGCGGTGATTTCTGCCATGGACAGCGAGAGCATCACCGAACAGCTGGCATCGACCCGCGCGTTGGCGCAAGCGCTGCAAATCAATGGTACGCCGTCGTTCGTGATGGGGGACCAGTTGATCCGGGGATATGTTCCACTGGACGCGATGCAACAAATCGTGGCTGAGGCGCGGTAATCTTACTATTTTTGAAGGTGCAAGCCGCTTCGCAGCGGCTTCCCCCTACTCCGCCGCTTCCTGCGCCCCAGCCGCTTCCAGAGCTGCAGCCTTCTTCTCGACCTCTTGGACGATGTGGTCGATCATCTGATCGTTGGACATCTTGTGGCTTTGTTTGCCCGCGAGATAGACCATCCCCGACCCGTTTCCGCCGCCGGTAAACCCGACATCGGTCATCAACGCCTCGCCCGGTCCGTTGACCACACAACCGATGATCGACAGGCTCATCGGGGTCTTTATGTGCTCCAGACGCTTTTCCAGTGCCTCGACCGTCTTGATCACGTCAAACCCCTGCCGCGCGCAGCTTGGGCAGGAGATGATGTTCACTCCACGGTGGCGCAGGCCGAGCGATTTCAGGATTTCGTAACCGACCTTCACCTCTTCCACCGGATCGGCCGAGAGAGACTCGGATCGTGTCGCCAATGCCCATCCAGAGCAGGTTGCCAAGGCCAATCGCCGATTTGATCGTGCCCGTCATCAGGCCGCCCGCCTCGGTGATGCCTAGGTGAATCGGCGCATCCGTCGCTTCGGCGAGCTGCTGATAGGCCGCTGCCGCCATGAAGACGTCGGATGCCTTGCAGCTGATCTTGAACTCGTGAAAATCGTTGTCCTGCAGGATCTTGATGTGATCGAGGCCCGACTCAACCATCGCGTCGGGACACGGCTCTCCATATTTTTCCAGCAGGTGTTTTTCGAGTGACCCTGCATTCACCCCGATGCGGATCGAACAATTGTGGTCCCGCGCCGCCTTGATGACTTCCTTGACCCGCGCTTCGGAGCCGATATTGCCCGGGTTGATCCGCAGACAGGCCGCGCCCGCCTCGGCGGCTTCGATTCCGCGTTTGTAGTGGAAATGGATGTCGGCCACGATGGGCACCGGGCTTTCGCGCACGATTTCCTTCAAGGCGCGCGAGCTGTCCTCATCCGGGATCGAAATCCGTACGATGTCCGCCCCTGCATCCGCGGCCGCCTGCACCTGTGCAATGGTCGCCTTCACATCCGGTGTCAGCGTGTTCGTCATCGTCTGCACGCTGATCGGGGCATCCCCGCCAACCGGCACATTGCCCACCATGATCTGACGCGACTTACGACGGTAGATATTGCGCCACGGGCGAATGTGATTGAGGCTCATACAGCCCTCCTCCGGCAGAAAGTGTCAACCAAACTGTACAGTTGTTTCGCGCATATAGCTAGGCCCGCTGAACGGGGGCTTCAAGCTTTCCAAACAGGAATGCGACGCTTAGTCGGCGGGCTGAACGACGGCCAGTTCGGCGACCACACGCGCCAGATCGCTGTCCGCCTCGATCGATGCGACCGAATAGGTTTGGGACAGTTGATCCACCGAAAGTGCAAGGTTTGACGTGACCGACCCGCGCGCGCCCGCTGGCCCGTAGGTCTGGCCGTTCATCGCGAAATAGATCGCGCCGGATTCGCCCACGCGCAAGGTCGGCGGCTCTTCCGTCAGCGGCACTTCATAAGTGTCGCCCGCGTTCATGATGGTCTCGTAGATCACGGTACCATCCGCCGCGCGCACACGAATCCAAGCCGGGCGAACCGCGACAAGGGTCACCCCGGGTGCGCTGTCTTCGAGGATTTTCGGCTGACCAATGGTCGGTTGTGTCGTGTCAGTGCCCAGTTCGGCCAGAACCCGGTTCAGATCGGGATCACTTTCCAAACGAGCCGGTTCCAGAACCGCCGCGAGGGTCGGTCCGTCCAGCGACAAATCAGAGGTGACCGTTCCGGCAGGGCCTACCGGGCCGACCGTTTGACCGTTAACCGAAACATACAAGGCACCGCTTTCACCAACATTCAAAAGCGCATCAGCTTCGGACGCAGGAACGGTCCAGGTTTCCCCGGCTGCCATCACACGTTCGAAGATCACGGAGCGATCATCTCCACGGACCCGAACCCATGCCGGACGTGCCGCGATCAACGTCACCCCGGCCTGCGGGAGACCTGCCGCAAGGGTAGACCGAATGGCAGCGGGCGCGAGATCGACATTCGGCAGAGCCTGTGTTGCGACCTGCGCGAAAGCGCCGACGCTGTTCGGATCCAGCGTCGAGATCGGTGCGTCGCGTGCGACGAGCACCGGCACATCCAAGGCTTGCGGACGGTAGAGGCGATCAAATGCTTCGACCGTGGTCGGCGGAGTAAACACACCGGCAGCGACGCCCGCATCTGCGGTTTCTGTCGAAGGTTTTGTCGATGGGAGCGTTGTCTGGAGCGGATCAAGATCGCTCAGAACGACGGGTGTCTGGTCCACGGGAGCAACCTGCACCCGCTGGACTTCTTGAAGGACAGAGTATCCGCCGTAGCCGAGCCCGCCAAGAAGCAGCGCAAGAACCAATGTCGACCCGATGGCGCCAGGCTCAATACGCGACAAAAGGGAATCGCTGCCCGGAGCGAACGGCAGGACCGGCTGTGAAAACGGGTCTCGGACTGCGCCGGAGCCGATCACGGGCGATATTTCGGATTTCTTGCGCGAAGATGCGGCGTCGGACATGCCATGCGCCGTCTCGAACCCGCTTTCGGCACAGAATACCGCATAGGTGTCGTCCGGGTCCATGCCAAGATAGCGGGCATAGGACCGGACATAGCCGGCAATAAAGCCGGGCGTGTCGAACGCGGTCGGGTCACAGTTTTCGATGGCCGCAATATAGCTGGCCTTGATGCGCAATTCGCGCTGCACATCCAACAGGGATTTTCCAAGCGTTGCGCGTTCCCCGCGCATGACATCCCCGAGCCTGAGTTCGAAATCATCGAACCCACGCGGTTTTTCCTCGGTGATATCCTGCGATAGTTTTGGGGATTTTCGCCCAATCATACTCGCTGCCCCTTGCCGTACAAACCGTCTACACGCTGCCTGCTTCGCGCGTACCAGGTGAGTCGAGTCGCGCGTTTTATTACTCTTTAGATAGCACACGACAAGGTTTAATGCACTGATTCCAAGTGCTAGGCGCTGAGTTCGGCGCGATTCAGCGCACAATGCGCCCAAAGCTCATCCATCGCTTGTACCAGCTTATCAATTTCTTTCGGACCGTGTACCGGCGACGGCGTGAAGCGCAGACGCTCTGTTCCGCGCGGGACAGTCGGGTAATTGATCGGCTGAACATAAATGCCGAAACGGTCGAGCATCATGTCGGACATCTGCTTGGTGTGCACCGGATCGCCAACGATCACCGGGATGATGTGGCTGCCATGATCGACGATCGGAAGGCCCAAACCCTTGAGGCGCATCTTCAGGATGCGGGCTTGCAACTGGTGCTGGTCGCGCAGGATTTGGTCTTTTTTCAGATGAGCGACCGACGCCGCTGCACCAGCGGCAACAGCAGGCGGCAAGGACGTGGTGAAGATGAAGCCCGGAGCATAAGACCTTATTGCATCACACATTTTTGCGGATGACGCGATGTAGCCTCCCATCACGCCGTAAGCCTTCGCCAGGGTGCCGTTGATGATGTCGATGCGGTCCATAAGACCGTCACGCTCTGCCACGCCAGCGCCGCGCGGGCCGTACATGCCCACCGCGTGAACTTCGTCGATATAGGTCAGCGCACCGAACTCGTCTGCCAGATCACAGATCGCTTCGATGGGGCCGAAATCACCATCCATGGAATAGATCGATTCGAACGCGATCAGCTTGGGCGCATCGGGATCGTCAGCCGCCAGAAGCTCGCGCAGATGCGCCACATCGTTGTGCCGGAAAATCCGCTTGGCCCCGCCATTGCGACGGACACCTTCAATCATCGACGCATGGTTCAGCGCATCCGAATAGATGATGAGGCCGGGGAACAATTTCGGCAGCGTCGACAACGTTGCATCATTTGCGATGTATGCGGAGGTGAAAAGAAGCGCGGCTTCCTTCTGATGCAAGTCGGCAAGTTCGGCTTCAAGCCGCTTGTGATAGACGGTCGTGCCGGAAATGTTGCGTGTGCCGCCCGATCCCGCGCCAGTCGCATCAAGCGCCTCGTGCATTGCGGCCAGAACAAACGGGTGTTGCCCCATTCCCAGATAATCATTGCCACACCAGACAGTGATGTCCTGCTCGGTGCCATCCGGCTTGCGCCAGACCGCGTGCGGGAACTGACCGTTTTGACGCTCGATGTCGATAAACGTCCGGTAGCGGCCTTCCTCGTGCAAACGATTCAGGGCTTCGTCGAGTTTGTCTACGTAGTGCACCGGCGTCTCCTTCAGTCTGCGATCTTCAGGGGCGTTCTCCATCGCCCTGCGTCGCATTCACGTTTTAGAATGGATATAGATCGGATCCCCTCATGACAATGTGCTTAAGGAATGACCAACCGTCGCAGCCTTGATCTGAGTCAAACACCCCGGCCTTGCACGCGCACTTGGACGTGAAAACTGCATTTTCTTTGCATCATTGGTGAGGATGGCACCTTTTTTGCGGCTCTAGACAGCAACAAGCGCAGTGATAGGGTCCGACGAAACATGAAAAGGAGCACGCACATGTCCGTCGATCCCGTCCTTGCCCGCATTGATTCCACCCTCGCGGACAGCCTCGAGCGTCTGAAGGAACTGCTGCGCATCCCGTCCATTTCCACCGACCCGGCCTTTAAGGCCGAGTGCGACCGCGCGGCCGACTGGCTGGTGGCCGATCTGCAATCGATGGGCGTAACTGCCGAAAAACGCCCGACCCCCGGCCATCCCATGGTAGTCGGCCATATCGACGGCCCCGGCCCGCATCTTTTGTTCTACGGGCACTATGACGTACAGCCGGTCGATCCGCTGGACCTGTGGGACAACGATCCCTTCGATCCGCAACTCGAAGACACGCCAAAGGGCAAAGTGTTGCGCGGTCGCGGGACAGCAGATGACAAAGGCCAGTTGATGACCTTTGTAGAGGCCTGTCGCGCGTGGATTGCGGAACATGGCAGCCTGCCCTGCAAGATCACCTTCTTCTTTGAAGGCGAAGAGGAATCAGGGTCTCCGTCGCTTGTGCCTTTCCTCAAAGAAAACGCCGACGAATTGAAAGCGGACATTGCCCTGATCTGTGACACGGGACTGTTCGACAGCCGGGTACCTGCCATCACGACGATGCTGCGCGGCATGCTTCAGGAAGAGATCACAATCATTGGCCCGACCCGCGACCTGCACTCAGGAATGTATGGCGGCGCTGCGATGAACCCAATTCGCGCGCTGAGTTGGATCATCGCAGCCCTGCATGACGAGAATGGCCGCGTGACGGTTCCAGGGTTCTACGACGGCGTGGCGGACATCCCGGACGACCTGATGCAACAATGGGAAGCGCTTGGCTTTGATCACAAGGCGTTTCTTGGGGATGTTGGACTTAGCGAACTTTCCGGAGAAGCCGGGCGCAGCGCGCTCGAGATGCTGTGGTCCCGCCCCACATGCGAAGTCAACGGCATTGGCGGTGGCTATCAGGGCGAAGGGTTCAAGACCGTGCTGCCCTCAAAGGCCAGCGCCAAGATCAGTTTCCGTCTGGTCGGCCAACAAGACCCGCATGCCATTCGTGAAAACCTGCGCACGATGGTCACCGATCTGACCCCCAAGGATTGCAAGGTCTCGTTCAAGGCGCACGGTGCCTCACCCGCTTCGGTGATGTCGATTGACAACCCGGCGTTTGAAAAGGCGCGCGTTGCGTTGAGCGATGAATGGCCGGATGAGGCCGCCTTCATCGGCAGCGGCGGATCGATACCGGTCGCCGGATACTTCCAATCGCTTCTGGGCACTGAATCCATGCTGATCGGCTTTGGCAAGGATGATGACCAGATTCACAGCCCAAACGAGAAATACGACATCGAAAGCTTTCATAAGGGCGCGAGAAGCTGGGCCCGTATTTTGGACGCTCTGACCAAGGAATAATGGCAAATAAGGCCGAGTGACGCGGCGTCACATGTCTAAAACTGTCGAAAACTTCCGCAACTTGGTCACGGGCACTTCCAAATCTGGACACAATTCAACGCGAATAGTTAACGCCATGAGACATGTACAACGTAAACAAGATCGTAACGATTTCAATGCTCGCATCCAGCGGCTGGACCCGGCATTTGCACGGCTCCCCGCCAAAGCGCGCGAAGAACGCCAGCCCTGGGAAATGGGCAGCAGATCGTCGCGGAAATCCAACAGCCCGATCATGATGACCGGTCTTGGCTTCGGTCTTGCGCTGACAGCCTTGTTCACCGCGAACAACCCTGACACCGTTCAGGACCTTCTGGTGCGCTCCGGCTGGCCGTTGGAATTCGTGCATTACGCGATGAACGGCATCACTCTTTTTATTGTCGGTCTTATTGTCTTTTACCTGGCCAACATGATCCGCATCGTGAACCCACGTGCAACGGGTCGTGGCAATGCAGCGGGTCTTGTCGTCGGTGCCGTCGCCGCAATCGGCGTAAGCAATATGGATCCGGCCCATCTGGAAACCGGCCTTCAATATGCCGGCTTCGAAAGCCCGGCAGACGTTCTGACCTTTGCGCAGGCCAAGACGTCGGATATCGTGAATATCGACTGGACAAGCGTTGTGATGGTGTCATCCTCACCGAAATGAACCAGCCGGAACATTTCACCACAGACGACCAGAGCATTGCATACGAGGTGGCCGGAAACGGACCGCCTCTTTTGCTGTTGCATGGCTTCCCGCAGACCCGCGCCATGTGGCGTCCTTTGATCCCGGCCCTCGCCGACAAATACACAGTCATCACCGCTGACCTGCGTGGCTATGGAGACAGCAGCAAACCCAGCTCCATGCCCGAGATGAGCTTTCGCCTCATTGCGCAGGACATGGTCGCCCTGATGGCATCGCTGGGGTTTCAGAGCTTCCACGCCGTTGGGCATGACCGTGGCGCGCGAACAGTCCACCGCATGGCACTGGATCACCCGCAGGCCGTACAAAGCTTGACGATCATGGACATCGTGCCGACCGAGCACCTGTTGACCAACATGACAACAGAACTCGCCAAGGCCTATTACCATTGGCTGTTTCTGGCACAGCCCTATCCGTTCCCCGAAACCATGATCGGCCATGACCCGGACGCCTATTTCGAGCGCTGCCTCTTGGGATTCGGAAAAGCCAGCCTGAGCGATTTCGACGCCGATCTTTTGGCCGAGTATCAGAGGGCGTGGCGCGACCCGGATTGCATCCGCGCCATGTGCAACGACTATCGGGCGGCGATCGAAGTGGACTGGGCAGACGATCGTTCTGACCTGTCCCGCAGCGTCACCTGTCCCGCACTTGTGCTTTATGGCAAGGACGGTGCGATGGCGCATTTGCTGGATGTGCCGGCGACCTGGGCCGAGCGGCTGACCAATATGCAGCATGCCGCCATCGAGGGTGGGCATTTCTTTCCGGATCAGTCGCCGAAAGCCACGACCGAAGCGCTGTTGGGCTTCCTCAACTCTCTATGATCGGAAGAAGGGAAATGGCGCGGTTGACGGGGCTCGAACCCGCGACCCCCGGCGTGACAGGCCGGTACTCTAACCAACTGAGCTACAACCGCGCATTTCACGTAGATGCTTCGGGCAGTGGTGGCGCGGTTGACGGGGCTCGAACCCGCGACCCCCGGCGTGACAGGCCGGTACTCTAACCAACTGAGCTACAACCGCTCACTGCCGCCCGCATCTGGGCGTGACGCGGGTTCTATGGTCAGCGCCCTGCCCCGTCAAGCGCTTTCACGCGCTTTTCTGTTGCAAAAATTCGATCCTCGGAATGCTGCCGCCGACATATCCATTCTGGCCTTCGGCAAGACCTTTGCAACAGCACCGTCTCGGCCCGCAAGACCCGCCCAAACCTGACACAGTCTGCACGAAACGGATGGGCGGAACCGGATCAACCGACACTGAAAGCGGCAAAATGCGTCCGGATTTCATTACGGGATCCAGTGATTCACAACAAGCTGACACAATATAACGCTCCGATTTTATGGAATAATATTTCACCACAAGCGTCGATCTGACATTTTTATATCAAAAGTGATGCGCATTAGCGTCAATCTGACAATCATTCAGCATTGTCCGACCATCTTGCGATTGCCTGAATCCGAAAGTTTCATATTGTCAGGTCACCGAACGTGTTGGGGGTTTCGGTCTGCCGTGAGACACTTACTTGAGACAGAGATCAGGTGTTGGGACCTGCTGGGCGGACACGTGTCTTTCAGCCTTGAGTCATATTTGCGCGTCCTGCGCCACGAGCGAACTCTGCTGTTCCTTTTGCTGAGCATGCTGGCTTTCGTCGCATCGGACCCGTCTGGTGCCAGACCCTATGTGCCGCTGTGGTTCTC
Source organism: Marivita sp. (assembly GCF_048006345.1). Taxonomy (GTDB): domain Bacteria; phylum Pseudomonadota; class Alphaproteobacteria; order Rhodobacterales; family Rhodobacteraceae; genus Marivita. Next base: position 946,014 of record NZ_CP180351.1, on the reverse strand, counting down.
GATCGGATTCTGGCCGGTTTCCTTCGCGTTCTACATCATGATGAAACTTCTCGGCCTGACAGTTGCTGCAGCGCTCACCCACTACATTCCACGACTGCGCATTCCGCTGCCAATTGTCGGGTTCCTTGCTTTGATCCCGACAGTCATGCTGTGCGAGGCATCCGTGCGGGTCATGAGCAATGGCACGTTCCCCTACGATTTCGTGGGACAATTGGTGTTCTACTTTTTCTCGGTTCAGGGGCTCGAAACCGTGTTCTACCGGTTCATCATGCCCGAGAGCTTCATCGTGTCCGAGGGCAAAGAAGAGCTTGAAAACCAAACGACAGGCCGTCACCTCATTGTTGGCGGCGAGAAGGTTGATCTCTCAGGACTTCTGCACATCGAGGCACGCGAGCACCATGTCCACCTGACATTCGAGAACGAAAGATCGGTTGCCCGTGCCCGTTTGGGGGACATCGTCGCCCAGACCCAGACCGAAGATGGCATGCAGCCACACCGGTCGTGGTGGGTCGCCCGCGACCCTGCCATTCGCGCAGAACGCAAGAATGGCCGTCTTGTCCTTCGGTTGCGCGACGATACCGAAGTCCCTGTCGCGCGAACCCGGACGGACGACGTGATCGCCTGGCTTCAAACCCATGTAAACCCGGCTGAATAAACCGCGTCAGCTTGACGGAACGCCTGCAGTGAGGACGCCGCGCGGTTCTCAATCCAAACCTCGGTTTGGATTTCAGAAGTGCATCATGTGAAGCGGCGACACGCGTTCTGAGCACGTCCTCGGGACCCTAACCTGAGGCTCAGAAATCGGTCGCGGACGCCTCAATTGACCTGCGCTTGCATCGCAACGGCGACGCCCAACTCTCCGGTTTTCTCCTCAGCGTCCGACGGCATAGGCTTGCATCAGGCGCGGTGTTGCGGCGGCCTTGAGCATCCCGTCGGGTGTCCGGCATGCAGCGGTAAGGCGGCCCACGGTCCACGGCTCGGCAACTTCAAGATCGTGGCCCCGCGCCCGCAGTTCCGCAATGACCGCCTCGCCAAAAGCCGGTTCAACCATCAGGTGGCCGGGTCGCACCGGGCGCGGATCGAACGACCCCTGGAAATGCGCCGTGTTGAAGAGCGGCGCATCGATGGATTCCTGCAGGTTCATGCCGGAATGTACCAATCGCAGGAACAGCATCAGCTGCCACTGATCTTGCTGATCGCCACCCGGCGTGCCGAACGCATGGCGTGTGCCATCGGGTGCCTGCGCCATCGACGGTGACAGCGTTGTGCGAGGACGGCGGCCGGGGGCAAGCGACGTGGGCAGCCCCTCTTGCAGCCAGAACATCTGGGCGCGGGAATTGAGAGGCATGCCAAGCCCCGGCACCACAGGCGAGCTTTGCAGCCAGCCCCCCGAAGGTGTCGCCGAAACGGAATTGCCCCATTGGTCGATCACGTCGATATGCACCGTGTCGCCGCGTTTTTCCGACAGGTGCGCCATGGTCGGCTCGCCTGCGCCCACGCCTCCCCCGGAGGCTTCTTCGCTTGCCTGGGCGCGGGTAATGGCGGCATCCGCCTGATGGGCGAAGCCGTCGATCCGGCCCGGTCGCTGGTCGAGCGATGCTTTCGGCCCCAACAGCCCACGACGGGTGTCGGCATAAGCGCGCGACAAGAGCATTTCGGTTGGGATGTCACTGTGCAGGGGATCGCCGTAATAGGCTTCGCGGTCTGCAAAGGCGAGCTTCATCGCCTCGGTGACCGTATGCACAAAGTCCGCGCCCCGACTGTCCATGTCGGCGATGCCGGAGCCATCAAGAAGGCGCAAAGCCTGCAAGAGGCTCGGCCCCTGGCTCCACATGCCCGGCTTCCAGACGGTCCAGCCTTCGTAGTCGACGGACAGCGGCGTCTCCAAGGTCTCTGTCCAGCTTGCCATGTCCTGACCGGTCAGCACGCCTTTGTGCCGTGCGCCGGACGCATCCATCACACAGGCGTCCCGCATCCATGTGTCGATCGCCTCGGCGATGAAGCCCTCGTAGAACACGTGCCGCGCGGCGTCGATCTGCGCCTCGCGACCTGTTGCGCCTTCCGCTTCGGCCAGCAACCTTTCCCATGTGTCGGCCAAGTCGGGATTGCGCATCAGCGACCACGCCTCGGGTGCGCTACCCCCCGGCATCCAAGTCGTGGCAGAGGTCGGCCATTCGTCACGGAAGAAATCCGACAGCCCGTCGATGGTCGCGGCCACGCGCGGAAGCACGGGGTGGCCGTGTCGGGCGTAGTAGATCGCCGGCTCCAAGATCGCGCGCAGCGGCAGTTTTCCGTGGTCCCGCAAAAGCGCCATCCACGCCCCGAACGCACCGGGGATTACGGTTGCCAGAAGTCCCGAACCCGGCACGCTGTCCAACCCTTCGGCCCGGTAATGCGCGATGGTCGCCCCTGCCGGTGCCGTCCCCTGCCCGCAGAGGACCTGCGGCGCGTCATCTGCAGCACCGCGCCACAAAAGCGGCATGTCTCCCAAAGGACCGTTCAAATGCGGCTCGACCACATGCAGCGTAAAGCCCATGGCGGCCGCGGCATCGGCGGCGCTGCCACCGGCCTCAAGGATCTTCATCCCGACGGCAGAAGCGATCCAATGGGTCGATGCGACGACGCCGAAAGTGCCCTTGATCTCGGGTCTGGTGGTAAATTGCATGTCCGTCCCTTTGTTTCACGTATCGCGCGGGTCAAGTGCCATCCACGGCACGGCGTCGAGTTTCTGCGCCAACTGGCGTTCGGTTGGCAGCCGCCCCTCGAAAACGATCTGCCGGATCGCCTCAAGCAAGCACCGGGCCTCCGGCGCTTCCTCTGGGTCTTTTTGGCAGTCGTACAGCATGACGCTCCAAGAAGAATTACAGATTGGATGAAACCAATCGCTCATGGGATACGACCGATCTGTCAACTGTGCAAACTCAGTCAACATCTAACGGAAGACCAAGACAGCACGAAGTCACTACATCTTCAGACCGTAACAGATTGTCTTTATAGGACAAATCGGTGTTTAAAAGCTTCCTTGTTTGCACTGTCTCCTCAACCTTCGGCCTCCTACGGGGAAGACAGCCACCATGAATGCCGTGGTCGCCCAACAGGCGGACGCACAAATCACCGCTTGGACGGAAGCAGTCTCACGTTCATTCAGCGGTCGCCATGCCAAGACGCCGCAAGACCCGTTTTTCGACGATAACGACCAGCTGATAGAAGATGACCGACAAAAGAACCGAGACAGCCGCAACTGTCCAGATCATGCCGTAGTCCAGAAACCCTCGGGATTGGTTCAGCAGGTTGCCCAGTCCTTTCCCTGTCGCCAGCCATTCCGCGATCATCACACCCAGCAGCGCGCGCGGAACCGTCAGTCGCGTCGCCGCAAAAAGGTAAGGCAGGGAAGCCGGAAGCGTGACCATCCGCATTTCCGTCCATCTGCTTGCCCCATAGGCACGCGGCACGTCTTCGGCGCTGCGCGGTACAAGCGCTAGCCCCTGCGCCAGCGTGACGAAGGCCGGGAAGAAAGTGACCGATATCGTGACCCAGAGCGTCAACGACGTACCACGCCCAAGGATGAGAACCAGCAGCGGCGTCAGAGCGACCAAAGGCATGGTCTGTGTGACCAAAGCTACCGGCAGGAAGGCCTCGATTGCGCGGGGAAACAATCGCGACGAGATCGCAAGCAAGAAGGCAAACAGCAACCCTGCGGCCATGCCGACAAAGGTGATCGGCAGGGTTTCCGCCAGCGCCGCAAGCAATCGCGACTGCGCGCTCTCTGCCGTCGGTCCGAGGAACAGGTACTGAACCACGCCCCACGGTGTCTTGGAGATGAGGTCCGGCACGCCGGTCAGCTTGATGAAGCCCCACCACATGATGAACGGCAACGCGATGGTGCCGAGGGTCAGAGCGATACGGACAGCCAGGGACCTGTTGCCTGTGTCTGTCTCAGGCACGGCCGTATTCAGGGTCACGGCGCGGGTTGCCCCGAGTGTGCGGGACGCCAAAAGAGCAAAACCCGCGTAGCTCAATCCAGCAATCAGAGTGGCCACAAGACCGATGCCCCAAAGGCGATCCGGCTCACCGCGCCCAAGTGAGCCAAGCAGATAGGCCCCCAGCCCCCACCGTCCGCCGCCGCCGAATTCCGCTAGGATCGCCCCCAGCACAGCGTTCGGTGCGGCGACGCGCAGACCCGCCAGAATGGAGGGCAAGGCACCGCGAAAGCGCACAAGGCGCAACGCATCCCAGCGGCTGCCACCATAGGCGCGGATGACATCCGTTGCGCGGCTGTCGGCCTGTGACAGACCGATCACGGTGGCGGTCATGGTGACGAAATAGACGCCCAATGCCGCCAGCGCGATCCTCGGCGCCATACCGGACAGGGTCAGAACAAGGATGGGTGCAATCGCGATGGGTGGCAGGGCGAACACGGCAATATTCACCCCACGGAACAGACGCAGCATCGTGGGCGACATCGCAAAGACGACCCCTGCCCCGATGCCAAGCGCATTGCCGATCAGAAAGCCCAGGGTCGAGGCATAAACCGTGGCCCAGATATGGCGCGGATAATCGCCCCAATCCTCATAGAGCCGGATCACGATCTCTGAAAACCCCGGCAGCGCGCCGCCGGCCACAAGATCAAGCCGACCAACGACCTCCCAGATCAACAGCAAAACCGCGGCGTTGCGCAGCCCGCGCCAATGCCCTTTCGGCTCAGCCGCCATGCAGCACCTCGGCGACGTGATCGCAGACACGGTGGAATTCCGGGTCCGAGAAGAGCGAGGGTTGGCGTGGGCGATCAAAGGGCACCTCGATCACATCGACAATCCGCCCCGGAACCGCGTGCATCACCACCACCCGATCCGCCAGAAACACCGCCTCGTCGATCCCGTGCGTCACCAGAAGTGCTGTTGATCCGGTCTCGGCCCAGATCCGTTGAAGCTCGACATTCATCTGTCGACGCAGGATCTGGTCAAGCGCCCCAAAGGGTTCGTCCATGAACAGGACCTGCGGATGCGTGACAAGAGCCCGCGCGATGGCGACCCGCTGGCGCATCCCACCCGACAATTCGCCGGGCAATGCGTTTTCGTACCCCTTGAGGCCCACCAGTTCGATCATATCCTGCACATGCGACGCCGCAGCGGATCGCGACCGGCCAAGGACTTCGAGAGGCACCTCCACGTTGCGTTTCACACTGCGCCACGGCAACAGGGCCGCATCCTGAAACGCGACCCCGGTCACTCCGGCCCGGGCTGCATCAAGCGATGCTTGCCCTGCAATCTGCACCGTCCCGGCATCGGCACGTTCCAGACCCAGTGCGATCCGCATGACCGTGGACTTGCCGCACCCCGACGGGCCGATGATTGCGGTGAAAGACCCTTCGGTGCAGGACAGGCTGACGTCGCGCAGGGCTTCGACAACCTTCCCCCGCCCCGAAAAGGTCTTGCAGACCCCGGATAGGGCAATCCCGTCCGGGGCCGCCATCAGATCTCTTCAAGCAGCGTGGTGTCGAACATCTCACGCGTGCCGTTGATACCGACTTCGCTCAGCGCGCGCAGGTTGGCTTCGATCCCTTCTTCGGTCATCGCCATGAAGCCTGCCGGGCTTTCCATCAGGGGCTGCTGCGCGTTGTTGAAGAAAATCTCGTTCTCGATGGTGCGACCTGTTCCGGCAAACCACGTGTCCTTCCACTTGGGCGGCCAGAGGTTCGGGTCCTTGAAGTTCTCATCCCATCCCTTGCGCGACGCGCGCAGCCACGCGACCAGCTCGGCGCGTTTGGTGGCAAGGGTTTCCTCAGTGACGACCACAGTATCATTGTAGATCGTGAACCCGAAGTCGTAGAGCAGGAACGAGGTCGCTTCGACGCCCTGCTGGCTGATCGTGTAGGGCACGTTGGTCGTGAAATCGAGGCTCGCGTCGATCTCGCCCTGAATGAGCGGCGTCGGGTCATAAGCATAGGGCACGATGTTTACATCGGCCGGGGCGATCCCGTTCAGCGCTAGCATGGCGTTCACGGAAATGACGTTCACCGGCGGGACCGCAAGCGTCTTTCCAATCAGGTCCTTCGGTTCGTTGATCGGGTTGGATGCCAGAGAAACGATCCCGATCGGGTTCTTTTGGTACTGCGCCCCGATGATCTTGAACGGGGCACCTTGGTCAACAATCGCCTTGATCGTCGTATCCGGCGTCGTCAGGGCAAGGTCTGCCCGGCCCGCGATGATCGTGCTCTCGGGAATGACATCAGGCCCGCCGGACAGGTAGGTCATGTCCAGACCTTCAGCGGCATAATAGCCTTCGTCAATGGCGATGAAATAGCCTGCAAATTCTGCGTCGTTAATCCACGCGGCTTGCATTGTGAAAGGTGTGGCGGCGCGGGCGCGGAAAGGCAAAGTCGCGGCGGCGGCGCTCGCGGCAGCCGTGCCCAGGAAACGGCGGCGGTCCAGTGTGAGTCTCATGGCGAAAGCTCCTGTTTAGAGATTGGGTCCAACGGGTTTGGTCAGGCAAGCCCCTGCAGGCGCTGAAGCTCCTGCAACGGCGGGGTATCTGCGATCTGGTTGGGGTCGAGCAGCGGCCATTTCACGCCGCGCGGACGCTTGGCGCGCCGCTCGACGATATGGGTGCGGTTGGGTGTGAAGATGCGGTCGACAAGGATGTCGGTCTCAGACGGCTGCAATTGCTCTTCGACAAGCTGCACATCATGCACAAGCGCGTGAACGGGGGTGTCCTCATCGACAAGGCCAAGATCGGTGAACATTCCCCATTCGAGGTCGAAGAACCCGTGGCCTTTGCCAAAGCGCACCCCATTCACCGACACCGCCGAAGCGCCTGTCACCAGATAATCGAACCGGCCTTTGCTGGCGATCTCCTCAAGGGTAATTGGAACCCCAAAATGCTCCATCCCATCCAGCCAGGACGCATAGAGCGCAGCACCCTCTGGCACGGTCGCCGGATCGAGATACAGAAATCCCCGGTAGATGCCGTAAGTGGACATCACGAAGGGCTTGCCGTCTTCGATCATCCGCCGACGGAGATCGGCCAGACAATTGTCCGGCGTGATGAAGGCAAAGCGCGAGGCCTTGTAAGCCGGGTCCTCGACGATCCTGTCCGTGGCGGTCTCGGATCCGTCAAAATCCGGGATGACTTCCGCGAAATTCAGATGAAAGCGTGTATCCGGCCTCGCCACATCCCGCAGTTTCGTCCATATTTTTTCGCGAATTGTTTTGGAGGTCGACATCGTGTTCATTTCGGTTGTTTCATTGTTTCAATTGAATGAAACATCGGTTTCACACGTCAAGAGAATTCGACCTTAATGGCCTCCAGACTGATACTTCGAATCCAGGAACGATCCGCTCGATTGACGTCGAGCGAGCGAAAGATTGCGCAAGTCCTGCTGCAAAATCAGAGCCTTGTGGAAACCCATACCGCGACTGAACTGGCCGCGCAGGCCGGCGTGTCCAAGGCCACAACTGCCCGTTTTTTCCGCAGTTTGGGATATGCCGACTTTGAAGAGGTCCGCCTGCAAGCCCGGGAGGAACGCAATCGCAGAGAGCCTTACACCGCTTTCGAATCGTCCCCGGAGCCGGCCAGCCTTGGGCGTACCATCGCGGACCACCTTGACCTCGAACTGCGGAACATGACCCGCACCTTCGAGGAATTGCGCTCGGACATTCTGCCCGAAACCGCTGAGCTGTTGGAATCCGCACCCCGCGTCTGGTTTGTGGGGTTCGGTGACGAACAAGGGCTGGCGACGCTGGGTTGCACGCTGTTCTCGCGCCTGCGCCACGATGTGCACCAGTTGCAAGGACAGGGGCAGAGCTGGGCGCGCGAACTGTCCATGACCGGCCCGCGTGATGTGATGGTGCTGCTCACGTTCGAGCCACGCCCGAAAATCCTGAAATCCCTTCTGGCGCACGCCCGGACGACCCGGATGCGGGTGATCACCATCACCGACCACGTCTACGCCCCCCAAGCCGCCCGGTATTCGCAGGTCGTTTTGCCATGTCATGTCGCCAGCTATGGAATGCTGCCGACACACGCCACCATGCTGTCGATCATCCGTTTGCTGGCAGTGGCCTATCTTGGCCGAAACCCCGAAACCGTTGGTCAACGCATTTCGACACTGACGGGCATTGATGAAGAGCTGGACCTCTTCGAGTAAGCGGTGGGGCGTTTATTCGAAAGTCACTCTCAACCCCTCTTACAGCGCAAAAATCGACAAAGTGGCGTCACATAAATCAGCAGGCCAATCTTTGGCGTTCCGTTTCTGCGGAAGAACGGCTTGGTTTGACGACCAAGGATGATTAGCTGTCCTTGAACGGAGGCTCTCATGCAGAAATTCTCGCTTCTCGACCTGTCACCCATCCCCGAAGGCAAAACCGCGGCAGATGCACTGGCGTCCACGGTCGACCTGGCCAAGGCCGCCGAGCGGTTCGGCTATCACCGCTACTGGCTGGCCGAACATCACAACATGCCCGGCATTGCCAGTGCGGCCACCGCACTCGTGATCGGACATGTCGCGGCAGCGACTTCGACCATTCGTGTCGGTGCCGGGGGCATCATGCTGCCCAATCATGCGCCGCTCGTCATCGCCGAACAGTTCGGAACGCTCGCCACGCTTTACCCCGGTCGGATTGACCTTGGTCTGGGCCGCGCACCGGGCAGCGACATGGCCACCGCGCGGGCACTGCGCCGGCATATGGCACCCGAAGACAGTTTCCCGCAGGACGTGCAAGAGTTGATCGGCTATTTCGACGACACGTCCGAGGACAGTCCGGTGCGCGCCATCCCCGGCAGCGGCACCCATGTTCCCGTCTGGATACTCGGCTCAAGCCTCTATGGCGCGCAACTGGCCGCGTGGCTTGGGCTGCCCTACGCCTTCGCGTCCCATTTCGCGCCCGCAATGCTCGAAGAGGCATTGAGCATCTACCGCAGCACGTTCCAACCGTCCGAACGACTTGCCAAACCCTATGTGATGATGGCCGCAGGAGTTTGTGCCGCACCAACCGATGAAGAGGCAGCATTCCTGCGATCTTCGCAGCTCTTGGCCTTTGCCCGCCTGCGCACCGGCAGACCGGGTAAGCTCCCCCACCCGACCCGTGATCTGCACAAGGAGATACCGCCACCGGTCATGGCGCAGGTCCAGCATGCCCTATCCTGCTCTGCCACGGGATCGGCGGCAACCGTGCGCACGCAACTGCGGTCCCTTCTCGACAGCTTTCAACCGGACGAGTTGATTGTCACGGGGATGATCCACGATCACGCCGCGCGTGTCAGGTCTTCCGAAATCACGGCGGAGGTTCTTGGCGAAATCAAACAAAGGTCGATCGCGGCTTGAAGCGAAAATGGCCCCTGTCAGCAATCAGCAAGGGGCCAAGATACTGCGTGCAGCTTTCCCAAAGCGGACGCTGGTGCGCCCTGCAGCAACCTCAAGAACGGCAGAAGTCGCTGCAGCGCCCGCTTCCCGTACACACGTACACCGTTTCCGGCCAACGCTGTTGACGGGTCGATCGGGGGCGCACTCTATGGTCCGAACCGGCGCTAGTGTGAAATCATCCACGGGCGTTTGGTTGGAAAGCTTTTTGATCCATCCGGACGATATAGCGTCTTGCTGTTTTTCTTTGCCCCGCCACCGCAACAGCCGCAACCGGGTCCGTGGGTGCTGGTACGTTTGGGGCTGTCGGCAGAGCGTTCGTTGGTCTCGTGCGCGCGCCGCGTACTCGTGCTCAGACCGGAAATGTGCGGAACGCTGAAAAGAACCCGCGGCGCTGTTTGACCGCAATCGGGGCAGTCGCACGGGTCAGCAAAGGCGTGCATGGGTTTCACGGTTTCAAAAACGCCGCACGCGCTGCATTTGTATTCGTAGACGGGCATAGTGAATTTCCTAGACAAGGAACCGGCGCAGCCACATGGGCCGCACCGGTCAGGGACATCACAGATCGGGGGCCAATGGCACGTCGACGCTTCCGTCGAGGTACTTTTTCGGGCCGTCGGCATTGGGCATCATGTCCCACTCGAAAATGTCGTTGGGCAGCCAGAGCGTGGCACAGGCGTTCGGGATATCCACCACGCCCGAGATGTGCCCCTGCACGGGCGCTGTTCCAAGGATCGCATAGGCCTGCGCGCCGGTATAGCCGAACTTCTTGAGATACTCGATCGCGTTCAGGCAGGCCTGACGGTAGGCGATATGCACATCGAGGTAATGCTGTTCGCCCTTCTCATCGACCGAGATGCCTTCGAAGATCAGGTAGTCGTCGTATTTCGGCGTGATTGGGGAGGGTTTGAAGATCGGGTTGCGAATCCCGTATTTCGACATGCCGTCTTTGATCAACGACACCTTGAGATGCAGCCAGCCCGCCATTTCAATGGCGCCGCAGAAGGTGATTTCGCCATCGCCCTGGCTGAAGTGCAGGTCGCCCATCGAAAGGCCCGCGCCCTCCACATAGACCGGGAAATAGCAGGTCGATCCGCGGCTCAGGTCCTTGATATCGCAATTGCCTCCGTGTTCGCGCGGCGGAACGGTGCGGGCGGCCTCTGCGGCAGCGGCATCGCGCGCCTCACCCTTCATCGCGCCCATATGCGCGCTTTGTGTGTTCGGCAGGGCGGCCAGTGGCGGCACACGCTGCGGATCGGTGTTGAAGAGCGCAGTTTCGCGCGCGTTCCACATATCCAGCATCTTGCGGTCCGGCAGACAGCCGATCAGGCCGGGATGGATCAGACCGGCGTATTTCACACCCGGCACGTGGCGCGACTTGGTGAACATCCCGTCGATGTCCCAGATCGACTTCTGCGCCTGCGGAAAATGCTCGGTCAGGAAACCGCCGCCGTTCTGCTTGGAAAAGAACCCATTGAAACCCCAGAGCATGTCCTCTTTCGCACCGATGTCGAGGATCTCGACCACCAGCAGATCGCCCGGCTCAGCTCCTTTGACGCCGATCGGACCGGACAGGTAATGCACCTGCTCAAGCTCGACATCGCGCACGTCGGCCGCGTCGTCGTCGTTCTTGATCTGGCCGCCGGTCCAGTCATAAGTCTCGATGCGAAAATCGTCGCCCGGCTCCACCCACACGTTGATCGGAATGTCCGGGTGCCAGCGATTGTGCACATTCTCATTGGTGTGCGGGCTTTCGCTCAGCTCTACGGAAATCAGTGTCTCAGCCATGTCTACCTCCTGGTCTGCTGGTCATACGGAAAGGAATTTCGAGACCTTGGCCTCGTCGATGCCCGCGCGCGGGCTGTCATGCACAAAGCTGCCGTTCTCGATCACCATCACCCGGTCGGCAACGTCGAGCGCAAAGCTGAGCACCTGTTCGGAAACGACGATGCTCAGGCCCTTCTCGTCGCGGATTTTGCGCAGGGTCCGGGCCATGTCGCGGATGATCGAGGGCTGGATGCCTTCGGTCGGCTCATCGAGCAGAAGAACCTTGGGGTTCGAGGCCAGCGCACGGGCGATGGCCAACTGCTGCTGCTGACCGCCAGACAGGTTACCACCCCGCCGGTCCTTCATTTCCAGAAGCACCGGGAACAGCTCGTAAATGTCGTTTGGCACCTTGGACTGTCCGGTCACCGTCAGGCCGGTTTCCACGTTTTCCTGCACCGTCATCGCGGAAAAGATCATCCGGCCTTGCGGGACATAGGCGATCCCACGGGCGACGCGTTCGTGCGATTTGAGTCCAGTCAGGGCTTGATCGCCCACCGCCACATCCCCGGATTTTTCAGGAACGATGCCCATGAGTGTCTTCATCAGGGTCGTTTTGCCCATGCCATTCCGGCCCATGATGGCGACGATCTCACCGGGGGCGACGGTCAGGTCGAGCCCGTGCAGAACCTCGCTTTGGCCGTAAGCTGCGGACAGGGATTTCACGTTCAGCATGTCTGGGCTCCTTCAATGACCGAGGTAGACTTCGACGACCTTCGGGTCGTTCTGCACCCGGTCCATCGTGCCTTCGGACAGGGTTTTGCCTTGGTGCAGGACCGTGACGCGGGTCGCGATGTCGGCAACAAAGCCCATGTCATGTTCGATCACGATCACCGACCGGTCCTGAATGATCCGGTTGAGCAATTCTGCGGTTTTCTTGCGTTCGGCCACAGACATGCCCGCGACCGGTTCGTCCAGCATCAGAAGTTCCGGGTCCTGGATCAGTAGCATACCGATCTCGAGCCACTGCTTCTGCCCGTGGCTGAGGAAAGCGGCTTTTTCGTCAAGCTGCCCGTCGAGGAAGATCGTCTGCGCAATCTCCTTGATCCGGGCGCGCACGGTGTCGTCGCGCTTGAAGGCCAGCGCACCGAACACGCCGTGTCCCTTGGGGTAGCTGAGTTCGAGATTCTCGAACACGGTCAGGTCTTCGTAGACCGACGGCGTCTGGAACTTGCGCCCGACCCCGGCATGCACGATCTGGTCTTCGCGCATCGCCAGTAGTTCTTTGCCCTTGAACACAACCGACCCTTCCGTGGCCTTGGTCCGTCCGCAGATCAGGTCGAGCACGGTTGTCTTGCCTGCCCCGTTCGGCCCGATGATCACCCGGCACTCATTGGGTTCGACATAGAAGCTCAGGTGATCCACCGCCTTGAAGCCGTCGAACGACACGGTGAGGTCTTCGACCTTGAGAATGAAACGCTCGTCCATGCCGATCACTCCGCCGGGGCGCCATCAGGCGCAGGTGCTACAGATTTCTTCTTGCCCATCATCTCGAGCAGGCGTGGTTCGATCTTTTGCGACCAAACACCGGCCAGACCGTTCGGGAAGAACATCACGACAGCGATGAAGAGCCCGCCCAGACCGAGCAGCCAAAGTTCGGGGAAGCTTTCGGAAAGCGAGGTCTTGGCCCAGTTGACCAAGAGTGCGCCATAGACCGCGCCGAGGATCGACAGGCGGCCACCAACGGCACAGAAGATCACCATCTCGATAGAGGGTACGATCCCGACCAGCGTCGGCGACATGAAGCCCACTTGCAGGGTGAACATCGCACCACCAATTCCGGCAAATGCCGCGCCAAGGCAGAATATGAAGATCTTGAAGTTCGCAACGTTATAGCCCGAAAACCGCACGCGATCTTCCTGGTCGCGCATCGCGATCAGAAGGCGGCCCAGCTTGGACTTGCGAACATACTGCGCAACAAGCAGCACCGCGAAAAGCAGCACGCCGTTGACGAAGTAGAGGATCGTCTTGGCCTCGTCTGTGCGGATGTCCCAGCCCAGAAGCGTGCGCAGGTCGGTGATGCCGTTGACGCCGCCGGTGTAGCCCTGCTGACCGATGATCAGGATCGTCATGATCGCGGCAAAGGCCTGTGTGATGATGGCGAAGTAAACACCGCCCACCCGCCGGGTGAACATGGCCACGCCGATGATGAAGGCGAACATGACCGGCACCGCGACCACCGCGATCAGCGCGAGAGGCAGGGAATAGAACGGTTCCCACCACCAAGGCAGCTCGGTCAGCTGGTTCCAGTCCATGAAGTCGGGAATACCGGGGGTGGACTGGATCGCGGTATTCTCGGGCGTCGATGCCTCGAGCTTGAGAAACATCGCCATGCAGTAGCCGCCAAGGCCAAAGAACACGCCCTGACCAAGGCTCAGGATGCCCCCTGCCCCCCAGCAGAGCGCAAGTCCGACAGCCACAAAGGCATAGGTGAGGTATTTGCCAAAAAGGTTGAGGCGGAAGTTGTCCAGCACGGCCGGGAGAATGATGAAGATCAGCGCGGCGAGGATGACGAACCCGATGATCTCTTTGCGGGTCATGAAAGTAGAGGATTGCATCTGGTGTGCTCCTTACTTGCGCAGCTTGAGAGAGAAGAGACCTTGCGGGCGGATCATCAGGATGCCGACCACAGTCAGCAGGGTCAGAACCTTGGCCATCGAACCGGAAAGGAAGAACTCCATGATCGACTGCGCCTGGCTGATCGAGAATGCGCTGGCGATGGTGCCCAAGAGCGACCCCGTTCCGCCAAAGACCACGACAAGGAACGTATCGACGATGTAAAGCTGTCCAGCGGTCGGCCCGGTGGAGCCAATCATCGTAAAGGCAGACCCCGCCACACCAGCCACGCCGCAGCCGATACCGAAGGTCAGCCGGTCGGTCCATTCGGTGTTGATGCCGACCGCGCCCGCCATGACGCGGTTCTGGTTGATGGCGCGCACCTGTTTGCCCCAGGTCGAGCGGAACATCATCACGTAGACGGCGATGGAAATGCTGACCGCGAGAACCATGACGAAAATACCGTTGATCGGCACTTCGATAAGATCGGTCAGCGGCAGCGACCCCATCATCCAGTCAGGGATCGTCACACCCACCTCGCGGGCACCAAAGACGCTCCGATAAATCTGCTGGAGGATCAGGCTCAGACCCCACGTCGCCAGAAGCGTATCCAGAGGGCGTTTATAAAGATGTCGGATCAGCGCCCATTCGACGAAAAGCCCAAGCGCCCCCGACGCCAGAAAGGCCAGAAACATCGCCACGAAGAAGTACATGCCGAACAGCGCTGGTATGTAATCGCCGAAGAAATTGGACGTGAGATAGGTCACGTAGGCGCCGAGGATCATGAATTCGCCATGCGCCATGTTGATGACGCCCATCTGGCCAAAGATGATCGCCAGACCCAGCGCCATCAGGACAAAGACGGAAAACAGGATCAGGCCAGCAAAGCCCTGCATGGCGAAAATGGCGCCCAACTCGGACATGGAATAATCGGCGAACATAAGACCTCCGACGCTAAAAGGGGGGAATGAGTCACGCGACCCGGGACTGCCGCCGGGTCGCGCTGCGTTTCGAGACTTACTGGTAACCTTCCGGGAAAGGATCGGGCTCAACCAGCTCCGCCGTCTCGAACACCACCTCGTATTGTCCGTCGGCCAGCGCCCGTCCTACGCGGGTCTTGGACCAGAGATGGTGGTTCTCATGCACTTTGACATAGCCTTCCGGGGCCGTTGTCAGTTCGATGCCCGGGCTTGCCTCGCGCACCTTGTCGACGTCAAAGCTGCCAGCTTTCTCAACCGCGGCCTTCCAAAGCCACGGACCCAGATAGGCCGCCTGCGTGACGTCGCCGATAACGATGTCGTCGCCCCACATCTCTTTGAAGGCCTTGACGAAGGCGAGGTTGTTTTCGTTCTGCAACGACTGGAAATACTTCATGCAGGCGTAAGACCCGGCGATGTTCTCGCCGCCGATCCCGCGGATTTCGTCCTCGGTCACGGAAATGGTCAGTACGATGGGCTTTTCCGCCGCCGGATCGATGCCCGCCGCGATCAGCTGTTTGTAGAAGGCCACGTTCGAGCCGCCCACGACGATTGCATAGATCACATCCGGCTTGCGCAGACGGATCTTGTTGATGACCGAGTTGAACTGCGTGTGACCGAGCGGGTAGTATTCCTCGCCGACAACCTCGCAGCCCTCCATGAAGTTCTCGATATGCTTGCGCGCAATCTTGTTCGACGTGCGCGGCCAGATGTAGTCCGACCCGAGGAGGTAGAAGCTTTTTGCGCCCTTTGTCTGGTTGACCCAGTCAAGGCCCGCGATGATCTGCTGCGTGGCTTCCTGACCGGTGTAGATGACGTTCGGACTCTGTTCGAGACCTTCATAGAAGGTCGGATAGTAGAGGAAGCCGTTGTGCTGTTCGAAGACCGGCAAAACCGCCTTGCGGCTGGCCGAGGTCCAGCACCCCATGACCGAAGCCACCTTGTCGTTGACCAGAAGCTTGCGCGCCTTTTCGGCGAAGGTTGGCCAATCCGATGCACCGTCTTCCTGGATGTATTCGATCTTGCGACCAAGAATACCGCCCTGCGCGTTGATCTGTTCGATCGCCAGCTTTTCGGCCTGAACCGATCCGGTTTCCGAGATCGCCATCGTGCCGGTGACCGAGTGCAGGATACCGATGGTCACCGTATCGTCCGTCACCGCAAGCCCGGTTGTGTTCACCTCGGCCGTGGGAAAATCGGCCGCCCGAAGGTCCTTAGGCAGGAACAGCGACGCGGTCAGCGCCGTGCCCCCCGCCAGAACCGCACGGCGGCTCACACCCTTGGTATTGTTGTTGGAATTCGCGTCAGACATGTCGCCTCCTATCTGGATTGCTCAAGATTTGGGCGATTCCGCATCACCCGCTTCGGAAAGGATCGCGGGAAATGCTGCAGTGCAGTATACGTCAAATGACGTATACCAGTGCGCGTTTTGTGCACTTAGGGTTCAGGTCAGAAACTTAATCTGCGGGTCGAACACCGGAAAACGGGTTTCGCGTTCTTCTGGCTGTCACACCTGAACGGAACCGGCATGGTCGCACATCTCACTGCAACCCGTGAAAAACGGAAATACAATCGCTGGGTCGCCAACGAGACCATGGAAGACTTTGCGCTGCGCTACACCGCGCGGCGCGCACGCCGCTGGAGTTACAGCCGCGTGGCCAACACCGCCATCGGGTCAATCTCGTTCCTTGCATTGGAAGCCATCGGTGCGACGCTTACCCTGACCTATGGGTTCGATACTGCCATTGTCGCGATCATGCTGGTCGGCGCGATCCTGTTTCTGACCGGTGTGCCCATCTCATACTACGCGGCGAAGTACGGTCTGGATATCGATCTCATGACCCGAGGTGCCGGGTTCGGCTACCTTGGATCAACGATCACCTCGCTGATCTATGCGTCCTTCACCTTTATCTTCTTCGCACTCGAAGCCGCCATTCTGGCGCTGGCGCTGAAGTTCACCTTGGGCATCCCGTTGTTCATCGGATATGTCGCCAGCTCTCTTGTGGTCATCCCTCTGGTCATCCACGGCTTTTCAAAGATCTCGGCCTTTCAGGCATGGACACAACCGCTGTGGGTGATCCTGCACATCGCGCCGTTCGTCATGCTTGCACTGGTCGGGTACGACCTTGACACATGGACCAGCTTTGGCGGCACCTCGGACATGCCGGACACGTCGCGTCTGCTGATGCTGGGTGCAGCGTCAGGTGTCGTGTTCTCGCTCGTCGCCCAGATCGGCGAACAAGTGGATTTCCTGCGCTTTCTACCGGAGCCCAAGACACGCAGCGACAAACGCAAATGGTGGCTGGCCTTGATCTGCGCGGGGCCGGGATGGTCGGTGCTGGGTATGCTGAAGATGCTTGCCGGATCGTATTTGGTGACGCTGGCGATCCGCGAAAGTGTGCCCGTCGAAGACGCCTCCGACCCGACGCGGATGTATTACACCGCGTTCGAACAGGTGATCGGCTCCCCTGCCCTTGTCCTGGGTCTGACCGCCTGCTTCGTGATCCTGTCGCAGCTCAAGATCAACGTGACCAACGCCTATGCCGGGTCCATTGCCTGGTCGAACTTCTTTTCGCGCCTGACCAAAAGCCATCCGGGACGTGTCGTCTGGCTGGTCTTCAATGTCGCCATTGCCGTGATGCTGATGGAACTTGGCGTGTTCACCGGCCTCGAACATGTGCTGGGGCTTTATTCCCACGTCGCCGTTGCATGGATCGGAGCTTTGGTCGCGGATCTGGTGGTCAACAAACCTCTGGGCCTGAGCCCCAAGGGCATCGAATTCCGGCGGTCCCACCTTTATGACGTGAACCCCGTCGGCATCGGCTCCATGATCGCGGCCTGTGTTGTGTCGCTTCTCGCCTATGCGGGATTGTTCGGACCGCTGGTCGAGGCGTTCTCATCCTTCGTGGCTTTGCTGACGGCCTTCATTCTTGCGCCTATTCTCGCTTGGGCCACGGATGGCCGGTACTATCTGGCGCGGGTGGATCAGCCCGACGAGGCACCGAAAGGGCTGCACACCTGTACGGTCTGTGAATATCGCTTTGACGCCGAAGACACGAGCGACTGCCCCTTCCACTTTGGACGGATATGCTCTTTGTGCTGCAGCCTCGACACGGCCTGTCACGATCACTGCAAACCACATGCCCGGCTCAGCGCAACGGTTCGAGACTCGCTCTATGCAACAGTGCCAATTCCGGTTGCGAACGCGCTTATGTCCCGACTGTCCCGGTACTTGCTGACGACCACATTCCTGTCGCTGTGTTTCGGTGCCTTGTTGCTGGTCATCCGCGCCTTCGCCAATGACGACACGTTGGATGCAGTGCTGACGATCATCTTCTGCACCGTGCTGATTGTAATCGGCGTGGCCGTTTGGATGTTCGTCCTGATCGGCGAAAGCCAAAGGAACGCCATGGAGGAAGCGGAGCGGCAGACACAGCTTCTTCTCAAAGAGATCCGGGCGCATGAACGCACCGATCTTGCCCTGCAGGCAGCAAAGGAAAAGGCGGAAGCCGCCAACCTTGCCAAGACACGGTACATGTCCGGGCTCAGCCACGAGTTGCGCACGCCTTTGAATGCGATCTACGGATTTGCACAACTGCTTGAAAAGGATCCCGGACTGAAGCCATGGCGCGTGTCGATCACCAGCATCCGTCGGTCCTCGGAACATCTGGCCGGGTTGATCGACGGCCTGCTCGACATCTCGCGGATCGAAGCGGGGCGTCTTGAGATTGCGCGCGACAAGGTCAACCTGCACGCGCTCCTGCGCCAAACCGCGTCGATCTTCGAAGCCGAAGCCAAGGACAAGGGCATTCGGTTCAGATGGACAACACACGGGCGCATCCCCGCACTTGTGGGCACTGACGAAAAACGCCTGCGCCAGATCATCATCAATCTGCTGTCCAACGCGCTGCGCTACACCGACAAAGGCTGTGTCGACCTTGATCTGGCCTACCGAAACGAAGTTGCCGTCATCACGGTCAAAGACACAGGTATCGGAATTGCCCCCGAGAATCTTGGGCTGATCTGGCGGCCATTCGAACGCGCGGGCCGCTCCGATCGTCAGGGATCGGGCCTTGGCCTGACGATCACCAAGCTCCTAGTCGAGATCATGGGTGGACAGATCGATGTCGAAAGCTCACCGGGCGCGGGCAGCACCTTCTCGGTGCGCCTGATGCTCCCATCGATTTCGACAAGCGTTTTCGACACCGAGAACCTGAACAAGACCGCGCGGCAACCCAGCCTTGTCGGCTATCGCGGCCCGCGCAAAACGGTTCTTGTTGTCGATGATGATCTGAACCACCTGACCTTGACCGACCATTTCCTGTCCAATCTCGGATTTGTTGTTCTGGTCGCCTCGTCCGCCGATCTTGCCGAACAAATGCTATTGGAAGCAACGCCCGACCTGATCATCCTCGACATCGACATGCCCGAGCGTGATGGCTGGTCTTTTGCAGAAGACCTCCGGTCCGGAAACTGGCCCAACATTCCGATCATCGTCATTTCCGGTCACGCAGATGAAGAAGGGATGTCAGGTCCCAAAGTCGCGCTGCATGACGCCTTCCTCGCCAAACCGTTCAATCTGGACGATCTGTTGATGCAGGTCGCAGAGCTGTTGAAGGTGACGCTGATGCTCGAAACCGAAATTGACGCTGCGAAACCCACCCAGCCGGACCTGACAGAGGCAGACCGCGCGGCTTTGTTGGAAAGTGCAGCGCTTGGACATGCCGCAGGTGTCCGGGACTGCCTGCAGACCCTGCGCAGCGAAAACCGCGGCTCACCCGGTCTGCTGGACCTGCTGGAGAAACGCCTGGACCGCTTTGACATGGCCGGCATTGCGGAAGCCCTGGAGACCACCGATCATGGCGTATAACGAGTTTGGCCGAAAGTGCATCGCATTGGTTGTCGACGACACCCCCGAAACGCTTGGGATGGTGTCTGCCGCGCTTGAGGACAGTGGAATAACCGTCCTTGTGGCGACGGATGGCACCTCTGCAATCGAATTGACCCGGCGTGTTACACCAGATGTGATCCTGATGGATGCGATGATGCCGGGAATGAACGGCTTCGAAACCTGCCGCGCCCTGAAATTTGGCCCCCAACCTGTGATGACGCCGATCATCTTCATGACCGGGTTGACGGAAAAGAAACACCTTCTGGAAGGGCTTGCATCAGGAGGCGTGGACTACATCACCAAGCCTGTTGTGGTGGAAGAACTGCTCGCGCGCCTCAGCACGCATATTGTCAACTCGCGCCTTCTTCAAAGCGCCCGCGATGCCCTCGATACGTCGGGTCGAAGCGTTCTGGCCTGTGACATGAATGGACGAATCCTATGGGGATCACAAAAGGCAAATGAGTTTCTGAAGGAAACAGATCCACAATTGCGCGACCCCGCATGGCAAAAATGGGTCGCTGGCTGCGCCAACAAACCCGTGTCAGCGGTGCCGCCGTTCGAAACAAGTGAACACAGTTTTCAATACATCGGGATGACATCCTCATCCGAAATTCTGATCAAACCGATGCGCCGGATGTCACTCAAGAAGGAAAACGTGCTGGCAGAGGCCTTTGAACTGACTCCAAGAGAAGCCGAAGTGCTTTATTGGCTGACTTTGGGCAAAACCAACCGAGACATCAGCGCAATTCTTGGCCTGAGCGCCCGCACCGTAAACAAGCACCTTGAACAGATTTTCCAGAAAATGGGCATCGACAACCGAACCTCTGCCGCTGTGATGGCCGACCGAGTATTGAACTCTCTATGAGGCAGGTCTTCCTGGAGGCTGGGCGCCGTGATTTCCGGTGTTCTCGGCGAGTTGCCGTGTGACTGTTTTTGCGTGCAGCGCGCGCCCGAACAGAACCTGAAAACCCGTGCGAAGGGTTTGGCACCCGTTTGGGCACAGGCACCGTACGCACACACCACGACCGGCGGCCTTCCGCACTTGACTGGACGAACTGTGGTCAGTCTCTGGACAGCGCACAGTGATGTCCTGACATGTCGATCATGTTGCGGACTTTTCAGCCATCTCTGACCACCCGATTGCAAAGCGGAAATCGGAGTGTGCCCTTATTCGCAGGGCTTTTCGACACTATCAAAGGCTTGGAATGGTGGGTGATGAGAGACTCGAACTCCCGACATCTTCGGTGTAAACGAAGCGCTCTACCAACTGAGCTAATCACCCGTGCGGCAAGCCATTAACGAATGCCGCGGGTGTGTTCAAGCCTGTTTTCCTGTTTGGTTAAAACACTTTTGTCGAGCGGCCTTCTGTCGAGGATTGACCAGAGTTGGGAGTTCCTCACAAGATGCTCAAGGTTCATCACCACCCACGAACGTCACGGGATAGTGCATGCTGGATTGGAGCGCTTTGCGCATCATTTTGAACATCCATCGCGAAGGCAGCATGGTCAAAGCGGCCCGTGTCCTGAAGGCAAGCCAACCCACATTGTCGCGCCAATTGGCCAAGGCCGAACAGGAGCTTGGCGTCAAACTGTTTGAGCGCCGGCAAGGTAAGCTTGTTGCGACAGAGGCCGGGCTGTCCGTCGCCGACCATGCGCAACGCATCGAGCGACAGCTACAAGGTCTCGAAGACACCCTGCGGAGCATCGACAATGAAATGTCTGGTCTGATCCGCATCAGCGCACCCGCTCAGCTTCTCCCCTATTCACTTGGTGACGTGCTTGTCGCGTTCCAGAAAACCTACCCGGACATCACTCTGGACGTCAGAGTCTCGGATGAGATGGCGGACTTTCAGTCTGGCGAAATCGACGTCGTTTTTCGCGCTGAAGAAAACCCCAAGCCGAGCCTTTGGGGGCATCGTATCGCACAGCTCAGCACACGCTTTTTCGTCCATGACGACCTGCTTGCCAAATTTGGCGGCACAACCGAAGCAATCACCCAGGCCAAGCAGGTTCCGCTTGTAATTCACAGCGGAGTTGTCGTGTCATCTGAAAGCGAAACCCTGAAACGCTTTCCGCATGGACGGATCGTGATGCGCACCGACAATCTGGAAACCAGCGCCACCTTTGTGCAACGGGGGCTGGGCGTCGGCCGTCTTCCGGAAATCGTCGGACGAAACCTGCCAGGTGTCAAAGCGATCGAAGCGCTTCCTTTTCCAACCCAACGCAGCCTTTGGGTTTTGACGCATCAGGACTTAAGGGATGTCAAACGCATACGCCGCTTTATCGATTTCGTGAATGAAAGGGCGGCGGACGATCCCACTGTGCCCAAATAGGCCGTGGTGACATCGATAAAATTGGATAGGGTCAGGTGCGACGCTCTCCTACATATCGATTTACTCAGATCACTGGGAAACCACGCTCGGAAGAGCGTCGCACTGCTCTGGTACGCCACCCAAGATTGGCAACAAACACAAGATGTCGGAAATGCCCTATTCAATAATGAATAGGCAGCATTCCATAGAAACTCGGTTCAGACGCGCCATGGAAAAAGATGGTGGGTGATAAGAGATTCGAACTCCTGACATCTTCGATGTGAACGAAGCGCTCTACCACTGAGCTAATCACCCATTGGCAGGCGTCTTAGCGTCACTCGGCAGCCTGTGCAAGAGGGTCAGGCGCATCGGTTACGTCAGATTCCGTCCGACGCAGACGCGCGGTGATGATATGCGCCTTGGTCGTCTTTTTCATGCGCGTGATCTTCAGCTTGCCCATCGGAGCGAGGTTCATCTCGCGGCCTTCGGCAATGGTTTCGCCCATCACGGCAAGCATGGCATCGACAACCGGCTTCACATCGCGTTTTTTCACGCCGCTGCGCGCAACGATCATGTCGACCAGTTCTTTTTTCTTGAGTTCGGGCCCTGTGATCTTGGGCGTTTCGTTCACAACCACCTCTGGCTCCGCAGACTGCGCGGCAGGTGCGGTTGCTTTTGCTTTGGTCGACTTGGATGGTGTGTTCGTTTTCGTGGTCGTCGCCATGGACTTGTTCCCTTAACTGCTCTGGTATTGTTGGCGAATGCGGTCACACAATACCAACAACTCCCACTTTATCCAGTGTTTTGATGGTTCCCGCCCACAAAATGAGCCTATGCATCGACTTTTCCAAGCGCGCACAAAGAAAAACGCCGCCCCAAACGGGACGGCGCGTTCGTCGATACAACTTATCGGATCAATGCGCGATTGCCGACGCGCCACCATTGTCCTTGCTCATCGCCTGAGCGGCAGCTTCTTCGGCCGCCTCATCCCATTCAATGGGCTCTGGTTTGGACACCAGTGCCAGCCTCAGAACGTCCGAAACATGCTCCACCGGAATGATCTCGAGGCCGGTCTTCACATTGTCCGGCAACTCAGCAAGGTCCTTTTCGTTTTCCTTCGGGATCAACACCGTCTTGATGCCACCGCGAAGGGCCGCGAGCAGTTTTTCCTTCAGACCACCGATCGGCATTGCATTGCCGCGCAGTGACACCTCGCCAGTCATGGCGATGTCCCGGCGCACAGGAATGCCTGTCAGCACAGAAACGATGGACGTCACCATGGCCAAACCGGCAGACGGGCCATCCTTGGGCGTCGCACCATCGGGCACGTGCACGTGGATGTCCATCTGATCGAACTTCGTCGGCTTCACCCCGATTTGCGGTGAAATGGAGCGTACATAGCTGGCGGCCGCGTCGATGGATTCCTTCATCACATCGCCCAGTTTCCCGGTCGTTTTCATGCGACCTTTGCCCGGCAGTTTGAGCGCTTCAATGTGCAGAAGGTCACCCCCAACCGACGTGTAAGCCAGACCCGTCACGACTCCCACCTGGTTCTCGTCTTCCGCCAATCCGTAGCGATACTTCCGAACGCCAAGGAAATCGTCGAGGTTGTCGGATGTGACGACCACCTTGTCTTCTTCCTTCTTGACGATCTTTGTCACCGCCTTGCGCGCCAGTTTGGAAATCTCACGCTCAAGGTTCCGCACACCTGCTTCACGGGTGTAGTAGCGGATCACATCGGTCAGCGCCTCATCCGTCAGTTCGAACTCGCCCTTCTTGAGGCCGTGGTTCTTGACCTGCTTCGACGTCAGGTGACGCTTGGCAATCTCGGCCTTTTCCTCTTCGGTGTAGCCCGCGAGCGGAATGATCTCCATCCGGTCCAGAAGCGGCCCCGGCATGTTGTACGAGTTCGCCGTGGTCAGGAACATCACGTTCGACAGGTCGTATTCCACCTCGAGATAGTGGTCCACGAAGGTGCTGTTCTGCTCAGGATCAAGCACTTCAAGCATTGCCGACGCCGGATCGCCCCGAAAGTCCTGACCCATCTTGTCGATTTCATCGAGAAGGATGAGCGGGTTCGTCGTCTTTGCCTTTTTCAGCGCCTGAATGATCTTGCCCGGCATGGAGCCGATATAGGTCCGGCGGTGGCCGCGAATTTCAGACTCGTCGCGCACGCCCCCCAGCGAGATGCGAATGAACTCGCGTCCCGTGGCTTTCGCAACAGACTTGCCCAGCGAGGTCTTACCCACACCCGGAGGGCCGACAAGGCACATGATCGGGCCTTTCAGCTTTTTCGAGCGCTGCTGAACCGCAAGATATTCGACGATCCGTTCCTTGACCTTCTCCAGCCCGTAGTGATCCGCATCGAGGATCTTCTCGGCATTCGTCAGATCTTTCTTCACGCGCGACTTCACGCCCCACGGGATCGACAGCATCCAGTCAAGATAGTTGCGCACGACGGTCGCTTCGGCGCTCATCGGGCTCATGTTCTTGAGCTTCTTGATCTCGGCATCCGCCTTTTCGCGGGCTTCCTTGGACAGCTTGGTCGCACCGACCTTGGCTTCAAGCTCGGCCACTTCGTTCTGGCCATCCTCGCCGTCGCCAAGCTCCTTCTGAATGGCCTTCATCTGCTCATTCAGATAGTACTCGCGCTGCGTCCGCTCCATCTGGGATTTGACCCGCGTCTTGATCTTCTTCTCGACCTGCAGCACGGACATTTCGCCCTGCATCAGGCCATAGACCTTTTCAAGGCGCTCGCTCACGGACAGCGTTTCCAGAAGCTCCTGCTTCTGGTTGACCTCGATCCCGAGGTGGCCCGCAACAAGATCCGCCAGCTTGGCCGGCGCATCCGCTTCCGACACGGCGCCCAGCGCCTCTTCGGGGATATTCTTCTTGACCTTCGCGTAGCGCTCAAACTCTTCGCCCACAGCGCGCACAAGCGCCGTGATCGCCGCCGGATCGCCCGGCATCTCGGTCAGATATTCGGCCCGCGCCTCGAAAAAGTTGTCATTCTCGAGGTATTCGGTGATGCGCACGCGCGTCTGGCCTTCGACCAGCACTTTCACAGTGCCGTCCGGCAGTTTGAGCAGTTGCAACACATTGGCCAGCACACCGGCCCGGTAAATTCCATCTGTCTGAGGATCGTCCTCAGACGGGTCCATCTGGCTGGCAAGCAGGATCTGCTTGTCATCTGCCATCACTTCCTCAAGTGCGCGCACCGATTTGTCACGGCCCACGAACAGCGGGACGATCATATGCGGGAACACAACGATATCCCGCAGCGGAAGCACCGGGTAGGAGGCGTTAAGAGGCTCTTGCATGCTCGTATCCTTATCATTGGCAAGATGGCACCGGCCCCGCTCGGCGGCAGCACTGACCATCTCCGGTCATGGAGCTATAAGGTGGGTCTGACCACCCAAGGTTTCAACCTTGCTCCGGCTAAGACCACCATATCCTGATGCTCTGGGCCTGCAAGGTGGCTTTTCGCTCAACTGTTAACAATGACCGTCCAGCACACCTGCAAAACCGATGCCACTAAACCTGTCAGTCAGAGGCTTTCTTCGCAGCTGCCGCCTTCATCCGCGCCAGCAACGCGGCCTTTGACTCGGCCTGCGCGGTGTCTTTCGTTGGTGTCTTGTGAGGGTCGAATTTCGGGGCACCTTTGGCTGATTTGGGGGCGCCGGCTTTTCCGTAATCCATGTAAGTCTCCTGTGCCCGATGCGGGCGATTGGTCAGCTTTGCCCCAAGCCGCCCTGGGTCGCAAGGGCCGCGTGAAGTGCTCCTGGGTCACTCATCGACCCGGACGCACGCTCTCAGTTGGAGGGCCGCTGCATCATCATCTGGTGCACCGCATGCATCCCCTGCTCGACCATCGCGGTCACTTCTGCGGCATGTATGTGCAGCGCTGCCACCACCTCTGGGTCGTCGGAGGTCTGAACGACGATCACACCCTCGTCGGTCACATCGACTTCGGACTGGATGCGATCACCGCGAGCAAAGAAAATATCAAGCGTCGGGCTTTGAATGAATATCTTGGGATCGTTCATTTGCCCCACCCGGTCGATCATTCCGACCGTGTGGCTTACCAACGCGTCCATCACCTGCGGGTCGCTTGAGCGTGTGACAGTGCGGATGCCATTGGGCAGGTTTTCGACCTCACGACTCAGGGTCTGAAACCGCTGGAACATGAGCGCCAGCTCGGCACTTTCCTCGGCCGTGGCGTTTTCGCCCTGAAGACCGGGCATATTGACCATGTCGTGCCCGGTACCATCTGCCCCGTGCATGTGCCCATGTCCGTGCATCTGTGCCAGCGCCGGTGCCGTTGCAGACAGCCCGGCGATCAGTATCAAGACCCATCTTGCCCGCATAGCGTCGCTCCATCACGTATTCAGTGATGTTTATATTCGAGCAGACATATGTGTGAAAGCGGAATCGCTGCGACGTTTAAACGACGCGTTCCATGAGCGGTGGTGGCAGATCAAGCTGGTCCTGCACCTTGCCCCCCATGCGCTGTGGCGTCCCGATCATCGTGTTCGTGCCGACATAGGGCTTGTCCGCCTCGCGCCATGCCCGGAACCCGCCAGCCAGTTGCGCCGCAACAGCCGACCCGCCGCCCAGCATGACCCGCGCGCAATGCTCTGACCGCAGACCTTCACCGCAATACAGCACGATTTGCTTGTCGGTCGCAAAAGGCAAGTATTGGGACTTGAAATAGGGCATCGGCAAAAGCAGCGCGCCCGCAATGTGCTCGAACACGTATTCTTGCGGCGTCCGCACGTCGATCAGGACGATCTCCCCCCGGAAAAACGCCCCAGCCACTTCATCGGGAGTCCAACTCTGGATGTCACCAGCCTCGGTTCTTTCGACGTCCATGATACCTCCTGAACACATTACGTCTTCAGAATATCAAACGGCGCAGGGAAAGGATGTTTTAGCGCAAACGGCTTCAGATCGGCTCAATATCACCTTCGGCGCGCTGTGCATGAAACTGCGCCTCGAACGCGGCAAACGATCCTCCTGAAATCGCGTCGCGCATCCCCTGCATCAGTTCCTGATAATAATGCAGGTTGTGCCATGTCAGCAGCATCCCCGAGATCATCTCCTGCGCGCGAAACACGTGGTGCAGATAGGCGCGGCTGTAGTTCCGGCATGCGGGACAGGTGCAATTTTCGTCGAGCGGACGCGGATCGTCTTGATGCCGGGCGTTCTTGATATTGATCTGCCCACGCCGCGTCCACGCCTGACCGGTACGCCCCGACCGTGACGGCAACACGCAATCCATCATGTCCACCCCGCGCTTGACCGCACCGACAATGTCGTCCGGTTTGCCCACCCCCATGAGGTAACGTGGCCGATCTTCGGGCAGTTGGCTTGGCGCGAAATCCAGACAGCCGAACATCGCCTCCTGCCCCTCGCCCACAGCCAGGCCACCGATGGCGTAGCCGTCGAACCCAATGGCTTTCAAAGCTTCGGCCGATTCCTCGCGGAAATCTTGCTCCAACCCACCCTGCTGGATACCAAAGAGCATGTACCCCGGACGATCCCCAAAGGCGTCTTTCGACCGCTCCGCCCAGCGCATCGACAACCGCATCGACTCAGCAATCCGGTCCCGGTCGGCAGGCAATGCAGGGCATTCGTCAAAACACATCACGATGTCCGACCCTAGCAGGCGCTGAATCTCCATCGACCGCTCGGGCGTGAGCTCGTGCTTGGACCCGTCGATATGGGATTTGAAGGTCACGCCCTTTTCCGTCAGCTTGCGCAGGTCGGCAAGGCTCATCACCTGAAAGCCGCCCGAATCCGTCAAGATCGGCTTGTCCCAATTCATGAACCTGTGCAGCCCACCCAAGCGGTCGATCCGCTCTGCCGTCGGGCGCAACATCAGGTGATAGGTGTTGCCCAGCAGGATGTCCGCCCCTGTGGCCGCCACGCTCTCGGGCATCATTGCCTTCACTGTTGCCGCCGTGCCCACAGGCATGAAGGCAGGCGTGCGGATTGTCCCGCGCGGCGTTGTGATGGCCCCGGTCCGTGCGGTTCCGTCAGTGGCGTGCAGGGCGAAGGAAGAAGAAACTGTCATGTTCGGGCCTTACTTGCAGAGGGCGCCCTTGTGCGCCAAATCACCCCCATTGCCAAGGAGGCGCGATTCCCATGCCCGACACCCTACCAGAGACACCTGCGGATTACGGCAGGGGGCCAGACAGCTTGCTGACCTTTGGGTGGGAAGAATGGGTCAGCCTGCCAGAGCTTGGACTGCCCGCGATCAGGGCCAAGGTCGACACCGGTGCACGCACATCGGCGCTGCATGCGGCAGACATCGAAGTCTTCGGCTCGGCCAGCAAACCGCGGGTGCGTTTCGCCGTGTACCCGATTCCGGGCCGCGGTGACCTGATGATCCCCTGCTCTGCTCCGATCGTGGATCGGCGCGACGTGACGTCATCGAATGGTGAAACCGAAAGCCGCTACGTGATCGCGTCCCGGCTCAAAGTTGATGGCCATTCGTGGAACATCGAAATCACGCTGACCGACCGGGGAACCATGAGCAATCGTATGCTGCTAGGCCGTCAGGCGCTCAAGGATCACGTCAACATCGTCCCCAGTGAACGCTTCCACCAGCCGGAACTCGATTTCGATGTCTATCATACAGCCGCCGTCCGCAGCATCGCGCCCAAACGCGCCCTTCGCGTGGCCGTGCTCAGCCGGGAAACCAACTACTCCACCTCCCGTCTGGTCGAAGAAGGCGAGAAGCGCGGCCACTCGGTCGAGGTGATCGACACCACACGCTGCTACATGGCGATCAACGCGATGGCGCCCGAGGTCTATTACGACGGCAAACGCCTGCCCCGCTATGACGCCGTCATCCCCCGCATCGGCGCATCGATCACGCCCTATGGCACCGCCATCGTCCGACAGTTCGAATCCATCGGCACCTACGTGGTCAATGGCAGCACCGGCATCACGTCCAGCCGTGACAAACTGCATGCGCACCAGATTCTGGCGCGGCACCGCATTGGTATGCCTCCCACCGCCTTCGCGAACTCTCCCAAGGACACGTCGAACCTGATCGGCCTTGTCGGGACAGCCCCGCTGATCGTCAAACTTCTGGAATCGACCCAAGGCAAAGGCGTTGTGCTGGCGGAAACCAAGAAGGCCGCCGAATCCGTGATCGACGCCTTCCGCGGGCTCAAGGCCAACTTCCTTGTGCAGGACTTCATCAAGGAAGCCGCCGGCGAGGACATCCGATGCCTGGTGGTGAACGGCAAGGTTGTGGCGTCGATGAAGCGCACCGGCTCCGAAGGCGATTTCCGGTCGAACCTGCATCGGGGCGGCACCGCGCAGAAGGTACGCATCACCAAGGAAGAACGCGACACCGCCGTCCGCGCCGCCCGTGTGTTCGGTCTTGGGTTTGCCGGAGTCGACATGCTGCGCTCGCATTCGGGGCCAAAGGTGCTCGAGGTCAACTCCTCCCCCGGCCTCGAAGGCATCGAGATCGCCAGCGAAAAGAACATCGCAGGTCTGCTCTATGACGCAATCGAAGAGAAGGTCCGCCCTACCCCGGTGCCGCGTCGCAAGAAGCACGGCAAATCAGGCTGATCACGGACTCCATTGAAGCGCGATTTATCTGCAGCACCCATGGCCGCAGACCGGGACATTCACGCCAAAGATGGAAGAACCTTTCCTTTATTGGCGCATTTCCGCAAAAGGCGCTCGGAAGGGCATAAAGAAATTCGGGATGCGGCCGTTGGTGAGGGGGTAACAGTCGCAAGAGGAACAAGCATGCTGACCACTCCCCAAGTCGAACTCATCCAACGTTCATTTGCGTCGGCGGTTTCAAGCCGCGATGACCTCGTGATTTATTTCTACCAATCCCTTTTCGACAAAGCGCCAGCGGTGCGTGGGATGTTCGCGGACGACATCGCGCCACAGGCCAAGATGTTGGGGTCGACCCTGCAATTCGCGGTACAGAAACTCGACAACATCGAAGCGCTCATCGAACCGCTGCGTGCCCTTGGCGCAAAACACGCCGGATACGGTGCCGAAGCGGCGCATTACACGGTCGTTGCAGACGTGCTTGTCTCATGTCTGGAAGAGGCAGTTGGTCCGTCATGGACCCAAGATCATTCCAAGGCTTGGACAGACGCTTTGAACCTGATCGCGACAACCATGCTCGAAGGTGCGGCGCAAAGCCCCGTCGACGAAGCACCCAAGCCCCACTGAGCAGCAAGATATGTCTGAATCGACACATGGAGATGAAGCCATTCTTGGCGCACTGATCAATCGCTGCGGTAAGATGCGCATGTTGTCTCATCGCGTTGTGGTGACATTGCTGCTGGCAAACGACAATGCGTCGGCCAGCGAAACATCGAGGGAACGGCTGGCGCAGGATCTGAATGAATTCGCACAGATCGCGGCCGATATATTGCCCGGGTCACGGGACTCCAAACTGCCGACCAGCCTGAAACGCATTCTGGAGCATGTTGAGGCGGTGACTCCGTCACAAAGCGAGATCATTGGAAAATTCATCGTCAATGGCCGCCTGATCGAGGATCGACTTGCCTCTGGCGACAGCGCCCACCTGTCCAAAAGCATCAGGGAACTTGCAGACTTCGTATCGACACCGCTTCTTGCGGCACTGAACGGGATCGTCGACGGGGTCAACAAGGCTCTGGATCATGTGGTCTCCAATCGCGAGTTGCAGGCTGGCAGCCAGTCAAAGATGATCCGTTCCTCGATCTCGGAACTCGAAAAGATCAGTCGCATGATCATGATTATCTCGGTCAACGCGTCCATCGAAGCATCTCGCGTCGGCGAAGCCGGTCGAGGTTTTTCTGCAGTCGCCGGGGAAATCCGGGGGCTCAGTCAGTCCGCAAACAAGGTCATCACGTCGCTGCGCGCGCAATACGAACGCAATGAACTGGCCTGATCTTTCAGGCCACATGGCAGATATCGCGGCACAGCTTACTCGCCTACCCGATTCCTGAAAATCACCGAAGCCCGATCCTGAGACTTTCCGCCTCTTTACCCCCCTCACCGCTTTCCCTATATATTTGGTCAGGAACCCACGGGAAGGACCGACATGAACGATGCCAGCCCCAAGATCGAAGGCACACCGCTGATTGCGCCGTCCAGCACCGATCATCCATTGTATGATCAGGTCGTTGAAGCGTGCCGTTCGGTGTATGACCCCGAGATTCCGGTCAATATATATGACCTAGGACTTGTCTACACGCTTGACATCAATGACGAAAACGAAGTCCGCGTGGTCATGACCCTGACCGCTCCGGGCTGTCCTGTGGCAGGCGAAATGCCGGGCTGGGTGGCCGAAGCGATCGAGCCGATTGCAGGTATCAAACAGGTCGACGTGGAACTCACATGGGAACCCCCGTGGGGCATGGACATGATGTCCGACGAGGCACGCCTCGAACTGGGCTTCATGTAACACATGGCTGTCTCCGACGAACAGATCGCCTTTGTCCGGGATCTGTTTCGCGGACTTCCTTCAATCACAACACGCAAGATGTTTGGCGGCCTCGGGATTTATTCCGAAGGCGTGATTTTTGCGGTGATCGGCCCCGAGGAAACCCTGCTTCTGAAAGCACGCGGTCCACTGGCCGACGACCTTGCCGCAGAAGGTTGCGAGCAATGGTCGTATGAGGGCAAATCCGGCAAGCCGTCCCGCATGCCCTACTGGACATTGCCTGACGCGGCCTTGGACGATCCCGAAGAAGCCTGCACCTGGGCGCGCCGGTCCCTCTCGGAAAACACCTGATTGTATCGTCAACCAAATTCAGTTTCTTTTCTCCGAAGAAACTGATATAACTTGCACCATGACCCAGTTTTGCGTTCTCACCGGCGATCTCGTCGCCTCATCCGATCTCACATCCACCGATGTGGATGCGGCATTGACCAGTATCGAGACCGCCGCCAATGCGATGTCCGGCTGGCGGACCCCTGATCTGATCTCTCAATTCGCCCGGCGCGGTGGCGATGCGTGGCAGGTGGCGCTCTCCGATCCGGCTTACGCCCTGCGCGCGGCGCTTTTCATCCAGGCCTGCCTGCGGCGCGACACCGACCGGACCACCACGCGGATTGCCCTTGCCACCGGTCCGGGCACCCTGCCCGCCAGCGGCGACCTGAACGCGGCCCATGGCCCGGCCTTCGTCGCCTCCGGACGATTGTTGGACACACTCTCGCGCCAGACACTGCTTGCTCATGCCAACGGCGGCGCACACCACGCCGCGACACGTCTCGCAGATCACATCTCCTCAGGCTGGACGCAGGCCCAAGCGCGTGCGATGGCAGCGGCTCTTGCTCCCAACGCCCCGAACCGCGCAGACATCGCCAAATCCTTTGGCATTTCGCGACAGGCGGTCAATCAAGCGCTCTGGTCCGCGGGGTACCCTGCAATTGCCGATGCGCTGACCGCCCTGGAGACGGAGGCTGGCAAGTGAACCGGCTTTCTATCCAGCAAAGCAAGCTCGAACCCTTGCGGAGGCTCCCATGATCAATGTCTTTGCAGCCCTCTTGCTGGCCCATCTCATCGCTGATTTTCTGGCGCAGCCCGACGTGCTGATCCGGCGCAAGTCAGAACCTCTTTTTCTCGTCCTGCATATCGCGATTGTCTTCGTCCTGACCTTCGCCGCGCTCGGGGGGCACTGGCAGCTGGCGCTCGGGATCGCGGCCGCGCATTTCGTCATCGACGCCATCAAGGTCTGGGCCCTGCCCGCAACATGGCGCGACAGTCTGCCCGCCTTTCTGCTGGATCAGGTGGCCCATATGGCAACACTTGTGGCAGGGGCGATCCTTATCCCCAACGCGCTTGTCACCGGTCTCTGGGCCGATCATATCGCGCTCCTGCAAGCTCCCGCCATCCTGCTCAGTGGCGCGATCGTGTCGATCTGGGCCGGAGGCTTTGCCGTAGGTCTGTTGATGAAACCCTACACCGAGCAATTCGCCGCAGACGAGGCTGGACCAACCGCCGAAGGGCTGGACAATGCAGGCCGCATGATCGGCAAACTGGAACGCGGGCTGATCTTTCTCTTCCTCTGCGTGGGCGAGGCCACCGCGACCGGCTTCCTGATCGCCGCAAAATCCGTTCTGCGCTTCGACACCGCATCGAAAGGCCAGAAAGCGGGCGAATACGTCATCATTGGTACGCTCGCCTCCTTTGGCTGGGGGCTGGCCACCGGATACGCCACGCTTTCCCTTCTTGAGATCGCGGCAGCAAGCCCCTAGGTTAAGAACAACAGCGAAAGCGAGAGATCCCATGTTCGGCATCCCCGGAAAACAAGCCGTCACCCTGACCCCCAAAGCCGCCGCCCAAGTGCGCAAGCTGATGGAGTCGAAAGGCCATGCCGGCCTGCGCATCGGCGTCAAGAAAGGCGGCTGCGCGGGTATGGAATACACCATGGATTACGTCGACACCCCCGACCCCAACGACGAGGTTGTCGAACAGGACGGAGCGGTGGTGATGATCGCCCCGATGGCGCAGATGTTCCTTTTCGGGACCGAGATCGACTACCAGACCTCGCTGCTCGAATCCGGCTTCCACTTCAACAACCCGAACGTCGCAGACGCCTGTGGATGTGGGGAGTCGATCAAGTTCAAGGATGTGGAAGAACTGGCCACCGAACACGCAAACGGCGCGCCGAACCTCAAGGCGTGAGCCAGACCGGCTTGTGATCTGAAAGGCGCTGCTTTGCAGTCTTACCGCGTCCACGAGCATCCGCAGAAGGCGTTCGGACGGATGCAACTAAATGGGGATCTCATTAGAATACTTGATCCGCTGCATCGGGATTTCGGTCTTGACGTTTTGAACACCCGGAAGGGCGTTCAGATACTCGATCTGAAACCGCCGGTAGGCTGTGATGTCGGCGGCCAGAATGCGCAGAAGGAAGTCGCAATCCCCCGCCATCAAATGACATTCCACAACATTTGGCAGGCGCCGCACTTCCTTGGTGAACCGTTCAACGGTCGTCTCGTCCTGTCCGGTCAGCCAGACGCGGGTGAAGAATGTCATGCCAAGGCCAAGGGTGTCGGGGTTCAGGATCGCCGTATATCGTTCGATGATACCGGCAGCCTCCATGTTGCGGATGCGCCGAAGGCACGGGGTCTGCGATAGCCCGACCTGGTCGGCGATCTCGTTGCTGGTCTGCTTGCAGTCTTGCTGCAGCAGGCGAAGGATCTTCCGGTCGATGTCGTCGAGGACGTGCTGCATGGTCATGCTCATTTCCATTGGTGCGCTGCGCCATTAATGCAGTGAGTCTTCGCGCATCACACTCAAAATTCACTGAATCATACCTCAATTTGGCAAAAAACACCCCCAATCCAGTGCCATACTCTATTTCTTACTGGCATATGGATCGGAGGGATCATGGACAAGGTCGGTTTCATCGGATTGGGCACCATGGGATTGCCCATGGCGCGGAACCTCGCGCGGCATGGCGTTGCGCTGAACGTGTGGAACAGGACGCAAAAGGCCCCGGATGTTTTCCCGGACGGATGCGATGTCGCATTTGCTCGATCCCCGCGGGCCGTTCTGCGTGGGTCTCGGACCTCCATTCTCATACTGCTGAACCAGGATGCCGTCGATGCCGTGCTGGAGCGGGACACGGCCGCCTTCGCCGAGAATGTGCGGGGCAAGACGATCATCGGCATGGGCTCCGTCGATCCCAGCTATTCGGTGGCACTGGCCGACGACATCGCACAGGCGGGCGGGGCTTATCTCGAAGCGCCGGTGTCCGGCTCGCGGGTGCCTGCGGAGAAAGGCCAACTTGTCTGTCTGCTGGGGGGTGATCGCGCTGTGGCGGACGCGGCGGCCCCTCTCTTGCGCCCCATGTGCAAGGATCAGATCCATTGCGGGGCCGCCGGTGATGCCTTGCGCATGAAACTGGCGATCAACCTCTACCTTTGCTCCAGCCTCGTCGCCTTGGCAGAGGCGACCAGTTTCGCGCGCAAAGCTGGCCTTCCGTTGGACAAGTTCACGCAAGCCGTGGAGGCAGGCCCTCTCAGCAGCGATTTCGTGACCATCAAACTGCCCAAGATGATCGACAGCGATTTTGCGGTGCAGGCCGGCGTGGCAGACGCGCATACGAGCACCTGCCTGATCCGAGCAGAAGCTGCGCGGCTGTGCTTGGCGACACCGCAACTCGCCGTCAGCTCTGACCTTTACGCACGGGCGGTGAAAGCGCTTGGCCCCAAGGTCGACATGTCGAGCGTGATATCAGTACTCAACTAAAGAGGGCGACCCTTGAGAGATTTGCCAAATCCTCCTTGGCAATGTGGTGGCCGCCCGACGGCGGCTCCGCCCGCTCAGTCGAGGTTCGGCCTCAACATCCTGAACACCTCAATACAGAGGTATTCCGCCGGGCTCTGTCTTCGTGAGACCAAACAAAAAACGCCCAATCACCCCTTCCCCTGCAAATGCACATAGGTCTCGGCATAGCGCTTGGTCAGGTGATCCCCTGCCCGGATCAGCTTGCCTGACCCGAGCGGCGCGACATTGGTCTCCACATTCGGGTTGAAGAACAGCGGCACCGAAATCCGCTCATCCGCGCCGCCCTTGACCCGGTGCAGTGTCGCAACAACACGGCCCTCGGTCCACATCTCGAGCATCTCACCGAAGTTGATGATGAACTCCCCCGGAGGCGCCTGCACTGGCAGCCAGTCACTGCGCCCGCGCGGCTGCACCTCCAGCCCCGGCTGACCATCCGTCGCCAGAAGCGTGAGGCAGCCGTAATCCGTATGGGCACCGATGCCGAAATCCTTGTCTCCGGCCCAGTCCGGGCGCGGCGGGTAGTAATTGCCCCGCAAAAGAGCCATCGGGCAGTCGAACTTGTCCTCGAAGAAATCCGCATCCGCGCCGATGGACATGGCAATTCCCCGCAGAATACCCCGCGCCACATCGAGCGCGTCCGCATAATACGCCCGGATCACCTGCTCGAACCCGGCGGGCCGATCCGGCCAGTGGTTCGGCGCATAGACCGACAAGGCCACCCGCATATCCCCGTCCTGCAAGGTGTAGCCGCAATCGAACACCTCTTTGTAATCCGGGTTCGCGTTCGGATCGACCTGCTCGGATTTCGGCGCACCCCAACCCCGGTTCGACCCGGTGCGCGCCATGTTCACCTGATCCTTGACCGCGACCGGCAGGGCAAAGAATGCACGGTAGGCCGCCAGAACGAACCGCATCCGGGCCGAGGTGAACTTGGTGTTGTACACCGTGGCAAACCCCACCTCTTCGGCGGCACTCCGCATCAGCGTCAAGGCCTCCGCATCGCCCGCGAGCAAGGCCTGCGCGTCAAGTCTCGGGATCATCTGTCGCCCTCCTGATCTGTTGGTCGGGCTTGTGCCAGCCATCCACAGCCCATGCAACTGCCCTTGACGCCGCTGCCCGGCCCGCGATGATGCGCCCTGAACCAAGATCACCAGCAGGAGCCCCTCATGCGCCGCAAACTCGCCGCCGGAAACTGGAAGATGAACGGAACCACCGCCGCCCTGACCGAGCTTGACGCGTTACAGGACGCCGCCGCTGGCGCTGCCGAAGTGCTGATCTGCCCACCCGCCACTCTGATCGCCTCAGCCGCCGCCAAAGCCGCTTCGATCGCCATCGGCGGTCAGGATTGCCACTCCGCCGCATCCGGCGCCCACACGGGCGATGTCTCCGCCGCCATGCTCAAGGATGCAGGGGCCACCTACGTGATCCTCGGCCATTCCGAGCGCCGCGCCGATCATGGCGAATCCGATGCGCTCGTCGCTTACAAAACCCTCGCCGCATGGGCCGCAGGCCTGACTGCCATCGTCTGCGTTGGCGAAACCCTCGATGAACGCGAAAGCGGAAAGACCCTCGATGTGGTGGGCCGGCAGCTTGCCGCATCCCTGCCGGACGATGTGACCGGCGACAACACCGTCATCGCCTACGAACCCGTCTGGGCCATCGGCACCGGC
Organism: Marivita sp.; assembly: GCF_048006345.1. Lineage (GTDB taxonomy): Bacteria > Pseudomonadota > Alphaproteobacteria > Rhodobacterales > Rhodobacteraceae > Marivita. The sequence continues at coordinate 909,154 of NZ_CP180351.1, read as the reverse complement.
AAGGTGCCCACCACCGACCAGATCGCCGAGGTGCACAGCTTCATGCGGTCGACCCTGATCCAGCGCTTCGGCACCGACACCGCCCAAGCGATCCGCCTGCTCTACGGTGGCAGCGTCAAAGCCTCCAACGCGACCGAGATCTTTGCCGTCGCGGACGTGGACGGCGCACTTGTGGGTGGTGCAAGCCTGAAAGCCGCCGATTTCACCCCCATCGTCACGGCCTTGAACGGCTGACCGCGCAAAGGCATGCAGCGGTTATCCCAATCCCCGACCGACCCCGCCTTCGTTCAGAACCCCTACCCGTTCTATGATCGCCTCCGCTCCGCAGGCGATCTGGCATGGTGGGACGAATACGCCATGCCCTGCGCCGCCAGCCACCGGGCGGTGCATACCATCCTGCGCGACCGACGATTTGGCCGCGAGGTGCCGCCCGAAATTGCCCCCACGATCCCCGATCACCTCGCCCCGTTCTACGCGGTCGAGGCCCATTCGATGCTGGAACTGGAGCCGCCCCGCCACACCCGCCTCCGCGGCCTCGTCCTGCGCGCCTTCACCTCGCGCCGGATCAAGGCTCTGGAACCTGAAATAACGGCACTAACCCACGAAAAGATTGATACTTTTCCTTCGGGAGCGCCCTTCGACATTCTGACCACCTTCTGCCAACCGATCCCGGTGATCGTCATTGCGCGCCTGCTCGGCGTGCCCGACGACATGGCTCCGCAACTCCTGCGCTGGTCCAACGCGATGGTCGCCATGTACCAGGCCAGCCGCACCCGCACGACCGAAGACGCCGCCGCCCAAGCCGCCGCCGAGTTCTCCGACTTCCTGCGCAGCTATATTGACACCCGCCGCCATGACCCCCGCGATGACCTCATCACCCACCTGATCGCTGCCGAAGAAGCAGGCGAAAAGCTTTCGACCGATGAGCTGATCACCACCTGCATCCTGCTCCTCAACGCGGGCCACGAGGCAACGGTCCACACGCTGGGAAACGGCATCAAGACATTGCTGGAGGCCGGCACGGATCGGATCGACGACAAAACGGTTGAGGAAATTCTCCGCTACGACCCGCCCCTGCACATGTTCACGCGCTATGCCTACGAAGACATCACCCTCTACGGACATACCTTCCAGCGTGGCGATCAGGTGGCGCTGCTTCTCGCTTCGGCCAATCGCGACCCGGCTCAATGGCCCGACGCCCATCTCTTCGACCCAACCCGCCCCGTGACACAGAACACCAGCTTTGGCGGCGGATTGCATTTCTGCGTCGGCGCACCGCTGGCCCGGCTGGAGCTACAAATCGCCCTGCCGATCCTCTGGGACCGCTGCCCAAAACTGCGCCTCGCGGAACCACCCGTTTACGCCAACACCTACCATTTCCATGGGTTGGAGCGTCTGATGGTTCAGACCTCCTGACGCGCGCCTAGACGGGCGGTTATTAGAGCGTATTTTCAAAGAGAAGAAGTAAAGAATCGCGCGCCTTCCTGTCTTCTTCTCTTTCCAAATACGCGCATGCAACCTTCACACCCGCGCCGCCAATTTGGCTATAGCGGCAGTGCCGTGGTCGACTTGATCTCCTCCATCGACAAAAGCGCCGTCACGTTGTGCACCTTCACCTCCGCGATCAGCGCCTGGTAGAACGCATCATAGGCCCGCGCGTTCTTTACGCGCACCTTGAGGATATAGTCGATATCCCCCGCCAGTCGGTGCGCCTCCTGCACTTCGGGGCGGTCCTGCAGCGCCTTCAGAAACGCGCGCTGCCAGGCCGCGTCATGTTCGCTGGTGCGGATCAGGACAAAGAAACAGGCCTCGAACCCAAGTGCATCCGCATCAAGATGCACCACCTGCGCGCCGATGATCCCGGCCTCTTTCATCTTGCGAATCCGGTTCCAGACCGGCGTCTTCGATGACCCCACTTTGCGGGCGATATCGTCCAGCGACTGCGCCGCATCCGTTTGCAACTCGACAAGAATTTTCCGGTCCGTGTCGTCGATCTTCATCACTGTTCTGCTTTCTTCGGGTTTCAAGGACCACCTGTCCTTACGCACTGGCCTGATAGAACAGATTTCCTTATTTCCGCAAGGGTCTGGAAGAATACTGGAACAAAATTCTATTTTAGACGCAAGAAACGCGGTGAAGAGGACGAGCCGATGCCACGCGACCTGCACATGACCATGCTCCAGCCCGTCGCCTTTGTCGGCGCGGGCCCCGGTGATCCGGATCTGCTGACGGTCAAGGCTCTGCGCGCGCTGCAGGAGGCCGACGTGGTGATCCATGACCGTCTGGTCACCGCCGAGATCCTCGCGCTGGTCGGCCCCCAGACCCGTCTGCGCAATGCGGGCAAAGAAGGGTTCGGCCCGTCGGTCACGCAAGCCGACATCAACGCGATGATCGTGGAAGAAGCTCTGACCGGCGCGCGTGTCGTGCGGCTCAAGGCCGGCGATCCCACCGTCTTTGGTCGTCTGGACGAAGAACTGGATGCGGTGATCGCGGCGGGTCTCGACTACACCATCGTACCGGGCCTCACCTCCGCCTCCGCTGCCGTGGCCGCCCTTGGCCAATCGCTGACCAAGCGCGGGCGCAACACTGCCGTGCGTCTGATCACCGGGCATGACATGCAGGGCTATGCCGATCACGACTGGCGCGCGCTGGCCCGCGAGGGTGAGGTCGCCGCGATCTACATGGCCAAGAAAGCCGCGCGGTTCATTCAGGGCCGCCTGCTCATGCATGGGGCAACACCATCCACGCCGGTCACGATTGTCGAAAACGCAAGCCGGGCAGACCAGCGCATTGTCAGCGTCACTCTGGCAACGCTTCCCGCCATTCTGGCCGAGGCCGACATCACTGGTCCTGCGCTTCTCATGTACGGTTTGGCCCCGCGCGATGCGGTCGAAACGGCTCTGCCCCACATTCAGGAGATCATCTGATGCCTGCGATCTTCACGCCGAAAGTCATCACCGCCAACGCGTTGCTCGAAGGCGATGTGGTGTACCTGACCCAGGACGACACATGGACCCGCAACCTCAAGGATGCGGATGTGCTGACCGACGAGGCCGATGCGCAAATCCGCCTGATCGACGCCAGCACCCGCACCTCTGAAGTGGTTGGAGTCTATCTGGCCGACGTGGCCCCTGACGCCAAAGGCCCCAAGCCCACCCATTTCCGCGAGGCGTTCCGCATGCGCGGCCCGTCCAACTATCCCCACGGCAAACAGTCCGAGGCTCTCTGATGTACCGCTATACCGATTTCGACGCCACCTTCGTGGCCGAGCGCAACGCCCAATTCCGCGCGCAGGTGGAACGCCGCATCGACGGTTCGCTCACCGAAGACGAATTCAAGCCGCTGCGCCTGATGAACGGGCTCTACCTGCAACTGCACGCCTACATGCTGCGCGTGGCAATCCCCTATGGCACGCTGAACAGCGCCCAGATGCGGCAGCTTGCCTACATCGCCGAGCGGTGGGACAAGGGCTACGGCCATTTCACCACGCGGCAGAACATCCAGTTCAACTGGCCCACGCTGCGTGACGTACCGGATATGCTGGACGCGCTGGCCGAGGTGCAGATGCACGCCATCCAGACCTCTGGCAACACGATCCGCAACGTGACCGCCGACCATTTCGCAGGTGCCGCGTCGGATGAAATTGCCGATCCGCGCCCGGTGGCCGAGCTGATCCGCCAGTGGTCCACCGACCACCCGGAGTTCCAGTTCCTGCCGCGCAAGTTCAAGATCGCCGTCACCGGATCTCCGAACGATCGCGCCGTGACACGCGCCCACGACATCGGCTTGCGCATGGTCCGCAACGATGTAGGCGAGCCGGGGTTCGAAGTCATCGTGGGCGGTGGCCTTGGCCGCACCCCGATGATCGGAAAGGTTGTCCGTGACTTCCTGCCCGAAGCGGACCTGCTGCCCTATCTCGAAGCGGTGGTCAGTGTCTGGAACCTGCTGGGCCGTCGCGACAACAAGTACAAAAGCCGCATCAAGATCACCGTACATGAACATGGCATTGACGACATCCGCGCGCGTGTCGAAGAGCGGTTTGCCCTGCTGCGCCCCGCGTTCACCGGTGTGGACCAGCAGCTTTTTGCACAGATCAAAGCAGATTTCGCGCCGCCCGCGTTCGCAGACCGCGACTCCGGCCCGTTCGATCTGGCTTACGCGAATGACCCGGTGTTCCGCTCCTGGGCCGACACCAATCTCAGCGCCCACCGCGCGCCGAGCCACGCGATTGCGCAGATCAGCCTCAAGGCGCATGGCGCGACACCGGGTGACGCCACCGCCGACCAGATGCGCGTGATGGCCGATCTGGCAGAACGTTACGGACATGACGAATTGCGCATCAGCCACGAACAGAACGTCGTGCTGCCGCATGTGCACAAGGCCGACCTGCCCGCGATCCACGCGGCATTGAAGGCGGCGGGCCTCGCCACCGCCAATATCGGCAAGATCAGCGACATCATTGCCTGCCCCGGTATGGATTACTGCGCGCTGGCCACAGCCCGGTCGATCCCAATCGCGCAGGAGATCGCTACGCGTTTCGACCAGCTCAAGCTGGAACACGAGGTGGGTGACCTGAAGATCAAGATCTCGGGCTGCATCAACGCCTGCGGACATCACCATGTGGGCCATATCGGCATCCTTGGCCTCGACCGCGCGGGGGTGGAGAACTACCAGATCACGCTGGGAGGCGATCACACCGAAACCGCCGCCATCGGTCAGCGCACCGGCCCCGGCTTTTCGGCGGACGAGATCGTGCCCGCCATCGAACGGATCGTCGACACCTACCTGTCGGAGCGTGACAGCGCCGACGAGACGTTCATCGACACGTTCCGCCGCGTTGGCATGACCCCGTTCAAGACCGCGCTTTATGGCGAAAGCGACAAGAAACAGAAGGCCGCGTGATGCTTGACCTGACTCAGCACAACCGCGAGGCAAGCGGGGTTCCGCTTGACGAGCGCATGGCCGCACAGGATCGCGTCACCGATCTGAACGCCCACTATCGGCATTTCGGCACCTCCTACCTGCTCGAAGCCGTGCTGACGCGCGGAGTCTTCGACCATGTTGCGATGGTGTCGAGCTTCGGCGCGGATTCGGCGGTCCTTCTGCACCTGATCGCGCAGATCGACCGCGACCTGCCGGTGCTCTTCATCGACACCGCGCTGCTGTTTGAGGAAACCCTGACCTACCAGCAAACGCTCGCCGATCATCTGGGCCTGACCAACGTGCAGGTGATCCGCGCGTCCAAACGGACGGTTGAAGCGGTCGATCCGTACGGCGCCCTGCGCTTCAGCAATCCCGACGCCTGCTGCGACCTGCGCAAGACCCAGCCGCTCAATCACGCGCTTCAGGGTTATGACGCATGGATCACCGGGCGCAAACGGCATCAGGCACGGACCCGTCAAGGCTTGCACTATTTCGACCTCGACGATGGCACCGCCCGGATCAAGATCAACCCGTTGATCGACTGGAAACCTGCCCGCATCGCGGCGCATCTCGACACACACAACCTGCCTCGCCACCCGCTTGTGGCCAAGGGGTACCCGTCCATCGGCTGCGCCCCCTGCACCACCCGCGTGTCAAAGGGCGAAGATCCCCGTGCAGGCCGTTGGCGCGACAGTGAAAAAACCGAATGCGGCCTGCACCGGCCCGCCCCGAAAGGAGCCACAAAATGACCGTTCTGATCAACGACAGCGGCTTTCTGACAGACGACCCGACGCGCTGGATTGACCCCGAGGCGCGCATCGACCTGCCCTCGGACACCGATCCTGCGCGGCTCAAATGCCTGCTGATCGGCAAGGAACTGATCCGCATCGACTTTCCCAGCTTTTCGGACGGGCGCGGCTTTACCCTCGCACGGCTGATCCGCCAGCAGGGCTACAAGGGCTGGCTGCGCGCACAAGGTCATGTCATCGCAGATCAATACGCCATGGCGCGCCGCTCAGGCTTTGATGATGTGGAAATCAGCGACGACCTCGCCGCACGACAGCCCGAAGCCCAATGGCTGGTCCGCGCCGATTGGCGGGCCCATGACTACCAGTCGCGTCTGCGCGGCCTCGCCGCCTGAGCCCAAACTGCGACCGAAAGACCACCCGCCCGGTCCCTGCGACCATGGGCGGGTTTCGTCTGATGTAAATCAAAGATAGATGTAAGGGACCGGTTTACACGAGCCGGTAAGGAAAACATGACAGAGTTGACACCCGTGACCGAAGCCACAGCCACCAAAGCGCCCGCCAAGACCCTTGCCATCCCCGACGCGCAGACCGTAACTGAGGTCAAACACTGGACAGACCGACTGTTTTCCTTCCGGGTCACACGTCCTGCGTCCTTGCGGTTCCGCTCGGGCGAATTTGTGATGATCGGCTTGATGCAGACGGATGAAAAATCCGGTCGCGAAAAGCCGCTTCTGCGCGCCTATTCCATCGCGTCGCCGTCTTGGGACGAGGAACTTGAGTTCTACTCGATCAAGGTACAGGACGGTCCGCTGACCAGCCGCCTTCAACACATCCAGCCGGGCGATCAGATCATCCTGCGCCCGAAACCCGTCGGCACGCTGGTGCATGACGCGCTGCTGCCAGGCAAACGGCTCTGGCTTTTCGCCACCGGCACCGGCATCGCCCCCTTTGCCTCGCTTTTGCGGGATCCGCAGACCTATGAGGATTACGACGAGGTCATCCTCACCCACACCTGCCGCGAAGTGGGTGAGCTTCAATATGGCAAAGAACTGATCGACACGATCCGCAGCGACGAATTGCTGGCGGAACTGATCGGCGAAGGCTTTGCCGACAAGCTGCGCTACTACCCGACCACAACCCGCGAAGAGAGCCCGAAGATGGGCCGCATCACCGACCTGATGCGCTCGGGCGAATGCTTTGAAGATCTGGGTGTGCCCGTCATCAGCCCGGAAACCGACCGTGCCATGGTTTGTGGCAACCTTGCCTTCAACCTTGAAATCAAGGACATGCTCGAAGGCTACGGGCTTAAGGAAGGCGCCAATTCCGACCCACAAACCTATGTGGTTGAAAAAGCGTTTCTTGATTGATGCGTCACATCAAGAACAAGCCATAAGACACTAAATATAAAGCCGCGCAGGGGATTACCCGCGCGGCTTTCTCTTTGTTCTTTGATGCGCCTTACAGGCCAAGCTGGTCCCTCAACGTGGCAAGCAGCGCCTGCAATTGCTCAGGGTTGTCCCGCGCCTGTTCCAGCGCGGCTTTGGTCGAGGTCTTGATCAGCACGGACAGATCGGACTGGTCGATATAGGCGATCACCCGATCGTAATCGAACCCGTCGACTGTCAGCGCCTCTGCGATGTCAGTGCCCGCTTCGGCGGTTGTGTCAGCAACGGGTGCTGCACTGTCCTCTGTCGCCTGAACGGCATCATTGGTTGCCTCAGCAGCCATATCGGTTGCCTCGGTTGCGGTATCCGCAACGCCATCAGCGGCATCTGTTACTGTGTCAACCGCAGCATCGGCAGCGTCCGTTGCCACATCTGCCGCGCTGTCCGCCTCGCCGGTGGCTGTGTCCATCGCCGTTTCCAGCGCGGTTGCCGCATCATGCGCCGCCTCGTTGATCGCGGTGACGGCGTTGTTGACAGCCGTTTCTGCCTGTTCGACCACGTCGCTGGCCGCTTCGGTCGCTTCAGCCGCGACGCTGTCGATGGCCTCTGCCGCCTCGTTCACCGCGTCTTCCACGGCTGTGACAGCGTCGCCAGCGGTTTCCTCGACAGCATTCTGCCTCTCTTCGACCGTCGTCGTCACGTCCTCTGCGGCCTCAGTCGCGGCACTTTCGGCGGTCTCCGCCATCGTCTCTGCTGTGTCTGTCACGGCGTCACCCTCGGTCTCGACGGTTTGCGGCGTGGTTCCGGATTGCGTGAACACCCACGCCCCGATGCCGACTGCCACGGCGACTGCCAGAATGATCAGATTTTTCATTGGTTTTAAAACCCCCTGATGAATTTTTGCTGCGCTGCAACCTCGCAACGCGTGCCTGTGGGATGCATGTGCGCCTCGCCCTGCGGGCCCACAAGGGGGAAACCCTTGGCGCTCGGCTCAGTTCCGCCGAAAAGCCGCTTGAAAGCCAACGGCATGACGACTACTTTGCAGCCCTGATTTGAACTGCACCAAAGGAGCGACACCATAGCCCGCAGACCTCACAACGCGCCCCCCACGCGCGAGACCGGCCCCCGCATCAACGAACGCATCCGGTCCCCGGAAATCCGCCTGATCGGCGCGGACGGAGAAAACATCGGCGTTGTCACGCCTGAACGTGGCATGCAGCTCGCTGAAGAAGCCGGGCTTGATCTTGTCGAGATTTCGCCAAACGCGACGCCACCGGTTGTCAAGATCATGGATTTCGGCAAGTTCAAATACGAACAGCAGAAGCGGGAATCCGAGGCGCGCAAGAAGCAGAAGATCATCGAGATCAAAGAGGTCAAGTTCCGCCCGAACACGGACAAGAACGATTACGACGTGAAAATGCGGAGTGTGTTCAAGTTCCTTGAAAATGGCGACAAGGTGAAGGTCACCCTGCGGTTCCGCGGACGCGAGATGGCGCACCAGAACCTTGGGCGCGAGCTGTTGGAACGTGTGGCCGAAGACTTCGAAAGAGCATGGCAAGGTTGAGAACATGCCGAAGATGGAAGGACGCCAGATGGTCATGATGATCGGACCGCTTCCGAAATAATCGCGATCCATTATTTGGCAATTTTTGAAAGCGACCTTCGGGTCGCTTTTTCTATGCCGTCTCGCGCGGGGCGGGCCGCGATGGCGGCTCCTTCAGAAGCCCACCAACCCCCATTCCCATGATGTCCTGCGGGCGGACAGGAACATCACAGAGCAAACGTTCCAACACCCAGTCTGCACCATTCAACGCAGGCGACCGGGCGCATCCCGGCAGGCCGATCACCGGCACGTCGCCCAGATGCCCCCAGAAGAGCAGGTTACCGGGATCCACCGGCATCCCGTAATGCACGACATCTCCTCCGGCGGCCCTGACCGCTTCGGGCGCAACATCGTAGAGATCGGATGTGGCCGATCCGGTCAGAATACACAGCATGTCATAGTCCGGCGCGGCCGCGACCAGAGCTTGGCGCAACGCCTCAGCCTCGTGCGGCACGACGGTCTTGGGGCCAAGGGCGACCCCCATGCGGTCGAACCGCTGCCCCATCGCGCGCTGGCCTTTGGCGCTGTCATCCCGCCCACCAACGCTGGTCTGGATCAGCAGCGCCCGCGTGTGTGTCACAGGGCGCAGCGCCAGTGCGTCCTGCCCGGCTTCGCAGGCAGCCGCCACGGCGGCTTCGGGTGCGGCGTAAGCGATGATCTTGACCGTCGCCACCATGCCACGCGCCGCGCTGCGGTGCCATTCGGGAACCGTGGCCACGGTGACCATGGGATGGACCGCGTTCACGGCGTTTATCTTGGCCGCGTCGATCTGGACCACTCCGTTCTGCGTTGCATAGATGTTCACACGCCCGGTGCTGGCAGGAGCCACCCGCAAATGCACCGCTGCCGGGTCTGGCACCAGCGCCTCCGCGAGCCGTTCGGCGGCGCGATCCTCGTGCACATCATCAGCTTCCATCCGGGCCACCGTAACGTGGTGTACCCCAGCCGCCGAAAGCTTGCTCAGCGCGATCGCATCCAGCGTAACGCCCTTGCGCAACCTCCCTTTGGGCAGAGCGACGGAATGCGCAAGGATTGCGCCCTCTGCCTCGGCCAAGGGAACCGCGCCGAACTTCATGCGCCTTTCCGCAAAACGCGGGTCATTTCCGCCAGGATCGATACTGCGATTTCCGCAGGGCCAGATGCGCCGATGTCCAACCCGATGGGGCCGTGGATCAGCGCGATCTCGGCATCGCTGAACCCGGCGGCCATCAGACGATCCACCCGCTTGGCATGGGTGCGAGTTGATCCCAGCGCACCGATATAGAAACACTCTGCCCGCAGCGCCTGTTCAAGCGCCGGATCGTCCAGTTTCGGATCGTGCGTCAAGAGCACCAGCGCGGTGCGGCTGTCCAATCCAAGTTGGCTGATCGCCTCGTCCGGCCAGTCATGCAGGATGGTTTCACCCGGAAAGCGACTGTCCGACCCAAACGCCTCGCGCGGGTCGATCAGCGTCGGGTCATAGCCCGCGATCCGCGCCATCGGCACCAGCGCCTGCGCAATATGCACGGCACCCACGATGATGAGCCGCAACGGTGGATTATGGACAGCGACGAAAGTGCGTGTGTCTTCAACGAAGCCGGAGCGATCCATACGGAAGGCTTGCGTGTGGCCGTCGGTGGTCAAGGTCCGCGTTCCTGCCTCCAGATCAACCACATAGGCCACAGGTTTGCGCGCGGCGCGATATTTTACCAATTGGTCAAGAATGTCCTCAGGCAGCACCGCGCCCACAGGCTCCACCAGAACCCGGATGGTGCCACCGCAGGCCAAACCCACCGCAAAGGCATCCTGATCGCTGACCCCGAATTCCAATTCGCGAGGTTTGCCATCGGCGAGTGCGTCCATCGCTTCAACCACGACAGCGCCTTCGACGCAGCCGCCCGAAACAGACCCCTCGATCTCGCCCTCGCCGGAGATGGCAAGCTGTGATCCGACACGGCGCGGCGCGCTGCCCCATGTCTCGATCACCGTTGCGAGGACCGCCCCCTTGCCGGACCGGTGCCAATCGAGCGCCGTTTCGGGACACCTGTCAAACCGCTCCATCGTCATGGCCTCCTTTGGTCTTTGGCGGGACCATATCACGCCGCGCGGCGCTGTCTCCCCCTGCGATGGTGGTAGGTCACGCGATCTGAGGTCGGGTCACATCATACCCGTAAAGCCAATCGAACCGACCCAGCATCTGTCCGGGTGACGCCCGACTGAGCAGACCCAACGCGGTATGGGCGGCAAAGCGGAACGGTCCCGGAGACAGGTGGTAATTGCGAGCGTTCTTACTGGCGGCGTCGATCACCCGTGTGACCCGCGCCTTGCGGCGGAGTTGGTACGCCGCGAGACCTGCGTCCATGTCAGAGGCCTGCGCCAAGGCATCCGCCAGCACCCACGCATCTTCCATCGCCATGTTGGCGCCTTGTGCCAGAAACGGCAGGGTGGGATGTGCCGCATCCCCGAGCAGTGCCATGCCCGCCCCATGCCAACGCGCCGCGACGGGATGGCGGAAAAGACCCCAGACACCCGGCGCTTCGGCCTGCGACAGGATCTGGTGCACTTCGGCATCGAACCCGGCAAAAGCCTTGCGCAGATTGTCGGCATCGTCTTTTTGCGACCAGCTTTCGGCGGCCCATTGGGCGCGTTCTTCCACAGCGACGACGTTCAGCAGTGACCCGTCACGCAGCGGATAGGTCACCATGTGCCGCCCCGGCCCCATATGCACACGGGCATGGGCGGGATGTCCGGTGCTGTTGGGCACGATGCAGCGCCACGCGACCTGCCCGGTGAAGAACGGTTTTTGCGTGGCGTTCAGAACCGGACGCACGGCGGAATGGATGCCATCGGCACCAATCACCAAATCGGAGTTGCGGGTGTCACCGGTGGCCAGAACGATGCGCGGACGGGGTCCGGGTGTGACCGTATCCACACGCTGAAGCAGCCGCACTGTCACTCCCTGATCGCGGGCCGCGGCGGACAGGAGATCAACCAGATCGGCGCGATGCACAAAAAGGTAGCGCTGGTCGGGTGGCAAGCGGGTCAGATCAAGCCGTGCCACCTCGGACCCGGTGCTGCCATTGCGCAGCGAGACCGCCTGCCCTTGCACCGAGCGGCTGGCCAGATCATCGCCCAACCCCAACGCTTCGATGACCCGCAACCCGTTCGGGGAGACCTGAATGCCTGCACCCACTTCGGTAATGGCCTGCGCCTGTTCAAGCACCGTCACGCTGGCACCGCGCTGGCGCAGCGCCAGCGCACAGGTCAGGCCACCTATGCCGCCACCGATCACGGTGATGTCCAATGCGTTCAGGTCCAAGACCCCGCCCCCTCAAAACAAACGCGCCAGAGCAAGTGCCCCGGCGCGCCAATTCCGATCACATTCGTCGCGCGTCAATCGTCGCGATGCACGCGCTCGCGCCGTTCATGGCGCTCTTGCGCCTCGAGGCTCAGCGTGGTGGTCGGACGGGCCACCAGACGCTTGAGCGAGATAGGCTCGCCGGTGGCCTGGCAATAGCCAAACTCGCCCTCGTCGATCCGGCGCAGCGCAGCGTCGATCTTGGCCACCAGCTTGCGCTGACGGTCCCTGATCCGCAGCTCGAGCGCGCGGTCGGTTTCTTCGGAGGCGCGGTCCGCGACATCCGGAATATTACGTGTGCCGTCCTGCAGACCTGCGATGGTGGATTTGCTGTCGCTCAGAAGCTCGTTGCGCTGTTCCAGCAGTTCCCGACGGAACCACTCGAGCTGGCGCTCGTTCATGAAGGGCTCATCCTCGGCGGGTCTGTAGTCGTCGGGCAGGAAAGATTCGGCTTTCATCTTGGTTCCCTTAGCTAAGCCAGTATCCGTCATAGAAATTCCCCTAGATATCTGGCACCCCTGTGCGCAGCACTTAACCGAAGGCCCAAGGGATGTCACTACCGAATAGCTGCACAATGGGGTGATTTCGAGGCAATGGGTCGATGAGACAAAAGGTAAAAGAATATGAGATTTGAAGGCACGGACAGTTATGTGGCAACCGACGATCTGACCATCGCGGTGAACGCCGCCGTGACGCTGGAACGGCCGCTTCTGGTCAAGGGAGAACCTGGAACCGGCAAGACGGAATTGGCGCGGCAGGTGGCGGCCGGGCTGGGCCTGCGCATGATCGAGTGGAACATCAAGTCCACCACCAAGGCGCAGCAGGGTTTGTATGAATACGACGCGGTGAGTCGTTTGCGAGACAGCCAGTTGGGCGACGAGCGCGTCAACGACGTGCGCAACTACATCCGCAAGGGCAAGCTGTGGCAGGCGTTTGAGGCGGATGAAAAAGTCGTGCTGCTGATCGACGAAATCGACAAGGCGGATATCGAGTTTCCCAACGACCTTCTGCAGGAACTCGACAAGATGGAGTTCCATGTCTACGAGACCGGCGAGACGATCAAGGCGCGGCAGCGGCCCATCGTCATCATCACCTCGAACAACGAGAAAGAGCTGCCAGACGCGTTCCTGCGGCGGTGTTTCTTTCACTACATCCGCTTTCCCGATCCGGACACATTGCGCCGCATCGTCGAGGTGCATCATCCGGGGCTGAAAGAGGCGCTGCTGACCACCGCGCTGACGCAGTTCTACGAGCTGCGCGAACAGCCGGGATTGAAAAAGAAGCCGTCAACTTCTGAAGTGCTGGACTGGCTCAAGCTGCTCTTGGCCGAGGATATGACGGCGGAGGATCTCAAGCGCGACGGGGCGAATGCGCTGCCCAAGCTGCACGGGGCGCTGCTCAAAAACGAGCAGGATGTGCATCTCTTCGAGCGGTTGGCCTTCATGGCCCGGCGCGAACGGCGGTAAGATCGGGGCGCAGATGCGTCGACGCATCTGCGCGTTTCAGTCGACGGACACGGTCGGCGACCGGCTATTTTAAAGGACCGGTCTGGAAGAGTTGGATCTTGAGGCCGCCATGCGGGATCGGCGCGCTCACATTGCGGAAATGCAGCCCCGAGGCCCGCGCCAGACCCTTGTCCGAGGTGATGATGCCCACGCGCCAGCCCTTGAACCGCTCTTTCATCACCGTGCCGAACGACCCGTAGAGCGCAAAGAGCAGGTTTCGGTTGCCGATCCGCGCGCCATAGGGCGGGTTGACGATCACGAGGCCCGGCGGGCCGTCGGGCGGGCTAAGGTCCGCCACGGCCTGATGGGTGAAGCTTGTAAGGCCCCCTACCCCTGCCCGGTCGGCATTGGCCGTGGCATTGGCGATGGCACCAGCATCGCGGTCATAGCCATGGAAGCGCAAATCAGTGGGTTTGGGTTCTGCAAGTGACGCCTTGAGCGTGGACCACCCCCCTGCATCGAAGGACCCGAGATCCTCGAACCCGAAGCGGCGGTCGCGGCCGGGGGCAAGGCCCATTGCCATCTCGGCCGCTTCGATCACAAAGGTGCCCGAGCCGCACATCGGGTCGAGCACGGGTTCTGACCCGTCATAGCCACAGGCGCGCAGGAACAAAGCGGCGAGCGTCTCGCGCATGGGCGCCTTGCCGATGGCCTGTTTATGGCCACGTTTGTGCAGGCCCTCACCAGACGTGTCGAGGCTGATCTCGCAGAGGTCGTCTTCAATCCGCACCCGCACGATCAGGCCGGCCTTCTCGGTGGGTTTGGCCCCCAGCGCATCGGCGATGGCGGTTTCCACCCGTTCGGTTGCGGCGCCTGCGTGGTAGATGCGGGATTTGCGGCACGTCGCTTCCACCCAGTAGGGCACGTCGGCGCGCAAAAGCGTTGTCCAGTCGATCTTGCGCGCCCGCTTGTCGAGCTGCGCCAGATGCATCGCGCGGAACCGCGCCACCCGCGCCAGCACCCGCCCCGCCCCACGCAGCATGAGGTTTGCGCGCCAGACCTCGGACCAGTCGCCGTCGCAGGTCACGCCACCGGGAACTGCAGTCGCATTGGCAAAGCCCAAGGCCGCGGCTTCGTCGCGCAGAAGGTGTTCAAAGCCCGGCGTGCCGGAGAGGAAGATGTCGAGCGGAGCGTCTTGTGTCATTGGCGCGGCTTACCCTGAATTTCACGGAACCGATAGACACCGTCTTTGCGCCCGCGCCAAGCCCGTACACACGGCGCGCCCCAAGACCTGATCTGTTGCCTATTTGCACAGGTTAACACTCTGATTTTAATCAACTTTGCACTAGATTCGCGAATCGGGCGAAAAAGTGATTCGGGCCAATTCGTTCGATCTAGGCAAAAACCATCTTTTCGCCGTAAGCTGCCCTCACAGAGGACAAAAAAACCGCGGAGCATCAAGCATCCGCAACGAGCAGGCAGGCTTCATACGTGTCCCAAACCGAACTGAACGTGCGCTTTTTGCGTGCGCACGACTACGACTCGTGGTGCGCTTTGTGGCGCGGTTACCTGACGTTTTACGAAACGTCGGTGCCGCAGGCCGTGTACGAAACGACCTTTGAGCGGCTTTTGGGCGATGACCCACAGGACTACTCCGGGCTTGTGGCCGAGAGAGACGGCACGCCCCTTGGTTTGGCGCATTACCTCTTCCACCGGCACTGCTGGAAGGTCGAGAACGTCTGCTACCTGCAGGACCTCTACGCAGACCCGGCCGCGCGCGGCATGGGTGTCGGACGGGCGCTGATCGAAGCGGTCTATGCGCAGGCCGATT
Source organism: Marivita sp. (assembly GCF_048006345.1). Taxonomy (GTDB): domain Bacteria; phylum Pseudomonadota; class Alphaproteobacteria; order Rhodobacterales; family Rhodobacteraceae; genus Marivita. The sequence goes on along the minus strand of NZ_CP180351.1, from coordinate 893,881 downwards.
TGGCCGGTGCGCCATCGGTCTATTGGTCCACCCAGGAGTTCAACCACACCGCACGCCAGCTCTATGACCGCATCGGTCAGCTGACCCCGTTCATCAAGTATCAGCGGGGCTGACGGATGCGCCGGTTCCTTCTGCCGCTCTACCTGTTTCTGGGCGCCTGTATGCCGGTGTCGCAAACGGAGCCTGCCACGCGCGCCGTTTTCGTCGACTCGAGCCTGCCTGCGATGAAGGTGTTTTCCGTGCCTCGGCCACAGCCGGTTCGGACATCGAATGCGGATCTTGCGCGGGATTTCATGGATCTGGCCATGGGGCTGGAATCCGGGCGTGACCTCGAGGTGTTCACCCGCTTCGAAGGGCCGATCAGCGTGCGCCTCGTCGGCAGTGTACATCCGACCGTCCCCAGCGATCTGGACCGGCTCTTGCACCGGCTGCGCACCGAGGCCGGGATCAACATTTTCTCAACCGTCGCGCCAGACGCCAATATCACCATCAACGCGGTGAGCCGGGCCGAGATCCAACGCGTCCTGCCGCAGGCCGCCTGTTTTGTCGTTCCCAACGTCTCGACCCTGTCGGAATACCGGCAGGCGCGGCGGACCAACCGCGTGAATTGGGGCAAGATCACGAACCGAACACGGCTCGCCATCTTCCTGCCCAACGATTCCAGCCCGCAGGAGGCCCGCGACTGCCTGCACGAGGAACTGGCACAGGCGCTGGGGCCGCTCAATGATCTTTACCGCCTGCCCGATTCCGTCTTCAACGACGACAATGTGCACACGGTGCTGACCGGATACGACATGCTGATCCTGCGGGCCTATTATGACCCGGTCTTGCACAATGGCATGTCCCGCAACGATGTGGCGAGCCGTCTTCCGGGGATACTCGCGCGGCTGAACCCCGAGGGCGAAGCCTTGCCCGCCGTCCGTGCGGCGCGGACACCCCGGCCCTGGATCGACGCCATCCAGACCGCGCTCGGTCCCGGTGCCTCGCCGATCGCACGACGGGCCGCGGCGACCGAGGCCATGAGCATCGCGTCTGCCATGGGGTGGCAGGACCACCGCCGTGGTTTCACCCATTACGCCATGGGGCGGATCTTGCAGAGCACCGATCCCGACGCGGCGCGCGCGCAATTCCTGCAGGCGGACACCTATTTCGCGCGGACCCCGAATGCGGAACTGCACCGTGCCTATGTCGCCTCGCAGCTCGCGGCCTATGCGCTGACCGAAAACAATCCCGAGGCCGCAATCCACCTGACCGGGATTTCGATCGACCTTGCCGCGCGGCATGAAAATGCGGCGCTGCTGGCGACGCTGCTGATGTTGCGCGCCGAGGCGCTGGACCTTGCCGGTCGGGTCTCTGCGGGGGCGGATGTGCGTCTGGACAGTCTGGGATGGGCACGATACGGGTTCGGCTCGGACTGGTCCGTGCGGGCAAAACTGCGCGAGATCGCATCGCTCAACCCGCTGACAAGGGCCAGAGGCAGTTTATGATCGTATTAGCAGGCGCACTTCTCGGGGCCATCATCGGGGCCATGACCGCGAAACGGCGTAAGGGCAACCGCGCGGACATGTTGCAATACGGAACGGTTTACGCCATTGCCTTTGCGCTGATCGGCCTGATCCTGACCATCGCCATCGAAAAACTGGTGTTCTGAGCGCAGGCACGATGCGTCGACGCATCGTGTGTTTCGGTCGACCGAAACATTAGGGCGATCTTCCCCCGACCTCGCGTGGCGACCTCCACCCGGGATATTTTTGAACCCGTGACAACAGGCGCGGCTGGTCATGGCACCAAGCGCTTGCTAGATCAGGGGCATGTTTGTGCCCTTCTTCGACACATTGCGATCCAACGGCGTTCCCGTGTCCCTGCGGGAGTACCTGAGCTTTCTTGAAGCGATGCGCGCCGGGTTGGTGACCTATGATCCCGAGGCGTTCTACTATCTGGCCCGTACCGCGATGGTGAAGGACGAGCGCCATATCGACCGGTTCGACCGCGCCTTTGCCGAAGCTTTCAAGGGTTTGGAGCACCTGACCACCGATGGTGTGCTGGACGCGCTGGAGCTTCCCGAGGACTGGTTGCGCAAGATGGCCGAAAAGCACCTGAGCGATGAGGAAAAGGCCGAGATCGAGGCGCTTGGTGGGTTCGACAAGCTGATGGAAACCCTGAAAGAGCGGCTGAAAGAACAGAAAGGCCGACATCAGGGCGGCAGCAAGTGGATCGGGACAGCGGGTACCTCGCCTTTCGGGGCCTATGGCTACAATCCAGAAGGCGTGCGCATCGGGCAGAATGAAAGCCGCCACCAGCGCGCGGTCAAGGTCTGGGACAGGCGCGAGTTTCGCAATCTGGATGACAGCGTCGAGTTGGGCACCCGCAACATCAAGGTGGCCCTGAAGCGCCTGCGCCGATGGGCGCGTGACGGGGCAACGGAAGAGCTTGATCTGGATGGCACCATACGCGCGACGGCGGAACATGGGTATCTCGACGTGCAGACCCGTCCAGAGAAGCGGAATGCGGTCAAGGTGATCCTGTTTCTCGACATCGGCGGGTCGATGGACCCGCATGTGAAGGTGGTGGAGGAGCTCTTCTCGGCCGCGCGGGCGGAGTTCAAGCATCTCGAACATTACTATTTCCACAACTGCCTTTACGAAGGTGTCTGGAGGGACAACCGCCGCCGCTGGGATGCGCAGACCCCGACGATGGAGGTGCTCAATACCTATGGGCCTGACTACAAATGCATCTTTGTGGGCGACGCCAGCATGTCCCCCTACGAGATCGCTTACGCGGGGGGCGCGAACGAGCATTGGAACGCCGAGGCCGGTCAGGTCTGGCTGCAGCGCGTACGTCGGCAATGGCCGCACAATCTGTGGATCAACCCAACGCCCGAGCGGCAGTGGCACTACACACAGTCGATCCAGATGATCCGCGAGATCTTCGAGGATGCGATGGTGCCCATGACGCTTGAAGGCATCAGTCGCGGGATCAAGGCCTTGGCGAAATGACCTCTGCGGTGCGCAGGCTTTGGACGGAGCATAAGCTCTTGCTGGCGGGATTCCTGCTTGCCTCGGCGGTCATGCTGTTCTTCGCGGTTCGGTCGGTGATGTTCTGGGTGTACTGGGCCGATCCCGCACATCGGGAAGAACCCATCGCAGGATGGATGACCGCGCGCTACGTTGCCCATTCGTGGTCGATCCCGCCAGAGATACTGCGCGACGCGCTGGAGGCGCCAGCAGACGCGCGGCGCCTGACCATCGACGACCTGGCCGAAGCGCGCGGTGTCCCCGCCGAAGAGATCATCCGCCAGATCGAAGCAATCATCGCGGCACACCGTGACCCTGACCCGGTGCAAAAGCCTTGAGCGATGCGCTGTTTGGACTTGTCGCCAATTACGGCGTCTGGGTTCTGGCGGCGTCGTGCTATCTTTCCTGTCTGCTTGTCCCCATTCCCACGTCCCTGTTGATGCTGGCAGGTGGAGCCTTCGTGGCGGCGGGTGACCTTGACGGCGGAACCGCCTTTGCCGGTGCATGGCTAGGCGCCGTTCTGGGCGACCAGACCGGGTTTGCCATCGGACGCCGGTTCGGGCCGCTTCTCGAACGCTTCACCGCGCGTCGCGAGTCCCGAAAACGGATCTATGGTCGCGCGATGGACACGGTCCGCCGCAAAGGCGAGATCGGCGTGTTCTTCAGCACATGGTTGTTTGCGCCCTTGGGGCCTTGGGTCAACATGGCGGCCGGGGCGTCCGGTCTGCCGTGGTTGCGCTTTACCCTGTGGGACGCGGCGGGCGAAGCGATCTGGGTCTTTGGCTATATCGCACTGGGCTACAGTTTCGCCGGGCAATTGACCCTGATCTCGGACCTAACCTCAAGCCTGTCGGGGTTCCTTGTCGCCGGGTTGATCACCGTGGTGCTGGGTTGGATGCTGTTACGGCGCGCGCGGAGATCGGGTGGGGACAAACGCGCCGCTTAGACGGAACCCGTTTGACCCGAATGTCGTTGGCCTAGCGAACGCAACCCAGAACGGGAGACAGACATGATCAACAAGACAGCAACCGCACATTGGACCGGCAGCCTCAAAGAGGGCAAAGGCCAGATATCAACCGAGTCAGGCGCGCTGAGCACCCAGCCTTACGGCTTCAACACCCGGTTCGACGACAAACCCGGCACCAATCCAGAAGAACTGATCGGCGCAGCCCATGCGGGGTGCTTTTCGATGGCGTTTTCAATGATCCTTGGCGACTATGATGCGGTTGCGGACGCAATCGACACCAAAGCGACCGTCAGCCTTGAAAAGCAGGATGCGGGTTTCGCGATCACGAAGATCCATCTCGACATGACGGCGACAATCCCCGGCATCAGCGAGTGTGATTTTCAGGAAGCCGCCAAAACTGCCAAGGAAAATTGCCCCGTTTCCAAGGTTTTGGCCGGGGCGGACATCACGATGGATGCAAAGCTGGTCGGCTGACCTCTTTTTGACCGGCAAGCACTGCGCAAGCTGTGCGTCGTGCTTGCCGCGCGACATCTGAAGCCCCATATCTGGGGTATGTTGAAACTCACCCCGATCCTTCTTGCCATCCTCTACGCGCTGGCCATGTACCATTTCTCGGTCTGGCGGACGAAGCGTGAACTGGATGCGCGCTCGACCGAACTGGCCGATCCACGCCTCAAGGCGTTGACGGACAGGTTGGCAACGGCCCTCGATCTGGATCGCATCCGCGTCCACATTTACGAGATTGACCCGGTGAATGGCCTTGCCGCGCCGGATGGCCGGATTTTCATAACGCGAGGGTTCTACCGCAAATACCAAACCGGCGAAGTGACTGGCGAGGAGCTTGCCAGCGTGATTGCACATGAGTTGGGGCATGTGGCGCTGGGTCATACGCGCCGCCGGATGATCGACTTTTCAGGTCAAAACGCACTGCGCACAGCGCTTGCAATGGTGCTCTCGCGCTTTTTGCCGGGCATCGGAATCCTGATTGCGAACTCGATTGCCACTTTGCTCGCCGCGCGCCTTTCGCGTGGGGACGAATACGAGGCGGATGCCTATGCAGCTGCGCTTCTACACAAGGCGGGGATTGGCATCGGGCCGCAGAAATCGCTGTTCCACAAGCTGGACGCGTTGACCCAGTCTCGCGCCGGTGTGGTGCCCGCATGGCTAATGTCGCATCCCAAGACAGCGGAACGGATTGCGGCGCTGGAGCAGCTTGAAACGCGCTGGACCAATCTGCCGACCTGATCTTCTTCTCTTTCCAAATACGCGAAATCACCGGCCCCACCTGCGCAGCCAGAAACAAACTCACACAAGTGTGACGGCCACTTCGGCCCGGTCCTGTCCATTGACCTGCACCGTGACAAGATGCGGACCGGGGTGAAGCGTAAAGGTGGATGCGCCCTCCTTGAGCCGATGCGTCTTTTGCAGGGTCAGCGGAATACCGGGTTTCAGATGCGCGGCCTTCAGCTTGAACACCTTTTCGCCGTCGCGCCCGTTCGGTCGATGAAACCGGATGCGGTAGTCCACCATCACGGGCAGCGCCTCATCGGCACACAAGGACACCTCGATCTGCAGCGCTTCGCCAATGGCCACGGGATTGGGGGCGACCGTCAGCGTGACCGAGACATCGCAATCCCGCCGATACCCAAGCAGCGCCAAAGCCTCTGCCTCGCCGCGTTTGACGGCAGTGCGCAGGGCGTGACGGGTCATCCAGTCGAGTTCCTTGGGTTTCTGACGCTTGGTTTGTTGCCACGCTTTCAGATGCGTGACGACCCGGTCAGGTGCATGACGGGTGAGGTCGTTCATGTGATTGGCGACGGATCGCGTCACATAGCGCGTCGGATCGGCATGCAACACATCCAGAAACCGCAGCGGCACCAGCGGATCAAGTTGGATATTGGCGGCCCAAGGCAATCGCGGGCGTGTGCCTTCGCTGACCAGTCGGCGCACATGGTAATTGTCGTGCGCGACCCAGCGGTCCAGCCGCGCGAGGGTCTCATCGGGCCAGCGGTTCAGGAAGGGCCGGATGTAGAACTCCATCGAAAACCGTTGGGTGGCCGCCTCGAGCAGGTCAAGCGCACGGTCGCGGTGGTCTTCCAGCCCGTGACGGACAGCCAGAATGCCGGGGACCGCATGGATGAAGCGGCCGAAATCATCGTCGGTTTTGGTGGGGTCCAGCGGCGCGGGCATCGCCGCCTCCAGCGCGTCCGCCATTGCCGGAAACCTGTCGGGCAGTTGCGCCTCAATACAATCGGCCAGCCAGTCAAGCCGTTCAAGCAGCCCGCGCGAGGACAACCCCGCGAGGGCTTCTGACAGAAAGCGGTCCGGATCAAACCCCGGCAGAACGGCGTATTCCGCCGCCAGATCACCAATGGTGCGGGCATTGAAGAGCTCGTCCTTCAGGGAAAATCCCTGCGACTGCCCTGCCCCGTCCGGTCCGCGCGCCATCGCTTAAATGGTCGCGTTGGTGCCGCCACCATCAATCAGGATGTTCTGGCCCACGATGAAACCTGCATGTTCGGAGCACAGGAACGCACAGGTCGCGCCGAATTCCTGCCGCGTGCCATAGCGCCGCGCCGGGATCGTCAACTGCCGGTTCTTGCGCGCCTGCTCGACCGAGATGCCCTGCGCTTTGGACACACCGCCGTCCAACTGATCGGCGCGGTCCGTGGCATGGATGCCGGGCAGCAGGTTGTTCACGATCACGCCGTATTCCGCAACCTGACGCGCGGTTCCAGCAACGTAACCGGTCAGACCGGTACGCGCCGCGTTGGACAGACCCAGCGCCGGGATCGGTGCCTTGACCGATTGGGACGTGATGTTGACCACCCGGCCCCAGCCGCGGTCGATCATGCCGGGCATCAGCGCCGTCATCAGAGCGATGGGGGTGAGCATGTTGCCATCCAGCGCCTTGATGAAATCCTCCCGGCCCCAATCCGACCAGATGCCCGGAGGCGGGCCACCGGCATTTGTTACAAGAATGTCCACGCTGCCAGCGGCGTCGAGGACTTTCGCGCGCCCGTCTTCGCTCACGATATCAGCGGCGACGGCCGTCACTTCGACGCCGTATGTCTTGCGGATATCTTCGGCGGCGGCCTCCAACGCCTCGGAACCCCGCGCGTTCATGACGAGATTCACACCGGCCTCTGCCAGTGCTTCGGCACAGCCGCGCCCCAATCCTTTGCTCGACGCGCAGACGAGCGCCCGCTTTCCGCTGATCCCAAGATCCATTCGATCACTCCCAATTTGGTCAGATTTGTCCGTGAAATGCCACGGCCTGCCCTTAGAGGTGCCACATTTCCAAACGATCTTAAACCCATACCGGTGCGCGTTCCTGAACACCGGTTTGCAAAAGAGTGTTTGTTTATGTCTGCTGCCACTGGACCCATGTTACCCCGCTTCAAGGCCTGCCCAGCCGATGGCGTGCGCGCCGAATTCGGTGTGTGCAGAGGCGATCCGATCCGCCACATTCAGGATTTGATCCTTGGCGACACCTTCCTGCCCAAGCGCGATGCAAGATGGGTCACGGTCCAGTCAGACGATATTCTGCACGAAACCTTCACGCTTGATCTTGCCGCCAACGTGCCGACACAGGAACTGGTGACGCTGGCAGAGCTGGTCTTCATGACAACGACGGGTCAGCGCCTCGACGTGTTCGTCACGGTGTGCTGCGGCAAGCTCTATTTCGTCTCGGATACCGAATTCCGCAGCGGCGTCGAATACGTTCTGATCGACATTCACCGTCGCGAAGATGCCGTGGTTCCGGCATTCATTCCCGAACAGGATGCCGTGGTGGTTCCGATGACGGTGGGCGAGCCAGCAAAGGCGACCTCTCCCAACCTGCGTCTCATCGGCTGATCCAACCCGTTCGACACACGCGACTTATAGACAAGTCGTGCTGCGCCACCTATATGCGCGGCCATGCTGGACATCCTTTCAATTCGCCCTGACCTGCCCGCCGAAATCGCGCGGCGTCGAACCTTTGCCATCATCTCGCATCCCGATGCGGGCAAGACGACGCTGACCGAAAAATTCCTTCTTTACGGCGGCGCCATCCAGATGGCGGGCCAGGTGCGTGCCAAGGGCGAAGCGCGGCGCACGCGGTCGGATTTCATGAAGATGGAACAGGACCGGGGCATTTCAGTCTCTGCTTCGGCAATGTCGTTCGATTTCAAAAACTTCCGCTTCAATCTTGTAGACACGCCCGGCCACTCGGACTTTTCCGAGGACACCTATCGCACTCTGACAGCAGTAGACGCGGCGGTCATGGTCATTGACGGCGCGAAAGGTGTGGAAAGCCAGACTCAAAAGCTGTTTGAAGTGTGCCGCCTGCGGGACCTGCCGATCCTGACCTTCTGTAACAAGATGGACAGGGAAAGCCGCGATACCTTTGATATCATTGACGAGATTCAGGAAAACCTTGCAATCGACGTGACCCCGGCCAGCTGGCCCATTGGCGTCGGTCGGGATTTCCTTGGCTGCTACGACATGATCCGCGACCGTCTGGAGCTGATGGACCGCGCCGACCGCAACAAGGTCGCGGAAAGCATTGAAATCAATGGGCTTGACGATCCAAAGCTGGCGGAACATGTACCTGCTCACCTGCTGACCAAACTGCGGGAAGAGGTCGAAATGGCGCGCGAGCTGTTGCCCGAACTGAACCCGCAGGCCGTTCTCGAAGGCCACATGACCCCGATCTGGTTCGGCTCTGCCATCAACTCGTTCGGCGTCAAGGAACTGATGGACGGGATCGGTGTCTACGGCCCGGAACCGCAGCCTCAGAAAGCCACCCCTCGGCAAATTCTTCCAGAGGAAACAAAGGTTTCTGGCTTTGTCTTCAAAGTTCAGGCGAATATGGACCCCAAGCATCGGGACCGTGTCGCCTTTGTCCGGCTTGCCTCCGGTCACTTCAACCGTGGCATGAAACTCACCCATGTGCGGTCCAAGAAGCCCATGGCGATCACCAACCCTGTGCTGTTCCTCGCGTCTGACCGGGAACTGGCAGAAGAGGCGTGGGCGGGTGACATCATCGGTATTCCGAACCACGGGCAATTGCGCATCGGTGACACGCTGACCGAAGGCGAGGCGCTGAAAGTGACGGGCATCCCGTCCTTTGCACCGGAACTGCTGCAAACCGTGCGGGCCGGCGATCCGATGAAGGCCAAGCATCTGGAAAAGGCGTTGATGCAATTCGCCGAAGAAGGTGCGGCCAAGGTGTTCAAGCCGATGATCGGTTCCGGCTTTATCGTCGGCGTCGTGGGCGCGCTGCAATTCGAGGTGTTGGGCAGCCGGATCGAGCTGGAATACGGCCTGCCTGTGCGGTTCGAAGCGTCGCAATTCACCTCGGCCCGCTGGGTGCATGGGAACAAGGTGGCGGTGGACAAGCTGGTCCAAGCCAACAAGCAGCACATGGCTGAGGACAATGACGGGGATGTCGTCTACCTGACGCGCCTGCAGTGGGATATCGACCGCATCGGTCGGGACTATCCGGACGTGACCCTGTCTGCGACCAAGGAAATGATGGTCTGACCAAAGCCCGTTCGAACGGGCTTTGGCACGCGACATGCAGATCGCGTCAACAAGCGTCTTCGAAGACGCTTGAAACAAGGCATTTCGAAATGCCTTTTTCGTTGATCGAAGCGAAGCGAAACGGCACTCTGCGGATATGAGCAGTCAAAAATCGCCGCCGAACCCGGCTTATCCAAAAGGGCTGGTCGGCATCGTCAAACAGATGAACGAACGGCGCGCGCCGCTGGGCTTTGCCAAGGGCGAAGCTTTGCCACCCCTTGATTGTGATCTCGCCCAGATGGCCCAGCAACGGGTCACGGTACCCAATGAAAGCAGCCGCAAGACATCCGACAATGCCCGCAAGACCTGGGAAATCGCCAAGGAACTTGAGGGGCAAAACGCGCTTTTGCACCTCAACGGTCTGTTGATCGCACATCTGCGCAAACGCAGCCAACCGGCACACACCGCCGATCTGTTCCTGCGTCTATGGACGGAACACGCCGACGTGCTGTTGCGCGAAATGGACCTGCGCTGGAAGGTGTCCAGCCTGACGACCTTTGGTGATCATGGCAAAACACCGACCCAACGCAGCACCGGGCTGGCGCTGTCGACGCTGTTCGGTGCCATGAAGCTGTATGAAAGCGAGCGCCTGTTTTCGGGACGCGAGGCTGACCGGCCCTTCACACTTGATGGGCGCGCCGCAGGACCGTTGCCGCTGCAGATGGACGCGTTTTCACTGATCGATGGCGGTCTCGACGTGAACATGATCGGCCGGCTTTGGGAGGAAGCTCAAGGCGACCCGGTGATCCAGCCCCTTGCACATGACATGCTGCAGCGCCTGATCGACGATCCGCGCACGGTCTTCCGCCGTCTGCATCGCCTGCGCGCCCGCAAGCTGCGCCGGATCGAAGAGAATGGCGATTCCGAAACGGATACCGGCGTGACGCTGCCTGTGTCGAAACTCCCGGCAAAGACGCCGACCTGGGGCGTTGTCTGCACCACAAATGCGCCTGTGCAAGACGTAGCAAGGTTCGTGGCGCATCACCTCGAGATCGGGGCGTCCCGCGTCTATATCTATCTCGACACGCCCGACCCTGCCGTCTCACGTCTGCTTGACGGACATCCCAAGGTCATGCTGACGGTCTGTGATGCCACCTACTGGAAAAAAGCCGGCAAAAACCGCCCCGAGGCGCACCAACTGCGCCAGACCTACAACGCAACCCAAGCCCTGAAACATGCCAAGGACCATGTGGACTGGCTTGGGCATATCGACACGGACGAGTTCATCCTGAGCCCGAAAAAGCTGTCGACCTTGCTCAAGTCGGTGCCCGGCGACATGGCTGGCGCACGGATTTACCCGGCAGAGGCGTTGGCCGTCGCCACAGGGCAAACACCTGCACATTTCAAACTTCGCACCACAGGAGACGGTGTGCCATCTTCAGCCGTCACAGACATCTACCCAACCTTCGGCAGCTATCTGCGCGGCGGCTTCCTGAGCCATCTCGCGGGCAAGGTCTTTGCCCGAACCGGGCTTGGTGAGGTGCGTTTGGCCATCCACCGCCTTCGGGTGAAAGGTGAGGATGTACTGAATACGTATGATCTGGACGATGTGCATGTTGGACACCTCCACGCACCAGATTGGGACAGCTTTCTGTCCAAGCTGGACTTCCGCCAGTCCAAGGGGTCGTATCGCGTGAAATCCGACGACGCGCTCAAGAACGTCGGCCACCTTCTGAACTACCTGCGCGACGAGGAAGGCGAAGACGGGCTGCGCGCGTTCTTCGACGAAATGTGCGCTGACAGCGAAGACCTGCGCAACCGGCTCAAGGCCCACGGGCTGTTGCTGAAGCCCCGGTTCGACCCCGACGCAGCGGTGAAAAAGGTGTTTGGCACGGTGCCCAGCAGCTGACGAGCTGTAAACAATTTGGCCCAAATGCCGGAAATTGTTGCCACATCGCCACCAAAACACCATGAACCATGGCACATCCGCGCAGTCCGGACACGGCTCATTGACCCGACCGTGTTCCAAGAGTACAAGCCCCCGCAGATCGTGATTGTGGATAAACACAGGGCCAAACGGGCCGGATCGCAACAGACGCACGGGCGCAGTCAGTCCGTGAACAACGGATACACATGACAAAATTTTCTGAGTTGAACCTCAACCCGAAAGTCCTGAAAGCAGTCGAAGAGGCGGGATACGACACGCCCACCCCCATTCAGGCAGGCGCCATCCCCCCCGCTCTGGAAGGCCGCGACGTCCTTGGCATCGCCCAGACCGGCACCGGCAAGACCGCAAGCTTCACGCTCCCCATGATCACGCTTCTGGCCCGAGGCCGCGCCCGCGCCCGGATGCCGCGCAGCCTTGTTCTGTGCCCGACGCGTGAATTGGCGGCCCAGGTGGCCGAAAACTTCGACATCTATGCCAAGCATGTGAAGCTGACCAAGGCGCTGCTGATTGGCGGTGTAAGCTTCAAGGAACAGGATTTGCTGATCGACAAGGGTGTCGACGTGCTGATCGCCACACCGGGCCGGTTGCTTGACCATTTCGAGCGCGGCAAGCTGTTGCTCACAGGTGTTCAGGTGATGGTGGTCGACGAGGCCGACCGCATGCTCGACATGGGGTTCATTCCCGACATCGAACGCATCTTCTCGCTGACGCCCTTCACCCGGCAGACCTTGTTCTTCTCGGCCACCATGGCGCCCGAGATCGAACGCATCACCAATACGTTCCTGTCGGCCCCGGCGCGGGTCGAAGTGGCGCGTCAGGCCACCGCGTCCGAGACCATCGAACAGGGCGTCGTGATGTTCAAGGCCTCGCGCCGCGACCGCGAAGGCACCGAAAAGCGTGCCCTGCTGCGCAAGCTGATCGACGGCGAAGGCGACGCCTGCTCAAACGCGATCATCTTCTGCAACCGCAAGTCGGACGTGGATATTGTGGCGACATCACTCAAGAAATACGGCTATGACGCCGCACCGATCCACGGCGATCTGGACCAGTCCCAACGGACCAAGACGCTGGAAGGGTTCCGCGAAGGCACATTGCGCTTCCTGATCGCGTCGGACGTCGCGGCGCGCGGTCTGGATGTGCCCGCCGTCAGCCATGTGTTCAACTTCGACGTTCCCAGCCATGCCGAAGACTATGTGCACCGCATCGGCCGCACCGGTCGCGCAGGGCGCAAGGGCAAGGCGATGATGATCTGTGTGCCGAAGGACGAAAAGAACTTCGCTGCGATCGAAAAGCTGATCCAGAAAGAGATTCCTCGGATCGAAAACCCGCTTGGCGAAACCGTGGTGGAACCGTCCGTTGAGGCGACCGAAGAGAAAAAAGACAGCAAATCGCGCCGCTCGCGCGGGGGCCGTGGTCGCGGGAAACCTTCGGACAAGACACAGGACGCGCAGCAGCCTGACGTTCAGGAGGCGACGCCGATTGAGGTCCAGAAGGACACGCCGAAAGAGCCAGTCAAGGCCGTGGAACGCAGTGAAGACCAGAAGGCCGATCACGACAAGTCGCGCAACCGTCGCCCTGATCGCGGCGGGCGGAATGATCGCGGTGGCCGTGACAGCAATGTCGTGGGCATGGGCGACCACATGCCATCCTTCATCGCGCTCAGCTTTGACGAACGTCGCGCCAGCTGATCAAGGCGTGTGTGTCCGTCGACGGACACGCGGCGATGCGTTGACGCATCGCCCGCCTAGATCGGGCGCAAGATCTCCAGACAGATCGCCGGAAGGTCATCAAACCGGTCAAACGCCCGATCATGCGGGATCGCGTCAATCGGTTTGGTGCGGATGCCTTCGGTGAAGAAGGCAAAAGGCACCCCTGCCCGCTGCGCCGTTTCCGCGTCCACATCGCTGTCCCCGACATAGACGCCCTGTGTCGCGCCCATCCGCTCGAACGCCAGTCGCAACGGCGCAGGGTCGGGTTTGCGTACAGGCAGCGTGTCACCTGCAATGATCACATCGAACCATTTGGCCAGATCAAGCGCGTCCAGAACCGCGGCCAAAGGCACGCCCGGCTTGTTGGTACATATGCCCAACTTGTAGCCTTCGGCCTTCAACGCGCCAATCACCTCCATCACCCCCGGAAAAACGGTGGTGAGCCCGGTGCTTGATTTGTAATGCGTGATGAATTCGACCATTAGAGCATCGTACTGCGCCACATCCAAATCTGTCGCCGCGATCAGCCGGTCCAGAAACACCCGCTCGCCCATGCCGACAAAGCTGCCGATCTGCGATTGAGGCAGCGGCGCAAGCCCATGATCCGCCAAGAGCGCATTGGCCGCTGCCGCAATATCGGGGAGGCTGTCGATCAGTGTCCCATCCAGATCGAAGACAACACCGCGCGTCATGCAAGCCTGCTGATCACGACGGTGACTTCGGGCTTCTTACCGATCTCGTTCTGCGTCGTCTGACGTGCGATCCGGCGCAGCCCTTCTTCCAGCTTGTCATCGTCGGTGATCGTCTTGTCCCCGGCCCGGCCGATGAATTGCGACAGGTCTTCTTCCAGCGCATCGACCAACGGCGCATTGCTGCGACCCATTTCGGGAAGGCCCATGATCTCGCACCACGGCTCACCCAGCAACTCGTCATCTTCGTCCAGAATGACGGTGACGATCACATGCCCGTTCAGCGCCATCCGAATCCGGTCACGGACGATCCCGTCCAGTGCCCCGATCTTGACCGAACCATCCAGATAGGTGCGGCCCGTTTCGACATACTCGGCCACCGTCGGCTCATTGCCGCTGAGGTCCATCATCATGCCGTTGACCGCCAACACACCTTTGCGGCCACCGGCACCTGCGACCTTTACGTGTTCGCGCAGATGGCGATGTTCGCCATGCATCGGGATCACCAGTTGCGGATTGACCAGCGCGTGCATGGTCTCAAGGTCGGGACGGTTGGCGTGACCGGACACGTGGTACTTGCCAGAACTGTCATCCACCACGTCCACACCCTGTTCGGAAAACGCGTTCATGATCTGGATCACACCGCGCTCATTGCCCGGAATGGTCTTCGACGAGAACAGGAACAGATCGCCTTCCGCCATCGTCAGCCCTTGGAACTTGCCCCGCGCCAGCTGCGCCGAGGCGGCCCGGCGTTCACCCTGGCTGCCCGTCACGATCAGCATCAGGTTCTCACGTGGGATCTGCGTTGCCTCTTCCGGGCTGACCACGGTCGGGAAATCCGCCAGAACGCCGGTCTTGATCGATGCTTCGATCATGCGCCGCATCGCACGGCCCAAAAGGCAGACCGACCGTCCGGCCCGCACCGCCGCTTCTGCCAATGTCTTCACCCGCGCCACGTTCGAGGCAAAGGTCGTCGCCACCACCATACCGGTCGCATCGCGCACGAGGGTCTCGATCTCGGGTCCGACGGTCGCTTCCGACCGCCCGGCGTGACCGGAAAACACGTTGGTGGAATCGCAGATCAGCGCCTTCACACCCGGCTTGCCGATCTCCTCCCACAGAGCCCGGTCAAAGGCCTCGCCCACCACGGGGGTTTCGTCGATCTTGAAATCGCCCGAATGCACGATCCGCCCCTGTGGCGTGTCAATCACCAGACCCGAGCTTTCGGGGATCGAGTGCGAGATCGGCACGAACCCTACCTTGAAAGGACCGGCCTCAACCGTTTCCGGCCAGGGCGACACGGTGCGCACGGTCTCCGGCGACTGGCCTGCATCCTCCATCTTGAGCCGCGCGATATGCGCCGTGAAAGCCCGCGCATAGATCGGCGCGCCAAGCTCTTCCCAGAAATGGCCGATGGCCCCCACGTGGTCTTCATGCGCATGGGTGATGAAGATCGCCTCAAGCTGATTGCGCCGCTCCTTCAGCCACGCGATATCCGGCAGGATCAGATCTACTCCTGGCGTGCCGTCCATGTCGGGAAAGGTGACGCCCAGATCGACAAGGATCAGGCGCTCCTTCCCGGGCTTACCATAGCCATAGACATAGGCGTTCATGCCAATTTCGCCGGCCCCGCCAAGGGGCAGGTAGATGATCCGTTCACCGCTCATGTTTTATCCGTTTTCTGTGTTATAGGCGTGAATGACCGTCAGACCATGCATGGTCAGGTCATCTTCAATTGTGTCAAATAGCAGTTCACCCTGCGCGAACAAGGGCGCAAGCCCTCCGGTGCCGATGACCTTCATTGGTTTGCCGTATTCCGCCTTGATCCGTTCGGTGATCCCCTGGATCAGGCCGATATAGCCCCAGAAGATGCCCGACTGGATACAGGCCACCGTATTCGTCCCGATCACCTTTTCCGGTTGCGAGATGTCCACATGCGGCAGGGCAGCAGCCCCTTGGTGCAGCGCCTCAAGGCTCAGGTTCACTCCCGGCGCGATCACGCCGCCGACATAAGCGCCATCCTCGGCCACCACGTCGAAATTCGTTGCCGTGCCGAAATCGACCACCACGCAATCGCCGCCATGACGGTCAAAGGCGCCTGCAGCATTGGCCAGACGGTCCGGCCCCACGCCTGTGCCCACATCGACGCGCGGCGGGTTCGGCAACAGGCATTCGGGCTTGCCCACCACAATGGGCCGCACACCGAAGAACCGGTCGGAAAACACCCGCAGGTTCCACACCACGCGCGGCACGGTCGAAGCGATGATCACATCGGTGATATTGGGCTCGATCTTGTAATGCCCGATCAACGTCGAGAACCAGGTGAAATAGGCATCTGCGGTGCGCCCATGATGGGTCGACGTGCGAAGCGTGCAAAGAAACCGCGTCCCGTCCCAGATCGAAAACACGGTATTGGTATTGCCACAGTCGATGCACAGAAGCATGGCCTTGCCCCTCAAAAGAAAATATCAGCAGCCGCGATGGCTTGGCGGCCTGTCGCGGTGTTTAGGACAATCCGTCCATCGGCGTCCACAGTCTCGAACGTGCCGGTCACCTCGCGGTCACCCATCCGTGCGGTGACCACCTCACCCAACCGTGCGGCGCGCGCAAGCCACGCCTCGCGGATCGGCGCAAAGCCGTATGTCACGAATTGCGCTTCGTGCCGGGCATAGGTCGCGGCAAGAACCTCAAGAAACGCTTCCGGGGCCACCTCGACTCCAAGTGCCGAAAGAACCGAGACCGGAAGAACGGCCCGCTCTTCCACATCGGAGGACGCGGGCGCCACAATCAGGTTCACACCAATGCCGATGGCCAGATGCGCGCCGATGCTTTCCAGCAGGATACCCGCCACCTTGCCGCCGGTCAGCAGCACATCGTTCGGCCATTTGAGCGTTAGCCCATCGACGCGCCCCGACACCGCGACAAGCGCATCGAACAGGGCCAGCGCCGCCACAAAACTGCGCAGCGCCCGCTTTTCCGGCCCATCTGAGGTTGGCAACACCAATGTCGCAGCAAAATTCCCTACGGGGTTCACCCAGATCCGCCCCCGCCGCCCGCGCGCCGCTGTCTGATGCAACGCGCAAATCCACGTCGGCCCGGCCAAACTGGTCGCCTGTCGCCCGGCTTCGGCCATGGTGCTGTCCACCTCGGCCAGAACCTGTCGCCCATATCCCGACGGCCAGTCAGACAAGACCATCTGCTCCTTCATCTTGCCGGATAAACTCCCGCCGGAGGCACTGCGACCCGCGCAGCGGGGCGCAAAAAACAAAGCGACGCGCCATTGGCGCGTCACTGTCTTTCACCAACGAAGACGGCTCAGTTGACAAGGGTCGCCGCAGCAGCCGCAGCCGCACCTTCGATCCCGAAGAGGTTGACCACACCGACCACCATGATCACGGCGCTTGCCATAAGCATGCCCCAGAGCACCGGCGACCGGCTGCTGTCGAGCGCGTCATCACGCTCTTCGCCGAAATACATGTAGAAGACGATCCGCAGGTAGTAGAACGCGCCGATCACCGACGCGATCACACCCGCAATCGCCAGCCACGCCAGACCCGCTTCATACGCTGCCCGCAGCACGTAAAGCTTGCCGAAGAAGCCGACCAGCGGCGGCACACCCGCGAGGCTGAAGAGCAGCACCAGCATCGCCAGCGCCTTGCCCGGCTCGCGCTTGGAATACATGTTCAGCGCGCCGATATTGGACACCGGCTGACCATCGCGATGCATCGACAGGATGAACGCGAAGGTGCCGATGTTCATGGTGACGTAGATCGCCATGTAGATCAGCATCGCCTGCACACCGAACGCTGTGCCAGCAGCCAGCCCCATCAGGGCATAGCCCATATGCGCGATGGACGAGAACGCCATCAGACGTTTGATGTCGGTCTGGCCGATGGCGGCAATCGCGCCAAGGAACATCGAAAGCACGGACAGAAGCGCGATCACCTGGGACCAGTCGCTGACCGCCGCACCAAAGGCGTCGTGCATCACGCGGGCGAACAGCGCCATCGCCGCAACCTTTGGCGCGGTGGCGAAGAAGGCGGTCACCGGCGAGGGCGAGCCTTCGTAAACGTCCGGCGTCCACATGTGGAACGGCACCGCCGAGACCTTGAACGCAAGGCCCGAGATCAGGAACACCAGACCAAAGAGCAGGCCCAACGACAGGTCCCCATGGACCGCCGTCTGGATAATGCCCGAGAAAAGCGTAGTGCCCGAGTAGCCATAGACCAGCGACGCACCGTAAAGCAGCAGACCCGAGGACAGCGCACCCAGCACGAAATACTTGAGACCCGCCTCAGTGGACTTCAGGCTGTCCCGACGCAAGGACGCAACGACATAGAGCGCCAGCGACTGCAGTTCGAGGCCCATGTAAAGCGCCATCAGGTCGCCCGCGGAGACCATCATCATCATGCCCACAACCGCAAGCGCGATCAGCAGCGGATATTCGAACCGTAGGAGCCCGCGTCGGGTCATGTAGGCTTCGGACATCAGCAGCACGGCAGCGGCCGAGACAAGGATCACGATCTTGGCGAACCGCGCGAACCCGTCATCGACGAACATTCCGTTGAAGGCGACATTGGTCCCTGCTCCGTTCAGCCCGATCCAGACCGCAAGAGCAAGGAAGAGACCGCTCGTCACCCAGACCAGCAGCGATGCAGCCCCGTCCTTGACGGTATAGACCGCGCCCAGAAGCGCCAGCATCGCGTAGATGGCCAGAATGATTTCCGGAAGGATGATACCCAGATCAGCCGAGAGCATAGCCTCGCCCCCTTAATGGTTCACGGCGACTTGCGTGGCGGACTCCGCCGCAGCAAGTGCAGTTTGGTAATTGGACACAAGCGCCTCCACCGACGGCCCGATCGTGTCGAGGATCGGGGCCGGATAGACACCAAAGAGGATCGTCGCGATCACCAGCGGCGCGAAGATCGCCCGCTCGCGGCGTGTCATGTCGGTGATGGTCTTCAGGCTTTCCTTGATCAGGTCGCCCATGACCACCCGACGATAGAGCCAGAGCGCATAAGCCGCCGACAGGATCACACCGGATGTGGCAACGGCCGCAATCCATGTGTTGACCTGGAAGATGCCCATCAGCGTCAGGAATTCACCGATAAAGCCCGAGGTCCCCGGCAGTCCGACATTGGCCATGGTGAAGAGCATGAAGATCAGCGCATAGGCCGGCATCCGGTTCACCAGACCGCCATAGGCGTCGATGTCACGGGTGTGCATCCGGTCGTAGATTACGCCGACACAAAGGAAGAGCGCGCCCGAGATGAAGCCGTGGCTGATCATCTGGAAAATCGCGCCGTCAATGCCCTGCTGGTTACCCGCAAAGATGCCCATGGTCACGTAGCCCATGTGCGCGACCGATGAATAGGCAATCAGCTTTTTCATGTCTTCCTGCACCAGCGCCACCAGCGAGGTGTAGACGATGGCAATGGCCGACATCCACAGCACCAGCGGCGTCAGCACGTCTGCTCCAACCGGGAACATCGGCAGCGAGAACCGCAGAAAGCCATAGCCGCCCATCTTGAGCAGGATTGCCGCAAGAACCACGGACCCCGCCGTCGGCGCCTGAACGTGCGCGTCGGGCAACCAGGTGTGGACCGGCCACATTGGCATCTTGACGGCAAAGCTTGCAAAGAACGCAAGGAACAGAAGCGTCTGCAAACCGCCCACGATGTGCACACCAAGGATCGAGAAGCTTTCGGACCCGAACTGGTGCACCAGCAATTGCTCGATATCTGTCGTGCCCGCGTCGGAGAACATCGCGACCATCGCGACCAGCATCAGAACCGAACCAAGGAAGGTGTAGAGGAAGAACTTGAACGACGCGTAGATGCGGTTCTTGCCGCCCCAGATGCCGATGATCAGGAACATCGGGATCAGGCCCGCCTCGAAGAACAGATAGAACAGCACCAGATCGAGCGCCATGAACACGCCGAGCATGAGCGTTTCCAAAATCAGGAACGCGATCATGTATTCCTTGACGCGGTGGCTCACATCCCAGCTTGCCGCAATCACCAGCGGCATCATGAACGTGGTCAGCATCACGAACAGAACCGAAATCCCGTCCACACCCATCTTGTATTGCAGGCCCAGCAGCCATTCGCCCTGCTCGACCATCTGGAAGCCCGTATTCTCGGGATCAAACTGGAACAGGATAAAGAGCGAGATCAGGAAGGTGGCCGAGGTCGCAATCAGCGCCAGCCATTTTGCGTTCCGGTTTGCGGCCTCGTCGTCCCCCCGCAGGAAGACCAGCAGGATCACCGCCGCCAAGGCTGGCAGGAACGTGACAATGGAAAGAAGGTTATCCATCAGTGTGCTCCTCCGCTCAGCGTCATCCAGGTGACAAGGGCGGCAATGCCGATCACCATGTAGAAGGCATAGGTGAAGATGTATCCGGACTGCGCCTTACCTGCGAGGCGGGTCAGCATCGGGATAAAGCCCATGGCAACGCCGTTGATTGACCCGTCGATGACATTGCCATCGCCCCGCTTCCACAGCAGACGGCCCAGACCTTTGGCCGGCTGCACAAACAGGAAGTCGTAAATCTCGTCGAAATACCACTTGTTCAGCAGGAAGAGGTACAGCGGACGCTGGCTTTCGGCCAGACGCTTGGGAAGCTTCGGATTCACGATGTAGAACCAGTACGCTGTCGCCAGCCCCAGCAGCATCGCGATAAACGGGCTGACCTTGACCCATTTCGGGACTTCATGCGCGTCGTTCAGGACAGTGTTGTCCGGCGCGACATAGATTGCGCCTTCGCCCGGCTGGCCGGCAAAGACATAGTGGTGCTCACCACCCTTGGCTTCTTCGCCGTGACCAGCATCAGCGGTTTCTCCATGTGCAGCCGTTTCACCGTGGCCGTCACCTTCGGCGGAATGCTCACCCGCCTCGGCATAGGGCACACCAAAGAACTTGGCGACCGTATCGGTGTGACCGAAAAAGCTGTTGTACCAGATGGCACCGGCAAAGACCGCCCCAAGGCTCAGCACACCCAACGGGATAAGCATGACCATCGGGCTTTCATGCGCGTGCTCATGCGTGTGCTTGTCGCCGCGTGGCTTGCCGTAGAACGTCAGGAACATCAGACGCCAACTGTAGAAGCTGGTGAACAGCGCCGCGATGACCAACATCCAGAACGCATAGCCCATCGGACCAGCGGCGTAGGCGCTTTCGATCACCGCGTCCTTGGAGGCGAAACCGGCAAACCCGATCCAGCCTGTCAGCGGGATACCGACACCGGTGATCGCCAGTGTACCGATCATCATCGCGCCGAAGGTATACGGGATCTTCTTCCGCAGACCGCCATAGTTCCGCATGTCCTGCTCGTGATGCATCGCGTGGATGACCGACCCGGCACCAAGGAACAGCATCGCCTTGAAGAACGCGTGGGTGAAGAGGTGGAACATCGCGACCGAGTAGACACCGACACCTGCCGCCACGAACATGTAACCCAGCTGCGAACAGGTCGAATAGGCGATCACGCGCTTGATGTCGTTCTGAACAAGGCCCACGGTTGCCGCAAAGAACGCGGTGGTGGCCCCAAGGAAGACGATGAACGATGTGGCTTCGGGCGCGAATTCCATCAGCGGAGACATCCGGCAGACAAGGTAGACACCTGCCGTCACCATGGTCGCCGCGTGGATCAGCGCCGACACCGGGGTCGGGCCTTCCATCGCGTCCGGCAGCCATGTGTGCAGGAACAGCTGCGCCGATTTCCCCATTGCACCGATGAACAGCAAGAAGGCGATCAGGTTGGCCGCGTTCCATTCCGTCCAGAGGAATGTCAGCTGCGTCTCCGCCAGCGTCGGTGCGGCGGCGAAGATGTCGTCAAAGCGGATGCTGTCGACGAGGAAGAACAGCGCGAAGATACCTAGCGCGAAACCGAAATCGCCCACCCGGTTGACGACGAACGCCTTGATGGCAGCGGCATTGGCGGACGGCTTGCGATAGTAGAAGCCGATCAGCAGGTAGGACGCGACGCCCACGCCTTCCCAGCCAAAGAACATCTGAACAAGGTTGTCCGATGTCACCAGCATGAGCATGGCGAAGGTGAAGAACGACAGGTAGGCAAAGAAGCGCGGCTTGTAGCTTTCGCCTTCTTTCCACTGCGGGTCGTGATCCATGTAGCCGAAGGAATAAAGGTGCACGAGCGCCGACACCGTGGTCACGACGATCAGCATGGTCGCCGTCAAACGGTCCAACCGGATCGCCCATTCGGTGCTCAGCGTGCCGGACTCGATCCACCGCAGGATGTTGATGGTCTCAGTGACGCCATCATGGGTCAGGAAGACGATCCACGAAAGCACACAGGCAAAGAACAGAAGGCCCGTGGCCACCCATTGCGCGGCGGTCTCTCCGATGAACTTCCAGCCAAAGCCACACAGAATGGCACCGACCAGCGGGGAAAACAGGATAAGCGTTTCCATGATCGTCAGCCCTTCATCACGTTGACGTCTTCAACCGCGATAGAGCCACGGTTGCGGAAGAAACAGACGAGGATGGCAAGGCCGATGGCCGCTTCAGCTGCGGCAACCGTGAGAACGAACAGGGTGAACACCTGCCCCACCAGATCGCCAAGGAAGCTCGAGAACGCGACAAGGTTGATGTTCACCGCCAACAGCATCAGTTCGATGCTCATCAGCAGAATGATCACGTTCTTACGGTTCAGGAACAGCCCGAAAATCCCGATCACGAACAGCACCGCTGCCACTGTCAGGTAATGCTCAAGTCCTATCATCACGTCCCTCCGGGGTGCGCCCCGTCGTTTTCTTTTGTCGCCTCACACCGCAGACACTTTCGTCCGTAGCGCATTGATTGGTCGTGGCTCATTGACCACGAGATCCCGAACTGTCCGGAAAGAAATACCGGCAACCGCAAGCAAGGTCGATCGTGTCCACGCTTCCGGGCTGCACTTCAAGCGGAGCAGAAAACTCAAAAGCATCGACTGCGATGCCCATGTTCATTGCATTTTGCGCGAGTTTGTCGATTGAAGTCTCTGCAACAATATCCAACTCGCCCTTGGGTGAAATCAATTCTCCTATCAGTTTCGGAGAAGAGGCTATGTCCAAATCGGTCGGTCGGTCCTGAGAGGCACTCAGTCGTATTGCCTGTTCAGCCTCGCAATCAGAAACAAGCATATATGTCTCGGGAGCGCAGCCCTCGGCAATTATCACGGTTTGGGCAAGTAAACCGTTTTGCAGCACGGTGACAGGAGAGCCAAAAACCGAGTCGAACATACCTGCAAAGGCAAAACTACATTGCTTGCCGTGAGCCATTGGAAAGAGCCCTACTTCATCGTCGTCATAGAGCAGCCTGCTAACGTCGTTTGCGTGAAGGTAAGAATCAGCGTTCATGATTTCTTCGACTAACGGCACCCAAGTGCAGGCGTTTGCCTCACCTGTGGACCCAACGTTAAGCATCAAAGTGGCCACCATCGATATGATTGCCGGTTTAATCAAAGCCCCTGCCCCGGTTTCACGTCTTTCAGTTCCATCGCCTTGGCCGGATCGCGGTACATCTGCGCCAGCACGTTCTGGCGCTTCACGTCCGAACGATGCCGCAGGGTCAGCACAATCGCGCCGATCATGGCGACCAGCAGGATCAGACCTGCGAGTTGGAACAGCAGGAAATACTGATCATAGAGGATCAGGCCCAAAGCTTCTGTATTGTGTCGGTCCACCGGCATCACCTGCGCGCGCAACCCTTCGGCCGCTGCGTTCGACTCCCACGCGCCAAAGGCCAGCGCGAATTGCATCAGGATCACCACCCCGATCAACAGCGCCAGCGGCATGTAGCGCGCCATTTCGGCCTTCAGTTCCACAAAATCCACGTCAAGCATCATCACGACGAAGAGGAACAGAACCGCCACCGCGCCGACATAGACAATGACCAGCAGCATCGCCACAAACTCAGCGCCCAGAAGAACGAACAACCCGGCCGAAGACAGGAAGGCGAGGATCAGCCAGAGCACAGAATGCACCGGGTTGCGGCTCACCACGGTGAACAGCCCGCCCGCAATCGTTGAAATGGCGAAGAGGTAGAAGGCAAAGACGCTCATGTCTCGTCATCCTTTTTGTCGTCTTCCATCACCTCGCGGGCGAGTTCCATCGCGCGGGTCATGGCAGGGATACCCGCGAACATCGACATCTGCGCGATGGTCTCGGCAATTTCGTCTTTCGTGGCACCGGCCTCGGTTGCGTGGCGCACTGTCATGCGGAACGGCGTTTCCGCCTGTGCGCCCTGCATCGTCATGCCCGCAATCGTCAGAAGCAGACGCGTCTTAGCGTCCAGCCCATCTTTGCTGATGCCCTTGCCGAACCACATTTCCATGGCGTCTTTCGGCATGGTCGGCCACATCTTTTCAAACCCCTTGGGATCGAATGACGTGAGCGCCGGATTGAAGGCTTTCGCCATCTCCTGCGCCTGCTGCATCATCAACTCGAAAGGGGTTTTCGCATCACTCATCGGTAGGGCGCATCCAGTTCGAGGTTGCGCGCGATCTCGGCTTCCCAACGGTCGCCGTTATCCAGAAGCTTGGCCTTGTCGTAATACAGCTCTTCGCGGGTCTCGGTCGAAAACTCGAAGTTCGGACCCTCGACAATCGCATCCACTGGGCACGCCTCTTGGCAGAAACCGCAATAGATGCACTTGGTCATGTCGATGTCATAGCGCGTGGTGCGGCGCGAGCCGTCGTCACGGGGTTCCGCGTCGATAGTGATCGCCTGCGCCGGGCAAATCGCCTCGCAGAGTTTACAGGCGATGCAGCGCTCTTCGCCGTTCGGATAGCGGCGCAACGCGTGTTCACCCCGGAAGCGCGGGCTCAACGGCCCCTTTTCGTGCGGGTAGTTGATCGTCGCCTTGGGGGCGAAGAAATACTTGAGGCCCAGCTTCATGCCGACCCAGAAATCCTGAAGAAGGAAATACTTGGCGGCGCGTCCGTAGTCGATCTGCGTCATCTCAGTTCTCCTTATACCCAGCGCGCAAATGCGCCCCAGAACCAGTCGAATTTCGCCGCGAAGGCCACGAACACAACCCACACAAGGCTGAACGGCAGGAACACTTTCCACCCCAGACGCATCAGCTGGTCATAGCGGTAGCGGGGCGTGATCGCCTTCACCATCGCGAAGAGGAAGAAGAAGAACGCCATCTTTGCCACCATCCACAGCGCCCCGTCCGGGATGCCCGGGATCGGCGACAGCCAGCCGCCGAAGAACAGCAGCGATGTCAGCGCGCACATCAGGAAGATCGCGATGTATTCACCGGCCATGAACAGCAGGAACGGCGTGGACGAGTATTCCACCTGGTAGCCCGCAACGAGTTCGGATTCCGCTTCGGGAAGGTCGAACGGTGGACGGTTGGTTTCAGCCAAGGCACTGATAAAGAACAGGAACACCATCGGAAAATGCGGCAGCCAGTACCACGAGAAGAACCCGTAATCCCCGTCCTGCGCGCGCACGATATCGCCGAAGTTCATTGACCCGGTTGAAATGATGATACCGATGATGATCAGGCCCAGCGACACTTCGTAGGAAATCATCTGCGCTGCAGACCGCAGCGAGCCAAGGAACGGGTATTTCGAGTTCGACGCCCAACCGCCCATGATCACGCCGTAGACTTCCAGCGACGACACGGCAAAGACGAACAGAATGGCCACGTTGATGTTGGACAACACCCATGTGTCGTTGAACGGGATCACCGCCCAGGCGACCATCGCCAACACAAAGCTGGTCATCGGGGCCAGCATGAACACCGGCTTGTCGGCACCCGCAGGCACGACCACTTCCTTGACGACGTATTTCAGAGCGTCTGCAACGGTTTGCAGCAGCCCGTAAGCGCCGACAACGTTCGGTCCGCGCCGCATCTGGACAGCCGCCCAGATTTTCCGGTCGCCGTATACGAGGAAGAGAAGACTGACCATCACGAAGCCCAGTACCGCAAGACACTGTGCGACGATGATCACGCCGATCCCAAGGGGGGTGGTAAAGAAGTCAGCCATCACGTCCTCAAACCATCGGTATTCCGTTTTCAACGCAGGAGGCGGTCACGACTTCGGCGTCGATGGTCCGCAGCCCACGGGGCAGCGCCGGCGAGATGGTGTAAACCGCATCTCCTCGCCAGAGGCCAGCCTCTTCGTATACATTTGTGCGCAAATGCCGCGCAAATCCGTATCCCCGGATCAGCGCGTATTGCGCAGCCGCGCATTCGGCATAATCCTCAAGGTCCGACGCGCCCCGCGCACCACGCATCGAGACTTCGAACTTAACCAGATCCCCGTCAAGCAATGTGGTCTGCACACCCTGATACTCCGGCGCAAAGCGCGTCACCGAGGGTTGCGCGGCATCGCAGCCCGACAAACCGCCTACCATCGCAAAGGCAACGGGTGTTATGACCGCCAAGTGGCGCACCCTGCTCACTCCGCCGCGATCTTGGTGTCCTTGCGGGCTTTCACCCCCGCAGAGAGTTCCGCCATCAAGCTGCTGGCGCGCGCGATCGGGTTTGTCAGGTAGAAATCCTGTATGACATTGCGGAAATCCGCGTTGCCCAGTTTGCCCGCCGGCTCCGCTTGCCATTCGTTTTCCGGCACTTGGTCGATCATCGCCAGATGCGGCACGTCCTTGACCAAAGCCTGACGCAGCTGCGCAAGGCTGTCGAAGGGCAGCGTTGCGCCCAGTTCAGCCGACAAGGCCCGCAGGATCGCCCAGTTCTCCTTGGCCTCACCCGGTGCAAACCCGGCGCGCAGCGCCAGTTGCGGACGACCTTCGGTGTTCACGAACAGACCCTGCTCTTCGGTATAGGCAGCAGCGGGAAGGATGATGTCGGCGCGATGCGCACCCCGGTCGCCGTGGCTGCCCTGATAGATCACAAACGGACCAGCCGCGATTTCGACCTCATCCGCGCCAAGGTTGTAGATCACCTCTGCGCCTTCAATGGCCTTGTCCATACCGCCTTCGGTGATGCACCCCACATCCATCGCACCCACGCGGGACGCGGCGGTGTGGAGCACCATGAATTTCGACTGACCCGCCTCAGCAGTCGCCATGGCTGTGCCCAGAACAGCCGCGCCATCGGCTTCGCGCAACGCGCCCTGCCCGATGATCATGACACCCGGCACGCCATGCTTGTCGGAATGATCCATCTCCGCCAGCTTGGCCAGCGCATCGCGGCCTGTGCCAAGGTGGATATAGTCATAGGTCAGATCGACCGGCTCTCCGATTAGCGCAACCTTGGCACCGGCGGCCCAAGCCTTGCGGATGCGGGCGTTCAACACCGGTGCTTCGTCGCGCGGGTTGGTGCCGATCAGCAGGATCATCTTGGCACTGTCGATGTCTTCAATGGCGGCGTTGCCGACATAGCCCGAGCGGTTGCCCCCAGGCAGTTTCGCCCCATCGGTGCGGCACTCGACACAGCCGCCCTGCCCTTCGATAAGCGCTTTCAGCGCATATGCGGCTTCGGTCGGGGCCAAATCGCCAACAAGACCAGCAACCTTCTTGCCTTTCATTGCCTCGGCGGCCTTGGTCAGCGCCTCAGGCCACGAGGCCGGGCGCAGCTTGCCGTTCTCCCGGATATACGGCTTGTCCAGACGCTGGCGGCGCAGACCGTCCCAGACAAAGCGTGTCTTGTCGGAAATCCATTCCTCGTTCACGCCGTCATGGTTGCGCGGCAGGAAGCGCATCACTTCGCGGCCCTTGGTATCGACGCGGATGTTGGACCCAAGCGCATCCATCACGTCGATGGATTCGGTCTTGGTCAACTCCCACGGACGCGCGGTGAAGGCGTAGGGCTTGGAGACCAGAGCACCCACCGGGCAGAGGTCGATGATATTGCCCTGCATGTTGGAATTGAGCGTTTCGCCCAAGTAGGACGTGATCTCTGCGTCTTCGCCGCGACCGGTCTGACCCATCTGGGTGATCCCCGCGACCTCGGTCGTGAAACGGACGCAGCGTGTGCAGGAAATGCAGCGCGTCATGTGGGTTTCGACCAGCGGTCCCAGATCCAGATCCTCGACCGCGCGCTTGGGTTCGCGGAACCGGCTGAAATCGACACCGTAAGCCATTGCCTGATCCTGAAGATCGCATTCACCGCCCTGGTCGCAGATCGGGCAATCCAGCGGGTGGTTGATGAGCAGGAACTCCATCACCCCTTCGCGGGCCTTTTTCACCATGGGTGAGTTGGTCTTGACCACGGGCGGCTGACCTTCCGGCCCAGGGCGCAAATCCTTGACCTGCATGGCACATGAGGCCGCAGGCTTGGGCGGGCCACCAACCACTTCGACAAGACACATCCGGCAGTTGCCCGCGATGGACAAACGTTCATGATAGCAGAAGCGCGGCACTTCGATCCCGGCCTGTTCGCAGGCCTGGATCAGTGTCATCGCACCGTCCACTTCAATCTCGTTCCCATCAATGATGATCTTGCGCAAGTCAGACATGCCCGAGCCCTTTGTTCCCATTTGGCTGGCGCAGTCGATGCCGTGGCAAACGGGCGATCGGCTGACGTCGACCGCCTTCTAACGCGGGTTATCGGATTAGGCCAGATCTTCAGGCAAAAAGATAACGGGAAATATCGACGCGCGGTGCATTTTTCTGCACCTGCATAATTTGCGGCTTGGTCAATGCCGTCAGAGGGTTAACGAAGCAGTTGGCCAATCTCGGTTTGCGCCTGAATCTGCGACTGACCAAAGCGGCACAGAGCCGGGGTGTCATCCGGACGCACTCCGTTGGCTTGCAAGAATGCCTCGGCTTTATCCTTCATCCGCGCCTTTTCCGACTTTGACGTGACATAGGCCTCAACTTCTTCCTCGGTATATCCCATGTCGCGCGCAAGCGCCTTGAGCCGATTCAGTTCGGAATAGGCACGGATCAAACGAGCGTTGATCGTATCGCAGGATTTCCGGATCGCATCGGCAATCGCAACATACATCAACGCGTCGTCGATCGACGCCACCTCACGCAAGGGCTGTTTGGCAGAGGCTGCGCCCCCAAAAGAAAGCGCCGCGATCAGAATGGCGGTCAGTAGTCGCATCGAGTCACCCGTGTTGGTCTGACCTCAATATGGGGTCGCGCGCGACGGCTATTCAATATCAGGGATAAAACTTTGGTGATATCAGCGATTTATGGCTCGACACAGCGCCCGGTGAGAACAACGCGGTCATTCTGAACGACCAGGTCTTCATCCGCCACATCGGGTCCGTTGACCCATTCGGCATCGGACGAACCCAAGTAGGCGATGCAATGCTGAACCACCTGGTAAGCTGCCGCCTGCTTGGCCCCTTCAAGGCTGACCGATGCCGGACCACCCGTCGCGACAAAGGCCGCCCGGTCGCCACGTTCGGATCGCAAATCGCCCCCAAAGCGTGCGCCCTCGAAGGTCACGGTATCCCGTTCACTCTCCCCGCACGCTGCCAGCAGACAGAGGACCGAAGCACAGAGCCAACCTGATTTCATGGTGTCACCTCTTGGAATTTGTTGGCGGCACCATGCGCTTAGACCGGATGTGCATGCAAGCCCCGAGACGGAAAAAGGCGCGTCGACAAGTCTTTCTTAAACGCTGGCCGCTCGGCTCTGAGACGTGGTTTTGCAGGCATCCGATAACAGCTAGAAATTTCGCTTCAGGAAGTGTTTCAATAGCATTTCAGACGACATGACTTGTTCAGCAATCTCACAAAGATGCCAATCCGGGTTGAGCTCAACCCCACCTTTCTCCAACAGCATAACCGCAATTTCGCCGTCTAGAGCTTCTGGTTCTTGGTATTGACGTCGCCATTTTTCAAGATCGACACCGCTCTGCTCTAAGTTTCGCAGATAAGCTTGCACATGAGGAACCTTCGCTGTTTCACCGCTTGGTGAAAGTGAGAAACCTTCACATCTCAATGCGATAAGCGCTGCAAAATCTGCCGTCCATTTCAGATCTTTCAAGGCAGATGGCATCTCTGGGAGTTCGTCTGCTTCCAAAGCAGAGGAAAAAAGCGCCGCAATCACGACGCTTCTTTTTATCATTCCGCCGCAACCGCGCTGACCCGACCGGTCTTTTGCGCCTTGATGCGGTCCTCGATCTCATCGCGGAAGTTCTTGATCAGACCCTGGATCGGCCAGGCCGCCGCATCGCCAAGGGCACAGATCGTGTGGCCTTCGACCTGCTTAGTCACGTCGAATAGCATGTCGATTTCCTCGACCTCGGCCTCGCCGCGCACCAGACGGTCCATCACGCGCATCATCCAGCCGGTGCCTTCACGGCACGGCGTACACTGACCGCAGCTTTCGTGCTTGTAGAACTTGGACAGACGCCAGATCGCCTTGATGATATCGGTTGACTGATCCATTACGATCACCGCCGCCGTGCCAAGGCCCGAGCCAAGCTCACCGCGCAGATAATCGAAATCCATGATCGCACCGCGCATGTTTTCACCGCGCACGCAAGGCACAGACGATCCACCGGGGATCACCGCCTTGAGGTTGTCCCAACCGCCACGGATCCCACCGCAATGCTTTTCGATCAGCTCTTCGAACGAGATCGACATCGCCTCTTCGACAACACAGGGGTTGTTCACATGACCCGAGATCGCAAAAAGTTTGGTGCCCGCGTTGTTCTGACGACCGAAGCTTGAGAACCATTGCCCGCCACGCCGCAGGATCGTCGGTACAACGGCAATCGATTCCACATTGTTCACCGTGGTCGGGCAGCCATACAGACCCGAACCTGCCGGGAACGGCGGCTTCATGCGCGGCATGCCCTTTTTGCCCTCAAGGCTTTCGAGAAGTGCTGTTTCCTCGCCGCAGATATAGGCCCCCGCGCCGTGATGCAGGTACAGATCGAAATCCCAGCCCGACCCGGCGGCGTTCTTGCCCAGAAGACCCGCGTCATACGCCTCGTCGATGGCCCGCTGAAGCGCCTCTTTCTCGCGGATGTATTCGCCACGGATGTAGATGTAGCAGGCATGCGCCTGCATCGCGAAAGACGCGATCAGACAACCTTCGACCAGCGTGTGCGGATCGTGACGCATGATCTCGCGGTCTTTACAGGTGCCCGGCTCGGATTCGTCGGCGTTGACAACCAGATAGCTCGGACGACCGTCACTTTCCTTCGGCATGAAGGACCATTTGAGACCCGTGGGGAAGCCCGCGCCACCCCGGCCCCGCAGACCCGATGCCTTCATCTCGTCGATGATCCAGTCACGGCCTTTCTTGATGATGTCTGCCGTGCCATCCCAATGGCCGCGCGCCTGCGCGCCCTTGAGGGTCCGGTCGTGCATCCCGTAGATATTGGTAAAGATCCGGTCCTGATCGCTCAGCATTGCTCAATCCTTGTCAGCCTGGCGCGCACGCCAGAGTTGGTATGTCATCCAAAGTCCTGCCCCGAACCCCGCCAATGCGGCGAGGTCGAACAGCGCCCGGGTCCGCTGGCTCCAGCCATATTCGGACCCAAGAGCGGTCACCAGGATCCAGAAGACGCCGATTGCGGCAATGAACAGCGCGATCCGCCGTCCCTTCCGTGCCTCTTCTGAATCCCGGCTCATGGTGTGGTCTTAACCCCCGTCAGTACACGTCACCTTTGTCGACGCGCTTGGAGAATTCGGTTTCCCCGCCAGAGGCGAGGATCTTGGCTTGTTCGACCCAGTTGTCGCGGGACACGCGGCCCTTGAACCCTTCGAGATTGGCATTCACCCATGCCTCTTCATCAGCGGTCCAGTTCGCGATCTGGTCGAAGTGGAAAAAGCCCATCGAATGCAGCATCTTTTCCAACTTGGGACCAACACCCTTGATTTCCTTGAGATTGTCAGGGCCGCCTTCGCGGGCCGCAGTCAGGGTAGCGGGCTTGGTGCCCTCGGCGCTGCCTTCCAGTTTGCCATCACCATCGTAATCCGGCGTCGAAGCCGCAGCGGCTGGTGCAGCCTTGGCGGCGGCCTTTTTCGCTGGTGCCTTGGGTTCGGCCTCGTATTTCCAGTCACCCTTTTTCGCAGCAAGCTCTTCCTGACCGGCAAGACGGGTAGAGGGTTTCACGGGTGCTCCGGCATCGGCCTTCGCGGTTTGAGCCGACGACTTGGCCTCTGCCGCAGGTGCGGACGCTGCAGGTGCCGCAGCGGCTGGTGCAGCGGCAGCGGCAGGAGCGGCAGCGGCTGCAGACGACCCGACAGGCGCAGCTTTGGCCGGGCTGGTGCTTTCGTCAGCCGTTGGCGCAG
The DNA here is from genome assembly GCF_048006345.1 of Marivita sp. GTDB lineage: Bacteria > Pseudomonadota > Alphaproteobacteria > Rhodobacterales > Rhodobacteraceae > Marivita. The sequence continues at coordinate 861,865 of NZ_CP180351.1, read as the reverse complement.
GCGGAACCGAGACCGGCGGTGCATTGGGCGACGCGGCTTTCGGCAGTGACGCCTTGGGTGCTGGCGCAGACGTTTCACGCGCGCCCGAGGCGTCGAAGTTTCCGGGACCACGGGCCGCTGGCAAGTCGCGGCAGAAGATCCAGCTGAACGCGAGTCCAAGGACAGCAAAGGCCAGACCCGCCATGAAAATGGCTCCGATCAAACCCCAGCCTCCAATGACAAGCAGCAGGATGAAGACAAGAAGCCCCACCCCTGCGGCCAAGGCCCATGACCCCAGATGGCAACCAAAGCCGGAATTCTGTTGTTGCATTCGTACTCTCCCTGTCCGTGTTCAGATGTTACTGATCGTAAACATCACCTTTCTTGACACGTGCAGAAAACTCTGTCTCGCCGCCTGAGGCAAGTGTCTTGGCCTGTTCGACCCAATTATCGCGGGTCACGCGGCCCTTGAACCCTTCAAGGTTCTGATCGACCCAAGCCACCTCGTCCGCGGTCCAGCTTGCAATCTGATCGAAATGGTAAAAGCCCAGACGGTTGCAAAGGTCGGCCAGCTTGGGACCAATGCCTTTGATCCGCTTAAGGTCATCCCCTTTGCCGTCCCGCGCCGCACTCAGGGCCTCGGGTTTGGTTCCCGGCCCGGTCGCGCCTTCGGACGCTGCGGACAGAGGCTCTTCTTTCTCGACCTGCGCGGCTGTTGTCGCCTTGCCGTATTTCCAGGTGCCTTTGCGCGCAGCAAGTTCGGTTTCACCAGCCAGTGCAGCAGAGGGTTTGACCATCGACGCCGCATCCGGTGCCGGTGCCTTTTCCGGCTTGGGCGCTGCTTCTGCAGCCGGGCGCGACGGAGTGGTCACGTCATTTGCGGCTTTGGCCACGGTCTGCGGACGCCCACCTGCGTCACCCCAAGGATGCAACAGCGGAACCTCGGTGCCATCAATACGCTTGACCGTATCGCCGATGTCTGTCGCCAGTTGCACCGACGCGTTGTACTGGTGCCGGCCACTCTCGAACTCGGTCAGGCTGGTCAGGCCGGATTTCGGCTCTGCCGCGTAGCGGCCATTCTGCGGACCGGGCACAGGGACCTTGCCAGCCACCAACTCGTCCAGAATCTCGGCAAAGCGGGCTGCGGTCAGGTCTTCGTAATAATCCTTGCCGATCTGGGCCATGGGCGCGTTTGCACAGGCCCCAAGGCATTCCACCTCTTCCCATGTCAGCTTGCCGTCCGCCGACAGCGTATGCGGCTTAGATGCGATCTTTTCCTTGCAGACTGCCACCAGATCCTCGGCGCCGCAAATCATGCAGGACGTGGTGCCACAAATCTGGATATTTGCAACGCTGCCAACCGGTTGCAGCTGGAACATGAAGTAGAACGACGCCACTTCCAGCGCCCGCATATAGGCCATGCCCAGCATATCCGCGACCGCTTCGATCGCCGGACGGGTGAGCCAGCCTTCCTGTTCCTGCGCACGCCACAAGAGCGGAATGATCGCGCTGGCCTGACGGCCTTCAGGATACTTGGTGATCTGCGCTTCGGCCCAAGCCTGGTTGGCCGGAGTGAAGGCAAAACTTGCGGGTTGTTCGGAATGAAGGCGTCGTAGCATGTCGTATCCTATTGCGTCATCACGCAGACAACGGGAATGTTCGGTATGGTGCGGTCACCGGCCTCACCGGCCAGCTCCGCCAAAAGCGCGGTTTGTCGCGTCGCCTGATCCTCGGGCGTGTCGAAGAGAAAGCAGAGGTAGATGTCAGAGCCGTTGGTCATGCCATACAGCGTATTGCCGGACCCGCCCGTTCCAAACGGCGCAAAGCCCTGAGCGCTCAGATCGGACGAAAACACGTAATCCGACTGCCCCGGCTCAAAGGCCATCGCAGCAGGTCCGACACTTGCCAGAAAAGCTATGACAGCCGCACGGATCATGCCGGTGCGCAGCTCCCCGTGATCAGACGAACCCCACCGTTTTCAAGTTTCACCGCTTCCTCGTTGGCCACTCGGAACGATGCAGTCTGGATCACCTGCTCGCGGCTCATGCCAGTCTGAAGTTCCACGGGAAGGTAATCGCTTTCACCGACCAGTTCGCATCCGATGGAGGCCACAGCCTCGTCAAAGGCAACAAGCCCCGCAGGCGTGACACCTTCCGGCGGCATGGCGCAGGCTGCAAGCAGGCCCAGACCGGCCAGAGGCGCAAGAAAACGGGCAGTCATCGGTCAATTTCTCCGAACACGACATCCATCGTACCGATAATGGCCGCCACGTCGGCCAGCTGATGCCCGCTGGCGACATGGTCCATCGCCTGCAGGTGCAGATAGCCCGGCGCACGCAGCTTGGCGCGGTAGGGTTTGTTGCTGCCATCGGCCACGAGGTACACGCCAAACTCGCCTTTCGGCGCTTCGACACAGGCATAGACCTCGCCCTCGGGCACGTGGAACCCTTCGGTATAAAGCTTGAAGTGGTGGATCAGCGCTTCCATTGAGGTCTTCATCTCGGATCGCTTCGGCGGCGTGACCTTGCCACGGGCAAGGATGTCGCCCTGCCCTTCGGGCGCGCGCAGCTTTTCGATGGCCTGTTTGATGATCCGCAGCGACTGGCGCATCTCTTCCATGCGGACGAGGTAACGGTCATAGCAGTCACCGTTCTTGCCAACCGGGATCTGGAAGTCGAACTCGTCGTAGCACTCATAAGGCTGCGACCGACGCAAATCCCATGCAAGGCCGGACCCGCGGACCATCACACCTGAGAAGCCCCAATCCAGGATTTCTTCTTCGGTCACGACGCCAATGTCCGCGTTGCGTTGCTTGAAGATGCGGTTTTCCGTCAGAAGCCCGTCAATATCCGCCAACACGCGCGGGAATTCGTCCGCCCACTGGTCGATATCGTCAATCAGATCGCTGGGAAGGTCCTGATGCACACCACCGGGGCGGAAATAAGCCGCGTGCAAACGTGCGCCACAAGCCCGCTCGTAGAACACCATCAGCTTTTCGCGCTCTTCAAAGCCCCAGAGCGGCGGCGTCAGAGCGCCCACGTCCATCGCCTGGGTGGTGACGTTCAGCAGGTGGTTCAGGATGCGGCCAATCTCGGAATACAGGACCCGGATCAACGAGGCCCGACGCGGCACTTCCACGCCGGTCAGCTTTTCAATCGCCAGACACCACGCATGTTCCTGGTTCATCGGCGCCACATAGTCGAGGCGGTCGAAATACGGCAGGTTCTGAAGGTAGGTCCGGCTTTCCATCAGCTTTTCGGTGCCACGGTGCAGCAGGCCGATATGCGGATCGCACCGCTCTACAATCTCGCCGTCCAGCTCAAGCACCAGACGCAAAACGCCATGCGCAGCAGGGTGTTGTGGACCGAAGTTGATGTTGAAGTTGCGGATCTTCTGTTCACCAGAAACCGCGTCTATACTTCCGTCGTCGAATTTGGAGCCGTCCATCATGCTCTCCTCATTCCGCAGCGTCCAGACGGGCCGCCGTCCGGAACACTTTGGTCAACAGTTTCCATGATCCATCCGTAAGGACGAACCCAAGGTGATCTTCGTAACGCGCTGGCGGGACATCCACCCAAAGATGCACACGCGCCATGCAGTCGCCGCTGACATCCACGCCCAGAATTTCGTAGGACGCGTCGCCGCTGAACGGGGTCCGCGCGGAAACCCGTGCAAGATAGGCTGCCTTGTCCCAATGCTGGGTCGTGCCGTCGTCATTCACCAGCGTCATGCTGAACTGGTCGTGGCACATGTCCGCAAACACATCCGCACGCGCGTAATAGACCGCCTCGGAATAGGCCACGGCCTGCGCGAAAACCGCGTCGAACGTCCGCATTTTGGTTGCCGTGCTGCCGTCCATCTCAGCCCCGCCCCGTCTCATCCGACTTGAACGCCATGATCCAAAGGAAGACCAAGGCGATCAGCGGGAAAATCGTCAAAAGGGCCGCCCAGTTGGGCAGGCCATAGCGAGGCAGCAGCTTCCAGAAGGGCACGACGATCAGAACGCCAATGACCACAAACCACAGAAATCCGCCGCCGCCACCCATCATGATTTGGCGTCCTGCTTCTCATCTCCAGGAAGCACGTATTGCGCGCCTTCCCATGGGGACATGAAATCGAACTGCCGGTATTCCTGAACAAGGCTCACCGGCTCGTAAACCACACGCTTCTTCTCTTCGTCGTAACGCACTTCGGTATAGCCCGTGGTCGGGAAATCCTTGCGCAGCGGGTAACCGCGGAAACCGTAATCGGTGAGGATGCGGCGCAGGTCCGGGTGGCCCGAGAAGAGAATGCCGAACATGTCGAAGACTTCGCGTTCGAACCAGTTGGCGCTCGGGTGCACCCCGGTGATCGACGGCACCATCTCGTCTTCGCGGATGCTGACGCGCAGGCGGATGCGGTGGTTCTGGTACATCGACAGGAAGTGATAGACCACGTCGAACCGCTTGGGGCGATCCGGGTAATCCACAGCCGTGATGTCCACCAGCGATGAGAACTTGCACGCGCTATCGGTCTTCAGGAATTCGACAAAACCCGCGATGTTCGACGGGGCGACATCCACGTTCAATTCGCCATGGGTCACATCCCACGCGATCACGCAGCCGGGGCGCTTCAGTTCCAGATGCTGGCCAAGCTCTTTGAGGGCGTCACTCATCGTACAATCGTCCCTGTCCGGCGGATCTTCCGTTGCAGCGCCATGATGCCATACAGCAGCGCTTCGGCTGTCGGCGGACAGCCCGGCACGTAGACATCGACCGGCACGATCCGGTCACAGCCCCGCACCACGGAATAGCTGTAGTGATAATATCCGCCGCCATTGGCGCAACTGCCCATCGAGATCACGTAGCGCGGCTCGGGCATCTGGTCGTAGACCTTGCGCAAAGCGGGCGCCATCTTGTTGGTCAGCGTGCCTGCCACGATCATCAGATCCGACTGGCGCGGCGACGCACGCGGCGCGGTGCCGAACCGTTCAAGGTCATAACGCGGCATCGAGGTGTGCATCATCTCGACCGCACAGCAGGCCAGACCGAAGGTCATCCAGTGCAGCGAGCCGGTGCGCGCCCAGTTGATGATGTCCTCGGTCGAGGTCAGGAGGAAACCCTTGTCCGCAAGCTGTGCATTGAGCGCCTGCGTTGCATGTTCCTTGTCCGCCCCTGCGGTATTCGCGCCAGCCATCACTCCCATTCCAGCGCTCCTTTTTTCCACTCGTAGGCAAAGCCGATGGTCAGCACCGCGAGGAAGATCATCATCGACCAGAACGCCGTCATGCTGATGTCCTGAAACGCCACGGCCCACGGGAAGAGGAATGCAATTTCCAGATCGAAGATGATGAACAGGATCGACACGAGGTAAAAGCGCACATCGAACTTCATCCGGGCGTCATCGAACGCGTTGAACCCGCATTCATAGGCCGACACCTTTTCCGGATCGGGATTGCGCACCGCGATGATGACGGCGGCAAGGATCAGGACTAGGCCCAATCCGATGGCTATGGCCAAAAACACGAGGATTGGCAGGTATTCCCGCAGCATGTCTTCCAAGACGAGGCTCCTTTTCCCATCGCGCACCAAGACGCGCCGTCAAGTGGCGAGGTTGACTTGAGGGTGATCTACTCCCGTCTCTGCCGGGGGTCAACCGCGGGGCGACATCTTCCACACAACGAATATCTTTAGAAAAACAGCTGGATCACACGGATCTTCAGGTAATTTTATGCAGATGCGGCAATCGGTCGAACCACGACGCTGCGTTGCACCGCGCGCTTGCGTCGCGGCATTCGGCGCATTGACCCGCGAAGCATGCTGCATCTGCAGCAATCGGCAAGCGTGTCATGCAAATTCGATCAAGTCCCACAAGTTACCGTACAGGTCTTCAAACACCGCAACCGTGCCATAGGTTTCACGCTTTGGTGGGCGTGCGAACCTAACGCCACGGCTTTGGTAACGCGCGTAATCGCGTTCGAAATCATCGGTTTGCAAAAACAGAAACACCCGCCCCCCTGTCTGGTTTCCGATGCGGTTCTCTTGGTCCGGGTCTGTCGCCTTGGCCAACAGAATCGATGCGGTCCCTGTCCCCTTGGGCCGAACGACCACCCAACGCTTGTCCTGTTCGGGCTGGTAACTGTCCTCGACCAGATCGAACTCCAGAACGCGCGTGTAAAAGTCGATGGCCGCGTCATAGTCACGAACCACCAAGGCAACCAGCGCAAGCGACTGTTTCATCAAACCCTCCCCTTGGATCGCGCCACTATCCGCAATGCACCTGTGGCAACCAATGACAATTAGCCGCCAACGTCGTTTTTGGCCGCGACAGGCCCTGTGCACCCCGCAGAGACTTGCCCTATGACCGCTGAGAAAGCCCGCGCCATGACCACGACCCTGCACGATTTCCTGCATCACACAACCTATGATGACCTGCCCGACGAGATACGCAATTTCGCCCGCCGATGGCTGCTTGACCTGATCGGTGTCGCTGCTGGTGGACGCGGGACATCAATGTCGCGGATCATTCACAACCACGCGGCCCGACAGTTTGGTGGAAGCGGCGCACAGATGCTCTTTGACGGACGCTTCGTCAGCCCGGCCGGAGCCGCACTGGCCGGTGCCACGACCATTGACTCGCTGGATGCTCATGACGGTCACAAACTGACCAAGGGCCATGTCGGATGTGGCGTATTCCCATCGCTGCTTGCCTTTGCACAAGCGGAACAGCTTGAAGATCCTCAGCAGTTCCTCACCGCACTGGCCCTGGGATACGAGATCGGCACACGCGCCGGGATCGCCCTGCACAGGACTGCCGCCGATTATCACACGTCCGGCGCATGGGTCGCCTTGGCCGTAGCGGCTCTGGGGGCACGCGTTTTGCGCCTGAACGTTGCCCAAACCCGCGAAGCGATAGGCATCGCCGAATACCACGGCCCACGCAGCCAAATGATGCGCACCATCGACCATCCAACGATGGTCAAGGACGGATCAGGCTGGGGCGCAATGGCAGGTGTGTCCGCTGCCTATCTTGCACAGGATGGCTTTACTGGCGCGCCCGCGCTCACCGTGGAACAGGATGCCGTGACCGATCTCTGGGCAGACCTCGGGCAAAACTGGCGGATCACCGAACAATATTTCAAGGCCTACCCGGTCTGCCGCTGGGCCCAACCGCCGCTGCAAGCCGTCCTGAATTTGCGCAAAGCGCATCACCTGACCTCAGCAGATGTTGCGCGGATCGAAATAACCACCTTCCACGAATCCCGTCGCCTTGCTGTCACCGCCCCCAAGACAACAGAGGAGGCGCAGTATTCCACCGCCTTTCCGACCGCTGTCGGGATGGTGCGCGGCTCCTGTGGCCCCGCCGATGTGGAGGAAAGCAGCTTTTCCAACCCGGAGATACAGCGCCTTGCCCGCTCGATGGTGATCCGCGAGAGTGACATCTACAACGCCGCTTTCCCGGCCAAACGGATCGCGGATGTCACGCTGGTGCTGAAAGATGGGCGCGAACTGCAGTCAGGGCCGACCGAAGCGATTGGCGATCCGGAAAACCCGGTCTCCCTGGAAACCGTCGTGGCCAAGTTCCGCGCCTACAGCGAACCAGTCCTTGGGCAGCGCCGCATGCAAGACATCGAAACCCGCGTTCTGGGCCTTGGGGACCATGGCGATCTGACCGGGCTTCTTCCCCTGCTCACCGCCCCGCTGTAGCGCCTCAGGCAGTCAGCACCACAAGTGCCATCGCCGACAGGACCAGCATGATCGGCCCCCAGACCGCGCGTTCCGGTTTGGACGGTGTGATCCAGTTGAGAACCGTGCTCACACCCGTCACCGCAAAAGCGACCCACCCCGTCCAGACAGGCCACCCCAGACCGGGGAACCCGGCCGCCGACAGGATCGCCAAGCCCTGAAACAGCACGATCGGGATCGACACCGCTGCGATGATCCGCCCCGACAGCGGCAAAGCGCCCTCGTGCTGACCACCTTGCGTGTAGCGCCCCAAAGGTGCGCCAAGGATCAACGCGATCTGGAAGAACGCAATCGCCAGCATGGCGGTCGCATAAAGATGTGCGATCTGAACCGTCACTGCCAGCTTGGGGCGCGCTTGTCGAAAAACGCGCCCACCCCTTCGCGCGCCTCGTCCGACTGCCACCGCCGCGCCAGCGCGTCGATGGCCATGTCCACCTGCTCTGGCACGACCCGTCCGGCCAGATCGCGCATCAGCGCCTTTGCCTCGGCCACAGCCCCCGGTGCGCAGGACAGATAGGGCAGCACCTCGGCCTCGATGGCCGCGTCCAATCCCTCCGGGTCAACCGTACGGCTGAGCAGGTTCAACCGTACGGCCTCATCGGCATCGAACACCCGCGCCGACATGAAAACCTCAGCGGCCCGCGTCGCCCCCATTCGCGCAAGCACATACGGACCGATATTGGCCGGGATCAGCCCGAGCCGTGTCTCGGTAAACCCCAGCTTCGCGCCCGCGACCCCAATCGCCACGTCGCACACCGACACAAGGCCCACACCCCCGCCCAGCGCATTGCCCTGCACTCGCCCGATCAATGGCTGTGGCAGATCATAGAGCGCCCCAAGAACGGTTGCGATCCGACGGCTTTCCACCCGGCGCGTGTCGGCATCCATGTCGAACTGCGCGCGCATCCACGCCAGATCGCCGCCAGCGCAAAAGGTCCTGCCTTCCGCTGACAAGACGACAACCCGGACCGTCCGGTCACGGGCCAAGTCGCGTGCCGCCTCTTCCAACTCGGTCATCATCTGCGCCGACAACGCGTTGTGTTTGTCTTCCCGCGCCAGCGTCAGCGTCGCCACCCCGCGCGCGTCCTTATCCACCCGGATCAAGCTCATCCCCGCATCCTCCGCGCCATGGCAGCCGCCTCAGCCACCACCCCCATATCCAACCCGTGCTCATAACCAAGCGACGCAACGCGTTCCGCCACGGCCTCCGTCGCCACGTTCCCCGCAGCGCCCGGCGCATAGGGACAGCCCCCCAAACCACCAACAGCCGCGTCGAACACCCGCAACCCAAGCCCAAGTGACGCCTCGACATTGTCACAGGCCAGTCCGCCCGTGTCGTGGTAGTGCCCGGCCAAACGCTCTGCAGGCATCTCCTCCAGCACCGCTTTCAACATGGCGACAATCCCCTCAGGCGTCGCGCGCCCGATCGTGTCCCCAAGGGACACCTCGTAACATCCCATGTCACGGAGTGCAGCCACAACACGTGCCACGTCGGACGGCGCGACCGGCCCGTCATAGGGGCATTCCACCACACAGGACACATAGCCCCGGACGCGCACGCCAAGCTCCTGAGCCGCCGCGGCCACCGGCGCGAAGCGCTCCAAGCTCTCGGCAATGGTCGCGTTGATATTTGCCTTGGAAAACCCTTCGGAGGCCGATCCAAAAATGGCCACTTCATCAGCCCCGGCGGCCAACGCGTCCTCGAACCCGCGCATGTTCGGCGTGAGCGCCGCGTAAGTCACCCCGGGAATCCGCGTGATCCCGGCCAGCACCGCCCCCGAATCCGCCATCTGCGGCACCCATTTCGGGCTGACGAAACTGGCGCATTCGATCCGCTGGAACCCGGCGCGCGACAGGCAATCGACCAGCGCGATCTTTTCCTCGACCGGGATCAGCCGCGCCTCGTTCTGCAATCCGTCGCGCGGCCCCACCTCGAAAATCTCGACCCGCTCAGCCAAAGCGCCAATCTCCTGTTTCTTCTCTTTTCAAATACGCACAGCACACCATCAGCCACCCGTCTCCCAAGCCGGGTAAAAGTCCTGCGTGTAAATACCCGCACCCGCCTCAGGCAGGGATTTCTGAAACTCAGGTCGCTCGGTGATGCGCGCGTACCATTCCGCGACGGCCGGATGTCGATCCAGCTTGGCAAAGTGCCGCGCCATGTAGACCGCCTGCCCAACCGACACATCCGCCGCCGAGAAGCCGCTGGTCAGCAGGTAATCCCGGTTCTCAACCGGCGTGGACAACCGCGCCTCGATCGCGTCGTAACACTTGCCCAGCCGCGCCGCTTCCAGCTTCATCACGATGGGTGATCGCATCGCATCCTCGTAGAGCATGATATGCTGCTGCGTCAGCGCCGCCGCGTGCTGGCTAATGGTTTCGGCAAAATGCACCCAGACAAGCCACGCCATCCTGTCCGGGTCGTCTGGCCCGCGCCCCATATTGGCCTGAGGAAACCGCTCGCACAGGTATTCGGTGATCGCCCCGGTCTCGAACATCCGCTCGCCATCAATCTCAAGCGCGGGAACCCGCCCGGCAGGGGACAGCGACAGGTATTCCGGATTCCGCAGCGATTTGTCGAAGGCGTGCAGCACCACCTCGAAGTCCACCTCCAGTTCGTAGAGCAGCCAGAGGGTCCGCATGGAGCGGGTCTGCGGGCAATGATGCAGTCGGATCATGTCTCTTCCTCTTCCAGACGGATCAGCACTGCCCCCGCCTCGACCTGCGATCCGGCCTCTGCCATCACTTCGGCCACAACGCCATCACGCGCGGCGAGCAGCGAATGCTCCATCTTCATCGCCTCGAGTATGGCGAGCCTATCCCCCTTGGCAACCAACGCCCCGGCGCTGACAAAAACCTGCCGGACCAGGCCCGGCATCGGTGCTTCGATCAGATCGCCCGACGTCCCGGCCCCGGCCTCCACATCCAGCGGATCAACCCGACGCACCACATAGGTCGGATCGCCGAACACCGTTGCAACGGCTTCCTCAACAAACACCGCCGCTCCCGGTTGCCCATCAAAGCGCCAGCCATTCGCACCAAAGCGCGCGGCCACGACCTGAGCGTTCACAGCCACGTCGATCTCCCCCGGCGCGCGTGTTGTAATCCGGCAGGTGTAAACCTCCTCACCACAGGCCACCGCAACATCCTGCGCCACTGGGGACCAGAGCGCAAACCCGTCCAAAGGCATCGGCACCCGATCCAAGCCGACCAGCGCAAGAGCCGCCTGTGCTGTCACTGCAGGCGTCAGGTCCGGCACCTCCGTCAGAACCGTAAGGTCGCGCCCGATCAATCCCGTGTCCACATTCCCGGCGGAGAAGCCGTCGTGCCGTGCCAAAGCGCCCAAAAACGCGAGGTTGGTGACGGTTCCCGCCACCTGTGTTTCCGCCAGCGCTCGCCGCAGCTTTCGCAGGGCCACCGCGCGGGAGGACCCATGCACGATCACCTTGGCAATCATCGGATCGTAATGCGGGCTGATCACGTCGCCGCTTCGCACACCGGTATCGGCCCGCGCCTCATGCGGAAAGGCCAGATGCGCCAGCCGCCCCGTGGCGGGCAGGAACCCGGCTGGCACATCCTCGGCGTAGAGCCGTGCCTCAAAGCTGTGTCCAGTGATGGTCAGGTCACCTTGCGCACAGGGCAAAGGCTCTCCCGCCGCCACCCGCAACTGCCATTCCACCAAATCGACCCCGGTGATGGCTTCGGTCACAGGGTGTTCGACCTGCAGCCGCGTGTTCATCTCCATGAACCAGAACCCGTCAGGGCGCAGCCCGTCCGAGCCATCCACGATGAACTCGACCGTGCCCGCACCTTTGTAGCCAATCGCCTCCGCCGCACGCACCGCAGCCTGCCCCATCGCGTCGCGCATCTCGGACGTCATACCGGGCGCGGGCGCCTCTTCGATCACCTTCTGGTGCCGCCGCTGCAGCGAGCAATCCCGTTCGAAGAGATGCACCGCGCGCGTGCCATCGCCGAACACCTGCACCTCGATGTGACGCGGGCTGGTGATGTATTTCTCGATCAGCACATGCGGGTTGCCAAAGGCGGACTGCGCCTCCGATTGTGCCGACGCCAGCGCGTCTGCAAACCCCTTGGGAGCCTCCACCAGCCGCATCCCCTTGCCGCCGCCACCCGCGACCGCCTTGATCAGCACCGGATAGCCAATCGCCTCTGCCTCCTTCGCCAGCACTTCCGGCGACTGATCGCTCCCCTGATAGCCCGGCACGACGGGAACGCCCGCCTCCGCCATCAGCGCCTTGGCGGCATCCTTGAGCCCCATCGCCCGGATCGCCTTGGCCGAGGGGCCGATGAACACCAGCCCCGCCGCCTCGACGGCGTCGACGAAATCCGGGTTTTCCGACAGGAACCCATAGCCCGGATGGATCGCCTGCGCGCCCGTTGCCTGTGCTGCTGCGATGATCGCATCGCCGCGCAGGTAACTTTCGGCAGGTGATGCACCCCCAAGCGAGACCGCCACATCCGCCATCTCCACATGGCGCGCCTGCGCATCCACATCCGAATGCACCGCCACGGTGCGCACACCCATACGGCGGCAGGTGTCGATCACCCGGCAGGCAATCTCGCCCCGGTTGGCTATCAGGATCGTATCAAACATCTCGCACCACCGCTTCTCTTCATCTTGCCCGTAAACTCCGGGGGGTCGCCATTGTTGCGCCATTGGTTCAAGCCCAATGGCGACGGGCTGGCCCCCAATTCGACCTGTGTTTGGGGGCCAGCCCCCAATTACATCCGGAACACACCAAACCGCGTATCCTCGATGGGCGCGTTCAGCGCCGCCTCCAGCGACAGTGACAGCACCGCGCGGGTCTTACGGGGGTCCACGATCCCGTCATCCCACAGCCGGGCCGAGGCATAAAGCGGGTGCGCCTGTTCCTCGAACATCTCGATGGTCGGACGCTTGAATTCCGCCTCTTCCTCAGCCGACCACGTCCCGCCGCCGCGTTCGATGGCGTCGCGCTTGACCGTGGCGAGCACGCCTGCCGCCTGTTCACCGCCCATCACGGAAATGCGCGAGTTCGGCCAGGTCCAGAGGAACCGTGGCTGATAGGCCCGCCCCGACATGCCGTAATTGCCGGCCCCGAACGATCCACCCACCAGCATCGTGATCTTGGGAACCGAGGTGCAGGCCACAGCCGTCACCATCTTCGCCCCGTGCCGCGCGATGCCCTCGTTCTCGTATTTCCGCCCCACCATGAAGCCCGTGATGTTTTGCAGGAACACCAGCGGGATCTTGCGTTGCGAACAAAGCTCGACGAAGTGCGCACCTTTCTGGGCGGCCTCGGAAAACAGCACGCCGTTGTTGGCGACGATGCCCACCGGCCAGCCGTCGACATGGGCAAACCCCGTCACCAATGTCTCACCAAAACGCGGTTTGAACTCGTCGAAATACGATCCATCCACCACCCGCGCGATCACCTCGCGGATGTCATAGGGCGTGCGCAGGTCGCCTGGAACAACGCCGAAAATCTCGTCCGGATCATACGCCGGATCCTCCGCCGCCACGCGTAGGCCGGGCTTCAGCCCGGCACTCCCGAGTGACCCTACCGCCCGCCGTGCCAGCGCCAACGCATGCCCGTCATCTTCGGCCAGATAATCCGCCACACCGGACAGCCGCGTGTGCACGTCACCGCCGCCCAGATCCTCGGCTGTGACAACCTCGCCAGTTGCAGCTTTCACCAAAGGCGGACCGGCGAGGAAGATCGTCCCCTGCTCCTTCACGATGATGGTCACATCCGACATCGCGGGCACGTAGGCGCCGCCCGCCGTGCAGGACCCCATTACAACGGCGATCTGCGCGATCCCCTTCGCGCTCATCCGCGCCTGATTGTAGAAGATGCGTCCAAAATGGTCGCGGTCGGGGAAGACCTCATCCTGATTGGGCAGGTTCGCACCGCCGCTATCGACCAGGTAAATGCAGGGCAGATGGTTTTCCTCGGCGATCTCCTGCGCGCGGAGGTGTTTCTTGACCGTCATCGGATAATAGGTGCCGCCCTTCACGGTGGCGTCGTTGCACACCACCATGACCTGACGGCCCATCACCCGACCCACACCTGCGATCACCCCGGCGCAGGGCGCGGCCCCGTCATAAAGCCCGTGCGCTGCCGTAGCGCCCACTTCCAGAAAGGGCGATCCGGGGTCAAGCAGGTTCGCCACCCGGTCGCGGGGCAGCATCTTGCCGCGCGAGACATGCCGATCGCGCGCCCGTTCGCCACCGCCCGCCGCCGCCAGTTCAGCGGCCTCACGCACCACGCGCAGCGCTTCTTCATGGGCGGCGCGGTTCGACTTGAACTGTTCCGACGACGCAATCGCCTGTGACCGAAGTTTCATCCTATTGCCCCCGCATGTCGCGCAGCTCGATGGCCCGCTGTGCCGTCATCGTCAGATGACAATTGGCCCCCACGATTGTGCGGATCGTGCCGTCCTGCCACATTGCATAACGCGCCGTGCAATCGGCATCGCGAAAGGCGATCCATGCCCGTTGCGCGTCCCGCAACGCGTCCGAGCGGTCCAGTACCTGAGAGAACCCCTGTTCGTCCGCCGTTTCATTGGCCATCTGGGTCCATTTGTATTCCTCGTTCAGGATCACATCCCACATCGCGGTTTCCGCCTGGATACAGTCCGCAATCCCGATGGTCGTCGATCCCCCCGGCAGTTCCTGGCACTGGCCGGATGCTTCTCCGAGACAGAGGGGATAGAGCGCACCGATCTCGGTATTCTCAAAGCAGTCACGCACGATCTGCTCGTCGATCTTGAGCTCCTGTGCCATGCCAAACTGCGGAACGCAGAGCAGCGCCGCAATCATCAATCGCCGTTTCATGCCTTGCCCTCCTGAGCAGCGCGCGCTTTCAGTTCCTTGCGGATCACCTTGCCCGTGACGGTCATGGGCAGCTCCTCCAAAAAATCGATTTCCCTTGGATAAGAATAACTTGCCAGCCGATCCTTCACCCAATCCTGAAGATCTGTGACCGAGGCGTTAACCCCCTCCTTGAGCACCACATAGGCCTTGACGATCTCGGTCCGCAGCGCATCGGGTTTGCCCACCACACCACAGGTTGCCACCGCCGGATGGGTCAGCAGGCAGTCCTCGATCTCCGCCGGGCCGATCCGATACCCCGAAGAGGTGATCACGTCGTCCTCGCGCCCCAGAAAGGTGATCGTGTCCCCTTCCTTGATGCCGCGATCCCCGGTGAGCATCCAATCGCCGCGGTATTTCTCGACCGTCGCGTCGGGTTTGCGCCAGTATTCGAGCATCATCGACGCCGATCCGCGCCGCACGGCGATGTCGCCCTCACCCTCGCAGGGCAACCCGTCTTCGCCGATCACCGCCACCTGATGCCCCGGCACGGCGCGGCCCATGGAGCCTGGGACGGCGTCAAAGGATGCTCCGCAGGACGACACGATCATGTTGCATTCGGTCTGGCCGTAAAATTCGTTGATCGTCACGCCAAACGCCTCACGCCCCCAAGCGAGCATCTCGGCCCCAAGCGGCTCACCTCCGCTGGCGACCGAGCGCAGGCCCTCGATCTTTGCATCCGCCGCCTTGAGCATCCGCAAGGCGGTCGGCGGGAAAAAGACATTGCGCACAGTGCCTTCCCGGCAAATCCGCGCGCATTCCTCGACCGAGAATTTCGGCATTCGCGCAGCCACCACAGGCACCCCAAGCGCCAGCCCCGGCATCAGCACATCGAACAAGCCGCCGATCCACGCCCAATCGGCGGGCGTCCAGATTACATCGCCGTCCTGCCCCAGAAAATCGTGGCTCATCTCAACCCCCGGCAGGTGGCCGGTCAGAATACGATGTCCGTGCAGTGCGCCTTTTGGAGCACCTGTGGTACCGCTGGTGTAGATCAGAACCGCAGCGTCATCCGGCCCGGTCTCGACAATCGCGCGAGTGCCGGAAGATGCGCCAAGATCGCTGCGCGTGACGGTCGCCACACCCAGCCCGGTCAGTTGCACAACCCCCTCAAGGTCCGTCACCACCACGCCAAGCCCCGCATCTTCGATCCGGGATTTCAATGCGTCGGTGCGGAACAGTTTGAACAGCGGCACCGAGATCGCCCCAAGCCGCCATGCCGCGATATGGGCCGCAGCGCAAAGCGGTGATTGCGAGAGCAGCACACCCACCCGGTCGCCTTTCATCACGCCGCGTTCGATCAAAGCGACTTCGACCTGCCGCGAGCGGTACCAAAGATCGCCGTAGCTGATCCGCCGCACGCGGTCTGGCGTGACTTCGATAATCGCAACGCGGTCTGGCTCTGTCGCGGCCCAACCGTCACAGACCTGACGCGCAAGGTTGAGAGAGGCCGGAAGATCCCAGTCAAAGCCTTTGCACAAGACATCATAGGGCGCAGAGCGCAGCATCGGGCGAGTGGTCATATCGACGGCCTTTCAAATCCAGACCCGTTGGTCGCCATCAGCCGACCAAACCGGTTCACATGGTAGGCGAAATCGCCGCAACGGACGGTGATCCAGGCACCCTCGATCTGCCCGGCCAGCCCTACACAATCCCTCGAAGATGCCCCGGGTCCACCGTCTTGCGTTACATAGCGGGTCGCCATCGCGTTGATCACGTCCGTCTCCGTTATCGTCGCGGCGATCCAGCCAAAGCGGAACGCCAAGAGTGCGCCGACCAGCGTGGCAAGCCCAAGGGGCGCCCACCAGACCCAACGCGCCATTGTTCTAAACCATCGCTGCCATCATCTCGCGTCCCACCAGCATGCGCCGGATCTCGGACGTGCCCGCGCCGATCTCCATCAGCTTGGCATCGCGGAAAATCCGCGCGACCGGCGCGTCGGACAGGAAGCCTGCACCGCCCATCGCCTGCACCGCCTGATGCGCCTGCACCATCGCTTGTTCGCTGGCATAAAGGCAGCAGGCGGCAGCATCCTGCCGGGTGACATCCCCACGGTCACAAGCCTTGGCGACCTCGTAGACATAAGCACGGGCCGAATTCATGGCCGTGTACATGTCTGCCATCTTGCCCTGCATCAGCTGGAAAGTGCCAATCGGCTGCCCGAACTGCTTGCGCTCGGCCATGTAGGGCATGATCTCGTCCAGACAGGCGGCCATGATGCCAAGCCCAATGCCCGCCAGCACAACGCGTTCGTAATCCAGACCGGACATCAAAACGCGCACGCCCTTGCCCTCTTCGCCCAGCACATTCTCGAATGGCACTTCGACATCGTCAAAGATCAGCTCGGCGGTGTTCGATCCCCGCATCCCCAGCTTGTCGAAATGTGGGCTGGTGGAAAAACCCTTCATCGTCTTTTCGATCAGGAACGCCGTGATCCCCTTGGACCCGGCATCGGGGTCGGTCTTGGCATAGACCACCAGCGTGTCCGCATCCGGGCCATTGGTGATCCAGTATTTGTTGCCGTTCAGCCGGTAGTGATCGTTCCGCTTTTCCGCGCGGAGCTTCATGGAAACCACGTCCGACCCGGCCCCCGGTTCGGACATAGCGAGAGCCCCGACATGTTCCCCGGAAATCAACTTGGGCAGATATTTTACCTTCTGGTCAGGATTTCCGTTCAGCTTGATCTGGTTCACACAAAGGTTGGAATGCGCCCCATAGGACAGCGACACTGAGGCCGATGCCCGCGCCACCTCCTCCACCGCAACGGTATGCGCCAGATAGCCCATTCCCGCACCGCCGTATTCCTCGTCAACGGTGATGCCCAGAAGACCAAGCTCTCCCATTTCGGTCCAAAGCTCGGGTGGGAAATTGTTCGACCGGTCAATCTCGGCCGCCATCGGCTTGACGCGTTCCTGCGCCCAGCGATGGACCATCTCGCGCAGGGAATTGACGTCTTCGCCAAGATCGAACTGCATGGTCGCGTTGAACATTCGCCTCTCCCCCGAGCGGATTTATTGAACACTTGTTCAAATCCTACGGGAAACTCTGTCGTCAGGTCAAGCGCAAGGAACTGTCCGCGGCATCGGGCGTTGACTGCCTGAAGCGCAAAATAGCGAAAGGACATTCTGATGACCGCGACACTCACCGAGACTTTCTGGAGCAATATGAGCAAAATCCACGTTGTATTGCTGGGCGCGGGCAACGGCACACCGGTGCCGATGTCGCCCCTGGCACGCAAAGAGGACGGGGCGATATGGTTCATCACCTCCGCCGATCATGACACATTCGTGGCCGCGAAGGCGGGAGAAACCGCCGACATCTACCTCTGCGATTCGGCAGGCCACATGTACGGCACCATCAAGGGCCACCTTGCCGCCTCGCAGGATGACGACAAGTTGGACGAGCTTTGGTCGCCGATGGCCGCCGCATGGTTCGAGAACGGTCGTGAGGATGACTCGGTCCGGCTGATGAAATACACTCCGACAGAGGCCGAAATCTGGGCTAGCGATGGCACCGCCAAGTACCTGTTCGAAACGATCAAGGCGAACTTTTCCAAGGCAAAGCCCGACATCGGCGAATACGGCATCATTCATTTTTAAGGACGACACATGAAAAAATTTGGTATCGCTTGCCTGCTTGGTCTGGCTGCATTTGGCACTGCTCAAGCCAAGCAGGTGGGCGAGGTCGGCGTCGACTGGGTTGGCAATGACATCATCATCGAGGCCATCGCCGACCCGGATGTGGAGGGCGTAACCTGCCACATCGCCTATTTCGAACGCGGTTTGATCGACCGGCTGAGCAAAGGCAACTGGTTCGAAGACCCCTCGAACGCATCGATTTCCTGCCGCCAGACAGGCCCGATCACGATTGGCGATATCGACCGAAGCGACAGCGGCGAGGACGTGTTCCGCGCGTCGCGGTCGATCATCCTCAAGTCGCTGAGGGTGAAGCGCATCTTTGATGAAAAGAACCAGACGCTGATCTACATCGCCCATGCGGCCGAATTGACGGATGGATCGGCAAAGGTGTCGATGTCGACGGTCCCACTATACGGGTCGGAGTAAGTACCTCCATCCTCGGGTCTTGCCCGAGGATGACGCCCGTTTACGCCAACAAACGCAACGCCACCTCGGGCAATTCGTCGAAATGCTGAATGATCGCATCCGGCTCCAGCGCGGCCATGTCGCCGCCTGCCGGACCGAATCCAACCAGCACACAGGCCACGCCCACCGCACGGGCGGTGTCGCGGTCGGTCACGGTATCGCCAATCAGGCAGCTCTGCTTGACCACGCCACCCGCCCGCTCAACCGCTGCGATATAGGGCGCTGCATCCGGCTTTCGCGTCGGCAGCGTGTCGGCACCGATCAGCGATCCGAACGCATCCCGAACCCCAAGACGTGTCATCAGCGTTTCCGCCAGACCTTCTGGCTTATTGGTGCAGATGCCCACAGCGATCCCGTTTGACTTGAGCGCCTCGACCGCTTCCATCGCACCGGGATAGAGTACCGTGTGCGTGTCGATGGCATCTCCATAGGCGGTGAGCAGCACCGGATAATACTGGTCGATCAGGTCGGCGGAATACTGCCCAGCCCTTTCCAATCCTAGTGTCAGCATGGCCCGTCCACCCCGCAGCGCCGTTGCTGCGTCGTTTTTGGGATCAAGCCGCGTCTCAAACCCCATCATGTCAAAGCAATGGTTGGCCGCCGCGATCAGGTCGCCACTTGTGTCGGCCAGCGTGCCGTCGAGATCGAAAATTACCGTCCGCACCGCGTCTCTCCTGTCACAAGTCGCAACCATGTGTGAAATCTCGCGCCTTGCGGCACGCAACCAGACCGATAAAAGGACCACAGGCAAAACACAAAGAGAAACCTGATGAGCATAGCCTTGGTCATTCTTGCGGCAGGCAAGGGCACACGTATGGAGTTGGACCTTCCGAAGGTCCTGCACAAGATCGGTGGCGCCCCGTTGTTGCACCACGCGATGCTGTCCGCCTCGGCCCTGGAGCCTGAGCGCACAATCGTCGTGACCGGTCACGGTGCGGAATTGGTCGAAGCCGCGGCACAGGAGTTTGACGCGGACGCGATTGCCGTCAGGCAGACCGAACAACTTGGCACCGCTCATGCCGTGGCACAGGCGCGCGACGCATTGAAAGGGTTCGAGGGCGATGTGATCGTGCTTTATGGCGACACGCCCTTCATCACCACCGAAACGCTGGAACAGATGATTGCCGCACGTGCGGCGCATGATGTTGTCGTGCTGGGGTTCGAGGCCGCCGATCCGGGGCGTTATGGCCGCCTCATCATGGACGGCACATCGCTGTCGCGCATTGTGGAATTCAAGGACGCATCAGACGAGGAACGCGCGGTAACACTCTGTAATTCCGGTGTGATCTGCGCAGATGCCGCAACGCTTCTTGAATTGATCGCCGCCGTCGGCAACGACAACGCTGCTGGCGAATATTACCTTCCTGACATTGTCGGGATCGCCAATGGGCGCGGCTTGACGGCAACGGCCGTGACCTGTCGCGAAGCCGAAACCCTTGGCATCAATTCCCGCATGGAACTCGCCGCCGCCGAAGCCCTGTTTCAACAGACCAAGCGCCGGGAACTGATCGAAGACGGTGTGATGATGCAGGCCCCTGACACGGTGTTCCTGTCCTTCGACACGATCATCGGCCGCGATGCAGAGATCGAACCCAACGTGGTTTTCGCCCCCGGTGTCACCGTCGAATCCGGTGCCCGCATCCGCGCATTCAGCCATCTTGAAGGCGCGCATGTCAGCCGTGGCGCCATCGTCGGCCCCTTCGCGCGCCTGCGCCCCGGTGCGGAACTGGCCGAAAACGTGCATATCGGCAACTTCGTTGAGATCAAGAACGCCAGCATCGACGAGGGCGCTAAGGTCAATCACCTGACTTATATTGGCGATGCCGAAATCGGCGCGCGTACGAATATCGGCGCAGGTACCATCACCTGCAATTATGATGGCGTGATGAAGCACAAGACCACCATCGGACGAGACACGTTCATCGGGTCGAACACGATGCTGGTGGCTCCCGTTACCGTGGGCAATGAGGCCATGACGGCAACCGCCACAACTGTGACCAAGGACGTACCGGACGGGGCCATGGCCATCGCGCGGACAGAGCAGAGCAACAAACCGGGATTCGCGCGCAAGCTGTTCAGCATGTTGCGCGCCAAGAAAGCCAAACAGGCAAAGGGTTAAATCTATGTGTGGGATCGTTGGCGTATTGGGGCAGCACGAAGCGGCCCCGCTTTTGGTAGAGGCGCTCAAGCGGCTTGAATATCGCGGCTATGACAGTGCGGGGATCGCGACTGTCAACAACGGCGCGCTGGACCGACGCCGCGCGGTGGGCAAGCTGGTGAACCTCTCCGATCTTTTGGTCCATGATCCGTTGCCGGGCAAATCCGGCATCGGCCACACCCGCTGGGCGACCCATGGCGAACCCAACACCAAGAATGCGCACCCCCACCAGTCTGGTCCAGTGGCCGTGGTCCACAACGGGATCATCGAGAATTACAAAGACCTGCGCGCGGAACTCGCGCAACACCAGATCACGCCCCAAACCGACACCGACACGGAAACGGTGGCGCTCCTGACGCACCACTACATCCAGCAGGGTATGCCCCACGTAGACGCCGCTCGCGCCTGTCTGGCCCGTCTGGAAGGTGCGTTTGCTCTGGCGTTTCTCTTCGACGGTGAGGACGATCTGATCGTCGCCGCCCGCAAGGGAAGCCCGCTGGCGATCGGCCATGGAGATGGTGAAATGTATGTCGGATCGGACGCCATCGCGCTGGCGCCCATGACCGACACGATCACCTATCTCGAAGAGGGAGATTGCGCTGTCCTGACGCGGCAGACACTTGATATCTTTGATGAAAGCGGCGCGCACGTGACACGGCCAAGCCGCACCATCAACACCGATGCCACCCGTGTGGACAAGGCCGGGTACAAGCATTTCATGGCCAAGGAAATCGCCGAACAGCCCACCGTGCTGGCCGATGCTCTGCGCGCCTATCTTGATGGCAACACCATCGTTCTGCCCGACACCCTCCCCGATTTCGCAAAGATCGACCGTCTGACCATGGTGGCCTGCGGCACCGCGTTTTACGCCTGCCTGACCGCGAAATACTGGTTCGAACAGCTCGCGCAGATGCCAGTCGAAGTCGATATCGCGTCCGAATTCCGCTACCGCGAACCTCCGATCACCCCCCGCACCGTTGCACTGTTTGTCTCACAATCCGGCGAAACCGCGGACACTCTGGCTGCGCTGCGCTATTGCAAGGGCAAGGCCGACAGCATCCTGTCGGTGGTCAACGTCGCCGAAAGCTCCATTGCTCGGGAAAGCGACGTGGCCCTGCCAATTCATGCCGGTGTCGAAGTTGGCGTTGCGTCCACCAAAGCCTTCACCTGTCAGTTGAACACCTTGCTGCTTCTGGCACTCGATGCAGCTGTGAAACGCGGCGTGATGACACCGGATCAGCTGGCCGAAAAACTGACTCAATTGCGGGCGCTGCCTGGCCTGTTCAACGTCGCGTTGGATCGTGATCCGACTATGGCCGATGCCGCACACAAGATTGCCGAAGCCCGGGACGTGCTTTTCCTCGGACGTGGCCTGATGTATCCCCTGGCACTCGAAGGTGCTCTTAAGCTTAAAGAAATCAGCTACATACACGCCGAAGCTTATGCGTCAGGTGAACTCAAACACGGTCCCATCGCGCTGATCGACAAGAACGTTCCGGTGATCGTCATGGCCCCGCGTGATGCACTTTTCGAAAAGACAGTGTCAAACATGCAGGAAGTCATGGCCCGCGGCGGAAAGGTCTGCCTGATCACCGACGCCTCTGGTGCCGAAGCGGCAGGCGCGGATGTCTGGCGCACCATCATCCTGCCTTCGGTCGACCCGGTGCTGTCGCCCCTTCTCTATGCGCTGCCCGCGCAACTGATCGCCTACCACGCCGCCATCGCCAAAGGCACTGATGTGGACCAGCCGCGCAACCTGGCCAAATCCGTCACCGTGGAATGACGCTGGACGACGCCTTGAGCCAACTGCGCGCCAAAACCGAACCCGGGCGCGCAGAGCAGATGGCAGCCTATCACAAGATCGACCGCCCCTATCTGGGTGTGGCGAACCCGGATACCGATATCCTGGTGCGCGACTGGCGTCAGGCCTTGGACTTGGCCAAGCGCCTCGACCTGGCCCGCGACCTTTGGACCACGAATATCTTCGAAGCACGGGTCGCTGCGGCCAAGCTTCTCACTCAGGCTCGGATCAAACCGTCGGACGCGGATGTGTGGCGACTCGTTGCATCATGGGTGCCCGATTTCGACAGCTGGGCCATCGCCGATCATGCCTGCATGGCAGGACAACGCCGCCTGACCGCCGATCCCGCGCGCCTCGACACGGTCGAAACATGGACCACCAGCGACCACATGTGGACCCGCCGGGCCGCACTGGTCATAACCCTGCCCTGGACCAAGCAGAACCACCCCACGCCCGAGGAAACCGCCGCCCGGGACCGCATTCTCGGCTGGGCCGCCGGTTACGTGTCCGACCCCGACTGGTTCATCCAAAAGTCTGTGGCATGGTGGCTGCGCGACCTGTCAAAACACGATCCGGATCGCACCCGCGCCTTTCTCGCTGCCCACGGCGACCAGATGAAGCCCTTTGCCCGCAAAGAAGCCGCGCGTCACCTACCCGCCTGAGAACACCTGAACCTCGACCAAATCGGTCAGAGGCACACCAAGCAACCGCATCGCAGGCAGGGACAACCGGCTCCCTCCGTCCGTAATGGGGATCAGATCGACCTGCACGGTTTCGCCGGTTCCGGGATAGACCACCCGCCCCTTGGCGGCTGCCGTGACAAGCGGTGTCTCAAGCCAGAAGCCCGGTTGCGCCGGGTTGCCCAGGGACACGATGGTGCTGCCCAAAGCCTGCTCAGCAACGGTTGCCGCCGGAGCCGCTGCCGCAGCGCGTTCTTCGGCAGTCGTGGTGTCAAACGCCTCTGCCGTGCGCGCCGTGGTTGGGGGGCGCCGCGTTTCAGTTTGCAAGGCTTCGGGCCGGGATTGCGGGCGCGTTTGACCATCGCCATCGGCAGGACCAGCGTCGGGCGCAATGCCCAAAGCGCCACATCCCGCCAAGACCCCGCAAAGCCCCAGAATTCCAAACGTCTTTCGCATCCTGGCCTCCGACCTTCGTCTCGAATTTCAGTGTCGCGCCATACTTGCCCACTCTGTGACGAAAGGCTAGGCTCCCCGGCATGACACCGCTTATTGACCCCTTCCAGCGCGCGATCACCTATCTTCGCGTCTCCGTCACCGACCGCTGCGACTTCCGCTGCGTCTATTGCATGTCGGAAAACATGACCTTTTTGCCAAAGAAGGAGCTGCTGACCCTGGAAGAGCTGGATCGCATGTGCTCCACCTTTATCCGGCTGGGCGTTGAAAAGCTGCGTATCACCGGCGGGGAACCGCTGGTCCGGCGGGACATCATGACCTTCTTCCGGTCAATGACACGGCACTTGGATGCGGGTACGCTCAAAGAGTTAACGCTGACAACCAATGGCTCGCAGCTCGACCGCTTTGCGGACGACCTCTATGCCGCTGGCGTGCGCCGCATCAACATCTCGCTCGACACGCTGGACGACAAGAAATTCGCCGACATCACCCGCTGGGGACGCTTGCCGCAGGTGATCAAGGGAATTGATGCCGCGCAGAAGGCGGGCATGCGGGTCAAGATCAACACAGTGGCGCTCAAAGGCTTCAACGAGGACGAGCTGTTCACCCTCACCGAATGGTGCAAGAGCCGCGACATGGATCTCACTTTCATCGAGGTGATGCCCATGGGCGATATCGGCAACGAAGACCGTTTGGGCCAGTATTGGAAACTCAGCGATCTGCGCGATGAACTGCGCAAACAATACACACTGACGGACCTGCCCGAACGCACCGGCGGACCCGCGCGCTATGTCCGGATCGAGGAGACCGGCCAGAAGATCGGCTTCATCACGCCGCTCACCCACAATTTCTGCGAAAGCTGCAACCGTGTCCGTCTGACCTGCACCGGAGAGCTTTTCATGTGCCTGGGGCAGGAAGACAATGCCGACCTGCGCTCGGCCCTGCGCAACCACCCCAACAGCGATGCGCCGCTCGAACAGGCCATCCGGGACGCAATCACGCTGAAGCCCAAAGGGCATGATTTCGACTATTCCCGTCAGACCGTCGATGGCCGCGTGTCGCGTCATATGAGCCATACAGGCGGCTGAAGCGTTGTAAGCGAGGGGCCAGCCCCTCGCGCTCCCCGAAGTATTTTTTAACCAGAGCAGAACAGCAACGGGCTGCGGCAGTTCCGCCGTTCCATGAGCCTTTAGCCGTTCCTTTGTTACATGTGGGTCAAACCCGCGAAATCTGACCGCCGCCCACCGGGGCGCGCACCCCCGTGGTACCGGGTGCCGAGGTAGGCAAACCGCGCATCACCCGTACCGCGAGATAGGCGAAAGCCTGCGCCTCGAGCATGTCGCCATCGAGCCCAACCGCCTCGACCGGCTCAACCGGGCAATCCAGCGCCGAGGCCAACATTGCCATCAACACCGGGTTGTGCCGACCGCCACCAGTGACCAGCACACGGTCGGGCGGTTGCGGGCAATGTTCCATCCCTTGCATCACTGCAGCCGCCGCCATCGCCGTCATTGTGGCCGCGGCATCGGCATCATCCAGCTCGCGCACAAGATCGAGCATCAGGGAAAAATCGTTCCTATCCAGTGACTTGGGCGGCATCTTTCGGAAATAACCTTCCTCGAGGAACAACTCCAAAGCACCGTCCACAACCTGCCCCTGCGATGCCAATGCACCGCCCCTGTCGAATGCCAAACCGCGCCGCTCCATCATAAGGTCATTGATCGGCGCATTGGCGGGTCCTGTGTCAAAGGCCAACAAAGCGCCCGGAGCGTCCGGTTTATCGGATGTCGGATCGACCCAAGTCAGGTTGCCCACGCCGCCAAGATTGAGAAAGGCCAGCGGCGTTTCCGCCCCGATCCATTTCGCGCAGGCCCAGTGAAAGAACGGAGCCAGAGGCGCGCCTTCGCCGCCCATCTCCACATCGGTTGACCGGAAATCCCAGACCACCGTGCGCCCCAGCGCCTCTGCCAAAGCCGCGCCATCGCCCAGTTGATGTGTGCCCCGCCCATGCGGATCATGCGCCAGTGTCTGGCCGTGAAAGCCAACCACATCCGCGTCAAAGCTCCGCAAGGTTTCAATATGTCCGTTCAACACAACCGCCGCAGCGTCATCCAGATCGTCTTCCGGCCACTTGCCCAATGACGCCCGCAGCACCGCCTGTTCCTCGGTCATATAGGCGCGATAGCCCGACGCGCCGAACTCGGAAATCGTCACCCCGTCCGTCAGCACCAGCGCCGCATCGACCCCGTCCAAAGACGTGCCCGACATCGCGCCCAAGGCCCAGATCGGATCTGCCAACTTGCCCTTCACCTTTTCCCCTGCCCTGCGTATAGCTGCCCTCACCATTCTATAACGAGGCAACCCCATGACCTACCATCCCAAATCGGACTTCATGCGCGTCATGATGGAGCGTGGCTTTCTCGCCGATTGCACCGATTATCAGGGCCTTGACGAGGCGCTGATCAAGGGCGTGGTGCCGGGCTATATCGGGTTCGATGCAACGGCCAAGTCGCTGCATGTGGGCAGCCTCATCCAGATCATGATGTTGCGCTGGCTGCAAAAAACCGGGCACAAGCCGATCACCCTCATGGGTGGTGGCACAACGAAGGTGGGAGATCCGTCATTCCGCGCGGACGAGCGACCGTTGCTGACACCAGCGCAGATCGACGACAATATCGACGGCATCAAGCAGGTCTTTGCCAAATACATCAGCTACGAAGACGGCCCCACAGGGGCATTGATGCTCAACAATGCCGAATGGCTGGACGAACTCAACTACCTCGATTTCCTGCGCGACATCGGGCGGCATTTCAGCGTGAACCGGATGCTGTCGTTTGAGAGCGTCAAATCGCGCCTCGACCGCGAACAGTCGCTGTCCTTCCTCGAATTCAACTACATGATCCTGCAGGCTTATGACTTCCTCGAGTTGAACCGCCGCTACGGGTGTCTGGTGCAGTTCGGCGGATCGGACCAGTGGGGCAATATCGTCAACGGCATCGACCTCACCCGCCGTGTGCTGGATCACGAGATTTACGGCCTGACCTCGCCGCTGCTGACCACCAGCGACGGCAAGAAGATGGGCAAATCCGCCGATGGCGCGGTCTGGCTCAATGCCGACATGCGCAGCCCCTACGAGTTCTGGCAGTTCTGGCGCAACACGACAGATGCGGATGTAGGCCGGTTCCTCAAACTCTACACAGAACTGCCGATCGACGAATGTGACCGCCTTGGTGCGCTCGCAGGCTCCGAGATCAACGACGCCAAGATCATCCTCGCCAACGAGGTGACAACGCTCTGCCACGGGGCCGAAGCTGCGGCTGCAGCCGAGGCCACCGCGCGCGAAGTGTTCGAGAAAGGCGGCATCGGGGATGATTTGCCGACGGTTGCCCTCACCTCGGACGAGCTCGGCGACGGTATTTCGATCGTACAGCTGATCGTGCGCACGGGCCTTGCGAAGACCGGCAAGGAAGCCAAACGCCTGATCGCAGAGAACGGCGCCAAGATCGACGATGCACCGCTTACCGATGCGGGGCTCATGATCGACGCAGCTGCACTGGCCAACCCGATCAAGCTCAGCGCTGGCAAAAAGCGCCATGCGCTTGTGAAAATGAGCTGACGGATGACACGGCTGCCCCTGCGACCGCTGCCAGACATCAGGCATCTGCGGTCGCAGGAAAGCGAACGGGCAAACCTGGTCATCAATACAGCCTTCGAGCGCTATCTTGCTCTCATCGGTCTGTCACCTGACACCACTCAAAATCCCTATGACTATCTGCCCGACGCGATTGCCGACAAACGCGCGTGGGCAGCTGTGGTGGATGGCCAGATTGTCGGAGTCGCCATTGTCGATGCGATCTCAGACACCAGTTGGCAAATCGACCTTGTCGGCGTTCTGGAAGACCACGCAAAAGCGGGAATAGGGCGTTCCCTGATGCAACGGATAGAGACCGAAGCGCGGGACCGGAGGGTTACTCTTCTGTCGCTCAGCACATTGGACATCGCGCATTGGCTTTGGAGCTTCTACGAGAGCCTTGGGTTTCGAATCCTGCACCGTGCACCGCCCAAGCATAAGCTTGACGACAATCTACGAGTCTTCATGGAAAAACGTCTGGACTGAAACGCCAACGCGTCAGTTGCCCAGCATCCAATCCCCATCCGGCCAAAAGGCGTGATAGGCAAAGGCGAACATCACGTCATGCGGCACGTCGCGGCCCTGCCCGTCGCGCACGCGGATCGACCCGACATCGCGCCCGGCTCCGATGCGCGCCGTATCCAGGGCCGAGGCCTGCCCCGCCCGCCACGAGATCACGACGCCCGCCTCGCGCACTTCGCCTTCGCGCGCCAGCCGCTCCATCGGCCAGGCCCGGTCGCCAACCCGCACCACGCGGGCCAGTGCGTCGATGCCATGCGGCGGCATTTCACCGGAATAAAGGAACGGCCGGGTCGAACTGTCATAGCCTTCATAGGGGTTGCGCCCGTAATCGCGGTTATATCCCGGTTCGGCCATCACCAGCCCGTCGGGATGCCGCGACACAAACTCGGCCCAGCTTTCCATCCAGCTGGGTAAAGTGTCCAACTCGGCGCCGGTCAGATCGCCGACAATGGCTTCTCCAATCGCCTGCTGCCACCAGCTTTCGGTTTCGCGGTCATACATGATCATGTCCGAATTGCGCAGCTTGCCGGACACACCGAAGGACAGAACCCGCCCCTGCACCCGCCGGTCAAAGGTCAGCGCCGAATTGCAGAGCGGACAGAACGTCACCGCAACCGGCACGCCGCCCACAGTGTCATTCACGATTTCATGCCAAGTGAGATATCGGATGGGATAAGCCCGCACCTCAGCCCCAATCTCCAGCGTGATCACCGGCTCGGTCGGGTCGACCTCGGTCTTGCCCGAGGCGCGCACGAAAGTGGGGTTGTCCAGCGCAGGAATACCATCCTTGGGCGGGCCGCCAGACAGGATCTCCACCCAGTTGGGCACAGAGGTCTTCTCGAAATCGGTCTGCGGCCATTCATGCCGCCAGAACTCGGGGCCGGCCACCGCTGATGAGGCAAGCAGAACCGCAACGAACAACGACAGTATCGTTCCACGCATGACAAAACCTCCCCCACAATGGGGTCAGCTTGCCGCAAAAAAACCTACCTGCACAGCCCAACACACGCGTCTGTGACGGGGCGCGATCCCATGCTTCTTCTTTTTACAAATACGCAAATGCGCCACTGCAAATTTGCAAACCCTCCTGCCGGAGGCGTGACTTTGCAAACTGCGTCAAGCGCCGATGCCGCCCGAAGGCGGCAACGGCAAAACATGCGCGTGGCCCGACTGGGCCACGCACACTCAGATCATTCGGTCACCGTCACTGTGCTCATCACATCCGGACGGCCCATGACTTCACCGTTGCGACCCTCACCACGCTTGATCGCGTCGACCACATCCATGCCTTCGGTCACGGTGCCAACGACGGTGTACTGACCATTCAGGAAATAGCCTTCCTGAAACATGATGAAGAACTGCGAATTGGCCGAGTTCGGGTTCTGCGACCGCGCCATACCGACGACACCCCGGTCGAACGGCAGGTCAGAAAACTCTGCCGGCAGATCCGGGCGACTGGACCCACCGCGACCGGCCATGCGCATGTCGCCGCCGTCGATCTTGCCGAACTCGACATCGCCAGTCTGCGCCATGAAGCCGTCGATCACGCGGTGAAAGACGATGCCATCATAGGCGCCCTCTTCCGCCAAAGCAGTGATCTGTGCCACATGCTGCGGGGCCACATCCTCGAACAGGTCGATCACGACAGTGCCATTGGCCTCGCCCGCGATCTCGATCTGCAATCCGGTGGCCAGCGCCGGGGACGCCAGTAGCGAAAAGGCCAGTGCCAGCTTACGCATCTGCGGCCACCTTGACGGAAATCATCCGGTCCGGATTTGCAGGCGGCTCACCACGGGTGATCGCGTCCACATGCTCCATGCCAGCAATCACGCGGCCATAGACCGTGTACTGACCGTTGAGGAAATGGTTGTCCTTGAAGTTGATGAAGAACTGCGAATTGGCCGAATTCGGGTTCTGCGAGCGCGCCGCGCCCAGCGTGCCACGGTCATGCGGCAGTTTGGAAAACTCCGCCGGAAGGTCCGGCAGGTCCGACCCGCCCGTGCCCGCGCGGCGCAGGTTGAAGCCGTCTTCCATGTCGCCGTGCTCCACATCACCGGTCTGCGCCATGAAGCCGTCGATCACCCGGTGGAAACACACGTTGTCATAGGCCCCCGACCGAGCAAGCTCCTTCATGCGCTCGGCATGTTTGGGGGCCACGTCGGGCAGCAACTCGATAGTGACGATGCCGTCCTTCAACTCGATCAGGATGGTGTTCTCGGGGTCTTTGATCTCGGCCATGCCGTGCTCCTTCAGATGGTAAGTTGCGGCAAGACTTAAAGCGCAGGTGCCGGATTGCCAAGGACTGCATTGACGTCTGCGCCGCACATCGCCATCACGGGGCTGACTCGGATCAGGAGGGGCAAATGGCCTGGAAAACGCTCGACGACATGGACCTCGCTGGCAAACGCGTGCTGACGCGGGTGGATATCAACGTGCCGCTGGAGAACGGTCAGGTGACGGACGCCACGCGGATCACCCGGATCGTGCCGACGATCACCGACATTCTGGCCAAAGGCGGCACGCCGATCCTGCTGGCGCATTTCGGTCGCCCCAAGGGCAAACCGAACCCCGAGATGAGCCTGAAACTGGTGCAACCGGCGCTGGAAGACGCGCTTGGGCGCAGCGTGACCTTCATGGAACGCCCGTCGCGGGCCGACATCGACGCCCTACCCGCCGATGCCGTGGTGCTGGTCGAAAACACCCGGTTCAGCCCGATGGAAGAGGCCAACGATCCCAAGATGGCAGAATTCCTTGCCTCGCTGGGCGACGTGTTCTGCAACGACGCCTTCTCGGCAGCGCACCGCGCCCATGCGTCGACCACAGGTGTGGCGCATCTTCTGCCCTCTTGCGCGGGTCGCCTGATGGAGGCGGAACTGCGAGCGCTTGAAGCTGCATTGAGCAACCCGCAGCGCCCGGTTGTCGCAGTGGTTGGTGGCGCAAAAGTGTCGACCAAGCTCGACCTGTTGTCGAATCTTGTCGAAAAGGTAGACATCCTCGTGATCGGCGGCGGGATGGCCAATACCTTCCTTGCCGCGCAAGGCGTCGATGTGGGCAAATCGCTTTGCGAGCATGATCTGGCCGACACCGCACGCGCCATCGCGGAAAAAGCCGCGACCACGGGCTGCGAAGTGCTTTTGCCGCGTGACGTTGTCGTCGCTCGGGAATTCAAGGCGGGTGCTGCATCCGAAACCGTCAAAGCCGAAGACTGCCCGGCGGATGCGATGATCCTTGACGCGGGTCCCGACAGCGTGGCGCATATCTGCCAGGCCTTCGACCGTGCAAAAACGTTGATCTGGAACGGCCCGCTGGGCGCGTTCGAAATCCCGCCCTTCGATGCCGCGACAAACGCGGCAGCGGCCTATGCGGCGGGTCTGAGCCGGTCGGGCAAGCTGATCTCGGTCGCAGGTGGCGGTGACACGGTGGCGGCGCTCAACAAGGCGGATGCCTCTGAGAGCTTTACCTATATCTCGACGGCGGGCGGTGCCTTCCTTGAATGGATGGAAGGCAAAACCCTGCCAGGTGTGGCCGCTTTGGGCTGATCCCTGCCGCAAGGCGAGTCCTGAAAGCAACACTCAAGGGCACACGTAAATTTTCGAAACAAGGGGAATTCCATCGCGGAGTCCCCTATGCAATTGTGGTCGCACGCGCCCGAAAAGAGGCGCGATCAGAGGCAAATGATGACCCAACACCGCACCCGACCGGCCCTTGGTGGACTTGTGTATTTCGCAGGCTCTTTCTGCGTGGGTGCCTATTTCATCTTTGCCGCAGTCCAAGGCGATTACGGTGTGTTTCGCCGGGCGGAAATCCTTGTTGAAACCCGCGAACTTGAGACCGAGTTGCAGGAATTGCAGGTCGAATTGGCGCGGATGGAGAACCTCACCCGGCGCCTGTCAGACACCTATCTGGACCTCGATCTTCTGGATGAGCGCACCCGTGACATGCTGGGCATGATCCGCACGGATGAAATCGTCGTCCGATAAGTCTTTTGTGACAACGGCATAGACAAGGACCGCACCCTTGGGGCACGGACCTTGGGTCACATGAACATCGCCAAAATGCCGAGGAACGGCAGGAACATCATCAGATCGGTCATTCCGGCTGTCCCGTCGTCCTCTTCCGTTTCGCTGTCTTCCAGCGCGGTGACCTCTTCAAAGGCCAGCGTTTCCGCGATCCCCGCCGTTGCTGCAACGGTCGGAAAGTCGATGGCTGCCGGTTCCGAGGCGGGTTCTGCGGCGGGGTCGACTGCGGCTTCCGATGGCAGGACTTCGTCCGTGAAATTGTCGATCAGTGGATCAGGCAGCGCCTCGGGCGCTTCGTCCGAGATGACGTCCTGAAAATCCTGTGACGGGGTAAAGCCGAACATGCGCACCTGCATGATTTCCCCCTGATCCATCTGGACCTGCAGGGAGGTGCCACTCAGCACCAGCGACGGATCAATCTGTTCAACAACCGCGTCAGACGTATTGACCCCAATCGGGGCACCATCGGCAACGCCGAGGATCGAAATCTCGACCCGGCCGGCATCGCTGATCAATCCCGAGAAATCGACTTCGGTGTCAGCTCCGGCAGCATCCGTGGCTGCGATGTAGAACAGCAACTCGTCCGGTTCCCAGAAGCCATGCAGCGAAATGCCGTCTTCCTGCACCTCGGTGTCACGGCCCGATTCCGGCGTCAGATCCAGCGCGATCTTACCCGGCATTGCCTCTTGCATCATGTTGAACATCGCGCCGCCGGGCGTCAGATCGGCCTGACCGTCGTCGACACTCAGCGTGTTGGGTGTGTTCTGGATCAACGGCCAGACATGCGCCTGTTCCACATCGAAGCGCATGAACTCTTCCATGATGTTGATCATCTCGTGCGATTGGAAGAGGCCGAAATCGGTAGACCGGTCCAGACTGTCGGTATTGCCAGCGGTGTTCCACTCGGTCACGGCAATCTGCGCATCGGGGATCTGTTCGCCCCATGTCTGGTCGGTCTCGTTCAGGAAAAAGCTGCGCTGGCCCTCGTTCACCTGACCGCGCGAATAGACATGCACCGCCACCTGATCGACCGCCGCGCGTTCCGCTTCGGTATCGAATTCGGAGAGGATCATTTCGTTGGCGACATGGGTCCAGTTGATCGCACCCGAGCTGTAAAGGCTGTCTGCGCCAAGGTTCAGGTTATAGGTCGTGTTGAGTTCGGCAAGGATGTCCGCGCTCGACATGTCGGCGCTGTAGTCATCCGACAGGCGCGCGAAATCGAAATTGGTGCCGGATTGCACGATGATTTCGGCATCCGAGTTCTGCAGGCTGAGTTCGTCATTGACGATCACCGCCATTTCGCTGGCAAGTCGGCCGTACTCGACCGACGACATCTGGCCACTGCCCCAGTATTCATTGCCCAGCTCGAACGCTTCGATCTCGGCGGTGCCGTGCACACCGGTGACCACGTCGCGGACGAACCCGCGCAGAGCGTCTTCGTCAATGGCAGCAAAACGGTCGCCGTTGGCGTCGGTGGTCTCGGACAGCAGATTGCGGGTCGGAATAACGATGGTAACGGACAAGCCTTCTTCACCGGCATAATTCAGCGCCTCGTTCAGAGGGATGAATTCGCGCAGTTCGCCGGTGTCCCGATCTGCGACAATGGTCGCGTTGGGATCTGTGATGTCGAAATAGCGTTCAGTGAGCGACCCACCGGGATACCGGAACGATCCGACACCCAGTTCTTCGATCAGGCGATCATAATCTCCGCCCTGTTCCAATGTAGAGCGGGTCGCAAGCACGTTTGCGCCAAAAAGTCCTTGGCTGGCTTGCGATCCCATAAATCCATAGGCGTTGATTTCAGGCATAAATGCGGCATCCGAATGAGCAGGTGACCATAATTTCTCCTCATTTTTGCCTAGATGTCTCTAGGATTGTTAAAATCCGCCCCATTTTGGCCGTTATTGTACGGTCGCCCTCAACAGTGCGTACCTCCTCTCTGCAATTGTCTTGCCAGTTCAGATGCCAGCCTGTGGAAAAGTGACCGAATCGCCAAAATTCGCCAAAATCCGGATCACGATCGCCCCTTGCCTTTGACGGAGCGTTGATCGTAGGCTTCGGCAAAAAGTTTAACGCTAAACTTCTTGCAGGGAGGCGCCCCATGGCGGCACGGAAAACATCGGCAAAGGCCACGAGCCTGCCGAATGTCTCGGCAGAGGAACTGACGGCCTATTACCGCGACATGCTGCTGATCCGTCGGTTCGAAGAAAAGGCCGGTCAGCTTTACGGGATGGGCCTCATCGGCGGGTTCTGTCACCTTTATATCGGGCAGGAAGCCGTGGTCGTCGGGCTGGAAGCGGCGGCCAGTGAGGGCGACAAGCGCATCACCTCTTATCGGGACCACGGGCATATGCTGGCCTGCGGCATGGACCCGAACGGCGTGATGGCCGAACTCACGGGACGCGAGGGCGGCTATTCCAAGGGCAAAGGCGGCTCCATGCACATGTTCTCGAAAGAGAAGCATTTCTACGGCGGCCATGGCATCGTCGGCGCACAGGTGCCGTTGGGTGCCGGACTTGCCTTTGCCGACAAGTACAAGGGCACGGACCGTGTGACCTTCACCTATTTCGGCGATGGTGCGGCCAATCAGGGACAGGTCTACGAGACGTTCAACATGGCCGCTCTCTGGCAGCTTCCGGTGATTTTTGTCATTGAAAACAACCAGTACGCCATGGGAACCGCACAGCGCAGGTCAACCTCGACCCCCGATCTGCACACCCGCGGCGTCGCCTTTGGCATCCCAGGCGAAGCCGTGGATGGCATGGATGTGCTTGCGGTCAAGGCAGCGGGCGACAAGGCGGTCAAGCACTGCCGCTCTGGCAAAGGCCCCTACATCCTGGAGGTCAAAACCTACCGTTATCGCGGCCATTCGATGTCGGACCCGGCCAAGTACCGCACCCGCGAAGAAGTGCAGAAAATGCGCGAGGAACGTGACGCCATCGAACATGTCCGCGAGATGCTTCTGCAGGGCGGCCACGCCACCGAGGACGATCTCAAGGCCATCGACAAAGAGATCAAGGCCATCGTCAACGCCAGCGCCGATTTCGCCCGCGAAAGCCCGGAACCCAGCCTTGATGAGCTGTGGACCGACATCTACGCAGAGGAGGCCGTGTGATGGCGACCGAAGTACTCATGCCCGCCCTCTCGCCCACCATGGAAGAAGGCACATTGGCCAAATGGCTGGTCAAGGAAGGCGACAGGGTCAATGCCGGCGACATCCTGGCCGAGATCGAAACCGACAAGGCGACGATGGAGTTCGAGGCCGTGGACGAAGGCATCGTCGGCAAGATCCTGATCCCCGAAGGCACCGAAGGCGTCCGGGTCAACACTCCGATTGCAGTGCTGGTGGAAGATGGAGAAAGCGTCGCAGACGCGACACCTTCAGCCCCGGCGGAGACGGCATCACCGGTCGTAGCGGCACCGAGTGCCCCTACCAAACCTGCGGCAGCGGAACCCGCCTTGGTGGTACCCAAGGCCGAAGCCCCTTGGCCCGAAGGCACCAAGACCAAGCAAACGACCGTACGCGAAGCCCTGCGCGACGCGATGGCCGAAGAAATGCGCCGCGACGAGGACGTGTTCCTCATGGGCGAAGAGGTCGGCGAATACCAGGGTGCCTACAAGATCAGCCAAGGCCTGCTGGACGAATTTGGCGCGCGCCGGGTGATGGACACACCGATCACCGAACATGGTTTCGCAGGCATTGCCGTGGGTGCCGCCTTTGGCGGACTGCGCCCGATCGTCGAATTCATGACGTTCAACTTCGCGATGCAAGCCATTGACCAGATTATCAATTCCGCCGCCAAGACACTCTATATGTCCGGCGGCCAGATGGGCGCCCCGATGGTGTTCCGTGGCCCCAATGGTGCTGCCGCGCGCGTCGGCGCGCAGCACTCGCAGGACTACGCCGCCTGGTACGCGCACATCCCCGGCCTCAAGGTGGTGATGCCCTACTCGGCCTCCGACGCCAAAGGCCTGCTGAAAACCGCGATCCGAGATCCGAACCCGGTGATCTTCCTCGAAAATGAAATTCTCTATGGCAAAACCTTCGAAGTGCCCGAGATCGAAGATTACACCGTCCCCTTCGGCAAGGCCCGTGTCTGGCGCGAAGGGTCTGATCTGACCATCGTCAGCTTCGGCATCGGCATGACTTACGCGCTGGACGCCGCTGAAAAGCTTGCAAAAGGTGGGATCGAAGCCGAGGTGATCGACCTGCGCACGCTGCGCCCGATCGACTATGATACGGTGATCGCAAGCGTTCAGAAAACCAACCGCTGCATCACGGTCGAGGAAGGCTTCCCCGTCGGTGCCATCGGCAACCACCTGTCGGCCGTCATCATGGAACGCGCGTTTGACTACCTCGATGCGCCAGTGCTGAACCTGACGGGCAAGGACGTGCCCATGCCCTATGCCGCGAACCTCGAAAAACACGCGCTGGTGACCACGGCCGAGGTGGTCGAAGCGGCCAAAAAGGTCTGCTACCGATGAGCGAAGACCTGACCGTCCGCACCCGCGATGTCGCGCGCGAGGCCTATCACGTGGTCACGCCAGAGGGCGCGGCCTTCGTTCCGGAATGCCTGATGGACAGGTTCCCGAACGAGGCGCGCCCCTCGCATCAAGCGGCCTATGAATGGATAGGGGCACACAAGCGCCAGATCACCAAGGCCGTGGCTGCGCTGAAATCCGGGAAAACGCCCAAAGACCCTTATGACCTCATCACCCTGATCGAGGAGACCTGACATGCCCATCGAAATTCTCATGCCCGCCCTGTCTCCAACGATGGAAGAGGGCACGCTCGCGAAATGGTTGGTCAAGGAAGGCGACGCGGTGTCTTCGGGCGACGTGATTGCAGAGATCGAAACCGACAAGGCAACGATGGAATTCGAGGCTGTGGATGACGGCGTGATCGGCAAGATCCTCGTGGCCGAGGGTACCGAAGCGGTCAAGGTCAACACCCCCATCGCTGTCCTGCTCGAAGACGGCGAAAGTGCCAATGATCTGGAGACCGCACCCGCCCCCAAAGCGGCCCCGGCCAAGCCCGCCGAGGCTGCAGCTGCATCCACCCCTACGGCAGCGCCCCCCGCGCCAATCAAAAGCGGGGACCGCGTCTTCGCATCGCCCCTCGCGCGTCGCATAGCAGCCGACAAAGGTCTGGATTTGAGCCAGATCACAGGCTCCGGCCCACGCGGACGCATTGTGAAAGCCGATGTCGAAGGGGCCAAAGCGCAGCCCGTTGCCGCCCCGGCCCAAGCGGCAACACCCACCGCCACGCCAGCCGCAGCCGCAAAACTGGTCGACGCCAGCACAATTGCCCGCATGTACGAAGGCCGCGCCTACACGGAACTGCCGCTCGACGGCATGCGCAAGACCATCGCGGCGCGACTTACCGAGGCGAAACAGACCATCCCGCATTTCTACCTGCGCCGGTCCGTCACCCTCGACCCGCTGATGGCCTTCCGCACCCAGCTCAACGCGCAGCTTGAAAAACGCGGTGTCAAACTCAGCGTCAACGACTTCATCATCAAAGCCTGCGCGCTCGCGCTGCAACAGGTGCCTGCCGCCAATGCTGTCTGGGCCGGTGACCGCATCCTGCAACTGGAACCATCCGATGTGGCCGTTGCCGTGGCCATCGAAGGCGGCCTCTTCACACCCGTGTTGAAAGATGCACATCAGAAATCCCTGTCCGCCCTATCTGCCGAGATGAAAGACCTCGCCACCCGCGCTCGTGACCGCAAGCTGGCCCCGCACGAGTATCAGGGCGGCAGCTTCGCCATCTCCAACCTTGGCATGTTCGGGATCGAGAATTTCGATGCGGTCATCAACCCACCCCACGGTGCAATCCTTGCGGTCGGGGCCGGGATGAAAAAACCGGTTGTCGGAGAAGACGGAAATCTGACCGTCGCAACGGTGATGTCCATGACGCTCTCAGTCGATCACCGCGTGATCGACGGCGCGCTTGGCGCGGAACTCCTGCAAGCCATTGTCGACAATCTGGAAAACCCGATGGCCATGCTGGCCTGACCCGGTCTTCTCTGGTTCAAAAATACTTCGGGGGAGTCACCCATCAGGGCGACGGGGGCAGCGCCTCCAAATGTTTCCGTCAAAGGAAACAGGCGATGCGTGACCGCATCGCCTTCCTCACATCACGCGCCGGAGCGCAAAATCTGATCCATGCTGATCGCTGGCTGCGAACAGCCGGCCTCGCCCACGATCCGTGCCGGCACACCCGCCACCGTCTTGCAGGGCGGCACCTCTTCCAAAACCACCGATCCGGCTGCAACGCGCGAGCAATTGCCGACCTTGATATTGCCCAGCACCTTG
The DNA here is from genome assembly GCF_048006345.1 of Marivita sp. Lineage (GTDB taxonomy): Bacteria > Pseudomonadota > Alphaproteobacteria > Rhodobacterales > Rhodobacteraceae > Marivita. The sequence continues at coordinate 823,604 of NZ_CP180351.1, read as the reverse complement.
GCCCCGGCTCCAATCAGAACACCATCACCGATCTTCGGATGGCGGTCTTCCTCTTCCTTGCCGGTCCCGCCCAGCGTCACCGAATGCAGCATCGAGACATTATCTCCGACAACCGCCGTTTCCCCGATCACAATAGAGTGGGCGTGGTCGATCATGATCCCCTGCCCGATCTTCGCCGCCGGGTGAATGTCGACGCCAAACGCCTCGGAACACCGCATCTGCACGAAATAGGCGAGATCCGTCCGCCCCTGCCGCCAGAGCCAATTGCCAACGCGGTAGCACTGGATCGCCTGGAATCCCTTGAAGAACAGCAAAGGCTGAAGGAACCGATGGCAGGCCGGGTCGCGCTCGTACACCGCCACGATATCCGCGCGCGCCGCCATGGCGAGGCTCGGATCCGAGGCAAAGGCCTCGTCACAAATCTCGCGCAGGATCTGCTCGGTCATCTCACCATTGGCGAGCTTGAGCGAAATCCGGTAGCTCAGCGCCCGCTCAAGGCTCGGGTGGTGCAACACCGAATAATGGATCATTCCGCCCAAAAGCGGCTCCTTGGCCACTGCCTCGTCCGCTTCCTTGACGATGCGTCCCCAAACCGGGTCGACCGATGCGAGTTTCGCGCGTGTTTCAGCCATGCCATCTCTCCTTTGACGGTCTGACTTTAGCAGATAGGATCCAAATTCGAAAACGCAAAGCTGTGATGGCAAGGATCAGCGCCCGGAATGCGCAAAAGGTCCGACGTGCCTGATCGCCCAAACAGGGTCTGCCGCACCTTAAACCGCGCCTTTGGACGTTTCGTGCCGCGCCCTGAGCGCCTCAAGAACGCCAATCCAAGCCGTTAATCCCGCTGCACATTCAAAAGAAACCGATCCGCGATGCGCGTGGCGCTGCGCCGCTCCCATCAGGCTGCCATCACCAAAGACCGGATGTGCAGACCGGTAGTGCTGTCGATATAACTCGGCCTGATCTGCCTCCCGGATCAGCGCCATTATCATCTCGGCGTGGCGCTCCGGTGGCGCAGCGGACAAAACAGATACCGCTGCCAACACATCATTGTAGATCACGGGCGTCACAGCGCGACCGTGACACGAGCAGCCGGTCCGGCACCGAACCGATCCGAAACCTGCGCAACCTCGATACCCACCGCTCCGGTAGCACCATCTTCGGACTGCATGGCCGTGGTATAGACCCATTCTGATGCTGTCAGCTCCACGCTCCGAACCACCGCCCCACCGCTCAGAACCTTCAGCGCGTATGCCTCGCGATCTTCGCCCAAAGGGATCTCGGGCAAGTCCCAGCCGTCGGCATCCAACCGCGCACGGCGGATCCATGTCACCGACAATCCGCCGGCTACCGCCTCGGCGCTCAGATGCACGGGGCTGTAGGGTCGCAATCCGTTCCCGGCAAAAGCCTGAACCGAATGCTGATACGCAGCGTGGTCATAAGCCTTGTCCGCCGGACCAACCCGGAAGTGCCGCGCCTGCCCCCGCAGTGCCGACGCCAATGCGATCTGTCGCGTCGTACCATCCAGCAGCACGAAATACGCGCCCTTGGCCAAAACCTCTGGCGTCAGCGCGTCGGTCCCGAACTGCCCTCGCAGCAGATGACGCAACCGCCAAAGCCCAGGACCGATCAACTCTGCCGTCTGGAACTGGATGATCTCCCACCCGCCCGGATCACCAGATCCGATGGCAGCTAGGTTTGCCCCACCCAGCAACCCTGTCTCGCTGACCGAGAACAGGCTACCCGACGTCAGCGCCACTTCGATCTGCGTTGCATGGTCCACCAGCCCAGACGGCGCGCGTGCCACCGGAGACAATGTAACCCCTACGGTCGATGCCACTCCGACAAGCCCGTTCAAGACGTATCCCGCATCTTCGGCCGCGTCATAAACGGCCACATCGCCGGGCCATGGGTCTGCGGTCACCGCCAGATGCGGGGCATGGGGCACCTCGTCGCCCGTGATAAGCGGCAGATCGAGGAACAGAGGCAGCACTGGCCCCGAGGTCACAAACCGCCGTGATGGCGTCGGATCATCCGGGAAATCCGCAGGTTGGTACACCTCCGGCTCAACCCGCACCGCGTCGATCAGTTGATGCGTGGTTTGCTCCACGCGGTCGATGCGCACCGTCATGTCGCCCGCCTCGCGCGGCAAACGCACCCTATCCCCCGCGCCCAGCGCCTGTTGCGACAAGGGCAGCGCAAAGCGCACCGCGTCCCGCGAGACCCGTGCCTCGCTCAGCCAGCGTTCCACCGCTTGCCGTCCCTCGGGCCGCGTCAAGAGCAGCGGCACCTCGCTTTCGGCAACCGCGTGCGTGCCCTCGTCCGGCAGGACGGATTCCTCCGAGATATTGCGATAATCCCCATCTGCCTCGACAAAGTTCAACCGCACCCGGCCCGACATGTCCGCTTCGGAGCTGCGCGATTGCGCCACCTCGCTGCCAAGTTCGTCATGCAGGGCAAGCTGCGCCATATCCAGCGTGACGGCCCGCGCGCCATCGCGGTTGCGGAACACAACCACCCCGTCCCGTTCAATCGCATCGAACCCGAAAGCCAGCATCAGCGGTTGCAACACCCGCCGAGCATCCGACACATCCGGCGCAAGATATCCGCGCACAAACCCATAAAGCCGGCTCACATCATAGTCCTGCAACCCGGAGCGTGCACAAATCTCGGCCACAACCGACGCCAATGTGCGCCCCGACACCCGGCCGTTGATCCAGTGCCCGCGCCGGTAGTTCGGCCCGTCCGACCACATCTCGTCCGTGTTCGGAAACCACGGATAGGGCCGCGCGTCCCACGCCCAGACGAACACCCGTCCCATGTCGATCATGGGCTCACCGTAAACACCCGACACCGGGTTGTTCGCCGGATTGCCCCAATAACTCAGCATCGCCCGCAGGTACTGATGCTAAATCAACTCATCCCGCAGCCCATTTGAATAGGCCGGCAACGTGCTTTCCGAGCTTTTTGGATCCAGAAACTTGTTCGGCTCATTTGTGGCCTTGTTGACAGCCGCACAACCAATTTCTGTAAACCATATTTGCTTGCTCTCAGGCACCCATGCCGTCGGCACGGCCTGCCGCACGCCGCCCACCCGGTTGTGATGCGGCTGCGACCACCAGTTGCGAATGTCCTTGTAGCGCCAGACCCACGGCTCGTTATAAGCCCCATCGGTGATGGGCGCGCGCAGTTGCAAATCCCGCGCTTCTTGCGACGGGTAGTACCAATCGTAGCCTTCACCTCCGGCCACATTGGCCCTCAGGTAATCGAGGTCATAGATCGACCCCCAACCAGCATCGGCATGGTCCTGCCCATCCCGCCAATCGGACAAGCGCATGTAATTGTCGATCCCGATGAAGTCGATATTCGGATCGGCCCAAAGCGGATCAAGGTGGAAATACACATCCCCGCTGCCATCCTGAGGATGATAGCCGAAATACTCCGACCAATCCGCCGCATAGCCGATCTTCACCCCCGGTCCGAGGATCGCCCGACACTCCGCCGCCAGCACCCGCAGCGCCTCGACCGCTGGAAAGCCGGTTGCCCCCCGCAATTGTGTCAGGCTCCGCATCTCGGACCCGATACAGAACGCGGTTACCCCCCCTGCAACGGCACAGAGATACGCCTGATGCAGGATAAAGCGGCGATACCCCCAGTCCTGCGGCACCTCTTCCTCATCGTCACCGCCAAGGTCCAAACCTCCCGGCGCATAGAGGACCACACCCTCCTCAACGACAAAATCGCCAACCTGAGCGCCGCCAAAGAACGCCGCCACTTCGGCATCAACCGCAGTCGTTCCCGCGATATCCCCCACCTGCCCCGGAGCGACACTTGCCGTGATCCGCCCGCGCCACGGCAGCTTGGGTTGCTCTCCCTCCCCTGTCCACGGGTTCGGCAAACCGTTCCCCGGCATCTGCTCCATCAGGATGAACGGATAATACAGAACCTCCAGCCCCTTAGCTGTCATATCTTGGATCGACTGCACAACGGACGCATCGCACGGTGTTCCGCCATAGACCGGACGCCCCTCTTCAACCGGCACCAAACCGGCATCGGCCCGCACAAGCCCGCTCACCTGCCAGGGCATCGAGGCACTGTCCGCCTCGGTCTGCTCGACCTTCGGCTGGATCACGCACTCCCCACAGCGAAGGTCACTGCCGAACCAGCTTACGACCAACGACACCGCCCCGCAATCGGGCACCTCATCCTGCAAGTGCTTGAGCGATGTGACAAAATCCGCCCGGTCCGACGGGCTGTTCACGTTGACGGTGTTGGACTTGCCCGCGCCCCCATCCAGCGACACGGCCTCCATGGCCAGCGAATACTCCCCCGTTCCGGGGATCATCGCGACCGCGCGAATGTTGAACGGCACATCCTCGGCATCGTCCTGCACCGGGCGCGTCACCTCGAAAGAAAACTGCGGCACACGGTTGCCGAACCGGCTCAGGTCCAAATCCTCAAACACGACATAAGCCGTGCCTCGATAGGCGGGCACCAAACCCACACCCTCGACCGCCTCCATCTTCGGGTCCGGCAACTGGTCCTGCGATCCCGGATAGACCACCATGTTCAGATCATGCACCGACACCTCGGCCCCATCCGCCCAGACCCGGTTCACGCTGGTGATCTCGCCCTCGCACAAGGCCACGGCAAGGCTCACCGAATAGCTGTATTCCTTGATCGTTGGCTGCGCGGACAGCCCCTTGCCACCCCCTGATTTGGACACGTGTTCCTTGAATTGCGTGGCCCAGATGATGTGCCCGCCCACCCGCATCCGGCCAAAGATCTGCGGGATCGGTTGCCCCTCGCCCGCTGTGCTCAGCCGCAACCGGTCCATCCGCCCGGTCTCGATTGACCGCGCTCCGCCGCCCAGCACCCGCTGGTCAATGGCCCGGCCCAAAGTGGCACCCGCAAACCGGCCCACGGCGGTCATGGACAACCCAAGCACCGACCCGCCAAGGCTGCTGCCCAGCGCAGCACCCGCCGCCGAAAGAACCAGTGTCGCCATCGCTCTATCCTTCCTGAATGTCGGGGAACGCGAACCGCGCCACGATACGCCGCTGCCAGGGCGCACTCAGCGCCGTTTCCATAACGCCATGCCCCGAATAGGCATGGATGAACCGCGCCTCGGCCCCGATACGTGTTTGAAGCCCCAGATGTTTCGCCACCGAACGGTCCCGCATGCGAAACAGGATCACGTCGCCCGGAGCTTCATCTTCCAGCGGTTTGGCGGACATCAACTCCGACAGCCCGCACCACAGCACCTCATCCCCCTGCGGCTCCGACCAATCGGGCGTGTAGGCAGGCACGCAACACGGCTCGCCCCCATAAAGCCCGCGCCACACGCCGCGCAGCAACCCCAGACAATCTGCCCCGGCCCCGACCAGACTTGCCTGATGCATATAAGGCGTCCCGATCCAGCGCCGCGCCTCGGCGACGACCAAATCCCCCCTCACCGCAAGCTCCCACCACCGCGTGACCGCGTTGCTGTTGGATGGATCATCACCCACTCCTCCTGCGGAATGTCCGGAAACGCCTGAAAGTTGACCACATTGTCGAACTTCATCCGACAGGTCTCGAACCGCTTGTCACACCCGACGATCAGCTTGACCCGATCCCCAACGGCGACCGCCGCCCGCAAAGGCTCCCACAGATCGACCTCACGCGCGCCATCCTCGAACAGCACATCGCGCTTGATCACCGCCCAAAGCCCCTCCGCTGCACCGTCCAGCACCGTCAATCGACCCCGCTGAAACCATTGCGCCTCAAACCCGCTGGCCCCGGACAGACCCAATCCCCCTTTTGCCGTGACAGACGTGACAACCGCCTCGGCCCACATGCCCGACGCCTCAGTATCCACCCTACAGGCCGCATCTCCGAGCACCGCCAGACACGGCGCTTGGTACACCCGACCCACAGGCCGATTGAGCCACTCTGTCAGCCCCCGCAACTCCGCCGTGAACGCGCCACCAGTGCGGGTGATCTCACCCAGCGATCCCCGAAACAGAACCTTGCGCGCCGACACATCCGCCCAGTTGACCAGCCACGCCGTCACCTCGGCCCCGTCGAACCGCCCAGCAGCGATGTCAGCTTCGGTGACGCTGGCATCCGACAACGCGCCAATCGCTTCGCTGTTGTCCACCGACAGCCCTGTGCCCTGCTGCACCGCCGCGGCGCTCATGCCGGTATCCGCGCGGAACACCAGACCGTCGAAACTCAGGTCCAGATCATGATCCGTAAACCCGAACCGCCGCCCATCCCTGCGCCGCACCTCCCAGGCCCGCGCCACCGTGGTGACACCCGTCCCCAAATGCGCGGCAAGTGCTTCCGCCCCGCTCATACCCGCAGCTCCACCACCGGCACATCCGGCACCTCACCCGCCTGGAATGTCGCAGCCGAGGTCTGGATGCGATCCGTATCGAACCGCACCGGCACATCGAACTCGAACCCCGCCGTCACCGAGACCCCCGCCGATGGCGCAACAAACAACGACACCACCCCGTTCACCACATCGACCGAGAAACTCGCCCCTTCGACCTGCGCCACACCGTCCAATGCCACCAGTACCGTCCCGGCAACTGGCTTCACCACCGGACGCGCATAGACCGCATCCCCCGACACATACGCCTTACTCAACGCAAACTCCGTCGCCACGCCATCCCCGGTCCCGATCACCTGATCCGTAGCCGCGATCTGCGCTGACGGCTTGCACGATTTGAAATCCGCCCAGTCCTTCCAGCGAAACCCGTACATCTGCCCGCGCCGTGCTTCGAAGAACGCGATCAGCGTGTCGATATCGTCCATCGACCGCAGCCCGATCCCCGCGTCGTACCGCCTGCGCGAGTGCGCCCACGGCGTATTCCGCTCCTCGAACCCGCTCGCCAGCGTCACCACATCCGTCCGCCGCTCCGGCCCCCCGATAGAGCCAAAGCTCAGCGCCGTTGGAAACCGTACCTCATGAAACTGCATCGCAAGCTCTCCTCACAGGTTCCGCTGACCCGAGCCAAGCACCCGGCCCATCTGCGCCGCGATCTGGCTTTGCGACCGCCGGAACCCCTGCACATCGGGGGTTGAGATGTTCATGACAACGTTCACCGCACGTCCACCCCCGCCACCGCGCACACCCAGCTTGCCATCAGCGCCGCGCGCCAAGGGCATGATCGCCTCTGGCCCGGCCTCACCCATCAAACCGACACCCCCCCGCATGGGGAACGCCGTCGGACCATGCACCACGCCGCCATCCGCAAACGGCATCACCCGCCCCTGCGCAAACGACGCCCCATTGGCAAAGGGCAGCAGGTTGCTGATCCCCTGCATCACCATCCCGCTCAGATGTTCCTTGACCGGGTTCACCGCCGCGCGATAACTCGCCCCGATCATCGATTGCGCAATCGTGCCCAGCGCGTCCGACAGCTTCATCCCGTCAAACACGATCCCATCAATCGCCCGGCTCAGTCCGCTGTTCAGCGCGCCCTCAAGCTTGGCAGCACCCTTGCCTGTCTCCGACAACGACTCGCGCACCTTCGCCATTTCGGCCTGAAAGCCACCCGCCATGCTCGATGCACCCGCCAGCGCCTCTTCCAACGCACTCACCTGCGCCTCGAACCCATCAATGCCGTCCAATTCAATCATCGCGTTCCCCCTGTGTGTCCGGATACGCCGCCATCAGCGCGTCCAACCCGCTCCGGCCCAAAGGCGCATTCCCGCCCCCCAGCAGCAGATGCAACTCTGCAGGCGTCAGCGCCCAAAACTCAGCTGGGCGCAGTCCCAACCCGCGGACTCCGGCACGCATCAGCGCAGGCCAGTCAAAGCGGCTCATCCCTCACCCACTGGTGTGAACGCCCGCGCCAACAATTCCGCCGCCACCCGCGCCGCCGCCAGTGGCCCGCCCTCGATCTCCGCTGCCAGCAAATCCGCCGCGCTGCCGCTCCAGCCCCCGCCGCGCAACCCCGCCACGATCAGCGCCAGCACATCCCGGCTTGAACAGCCCCCGCCCTCGAAGCGTGCCACGAGATCGACCAGCGTGTCCGCCTTCAACCCCGCCTCCAGCTCCGCCAGCGCCCCCAGCGTAAGCCGCAGCACATGCGGTTCGCCGTCGATCATCAGCGTCACCTCTCCGCGCCAGGGGTTCGCCATCGTCACGCCGCCGCCGTGAACGCCACAACACCGGCCGAGGCCAGCGACAACTCATACGTTGCCTCGCCGTTGTGCGACCCGGCATATTCCAGCCCGGTCACCTGAAACGGTGCCTGCACCACGCCGAAATCCGGGATGATCACCTGAAACGCAGGCGTTTGGTTGTCGAAAAAGATCTGCCGCGCCCGCTCATCCGTGCTCGCATCCTTGAACACACCGGCACCCGAGATCGCGACACTCCGCACGCCTGCACCGGCCAGCAACTCACGCCACCCGCCATCGCTCTCAAGCGAAGTCACATCCACCGCTTCCGCATTGAAGCTGATCCGCGTCGCCCGCAGCCCCGCCAGCGTTTCAAACGTGCCGCTGCCATCCACATCGACCTTGATCAAAAGGTCTTTCCCGTTCTGAGCACCCATAGCCCACACTCCTTGTCTGGAAACTGTCTCTGAAATCCGAACCGCCCTCAGGCGTCATCCTCGACCCGCGCCCGGAAGGTCAGATCGATCCTGCGCCGTCCCGCCTTTTCGCGCTGCGCCACCGCCCGCTTGAAGTTCAGCGACACCAACCGGCCCCGCTCCAACACCAACCCGGAGTCGATCAGCGCATCGCACACCGCCGCCGACACTTCCTTGGCCGTCTGAAACCCCGCATCGTCCGAGATCACCGACACCACGAATTCATGCCAGGCCCCACGTCCGGTCTTGTCGCTGGCATCCGCTGCCCGCTCCGGGCCCAGCGCGACATAGAGGTCCGGCAACCGCCCCTTGGGCACCGCGTCATAGACCCGGTCACCAACCAGCCCCGAAAGCCCCGCGTCGTTCTGCAAGCGCTGATACACGGCCCCCTGCAACGCTGCCGCCACCGCATAGCTCATGTCGCGACCTCCTCATCACAAAGGCAGATCAGGAACCGCCCGCCGGGATCGGCCTCCGTCACCGAATTGATCCGGAACACCCGCGCCCCATCGCGAAACCGCTGCTCCGGCAAAGGCCGCGCAGAGTGGCCCTGCGGCACAGCACGCACCAGAACCAGAAGCCCGGTCACCGACACCTGCCCAGCCTCGCCAACGCCCTCGCGCCCGGACCGAGGGGTCACCTCACCCCACAGCACACCCAACGAAACCCAGCTTTCATGCATCCCGCCCGCGCCATCGGGCACCGCCTCTAGCCGCTCCAGGACCAGCTTCGATGTCAGTCGCGGCCCGCTCACGCGCCGAACCCCATGCGCATCGGGCGGTAGCGCGCGATCAGGCTCGTCACCCCGAACGGCATGCACCCCTGCCCCAACGCGGTCTCGTCGCGATATTCGTAATAATGCGCCGCCAGCAGCATCACTGCCTGCGCCAGATCGGAAGGCAGATCGCCAAACGCCTCAGCCAGTCCCGCCTGAAACCGAAGCTCGGCGCTGCCATGCTCCGGGATGGACGGCAAACAGCCCCCCATCGGCACCACCTTCGGCGCATCGCCATCCGCCACCAGCGCATAGCGCGCCGCATCCACGACAGCTCCAGCGCCAAACGCATCGACCAAAGTGATCTGCGTCACCAATCGCACCGGGGCAATCGGCAACACCTGACCCGTCACATCGCGCCAGCGATGCAGGCTGCACAGGAAATCCCGCACCAAAAGCGCCTTGCCCGTCCGCGCCTCGACCGCAGCCATCGCGGCCCGCAGGAACCCGCCCAGCAAGCCGTCCTGAAGCCCGTCCTCGACAAACCCGCTGCCCATCCGCAGATGATCCCGCAACCGCGCCACCGGCAAAGCGGCATCCGGTATCTGGCTCTCTTCAATCAAATACATCTCGTGTTCTCCGCAAACCTGTCCCTCGTTCAGAGGCCGGTACATTGTCGGACGCGCGCCGCCGCCGCTGCTCGGACGGAGGGAGCGGCTAGACAACGCCGGCACACCGGCGCGCGCCCCATGAGGAAGACGGCCCGCACCGCCCTCCCCATGTCCGCCATCACCGATCAGGCAACAGCGAAGCGCAGCAGCTTGATGGCGGCGAAATCGCTGACGTCACCGCCCACCCGCTTGGTCGCGTAAAACAGCACATGCGGCTTAGCGCTGAACGGATCGCGCAGCACGCGCAGGTCCGGGCGTTCCGCAATCGTGTAGCCCGCGCGGAAGTCACCAAAGGCTATCGAGTCCGCATTCGACGCAATGTCCGGCATGTCCTCGGCAATCAGAACCGGATAGCCCAGAAGACGCGCAGGCTCTCCGCTGGTGAACCCGTCCGACCACAGATGGCGGCCATCCGCATCCTTCAGCTTGCGCAGCGTACCCGCTGTCTTGGAGTTCATCACGAATGTCGCATTGGCGCGGTATTCTGCCCCCAGCGCATAGACCAGTTCGATCAGCGCATCGCCATTGCCAATAGACCCGTCCACACCCGTCGGCACATAGCCGATATTGGTCCAGCTCCAGACATCGTTGTCCACCGCTGGGTGCGTCAGAAACCCGGTCGGCTTGTCATTGCCATCACCGTTGATGAAAGCGCCCGCCTCGGCACGGGCAAAAGTGTCCGCGATCTTGCCCGCCAGCCATGTCTCGATGTCGAATGCCGTGTCGTCCAGCAGACGCTGGCTGGCCTTGGGCATCGCACTGAGCTCGTGCAGCTTGATCGAAATGCGGTCGATGGTCGGTGTCCCGGTTTCCGAACGTGCCGCAACTTCATCGGCCCAGCCCGCCCCGGCATTGCCCTGGTCAATCAGCACGTCATAGCTCGACGCCTCGACATGCACGACAGACGCAACAGCCCGCAACGAAGCGCTGCTTTTCAGCACACTCTGAATGGTCTCGGACGTGACCGGGTCAATCAGAAACCCACCATCGCTGTTCACATTGGTGGACATGGACTTCACATCCATCTCCAACCCGCGCAGCGCGTCATCGTCGCCGGTGCGCAGATATGCATCAAAGGCCTGGTAATGCAGGTCATCGCTGCGCACACCACCTGCCAGTGCCGGTCGCGCCGAAAACGCAGTCTTCTTGTCGATCTTGGTCATTCGTTCTTCCTGTTCCTGTAGCTTTCTGTCGAAATCGTCGCGCTGTCGGCGCATGTCGCCCACCAGCCCTGCCAACGCGGCACCCACCTGGGTGAACGGAGACACATCTTCCCCGTTCCGCGACGTTGTCCCGGTCTCATTCATCCCGCTTTTCCCATCTCTGAAGGGTGGCCCTAGCCGTCCACCAATGTCCGGCGCGCCTCTTCGATCAGGCGTGCCATCTCCCGCAGATCCGCCATCTCCGGGGTCTCCCCCTTGGCCGCAACCCGCGCACTGGGCAGCATCGGGAAGGTCACCAGCGACACCTCCCACAGCTCCAGTTCCGTCAGAACCCTGCGGCCCTGCTTGTCCTTCGTCGCGGCCTTGGTCCGATAGCCGATCGACAGCCCGTCAATCGCCCCCGCCGCCACCAGCGCCGCCGCTTCCCGACCGCGCGCCACGCTGTCCAGCAACCGCCCCTTCACATAAAGCCCAGTTGCATCCTCACGCACCTCGTCCCAGATGCCGATGGGCTGCGCCGGATCATGCTGCCACAGCATCTTGACGGCACGCCTACTCTCGGCCAACCGGTTCAACGACGCGGCATAAGCCCCTGATGCAACAACATCATTTCCGTGGTCACATTGACCGAACCGCGACGCGTAGCCTTCGATCACGCAGCCATCCGCCACCGTCACATCCGCATCGAACCGGCAGAATTTCCATTCCAAATCCATTTCAAACTCCCTCATGGCGACACCTGGAGAAACTTCAGGAACACATCCGCCAGCACCGCAGCGGCCACGCCGTAAACCGCCAGCCAAACCCGCCGCTCCAGCCGCTCGATCAACGCCTCGATCCGGTCCAAACGCCCCGAGATCCCTTCGAACCGCAACTGCGTGACCCGCTCGTACCCCTCCAGCCGCAAGGCCGGCGCGCAATCGAACGGCTCATATCCCACACGCGCATCACTCATCGGCCAGCACCGGCAAGCCCAGCAAGGCGCGTTTCTCTGCGGCTGTCAGGAACTCCGCCCGAGCCACCCGCGCCCATTGCGCATCACGCTCCGCCGCCAATGCCGGAACCTGATCCAGATCGGGCTTCAGCACCAACTCCTGCCCCACATGCTGCGACAGCCACGCTCCCAACGCTGCCGTCACCCGCGACACCAGGGGCAACACCGTGAGGCGATAGAACGCCCGATGCGCCTCGGCGTAGTTGGCGTATGTCGCCTCGCCGGGAATCCCGAGCAGCATCGGCGGGACCCCAAACGCCACCGCGATCTCCCGCGCAGCCGCTTCCTTGGTCTTCTGGAACTCCATGTCCGAGGGCGAAAACCCCATCGGCTTCCAGTCCAATCCGCCTTCCAGCAACATTGGCCGCCCAGCATTGCGCGCACCCATGTGATGGCTCTCGATCTCCTCGACCAGCCGGTCATATTGCTCCGACCCCATCCCCGAAACGCCATCCGTGCCGCGATACACAATCGCCCCCGAAGGCCGCGCCGCATTGTCGAGCAAACCCTTGGACCAGCGCGAGGCCGCGTTGTGCACATCAAGCGCCTGTGCCGCCGCCACCATCGGACTCAACCCGTAGTGGTCGTCCTGCGGATGAAACGCCTTCACATGGCAGATTGGCGCCGCACCGTCGCCCATCTCGAACCGATGCGCCTTGCCGCCCACACCGTATTCATAGGCCACTGGCCAACCGTCCTGTCCCGGCACCAGCTTCATCCGGTCGGACCGCAACACATGCAGCTCGCCCGGCACGCCACCTGCGCCAACAGCTTCGAAATACCCATCCCCGGACAGCAAGAGCTGCCCATAGAAGGCCTCGAACAACTCTGCCTGCCCCTGCGCCGGGTTCGGCCTGCGCAACACATCCAACAACGGATGCACCTCGTAGCGCTGCGCCTGATCCTGCAACACCAACGGCACCGCCGCAGACGCCTCGGCAATCAGCTTGACCGCCCGAAACCCCACCGGATTTCCCGTGAAGCCAGTCCGCGTCAGGGACGCCGTATCCCGCGCCGACCACGCCACGCGGCCCATGTTCTGCCATGCCACAACCGGCCCCGTGGCGCTGGCCTTGGCTTCGATCCCGGCCTCGCCCTTGCGTCCTCGCCGAAAGATGTCCCACACCATGCTGCTGCGCTCCTCGCAAATCCATTTCGTTTCCGGCGCGGTCGGGAAAGTCTCTCGAACCATCCCGACCGGCCGCGTGCCAGGGCCCAAAGCCCCCAAAGGCCCCCGGCACTCCAGACACAGCGTTCCCGTCCGCAGCCCGCCATACGGCCGGGCCAAGCCCCCACATCACCGCTCTGTCAAATTCCGTAGCGCCTCTCGACCTGCGCCAACTCGATGAAACCAACCTACCCAGCAAAGGTTAACGGCTGGAAACCATACCGTGCGCTCAGCGCGCAACGGTGCGAATGCGCGGCACACGCCACTCGGCCGCCCGCGAAATCACGAGGTCGGTCAACGCCCAGACCAATGCATCCAACCGGTCTGGTGAACCCGATCCCTGGTAGCCCAATCGCGTCATCTGGCACATTTCGTCCTCAAGAGCATTGAACACACCGAAATGCGTCACGCGCCCCTGCTCGTACAACGCCGCCACCGGCTCCGCCCGTGCGCTTTTAGACTTCGACGCATGCACCCGCACCACAGGCACCATCGGATCGACCTGCCGCAGCACCGCCTCCACCATGTCACCGCCCTGATTGACCTCGGCCACCAAGGCATGCGCGCCCCACCGCTCCATCGCGGTAATCGCCCGCCGCGCCCAAACCAAGGGCGATACGCCCTGTAGCGTACAATCCTCCAGCACTACAGCGCGCCAATCCTGCGGCGGTCCCACTGACACAACCCCGGCCACCACGATCCCGCAGGCATCCGACCCCTTGCCGCTGCTCGCCGTTGGATCAACCGCGACCACGATCCGGTCAAACGCTGGCACCTCCGTACACCGCGCCGCTTCGAGCGCCTCCATCGACCAAAGCGCGCCTTCGGCCTGTTCCAGCAGATCCCCATCCAGTTCCTGCCGCCCAAGCCGCGTCCCCGCATAACGCGCCCGCACCTCATCCAGAAACGACGACGCCAGATAGGCCCGGTTCGCCTCGGTCGGAGCCCGCGTCACCGCTGTAGACGGCGCAGCCAGCAGGTTCCGCAAAGTCTTGAGGTTCCGCGGAGTCGTGGTGACGCACATGCGCGGATCCTGTCCCAGCCGCAGCGTGAACTGCAACATGTCCCACGCCTCTTGCGCCCTTTTCCATTTCGCAAACTCGTCGACCCATGCCGCGTCAAACTGCGGTCCACGCAGCGACTCCGGATCATGCGCCGAACAAGCCACCGCCTCAGCCCCATTGGGCCAACGCAACATGCGCCGCGTCGCCAACCAGTCCGGCCTCCGGTCGGGAGGCGAACAGGCCAGGATCCCGCTGTCGCCAAAGATCATCACCTCGCGCACCTGATCCAGCGTTTCGCCGACAAGCGCCACACGCCGGGCCGCACCCTTGTCCAAAGGCCGCGATCCCTCGACCATGGTCCGCACCCATTCGGCACCGGCGCGGGTTTTCCCCGCGCCGCGCCCGCCAAGGACCACCCAGGCCCGCCAGTTGCCCTTGGGGGGCAGTTGGTGCGGATGCGCCCAAAACTCGAACAGGTACGGTAACGCCAAAAGCGCCCCCGGCACCTCTTCAAGGCTGTTCAGAAACGCCTCCTTCTCGGCAACAGGCCCGGAGGCGATCAAGTCGGCACCTGACCGCAACCCGCGCCGCATCGAGGTCAAGCCCGTAGGTTCCCTCGATGGCGGCTTGTTCTCGGCGATGTCTTTCAAGTTGAACCTCCGTCTCCTTGGCGTGTTTCAGCCAGACACGCAGATCGGCAAGCGCCTTGCTCGCCTCACTGGCCGTGCCCATTTCTCCGGCCTCTACTTTCTTGCGCAGAGCCGCCACCATTTCGCGAATGGTCCGCAACTCCTGCGCGATGGCCTCGCGCTCAAGATCAAGCGCGCTGCCGGTCTCTTCTGCAGTGATCAGAACCATGCGATCCTGCCTCCTGTGCTGAATGGATCTCCGTCCATCGACGCACCGGCAGACAACGGGAACGTCCCGCCACCTGTTGATGCCTAGCAGGCACCGGGCAATAGACCGTCAAACAGGAAAGAAGCGCCTAATGCGCCGCGCGAACGCTTAACACATTGGAAAGGTCTGTCGCAGCCGGGCACAAAACCCATGAGCAGACCACAGATTGAAGTGATTCAGGTTTTCTTAAGCACCAAAGACGGTTCTCAGAAAATCCCCCGCCGCAGCAGGTTCAGCCCAAGGATCAGGAACACGTAAAGCACCAGTTTGCGGAATTTCTCGTTCGAAAGGCGCGATCTGAGCCGTGCCCCAAGCGAGAACCCGAGCAATGTCGGCACAACCAACGCCAGCGACACCACACCCAGCTCCGGCGTCAGGAAGCCCTGCTGCACATAGGCCAGCGCAAAAGGCACGCCACCGATCAGCAGCAGCAATCCAACAGCACGCACGAACTCGTCCTTCGGCACCTGCCGCGCGCTCATATACATGATGACCGGGGCCACCCAGACCCCAGACAGCCCGCCCAGAATGCCACCGGCTGTCCCGAATCCCAACTGCCCCAGCTTGTCGAACCGGTCCGGCAATCGCGGCATGGTGAACCGAAGGTTCAGCACCGCGAAGGATACGATGGACAGCCCCAGCGCGAGAAAGATCACCCGATCAGAGATTTCAGCCGACAGGACAACCGTGACGAACACGCTGACCCCAAGCGCCACAGCGAAAATCCAATAGCGCTGAAACGCGCCCCGGATATCGCCCATCGTCCAGACCTGCCACGCGTTCGACACCACGATGGGCACCAGCCCCATCGCAATCGCGGTGCGCGGATCGATGACCATCGTCAGCATGCTGATCGCCGCTGTGGGCAAGCCAATGCCCACCAGCCCCTTGACCGACCCGGCGATGACAAACACCGCCGCTCCGATCAGCAGAAGCTCGGTCACACCCATGTCAGGATCACAGTGTCAGGCAAAGGCAGGCTCAATTCTCCCGCTGCGCTTCAAGCGCCCGGTAGGCCGCCACGTTGGCGTTATGCTCGGCCAGCGTCACCGCGAAATTATGCCCATCCGCCGGATCAAGCGTCTTCGCCACGAAGAAGATGAAATCCGTGTCATCCGGGTTCAGCGCCGCCTCAATGCTCGCCCGTCCCGGATTGGCAATCGGGGTCGGCGGCAATCCGTCGATCACATAGGTGTTCCACGGCGTTTCGGCCCGCAATTCGCTCTGCCGGATACCGCGCCCCAGCACACCCTGCCCGCGTGTGATCCCGTAGATCACCGTCGGGTCGGTCTGCAGCCGCATCCCCTGTTCCAGACGATTGACGAACACGCTCGATACAAGGAACCGCTCGTCCGGCGTGCCGGTCTCCTTTTCGATGATCGACGCCATGACCAACGCCTCTTCCGGGCTCTCATAGGGCAAACCGTCCTGACGGTTCGCCCAAGCCTCGGCCAGAATGCGCTCCTGCGCGGATTCCATCCGCACGAGCAGATCCGCCCGACTGCTGCCTAGTGAGATCTCATAGCTGTCCGGAGCCAGCGACCCCTCGGCAGGGATCTCGGCGATTTCGCCCTCCAGAATGTCGATCTGGTTCAGTTCCTGAACGATCTGCCAGCTCGTCACACCTTCGGCCAGTGCAACCCGATACCGCGTATCCGCCTCGGCTTTGACCGATGTATACACCTCGGGCACTTCGTCCTCGGCCGGGTTGAACTCTGCGATCTCGACAAAGCGCCCCGTCGCCGGGTCCAGTTCGCGCACCTGCACCGTCGCCCGCGCGATGCTCACCCGGTAGACCACTTCGGTGCCACAGGTGCTCGCACCACCCCGCGTGACAATGTCAACGATCTGCTCCATCGACGCGCCTTCCGGCACAAGGAACGACCCCGCTTTCAACTGCGATGTCTTGCCCGCGTAATCTGCCCCGATCCGCAAAAGTGCGGCACTCGACACCGCACCGTCAGCAGCCAAATCCTCGGACACATTGCGGAAATTGGTGCCCCGGTCCACCTGAACGCAGATCGCCTGCTCCAATGGCCCTTCCGACACGTATTCATTCTGCGCCCAGATCAGAACGCCCCCGAACAGGAAGACGAGCACGACCAGAAAGGTCAGTGCGTTGGACGCGATGTGACGCCACATGACTTAGCGATCCACCTTTCCGAAGACGACGCTGGCATTGGTGCCACCAAACCCGAACGAGTTCGACAAAGCATAGGTGATCGGGCGTTCCCGCTTGACCTTGGGCGCAAGGTCCACAGCCGTTTCCACAGCCGGTGTATCCAGGTTCAGAGTCGGCGGCGCGACCTGATCGCGGATCGCCAGGATCGAGAAGATCGCCTCGATCGCGCCCGCCGCGCCCAAGAGGTGACCCGTCGCGGATTTGGTCGAAGACATCGTCACTTTGCCCGCTGCATCCCCCATCATCCGCTCAACCGCGCCAAGCTCGATCACGTCCGCCATGGTCGATGTGCCATGCGCGTTGATATAGTCGATATCCGCAGGCTCAATCCCGGCATGCTTCAGCGCGGCGCGCATCGACCGCTCACCGCCCTCGCCATCCTCGGAGGGCGCCGTGATGTGATACGCATCGCCGGACAGGCCATAGCCGCAGACTTCAGCATACATCTTGGCACCGCGCGCCTTGGCGTGCTCGTATTCCTCCAACACAACCACACCCGCGCCTTCCCCCATCACGAACCCGTCCCGATCCGCATCATAAGGCCGGCTTGCTGCCTTGGGATCGTCCGGACGTTTTGTCGAAAGTGCCTTGCACGCGTTGAACCCCGCGATCCCGATCTCGGAAATCGCCGCCTCAGCGCCCCCGGCAACCATCACATCGGCGTCGCCAAACATGATCAACCGCGCCGCATCGCCAATGGCATGGGCGCCGGTGGAACAAGCCGTTACAACCGCGTGGTTCGGGCCTTTAAACCCATACCGGATGGAGACATTGCCCGAGATCAGGTTGATCAGCGCGCCTGGAATAAAGAACGGAGAGACCCGGCGCGGACCCTTGTCGCGGATCAACAGCGCGGTTTCGGCGATAGAGTTCAGTCCACCAATACCCGAGCCGATCATCACACCCGTGCGCAACCGGCTTTCCTCGTCCTCGGGCATCCAGCCCGCATCCGTCACGGCCTGCTGTGCAGCGGCCATCCCGAACAGAATGAACTCGTCGACTTTCCGCTGTTCCTTCTTCTCGAGATAGGCATCGGGGTTAAAGGTCCCGTCCGTCCCGTCGCCATACGGCACTTCGCAGGCATAGGTCGTGGCCAGATGGCTCGCATCGAACTTGGTGATTGTACCCGCCCCGGACTGACCGTCCAGAATGCGCGACCAACTCGCTTCGACCCCGTCTGCCAACGGTGTCACCAATCCCAAGCCCGTCACAACTACTCGACGCATGGCGTTGCCCTTCCCTCGAATGCTCTTGTCCGCTCTTACCCCGTTCGCGCAAGCGCCCGCAAGAGTCCAGCCACGCGGCAGGGCATTCTTGCCGGTTCGGCTTCACGCCCGGCCTGTTTCCGTCAACGGAAACAGACGATGCGTCGACGCATCGTCCGCCTACCCCCAGCGATCGCCCAAATCCGCCTTGGCCCGGTCGATCCAATGCTCCTGCAACCACGGCGTCGGCTTGGCATAGCGGATCAGCGACCCCCGATAGCCAACCACCGCCTCAGGCATCTTGGGCCGCCCGTGAAAACACACCACTCGTGCGTCGTCAGGCAAGCGCGCGGCGTGCAGGTAATTGCCCGGAAACGGGTTGCAATCATACTTGAAACTCACCACCCAATCACCTGGAATATAGGTGAAAACCCCGTTCTCCATGGCCTTGTGCGACGTGTAGCGCTGCTCCGATCCGCGCGCGACCTCAACCTCGCGATACGCATCTGCCGCCAAGTCGTTATACAAAAACCCGTGCACCGCCGGATCATAGCGAAACACTGACCCATGCCCCGTCGGCCGCCCCTTGCGCGCCTCGGTCCAGTCGTGGCGCATCACCACATGCCCCTGAGCCAAGGTCAGCAGATCATCCAGCGATCCGGTGATCACCACGTCCAGATCGAAGCCCAGAACCGGCCCCTCCAGATTGGGGATCAATCCTGGCTTGAACAGCGACACCTTGCGCATCGCCCCCTGCCGGTTCGCCACCTTCAGCGCCGCCGCCATCGGCTCCGCAAACGGCTCCACCGGCAGGTCCAGCACCTCGATATCCGGATGCAGCCCCTCGGCATGTTCCGTCATGCACAGAAATCGCACCGGACAGGACAGGTTGCGCCGCACGCCGGAATAGAGCCGGTTCACATAGTCCGGTCCGAACAGAGTGCCCCATTTGATACAGGCGACAGTGGCATGAGATGGCATGGTCATGCGTCCGCTTAGCAACGGTTCCATCAAATGACCAGATGTCGCTTGGCCCCCGCGCGTCCGCCGCATATACTCCAGATCAACCGAAGCTGAGATGCAGGAGGACATGATGAAGATTGTGCGCGCCCTGCGGGTGTCAGGCTGATCGCCGCACCCGGCCTGAACATATGCCCCACCGGGGCAGGTTTCTCAGCGACAGGATCACTCCCTTGACCAAGCACACACGCGCCGACCTCGGATGGTCGGACCACTTCGCGCGTCAGCTCACCGAAGACGACGCAAACCTTCTCCCGGCCCGCATCTCCGAGGTGCATCGCAGCCAACTCATCGCCCAATCGGAGGCAGGTGAGCTTCGTCTCATCCCCACCGACAGCGCCGGGGCCTATGCCGTGGGCGACTGGGTGATGACCGACGGCACCAGCGCGCTCCGCAGGCTTGACCCGGTGACCACGTTGCATCGCAAGGCCGCAGGCCACGCGGTCCTCGACCAGCGCATCGCGGCCAATGTCGACACCGTGGGCCTCGTCACCAGCTGCAACGCGGATTTCAACGTCGCGCGGCTGGAACGCTATCTGGCGCTGGCCCTCGCCTCGAACGCGCTGCCCTTGGTGATCCTCACCAAGGCCGATCTCTGCGAGGACCCCGACAGCTTCAAACGGCAGGCCGAACGCCTGTCGCCGCTGGTCACCGCGATCACCATCAACGCCAAAGACCCCGAAGATGTGGCGCGCCTCAACGCATGGTGCAGCAAGGCGCAAACCCTGGCCCTCCTCGGCTCGTCAGGTGTGGGCAAAACCACCCTGCGCAACGCGCTCACCGGCGAGAAAGAAGCGACCCAAGGCATCCGCGAAGATGACGCCAAGGGCCGCCACACCACCACGCACCGCGCCCTGCGCCCCACGCTGGCCGGTGGCTGGCTGATCGACACGCCGGGGATGCGGGAACTCCAGCTTTCGGGCACCAGCGACGGGCTGGAGGAACTCTTCGACGACATCGAAACCCTCGCCGCCCAGTGCAAATTCTCCAACTGCGCCCATGATACGGAACCCGGTTGCGCCGTCAAAGCCGCCCTGGCCGACGGCACGCTCGACCACGCCCGGCTCGAACGCTGGCAGAAACTGCGGCGCGAGGATCAGTACAACTCGGAATCCATCGCCGCCGCCCGCGCCCGGCAGAAATCCTTTGGCCGGGTGGTGAAAGAGGCGGTCAGTACGAAAAGCCGCTACAAACGCGGGTACGAGGACTGAACCGCAAGTAATCGCGGGTGCCCATAATGCCCGTGCGCAGCACGGGCGGAGCCCGAACCGCTCCCACGGGGCGGGCGCAATACGCTCAATTAACCAAATCGGCGGGCCATCGCAGCCCGCCGCTCCAAACTCGCTGACGACTCTTTTAGGCCGCAGGCATGCGCCGTTCGACGATCTCGGCCCACCAGGAACAGCCCGCCGGGATCGCCTCGTCGTTGAAGTTGTATTCCGGGTGATGCACCGCCGCGCTGTCGCCGTTGCCGACAAGGATATAGGCGCCGGGGCGTTCCTCGAGCATGAAGGCGAAATCCTCGCCGCCCATCACCAGCGGTGCCTCGTCACAGCCACCCGAGACCGCCTTGGCCACCTCGGCTGCGAACTCGGTCTGGTCCTCATGGTTCACCATCACGGGATAGCCGCGGTGGTATTTCACCTCGACCGACCCGCCGAACGTGGCGGCAATCCCCGAACAGATCGCCTTGATCCGGGTCTCTGCCAGATCGCGCATCTCGGTCGACATCGTGCGCACTGTGCCTTTCAGATGCACCCGCTGCGGGATCACATTGAACGCCTTGGACGAGGTCTCGAACGAGGTCACCGACACCACGACCTGATCAATCGGGTCGGCGTTGCGGCTCGCGATGGTCTGCAACGCCAGTACCGCCTGCGAGGCCATCACGGTTGTGTCTACGGTTTCCTGCGGCTTTGCGGCATGGCCGCCCTTGCCTTCGAAGGTGATGTCGAACTGGTCGGTTGCGGCAAAGAACGCACCCGGACGGATGGCAAAACTGCCCACCGGACGCCCCGGCCAGTTGTGCATGCCGTAGACCTCCTGAATGCCCCAACGGTCCATCATCCCGTCTTCGCACATCTCGCGGCCCCCGCCGCCACCTTCTTCTGCGGGCTGAAAGATCACCACAACCGTGCCATCGAAATTGCGGGTCTCGGACAGGTACTTGGCCGCGCCAAGCAGCATTGCGGTATGGCCGTCATGCCCGCAGGCATGCATCGCACCATCGATCTTGGATTTGTACTCCAACCCCGTCTGTTCGTGGATCGGCAGCGCATCCATGTCAGCCCGCAGCCCGATGACCTTGCCCGATGTGTCGGTCTTGCCCTTGATCACGCCCACAACCCCGGTGCGCCCGATACCGGTGACAATCTCGTCGCAACCAAACTCCTTGAGCCGTTCGGCCACAACTGCGCTGGTGCGGTGCGTCTCAAACAGGATTTCGGGGTTCTCGTGCAAATCGCGTCGCCACGCGGTGATTTCGTCTTGCAATTCGGCAAATCGGTTCTTCACAGGCATGAACTGCCTCCTTTTGTTGAGTGTCAGGCCGAGACCGGCATCCGGCGTTCGACCAGTTCCGCAAACCAGCTGCAGCCCAGCGGGATCGCGTCATCTGAAAAAACATAGGCGGGATGGTGGCACATCGGGGTGTCGCCATTGCCGAGGAACATATAGGCTCCGGGTCGGGCTTCAAGCATGTAGGAAAAGTCCTCAGCCGGCAGGATCGGATCGGTATCGTCATCCACGTGGTCCGACACCGCCCGCGCCGCCTCGACCGCATAGGCCGTCTGCTCTGGGTGGTTCACCGTCACCGGATAGCCCGGCATCCAGATCACCTCGGCTGTCGCGCCATAGGCCGAGGCCGTGTGTTCGCAGAGCGCGCGGATCCGCTCTTCGGCCTGCGCGCGCACCTCGGTAGCCAGGGTGCGCACCGTGCCCTGCATCCGCACCGAATGGGCAATAACGTTCGACGCGTTGCTGTCGGTCTGGAACGTGCCCACGGTCACCACCGCAGGCCGCACCGGATTGATGGTGCGCGACACAACCGATTGCAGCGCGACAACGATCTGCGCCGCGACCAGCGTTGTGTCCACCGCCTCATGCGGTGCTGCCGCATGGCCACCCTTCCCTGTCACACGGATTTCGAATTCATCCGAAGACGCCAGCAATGGGCCCGGTCGAATGGCGAAATGTCCAACGGGAATGCCGGGCGAGTTGTGCAGGCCATAGACCTCCTGGATATTCCAGCGGTCCATCAAACCATCCTCGACCATGGCCAGACCACCAGCCCCACCCTCTTCGGCAGGCTGGAAAATCAGCACGGCAGTCCCGTCGAAATTCCGGGTCTCGGTCAGGTATTGCGCCACCCCCAAGAGGATCGCCGTGTGCCCATCATGGCCACAGGCATGCATCTTGCCCGGAACGGTGCTGGCATAGTCCACACCAGAGGCTTCGGTGATCGGCAGCGCGTCCATGTCAGCCCGCAGCCCGATGACGCGCCCCTTGGTGTCGGTGCGCCCTTTGATCACGGCCACCACACCGGTCCGCCCGATTCCAGTGGTGATCTCGTCCACGCCAAAGCCGCGCAGCTTTTCGACGACAAACGCCGCCGTCTCGTGAACGTCATACATCAACTCAGGATGCTGGTGCAGATAGCGCCGCCATTGGGTGATGTCGCTGGCGTTCTCGGCAATGCTGTTCTTGACCGGCATGGTTCCTCCGTTTTGCTCGGGCGCAGCCTGACCGAGCCATCCGCCAAGGACAAGTGCTGTCAGAGTGCCGGGCCCAATTCCATCGCACTGCCATCACTGAATCGGGACAGCCGGAACCGCCGCAGGTCGTGCCCCGGAGCGTCGCCGCAGACCAGATCCGCCAGTACGCGACCCATCCCCGGCCCGATGCCGAACCCGTGCCCGCTCATACCTGTCCCAACCGTCAGACCGGGGATCGCATCGACCCGGTCCACCACTGGCACCACGTCCGGCATTGTGTCGATCATCCCTGCCCACATCGCGCGATACCGGATCGGCCCCACCTCGGGGAACAGCTTTTCCACCTCGACCGCCACCTTGCGCAGCTTGCCTGCATTGGGTTTCGGGTTCAGCACGCGGATGCCTTCGAACGGAGACACCTCATCCCCGTCCCATTGGCGCTTGGTGCCCCACGCATCAGGATAGCCCTTGGGGGCAGCCGGCAGAAACCGGGTGCCAAACGGATCAGCCATCAACTGCGCGCGGAATTTCGGGAGCGCGCGAAACGCATCCGGCCCGACGAACAATTCGTGAAAGCCACCTGCCGCAAGTGATGCCCCCCCATCGGCCCGCGTGCGAAAGGAAAACTTGCCCGCACCCGCAGCGCCTTGGTGCGGCAGATGCACAGGCTCTGTCGCGCCGACACTCGCCCGCACCGACAGTTGCGGGATCGACACCCCATGCGCCCGCAGGAACAACGACGACCACGCACCACCCGCGACCACCACGTCGGAACAGGCGATACGCCCGGCCTCGGTGAACACGCCTGTGATACGCCCGGCCTCCAGGTCCAGCTTACGCGCGGCGCAGCCTTCGACAATCACAGCACCTTCGCGCACGGCAATTCCGGCCAACGCAGGCACCGCGACCCAAGGCTCAGCCCGCATGTCGGACGGTGTGGTGATCGCACCAGCATACCCACCCTTGGCCAGCTCCGGGAACCGTGCCTTGAGACCCGCGCGATCCAGCAGGATCGTGTCCACCCCCTGTGCCGTGGCATGGGGCAGCCAGTCGGCATAGACCTGCAACTCTTTCTCGCTCTCGGCCAGATAGGTCACACCTGACCGTTTCAGCCCGATATCCACATTGGTCTGGCTGGCAAGCTCGGTCCAGAGGCGGTTCGCCTCGACCATGATGGGAAGTTCGTCCGGGTCGCGCCCCTGTTGCCGGATCCAGCCCCAGTTGCGCGAAGACTGCTCTCCCGCGATACGCCCCTTTTCCAGCAGCACCACCCGCCGCCCCTTGCGGGCAAGGTACAGCGCCGTGCAGACGCCAATGACACCACCGCCGACGACCACCACATCGGTCTCAGACGGAAGCGGCCCGCCAAAGGCAACCGGGCTTTGTTCGGAAATCGGAAAAGGGATCATGTCGAGAGGTGATCCAGCAAACGCTCCATGAACGCCTGTCCTTTGTTAAATTGGTCAACCGTGATGAATTCATCCGGCTGGTGCGCGACGGCAATGTCGCCGGGGCCGCACACAACCACCGAATAACCCGCGCTTTGGAAATGGCTCGCCTCGGTGCCATAGGACACGTATTGCTTGCCGTTGTCCCCGGTCAACTGCCGCACAAGCGTCTCGGCACTGCCCGCATCGTCGGACTTGAACGGCGGCAAGGCAGAGTTCGGCGTGATCTCGATCCATGTTTCCGGTCGCACGGCCTGCATCTGCGCCTCGACCTCGGCCACAGCGGCGCGCAGTCTGTTGTCCCAGTGTTCCAGCGATTCACCGGGAACGACGCGGATCGTCATGATCAGTTCGCAATCCTTCGCGGTGATGTTATGCGCGGTGCCGCCTTGGATCACACCCACATGCACATTCGTGTAAGGCGGATCGAACATTGCAGCCACGGGCGCAGGCGTCGCGGCGGCGCTTTCGTCGTTCATCCTGTTGGCCCATTCGATCAGCTTGGCGCCATACATGATCGCACTTACACCGGTATGCATAACCGAAGAGTGCACCTCGAACCCGTGAACATGAATGGTGTAGCTGACACTGCCCTTGTGCCCCGTCACCGCCTTGAGCATCGTCGGCTCGCCCACGATCACCGTATCGGCGCGGGGAACGACCCCCTGCATTGCCTCGATCAGCGGCGGCGCTCCGGTACAGCCGATTTCCTCGTCATAGCTCAGCGCGATCTGCAACGGCCTTTGAACCCCGCGATGATGCGCCTCGACCAGCGCCCAGATGGCGAGCGCGTCAAAGCCTTTCATGTCTGTGCAGCCACGCCCGTAAAGCTTGCCATCTTTCTCGGTCACGGTGAAGGGATCCGTACTCCACGGTTGACCATCGGTGGGCACAACATCCGTGTGCCCGGACAGAACCACCCCGCCGTCGACCTCGGGCCCGACATGGGCAAAGAGCGCGGCCTTGGTCGGATCGTCGGATTTCACGTGGCGATGGCTTTGAACTCCGTGTTCCGTCAGATACGCCTCGACCCAGTCGATCAAAGGCAGGTTGGTGTCCCGGCTGACGGTGGGAAATTTTACCAATTGGTCAAGAATGGCACGCGGCGTCAGGCGGTTTTGCATAATCTCACTTTGCGGATCAGGGCAGCAGGTAGTCAGCGTAGACCGGATGATGATCCGAAGGCCATTCGCCGTCAAACCTCTCTTGCAGAACAACCGGCCCTGCGTCCAGCGTCACGTTCGGCGTCCGCGCCAGATGGTCGATGGCCCCCAACACATGCACACCGCGATTCAGGTGATATGTGGCCCCCGACGTACGGTCGAACACGACACCCAATTCTTCCAGAATATCCATCGTCTGCGCCCCGTGCAGCGCGTTCAGGTCGCCGACCAGAAACACCGTTTCGCCCGCGTCAATCCAAGGCTTGATCCGATCCCGTGTCAGCGCCGCAGACAAAAGCCTGTTTGACCGGCTGGAATATTCGAAATGCACATTCACCACCCTGAACCGCGCTCCGGTCCCGCGGTCTTGGAACTGCGCCCATGAGGCAAAGGCAGGGAACGACCCGTTGAACGTGCGGGAATAGATGACGTCAGGCGTATCAGAAAAGAAAAACCACCCCTGATCAATAGGTTGCAGCCTGTCTTTCAGGTAGAGCAAAGGCTGTGTCGTCGGAAATGTCCGCCAATCACCTTTTGCCGCCACTCCATAATCGGGGTTCCCCGCAAGCAGATGATCGCGGGCAAGGTTGACGGATCCGTCATCGCCGCGCTGAAAGCTTTCCATCTCTTGAAACGCGACCACATCGGCGTTCAGCGCCTTGAACGCACTGTCCAGCGGCCCCTTGCGCCGTTCCCAATCGCCGACCGACCATGCCCCGGTTTCCCGGTCGAGCCAGATGTAGTGCACATTGTAACTGGCGATCCGCAGCGCATCGCCCTCAGGCGGCGCAACGGACACATTGCCCTCGCTCTGGGTCACGTGCAGCGCACATGCCACCAATGTCAAAAGCGCGAACACCGCAATCAGGCCGCGGCCAAGCCATCTCAGAACTCGTACCATGCGCGCACCCTAGCCGCGTTTTTACAAAGTATCAGTAGCCACTGTCGGTGATCAGCACTTTGTGACCAGGTTCCACTTCGCGGTAGATCGACGGTTCGGGTTTATAATCCAAACCGTGAATCGGTGACGGAATTGGCTTGAAGTTCAAGTCCTTCTCGGACTTGCGCTTGCGCGGGTCGGCAATCGGCACCGCTTTCATCAGGGCCTGCGTGTAAGCGTGCTGCGGATTCTCGAACACCGCACGGCGCGGGCCAAGTTCGACAATCCGTCCAAGATACATCACGCCGACATGGTGGCTGACCCGTTCGACCACCGCCATATCGTGGCTGATGAAGAGGAAGGAGAGACCCAGTTCGGCCTGCAATTCCAGCATCAGGTTGAGAACCTGCGCCTGTACGGACACGTCGAGCGCCGACACCGCCTCGTCCGCGACGATCAGCTTGGGATTCAGCGCCAAGGCCCGCGCAATGGCGATCCGCTGGCGCTGGCCGCCGGACAATTCGTGCGGATAGCGCTGCATGAAGCTGCGCGGCAGCTCCACCCGGTCGAACAGATTCTCGACCTTCTTCTGCATCTCCGCCCTCGACCCGATGCCAAAATTACGCAGCGGCTCCGACACCTGATCAGACAGCTGCATCTGGGGGTTCAGCGAGGCAAAGGGGTCCTGAAACACCATCTGCATGTCGCGCCGGGCCTCGCGCAGTTCGGGTTGCGTCAGCGCCATGATGTTCTTGCCATCAAGGAATACACTGCCCGACAACGGCTCGACCAAACGCAGAATCGACCGGCCCGCCGTGGATTTGCCGCATCCGGATTTGCCCACAAGGCTCAGCGTCTGCCCCTTGTTCACCGTGAAAGACACATCCTCGACCGCATGCACATTGGCCACGGTCTGGCGGAAGAACCCGCCTTTGACCTCGAACCGCGTGGTCAGGTTCTTGACCTCGAGAAGCACCTCGTCAGACCCGGTGATCGGTGGGACTTCGGACCCGTCGCGCCCCAAGAGCCGCATGGGTCGCGGCAGATCTGTGCCCGTCATCTCGCCGAGCTTGGGCACCGCCGCCAGAAGCGACTTGGTATAGGGATGCTGCGGGTTCTCGAAGATCTCCTGGACCGTGCCTTCTTCCACCTTGTTGCCACGGAACATCACCACAACGCGGTCGGCCATCTGCGCCACCACGGCCATGTCGTGGGTGATGAACATCACGGCGGTGCCGGTTTCCCGCTTGAGCCGGTCCATCAGGGCCAGAATCTCGGCCTGAATGGTCACGTCCAGCGCCGTGGTCGGTTCGTCCGCGATCAACAGGCGTGGCTCACAGGCCAGCGCCATCGCGATCACAACACGCTGACGCATCCCGCCGGACAGTTCGTGCGGATATTGCTTCAAACGCCGCTCTGGTTCCGGGATGCGCACCTGCCGCATCAGATCGAGCGCGCGGGCCTCAGCCTGCGCCTTGCTCATGTTCTTGTGCAACCGCAACCCTTCGGTCAACTGCTTGCCCACGGTGAACACCGGATTGAGGGCCGTCATCGGCTCCTGAAAGATCATGCCGATCTCGTTGCCACGGATCGTGCGCATCAAGTCCTGATCCGTCTTGGACAGGTCCACCTCGCCCGCATCCTTGCGGTCGAACAGCAAACGCCCACCCGCGATATCCCCGCCGCCAAATTCGATCAGCCGCATCAAAGACAGCGATGACACCGATTTGCCGGATCCGGATTCGCCCACCACGCAGACGGTTTCGCCCGGATTGATCTCAAACGAAACATCCTCGACGCCAACCACAGTCCCGGACTTCGTCTGAAACTCGACTCGGAGGTTTTCGATTTTGGCGATGCTGCCATCCGGCATGGGCGCGGTCCTTTTTCTGTCGTTGCCCAAACGCTAACCGACGCGGGGCCAGAGTCAAACGCTGTCTCGACGTCGCTCCTGTTATCGCTCCCACGGGACTTGCATTTTGCTCAAAAGCTGTTTCGATAAGCGCACAGGGGGACAAAGCCGAAACAATGTCAGGGCGGTTTCGAAGCAAATGCACAGAAACCAAGAAAGATTAGGCGTCGGACGATCCCACCAATGAAAACGACATGGGAACACTGTGTCCAACAAGGAGAGACCTATGAAACTAAAATCCCTACTTCTGGGGGCCGCCGCCGCTGTTGCGTTTGCACCCGCTGCCTTTGCAGAGCGTGGTGCCGATGGCGAGGTCAAGATCATCTATTGGCAAGCGCCCTCGATCCTGAACCCGTTCCTCTCGGGTGGTACAAAGGACGTGGAATCGGCCTCGATGATCGTCGAGCCGCTGGCCCGCTATAACGAAAAAGGCGATCTGGTGCCTTGGCTGGCCGAAGAGATCCCGACCGTCGCCAATGGCGGCGTCAGTGAAGACCTGACCAAGATCACATGGAAGATCACTCCGGGCCTGCTCTGGTCGGATGGCACGCCGTTCACCTCGGCTGACGTGGCCTTTACCCATGAATACTGCACCCATCCCGAAGGCGGCTGCGCACAGCAGACCAAGTTCAATGGCGTGACCAGCGTCGAAACACCGGACGACCTAACCGTTATCGTGAATTTCGACGGCCCGACGCCGAACCCGTACGGCCCGTTCGTCGGCGGTGAAAGCCCGATCCTGCAGAAAGCGCAGTTTGCGAACTGCCTCGGTGCCGCAGCTTCGACCTGTACGGAACAGAACTTCAACCCGATCGGCACTGGCCCGTTTGTGGTCGATGAATTCAAGCCGAACGACGTGATCACCATGTCGGCGAACCCGAACTACCGCGATCCCGCGAAGCCCGCCTTCGCAAGCGTGACCTTCAAGGGCGGCGGCGATGCCCGCGCAGCCGGTCAGGCCGTGATGGAAACTGGCGAATTTGACTACGCCTGGAACCTCCAGCTTGCGCCCGATGTGATCGCGCAGATGGAAGCAGGCGGCAAAGGCGTGCCGGTTGCCGGCTTCGGCCCACTGCTGGAACGCATCATGGTCAACCAGACCAACCCAAGCCCGGACTTGCCGGAAGGCGAACGCTCGACCGCGATGCATCCGCACCCGTTCCTCAAGGAACCCGCGGTCTACAAGGCGATGTCGATGGCCATCGACCGTCCGCTGCTGGTGGAAATCGGCTACGGTCAGGCCGGCAAGGTCGGCTGCTCGTGGGTTCCGGCACCCGAAGCTTTCGCCTCCACATTCGAAGGCTGTGACGTTCAGGACATCGACGGCGCCAAGGCGCTTCTGGATGGCGCAGGCATCGTCGACACCGATGGCGATGGCGTGCGCGAGCACAATGGCGTGCCGCTCTCGATCCTGTACCAGACCTCGACCAATGCCGTCCGTCAGGACTTCCAGGCGCTGATCAAGGAATGGTGGGAACAGATCGGCTTTGAAGTCGAACTGCGCAATGTCGACGCGTCGGTGTTCTTCGGCGGCGACGCGGGGTCGCCCGACACGTTCCAGAAGTTCTATGCGGACGTGCAGATGTACGCCAACACCTTCAACGGCACGGACCCGCAGTCCTACCTTGGCAACGGTCTGTGCGGCAACGCGCCTCGCCCCGAAACGCAGTGGCAGGGTGAAAACATCAGCCGCTTCTGCATGGAGGAATTCGACGCGCTGCACGCAGAGCTGACCAAGACCGCCGACATGGCCGAGCGCCAGCGCATCGGTCGCGAACTGAGCGCGATGATCACCGACAATGGCGGGATGATCCCGCTGGTGCACCGTGGCCGCCTGTCGGCCCACGCAAACAGCCTTGGTGGCGTTGTTCTGAACGTCTGGGACAGCGAACTCTGGAATGTTGCGGACTGGTATCGCATCAAGTCCAACTGATCCCTGTCAGTGATGGTAGGGTGGGCCCTGTGCCCACCCTGCTTTTCGATTTCCGCAAAAGACTTATGACCCGAGGCGCCACCCGATGCTGACCTTCGCCGTCCGACGACTTGTTCTCGCCGTTCCGACGCTTCTGTTCATCAGTTTTGTCATTTTCATGCTTCTGCAACTTGCGCCCGGTGATCCGATGGCGCAGGTGCCTCTGACCGTCCCCGCCGAGGTCAAGGAGAAGATGCGGCAAGCCTTGGGGGTCGGCGAACCACCCTTGGTGCAATACTGGAAATGGCTGGTTCAGGTCTTCTGGATCGAACCCAAGGTCTTTATCGACTACCTGACCAATTCCAGCACCTTGCTTGGCTGGCTGCCGGACACCCAGCTTTATCAGGGTGAACTGCGCGTGATCTCGTGGCAGACCCGCAGCCCGGTGATGGACATCGTCATCCAGCGGATCCCGCAAACACTCTGGGTGGTCGGTCTTGCCTATGTGGTGGGCATCCTCATCGCCCTGCCCATCGGTATCTACTCGGCCTACCGACAGTATTCGGTGTTCGACCAGTCCGGCACATTCATCACGATGATCGGCTTTTCCATCCCGCCCTTTTTCACCGGACCGCTTCTGATCGTGATCTTCTCGGTTCAGTTGGGATGGTTTCCGTCAATCTATGACACGACCCTCGTGGTCGACAGTTGGGCTGCCTTCAAGCTTCAGCTGCAACAGATGATCCTGCCGGTGATGGTGCTGGCGCTGCAAACCACCGCCCAGATCAGCCGGTACATGCGCGCCTCGATGCTCGACAACCTCAATCAGGACTACGTCCGCACCGCCCGCGCCAAGGGCCTGAGCGAAGCTGTGGTGGTCACGGTTCACGTCCTGCGCAACTCGATGATCCCGGTCATCACCGTGATCGCGCTCAACGTCCCGTCGATCTTTGGCGGCGCGATCATCACGGAAAACGTGTTCAAGGTGAATGGCATTGGTCAGCTTCTCATCACGGCCCTCTTTGCCAATGACCTGCCCATGGTGATGACACTGACCTTTATCTTCGCCGTTCTGATCGTGCTCTTCAACCTGATTGCCGATATCCTCTACGGCCTTCTCGACCCGAGGATCCGCTATGACTGAGCCCGTGAACGCGACCCCGACCCAGATCGAAGCACTGGCCGACAAAGGCCCGCTCGCGCCGCCGCGCAGCCAGTGGAAAGACGTGTGGGATCAGCTCCGCAAACACAAGGGCGCGATGTTCGGCGGCGGCTTCCTCGTCTTTATTACGCTGGCTGTGATCCTTGGCCCCTATCTCTGGCAGGTCGACGCGCAAAAGCTCGACATCCGCAACAAGGACCTGCGCCCGATCTGGACCGCACTCTGGGATGCAACGGCCAAAACAGCGTGGAACCGCCCCTTCGGCACCGACCAGCTGGGCCGCGACCAACTTGCGCAAATCCTGCAGGGTGGACGCACCTCGATGGCCGTGGGCTGGGCTGCAATGGTGCTGAGCCTGATCATCGGCACGGTTGTCGGCGTGCTGGCGGGGTTCGTGCGCAAGGCGGACGGGCTGCTGATGCGCCTCACCGACCTGTTCCTGTCGCTGCCGATCCTGCCGCTGCTGCTTGTGGCCGTGACCCTGTTCCGCCAACCCCTGCGCGAGGCGTTTGGCCCTGAAGGCGGCATGTTCGTGCTGATCGTCGGCATCATCGCGATCACGAGCTGGATGCCGACTGCCCGTATCGTGCGCGGCGACATCCTTGCCCTCAAGGAACGCGAGTTCATCCTGGCCGCGCGCTCCATCGGAACCACACCGTTCCGCATTGTGCAACGCCACCTGCTGCCCAACGTGCTGTCTCCGATCATGGTGTCGGCCACCTTGGGCCTTGCCACGGCGATCATTACGGAGTCCGCCCTCAGCTTCCTTGGTGTCGGCTTTCCTTCGGACTTCCCGACTTGGGGCAAGATGCTGGCCGACGCGGTGCAACGGATGCAGCAATTCCCCGAACGGGTGTACCTGCCCGGCATCGCGATCTCGTTGACGGTGCTGAGCGTGAATTACCTCGGCGATGGTCTACGCGATGCGCTTGACCCGCGTATCCGGGGACGCTGAACCAGACAGGTAGAAAAGACCGGCAGAAAATAAGATCAATTGGATCGGGGTGGCTGCCCCGCCCTGAACGTCGCCTCCGATTTTTCCTGAAAAATCGGAACGACGTTCAGAAATCAGCCAAAATTACAGGAGCCGATCCCCAAAACCGCACCTCTTGCTGCACCCGCCGGCCTTGTCACAGGGAAATTTTCCCGCCATCTGCCTTTCAACTTCATGGAAGGACAGACCCATGTTCGAATCCCTTGGCTTTGAAAATTTCACCGCGCCGCAAGTGGCTGTGGGTCTTGCGCTGGTCCTTGGCGCCGCGTTTGGCCTGCTGGCCGAGCGCACCAAGTTCTGCTTCCGTCGCGGGCTTGTCGGGGACGATCGCCGTCAGGCAATGGGCGTCTGGCTGACCGCGCTGGCGGTGGCTGTTCTGGGCACGCAGGCTGGCGTTCTGTCGGGTCTCATCACCTTCGACGAGCACCGTTTCATGGCAGGCGACCTGCCGGTGCTGGCCATCATTCTGGGCGGTCTGATGTTCGGCGCGGGTATGGTGCTCACCCGTGGTTGTGCCTCGCGTCTGACGGTTCTGTCGGCCACCGGCAACCTGCGCGCCGTGTTCGTTCTGATGGTCTTCGCGATCACCGCGCACGCGACACTGAAAGGCGTCTTGGCCCCGGTCCGCACAACACTGGGCGCATTCACCGTGTCTTTGGGCGACACCCTGTCCCTCGCTTCCCTGCCCGGTGGCGCAGTGCTGTGGTCGCTGGTCATCGCCCTGGCGGCGCTGGCCTTTGCCGCCCGTTCGGGCAACCGCGCAACGACCCTGATCATGGCAGCCCTGCTGGGCGCTCTGGTCCCTGCGGGCTGGATCGGTACCGGTTTCGTGCTCTATGACGATTTCGACCCCGTCGCGCTGCAAAGCCTGTCCTTCACGGCACCCTTCGCGGACACGCTCTTCTGGTCCATCGCTTCCACCTCCATCCCGGCGAATTTTGGGGTTGGCCTGATCGGAGGCGTGCTGGTCGGTGCATTGGTCTCGTCGCTGCTTTTCGGCAGCTTCCAGTGGCAATCCTTCCACGCGCCCGCCGAAACCGGTCGCTATGCGGGCGGTGCAGTCCTTATGGGCGTCGGGGGTGTTCTGGCCGGAGGATGTACCGTTGGCGCAGGTCTGGCGGGTGTGCCGACGCTGTCCATCGCAGCACTTCTGGCGATCCTGTCGATTGCAGGCGGCGCACTGCTGACCAATGCGGCCCTCAAGCCGTCACGCCAAAACGCCTACGCCCAACCGGCAGAATAATCAGATATCGATCTCGCCGTCTTCCGGCGGCGGGAGCGCTTCGAGCGGCGGCGCATCCTGTTTTCGTTTCAACAGGATATCCCCGTTGGGCAGAACGACCGGCGGCTCATACGCCGACCAATCCTCGACCTGTTCCATCAGATCGCGCAAGGCAGGGCCCATTTCCTCGGCAAAGCTGCGGATGGCAGGCTCGATCTCTTCAGCCAGACCTTCCAGCTCGCGCAGGGCGGGCTCCATCTCTTCCATAAGCCCGCGAAAGAAAAGCTTTGCGCCTTCTTCCATCAGGCTTGTGCCCTCTTCGGCCGAGGCGGCAGAGGCCGACAAGGCGGCCACCAGAACATATGCGGGTATCTGTTTCATGTGACCTATATAAGCATGATCCACAGAAATTTCACCTAGAGTTCCAGATCCAGCGTCACCGGGAAGTGATCCGACGCCGTCAGCAACGCCTCTCGCAGTTCGGGTGTGTTCCAACAGACCGGATCATCGAACGGGTGCCAGATGCGCCAGCGTTTGGCCTTGGACCGCAGGTCGCGCGACACCATGATGTAGTCCAGCAACGCCTGTAGATACCGATCCTCGTGCGGGATGTAGAACCGCGCCGTGGTCGGCTGCGCCCCGATCCGCCGCAACAAGGCCTTGGATGCATGGGGATCGTAGAGCGCCGCATCCCCATCCCCCAGGATGATCTCGACCGAACTGCGCCCGAAAAGATGCTCGTACTCATCCAGACCGGGACCGTCGTTCAAATCCCCCATAACGATCAGTGGATCGCCTGCCTCCAGATGTTCCGCCACCCGCGCCCGCAGCCAGATCGCCTGCGCCAATTGCTTGCGCCGGTTGGCAATCGACAACCGCATCACCGCATCGCGGTTGGTGGCTCCATGTGGCGCTTTCGACTTGAGATGCGCCCCGATCAGGCGGATCACCTGCCCGGTCGCCAACACCGTCATTTCGACCTCGAGCGGCGGTTTCGAAAACACCACCTTGTCCTCGGTCGCGTCGATATCGAGGTCGATGCGGAACGTCCCGTCAAACCGCGGTGCGCCCGCCACCTGCGGCGCGCCGGGCACAGGCGCCTGTCCCTTGGGATCATGGCGTATATCCACGACATAGGGATCGTACATCACCGCGATTTCCTGCTGGGTGTCATTGCTGAAGCCCATCACGGCGCTGTGCGCCCGCAGATCAAACGCCTTGGCAAAGGCTTCCAGCGCCCGCACCGTGTTACGGCTGCGGCTGGTGTCCGGCGCTTCAATCACCATGATCACATCCGCGTCCAACGCCGTGAACACGATCCCCAACGCTTCGGTCTGCATGGCCTTGGTCACGTCATGCCGCGCTGACCACAACCCATCCGCAATCAGGAGACCCATGTCATCGAACAGCGCGTCGAACCATTCGACATTGTAGGTGGCAAGTCTCATCTGCGCCGCGTCATATCGGCATCAGGCGTGTTCGCGCGCCGCGATCTCTTCCCAGGCGCGGTTGATGTCGATCAGCCGCCGTTCCGACAGCTTCACCGCTTCTTCCGGCACGCCTCGGGCGATCATCCGATCCGGGTGGCTCTCTCGCACAAGCTGCCGCCAGGTTGCGCGGATCTCGTCTAGCGACATCCCTGGTTCAACACCCAGCACATCATACGGGTCAGGCTCTGCATCCGGGACAAACCGCGACTTCAAGCGGCGGAACGACCCTTCGGGCAATTCGAAAATCTCGGCCACCCGCAGCAGAAATGCGTCTTCACCGGGGTGATAGGTCCCATCCGCCATCGCGATGTGAAACAGCCCCTCCATCAGGTCACACAAGGTCCCCTGATCAGGCCCGAACATCGCGCGGATGCGCTTGGCGTATTCCTCGAACCCGGCCACGTCCTGCCGGGCAAGGTTGAACACGCGGGCCGCGCCCAACTCGTCTTCGCGCGGGATGTGGAACACTTCGCGGAACGCCATCACCTCATCACGGGTCACAAGACCATCCGCCTTGGCCATCTTGGCCGACAGAGCAATCACGGCAATGGTGAAGGCCACGGTCTTTTCCGGCGGTGTGCGCAGGCGGTCAAACACCGTTGCAAGACCCTCGCCCGAGGCAAGGGCCGAAAGAGCATCCGCAATGCGCGACCAGATCGACATAGCCGCATCCTACGGCAAACGCCCGGTTTTGTCAGTGCGGCATCAGAGCTTTTTCTGCATCAGCACAAGGTCGATCCAACGGCCGAACTTGAACCCCACCTCGGACAGCCTGGCCACCTCGGTAAAGCCGATTGCGTTGTGGAAGGCACGACCCGCCGGGTTTTCCGCACTCACACCCGCCCAAAGCGAATGCACCCCCTCGGCCCGCGCCACGGCCTCCAGCGCCGCCATCAGCTTGCGCCCGGCCCCGGTGCCCCGCGCCTCTTTGGTCAAAGCAATGGAATGCTCCTTGGTCCGCGCATAGCCGGGGCCGTTGCGAAACGGAAAATAACTGGCATAGCCGACAGCCACCCCGTCCGTCTCGGCCACCAGAAACGCAGGCCCCTTGGCGGCGATATCGTCGCGCACATAGTCGATGGTTTTGAGCTCCGAGGTGAAGGTGATCGTCGTGTTCGCGATCACGTCATTCAGGATCACCGTCAACGCCTCGGCATCGTCGGCGCGCGCGGGTCGGATGATCATGTGAGGATACGTCGCCCGCTGGTGGTCAGGAACACGGCCTGCATCATCCGGTCGGCCATGGTGCGATAGATCACCCGGTCATCATCCAGAACCGGGGCCAACCGCGCCTGAAGATCAGTCACATCCGGCCCACAGATGGTGAGCGCCTCAAGCCGCAACCCGGCACTTTGCAAGGTCATGCCCGGCGGTGTGTCGGTGTGCCATTGGATGATCGCCGGGAACTGCCCGCCAAAAGGCAAGCGGCCATCCGGCGGCACCAGCATGGTCCAACTGAGATCACCCCGCGACAGCTCCACCGGCTCTCCGGCTTCGGGGAACATCCGTTGCGCGGCCTCGACGTCATCGCAACGCAGGATCCACTTGTCGAGCTGGGCCGGACCGTCGAAATCATCCAGCCCGAACCAGCGCGGATAGTCCGGCTTGGGCTGCGAGGGATCGGGGGCGATGGCCTCGAAGTAAAGGTCGTTCTCGAGTCCGAGAACCCGGTTATGCGTGGCATAATGCGCGTGCTGACCGCCGGCGGCCAGCGTCACGCCCAGCGCCTCTTCGCTGTGGCGCACCGCCTCCTCCAGCGTTTCGCCCGCAACCGCGATATGATCCAGTTCGAATTTCATGCGAACATTGACACACGCGGCAGGTTTTCCGTCAACGGAAAACAGCGGACGCGTCGACGCGTCCGCCCGCCCGGACGTCAGCCGCGCGCTTCGCGGATCAGCCGCAGGATGTCCTGCGCGGCTTCGGGAATGTTGGTGCCCGGCCCGAAGATCGCCTTGACCCCGGCATCATAGAGGAACTGGTAATCCTGCTGCGGAATGACGCCACCACAGATCACCAGAATGTCCCCCGCACCCTG
Organism: Marivita sp.; assembly: GCF_048006345.1. Lineage (GTDB taxonomy): Bacteria > Pseudomonadota > Alphaproteobacteria > Rhodobacterales > Rhodobacteraceae > Marivita. Next base: position 786,057 of record NZ_CP180351.1, on the reverse strand, counting down.
CGCCTTCAGCTCTTGCACCAGTTGCGGCGCAAGCGTCTTGTGCCCGGCCGCCTGAGAGGAAATCCCGATCACATGCACATCATTGTCGATGGCATCCTGCGCGGCCTCAGCCGGTGTCTGGAACAGCGGCCCCACATCCACGTCAAAGCCGATATCGGCGAACGCCGTCGCGATCACCTTGGCGCCCCGGTCATGGCCGTCCTGCCCCATCTTTACGACCAGCATACGCGGACGGCGGCCTTCGTCCTCGGCAAACGCCTCGACCGACCGCTGGATGGCTGCAAAGCCTTCGTCGCCCTCGTACGCCGCGCCATAGACGCCCGCCAAGGTCTTTACCTCGGCCCGGTGGCGGCCGAACACTTTTTCCATTGCCATGCTGATCTCTCCTACCGTGGCGCGGGCGCGGGAAGCCTCGACCGCCGCTTCCAACAGATTGCCGCCTTCGGCCGCACGTTTCTCAAGTTCGGCCAGCGCCGCATCGCAGGCGGCCTGATCGCGGGTGCTGCGAATGCTCTCCAGCCGGGCAATCTGGCTCTGCCGGACCTTGACGTTGTCCACGTCAAGGATGTCGAGCGCATCTTCCTTGGCGAGCCGGTACTTGTTCACGCCCACGATCACGTCCGTCCCCCGGTCGATCGCCGCCTGACGCTGCGCTGCCGTTTCCTCGATCCGCAGCTTGGGCATGCCGGAGGCCACGGCCTTGGTCATGCCGCCCATTTCGTCGACCTCTTCGATCAACTTCCACGCCGCCTCGGCCAGATCATGGGTCAGCTTCTCGACGTAGTAGAATCCCGCGAGCGGGTCGACCACCTTGGTCACGCCGGTTTCTTCCTGAAGGATCAGCTGCGTGTTCCGCGCGATGCGGGCACTGAATTCCGTCGGCAGCGCAATCGCCTCGTCCAGAGCGTTCGTGTGCAGCGATTGCGTCCCGCCCAGAACCGCGCTCATCGCCTCGTAAGCGGTGCGGATCACGTTGTTATACGGGTCCTGCTCGGCCAGCGACACACCCGAGGTCTGGCAATGCGTCCGCAACATCTTGGAGCGGTCATTCTTTGCGCCCAGATCGGTCATGATCCGGTGCCAGAGCAGACGCGCCGCGCGCAGCTTGGCCGCTTCCATGAAGAAGTTCTTGCCGATGGCAAAGAAGAACGACAGACGCCCGGCAAATTTGTCCACGTCCATGCCGCGTGCCATCGCGGTCTGAACATACTCCTTGCCGTCCGCCAGCGTATAGGCCAACTCCTGCACAAGGTTCGCACCTGCCTCCTGCATATGGTAGCCGGAAATCGAGATCGAGTTGAACTTGGGCATCTCGTTCGAGGTGTATTCGATGATGTCCGCGATGATCCGCATCGACGGCTCTGGCGGGTAGACATAGGTGTTGCGGACCATGAACTCCTTGAGGATGTCGTTCTGGATGGTCCCCGAAAGCAGCGCGCGATCCACACCCTGCTCTTCGCCCGCCACGATGAAACTGGCGAGGATCGGAATGACCGCGCCGTTCATCGTCATCGACACCGACACCTGATCCAGCGGGATACCGTCGAAGAGGATCTTCATGTCCTCAACGCTGTCGATGGCCACACCGGCCTTTCCGACATCGCCGACAACCCGCTCATGGTCGCTGTCATAGCCCCGGTGCGTGGCCAGATCGAACGCGACAGACACCCCCTGCTGACCCGCCGCCAGGTTCTTGCGGTAAAACGCGTTCAACTCCTCGGCGGTCGAAAAGCCCGCATATTGCCGGATCGTCCAAGGACGGCCCGCATACATCGTAGCCTTCACCCCCCGCGTGAACGGGGCCTCACCCGGCAGCGTGCCCAGATGCGGCAGGTCCTTGATGTCATCCTCGGTGTAAAGCGGCTGGACCTCGATCCCTTCGAGGGTCTTCCACGTCAGCCCGTCAAGAGGCTTGCCGCGAAGTTCCTTTTCCGCAAGAGCGCGCCATATGTCTGTCTTGGAAGTCATTGTCGTTTGATCCTCTTCGTCTCGTCTCAGCCAGCGGTGCGCGCGCAGCGCATCTCGGCGGGGGGTGTTGCTGTGGGAGTGCAGCACGAATGTGTCGACATCCTGTGGCCGATCATCGAACGCCCCTCCAGATGCCATTTTTTTGTTTGTTCGGGTGACCACAACCCTTCGCATTGGGGCCGCGACGCCCTATGTCTTGTGATATGAAAAAACTCAGGTCCTTCATTCTGGCTCTCGCCGCGGTCGCGTTTCCCGTGGGGGCCCACGCGGCGGACACGTCCGTTGACCCGGTCACGGACGAAGACGCACCGATCGTGCGTATTCTTGAAGCCAAGGACGTCACGCTTGATGACTATCTCTGGATCGCGCGGCCGCTGATCGTGTTCGCCAATTCTCCGGCGGACCCGCTGTTCATCCAGCAGATGCAGTATATCAACCGAGAGCTGGACCAACTGGCCGAGCGTGATGTGGTCGTCATCGTCGACACGGACCCTGCCGCACAGACCGACGTGCGCACCAAGCTGCGCCCGCGCAGCTTCATGCTGACGCTCATTGGCAAGGACGGGGAAATCAAGTTCCGCAAACCCCTGCCCTGGAGCGTTCGGGAAATGACCCGCAGCATCGACAAGATGCCGATCCGCCAGCAGGAAATCCGCGACCGCCGCAACTCGGGTCTGTGACTTACGCCTGACATTTGGCCGGTTCGCCAACTGGGACCTTCCCATACCCCGACGCAGGGCACCGCCATAGGCGGTTCCTGTTTGTCGGGATATCGGACGCGCAAGTGTCATCGCCTTATTCGAACTCCATGATGACATCGTCCACGGCAAGGCTGTCGCCCGCCGCCGCGTTGATCTTCGACACAGTGCCCTTGCGCTCGGCGCGCAGGATGTTTTCCATCTTCATCGCCTCGACCGTGCAGAGCGCCTGACCTTCCTGCACCTCCTGCCCCTCTTCCACGTCGATCTTCACGATCAAACCGGGCATCGGGCAGAGCAGCAGCTTGGACGTATCCGGGGCCACCTTCTCGGGCATCATGCGGGCCAGTTCCGCCTGACGCGGGGTGCGGACATGGACCTTCAGCTCGGCTCCGCGTGACCGGATGCGGAAGCCGCCAGACACCTTGCCCACCTTCATCACCAACGGCGTGCCATTGACCGTCATGCGGGCCAGTTGATCGCCCGGTGTCCAGTCACCGCTGACCCGGATCTCGGATCCATCGGCAAAGCGCACTGTTGACCCGTCGTGGTCAGCCGCGATGGTGACGTCAAAATCGACACCCTGAAGCGCCACGTTCCACTCTTCGCCCACCCGGCGCTCGTGGTTGTCGAGCGTGCCCGAGATGCGTGCGCGTCGAATTTCGGCCACCCGGTTCATCGCCGCACAGGCCGCCGCGATATTGCGCAGCGCGCCTTCTCCAAGCGTCACCCCTTCAAAGCCATCGGGATATTCCTCGGCGATAAAGGCCGTGGTCATGTCGCCGGAAATGAACTTGGGATGATCCATCACCGCTGCCACAAACGGCAGGTTGTGACCAATGCCTTCCACCTCGAAACTGTCCAGCGCGTTGCGCATGGTCTCGATCGCGGTGGCGCGGTCCGGTCCCCATGTGCACAGCTTGGCGATCATCGGGTCGTAATACATGCTGATCTCGCCGCCTTCGAACACACCGGTGTCGTTGCGCACGATGCCATCGCCCAGCGGGCCTTCGGCAGGCGGGCGGTAACGGGTCAAACGGCCAATCGACGGCAGGAAGCCGCGATACGGGTCTTCGGCGTAAAGCCGGTTCTCAATCGCCCAGCCGTTGATCTTAACGTCGTCCTGCGTGATCGACAGTGGCTCGCCATTGGCGACGCGGATCATCTGTTCCACCAGATCAACGCCGGTGATCAGCTCGGTCACCGGGTGTTCCACCTGAAGGCGGGTGTTCATTTCGAGAAAGTAGAAATTTCGGTCGCCATCGACGATGAATTCCACGGTGCCTGCGCTGGTGTAGCCCACCGCCTTGGCCAGCGCGACCGACTGTTCGCCCATTGCTTTGCGGGTGGCTTCGTCAAGGAACGGGCTGGGCGCTTCTTCGACCACCTTCTGGTTCCGGCGCTGGATCGAACATTCGCGCTCGTTCAGGTATATCCCGTTGCCATGCGCGTCGCAGAGCACCTGAATCTCGATGTGGCGCGGCTGGGTGACGAATTTTTCAATGAAGATGCGGTCATCACCAAACGAGGACGCGGCCTCGTTCTTGGACGACTGAAAGCCCTCGCGCGCCTCCGTGTCGTTCCACGCGATCCGCATACCCTTGCCGCCACCACCGGCAGAGGCCTTGATCATCACGGGATAGCCGATCTCGTTCGAGATCTTGACCGCCTCATCCGCGTCTTCGATCAGCCCCATATAGCCAGGCACGGTCGAGACGTTGGCCTCCTGCGCGATCTTCTTCGACGTGATCTTGTCGCCCATCGCCTCGATGGCTTTCACCGGAGGGCCGACAAAAGCCACGCCCGCGGCTTCAAGCGCCTGTGCGAATTTCGGGTTTTCGGACAGAAAACCATAGCCCGGATGCACCGCCTGTGCGCCCGATTGCTTGATCGCGTCCATCACCTTGTCGATGACGATATAGGACTGGTTCGCGGGCGGCGGTCCGATATGCACCGCCTCATCTGCCATCTCGACATGCAACGCGTGCTTGTCGGCGTCCGAATAGATGGCCACCGTTTTGATGCCCATCTTGCGGGCGGTCTTGATCACGCGGCAGGCGATCTCGCCCCGGTTGGCAATCAGGATCTTGTCGAACATGTCTGTCCCTTTCCGTCAGTCTTTTCTTGGCCGGGGACACATCCCGCAGCGATGGCATAAAAAAGACCGCCCGGACGCTGGGTCCGAACGGTCGAAATCCGTGAGCAATTCGGGCGCGCTGACGCGTCAGCAGCGTTCCGGATAGGTCTGGCAATAGGCGATGTTGGCCGCAGCCCCAACCGCAGCCCCGGTGAGAGGATCGCCCCCCGCCGCGACGGCTGTCCCACCCCCGGCAGCTCCGCCGAGAAGGGCCTGTTCGCCCAGCGTGTCACCGCAGGCCGAGAGGCCCAGCAGCGCAACAACGGCGAGAATCGACGCCGGTCTGATCGTGTGAATGTCCATGTGTCTGCTCCTTTGCAGGTCGTTGCCTGTGCAGGAGTAACACCCCGGATTGCGTCCAGGTTCCAGCCTCTCGTGTCACAGCAGGGGTTTTGGGCAAAACCTTGCCCGTCTCTGTAACATACGGTTCTGGAACGTAAAAAGTCGGGCGCTTGGCATGGGGTGTAACCAAGGCGCCCGACAGGGGAAGGGTAACGGTGAACAAATGGCGCAATCTGCCAACGCCATGTCACTAGGAACAGGTCCACAGTGTCACAACCGCCTAACGCGTCAATGAAAAACGGAATACAACCCAAGGTGTCGGCTTTTTCCCGCCCAAACTGACCCTGCGTAAGCAACATCACGCCCATTCCCCGTCCTCAAACGCCTCGGGAAACGACACGCGCGCCACCGGTTCGTTGATGATGAGCTGCAACTCATAGCTTACCGGGTCAAACGGATCGTCATACGGCAGCACTTCACGGCCAAAGAGCCAGCTCAGCCGGCCCGCATCCAGATTGCCGCGTTCGAACGGCTCATTTCCGAAATGCGCCCAAAGCGCCGCCATGAAGACGGCATCGGCCTTTCGGTCGACAGACTTGCGGTCGCGATACCGTTCGCGCTTGATCAGCGGCGTGACCCCTTTGGGGTTCGGTCTGCGAATGACGAATTGGAAATCAGTGCCCGGAAGACGCCCCGGAAAGCCGCGATGCTTCAGCATGGGACACCCCCGCAGTGCATCGGCGAAAAGGGGGCGGACGCCTCTGCCCGCCCCGTTTCAAGGTTACTTGTACTTGCCTGTGTAGACAGGTTCGTGGCTGATCGGCTCTGGGTCGATAACCACAAACTCTTCTTCGGCCTGCTTGTGCCCGCATGCGGACAAAACTGCAAAAAGACCGACTGCGGCAAGAAGCTTGATGCTCTTTGACATCTAGTTCTCCTGTCAGGTTCAAAGGACCCAACAGGACCTGCTGGTCCTGCCTGTCCTCGGTTCGAGGTAATGACTGCTTGGGTGCAGTCCGTCCCAGAATACCCTGAAATCACAGACAAAAGATATCCACAGCCCGCAACATCGCGGCCCTGTGACGCAAAAAACTCAAACCGGACGCGGCCCGCACGGAGTGTCGCAACATGTTGTGGAAGCATCAAAAAAACTCCAAGATGCAGGTCTCGCCTTCGACGCGATACGCCTCGAAAAACTGGGTGACGTCTTCCGTGGCGACGCCGAATTCGGTCTCTTGCTGGCTGAAGGAAATCACGATCTGGCTGGGCTGCGGCCCGGTTTGCGCAAGGCGCGGGATGGCGAAGGTCTCGCACAGATGGTGCATGTCAACTTCGACATCCTCATAGGCGCGGCCCTCCTGCCCAATCTCGGGCGTGACGAACCGGAAGCGGTAAATCAGCCCCCCACCCGGCCGGTCCCACAGCATCTCGTGGAACGTCACAGGCTGACCTGAGGGCACGTCCAGGGGCTCATCGGCAAAAACGGGCAGCGCCAGAAACACCGCAAACACATGCGCCAGAGATGTGCGCCCGCTGGCCCAACGAAGCCAGCGCGCCCGATTGCCCGGATCGGTCAAAACCGCGTCGAGACGCTCTGACACACAGACCGATTGACTGGACCGGGGCAAACGCCCACCTGCGGTGACACGCATCACGTCCGCCAGACGTTCCACCCGCACAACGGGGGAAAACCCCCTCACCCGCTGCAAGGCCCGCCAGACATCCTGCCGCACCTGTCGCGCCAGACGACCCGCGTCGCACAACGGAAGCTCTGACACAACCGACACATCAAAGCGCGCAGGAACATGCCGGGCCAAGGTCAGCCCGGTCTCGTCGCGCAGAATGTGCCAGCCGTTACGTGCCATGACTGCCTAACTCGTAGGCCGGGCTTCAGCCCGGCACCCCTCAAAGCGGAATATTGTCGTGCTTCTTCCACGGCATCGATTGCTGCTTGGACCGCAGCGCAGCGAACGCCCGTGCCACCCGCTTGCGCGTGCTGCGCGGCTGGATCACCTCGTCGATGAAGCCACGCTCTGCCGCCACGAACGGGTTGGCAAAGCGGTCCTCATATTCCTTGGTGTGTGCCGCGATCTTTTCCGCATTGCCCGCATCGGCACGGTGGATGATCTCGGTCGCCCCCTTGGCTCCCATCACGGCGATCTCCGATGTCGGCCAGGCATAGTTCACATCCGCGCGCAGGTGCTTGGATGCCATAACCACATAAGCGCCGCCATAGCTCTTGCGGGTGATGACCGTCACCTTCGGCACTGTTGCCTCGCCATAGGCGAAGAGCAGTTTCGCGCCGTGCTTGATCACGCCGTTATACTCCTGCGATGTCCCCGGCAGGAAGCCCGGCACATCGACCAGCGTCAGGATCGGAATGCCGAAGCAGTCGCAGAACCGCACGAACCGCGCCGCCTTGCGGGCGGAGTCGATGTCCAGAACACCGGCCAGCACCATCGGCTGGTTTGCCACCACACCCACGGTCTGCCCTTCCAGGCGGATGAAGCCGGTGATGATGTTCTTGGCGAAGTCTTCCTGAATCTCGTAGAAATCGCCCTCGTCGGCGATCTTGAGGATCAGTTCCTTCATGTCATAGGGCGTGTTGGCGTTCTCGGGCACCAGCGTGTCGAGCAATTCCTCCACCCGGTCCACATCGTCGAAGAACGGCCGCGTCGGGCTGGGCTGACGGTTGTTGAGCGGCAGGAAGTCCACCAGACGGCGCACCTCGGCCAGCGCCTCGACATCGTTCTCGAACGCGCCATCCGCGACCGAGGATTTCTTGGTATGGGTGGACGCGCCGCCCAGTTCCTCTGCGGTCACCTGTTCGTTGGTCACGGTCTTAACCACGTCGGGGCCAGTGACGAACATGTACGAGCTGTCTTTCACCATGAAGATGAAGTCGGTCATCGCAGGACTGTAAACCGCGCCACCCGCGCACGGCCCCATGATCACGCTGATCTGCGGCACCACACCCGATGCCATGATGTTGCGCTGGAACACCTCGCCATAGCCCGCAAGGCTGTCGACGCCTTCCTGAATGCGCGCACCACCCGAGTCGTTGATCCCGATCACCGGCGCGCCGTTCTGCATCGCCATATCCATGATCTTACAGATCTTCATCGCGTGCGTTGCGCTGACCGATCCACCAAGAACCGTGAAGTCCTGGCTGAACACGTAAACCATGCGCCCATTGATGGTGCCCCAGCCGGTCACAACCCCGTCGCCTGCCGGGCGGTTCTTTTCCATGCCGAAATCGGTGCAGCGATGGGTGACGAACATGTCGTATTCTTCAAAGCTGCCTTCATCGAGCAGCAGTTCGACCCGTTCACGCGCCGTCAGCTTGCCCCGGGCATGCTGTGCGTCGATGCGGGCCTGCCCGCCACCCAGACGGGCATCGGCGCGGCGGGTTTCCAACTCTTGCAGAATATCTTTCATGGACCGTCCCTTTGTCGCTTTGCGGCGAACATACTGAGGCGCGGCTAGGTCTCAAGCGCTAAAGAGCAAATTTGCAAACTATGAAAAGAATAGGTTTTGCAAATTGCAAATCTGCAAATTGTATCGTTACGCCATGGAATATGGACAATCCTCAACCGCAAGCGTAGCGATACGATATGAGTTACGCCTCTAAGGTCCGATTTCTCGACCGCTCCACACCGCCGCATATTGTCACACTGATCCTGCTCGCAGGTCTTTCGGCGTTGGTGATGAACATCTTCCTGCCGTCCCTGCCCAATATGACGGCCTATTTTCAGACTGAATATTGGCTGATGCAGCTTTCCGTGGCCGTCTATCTGGCGGTCAACGCAGTTCTGCAGATCCTGATCGGCCCGATCTCGGACAAGATGGGCCGCCGCCCGGTGATCCTGTGGGGAATCGGCGGCTTCTGCGTTGCCACGCTGGGCTGCATCTACGCGCCCGACATCTACACCTTCCTTGGCTTCCGCATGGCACAGGCGGTGATCGTGACCGCCATGGTCCTCAGCCGCGCGGTCGTGCGCGATTGCGTGCCGCAGGATCAGGCGGCGTCGATGATCGGCTATGTGACCATGGGCATGGCCGTGGTGCCGATGATCGGCCCCGCCTTTGGTGGCGTGCTGGATCAGGTTTTCGGCTGGCAGGCCAACTTCTGGCTGCTCCTGATCCTTGGCCTTGCTCTCTTCTGGCTGACATGGAGCGATGTGGGCGAAACCGCCAAGGTCAGCGGGCTGACACTGGGCCAGCAATTTGCGCAATACCCCGAACTCCTGAAAAGCCCGCGCTTCTGGGGCTACGCCATTGCCTCAGGCATGTCCTCGGGCGCGTTCTTTGCCTATCTCGGCGGCGCGCCTTATGTGGGCACCGAGGTGTTTGGCATGTCCCCCGCGGTACTGGGCTTCTTCTTCGGCGCACCGGCCATCGGATATTTCTGCGGCAATTTCATCTCGGGCCGTTTTTCGGCTCGGATCGGTGTCAACCGGATGGTGATGCTGGGCACGTTGATCAACTGCATGGGTATTTTACTGTCGATGCTGGTCTTCTGGCTTGGCCTTGGATCGGAATGGACGTTCTTCGGCTTCATGACGTTTGTCGGCCTGGGCAATGGCATGACAATCCCCAATGCGACCGCTGGCATGCTGTCGGTACGTCCGCATCTGGCGGGCACGGCGTCCGGCCTTGGAGGCGCGATCATGCTGGGCGGCGGCGCGGGCTTGTCAGCCTTGGCAGGCGCGTTGCTGGTGCCGGGCACCGGCGCATGGCCCCTGCTCTGGATCATGCTGGCCACGGCGATCTGCGCCATCATCGCAATCCAGCTGGTGATCTGGCGATCTGCGCGGCTCGCGGGGCTGGACAGCGCGAGGTGAATTTGCAAACTCGGGCCTGACAGGTTGCAAAGCTGCAAAGCGCCGAGGATGCCATGCCCACCCAGAAACTTTATGCCGGAGCCAAACTGCGCGAGATCCGCACCCGGCTGGGCATCACGCAACGCGACTTCGCCGCCAAGCTGGGCGTGTCCCTGCCCTATCTGAACCAAATGGAGAACAACAAGCGCCCGCTGTCGACCACGGTCGTGCTCGCACTGGCGCAGGAGTTCGGCATCGATGTCACCGAACTTGGTCAGGGCGACGCAGAGCGCATGATCTCGGACATGCGCGAGGCGCTGGCCGATCCGGTGTTTGCCGATGCCGCACCCCCCATCGCCGACCTGCGCCTGACGGCATCGAACGCGCCGGGGCTGGCACGAGCGTTTCTTGAACTGCACCGCGCCTACCGTCAGACCCACGAACGCCTCGCATCATTGGACGAGGCTTTGGGTCGTGAAGGCGCGCAGCTTCAGCCATCCCCATGGGAAGAGGTGCGCGACTTCTTTCACTATTGCGACAACTACATCGACGCCGTGGACAAGGCGGCCGAGCGCGTGGCGACCAAGCTGACGGGAACCGACCGCGTGCGCGCCGCGATTCGCGGGCTGGAGGCGGAAGGGCTGCATGTCAGGTTTGCCAACGTGCCCGACCTGCGCCGGTTCGATGAATTGCGACAGGAGTTGACGCTGTCCTCATTGGCAGCACCAGAAACCCAGACCTTCCAGATGATGCTGCAACTGGCGTTGACCCGGCATGGCAAGCTGCTGGATGCGACGCTCGATCTGGGACGCTTCCAGTCGGACGCCGCCCGCGCCATCGCGCGGCTGGGGCTGGCGAACTACTTTGCCGGTGCGGCGGTCATGCCCTACGGCCAATTCCTGCAAGCCGCCCATGACACGCGCCACGATCTGGAGCTGATGGCCCGTCGCTTTGGTGCCTCCATCGAGCAGGTGGCGCACAGGTTGTCGACCCTTCAGCGGCCCGGCGCCAAGGGCATTCCGTTCTTTTTTGTCCGCGTCGATCAGGCCGGTACGATCACCAAGCGCCATTCCGCCACGCGGCTGCAATTCGCCCGCTTCGGCGGAGCCTGTCCCTTGTGGAACGTACACCGCGCCTTCGAAACACCGGGGCGCTTCCTGCGCCAATTGGCGGAAACGCCCGACGGGGTGCGCTACATCTCGCTGGCGCGCGACGTATCGAAAACCGGCGGGCACTTTGGCGCGCCAGTGCGGCGCTACGCCATCGCCCTGGGGTGCGAGGTCAAACACGCGGGCGCGCTGGTCTATGCGGATGGATTAGACCTGAACCGCGATGGTGCGTTTGAGCCGATTGGCATCTCCTGCCGCATCTGCGAGCGGGCGAATTGCCACCAACGCTCGGTGCCACCCTTGGAGCGTAAGCTGACCATTCAGCCGCATCGGCGGGGGATTCTGCCCTACGAATTGAGTTGATCGCGGACGATGCGCTCACGGCACGATCAGCCTTGGGGGCTCTGCCCCCAAACCCCCGAAGTATTTTGAAACCAGAGAAGATCAGGACGCGGCGACAGGCCAGCGTTCCGCGAGATTGGCCATGATCGCGCGGTCGGTGTCGTCCAGCGGGCCTGAGGCATCGGGGCGAAAGCGCAATCGAAAGCTGTGCAGCAGCGTGTCGAGCGGGACGTCGGCGGTATAGCCAAAGCGGCGGGCGTTTTCTTCGAAATCCCCTGAGCCGTCAGCTTCGGGCCAAATGGCCAGCCCTTGGCGTGCAAGTCGCAACCAGTCGAAGCGCGCACCGGGGTCAATCTTGCGGCCCGGCGCCATGTCGGAATGGCCGATCACCCGTTCGGGAGGGATGTTGTGGCGCTCCATGATTCCGGCAACGAGACTTTCGAGAGCATCCATCTGTTTGGCCGCGAAGGGCGTGTTGCCCGTGTTGGAGATCTCGATGCCGATGGAGCGGGAATTGACGTCCGTCACCGACCCCCACGCCCCTGCCCCTGCATGCCAGGCGCGGTCCGCCTCGTCGACAAGGTGCCAGACCCTGCCATCGGGCGCGATCACGTAATGCGCCGAAACCTGTGCATCCGCGTGACACAGCCAGTCCCGCGCCTTTTCGGCGCAGTCCATCGCCGTGTAATGCAGGACGATCAGGTCAGGTCGCGCGCCGTCGCGCCGCGGCCCGCAATTTGGCGAGGGATGCCAGAGCGGCGTCAGTTGCGCACCGCGCGGAACGGTGCCGGATCCCAGCCACAGGCAAAGCCATCGCCATCGGGATCAAGGTTCTGCCGGTCCCGTTCCGGCCCACCTGTTGCAAGGAATTCCTCTTGCGCCAGGTCTGCCGAGGTGAAGGCTGCGCAATTGCGCAGGTGCCGGTTCTCGGACGCAAAGGACGACCGGCGATAGATCGGCGCACCTTTGGGATTCGTGGTTTGCAACGCATATGCCACGATGTTCGGCGTGTTGGTTCCGGGCCGCGTGGGCAATGCCTCAGGCGCGATGATCTGATACCGGGCACGGTTCTGTGCGATCAGCGCGGCATCGCCTTCGATGCTGCGGGTGTTGGCAACAGCGTCGAAGTTGTTTTCCTCGGATATCCCGGCTGCGTTGGCCACGATCTGAGGAGCGGGATTGCCCGGCGAGGCCTGCACCGGATCGACACCGGAATTGGCGCGACGTGCTTCGAGAGCGGCAGCGTCAAGAGGACCTGTGGCCGAGAGCGGCGCTCCGGTCACCGTGGGCGGTGCGCCGATGGTGGTCGGCGCAGCACGGCCTTCGAGCACAGCGTCGCGTTGTTGCTGGTAGCCATCGATGCGGTCGAAGCCCACGGCACTGTCTGGAATGCTTGGGCTGCACGCGGTCACGACAAGAAGCGCTGCGCCCCCGGCCAGTGCGCGGATAATGCCGTGTGTCTGGATCATGTCCTGCCTCATTCGGCGTGAAGTTACCACCATTGGGTGGGCTTTGCCACAAAGCCCGCCGCCTGCTCCAATGCGTAGGCGGTATTCAGCAAATCGCCCTCTTCCCACGGCCGTCCAATCAGTTGCAGACCCAGCGGCAGGCCTTGGCTGTCCAGCCCGGTCGGCACCGAGATGCCCGGCAGTCCGGCGAGGTTGACCGTCACGGTGAAGACGTCGTTGAGATACATTTCAACCGGGTCGGTCACTTCTTTGCCCAGCTCAAATGCGGAAGACGGCGTGGCCGGTGTCAGGATCGCGTCCACGCCTTCGGCAAAGACGTCTTCGAAGTCTTTCTTGATCAGCGTGCGGACCTTGCGGGCGCGGTTGTAATAGGCGTCGTAGAAGCCTGCGGAGAGCACATAGGTGCCGACCATGACGCGGCGCTGCACCTCTTTTCCGAAACCTTCGGCGCGGGTTTTCTCGTACATCTCGGTGATGCCGTCACCCTGCGCCAGTTTCGCGCGGTGGCCGTAGCGCACACCGTCGTAACGTGCGAGGTTCGACGACGCTTCGGCAGGCGCGATCACGTAATAGGCAGGCAACGCGTATTTGGTGTGCGGCAGGCTGATATCCTTGATCACCGCGCCTGCGTCTTCGAGCATCTTGCGGCCGTCGGCCCAGAGCGCCTCGATCTCGTCCGGCATGCCGTCCATGCGGTATTCACGGGGTATGCCGATGGTCTTGCCCCTGATGTCGCCGGTCAGCATCGCCTCGAAGTTCGGCACGGCCAGATCGGCGCTTGTACTGTCCTTGGGGTCGTGACCGCACATCGCCTCGAGCATGATCGCGGCGTCGCGCACGTCTTTGGTCATCGGACCGGCCTGATCCAGCGAGGAGGCAAAGGCGACGATGCCCCAGCGCGAGCAGCGCCCATAGGTTGGCTTGATGCCGGTGATGCCGGTGAAGGCAGCTGGCTGTCGGATGGAGCCGCCGGTGTCGGTGCCGGTGGCGGCAAGACAGAGGTCGGCAGCAACGGCGCTGGCCGAGCCACCGGACGATCCACCCGGCGTCAAAGCAGTGGCGTCATTGCCGCGCCGCCACGGGTTGATCGCGTTGCCATAGGTCGAGGTCTCGTTCGACGAGCCCATGGCGAACTCGTCCATGTTGAGCTTGCCCAGCATCACGGCACCTGCGCCAAACAACTGGCTTGTGACGGTGCTTTCGTATTCCGGCTTGAACCCGTTGAGGATGGCACTCGCAGCCTGAGACGGCACGCCCTTGGTGCAAAACAGGTCCTTGATCCCGAGCGGAATACCGCAGAGATCAGGCGCGCCCCCGGCCTTGATCCGGTCATCGGCGGATTTCGCCTGCCCCATGGCAACTTCGGGTGTCTTGTGTACGAACGCGCCCAAGGCATCGGCCTTGTCGATGGCGGCAAGGCAGGCTTCGGTCAGTTCGACAGAGGTCACGTCGCCTTTGCGCAGCGCGTCGCGGGCCTCGGAGATTTTGAGCTTAGTCAGATCGGTCATTATTCCACCACCTTCGGCACGGCGAAAAAGCCCTCGCGGGCGTCGGGCGCGTTGGACAGGATTTTGTCCTGCATCCCGCCATCGGTGACGCCGTCCTGCCGCCGCTTGAGGCGCATCGGCTCCACGCTGACCATCGGCTCGACACCCTCCACATCGACCTCGTTCAGCTGCTCGATAAAACCGAGGATATTGCTGAATTCCTGGGCCAGCGCAGGCAAAGCGTCTTCTTCGACGCGGATGCGCGCAAGCTTGGCCACACGGGCGGCGGTTTCGATGTCAATGGACATGAGGCGAGGTCCCCTCGGTTTCTGCGAATAGCGGATCTTTGGCAGCGTTTAGCTGTAGCCGGGGGTGGGTTCAAGTGGCGCGACCGCTGCTTCACCGCGACGTGCGCGATTGCAAGTCCAGCATGCGTGGAGAAGCGGCATGACTCCGGTCTCAGACCTCGAACACGGAAAGCGGCAGGCTGAGCGAATGGACGACTCCAGTGTTGCGCCAATCGCTGTCCATCGCGCCGTTCATCTGGCGCTCGACCGTCGCCTCGATCAGCTTGCTGCCGAAGCCCTTGTCGGTCGGTGCTGCGGCAATCTCTGGTCCGCCCTCTTCGTGCCAGACGATCCGGACGGTTTCTTCCTGCTGCGCGCCGGTGACCGAGACCCGCCCGTCCCCGTGTGACAGCGCGCCGTACTTGGCCGCGTTGGTGGCCAATTCGTGAATCACGAGAGAGAGATCGGTGACCGCACGCCCAGCAAGACGCAGTTCCGGAAGATCGATATGAAGCTGCGCGCGACCGGATGTCAGATGCGGGCTCACCAGCCTTTCAGTAAGCGCATTCAGGTCGAGGGTTTCCGCATCGCCCCGGCCATCGGACAACGCCGGGCTGACCATCGAGTGCGCGATATCAAGCGCGGAAAGGCGTCCTTTGAGGACATTGGCCATATCAGCCGGGGTGTCCGCGCTCCGGGCTGTCATGGAGATCATGCCCCCGACCACGGAAAACAGGTTCTTCACCCGGTGATTCATCTCGCGGGCCAGCGTTTCCATGCCGTCGCGTTCGTGGCGCAGCTGCAATTCGGTTTCGATCATCGCGGCAAGATCGGTCAGCACCGATACATCCTCGTGCGTCCAGGTGCGCGGCTGGCTGTCGATGGCACAGAAGGAGCCGATGGGTTCACCGCTTGGCGCGTGAATGGGGATGCCGAGATAAGCCACAACGCTCAAATCCGGAATCGCCAGATTGTCCCGGAGCAAGGGATGATCGCGGGCATCGGACACCGCCAAGGCACGGTCATGCGACACGACATACTGGCAGAACGAATGGCTGAGCGGCGTTACTTGCACGGCGCTCGCGCCTCCCGGCAAGCCTCACTGTGCCTTGAAGTACTGCCGGTCTGCATCAACGAAAGACGCAAGACCGACCGGCACACCAAGAAAGGCAGTCGCAAGGCGCGCAACGCGGGTGAACCCCTCTTCCGGCGTGCTGTCCATGATTCCGGTCGCGTCCAAAGCTGACAACCGCGCAGGATCGGACAACCGCGCCTCGTGGTCGGTCGCAGCCTGTGACGGAAACGGCGTTGCACCGCTTGGTTTCTGCATATTCATACGCGCTGCCCCCCAGTGACGCGTCCCTCGACCAATCTCTCAAAAAAACAAACCTGCACCCACCCCTGAGCACAGGTCTTCATGCGGTTTAAAGGGTGTCAGCCGCTGTAAAGTCGCATGTCCGGCGCACGATAACGCCCAATCCTGCGCAGGCAAAGCAGGAATGTCAGATTGTTCAAGATTTTCTGCGTTATCAGTGGGTTCCGATTGTCAGCGCATACTGACAAACCTGATGCCCCGGCATCGCGCAACAGGCCGTTTCAATGCATTGAGCACGGGGATGCACCAGCGACCGATACAGATACTCGAACACGGCGGCATGCCAATGGCAGAGCGGCACTTCGCTGTGTTCGCCCTGCACGATGGGATTGTGGGCGATTTCGAACCGCCATGGGCTTATCGCCGTGAAGGCCCCTGACCCGGCAAAGGTCCAGGCATGTTTGCCGATGGCTGCAGACAAGGCGCGGGCAGCGAGTGGCGCAGGCAACAGCCTGAGCACACCCTGAACCGGTTTGGGGATGCGATGTGCAAGGATGTACTCGGCCGTCCCCCGCCCGGCGCGAGCGGCAAGTTCCGCCGCCATCTCGGGCTCATCCCGGCGCAACACCTGATGGAGCCGCGCCGCATCGCCTTCGGGGATCATCTGCGTGCCGTCCGGCACCTCGAACACCCCTGCTTCGGCCAGCATCTGCACCACCCGCGCCTCGCCGCCGATCCGTTCGATCTGTGGCAGAAGCTGCAGGATGGCGTTTGGCCCGATCAGCGCGCCGGTGTGGCCAGTTGCGCGGGCATCCTCAGACGTCCTCCATTTGCTGCGACCCCCCTCCGCAGGCTTTGATTTCGGCCCCGTTCGGAAGCTTGAAATCCTGCGTGCGTTCGGCTGAGCGTTCTTTCATCTGCGCCTTCACGGCTTCGCGGCGTTCCTTGGCCGCAGCGGCCTTGTCGGCAGAGGACACCCAATCCTCCATCTGCGCCTCGGCGATGGTGCGGCTGTCGTCGAAATGGAAGTCGAGCTTGTTCTTGGATTGCGGGCCAGTGTAGCCTACCTTACCCAAGTCGTAGAACGTGCGCCCCACACCGGCCTTGAGAAAGGCGTAAAGACAGCCCAGCAGATACCGCCGCCGGAACCCAGTGCCGCGCCATGGATAGTGGAACAGCGCCTTTTTCATGTAGAACCGGCGGTAGTTGTTCATCACCCCGTCGAGCAATTCTCCGCGTTCCATCGCGGCAGGTTTCATAATGGGTGTGACGAAGTTATAGCGACTGAAATCAAAGACTTCGACTTGATCCTTCAACTCCTGAAACAAGGGCGTGAAGGGCCAAGGCGTGTACATCGACCAGTTCGCCAGATCAGGCTGCCAGTCCCAGGCCATCTGGTAGGTCTCTTCCAGCGTTTCCGGCGTTTCGTTATCCAGACCCACGATGAACTGCGCTTCGACAAGGATGTCAGCCTCACGCAGCAGGCGGATCGCGGTCTTGTTCTCGTCGACCTTGGTTTCCTTGTTGAAAATGTCGAGCTTCATCTGTGCCGCGGCTTCGGTGCCAAGGGACACGTGCACCAGACCCGCCTTGCGGTAGAACTTGAGCAGATCGCGGTCGCGGTAGATGTCGGTCACGCGGGTGTTGATGCCCCACTTGACCTTGTCCGGCAGGCCCCGGTCGATCAGTTCCTGACAGAAGGCGACGAATTTCTTCTTGTTGATGGTGGGTTCTTCGTCAGCAAGGATGAAGAAACCGACACCATGGTTCTCCACCAGATCCTCGATCTCATCCACCACGTCCTTGGGATCGCGCACGCGGTAGTCGCGCCAGAATTTCCACTGGGAACAGAACGAACAGGTGAATGGACAGCCGCGCGCAAGGTTGGGGATCGCCACGCGCGTGCCGAGCGGTATGTAGATGTATTTGTCCCACTCCAGAACGGTCCAGTCGGGTTTGATCTTGGACAGGTCTTTGACCGTGCTCGCCGCCGGGGTCGCGACGATCTGGTCGCCATCCATGAAGGCGAGACCCTTGATCTTGTGCTTGTCCGCAGGCCAGCGCCCGTCCTCGATGGCAAGCATCAGCTCGGTGCAGATCTCCTCACCCTCGCCACGCACGATCACGTCGACCCACGGCGCCTCGGACAGGACTTGCTTGTACATGAAGGTCGCGTGTACCCCGCCCAGCATCCGCACGGCGTTTGGCACAACTTCGCTGGCGACCTTGAGCACATCCTCGGCGCGGTAAATCGACGGGGTGATCGCGGTCACACCCACCACGTCAGGCTTGATCTCTTCCATGCGCTTGGCCAGATCGGCGTCGGACACGTTGTCGGTCATGGCATCAATGAAATGGATGTCGTCAAATCCTGCCTGCCGCAGATGGCCGGATAGATACGCCACCCAAGCCGGTGGCCAAGTGCCCGCGATCTCGGCCCCGCCAGAGCGGTAATTCGGATGGACAAACAAAATGCGCATGGCGACTCTCCCCGTGTTGTAAACTTATCCTGACACTTTGTGTGTCCGATTTGATTGACATAGATCAAAATGCCATCAGACCTTTCCCACCGCGACGTCTGTGCTAGCCTTGGAGCAAACAAAGAGGGAGGTTTTCAGATGAACATCATATGGCTTGGGCATGGATCGTTCCGGATCGAAGTTGGCGATCAGGTGCTGCTGATCGACCCGTGGCTAAACGGAAATCCGATGATGGAAGGTCACGACAAAGACGCGGCCATCGCGGGCGCGACGCATATCCTTGTGACCCACGGGCACGGCGATCACACGGCAGATGTGGTCGAGATCTCGGGCAAAACCAGTGCTCCGGTCTCCGGCATGGTCGAACTCGCAAAACACTTGCATGGGCTGGGTGCCACGGCAGGTCACGCCTTCAACAAAGGCGGCACGATCACGTTGGGCAATGTCGCAGTAACGCTGGTGCCCGCATCGCATTCGTCGACCATGCAGGTCGGGGACATCCCGCGTTACATGGGCATGGAGACCGGTTTCATCCTGCGCGGGGATGGCAAGACGCTCTATTTCTCGGGGGATACGTCGATCATGGCCGACATGGACTGGATCGGGGATTACTACAAACCCGATATCGGCATCCTGTCAGCGGGTGGCTACTACACCATGGACATGGCAGGCGTGGCCTATGCGGCGAAACGGTATTTCGACTTCAAGACGCTGATCCCCTGCCACTACCGAACCTTCCCGGCGCTGGAGCAATCCGCCGAAGGGCTGATCCGTGCACTGCCAGATGTGGATGTGATCGAGCCGCAGGTGATGGCGGCAATCACGGTCTGAGGTGGGGGCAAGCCCGTTCGAACGGGCTTGCCGCATTTTCGAAAATGCGGGTAAGGCCCTTCGAAGGGCCTTCCGCCTTACAAGGTCGCGTTCAACGCCTTGTTCAGATCGGCAATCAGGTCCGCCGGGTCTTCGATCCCGATGGAGATCCGCACCACGCTTGGGCCTGCACCTGCCGCTTCCTGCTGTTGGGGCGTCAACTGACGGTGCGTGGTCGAGGCCGAGTGGATCACAAGGCTGCGCGTGTCGCCAAGGTTCGCCACATGGCTGAAGATCTCGAGCGAGTCGACGAACTTCACACAGGCGTCATAGCCGCCCTTGAGCTTGACCGTGAACAACCCACCCGCGCCTTTCGGACAAATCCGCGCAACCCGGTCGTTGTAGGGTGAGGACGGCAGGCCCGCATAGGTCACGGCCTCAACCGCGTCATGGGTTTCAAGCCAGGACGCCACTTCCATCGCGTTCTCGACATGCTTCTGCATCCGCAGCGACAGCGTCTCGATCCCCATCAGCGTGTAATGCGCCGCCTGCGGGTTCAGCGTCATGCCCAGATCACGCAGACCGATGGCGATGCCGTGGAAGGTGAAGGCCAGCGGGCCAAAGGTCTCGTGGAACTTGAGCCCGTGATAGGCGGGCTCTGGCGCGCTGAGTGACGGGAACTTGTCATTGGCGGACCAGTCGAAACGGCCCGAGTCCACCACGACACCGCCGGTTACGGTACCGTTGCCGGTGAGGTACTTGGTCATCGAGTGCACCACCAATGTGGCACCATGTTCGATCGGGCGGCAGAGGTATGGCGTGGCCGACGTGTTATCGACAATGAGCGGAATGCCGGCGTCGTCCGAGATCGCGGAGATCGCATCAAGATCGGTTATGTAGCCGCCCGGGTTGGCGATGGATTCGCAAAACACCGCGCGGGTGTCATCGTTGATCGCTGCCTTGACCGCGTCCAGATCATCGAAATCGACAAACGTCGCGGACCAGCCGAAGCGTTTGATCGTCTGGCTGAATTGCGTGACCGTGCCGCCGTAAAGACGGGTCGAGGCGACGATGTTCTTGCCAGGCCCCATCAGCGGGAACAGCGCCATGATCTGCGCCGCATGGCCCGAGGAACAGCAAACCGCGCCGACACCGCCTTCGAGGGTCGCAACCCGTTCCTGCAGCGCAGCCACGGTCGGGTTGGTCAGTCGGGAATAGATGTAGCCCACTTCCTGAAGATTGAAGAGCGCCGCAGCGTGATCGGCATCGCGGAACACGTAAGCGGTGGTCTGGTAGATCGGCACCTGCCGGGCGCCGGTGGCCGGATCGGGCCGTGCGCCAGCATGGATCTGAAGCGTGTCGAAACCGTAGTCGGGTCCGTCGGTCATGGTTTTCTCCCCTTTGGAATATCTGGTTGGGCACAGGATTAGGGCATCGCGGGAGGGCTCACAACTGTTGGTATGTGCGAAAAAACGAACGCACGGGGTCACCGGCCTGTGCAAGGAACGATGTTTCGTATTTGGCGGACAACCCAAAACGCCGGTTCTGTGGGCTTGCAGAGCGTCTGCAATCTGCGACACAAGGAGAACCAACCAGACAGGAGCCTGCCCCGCCATGACCCTTCCCGCGACCATGACCGCTGTCGAAATTTCCACCCATGGCGGACCCGAGGTCTTGCAGCCCGTGACGGTCCCAGTGCCTACACCCAAGGCTGGCGAAATCCTCATCAAGGTCGCGTATGCCGGGGTCAACCGCCCCGACGCGCTGCAACGCGCGGGTCTCTACAATCCGCCGCCCGATGCTTCGCCCCTGCCCGGTCTCGAAGCCGCAGGGACCGTGGCGGCGGTTGGTCCCGGTTTAGCGCGCTGGCAGGTGGGCGATGCGGTAACGGCCCTGCTGCCCGGCGGAGGGTATGCAGAATACGTGACCACCTACGCGGACCATGCGCTGCCCGTGCCCGAGGGCATGCCAATGGATCAGGCCGCAGCGCTGTGCGAGACATATTTTACCGTTTGGTCAAATGTGTTCCGTCGCGGAGGCTTGAAGGCGGGTGAGCGGTTCCTTGTGCATGGCGGCTCAAGCGGCATCGGGACAACCGCCATCCAACTCGCTGCCCTGCGCGGCGCGCGGGTGTTCACCACGGCTGGATCGGCAGACAAATGCGCTGCTTGTGTCGGTTTGGGGGCCGAGGCGGCTTGGAACTACCGCGAGGTGGATTTTGTCGACGCAATGCAAGCGATGGGCGGTGCCGATGTGATCCTCGACATGGTCGGCGGCGACTACATCCCGCGCAACGTCAAGGCGCTGGCCGATGACGGGCGGCTGGTGCAGATCGCATTCCTGCAAGGGCCAAAGGTCGAGATGAACTTCACCCAGATGATGACCCGACGGCTGACCCTCACGGGATCAACTCTGCGGCCCCAGTCTGTCGCGGCCAAAGCCGCAATCGCCCGCGATCTGGAGGCCGAGGTCTGGCCGCATCTGGCGTCGGGCCGCATCGCGCCGGTGATGGACAGCGAATTTGCGCTGGCGGATGCATCCAAGGCGCATGCGCGGATGGAAGGATCGACCCATATCGGGAAGATTGTGCTGAAGGTGGGGTGAGGCTTGAAGGGCTTTCGAAAGCCCTTCAAGCCGCGTCGACGCGGCTTTTACCCCGCAAATCCAATCGTCGCATCAATCGCCCGCTTCCACGCGCCGTATTTCCGATCGCGCACATCCGCCGCCATGTCCGGCTCGAACCGGCCATCCACCGCCCATTGCGCGGCAAACGCCTCCATGTCGGGCAGAACGCCTGCCTTGTAGCCCGCAAGCCACGCCGCCCCCATCGCCGTGGTTTCCAGCACCTTGGGCCGTTCGACGGGCGCATCGATGATGTCGGACAGGAACTGCATGGTCCAATCGGACGCGCTCATACCGCCGTCGACCCGCAACGCGGTTTCGGACGTACCAGACCAGTCCGCCTTCATTGCCTCCAGCAGATCGCGGGTCTGGTAGCCAACGCTTTCCAGCGCCGCGCGGGCAAACTCCTCTGGCCCGGAATTGCGGGTCAGGCCAAAGATCGCGCCCCGGCATTCGGCATTCCAATAGGGCGCGCCAAGGCCGGTGAACGCGGGCACCAGCACCACCTCTTGCGTGTCGTCTGCCTTTTCCGCCAGCGGCTGAGTCTCTTTCGCCTCGCGGATGATCTTGAGCCCGTCGCGCAGCCATTGCACCACCGCCCCCGCGATGAAGATCGACCCTTCCAGCGCATAGGTCGGCTTACCGTCCAACTGATACGCGATGGTCGTCAAAAGCCGGTTGGTCGAGGTCACGGGCGTGTCGCCTGTGTTCAGCAGCGCGAAACAGCCCGTGCCATAGGTGGATTTCAGCATCCCCGGCTTGAAGCATGCCTGCCCCACGGTCGCCGCCTGCTGGTCGCCCGCAATGCCACAGATCGGGATCGCGCGGCCAAAGAGATCGGCGCGGGTTTCGCCAAAATCGGCGGCGCAATCCTTGACCTCGGGCAGCATCGACATCGGGATGCCCAGCTTGTCACAGATCGTCTTGGACCAGCGGCCTTTGCGGATGTCATAAAGCATCGTGCGCGCGGCGTTGGTGGCGTCGGTGACATGGACCTTGCCCCCGGTCAGGTTCCACACGAGCCACGTATCCACGGTGCCAAAGGCCAGCTCTCCAGCCTCGGCCCGCGCGCGGACACCGGCCACATTGTCGAGAATCCACGCCAGTTTCGTGCCGCTGAAATATGGGTCCAGCAGCAAGCCAGTGCGGTCGGTCACCACATCTTCGAACCCTTCGCCCTTCAGCCCCTTGCAGAACTCGGATGTACGGCGGTCCTGCCAGACAATGGCGTTGAACACAGGCTTGCCGGTGGCGCGGTCCCAGACCAGCGTGGTTTCACGCTGGTTGGTGATGCCGATGGCGGCGATGTCAGCGGTTCCGCCGCCGGCCTTTTCAATGGCGGCGCGGCAGGTGGCGGCGGTGGTGGACCACAGGTCCGACGGGTCATGTTCGACCCAGCCGCTTTGCGGGTAGTGCTGGGCGAATTCTTCCTGCGCCGAGGCAACGACGGTCAGGGTTTCGTCAAACAGGATGGCGCGCGTCGAGGTCGTGCCTTGGTCGATGGCAAGGATATGGGTCATGTGCGGCGGGCCTCCCTTTGTCTTTTGTTCAAAGGACCACCCGATGTCACCGGGTGGTCCGTTTTTTACATTCCCGTCGTCACCGGGCCTGTCCCGGTGATCTCTACGGTCAGAGGCCCTCGGGTCAAGCCCGAGGACGACCTTGTATCAGGCTTACTGCCAGGACTTGATCAGCTCGTCATAAGAGACGGTCTTCGGCTCTTCGTCCTCGTTCTCGAGCTTGGGGTACGGTGCACCCGGCTGGTCGAACCAATACTGCGCGTCACGCTCTTCGTTCATGACCGGGCCGAGATCGCCCTGGACGCCTGCACGCTCAAGACGCTCAAGCACGCGTTCCTGATCGGCGCAGAGTGCATCAAGCGCTTCCTGCGGGGTTTTCGCACCGGACATTGCGTCGCCGATGTTCTGCCACCACAGCTGAGCCAGCTTCGGGTAATCCGGAACGTTGGTGCCGGTCGGCGACCATGCCACACGTGCCGGGGAACGGTAGAATTCCACCAGACCACCCAGCTTGTCCGCACGTTCGGTGAAGCTGTCATGCTGCACCGTGGACTCGCGGATGAAGGTCAGACCCACATGGGACTTCTTCACGTCGACGGTCTTGGAGGTCACGAACTGCGCATAGAGCCATGCGGCCTTTGCACGATCCACCGGGGTGGACTGCATGAGTGTCCAGCTGCCTGCGTCCTGGTAGCCGACCTTCTGGCCTTCTTTCCAGTAAACGCCATGCGGGCTGGGCGCCATGCGCCACTTGGGTGTGCCGTCTTCGTTCATCACCGGCAGGCCGGGCTTCACGGTGTCCGCAGTAAACGCGGTGTACCAGAACATCTGCTGTGCGATGTTGCCCTGAGCGGGGATCGGGCCCGCTTCGGAGAAGGTCATGCCGGCCGCTGCGGGCGGTGTGTACTTTTCCAGCCATTCAATCGCCTTGGTCACAGCATAAACCGCCGCGGGCGAGTTGGTGGCGCCGCCACGAGCCACGCAGGACCCGACGGGCTGCGAGTTCTCGTTCACGCGGATGCCCCATTCATCGACCGGAAGGCCGTTGGGTTCACCCACGTCGCCCATGCCAGCCATGGACATCCACGCATCGGTGTAGCGCCAGCCAAGGCTGGGGTCTTTCTTTCCGTAGTCCATGTTGCCAAAGACTTCGCCTTCGACGCCCATGTGGCTCAGGTCACGACCGGTGAAGAACTCGGCGATGTCCTCGTAGGCCGACCAGTTGACCGGAACGCCAAGATCGTAGCCGAACTTTTCCTTGAAGTCGGCCTTGTTCTTTTCGTCGTTGAACCAGTCGTAGCGGAACCAGTAGAGGTTGGCGAACTGCTGTGTCGGCAGCTGATAGACCTTGCCATCAGGGCCAGTTGTGAAGCTGAGGCCGATGAAGTCGGACAGATCCAGCGTCGGCAGGGTCACGTCAGCACCCTCGCCCGCCATCCAGTCGGTCAGGTTGCGCACCTGCTGATAGCGCCAGTGCGTGCCGATCAGGTCGGAGTCGTTGATGTAGCCGTCGTAGATGTTCTCACCCGACTGCATCTGGGTCTGGAGCTTTTCCACCACGTCGCCTTCGCCGATCAGGTCATGGGTGACCTTGATGCCGGTGATACGCTCGAATGCCGGGGCAAGAACCTGGCTTTCGTATTCATGCGTGGTGATCGTCTCGGACACGACCTTGATTTCCATGCCCTGGAACGGCGCCGCTGCGTCCACGAAGAACTGCATCTCCGCTTCCTGCTCGGCACGGCTGAGCGACGACAGATCGCCGATCTCCGCATCGAGGAACGCACGGGCTGCGTCCATGTCGGCAAATGCCGGACCCGCAAGGATCAGCAGCGCCGCGGTTGAGGATTTAAGGTTCAAGTTCATTAGGTTCCTCCCAGTTATTCAGAACTTGGTTGAAAGGTGGCACCGCCCCGAAATCGGGACAATACCGGGTTCTTCGATTACACCCAGCGAAACACTGCTGCAGCGTAGAGCGCGCACACCGCCAAGGCCCAAGGCTGGTTTTCTCCGACCAGTCCAAGCCAGGCGAGGTTGATAAAGGCGCTGCCCAGAAGCGTGATGAACAAACGATCACCGCGCGTCGTTTCGATCCGCAAGATGCCGGTGCGGGGCGTCTCGGGAAATTTGATTGCAAGGAACGTGAAGACGATCAGCAGGCTCGCGATCACCATGAAGAAAATCGCGGTCGGCCATGTCCATGCCATCCATGAAAGATCCATCAGAGGGTCCTCCTGTTCATATTGCGCCCGTCATCCTCGGGCTCGACCCGAGGATCTGTTTGGCAAGAGGTCCTCAGGCTCGACCCGAGGATGACGGTCAAAGGGTGATGTCGTCCCACAAATCCCGCCACTCGGGATTGTGTGCTTCGATCAACGCGATCTTCCAATCGCGCAACCAACGCTTGAGGTTCTTTTCGCGCTGGATGGCTGCGCTGGGTCCGTCGTGTTGCTCCAAGAAAACCAAACGTTCCAAATTGTACCGATCGGCAAAGCCCGGGCAAAGATGGTTTTTGTGCTCCCAGACGCGCCGGACCAGGTCGTTGGTCACTCCGATGTAGAGTGTTCCGCGCGGTTTGTTGGTCATCATGTAGACGAACACGTCCAATACTTCCGTCATCCTCGGGCTTGACCCGAGGACCTCGGTGGCATGAGATCCTCGGGTCAAGCCCGAGGATGACGGAGGGATGGTTAACAACTCGTTGCATCACACCCGTCCCAGGGCAAAGCCCTTGGCGATGTAGTTGCGGACGAAATAGATCACCAAAGCGCCCGGCACGATGGTCAGCACACCAGCCGCGGCAAGGACACCCCAGTCGATGCCCGAAGCGCCCTGTGTGCGCGTCATGATCGCGGCGATGGGTTTCGCATCCACCGTGGTCAGCGTGCGCGACAGAAGCAGCTCCACCCACGAGAACATGAAGCAGAAGAACGCTGCCACACCGATGCCGCTCGAGATCAGGGGCATGAAGATCCGGGTGAAAAAGCGGCCAAAGCTGTAGCCGTCCAGATACGCGGTCTCGTCGATCTCTTTCGGGACACCGCGCATGAAACCCTCAAGGATCCACACCGCGAGCGGCACGTTGAAGAGGCAATGCGCCAAGGCCACCGCGATATGCGTGTCGAAGAGGCCGACCGACGAATACAGCTGGAAGAACGGCAGCGCAAACACGGCGGGTGGGGCCATGCGGTTGGTCAGCAACCAGAAGAACAGGTGCTTGTCGCCCATGAAGTGATAGCGGCTGAACGCATAGGCGGCGGGCAAGGCCACGGCCAGGGAAATCACCGTGTTCATCACCACATAGATGAGCGAGTTCACATACCCCATGTACCAGCTCGGGTCCGTCAGGATCGTGCGGTAATTGTCGAGCGTCAGATCATTCGGCCAGAGCGTGAACGTGTTCAGAATCTCCGTATTCGTCTTCAGGCTCATGTTCAGCAGCCAGTAGATCGGCAGCATGAGGAACAGCAGGTAAAGCCCCATCACGATGGCCGATCCATTGACCTTGACGCGCTTCTTGGTGCCGCCTGCGGTCAGATCACCGGGAATGCTGGTGGTGGTTGCGTCAGCCATTGGTTCAGCCCTCCCGCTTATCGAGGTTGGTCATCACGGTGTAGAACACCCATGAAATCAGCAGGATCACGAGGAAGTACATGATCGAGAACGCAGCCGCCGGTCCAAGGTCGAACTGACCCAAGGCCATCTTCACAAGGTCGATGGACAGAAGCGTGGTGGTGCTGCCGGGGCCACCGCCGGTGACGACGAACGGCTCGGTATAGATCATGAAGCTGTCCATGAAGCGTAGCAGGATCGCGATCATCAGCACGCCCATCATCTTGGGCAGCTCAATGAAGCGGAACACTTTCCAGCGCGACGCCTGATCGATCTTGGCCGCCTGATAATAGGCGTCCGGGATGGATTGCAGACCGGCATAGGCCAAAAGCGCCACCAGTGAGGTCCAGTGCCAGACATCCATCACGATTATCGTGACCCATGCCGCAAAGGGATCGTTGGTGTAGTTGTAATCGATGCCCATCGCTGCCAGCGTGTGCCCCAAGAGGCCAATGTCGACCCGGCCAAAGACCTGCCAGATGGTGCCGACCACGTTCCACGGGATCAACAGAGGCAATGACATGAAGACAAGGCAGAAACTGGCCCAGAAGCCCTTTTTCGGCATGTTGAGCGCGACAAAAACCCCCAGCGGAATCTGGATCAGCAGGATGATGCCCGAGAACATCAACTGCCGCCCCAACGCGCCCCACATGCGGTCGTCGTTGAGCATTTCCTCGAACCACTCAAGCCCTGCCCAGAAGAACTGGTTGTTCCCGAACGTGTCCTGCACCGAGTAGTTGACCACCGTCATCAGCGGGATCACCGCCGAGAACGCCACGAGGATCAGCACAGGCAGGACAAGAAACCACGCCTTTTGGTTGACTGTCTTCTCCATCAGGCGGCCTCTCCCACGGATTGCGATTGATCGGGTGCGATGCGCCAGTCGTTGACGTAGACATTCACCTGTGCCGGGTCGAACGAGACACGGTTCATGTCGGCGCTGACCTGTTCGTCCTCGCCTGCAATGATGTTGATATCATGCCCTTCGAAAGTTGCGCGAATGATCTTGTGTCGGCCCACATCTTCGATCCGGCGGACCGTGACGGGCAGGCCTTCGGACTGGTTGAGCTTGGCGAATTCGGGGCGGACGCCGATTTCGACCTTGCCGCTGGCCGGTTTGTAGCCGCCCGCGAGTTGGATCGTCTGCGACCCGACCTTCGCTGTGGTGCCCTCGACCTGTGCAGGCAGAACGTTCATGCCGGGCGAGCCGATGAAGTACCCGACAAACGTATGCTCGGGGCGTTCGAACAATTGCTCTGGCGTGCCGATCTGCACCACGCGACCGTCATACATGACCACGACCTTGTCGGCGAAGGTCAGCGCCTCGGTCTGGTCGTGAGTCACGTAGATCATGGTGTGGCCGAAATCGTGGTGCAGCTTTTTCAACTGCGTCCGCAATTCCCACTTCATATGCGGGTCAATCACGGTCAGAGGTTCATCGAACAGCAGCGCGTTCACGTCCTTACGGACCATGCCACGGCCAAGGCTGATCTTCTGCTTGGCATCCGCCGTGAGGCCACGGGCCTTTTTCTTCAGCATGTCCTCCATGCCGATCATCTTGGCGATTTCCTGCACGCGGGCAGCGACATAGGCCTCATCGCGTCCGCGATTGCGCAGCGGGAAGGCAAGATTGTCGTGAACGGTCATCGTGTCGTAGACGACCGGAAACTGGAACACCTGCGCGATGTTGCGTTCCGCCGTAGGCGCGTGGGTCACGTCTTGGCCGTCAAACAGAATGCGGCCCTGCGACGGATGAAGAAGCCCAGATATGATATTGAGAAGCGTGGATTTTCCGCAGCCAGACGCCCCCAAAAGCGCATACGCGGCACCGTCATCCCAATCGTGGTT
This sequence comes from Marivita sp., assembly GCF_048006345.1. GTDB lineage: Bacteria > Pseudomonadota > Alphaproteobacteria > Rhodobacterales > Rhodobacteraceae > Marivita. The sequence continues at coordinate 757,248 of NZ_CP180351.1, read as the reverse complement.
CAACTCCTTGAGGGCGAAATCATCCTCGGATTTCGGGTTGGGCAGATAGGAATGTGCCAGATTATCGAGTGTGATCTTTGCCATATCCGTTCCTCAGGCCGCCAGCGCGTAAGACGCGGGGGCGATCATCTTGCCCTGCTCGTCGAAGACATAAACGTGACGTGGGTCCAGCCACACATTCAGGTCTTCGCCCAGTTTCAGATCATGCACTCCGTGGATCAGACCCACCCAGCGTTGGCCGTGGTGATCCAGATGCACAAAGGTTTCCGACCCGGTAAGTTCGGTCACGGTCAGTTGCGTCGTGAACGACATCGCGTCTGCTGAATGCTGGCTGATCTCCAGATGATTGGGTCGGAACCCGGCCGTGTATTTGCCATCGGGCAGATCGGCCAACCGACCCATTGCCGTCGTCGACGTGTTGTTGCCAAAGGTCAGTTGGTTGCCCGTCTTGGTCACGGCAAGGAAGTTCATCGGCGGATCGCTGAACACCCGCGCGGTGGTCGCATCCACCGGCTGGCGGTAGACCTCGGGCGTCGGGCCGAACTGCGTGACCCGGCCCTCCCAAAGCGTGGCGGTGTTGCCGCCCAGCAAAAGCGCCTCTTCGGGTTCCGTTGTGGCGTAGACGAAGATCGAGCCCGATTCCTCGAAAATCTTCGGGATTTCGATGCGAAGTTCCTCGCGCAGCTTGTAGTCAAGGTTGGCGAGAGGCTCATCCAGCAGGACAAGGCCCGCGTTCTTCACCAGCGCCCGCGCCAGAGCACAACGCTGCTGCTGACCGCCTGAGAGTTCCAGCGGCTTGCGGTCGAGCATCGGGGTCAGCTTCATCAACTCGGCGGTTTCGCGCACGCGGCGGTCAATCTCGGCCCGGTCGACCCCCATGAGCTTCATCGGGGATGCGATGTTGTCGTAGACGGTCATCGACGGGTAGTTGATGAACTGCTGGTACACCATCGCGACCTTGCGATCCTGCACGCGCATCCCAGTGACATCCTTGCCCTGCCAGATGATCTTGCCGGTCGCGGGCACATCCAGCCCTGCCATCAAACGCATCAGCGATGTCTTGCCCGACAGGGTTGGCCCCAAGAGCACGTTCATCGTGCCTTTTTCCAGCGTCAGGTCCGTGGGGTAGATGTGCGTCTGCCCCTCCACGACCTTGGACACGCCCTTAAGCTCGAGTGTCATGTCCAGCCCCTTATTCTGCGGCCTTGGACAGGGAATGGCGATGCTCTGCCATCCATGCGTCCAATGCGGTAATCTGTTCAGCGCTCAGTCGCAGACCAAGCTTGTTGCGGCGCCACACGACGTCTTCGGCGGTGTGGGCATATTCGTGTGTCATCAGCCAATGCACTTCGGCTTCAGTCAGGGTCGCGCCAAAATCGCGGCCCAGATCGCCCGCTTCCTTGGCGGTTCCGAGGATTGCAGGTGCCTCTGTCCCGTAAGCGCGGACAAGGCGGCGGGCCCAGAAGGCATCAAGAAATGGAAACGCGTCCTGCAGCTTGGCCACTTGCGCATCGAACCCATCAACCGGGAAATCGCCGCCGGGCAGCGTGACACCTGCGGTCCAAGGGCCTTTGACGTTCGGCAACTGCTCGGCGATCTTTTCAAGCGCGCTTTCGGCGAGGCGTCGATAGGTCGTGATCTTGCCGCCAAAGATGTTCAGCACCGGCGCACCGCCATTGGCATCGACCTTGAGCGTGTAATCGCGGGTCGCCGCCGTGGCGCTGCTGGCGCCGTCATCATAGAGCGGTCGGACGCCGGAATAGGTCCAGACCACATCGGCGTCTGTCAGGTCCTGCTTGAAGTACTGGTTGGCAAAGTTGAGCAGGTAGGACTGCTCTTCCGGGGTGCAGACCGGTTTGTTTGCCGGATCGTCATGTTCGGCGTCGGTGGTGCCGATCAGGGTGAAATCGGTCTCATAGGGGATCGCAAAGATGATCCGGCCATCCGTGCCTTGGAAGAAGTAGCACTTGTCGTGATCGTAGAGCTTGCGCGTCACGATATGCGAACCACGGACAAGGCGGACGCCCTCTTTCGAATTCAGCCGTACCTTGGTCTGGATGATGTCACCGACCCAGGGACCACCCGCATTCACCAACATCTTCGCGGTATGTGTGCGGGTTTCGCCGCTTTCGGTATTTTGCGTTTCGATGCGCCAGAGATCACCGTCCCGCGCCGCCGACAGAACTTTCGTACGCGGCAGGATCATCGCCCCCCGCGCCTCGGCATCGCGGGCATTCAGAATGACCAGACGCGAATCCTCGATCCAGCAATCCGAATATTCGTACGCCTTGGCAAACCGATCCTCGAGCGGCGCACCTTCGGCGGTACCGCGCAAACCAAGCGTCTTGGTGCCCGGCAGAATTTTGCGTCCACCCAGATTGTCATAAAGGAAAAGACCAAGGCGGATGAGCCAAGCGGGACGACGCCCTTTCATCCACGGCATGATGAAACTCAGCAGGCGCGACGTTGGCGTGTCGGATTCGAACCGCATATCCTCATGATAAGGAAGGACAAATCGCATCGGCCAGCTTATATGCGGCATCGCTTTGAGCAGCACTTCACGCTCGACCAGTGCTTCGCGCACAAGACGGAATTCGAAATATTCGAGATATCGCAGACCGCCATGAAACAGCTTGGTCGACGCAGAGGACGTTGCAGAGGCGAGATCGTTCATTTCGGCGAGCGTCACCGACAGCCCACGACCAGCCGCATCCCGTGCGATCCCGCAGCCGTTGATGCCCCCACCGATGATGAAAAGATCTATTGGTTCGACGTTTTGGTCGATCACCGCGCGCCACCTCCCAATGCCACGTATGTCAGGTGCAATGTATGCGGATTGAGTCGCTTTCACGCAAGGCGATTTTTTTCGTTTATGTTCGTTTTTGTCTATCCGACTGAAACTAAAAGAAATTTGACATTAGGGTTTTGCGACCTAAGCCCGCTATGATCAGAAAACCGGCACAACCCCGATGTGACGCGACGGAATCAGAGCCGATCCACTTTCGAAACTTGACAAGACCGAGACCCCTTATGTCCCACGCCTTTCGCCACCGTGACATTCTGGACATCGCGCGCAAGGAGGGGAAGGTCACGGTCGAAGGATTGGCCCAGCATTTCGGCGTGACGCTCCAGACCATACGCCGCGATCTGTCCGATCTGGCTGAGGAAGGTCGGCTTGAACGGGTGCATGGCGGGGCGATGCTGCCTTCAAGCACCAGCAATATCGGCTATGAACAGCGCCAGTCATTGAATGCCAAGGCCAAGACAGCCATGGCCAAGGCCTGTGCCGAACGTATCCCCAACAACATTTCGTTGTTTCTGAACATCGGCACCAGCACCGAGGCCGTGGCGCGCGAATTGCGCAACCATCGCAACCTGCTCGTGATCACCAACAACATGAACGTGGCGAACATTCTGGCCGAAACGCAGGAATGCGAAGTCGTGGTGACGGGCGGCAACCTGCGCCGCGCCGATGGCGGCCTGGTGGGCAAACTGGCGACCGAAACGATCCTGCAGTTCAAGTTCGATCTGGCGATCATCGGCTGTTCGGCGCTGGATCGGGATGGCGATCTGCTCGATTTCGACATTCAGGAGGTGAGCGTGAGCCAAGCCATCCTGCAACAATCGCGCAAGACCTATCTGGTGGCCGACGCGTCCAAGCTGAAACGCAACGCCCCGGCACGTATTGCGTCCCTGTCCGAGATCGACACCCTGTTCACTGATGCGCCCCTGCCCGCTGATCTGCCCGCCAAATGCGCCGCCTGGGACACCGAAGTGGTGATCGCGCGGCCCTAAACCTTGATCGGACGGGCCGCCCCCAAGAGGCCGTCAATATCGAGATGCTGTTCCATATGGGCCGCGAGTTCGTTCAGAGTGCGCTCGACAGTGCGCGTGTAGTCGGCGCCTCCTGACGCATGGCCCATCTGGCGCAGGAACGCCTGCCGGAACCCACCATTGGCGAACAGCCCGTGCAGGTAGGTGCCCATCACCCGACCATTCCCCGAAATCGCCCCGTCTGGCATATGCCCGATCCGGGCAAAGGGGCGCATGGCGTCGGGACCAGAGGTCTGGCCGATGTGGATTTCGTAGCCGTCAAAGCCCATGCCCGTTGGCACATGCACCGCATCAACGAGGGTCAACGTCTTGCGCGGCTGCATCGTGGTTGTCACGTCCAGAAGCCCCAATCCCGGCGTTGAACCCGCATCGCCCTCCAACCCATCGGGATCGTCAATCCGTGTTCCAAGCATCTGGTATCCGCCGCAAATACCCAAGACCCGACCACCGCGCCGCAGATGAGCGAGGATGTCGATGTCCCATCCCTGCGCGCGCAGAAACGCCAGATCGGCGCGGGTTGATTTGGTGCCCGGCAGAACGATCAAATCGGCATCACCCGGTAACGCCTGCCCCGGTGGCACCATGGTCAGGCGGATGTTCGGTTCGGCCTTGAGCGGATCAAGATCATCGAAATTGGCGATCCGCGACAGCATTGGACAGGCGATATGGAACCCCTGCCCGCCGCTGGTCTCGGCCAGTTCGACCGCATCCTCGGCAGGCAGCAGATGCGCCGCGTCGAACCACGGCAGCACGCCATATCCCGTCCAACCGGTGTGGTCTTCGATGGCGCGATACCCGTCCTCGAACAGGGATACATCACCGCGAAACTTGTTCACAAGGAAACCTGCCACCTGAGCCACATCTTCTTCCATCATCACCGTGCGTGTGCCGACAATCTGCGCGATCACCCCACCCCGGTCGATGTCTCCGGCAAGGATCACCGGCACATCCGCGGCACAGGCAAATCCCATATTGGCAATGTCACCGCGCCGCAGATTGACCTCGGCCGGGCTTCCCGCGCCTTCGACAAGGATCAGGTCGGCGGTCCGGGCAAGCGTTTGAAAACTTTCGAGAACCACGTCGAGCAAGATACCCCGATCCTCGCGAAAGCGTTTTGCCTCCAGCCAGCCACGCACTTGCCCCTGCACGATGACCTGCGATCCCCGGTCGCTTTCGGGCTTGAGCAAAACCGGGTTCATATGCACCGACAACTCGCGCCCGCAGGCAATGGCCTGCAACGCTTGCGCACGACCGATCTCGCCCCCATCGGCGGTGACGGCTGCGTTGTTCGACATGTTCTGCGGCTTGAACGGTGCCACGGAAAGCCCGCGCAGATGCGCCGCGCGGCACATACCCGCCACCAGCATGGACTTGCCGACATTCGACCCGGTGCCCTGGATCATCAATGCGCGTGCGTTGGATTGTGCGGATGTCATTGCGCTGCCCTCAAGGCTTGGGATCGCGGCCCGAGTACCCCCTTAAGGGTCTCTTGTCGATTTAACAGTTCAACCGTTTAGATTGCGCAACGAGCCGCGCATTTGCACCGTGCTCTTGAGCTCTACCGACGCGCCGGTGCTGCGCTTTTCCACGATGTCGATCAGGGCCTCCGCAGCCTTGCGCCCCATCTCGTGATGCGGAACATGCACCGTGGTGATCTGAGGTGTGACAATACGGGCCAGTTCGATGTCGTCGAACCCGGTGATGGACACGTCTTCGGGCACGGACAGACCCATCTCGCGTGCACCGCGCAGCGCACCAACCGCCAGAACATCGTTGCCGCACATCACGACCGTAGGCTTTGGGTCCGCCTGCATTAGCTTCTGAAAAGCAGCAGCCCCGGTGTCGATTTCGTAGGGCGTTTCGATCACCGGCATCGCGTCAGCGTCAATTCCATTGGACTGCAACGCATCTCGCAGACCGACCAGACGCGCTGAAGCGCGGTCATTGCCCCGGGTGATGCCAGAGATCATCGCTATCCGCCGATGGCCAAAGTCGATGACCTGCTGCCCCAGCACCCGCATGGAACGACGGTTGTCGAACCCCACCGTCGGTTGTTCGCTGTCCGGAGCATAGACCCACGCCGACAAGACCGGGATCGACCGTACCTTTAGATACTCGTAGATCGCCGGATCGCGGTCATGGCCGATCAAGAGAAGCCCATCGGCCCCCCGTGCCACAAGGGCGCGGATTTGCTCTTCTTCGATTTTCGGCTGATAGGCCGAGCTTGCCACAAGCAGCGTATACCCCCGCGCATGCAGCTCTTCCTGAAACGCCTGAAGCGCGCGGGCAAAGATCGCGTTCTCCATCGTCGGGATGATGGCGCCGATGGTGAAAGTGCGCTTGGCCGCCATGACACGCGCGCCGAAATTCGGTGTATATCCAAGGGCTTCCACGGCGTTCATCACGCGCTTTCGGGTTTGTTCGACCACCCGTTCCGGCGAATTGAGACAGCGCGACACCGTTGCCGTCGATACGCCAGCGGCGCGGGCAACATCGTCCAAAGTGGGCACGGAGCGCAGGTCTGACATCGGTCTCCTTTCTTTGTCAGCATCCGCCTGATGAAGCCAAGGCAGCGTTGCAAGCATCAGAGCGCGAAATGTACGCGCTTGCAAGATGAGAATGTAAGCGCTTACACTCGCGCCAGAATCAATGCGAATTTCGGGGTCTATAATGCGTCTCGCGACGTCCATGTTTGTTTCTGCCGTGCTGATCGCCATGGGCACGGCGGCGGCTTCCGCAGGGACTGTCGTGCTGTCGGATGTCACAGAAACATGGGCTCTTGTTGTGGCGTCGATCCTGTTCATTGCAACGTTCCCGGCCGCTCCGAGACAGCCGCTGCCAGATATCTACAAGTAGGACCCTTCGACCATGACACGTGAATACCTGAAAAAAGCGACCCTGACGGCGAAATCTGATGCCTCCGAAGTGCATGAGACGGTCAAGACGATCCTTGCGGATATCGAAGCAGGCGGAGATGCCACGGCGCTTGAGTATGCCAAGAAGTTCGACAAATACGAAGGCAATGTCCTGCTCACCGCCGAAGACATCGCCGCCGCCAGCGCGCTGGTTCCGGAGAAGCTCAAGCGCGATATCGAATTCTCCCACAACAACGTCAAACGCTTTGCCGAAGCGCAGAAATCCACCCTGACGGATGTCGAGGTGGAAATCGTGCCCGGCATGATCGCCGGTCAAAAGGCGATCCCGGTGGATGCGGCGGGCTGCTATGTGCCCGGCGGGCGCTACAGCCACATCGCGTCGGCGATCATGACCGTGACCACCGCCAAGGTTGCCGGTTGCCGTCACATCACCGCTTGTTCGCCGCCCCGCCCCGGTGTCGGCATTGCGCCCGCCATCGTTTACGCCGCGCATATCTGCGGTGCGGACAAGATAATGGCGATGGGCGGCGTGCAGGGTGTGGCGGCAATGACCTTTGGCCTCTTCGGTCTGCCCAAGGCCAACATCCTCGTTGGCCCCGGCAACCAGTTCGTCGCCGAAGCCAAGCGCATCCTTTTTGGCCGCGTCGGCATCGACATGATCGCGGGTCCCACCGACAGCCTGATCCTTGCTGACAAGACCGCTGACGCGCATATCGTGGCAACAGACCTCGTGAGTCAGGCGGAACATGGCTACAACTCGCCGGTCTGGCTGGTCACCGATGATCGCGCGCTGGCAGAAAAGGTGATGGAGCTGGTGCCCGGCCTGATCGCCGATCTGCCCGAGGTCAACAGCCAGAACGCCGCCGCCGCGTGGCGCGACTATGCCGAGGTGATCGTCTGTTCCGACCGAGAGGCGATGGCCGCCTGTTCCGACGAATATGCACCCGAACACCTGACGGTGCAGGCCGAGGATCTGGATTGGTGGCTCAACCGTCTGACCTGCTACGGCTCGCTGTTCCTAGGTGAGGAAACGACTGTGTCCTATGGCGACAAGGCGACTGGCACCAACCACGTGCTGCCAACCTCCGGCGCGGCCAGCTATACGGGCGGTCTGTCGGTCCACAAATACATGAAGATCGTCACCTGGCAGCGCGCCACCCGCGAAGGCTCAAAGGCAATTGCGGAAGCCACCGCGCGCATCTCGCGCCTGGAAGGCATGGAAGGACACGCCCGGGCGGCGGATGTGCGTCTGGCCAAGTACTTCCCCGGCGTGAATTTCGACCTGACCGCAGATGGCTGATATCGAAGACCTGTTTCACCTTGGCGGCAAGGTGGCCGTCGTCACCGGGGCCAGTTCCGGCCTTGGGCGACGGGCCGCGATCACGCTTGCAGCGGCGGGCGCGATGGTGGTCGGCGTGGCCCGGCGTCAAGCTGAACTTGAAAGCCTCTGCCGCGAGATCGGCTTTACCGCCACCGGCGTTGTGGGTGACGTGACCGACCGCGGAAACCTGCCTGCGCTAATCGAGGCAATTTCGGGTCCGTTCGGCCCACCCGACATTGTGGTCCATGCGGCGGGCATCAACACGCGCCAAGCTGCGGATGATGTGACGCCAGAGGGCTGGGACGTGACACTGGCACTGAACCTTTCGGCACCATTTTTCCTGAGCCAAGCCTTGGTGCCCGCGATGAAGGAAAAAGGCTGGGGGCGCATCGTCAACTTCGCGTCGCTCCAATCTACCCGCGCCTTTCCGGGCGGCATTGCGTATGGCGCTACAAAAGGCGGTATCGCGCAACTGACCCGCGCCATGGCCGAGGCGTGGTCGCCGCACGGCATCACGGCCAATGCTATCGGTCCGGGGTTCTTTCCGACCGAGCTCACGCAGGCGGTGTTTGCCGACCCCGACCGCGCCGCCCGCAACGCGGCGCAGACCTGCATCGGGCGCAATGGCCGGATCGAGGATATCGACGGGCCGATCCTGTTCCTCTGTTCGGACGCATCGGCTTATGTCACAGGCCAGGTTCTCATGGTGGACGGAGGGTTTACAGCAAAATGAAGGCGCTCATTTACGAAGGTGTTGAAACGCTGGCCTATCGGGACGTGCCTGACATCACCGCGCGCGACGGTGAACACCTGATCCGCATCGCGGCGGTGGGCATCTGCGGGTCCGACATGCACGCCTATCTGGGCCACGACGCCCGTCGCCCTGCCCCGCTGATCCTCGGGCATGAGGCGGCAGGTGTGGTTCAAGGCGGGCCGATGGATGGCACGCGCGTGACGATCAACCCGCTGGTGACCTGCGGCACCTGCCCCGCCTGCACAAGCGCGCGGGAAAACCTCTGCCCCACACGCCAGATCATTTCGATGGAGCCGCGACCGGGTGCCTTTGCCCAATTCGTGTCGATGCCTGCATCAAACCTTGTGACCGTGCCGGATGCCGTACCTTTGGACAAAGCGTCCCTCGCTGAACCCTTGGCTGTGAGTTGGCACGCCGCACGGCTGGCTTTGGCCGCGCTGCACCCGTCGATGGACCGTAAGGCCCTTGTCCTCGGAGGCGGGGCCATCGGGCTGGCGGCGTCGTTGGCGCTCAAGGCGATGGGGATCGCCGATGTCACGATCGTCGAGCCGAACACTACACGCCGCGCCTTCCTGACCGACACCTGCAGGGAAACCGCCGTGGCTGCACCGGATGGGATGTACCCCCTCATCATCGACGCGGTCGGCTATGCCGCCACCCGCGCCGCTGCTTCGGCTCATGCGGTGCCCGGCGGTGTGATCACCCATGTGGGTCTTGGCGAAGACACCGGCGGTCTCGATGTGCGGCGCATGACGCTGCAAGAGATCACCTTCATCGGCACCTACACCTACACCGCTCAGGACTTCCGCGACACCGCGCAGGCGATCTTTGACGGACGGCTTGGCCCGCTCGATTGGTTCCAGACCCGCCCGCTGGCCGAAGGAGCCGCCGCATTCCACGATCTGCGCAATGGTGCGGTTGCCACACCGAAGATCGTCCTCGACCCTTGGGCCTGACCCGACCCCAATAGGAGACCCGATATGTACAAGAAGATCCTCGTTCCGATGGCTTTGGACCACGGCATCTCCCCCCTGACGCTGCAAATTGCGCGGGTTCTGGCCTCGGATGGTGCCGAGATCACCGCGCTTCACGTCTACGAAGCGCCGCAGGGCACCGTCAGCGCCTATGTCGACGAAGAGGTCATGAAGGCCGGGTTCGAGCGTGCGCGGGAGCGGTTGCACGAAAAGCTTGAAGGGCTTGACGGCATCACGCCTGCCCTAGTCAAAGGACACTCGGCCCGCACGATCATCGACTATGCCACCCAGCACAGCATCGACTGCATCGTGATCGGCTCTCACAAACCGGGGCTGAGCGACTTCTTTCTTGGTTCGACCGCCGCCCGCGTGGTGCGCCACGCCCCCTGCGCCGTTCATGTCCACCGCAACGGCGAATGAACCTGGCTGCGCTGAGTGGCTGCTGACCTTTACTGAACCGCCATGGGCTTGACCGTGCTCTTGGCGTCAACCTCGTCTTTCTGGATGACCAGCGTCCGTGTGGGAAAAGGGATGTCGACCCCCGCCTTGTCCAGCGCCTCTTTCACTTTGCGCTTCATGTCGGCCTGATACTGGAAATAAACCGAGGCATCGCACCAGACCCGGACAAGGAAATCAACGCTGCTGCTGTTGAGGTTGTTGACCTGAATAAACGGCTCCGGGTCTTTGTGCGACCGCGGGTCTGACATGATCGTGTCGCGGATCACCCGCTCTGCATCCGCCAGATTGGCGCCGTAGCCGACACCGAATTCCCATTCCGCGCGGCGGGTCTTGTAGCCGGAGTAGTTCTTGATGGTGTTGCCCCAGACTTCCGAATTCGGGACCACAACCTTCACATTCCCCACATCCGCGATCTCGGTATAGTTCAGCGTGATCTCCTTGACCGTACCGACCACGTCGTTGACCTGTACGAAATCGCCGTTCTTCAAAGGCCGGAACAGGATCAGCATCACCCCCGCCGCGACGTTGGACAGCGTGCCCTGCAATGCCAGACCAATCGCCAGACCGGCCGCACCGATGACCGCCACGACAGACGTGGTCCGCACGCCAAAAGTGTTGAGCACAAACAGAGCCGTGAAGGCGAGGATTGTATAGCGGGCGATATTGCCGAAGAAGATGAAGAGCGTGTCGTCAAGGCTCGCATGGATCCGGCCAAGGCGCGTGATGCGTCGGCTCAGAACACCGGAGATGATGAATCCTGCGCACAGAATGAGGATCGCGGCAATCGTATTGCCCAGCAGCGAAAGCATGGCTTCGAGCGTCAGAAGATCGGCGAAGGATTTGCCGTTATAGATCTCCATCGTAAAGATCGACGCGATCTGGTCCCAAACACTGGTTGCGACGGCTTCAACTTCTTCCATGCGGCTCTGTCCTGTTCTTGCATACGTCCTGCGCGGCACGCGGCCACGTCCGACTGAAGCAACGCGTCAGGGAAAGACGGGTTCCCGAATGCTGGAAAAAGAATTTGACCGCTTGGTAAAAAAAGGCCCGGCACTTGGACCGGGCCTTTTGCGAAAATGTGCTTAAGGTCAGGCCGCTTCGGGCGCTTCCTTGGCCCCTGTCATGAAGGCCACCGCGTCGGACATGGTGTAGTCCTTGGGGTCGATCACACAGAGGCGCTTGCCCAGACGGTGCACATGGATGCGGTCCGCCACTTCGAAGACATGGGGCATGTTGTGGCTGATCAGAATGATCGGAATGCCGCGCGATTTCACGTCCTGGATCAGTTCAAGCACCTTGCGGCTTTCCTTGACGCCCAACGCCGCTGTCGGTTCGTCAAGGATGATGACCTTGGAGCCGAACGCCGCCGCGCGGGCCACAGCCACACCCTGACGCTGACCACCGGACAGGGTTTCCACCGCCTGATTGATGTTCTGGATCGTCATCAACCCAAGTTCCGACAGCTTGTCGCGCGCCATCTTCTCCATCGCCGGGCGGTCGAGCTGGCGCAGCCACTTGCCCCGCCAACCGGGTTTGCGGATCTCGCGGCCCATGAACATATTGTCGGCAATCGACAGGGCGGGCGACATGGCAAGGGTCTGATAGACCGTTTCAATGCCAGCCTCGCGCGCTTCGATGGGAGAAGAGAAACGCACCTCTTTGCCTTCAAGCGTCACGGTGCCTTCATCAGGGATGATCGCGCCCGAGACGGCCTTGATCAAAGAGCTTTTCCCAGCCCCATTGTCTCCGATCACCGCAAGGATTTCCCCCGGCATAAGGTCGAAGTCGCAGCGGTCCAAGGCGGTCACCCGGCCATAGCGTTTGACCAGACCGCGGCCTTTCAAAATCGGTTCCATTATGCTGCCACCTTTCTGATCCACTGGTCCACCGCCACGGCGGCAATGATGAGTGCTCCGATCAAGAGGAAGGTCCATTGCGCATCGGCACCCGCCAGCCGCAGACCAAGCGTGAACACGCCCACGATCAACGCGCCGAAGAACGTCCCGAGGATTGATCCACGCCCGCCAAACAGCGAGATGCCCCCGATCACCACAGCGGTGATGCTTTCGATGTTGAGCAATTGCCCCGAGGTTGGGGACACCGATCCGATGCGCCCGATCAGGGCCCAGCCCGCAAAGGCGCAGATCAGACCGGCAAGGGCGTAGACGGAAATCAGCGTGCGCTTGACGTTGACACCCGAAAGCTCTGCCGCTTCCGGATCATCCCCGACCGCGTAGACATGCCGTCCCCATGCCGTGTGTTTGAGGACATAGGCTAGGACCAGAACCAAGAGCACCATGAACACGACGCCGAACGTGAACACGGCCCCGCCAACGTTGAACTTGTTGCCCATGAACTGCAAAAGCGGGGCTTGTTCCGCAATATCTTGAGACCGGATGGTCTCGTTCTGAGAATAAAGGAAATTTGCCGCCAGAACGATCTGCCACATGCCCAAGGTCACGATGAAGGGCGGCAGTTTCATCCGCGCCACCAGCCAACCGTTGACAGCACCGATGGCCGTGCCAAAGGCCAGCCCGCACACGATGGCAACGCTGGGCGGCAGACCATAGCGGAAGGTGAATTGACCCATCACCACGGAGGAAATCACCGCAATGGCACCAACGCTCAGGTCAATGCCGGCGGTCAGGATCACCAGAGATTGTGCCGCGGCCACGATGCCGACGATCTGCACCTGTTGCAGGATCAGCGTCAATGCAAATGGCGAAAAGAAGCGCGATCCCAGAGCGAGACCGAAAATGATGATCGCCGACAGGAGAACGATCAAAGGCACCAGCGCCGGAGTTGTATGCAAAGCGTGATGGAACCGGTCGATCAGGCTTTTGTCGCGTCCACCAAAGGATGCGACTTCGGCATTCGCCTTGCTGACAACCGATTCATAATTGTCTGATGATGGCATTGAATCCTCCCTCACGAAGAAACGGGTCGTTCTTGCGAAAAGGGCGGGTCGATCCCCGCCCTTTTCAAGACTGTTCAGTCAGATGTGAGTCGGATCAACCCCAGCAGAGGTTGGTGCCTTCGGTGGTGTCAATCGACTCGACGCCATCGACCGGCTTGTCGGTGACCAGAGCCACACCGGTGTCAAAGAAATCCTTGCCATCGGTTGCCGACGGCTTGGTGCCATCTGCGGCCCATGCAGCAATCGCTTCGATGCCCTTGGAAGCCATCAGCAGCGGATACTGCTGCGAGGTGGCGCCGATCACGCCATCCTTGACGTTCTGGATGCCGGGGCAGCCGCCGTCGACCGATACGATCAGCACGTCGTTTTCACGACCGATGGCCTTGAGCGCTTCATAGGCACCGGCAGCCGCAGGTTCGTTGATGGTGTGGACCACGTTGATGGTCGGGTCTTTCGCCAGCAGGTTCTCCATCGCGCGGCGACCGCCCTCTTCGTTGCCCTGTGTCACGTCGCTGCCAACGATGCGCGGATCGGTTTCGTCACCGATCACGTTCGGGTCGGCCAGGTCGATGCCAAAGCCCTGCAGGAAGCCCTGGTTGCGGAGCACGTCGACGGTCGGCTGGCTCACGGCAAGGTCAAGCGTTGCGATGCGTGCGTTTGCAGCGTCGTCACCCAGAGCAGCGCGTGCCCACTGGCCAATCAACTCACCCGCAAGGAAGTTGTCGGTGGCGAAGGTCATGTCGGCCGCGTCAATCGGCTCGAGCGGTGTGTCGAGCGCGATCACGAGGATGCCCGCGTCACGTGCCTGCTGAACCGCAGGAACGATGGAGGACGTGTCGGATGCGGTGAGCAGGATACCCTTTGCGCCATTGGCGATGCAGGTTTCGATGGCTGCCACTTGCGTTTCGTGGTCACCATCGACCTTGCCCGCGTAGCTGTTGAGCGTGATGCCCAGCTCTGCAGCCTTGGCTTCGGCACCTTCGCGCATCTTCACGAAGAACGGGTTGGTGTCGGTCTTGGTGATCAGGCACGCGCTGACGCCGTGACCCGCAGCAAAGGCCGCACCGGACATGGACGCAAGGGCAACAGCCGAGCTCAGCAGTAGTTTTTTCATGGTTTCCTCCCAGAAATCTTCAATGGTCAATCATACGGACTGTGTTCAGACCGCTTCCCCCTGCCTGCGGTTTCCGCTGCAGGTTGAAAGCGAAAAGGCCAGATTCCAAACCTCCTGTCAATAAATAAATAAACTTTATTTATTAAATATCATCTGCCATCATTGCGAGGAAACAGCGTTAGGCTAAGGTCCGCGACATGGACGGTGGTAAGATCAGAGGAGCAAGCGGGGGCGTCAACCAAAGCGGTGTGCGCAACCATAATGAACGCTTGCTGCTTTCGATGTTGCAGCGCCGTGGTGGCATGGCGGGAATTGACCTTGCCCGCCTGACGGGCCTGTCGCCGCAAACGGTCTCAGTGATCTTTCGCAAACTGGAACAGGACGGGTTCCTGCGCCGTGGCGATCCCGTGCGGGGCAAGGTCGGCAAGCCGTCCATTCCGATGGAGTTGTCGCCCGATGGCGTCCTGTCGCTTGGCCTGAAGATCGGACGACGCAGCGCCGATCTTCTCTTGCTCGATTTCACGGGTAACGTCCGCGCCCAGGTCAGTACGGCCTATACCTACCCCCTGCCCGACGAGGTGTTCGCCTTTCTCGAATCAGGCATGGCCACGTTGCTGGCCGATCTCGACGCCGAGGAACGGGACCGGGTCTGCGGGATCGGGATCGCGGCCCCGTTCGAGCTTTGGAAATGGAACGACCTGATCGGCGCGCCGTCGCAACGCTTCAAGTCGTGGAAGGATCTGGACTTCGCCGAACAGGTTGCCCGGTTCAGCGATCTCCCTGTGTTCGTGGTCAATGACGCGACTGCCGCGTGCCGGGCCGAACACCTGTACGGACGGACACATGAGTTCCGCGACTACGCGTATTTCTTCATCGGCTCATTCGTAGGTGGCGGGGTCGTCGTCAACGACACGGTGTTCGAAGGCAATCAGGGCAATGCAGGCGCGCTTGGATCGCTGCGCAGCACGGGGCCGTTGGGCGAAAGCCAGCAATTGATCGACGTGGCCTCGATCCACCTGCTGGAAGGGCGGTTGGTACAGGCCGGCATCAACCCGCGCGTCTTGTGGAACCAGCCGCAGAACTGGGACGACCTGTCCCGATATGTCGATCCGTGGATCGGGGAGACCGCGCAGGAATTGGCCAAGGCATCGCTGTCGGTCTGCGCGGTGATCGACTTTGAAGCGGTGTTGATCGACGGAGCCTTTCCCGCCGCAGTCCGGACCGAGCTGGTGGAACGGGTGCGGCGCTATCTTGTCAATCAGGACACCCGTGGTCTGATCGCACCACAGATCGAACCCGGCAGCGTGGGCGGCAATGCGCGGGCTATCGGTGCAGCCAGCAGTCCGATCTTTACCCAGTTCCTGTTGAACACCAATGCGGGCTTGGCGGCTTTTTGACCATCTGGTCAAAAAATCCCTTTGTCGATCAGCGCGCCCGTGAGTTCTGGCGGTGGGTCGAGATCAAACGCCTCCCGCAGGCACGACATGACCGCCTCCGGAGTTTGCAAAACCTCAACCTCGGGTGCCCTGCCCTTCGCAAATTTGCGAAACGTCGCGCCTTCCAGCACCAACCTCGTGTCCCCGATATGGCGGGTGACGATCAGCGTGCGGGTGAAAAGCGATCCCGACAGAGTCGCCGCGAGCCAGTTGCCGGCCTGCACATCCGCCATCGTCGTCACTTCGTAGGTGAAGGCATAGAGATCACGCCAATCGCCCTCGGCAACCTGACGGCTCAGGACCGTGCCAAGTCCAGCCCGGTGTTCCGTCCGCAGGTCCGGGCTGTCCGACCCCAGCATGAAAGGTTCGGTTGGCCCCGGCCCACCAAACCCCACGTCGACAAGGTAGTCTGCTCCGTCCAGCCGAACGATGCACAGGCAATGACTGCGCGGCCCCGGCACGTCGCGCTGCCACAGAACACGCGCCATGGACAACCGGGTGTCAAAGCCGAGACCGCGCAATCCGGCGCAGAGCAGCGGGTTCAGTTCGACGCAATAGCCCCCGCGCTTCGCATGCAGGATTTTGGTCGCAAGCGCGTCGATCCCAATCTCGGGAACACCGCAGCAAAAAACCGTCAAATTCTCGAACGGGAAGCGGTCCAGATGCGCGCGGATGATTGTCGTCAGGCCGGCCAGCGTCACAGGCAGATCGGCGGTCAGCCCCAATCGGGACAGCCACGCGTCGAGAATGTCCTTGGGCGCTGCCTCCACCAATGCGCCTTTAACCCTCGACCGGAGGCGTGCCGTGCGTGTGGAAGGTCTCGATCGTTTTGAGACCCCAGGCCTGCCCTTTCTTGCGTTCCGTTTCGGTCCAGGTGACGGTTTCCCAATCGGGTTGCAGGATCAACCGCGCGCCCGCATTGGCCAGTTCGACCCGGTTGCCTGCCGGTTCCCAGACATACAGGAAGAACGTGCCCTGAATGCCGTGCTTGTGCGGTCCGGTTTCGATGTGGACACCGTTTTCCAGAAAGATGTCAGCCGCGCGCAGGATGTCTTCGCGTTGGTCGGTCGCGTAGGTGACATGGTGCAGACGGTTCTGGCCGCGCCCATGTTCTTCGGTGCAGGCCAGATCGTAAGTCTTGTTGTTGATCGTGAACCAGCAGCCCCCCAGCCGCCCGTTGTCCAGGCGGATTTGTTCGGTCACGCGGCTGCCCAGACAGGTCTGCATGAAGTCGCGGAACTGGGTCACGTCCTCGGCCAGTAGGTTCAAATGGTCGATCCGGCGCGGAGAGACACCCTGCGCGTGAAAGCGGCTCGACATGTTCTTCAGGGCTGGCTTGTCGTCTTCGGGCGGGTCGTATTTCACGGTGTCCCAGTAGAGTTCGAACACATGGCCGAAGGGGTCTTCGAACCGATATGCGCGCCCATGGCCCAGATCGCCGTCGACCCAGCCATGTATCTTGTAACCCGACGCCTCGATCACCTTCACACGCCGTTCCAGCGCTGCCTCGGAGGACACGCGATAACCGATATGGGCGACACCTGTGGTGTGGGATTTGGTGAGCTTGAGTGTGTGAAACTCGTAATCGTCCCACGCCCGCAGATAGGCGCTGTCGCCCTCCAGCGCGGACAGCTTCAACCCGTAGACCCGCGTGAAGAAATCAAGGCTCTCGTCGAACTTGTTGGTAAGGACCTCCACATGGCCAAGATGGGCTACGTCAAAGCAGGGTTCGGTCATAGGGGCCTCAATTGAACATGGTGTTTGGCAGGAAGAGCGAGATCTGCGGGAAGGCTACAAGGATGGCCAAAGTGATCAGCATCATCACCCAGAACGGGATGACCCCGACAAAGATCCGCCCCAGCGACACGCCCGGTGCCACGGATTTCACGATAAACACGTTTAGCCCCACAGGTGGAGAGATCAGCCCCATCTCGAGCGAAAGCACGACCAGCACGCCGAACCAGATCGGGTCGATCCCCATCTCCAGCACGATGGGAAAGAAGATCGGCAGGGTCAGCACCAGCATCGCGAAGCCTTCAAGGAAACACCCCAGCACGATGTAGATGCCAAGGATCAACAGCAGGCTGCCCATTGGTCCGAGATCAAGCGCGACAAAGGTCTGCGCGACCAGATCGGTCATATGGCTGAGCGCGAGGAACGGATTGATCATATGCGCGGCGATCAGGATCAGCATGACCGTGGCCGTGGTCACGACACTGTCTTTCGCGGCGGCCCAGAGCATGGACAGCGTCATTGTTCGGGTGACCACGCCGATCAGGATCACCGCCCCTGCCCCAACGGCGGCCGCCTCAACCGGCGAAAAGAACCCGCCGTACATACCACCGATGGTGATGAAGATGACCAGCACAATGGGTCCGGCACCGCCAACCGCCCTTAGTTTCTCGGACAGGGCGGTCTTTGGCCCGGCTGGTCCCAATTCTGGGCGGATCATGCAGAGCATCGTTACCGCGAGCACGAACATGGTGAGCAAGAGCAGGCCCGGAAGCACTCCGGCAAGGAACAGGCGGCCAATGGATTGCTCGGTCAGGATGGCATAGATCACAAAACCTGTGGAGGGCGGGATCAGAATGCCCAGCGTGCCGCCCGCTGCAACCACGCCAGTGGACAGGCGGTCGTCGTATTTGAAGCGGTCCATTTCCGACAGGGCGACCTTGCCCATTGTCAGGGCAGACGCGACGGACGACCCTGATAGCGCCGCGAACCCGCCGCAGCCGATCACGGTGGCCGAAGCCAAGCCGCCGCGGATCGACCCGATTACAGCATAAGCGGCATCAAACAATTGGCGGCTCATGCCGGTCTGCGATGCCACGTTGCCCATCAGGATGAAGAGCGGGATCACCACCAATTCCGGCGAGGAGGCCAAGGTGAACGCCTCGGACGCCAAGAGCGAGGTGGCCGCGTTCAGACCGTTCAGCGCCCAGATGCCGAGAAAGCCGATCACGAACATCGCAAAGGCCACGGGTACCCGCAGCGCGAGCAGCGCAAACAGCGCGAGCATCCCAACCACGCCTGTGACGGACGCGCTCATGAGTGGGTCTCTTTGCGAATGTCGCGGCCCGTGATCGAAAGCTCAAGCGCGCGCAAGGCAAGGCCAAGAGATGCGAGGCACAGAAACCCGATAGATGCCCATTGGAACCAGGCTTTGGGCAGATAAAGGAGGTTGGTCGACAGGTTGAGCATGACTGACAGTTTGGCGCTGTCCCATGTGGCCCATGCCAGCGTGGCAAAGATAACCGCGCCCATGGTGGCAACACAGATGTCGATCAGACGGTTCATTGCGTCCGGGAAATAGCGTTCGAACAGATCGACCGAGATGTGCCCGCCCAGCCGGTCACAGAGCGCCATTGGCGCAAAGACAAGGATCACCGTCGCCATCGTCGTGACGTCCTGGCCGCCGTAGAGAGGTTTGCCAAAGGCCCGCCCCACCACGTCAATCAGCACCACACCCACAACAAACAGGAGAGCGGTCGATCCAATAGCGGCGGACAGGCCGATCAGCCTGTCCGCAAGGGTGCGTATCCGCTCCAACACTTAGTTCTGCATTGCAGCCAAAGCTGCTTCGCCGCCAACACTGGCGACATATTCAGCCACCACGCCAGACACGGCATCGGCAAATGCCTGTGTTTCTTCGGGGGTCAGATCGACAAAGGTGTTCTTGCTGTCCTGACGGGCCCGCGCCACGCCTTCTTCTCCGGTGACGTTCCATGCGGTTTCGGCATTGTTGCCCAGCGCACAGCCGCTGGCAGCGTCGAAGGCCGCCTTGGCCTCGTCGGAAAGGCCATTATAGGCGTTCTGGCCCATCACGGCGAAGAACGCGAGGCGGCCCAGCGGTGCACCGATGGTGAAGGCATCCGCCACTTCGTCAAGTTTGAAGTCGTTGAGCGTGGAGGATCCGGTGAACACGCCGTCGATCAGTCCGGTCTGCAAGGAGTTGTAGACCTGGTTGATCGGCATTTGCACCGGCGTTGCACCCAGAGCTTCGGCCACTTTGCCAGCTGTTGCGCCCGCGACGCGGATCTTGAGGCCCGCCAGATCGGCAGGGGTGCGGACAACCTTGTCCTTCATGATCATGATGTTCGGCTCGGATGTCCAGAGCGCAACCGGCACGGTGCCTGGGAATTCGCCCGAGATCTCGTCCATCGCATCACAGAGCGCGTCTGCCCCGGATTTGCCTTCCGGCACAACACCCGGCAGTTCGACGATCATCGTCTTTTCAAACTGCTGCGAGGTATAGCCCGGCAGACCCCATGTGATGTCAGCCACGCCCTGTACCGCGCGGACATATTGCTCGACCGGACCCGCGCCCAGTTCACCGCCGTGATAGCCGCGCACGGTCAGGCTTCCGCCTGTCGCCGCCGACAGATCGGCGTTCAGTTTTTCGATCACGCTGGCATTGACCGTGTGGAACGGCGGCGTGAAATTGGCGAATTTCAATTCCTGAGCGGCCAGCGGTGCAGCAGCAGCCACAGCCACAGCGGCTCCGATAAACGTCGTTCTGAGTGTCATGTCTTCCTCCCATGAAAGGTCTGATCTCGTCAGACCAAGTGTGACAGGCGGCGCCCCTTCTGCGTGGGCGCCACCTGAATTTCGTGCCGATCAGACGGCTTTTGTCCGCCAGCTGTTCTCAGCATAGCTCGAACGGGCTTCGTTCGAATACGGTGTCGGCGACACACGGACACGAATTTCGGCCTGTTTGTGCTGCTCGGTCGAGGTTTTTGCCGTGTCATCGCTTTCACCCCAGCGCAGAGTGAGGACATCGCCCACCTCGACGCTCTGGTCCACGACGCCGAGCGACAGCACGCAACGTTCGTTGTAGCTGTAGCCGTTGAACATGCTCATGCCGACCATCTTGTCGCCATGCATGACCATATCCGCCGAAGACGACGCGTAGTTCGGCTGCGGGAAATCGATCCACTTGTAGGGGATGCCATCCTCGAATGCCGATGCGATGACCTTGAGCACGTCTTCCTTGTTCCACTCGAAGGTGACTTTCTTGCGGTTGGTCTTGCTCTCTTTCATCTTGAGAAGCGCGTCCTTGCCGATGAAGTCGTCCTTCTTCCAGCCGATGTAGAAATCGTAGCCCAGTTCGAACGGGTTGACGTAGTAGTCTTCGATGTTGTCGCTGACAAAGCTGCCGCCGATGGCGCCTGCCGCTTCGTACATGTCGGTGCCCAGCCAGTCGCGGTAATCGGCCAGCATGCCGTCGCCGGTGTAGATGCCCGGCAGCGGTGACGGAATCCAGCCCGACTCAAGCGTGTTGGTCGAATAGGCGCGGCTACCGCACTGGACCAGATCAACGCCTGCATCGCGCGCCGCCTGAAGGATGGTCGAGTGGATGTAGTGCTTGTCCTCATACGGGCCCCAGACTTCGAGACCCGGCGCACCGGACATGCCGTGGCGCAGCGCCTGCACCTTCTTGGAGCCGATATTGATCCAATCGACGTGGAAGAACTTGATGTCCGGGATCGGCCCGCCATTCATCTTTTCGAAGATCCTCGGCGCGTCCGGGCCCTGAATCTGGTAGCGATAATGGGTGCGCAACACGCGCTCGCCTTCGGGGCGCGATGTGGAGCGAGGGTCGTGCTTGATCCGGACGTTCCACTTGCCCCAGGCAGCGGCGAACATCAGCCAGTTGGAGGTCGGCGCACGGCCGACGAGGATGAACTTGTCCTCACGCTCGCGGAAGATGATGTGGTCGCCGATCACATGACCAGCGGGCGTCACAGGCACATAGTGCTTGGCGCGGTTCAGGTTGAAATTTCCGAATGCATTGATGCCGTGATAGGCAAGGAATTCCTCGGCCTGCGGGCCTTCGACAATCAGCTCGTCCATGTGGTGGGACTGGTCGAACAGAACGGCGGTCTTGCGCCACGCTTCCTGCTCTACCCGCCAGTTGCGGAATTCCGGTGTCACCACCGGGTAGACATACATCCCGATCTGGGAATTCCGAAGCATTTCAACGGGATTTCCCCATTCCTTCATCTTATCTGACAAGCTCGGCATAGGTGTGATTTCCTCCAAAGGTGATTATTCTGCGGATAGTAGAGACAGGCCGGGCACGCGCGTCGCGACCCCCGGTCCGGCATTGGCGAGATAGTCCAGGTTGCGCCGCGCAAGGCGCGCGTGTTCGCGCGCCAGATGTTCGGCGCGCGCGCCTTCCCGGGCGCGGATCGCCTCGAGGATGGCACGGTGTTGGTGCTGCGCACGGACGAGCGATGCGCTGAAATCCGGGATCAGTTCCTGTTCGCGCAGGAAAGCGCTGGGGGATGCCAGGGGCAGGCGGCTGACACGGTCGGCTTCGCGCTGAATCAGCTGACTGCCTGCCAGACGGGCCATAAGCCGATGAAACGCCGCGTTTTCAGAGATATAGGCCTCGAAATCAATATGTTCGGGATTGGTCAGCGCGGTATCGATCCGGTCCAGAACACGCTCGGCTTCGGCCAGGGCATCTGGGTCTGCGCCCCGCTCGGCCGCGATGCGGACAGCGGTGCCTTCGATGACGCCACGCAGTTCGATCGCGTCATTGATGTCGTCCAGCGTGAAGCGCGCCGCGCGGCACCCGCCGGTTTCGATGCGTTCCAGCAAGCCTTCGGCGACAAGACGGTCCATCGCCTGACGCAGCGGCGTGCGCGACAGGCCAAGCCGTTCTGCCAAAGCTACTTCGGGCAAACGCGTGCTTGCGGCGAATTCGCCGCTCATCACAAGCGACCGAAGGCCAAGCAGCGCCTTGTCGAACTGAGTCTTGCGATCAGACATGCACCCCCCTAAGAGCGCACGCCGCTCTCCCCTGCGGCGTTCTGATCATTTCGTAGATTGTATACAGAAACCTGTCAATCGCGGATTTATACACTGAAAATGCGAGGCAATCCGAATTCCTGTATACAGAAATGTGCTAAGGCCAGTCGAATGGCCGCGCAGGATCGGACACGCCCTGCTCTAACCCCTTGAGAAAAGACAGCCTGTAAGCGCCCGGCGGCTGGTTGGCGTGGCGTACGAAAAACCGGCTGAACTGCGCCGCGGACCCGAAGCCGAGCGCGCTTGCGATCTCGTTGACGGACCGCCCCGAGGTTTCCAGCAGCAGCCGCGATTCGATCATCACCCGCCGGTCGATGATGTCTTTTGGTCCAAGCCCGCGCACGCGCTTGCAGATGTCCCCCAGCCGGTCGCGGGTCACACCCAGTGTTTCCGCATAGAGCGACACAGACCAGCGGTCGCGGAAATGCCGTTCGACCAGCGTGCTGAAACGGGTAAAGGCGCGGTGCGACGGGCTGGCTCCCTGCGGACCATCGGAATAGGACGGCGCGGACCGCAGCAGTTCGATCAGGATCACCCGCAGATAAGCCTCGACCACCACATGGGCCGCGACAGCATCGTCCTCCAGTTCGCGGCGGATCCCGGCAAAGGCTGTGCGCAGGGCGCCTCGGCGTTCGGAAGCTGAGGTGAGCGGCACCGTCAGCTTGTGATCGGCCACATCGCGCAGGTCGCGGGCCTCGGGCAGGTGCCCGATGGTGTTGCCCAAGGCGCTCGCGCTGAGCAGCACGTAAGTCCCCACCGCGCCCGCATCGAAGCGCAGGCGCGAGGTGTCATCCCAAGGCCGCCATGCCAGCACGGGCGCATTGATCCTGTCCTCCTCTCCGGCCAATACAGCACCGCCCTCTTCCAGCAGAACGGCGCACCAGGATGGGCCGCGCAGGCTTTCCGCCAGACCGACGATGCGGCTGCGCAAGCCCCCGGTCAAAGCCCCGGCACGTACCGTGGCGGAATCGTGAAAACGCAGATCTGGCATCAAGAATCCCACAAAATGATAACTTATTGCCGCAAGATATCATTTACTCTGCGCAAGTCAGCACGATTTTAGAGATATGCCGTGGGGAGACGGCCCGTTCAGTGAGCCTGGGGAGGAGCACCTGTACGAAACCCGCTTGATAATTGCCGGGCGACACATCGCGCCTGATCCGGTGGTTGCGTTCGAACGACGCGACCCCGTTTCAGACGCTGTGGTCACCCGCGCCGCCGCCGGACGCGCGGCCGAAGCACGCGCGGCCGCCGTTGCTGCGGCCAGTGCCTTTGCCGATTGGGCAGCGACGCCTGTGCGCGACCGGATTGGTCTCTTGCAAACGGCCGCCGACGCGCTTGAGGCGCATGCGGACGAGGTGGTCGAGATTTCCTGCGCCGAAGTGGGATCGTCGCCGGATTGGGTGCGCTTCAACGTTGGGCTGGCCGCGGCGATGCTGCGCCAGACATCCGATCTGGCCGAGATCCTCGACAATACGGAAAGCCCTGTGGAGGGCCATTTCCTGCGGCGCAGACCGGCTGGTGTGGTCCTCGGTATCGCGCCGTGGAATGCGGCAGTCACATTGGCCACCCGTGCCGTGGCCGCGCCCTTGGCCTGCGGCAACACGGTTGTGCTAAAGGGCTCGGAACTTTGCCCCAAGACGCATGAATGGGTCGCGGAAACGATCTGCAATGCCGGGCTTCCGGATGGGGTCTTGAACTACATCACCAATGCGCCAGACCACGCCGAAGAAGTGGTGGATGCGTTGATCGCCCACCCGGCTGTGCGGCGTGTGAATTTCACCGGCTCAACCCGCGTCGGGCGCGAAATCGCGATGAGTGCGGCCAAGCACCTCAAGCCGTGCTTGCTGGAACTGTCCGGTAAGGGCACGGCGGTGGTTCTGGCAGATGCCGACATCGACCTTGCCGCTCGCGCCATCGCCCATGGCAGCTTCTTCAACCAAGGCCAGATCTGCATGTCGACAGAACGGGTGATCGCAGACACGTCGGTTGCGGACGCTCTGGTCGCACGCTTGGCGCAAGAGGCCGAGGCGCTGCGCTTTGAACCCGGTCAGGCCAGCCCCTTGGGTGCACTGATCAGCCCGGCGGCGGCGGTGCGGGTGCGGGCGATGATCGACGATGCGGTGTCCAAGGGCGCGGTTCTGGTCACCGGCGGCGAACTGTCAGGTGGCGGCTTGCAGCCTGCGGTGCTGGACCGGGTTGCACCGGGCATGATGCTTTACGACGAAGAGGCGTTCGGCCCCGTGACCGGTGTGATCCGTGTGGGGGATGCAGAAGAAGCGCTGGCCATCGCCAATGACACGGATTTCGGCCTAGTGGCATCGGTCTTCAGCCGCGACACGGCTGCGGCGCAGGACATGCTCTGCCAGATCGAAACCGGGATCGGCCATGTCAACGGCTCGACTGTCTATGACAACCCGCGCCTACCCTTCGGCGGCGTCAAAGCGTCAGGCTATGGCCGCTTTGGCGGGCGCGATGCGGTGACCGAATTCACCGAATGCCAATGGATCGCCATTCACGACCAGCCCTCGCCCGAGGGCAAAACCAACAACCAATAAGGGAGGACGACACATGAAACGCAGAAACCTATTCGGATTGGCCGCGGCCCTGACCGTTGCCACCGCATTGAGCGGCCCGCTTGCCGCACAAGAGACGCTCAAGATCGGCGCGGTTGGCCCCAAGACCGGCCCGCTGGCCGGTGGTGGTGCGGTCACGTTCTGGCCGAACGTGCAGCTTTGGGCACATGACGTGAACGAAGCCGGTGGCATCGACGTCGGCGGCACCAAGATGATGGTCGAGATCATCGAATACGATGACCAGACCAACCCGGGTGAGACCATCAAGGCAGTGCAGCGACTGGCAACGCAGGACGAGGCGGATTTCATCCTCGCACCTTATGGGACCGGCCTGAACATTGCGGCGGCCCCCATCTTTGAACGCTATGGCTATCCGATGGTCACGCACACAGCGATTTCCGACCAGATTGCAGACCTGTCCGGCAAATTCCCGAACATGTATTTCCTGCTGGGCGGCGCGACCGGCCTTGCGGGTGGCGTCGTTGACGTTTTGACCCAGATGCGCGACGCCGGAGAGATCGGCAACTCGGTCGCCATGGTCAACGTGGCGGACGCATTCGGCATCGAACTGGCCGAAGCAGCCCGTCCGCAATTCGAGGCTGCCGGGTTCGAGATTGTCTACGACTCCTCCTATCCGCTGGGCACACAGGATTTGTCCCCGGTCATCAATGGTGCACGGGATTCGAACCCCGATGCGTTTGTTGCCTGGTCCTACCCGCCTGACACGTTCGGCCTGACCGAACAGGCGCAGATCGCGGGTCTCGCGCCCAAGGCGTTCTACACAGCCGTGGCCACCGCATTCCCGTCCTACGGTGCACGGTTCGGTGCCGCCGCTGAGGGCGTGCTGGGTGCCGGTGGCGTATTTGCCGATGGCGACGCGTTCAAGGATTACGCCGCACGGCACGAGGCTGTGACCGGTGCTAAGCCGGACTTCTGGGCCTCGGCCCCGGCATACGCGTCGTTCCAGATCCTGCAACAGGCCATCGAAGGCGCTGGCACCACGGACAAGGCGGCTGTGGCGGAATACATCGCCAACAACGACTTCGACACGATCATCGGCCCGATCACATGGGACGAGAACAACTCGAACGCCGAGTACTGGACCGTGGGCCAGTGGCAGGGCGGCGTGTTCAAAGGCGTGGCCTCGACCGGTCGCGACGGCGCCGTTCCCGCAATGCCAAAGACTGGCTGGGAATAATCCCGCGTTGGCCCCGGCAGGTCCGGGGCCATCCACACCTAACCCGGAGACCACATGGATATTCTGATCACAGGGCTTTTGCTGGGCGGCACCTACGCGCTGATCGCGATGGGGCTGAACCTGCAATATGGCATGGCAAGGATCATGAACCTAGCCAATGGGGAATTCCTTGTGGCGGGTGGCTTTGCGGCCTTCTGGTTTTACACGGCGGCACAGGTCAGCCCGCTGTTGACGATCTTTATCGTGGCGCCCTTGGCCTTTGGGTTGAACTGGCTGATCTATGTCGTGATGCTCCGCCCACTGGTGAAACGCGCCAAGTCGCATGGTCAGCTTGAGGTCGACGCGATCCTGACCACCTTTGGCCTCGCCTTCGTATCGGTCGGCATCATGCTGGCGCTGTTTGGCGGTGACTATTTCTCGTATTCCTATCTCGCCCGGCCCATCACCCTGATCGGAGACACCTACGCGCTGAACCGCGTGACCGCAGCGGTGGCGGCGGTGATCATCTGCGGCGGGCTTTGGCTTTGGCTGAACCGCACCCGCGCAGGCATGTCGATCCGTGCCATCGCGGTTGATCCGAAAAGCGCGCGTCTGGTGGGTATCGACGTGCCTAAACTGTCCGCGCTGGCCTTTGCGCTTGGCGGTGCTGTCACGGCTGTGGGTGGCGCGCTCATTTCCACCTTCCTGACGCTCGATGCGTCGACCGGCGTGCTCTTCACGCTCAAGGCGCTTGTCATTGTGATCATGGGCGGCGTCGGTGACGTACGCGGCACCATCGTGGCGGCGCTGTTGCTGGGTATCCTGGAGACATTCGTGGCCACGTTGATCGACCCCGGTCTGACACTGGCCGCAGCCTATCTGCTCTTTGTCCTCATCCTGCTCTTCCGTCCGCAGGGCCTGTTCGGGAGGCGCACGACATGACCAAGCGCGACTGGCAATCCATAACGCTTTCGGCGGTTTTGCTGGCGGTTGCCGCCTGTCTGCCGCTGACCGGCGACGCGTATATGCTGTCCATCGGCATCACCATCGCGATGTATGCCGTTCTGGCGACAAGCTGGGCGCTCTTCTCTGGCCCGACTCATTACATCTCGCTCGCCACTGCAGCGTTCTTCGGGCTTGGCACCTACACCACCGCCATCGGGATCGAGAATGGGCTGAACTATTGGGTGACGCTGCCCATCGCCGCCGTCCTTGGCGCGGTGCTGGCAGTGCTGGTCGGCTTGGCGACTCTGCGCCTGTCCGGCGTCTATTTCGTGATCTTCACGCTGGGTCTGGCCGAACTGGTGCGGCAGGTGGTGACATGGGGGCAGAACGTGTCGGGCCAAAAAGGCCTCTACGTTCTGACCGACATCACTGAAGTGCGTATCTACTGGCAACTGCTGGTCCTGGCCGCGATTGTCTATCTGACCGGCTGGGCCATCGGACGGTCGCGCCTTGGCTTTGCCCTGCGCATCATCGGGGATGATGAAGAGGTGGCGCGCCATTCCGGCATCAACACGTCGCGGGCGAAGATCCTGCTGTTCATGGTGTCCGGAGCCACCGCAGCAGTGGTCGGGTCCATGCTGGCACCACGTTACATCTACATCGAACCGGCGCTGGCGTTTACCCCGATGCTGTCCTTCCTTGTGGTGATCATGGCGCTGCTCGGTGGCACAGGTCGGTTGTGGGGGCCGCTGGTCGGCGTGATCCCATTCACCCTGCTGTGGGAGGCGATTTCCGCCAGCTTCCCGAACCAGACGACGCTGCTTCTGGGCCTCAGCTTTCTGGTCATCGTCTACCTGCTGCCACGCGGGTTTGTCGGCCTGATCGAAAGCGGCAAGCGGAAATTGCGGGAACGGGAGGCGTTTGCATGACAACCGGAGCCACCGTTCTTTCCCTGCGCGGGGCCACCAAACGCTTTGGTGGGCTTGTCGCCGTCAACGACATGGATTTCGACGTGACCGAGCACGAGGTGCTGGGTCTGATCGGCCCCAACGGGTCGGGCAAATCCACTACGCTGAACCTAATCTCGGGCGCGTTGAAGCCGACCGAGGGCACGATTTCCCTGCGTGGGACGCCGATTTCGCACCTTTCCGCTGCGGATATTGCCCGCCGTGGCATTGCCCGGACATTCCAACTCGTGCGCCTGCTGCCGTCGATGACGGTTCTGGAAAACGTACGTGCGGGTGCCGTGTTCGGCCATCGCCGCCGCTGGGGGGCCGAGGCGGACGCGCATGCAATGCGGATGCTGGCGCTGGTAGGGCTGGACCGCAGGGCAAACGCCCATGTCGGCGAGCTGACCTATATCGACACCAAGCGTGTCGAACTGGCCCGCGTGCTGGCCTCGGAACCCAAGGTTTTGCTGCTCGACGAATGGCTGGCGGGGCTGAACCCGACCGAGCTTGAGGAAGGCATCGCGCTGATCAAACGGCTGCGCGACGAAGGACGCACGATCATTCTGGTCGAGCATGTGATGGACGCGATCCGGTCGCTGTGTGATCGCTGCGTGGTCATGTCCACCGGCACCAAGATCGCCGAAGGCACGCCCGAACAGGTGCTGTCCGACCCCGAAGTGATCCGCGCCTATCTGGGGGATGATGATGCTTGAGGTGCGTAACCTGTCCGTCAGCTACGGCAAGCACCGCGCCTTGGACGGCGCATCGCTGCGTGTCGGCAAGGGCGAGATCGTCGTCATACTGGGCGCCAACGGCGCCGGGAAATCGACGCTGCTCAAAGCGATCTGCGGGATTTGCGAAGGCCATGTCGCGGGGGATGTGACCCTCGAAAGCGTGCAATTGGTCGGGGAGAAACCGCACAAGATCGTCGAGGCCGGGATCGCACTGGTGCCCGAAGGACGTGGCGTGTTTGGCGATCTGACAGTCGAGGAAAACCTGACGCTTGGCGCCTATGCCGAACGGGCGCGGGATGACGAGGCGGGCAACCTGCAACGGGTGCTGTCGTTGTTCCCGAAGCTGGGTGAACGTCGCAAGCAGACCGTACGCACCATGTCGGGTGGCGAACAGCAGATGGTCGCCATCGGCCGCGCGATGATGTCGAACCCGTCGATCCTTGCGCTGGACGAGCCCTCACTTGGGCTGTCGCCGCTGCTTTGCAAGGACCTGTTCGAAAGCCTGCGCGTGGTGAAACAGGCGGGCCTGGGCATCCTGCTGGTCGAACAGAACGCCAAGCAAAGCCTGCGCATCGCGGATCGGGGATACCTCTTGGAGAACGGAAATATCGTGCACGAGGATGATGCAGAGCGGCTGGCAAATGACCCGGCGGTGCAGAAAGCCTATCTCGGCGGCAGCGGAACCGCGACCGGGGCCAAGCGCCCTGCCCCGGCTTCGATGCCAAAACCAGTCAGCCCGCGCCCTGCGGCGGGGCCAAAGCCAAGCGACATTGCCGCGGCAGCGATGAAATCGGTCGGCGCACCAACGCGACCTACTCCGGCAGCCAAACCCGCTGCACCTGCGCCGCAACCTAAATCGGTGGCCAACGTCGCGACCCCAGCCCCCAAGCCCAATGCGCCGAACATCGCAGATCTGGTGGCCAAGGCCAGCGCCAGTGCTTCGCGCCGCAACGGAGCCGCGCCGGCACCGCGTGCGCCCGTGCCACCGCCTGCGGCACCCCAAATCACACGACCAGCGCAGCCCTCCATCCCCGACTTCAAGTCCTCGTCGGACCGGTTGCGCGCCATGATCGAAGACATCGAAGCGGCGGCCCGCCGCGCTGAAACCTACAAGCCAAGGAGATAACGCCATGCTCAACTCGACCTCCTCTGCGCCCACCATCCGAGGCCTCTATATCGGAGGCAGCTGGGTGCCTGCCGCCCGCACGTTTGATGATCTGAACCCGTCGGACAATTCGCTCTTCGCCCGCATCCCCGATGGGAGCGCGGCTGACATGGACCGCGCGATTGCCGCCGCGCAATCCGCCTTCCCCGAATGGTCGGGGCGCAGCTTTCAGGACCGCGCCAAGATGCTGCTGCGCATCGCGGATGTCTGGGAAAGCCGAAAGGACGATTTCATCCACGCCGTGATGCACGAAGGCGGCGGCTGGTTCGGCAAAGGCGTATTCGAGGCGGGCTTCGTTGCCGAGATTTTCCGCACCTCTGCATCGCTTTGTTACCAGTCCACCGGCGAAGTCCTGCCCTCGGCTGATGGCAAGGTGTCGATGGCGACCCGCTGGCCTTTGGGCGTTGTCGGCGTGATCTCGCCTTGGAACATGCCAGGCATCCTGACCTCACGCGGCTATGCAGCCGCACTGGCTGCGGGCAATTGCGTTGTGCTGAAACCGTCCGAGGACACACCTTATGCGGGCGGGCTTTTCCATGCTGAAGTGCTTGAAGAAGCGGGCGTTCCGGCAGGGGTGTTCAACGTCATCACCTGTTCGCGCGAAAGCGTCGGCGAAGTGGGTGACGCGCTGATCGAGGACCACCGGGTCAAGGCCATATCATTCACCGGGTCTACAGCCGTGGGTCGCCACATCGCGGCCAAATGCGGTGCGCATCTCAAGAAGTGCTGCGTCGAACTGGGCGGCAAGGATTCGATGATCGTGCTGGAAGACGCCGATCTGGAAAAGGCCGCCGAGGCCGCCAATTTCGGCAGCTTCATGCACCAAGGCCAGGTTTGCATGTCGACGGAAAAGCTGCTGGTGCACGAAAGTGTCTATGAACCCTTCATGCAGAAATTTCTCGCCCGCGCGGCCAAGCTCAAGACCGGGCATGTGAACGACAAGACCAACGTGATCGGACCACTGGTGAACACCCGTCAGGCGCACCGTGTGAAAACGCTGATCGACGATGCCGTGGCGAAAGGCGCGCATCTCGCTTTGGGCGGGAACGCGTGGGAGAATTTTGTCGAACCCACCGTGCTGACCCATGTCGACCGGTCCATGGACATCTGGCACGATGAAACCTTCGGCCCCGTTGTCGTTGTTGCCCCGTTCCGCACCGAGGACGAGGCGATAGAGATGAACAACGACACCGAATACGGCCTGACCGCCGCGGTCTGGACCGCCAATGAAGGCCGCGCCCTGCGCATGGCCGGGCGGCTTGAGACCGGGATGGTCCACGTCAACGATCAGAACATCAACGACGAACCGCAGGTGCCGTTCGGCGGGGTCAAGGCGTCGGGCGTGGGCCGCTATGGCGGGCGTTGGTCGCTGGATGCGTTTACGGAACTACGGTGGATCACGCTCGAACGCGGTGGTCGCCATTACCCGCCGGTCTTTTGATCAGCGTTTAGGGAGGATTACACATGACAGCCCTTGGATGGATCATCCTGCTTCTGGTCATTGCCGCCGTCGTGGTCGTGCTGGCCGCGTGGTTTTATGAACGCGCCACCAATGAAATCAGCCTTGTGCGCACCGGGGTCGGAGGTCGGAAGGTTGTGATCGACGGAGGCACTCTGGCCATTCCCTTCTTTCACGAGATCAGCCGCGTCAACATGCAGACGATCCGAATGGAAGTGATCCGCGCGGGCGACAGCGCGCTGATCACCAAGGACCGGATGCGCATTGACGTGGGTGCGGAGTTCTACGCCTCGGTTCTGCCCGAAGAGGCTGCCATTGTGCGCGCTGCGCAGACGCTGGGCAAACGCACCTTCCAGCCAGATCAGCTCAAATCGCTGATCGACGGGATGATGGTGGACGCGTTGCGGTCGGTCGCGGCGCAGATGACGATGGACGAACTGCACGAGAACCGCTCGGACTTTGTGCGCCAAGTCCACGAAGCACTGGCTGACACGCTGGTGAAATACGGGCTGCAACTGGACAGCGTGTCCCTGACCGCGCTGGATCAGACACCGTTTTCTTCGCTGGATGAAAACAACGCCTTCAACGCTGTGGGCATGCGCAAACTGGCCGAGGTGATCGCCAAATCCAAGAAAGAACGCGCGGAAATTGAAGGCGAAACGGCTGTTGCCGTCCGTCGCGCTGAGGTGGAGGCAAACCAGCGTCGCCTGGAAATCGAGCTTGAAGAACGCCGTGCCGAGATCGCTCAGACGCAGGAGATCGAGACCCTGCTCGCCGCGCAACTGACTGAAGTGGCCCGTCGCAAGGCTGATGCGGAACGCGAGGCTGCGCAGGCCCGCATCCGTATGGAGCAGGAAATTCAGGCCACCTCGATCCAGCGTGAGTTGCAAATCCGCGAAGCCGAGATCGCGCAACTCCGGGCGCTGGAAATCGCAGAGCAGGAGAAGGTCATCCAGACTGCCGCCAAGAGCGAGGAGGAATCCAAGGCCCGTGCCGAGGCAACACTGGCACGTGCGCAACTGGTCAAGGCCGAGGAAGAAATCCAGACCCTGCGCGAAATGGCCGAAGCTGAAAGGCGCAAGGCGCTTGCCCTCATGGCGGCGCGTCAGGATGCCGAAGCAAATGCCGAACGCGCCCGGATCACCTCGGTCGCCGATCAGGAAGTCGCCAAGGCCAAGGGCGTGATCCGTCGCGAGGAAGCAGCGTCCATGAAGGTCTACAAGACCGCCGAGGCCGAAGCCGAAGCCGAGCGCATCAAGGCCGAGAACACCCGGTCGAAAGAGCTTATGTCGATGGAGCTGGAAAAGGCGCGGTTGGACGCGATGCCCAAGATCCTTGCCGAAATGGTGAAACCGGCCGAGAAAATCCGGGGCATCAACATCAACCACGTCACAGGTCTGGGCAAATCAGATGGTGGCGGCAGCCCATCGCCTGTCAGCCAGACCATCGACTCGATCCTCGACATGGCGGTGGCTCTGCCCGCAATGAAGAAGATCGGCGATCAGATCGGGGTCAATCTTGACGGGGTGATGCCCGAGGTCGACAAGAAAGCCTGAGACATCAGCGGTTTACGTAAGCACGCCACCCCACCCGGGGTGGCGTTTTGCATTGGGGGTCAAAGCCCCGCTTGCGCCGCGTCCCAGATCAGTTTGACCGCGATCACCGCCAAGAGCGACAGGATCAACCGGTCGAATGCCTGTTTCGACAGGAACCGCGCCGCCCATGATCCGATGGGAATGCCCAGAAACATCGGGATCAGCGCAAGAAACGCAAGCAGCAACCGGTCCAATGTCAGGATGCCAAGCGTCCAGAGCGCGGGCACCTGCGTGAGCGACATGGCCAGAAAGAAAATCGCAATCGTCGCGATGAACTCTTTGCGCGGCAGATTCAGCGCGTTGAGAAAGGTGATGGACACTGGCGCCGACAGCCCGCCCGCCCCCTGCATGACGCCGCCAATCAGACCGACATACGGTCCCATCTGCCGGCCGCGTTCGCGCGACAAATGCCAGTTGGGCCGCGACAGCCGCAAGCCGATATAGGCAAAGACCACCAAAGCCAACGACGCCATCAAAAGTGGCACCGGCAACGTGGCCAACAGCACCGAACCAACGGCCGCCCCAACTGCGCCCATCAGCGCGAAGGTCCAGGTCAAGCGGTGTTCTGTAATCTCGGAGCGGAAGGCCCAGCCTTGCCAGATATTGGTACAGAGGTTCAGCACCGAAAAGATCGCCACCGCTTTCGGGACATCGAACACGATGGCCAGCACCGGCACACCTATCACAGGCGCGCCTGCCCCGGTCGCCCCCTTGAGGAACCCGCCCAACAGGATGCCGACAAAGGCAAAGGCCAGCGATGCCGGGTCCATCAATGATCGTCCGACGCGGCGACCGATAGGTCTAGCAAGACCTGACGGCGCTCAGTGCGAATGATCTCGACCGCGCGGCGCAAGGCATCGGGCAGGTCTGCGCCCCGCTCGATGCGTTCAGCATGCGCGCGGCTGGCTTTGGCCACCTGCGTGAAGTCCGGCAATGGCTCAAGCGAGGTGAGCGGGATGCGGTTCTGCCGCACCGCCGCGCCATCGGGATAGCCTTTGACCACCGAACGCCGCACCGCGTTCCACATGGCGTTGTTCTTGATGATCGTCAGGATCGGCAGGCCCAGCGCCTCGGCGATCTGGTGGCAAGCGACAGGGTTGGCGAACATGTACGACCCGTCGCCCACGCAGGCGATCACCAGACGGTCCCGGTCCGCCAGTTGTGCGCCCAGAGCAGCAGGCATGGCCCAGCCCAAGCCGCCTGCATGCACATTGGAGAACACGCGGTTCGGACCTTTTAGGGTCATATGTGGCAGTAAGAGACCCAATTCCGAGAACGCGACAGCGCTCTCATCCATGATGTCCGAGATGCAGGCGCTCATCCATTCGGCGGTCATCGGGCCATCACCACCCGCATCCGGTTTTGGTTTCGCATCGCGGGTTGTTGCGACCTTGGCGTGCACATTTGCCCGTCGCGCAGACGCGGAAGCGTCAGGAGTGATCGCCAAGAGCGCCTCAAGCGCCATCGCCGGATCGGAGGTGATCGCCAGATCGGTCTGATACCCACGCACTGGCATCCGGCGGAAGAGCGGGTCCGGGCCGATGTGCACAACGCGGGTTGCCTGTCCGGGTGCGCTGACGGCCTCGATCCACGGCACACCGCTGTCCAGAACGATCACCAGATCGGCCTCTGCCGTGGCGGCCTTGGGATTATAGCCCAAAAGTACCGGATCGTCCGAAGCCAAGACGTTACGGATGCTGAACGGTTCGGCCACCGCCAATCCGAACGCCTCGGCACAGCGCGACAGAAGCGCCGACACCCTGCCCTGCGGATCGCCGCGCTGGCACAGGACCACCGGAGACTGAGCCTCGGCAATCCACGCCGCCAATGTCGCTATCGCATCCGTATCCGGCAAAGCGGGAGTTGCGGTGGCGGGCAGCGGCGCTGGCGCGAAGCCTTCCGGCAACGCCTCGGTCAACGGCTCTTTCGGCAGGCTCATATAGACCGGCCCCTCGGGCGCGCTGGTCATCAGGGACGCCGCCCGTTTGGTCACGCTGTCCGCCTGTTCAGGATAGCGCAATTCGTAGTCGAACTTGACCACATCGCGCACCAGACTGGTCTGGTCGTACATTTCCTGACCGTACTGGATCGGCGTCATCCGCCCGCCTTTGCGCCCCGATTCCGTCAAGGGCGTGCGCCCGGACAGCACAAACACCGGAACATTGTCAGATGCGGCGTTGATCACACCCATCACGGCATTCGCCAACCCGACATTCACATGCACCATCACCGCCTGTGGCCGCCCGGTGACCAGCCAATGCCCATGTGCCATCGCCATACCCGCCGTTTCGTGCGGGACCGTCACCGGAGTTGGCACATCGCTTTCAGAAAGACGCGCAAGCCCTTCGATTATCGGCGGAAAATCCGTTCCTGCATTGGCAAACAGATAGTCTATTCTGCACGCCTTCAGGGCCGTCAGAAGGGCCTCACCTCCGGTTTTTGGCCGGGCCTGATCTTCAAACATACATCCTCCCTGAATCTCAGGCTTGATATTCCGCTGCCCCTTCGTAAAGTCAACTTATTCTCAATAATTGGGATTCTAACCCAAACGAGAACCACATTTGGGAGGACAACCATGAAGACGCTACTCACCGCGGCGGCGGTATTCCTAGGCGCGACCCTTGCCACATCGGCCAGCGCGCAGAATGTCGGCATCGCCACATCGAACCCCGGATCGCTGTTTCACAACATCGGCACAGCCGTGGCGAATGCCGCCAACGCCGCCGGGCTGAACACCACGATCCAGCCCGCGACCAGCCCCAACCAGTTCATTCCGTTCATTGATCAGGGCGGCATCGAATTTGGCGTGGCGAACCTGCAAGAGGTTGATTACGCCCTCACCGGTGACGCCTGGTGGGACGGGCGCGCCCACCCCAACCTGCGTGTCGTCGCGCATCTAATGCCACTGGTCGAAGCGATCTTTGTCCGTGCGGACAGCGACATCATGAAGGTGTCCGACCTCAAGGGTCAGCCGATGACCGATGGTTACACCGCGCAGAACACCATCCTGCCGCAGCTTTCGGCCTTCTACGCCACCGCAGGCATGACCCGCGACGACGTGGAGAAAGTCTCGGTCGCGAGCGTGGTCGCCGGGGCCGATGCCTTTATGGCCGGTGACACCGTTGGGTTCATTTTTGCCCACGGTGCCGGCAAGGTCCGCGAGGCGGATGCCGCCGTGGGCGGTCTGCGTGCGCTTGGGGTCGAGGATGACAGCGATGCCGCCTTGGCTGCGGCGCGCGAACATTGGCCGACCGCGTTCTTCACCACGTTGCCCGCGGGATCCATGCCCGGCGTTCTGGAGGACACGGTCTATATCGCCTTCCCGCAGGTGATCTTCACCCATGCAGGTGCGTCCGATGATGTGGTCTATGCCATGACCAAGGCGATCTACGAAAACGCCCAAGTGATGGTCGACACGTTCCCGCCGTTCCGCGCATTCAAACCGGCAGACATGCGCGGCACGCCCGGAGCAGCGCCCTACCATCCCGGAGCCGAGCGCTTTTTCGCAGAAGTCGGACTGAACTGAGGGATGTCGGCGCGCGCCCGCTTGTGGCGCGCGCTGACACTGCCCATGCCTGCATGATTTAGGACACCATCATCGCCATGCCCGCCCTGCCCGCGCGCCTTGCCAAGCCATTGGCCGACGTTTTTGCCGCCTGCCTTGTTCTGCTGGCGGTCGGCTGGGCATTGTCTGTGCAGCGCAAGCTGGGGCTGGACCTTTACCCACAACAATTCTTCGCGGGCGTGCTGTTCTTCGCCCTGCCACTCGCCTTTCTGACCCTTCCCGCGCGGCGCGGGACCGACCGCGAGGATGTGCCGCTTTACGACCTCGTGCTTGCGAGTCTTTCAATGGCCGCGCTGGGTTATGTTGCAGTGGCGTATCCCGATCTAGTGTTGATGATCTTTGCCCGACCACCCGAGCTTTGGATCACCAGCGTGATCATCATTGTTCTGTTGCTCGAAACATTGCGGCGGGCAACAGGTTGGGCGCTTTTGCTGATCATTTCGGCGTTCCTGCTTTACGCGCTGTTCGGAGACCTGATCCCCGGTCGGCTTCAGGGGCGGCCTCAGAACTGGCAACTGCTGGCGGGCTATCTGGCCGTCGATTCCAATGGCGTGCTGGGGTTGCCGATGTCGGTGGCGGCCACTGTCGTGATCGCGTTCATTCTGTTCGGCGTTCTTTTGGGCATCACGGGCGGATCGCAGTTCTTCACTGATGCCGCGATGATCGGAATGGGCCGGTTCCGCGGTGGATCGATGAAGATCTCGGTTCTGGCCTCTGAACTCTTCGGGTCGATCTCGGGTTCAGCCGTGGCCAACGTCGTCGGGACAGGCGTGGTCACCATTCCGATGATCAAACGCGATGGCTATCCGGCGCACAAGGCGGGCGCGATTGAAGCGGTTGCGTCGACCGGCGGGCAACTGATGCCGCCCGTCATGGGCGCGTCGGCGTTTCTCATGGCCGAGTTTCTGGCCATTCCCTACAGCCAGATCGTGATGGCAGCGCTCTTGCCCGCGATCCTGTATTACGTGGCTCTGTTCATTCAGGCGGATCTTGAAGCGGCAAAGCTTGGTATCAAGCGCGTGCCGGAATCCGAGATCCCCGCCAAAAGCACTGTGCTTGTTGGTCTGCACTTTGCCACCGCCTTTGCCGTGTTGATCTACCTGCTGTTCTGGCTGCGCTACCAGCCGGAGCGCGCAGCCCTCTGGTCAGCGCTGGCACTTTGCGGTACCGCGCTTGTCTTTGGCTATCGCGGTGTCCGTCCGACCATCCGCGCGTTGTTCGGCAGCTTTGCCCGCACCGGGCATGGGGTTGTCGAAATCCTGCTGATCTCGGCCGCGTCCGGCATGGTGATCGGCGTGCTCAACATCACCGGACTCAGCTTCAACCTGACCTATGCGCTGGTGCAGGTGGGGGGCGGCAGCGCGGCTCTGCTCTTAGCGCTGTCGGCCATTGTCTGCATCATCCTTGGCATGGGCCTGCCCACCTTGGGCGTCTACGTGCTGCTTGCCGCCCTTGTGGCCCCTGCGCTCATCGAAGTGGGGATCGAACCCATCGCAGCGCATCTTTACGTGCTTTATTTCGGCATGATGTCGATGATCACGCCCCCCATCGCCATGGCCGCTTTTGCCGCCGCCGCGATTGCCAAGGCCCCAGCCATGGCCACAGGCTGGGCCGCGATGCGGTTTGGCTGGGCCGCGTACGTGATCCCGGTGCTGTTCGTGTTCAGCCCGTCGCTGATCCTGATCGGAGAACCCACCGAAATCATCTTTGCTGCGATCACTGCAAGCCTTGGCGTCTGGCTGGTCTCGGCGGCGCTTGCGGGCTATTTCGTCGACCGGTTGTCGCTGACAAAACGTGGCTTGTTTATCGTTGCGGGTTTGATGGCCCTTGTCCCAGCGGGCGCGTTTGATGGAGCGATCGTGACCGATGCCATCGGCGTCGCAATGGGGATTGCGCTGATCGTGTCTGAAATGATCCGCAGCCGGACCGCAGCCGCAACACAGGAGACCGCGCCATGACCTCGGTGTCGGGATCAGGAGAACGGTTGCTGGCAATCCTTGGATTGTTTTCCGAGGATCATTCCGAATGGACACCCGAGGACATGATGCAGGCCTTGGGGTTTTCGCGCCCGACGCTGTACCGCTACCTCAAGACCCTCAAGGATGCGGGCTACCTCGTGTCGCTGCCCCAATCAGGCTACACGCTTGGTCCGCGCGTGACCGAGCTTGATTTCCTCATGCGCCGCTCCGATCCCCTGATCGCAGCCTCGGACCCGCATCTCAAGGCGCTGGCCGAGGCGTTCGTCGGATCCGCGTTTGTCCTGCGCTTCTACGGGCAGAAGATGCTCTGCGTGGCCTCCGAAGTATCGGCACCGGAACCGCGCTCCTCTTATCCGCGTGGTCGTCCGATGCCGATTGGCAAAGGTGCCGTGAGCCGGGCCATCGTCGCCTTCCTGCCGCCGAAAGAGCGCGCGGCGCTGGTCAGCGACTATCTCGACGCCTTTGTCACTTCGGGCATCGGGACCACCAAAGATGCCGTGCTGACCGAGTTGAAACACATCCGCCGTGACCGGGTCGCCACCGCCCATGGCGAAGTGACGCCGGGCCTTGTCGGGGTCGCGGCCCCGATCCTTGCGGGCGACGGCACACCCATCGGCGCGCTGTGCCTGTCGACCGAAGAAGCCAACCTGACCAAAGACCAGCTTGCCGCGCTGCGCGACAGCATCCGTGACCGCGCCGAGTTGATCTCGGACGCGCTCGCCCAGCCAGCCACCCGCGCAAGCGCCTGAACAATGACTGACCCGGAGAAAGACCCCCATGACCCATGATCCCGCACGGCATTACATCGGTGGCGAATGGATCAGCGATGGTCCACTGGACCACAGTCTCAACCCGGCCACGTTGGCCTCATTGGGCCAGTATCATCGCGGCAGCGCCGATCTGGCCAATGCCGCTGCGGCGTCGGCACGGACTGCGTTCTTCGGCACCGATTGGGCCTCTGCCCCGCGCCTGCGTGCCCAGGCGATGCTGGAAATCGCAAACCGCCTTGAAGCGGCGAAGGACGAGATCGCCGATCTGGTGGTGGCCGAAAACGGCAAAATCCACGCCGAAGCCTTGGGCGAAACCATGGCCGCCATTTCCGAGACCCGGTACTACGCAGGTCTCGCGCGCGACATCCGCGGCTCCATGCAGGAAATTACACCGGGCAGCCTGTCGCTGTTCCATCGGGAAGCGGCAGGTGTGGCAGGCATCATCGTGCCCTGGAATGCGCCTGTGACCTTGCTCATGCGGTCGCTTGCTCCCGCATTGGCGGCAGGCTGTACGGCGGTCATCAAACCCGCGCACCAAACGCCGCTGGTGCATGCGCGGATCATGCAGGCCATCGCAGAGGCGCCCTCCCTGCCCAAAGGTGTGGTCAACTCCATCAACGAAAACGGCATCGAAGTGGGCCGCGCCATGACCGCGTCTCCCGATATCGACGTCATCAGCTTTACCGGCAGCAGCCGCACCGGGCAGGCGATCATGGCCGCCGCCGCTCCGACGCTGAAGCGCGTGGGGCTGGAATTGGGCGGCAAGGCGCCTGCGGTGATCTTCGCCGATGCCGATCTGGACCGCGCCGTGCATGAACTGACCCACGGGGCGCTGGCAATGGCGGGGCAAATCTGCGTCGCCGCGGCTAGGTTCCTTGTCCACGAGTCACTCGCCAAAGAGTTCGAGAGCTGCATCATCGCCGCCTTCCAGGCTGTCCGCGTCGGCCCCGGAGACAAGCCAGACAGCCAGATGGGATCGCTGATCGACCTCGACAATCGGGCGCGGATCGAACGGCTGATCGAACAGGCCGGCGACGAGGGCGAGATCGTTCTCAAAGGTGCGCCGCTGTCGGACTCAGCCTTCCTGACACCGACGTTGTTCCGCATCGACAACATCGCATCGTCCCTGGTGCAGGAAGAGCTGTTTGGCCCCATCGTGTCGATCGAGACCTTTGCTGACGAACAAGAAGCCGTCGCAAAGGCCAACGCCACCGCTTACGGCCTTGCCGCGTCGGTCTTTACTGCCGACCACCATCGCGCCTTGCGCATGGCGCGGGCGATCCGGGCCGGGACGGTCTGGATCAATTCGCATCTCAGGCTCTTCGCCGAAGCAGAAACCGGCGGCTATGGCAAATCCGGCCTTGGGCGCTTGCATGGGCCAGAGGGGCTTTATGACTTCCTCGAAACCAAACACATCTATTCCGAACCCGGACGTGTGGGAGGGATCGCATGAGCGGCCCCTACGATGTGGTGATCAATGGTGGTGGCCCCGTCGGGCTGGGCCTTGCCATCGAACTGGGTCAACGCGGCATCCGGGTTTGCGTCGTGGAACGCTACCCGGAACCGCAACCAATCCCCAAAGGCCAGAACCTGACGCAGCGCACCTCCGAGCATTTCCGCGCATGGGGTTGCGAGGCCGAGTTGCACAGCGCCCATCCGATCCCAAAAGGCGGCGGCATTGGCGGGATGACCGCCTATGGCACGCTTCTGTCGGACTACACCTATGACTGGCTGAACCGGTCGAACGTCAAAGACTATTACTTTGCGCCCAACGCGCGGCTGCCTCAATACGCCACCGAACGGGTGCTACGCGCGCGGGTGGCCGAGATACCCGAGATCACGGTGCTTTACGGTTGGTCCGGCGAGGCTTTGGAGATGACCGATGAGGGTGTTCGCCTGACCATCGCAGAGCGCAATGGCGACGGGCGGCAGGTGATCGACGCGTCGTACATCGTCGGCTGCGATGGCAGCAGGTCATTTGTCCGCGAACACGCCGGGATCAGCGAGACCTTGTCTGACCACAACCGCTTGATGGCGCTTCTGGTGTTCCGGTCGGAAGAGCTGCACGAACTGCTGACGCGCTATCCGGGCAAGGCGTTCTACAACGTTCTGCACCCCGACTACGAAGGCTACTGGCTGTTCTTCGGGCGGGTCGATCACGGGCTGTCGTGGTTCTTCCACGCCCCCGTCCCCATCGGCACGACCACCGACAATTTCGATTTCCGAGGGCTGCTGCGCAAAGCCGTGGGTCAGGAGTTCGCGCTTGATCTGGACTATATCGGGTTCTGGGACCTGCGTGTGTCTTTGGCCGACAGCTATCGCGCGGGCCGCGCGTTCATCGCGGGGGATGCGGCGCACAGCCACCCGCCCTATGGTGGTTACGGGATCAACACCGGGTTCGAGGACGCCCGCAATCTGGGCTGGAAACTGGCCGCAACGATCAAGGGTTGGGGCACGGACGCGCTGCTTGACAGCTACAGTGCGGAGCGGCAGCCGGTCTTTGCCTCGACCGCACGGGATTTCATCGAGAACTTTATCCACGAAGACAGGGAATTCCTCAACAATCACAGCCCGGACCAAGGCAAAGATGCCTTCGAGACAGCGTGGAAAGCCCGTGCCGAAGGTGCCTCCGGGGTCGAGGATTTCGAACCGAACTACGAAGGCTCGCCCATCGTGTCGGGTAGCGGTGGCACGCCCAGCGCGAAAGGATCGCACAGCTTTGTCGCCCGCGCCGGGCATCACCTGCCCCCTGCCGGACCAGAAGGCCGCGACGTGGCGGATGTGCTTGGCCCGGATTTCACGCTGCTTTGTGCAGATCCGAGCACGGCAGCCGCGTTTGTGGACGCAGCCGAGGCACTGAACATTCCCCTGACCGCACCGGCCTGCCTTGCGGCATGGTTCACCCCTTGGGACAGGCGTGTCGTCTTGGTTCGCCCTGACGGGTTTGTTGCATGGTCCGGAGATACCTGCACCCCCGACGCAGCCAAAGCCATCCTGTCCACCGCCATCGGCACAGGTGCCGCCACGTGACCCGGCAACGGCATATCGTCCTCACCGGTGGTGCATCTGGCATCGGTGCCGCCGCCTTGGCGTTGTTCAAGGCGGATGGCGACCGGGTGACCGTCATTGATCGCAACGACCCCGGCCCCTCAGCCGACCGCTGGATCAATGCCGATCTGTCGGATCTGGCATCCATAGCGGCACTCGAGTCTCTGTCGCGCATTGACGTTCTGGTCAACGCTGCCGGGTTACCGCCACGACCGGGACTGGAATGGACGATCCTGCGGGTCAACACCCAAGCCCTGATCGCGCTAACCGAACACCTCTTGCCACATCTCACCCCGGGTGGTGCCATCGTCAACATGGCCTCCAAAGCGGGCGGCAAATGGCGCGAGAACCTGGCGCAGGTGCAGCGGTTTCTGGCGCTCGATGCGTCGCACGATCTGGACGCGTTCCTGAAGGAAGAAGCCATCGACCCGGTGCGCGCCTATGATCTCTCGAAGGAAGCGGTGATCGCTTGGGGCCTGTCCAATATCGAGCGGTTTCGCGACCTTGGCTTGCGGATCAACTCGGTCAGTCCCGCAGCGGTGGACACGCCGATCCTTGAGGACTTCATGACTGCCTTTGGTGCCCGCGCAACCCGCAGCGTCGATCTGACCGGGCGCGCCGGCCGCCCGGACGAAATCGCCCAAGTGATCCGCTTTCTCGCATCCCCCGAGGCGTCCTGGGTCACCGGGTGCAATATCGAATGCGATGGCGGTCTGACGGCACAGCTTGAATATACCGCACTGACTGCAGCGCTTTAGTTTGTGAACACACCTGCGTACTT
Source organism: Marivita sp. (assembly GCF_048006345.1). Lineage (GTDB taxonomy): Bacteria > Pseudomonadota > Alphaproteobacteria > Rhodobacterales > Rhodobacteraceae > Marivita. The sequence continues at coordinate 714,003 of NZ_CP180351.1, read as the reverse complement.
ATCACGCAACTGGTTTTTCTGCACCTTACCCATCGTATTGCGGGGCAAGGCGTCAATCACCTTGATCACACGCGGTCGCTTGAACCCGGCAAGGCTTTCGCGGACGGCGGCATTGATCGCATCAAGGTCGACTGTGGCACCCGCCTCCGGCACAAGAACAGCCACGACGCTCTCCCCAAAATCGGGATGCGGCGCGCCGATGACAGCGGACTCCTTCACGCCGGGCTGCGTGTCCAGCAACAGCTCGATTTCCTTGGGGTAGATGTTGTACCCGCCCGATATGATCAGGTCCTTGCCGCGCCCGACGATCTGCACATAGCCGTCGGCGTCGATCAGGGCCAAGTCGCCGGTGATGAAGAACCCGTCCTCGCGCAGTTCCTCGCGGGTCTTTTCGGGCATGTTCCAATAGCCTTTGAAGACGTTCGGCCCACGCACTTCGAGCACACCAATCTCGCCTTGCGGCAGGGTGGCACCCGTTTCGGGATGGCAGATTTTCACCTCAACACCCGGCAAAGCAAACCCGACAGTCCCCGCGCGGCGTTCTCCCTTATAGGGGTTTGACGTGTTCATGTTGGTTTCCGTCATCCCGTAGCGTTCAAGGATGCGGTGCCCGGTGCGCTGTTCGAACTGGATATGGGTCTCCGCCAGCAGCGGCGCGGAGCCGGAAATGAAAAGGCGCATGTGACGCGCGATGTCTGCGGTGAAGCGGGCATCGTCCAGCAAGCGGGTGTAGAAGGTCGGCACACCCATCATCGTCGTGGCCTTTGGCATCAGGCGCAGCACCGTGTCGAGATCGAATTTCGGCAGAAAGATCATCGATCCACCCGCCAGCAACAGCGTGTTGGTCGCAACGAACAGCCCGTGGGTGTGAAAGATCGGTAGCGCATGCAACAGGACATCACGGTCGGTGAACTGCCACGCGTCCACCAGCGCTTCGGCATTCGACAGAAGGTTCGCTTGCGTCAGCATCGCCCCTTTGGAGCGGCCCGTGGTGCCGGAGGTGTAGAGCAGTGCGGCCAGATCTTCGGCCTTTCGCTCGGCAATATCTGAGTGTGACGGCTGCGCACGCGCAAGGTCCATGAAGCTGCCATCACCTTTGGCCCCAAGACTGTGCAAGATCGCTCCGGTAACCTTGGCGATGTCGGTGACAGCGTCCACCTCGGAAGGATCGCAGAGGAAAAGCGTCGCACCGCTGTCTTCGACGAAATAGGACAGTTCGGTTGACGTGTAGGCGGTGTTGAGCGGCAGAAACACCGCACCGGATTTCACGCAAGCGGCATAGAGAGCGAGCGCTTCTGGTGATTTCTCGATATGCACCGCCACCCTGTCGCCTGGGACCACGCCCAAAGCACCGAGCGCGTTGGCCATCTGGCTGACCAGTTCAAGAAAATCCGCATGCGTGACGGTGCTGCCATCGGCAAGGTGCAGGAACGGGGTTGCGTTGCCGTCATGCGGTGCAAAAAGCGCGTCATAGAGCGGATTGGCCACGGAACGGTTCCTCCTTTGATCAACACGGAACCCGGCAGAAAAACGCGCCCGGCGGTTCGCCAGACGCGTCTAGGGGACGATCGTGGGAAAATCAATCTGACGCTGCGGGTGGTCATACCATGCGTGTTTGCGACTGGGTGAGCCACAAAAGCCCCGTCATCAGCAACATCGCCGCGAGACCACAGGCGATGGTCCGAACCGAGTTCCAGAAGGTCCAGCGCGGCAGATAGGTGCCGGTCCAGTAGGTCTGGGTGGCCTCTGCCGCGAGATCCATTCCGGCAAGCGCTTCGTTCATCGGCACGTTGAACACCACGGTGACACCGAAACAGCCGACGAGGTAGACCAGACCTGAGAGCAGGATCAACGTGCCGGCCGGGCCGCTGAGCGAGATCGCCGCATAGCCGGAAATGAGCAGCGACACAGCCGCCATTCCAAGGAACAGCGCCATGAAGACCCAGCGGAACACTTCGCGGTTGATGACCTGCATCGCTTCGACCCCGCCGACACCGCCCGTCAGGGACAGCGACCGCATGATGAAGTCGGAAAAGGCAAGGAACACTCCGCCGACCAGTGCATAGGCGAGGATGGCGAATTGCATGAGGAAAAAGAGAACCGGAGACATGAGAGGACTTTCTGATGATTTGGGAGGGAGGCGGGGAGGATCAGCCCTCCCCACAATTGGGATCAGCTGACCGCCATCTGCGTGGAGGCGTTGGCCGCGCGGCGGAAGGCGAAGAGGCATAAAGCTGCAATGGCCAGTTCGAACCCAAGCGCCGAAAGGATGCCCGAGGACGGTACGCCGTCCGTGAACAGGCCCACAAGGCGTCCAGCGGGAAAGGCCAGAAAGACAGTGAGCGCTGAGGTGATAGCCGCCTGACGCAGCACGGCAAAGACCGTGCCCGCCAGCATGACCAGACCGAACCCTGTCAGCCCTGCCCCAAGGGCGCGCACTTCGCTGAGCAGGCTGGGATCAGTGCCGATGGCGATGCCGTAGCTGGCGTAGAACACATGCGGCGCGCCAAGGATGGTGGCACCTATGCCAAGCGAGGTTGCACCAGCGACAGCCAGCGCGATCTTCTGAAGGCGGGTGAGAGACATGGGATGTTCCTTTCTGGTGGGGTTTCAAGCCGCTTTGGTCCACGCGCCCGACCGGGCAGCGGTTTGTGCAAACTCGGCAAAGTCGCGTGGCGGACGGCCCAACGCGCGCTGTACGCCGTCGGCAAGGTGTTCGTTCCGCCCGTCCAGTGTTTCCCGCGCGATGGCGGTGAACACATCGGCGACGAAGTCGCCCCCGGCCTGTGCGACACTGGCGTGGAAATCCTCGAACGTGATCGGGATGTACTGCACGTCACGGCCAAGTGCGGCAGACAGCTCGACCGCCATATCGGCAAAGGTCATCAGGCGCGGGCCGGTCACTTCGTAAAGGTGCCCCTCATGCCCCGGTTCGGTCAGGGCTGCGACAACCACATCTGCGATGTCGTCAATGTCGATGATGGGCTCCGCCACATCGCCGCCGGGCATGGGCAGCACACCCGCCAGCACCGGATCGCGCAGATAACCTTCCGAGAAGTTCTGCGCAAACCATGCGGCGCGGACGATTGTGAACGCGGTGCCGGAGTTGCGGACCACCTCTTCGCCCAGCCGTGCGTGATGTTCGCCGCGTCCGGACAAGAGGACCAGATGCTGGATGCCCGCTGCAACAGCCGCTTCACACAGCGCCTCGAGCTTTTCCACGGCACCGGGGAACGTGAGATCGGGGAAGTAGGTGACATAGGCGGCGCGGACACCGGCCAGTGCGGCGGGCCATGTTTCCGGCGCTTCCCAATCGAAGGGCGTGGCCGAATTGCGCGATCCGCGACGGACCGTATGGCCCAGTGCTTCAAGCTTGGTGGCGACGCGGGAACCGGTCTTTCCGGTGGCGCCAATGACGAGGATGGGTTGGTCTTGCATGGGTCTATCTCCTTGGTGGGTTGCGATGACCAAGGGGATAGTGTGGCAGGTGGCCTGCGATCTTGACCAACGATGCCAGGGTTTTGACACTTGCCGCCAAAGGACGGCCCTGACCGGTCAGGGTGTCAGGCGGTCCTTGCGATAGCTGGCGGGCGTCTTTCCCACCCAGCGTTTGAACGCACGGGTAAAGGAGCTTTGTTCGGCAAAACCGGTGAGAAACGCGATCTCCGCCAGCGAATGGCGTTCGTCGCGCAACAGACCTTCGGCCAGTTCGCGGCGGGTGTCTTCGGCAAGCGTTTGGAAGCTCAGCCCATGTTCCGACAGCCGGCGGTGAAACGACCGCGCGCTGTAGCCAAGGCTGCGGGCGATGTCGGCCATCTTGGGAGTGCCTTCGCTCAGCGCTTGGGCAATGGCGTCCTTGGCCTCGACAATAAGCGCGGGTTCAGTCGCCACTTCGGACAACTCACGGTCAAGATGCGAAACTAGATAGCGCGATATGCCTTCGTCCCCGAGGATGTTCGGCTGTGCCAGCGCATCGGGCGAGATCAGCAGCGCATCCAGTTCGGCTTCAAAGCGGACAGGACAGTCGAAATACTCTTCGTGGTATGCGGTGTTCGCCGGAGCGGCGTGTTTGATCTGCACTTCCAAAGGTGCAAAGGGCACCGGGCAAACCTGCCGGGCCAGAGAGACCCCGCTGGCGAGCGTCGCCTCATTCGACAGGCGCATCCCCAACCGGCGCAGGCCGTCACGGTGCAGGATAAAGAGCACGCCGCGAGGGTCGTCGCGCAGTTCGTATTCCACCACGCTGGTCCACAGCCGGGCATAGCGTTCGACACGGGCCAGTGACCCATACAGTTTTGGCGCTGCTTTCCACGCTAGACCAAGTGCTCCGTATTCATCACAGCGCATCGACGCGCCAACCCTGATCGGCAAATCGGTCGCGTCGATCTTGTCGGCGATGGTTTCGAGCAAGTCGTAGTAGCGCGTGTCGGGGACCATGAGCTTGGGATCCCACGGATCATCCGGCGCAAGCCCTGCCTGCGTCAGCAGCGCCGCAGCATCCACGTCCGGCCCGGCGGCGGCAACCATCTTGCGGACAAAGAGTGACGTGACATAGCCCATGGCGCATAGCCTACCGGCCAGAAGTACCCACGCCAAGTTTGGGGAGAACCTTTACGCGCGGCGCATCATGCGCTGCGTTTTTTCTTGCCTGACAATCGAACTGAATCGTAACGTGAGACCAAGTCTCTAATTGTGAGATTCTCGCGCAATGCTTCTCGATCGCCTCACCACCATTCTGGAGCTTGTCGCCGTTGCGGGGCGACCGGTCACGGCGGCGGATATCCAAAAGGCGACGGGGTTGCCAAAACCCACCAGCTACCGCTTGGTGCAGACCCTTCTGGATCATGGGTTGATCGAAAGCCCTGCAGACGACGGCCGCGTGGTGATCGGGGAACGGCTGATCCGCATCGCGCTGTTGGGCAAGTCGGATGTGGATGTGCGCAAGGCGGCGGCTCCCCTGCTCAAGGCGGCAGCGGTGAAGTTCAACGAAACGGTGTTCCTGTCGCGATTCCGCAATGAACAGGTCGAGATCATCCATGTCGAAACCCCAGAGGATCCAGCGCGCGCCTATATCCATCCCGGTCTGGGTGTGCGCCCGTTGCACGCCTGTTCCTGCTCCAAGGCTATCGCCGCCTTTGCCGAACCGGCTTTTCAGGACAGCATCATCAGTGGCACGCTGCGCGCCTATACCGAATTCACCAAGACCACCGAAGCCGACCTGCGCCGCGAATTCGCCGAGATCGTCAAACGCGGTTTTGCCGATTGCGATCAGGAAATCGACATCGGCATCGCCAGCGTCGCAGCGCCCGTGTCCATCGGCAATATCGGGGCCACGTTCAGTGTTGGCGCGGTTGGGCCGATCCGGCGGTTTGGCGCAACATACCGGGCAGACATCGGCGAGAATCTGATAGACTTGGCCCACCGCGTCAGCGGTGCCATTCAACTGTGCAATGTACCCGAGGTTTGAGGACGCTTTGGATACAGCATCACTGGAAAAGTACTTTTTCATTACCGACCCGGTAAGGGTTTGAATTTCAAGGGAGGACCACATGAACTTAAGACCAGATCCAACATTTCACGCCACGGCCCAGCTTGCCATGCAAGCGCCCGTGGAAACCTATGGCTTTACGGTCATGCTCAGCCCGGACGGGTCTCAGCCCGACGGGCTGGCGGTTGTCGATCTCGATCCGAAATCCGACACCTATGGCACCATCGTTCATACGGTGATGATGCCCTACAAGGGCGACGAGTTTCACCATTTCGGCTGGAACGCCTGTTCCTCGTCCCTGTCCCCCCTGTCGGGTCACGCGTTTCTTGAACGCCGCTACCTGATTGTGCCGGGCATTCGGTCGTCCCGCATTTACGTGATCGACGTGAAGGAGCCGTTGAACGCGAAAATCCATAAGATCATCGAACCCGAGGAAGTTTTCGCCAAAACCGGCTATTCGCGCCCACACACCATCCATTGCGGCCCTGAAGGCATCTACGTCTCGACACTCGGTGGCGGTGGCAAGGACGGCACCGACGGCCCTCCGGGCATCTTCATCATGGATTGCGAAACCTTCGAGATCATCGGCCAGTACGAAATGGATCGCGGCCCGCAGGACAAACACTACGATTTCTGGTGGAACCTGCCGCAGGATTACATGGTCAGCTCTGAATGGGGCCTGCCGCCACAATTCGAAAACGGGATCGTGGCAGAGGACCTGTTGTCCAACAAATATGGCCATTCGATCCATTTCTGGGACCTGCGCAAGCGCAAGAACATCCAGACCATCGACCTTGGAGCCAATCACCAGATGGCGCTGGAAATCCGGCCTGCGCATGACCCCAAGAAATCCTACGGCTTCTGTGGTGTCGTTGTGGACACGACCAACCTGCAAGGCGCGATCTTCACATGGTGGCGCGACGACGATGGCACGTGGCAGGCCAAGAAAACGATCACCATCGACCCGCGCCCCGAAGACCCGGCCAATCTTCCGCCGCTGTTGCAGGGCTTTGGCGCGGTCCCACCCTTGGTGACGGATATCGACCTCAGCCTTGATGACAAATACCTCTACGTTGCCTGCTGGGGCATGGGGGAAATGCATCAATACGATGTGTCGGACCCGATGCACCCGGTCCTGACCGGCAAGGTCGAACTGGGCGGGATTGGCCGGAACACCAAACACCCAAGCGGCGGCGACTTTGCCTTTGGCCCGCAGATGGTCGAGGTGAGCCGCGACGGCAAGCGGGTCTACTGGACCAACTCGCTCTATTCGACATGGGACGAACAGTTCTACCCCGGTCAGGATGGCGGCCAGATGGTGATGGCGCGGGTCGGCGAAGGCGGCGGGCTGGAGCTGGACAAGGACTTCTATGTCCAGTTCCCCAAGGGCCTGCGATCCCACCAGATCCGGCTTGAAGGCGGGGATTGTTCGACCGACAGCTTCTGTTACCCGAACGTCTGAACATCTGAATGAGCTTTGATCCAAGCACGGTGACGGCCCTCTGGGGGGCCGTCATCCTGTCCGGCATCTATCACGGTATCAATCCCGGCATGGGCTGGCCCCTTGCGGTCTCTGCCGCGCTGATGGAAGGCCGCCCCCGCGCCATGGTCCGCGCGTTGATTGCGCTGGCCTTCGGGCATTTCCTTGCCATGACGGCAATCCTCTTGCCGTTCTCGGTGATGACCGCCTTGGTCACGTGGGAGACCCAGATCCGCATCGGTGCCGGGGCGCTGGTGATCGCAATGGGCATCTACCTGCTGATCAATCGCCGCCATCCCCGGTTTCTGGCGCGCGTGCACCCTGCCCGTCTGGCGCTTTGGTCGTTTCTTGCCGCAATGGCGCATGGTGCAGGGCTGATGCTGGTGCCGATCTATCTCGGGATCTGCGGCATCGACGTGGGTGGCGAAGGACACGCAGCAGCAGGTCAACTCATGAGCCAGAACATCACCACCGCGTTTCTGGTCGCATTGGTCCATACCGGGGCCATGACCCTCGCCGGAGCCGTGCTGGCCGTGGGGATCTACCTGTGGCTGGGCATCAAGTTCCTGTCGCGCACGTGGTTCAACCTCGACATCGTCTGGGCGCTGAGCCTTGTCGTCGTCGGGGCCTTCGGCATCGCGTCTGCGATCTACGGGCATTGAGGCTATATCGCTCCACCAAACATCTTGCCGGGCCGCGAATAAGCCCTACGCTGCTTCGACAAGACCATGCAAACGAGGGAGGTTCTCATGCCTGATGGAAGTACCACGCCGTCCCGGCGCAGTGTTGTCGTTTCAGAATTCACCAACTCGGTTCTCGACCCCAATGCACCGATGTTGGGCCCAATCGAAAACGGCGGTACGATCATCGCCAACACCGCTCCGGGCTGCTGGGGCCCAATGATCACCCCGCGCCTGCGCGGCGGACATGAAGTGACAACGCCGGTATTCGTGCAGGGTGCCGAGGTCGGCGACGCGGTTGCGATCCGCATCCGCGATATCACCGTAACGTCGATTGCGACCGCCTCGGGGCATGACAGCTCTCCCGAAGGGTTCTGCCTTGGCGATCCTTACGTCGCTGCGCGCTGCCCGGTCTGCGACACCGTCTGGCCGGAAACCCATGTCGAAGGGATCGGGCAGGATGCAGTGAAATGCGACACTTGCGGCAATGCCGTCACGCCGTTCGAGATCGTACACGGCTATACCGTGACCTTCGACGAAACCCGCAGCGTCGGCCTGACCCTACCAAAGGACGCCGCTGAAACCATCGGCAAGAACGCCAATCACTACGCCGCGCTGCCCGATGGCAGCCGTCAGCACTCGATCCTGACCTTTGCACCCTCGGATATGCCTGGAACACTGGTCCGCATGCGCCCCTTCATGGGCCAGCTTGGCACCTGCCCCTCCATGGCAATGCCAGACAGCCACAACGCAGGCGATTTCGGCGCGTTCCTTGTAGGCGCACCGCATGATTATGCCATCACCGCGGAACAGCTGGCCGAACACAAGACCGACGGCCATATGGACATCGACGCCGTGCGCGCCGGAGCTATCATCGTCTGCCCGGTCAAAGTGCCGGGTGCCGGTGTCTACATGGGTGACATGCATGCCGGACAAGGCGATGGCGAAATTGCAGGGCACACGATGGATGTGTCCGGCAGCGTGACGCTTCAGGTCGAGGTATTGAAGAACTACCCCATCGACGGCCCCGTCCTCTTCCCGTTGGAAGAAGACCTGCCACCCCTAGCCAAGCCGTTCACCGATGCGGAAAAAGCCAAGGGGCAGAAACTGGCCGCCAAATGGGGTGTATCCGAAATCGACGCGCTGGCCCCGATCTCGGTCATTGGGACAGCCGCAAACCTGAACGCCGCCATCGACAACGGCCTCGCCCGCGCCGCAACCCTGTTGGGCATGACCGTGGCCGAAGTCCGCAACCGCGCCACCGTGAACGGCGCCATCGAAATCGGCCGCGCTCCGGGCGTCATCCAGGTCACCTTCCTCGCACCCCTCGCCAAACTCGACGCAGTCGGCCTCGGCGACTACGCCCGCGAGCAATACGGGCTGTAAGAAACGATCAGAAGCTGCGGGGAACCGACCTGCCCCGCAGCCGCACAGACTTTGTCACGCCGATCCTTGTGGTCCGAGACCGCGAAGTCGACCGCTTCTGACGTGCGGCCAGTCGACGGACATACGCACAAATTGCGACAGAATTCGGTGGGTGCGGCGTGCTGCGAAACGTGTAGCAAAGTGTGCAGCAGAACTGCGAAATTTTCGCGTCTCGTCGCATTTGGGAGGGTGAACCCAATAGGCGGTATCGTTCACTTGCGATGCTAAAGAGCTTGGCGTTTTGGTTTGCGGGATTCTGGTGCATCCCGACCGGATCAGAAGGTACACCAAATGATGAAGCCGGCCCAAGGGCTAAGCCGCTCATCGACATTTTCGCTTGTGGTTGGTGTGGTGATCCGACCAAAGCGGTGCGCATTTTGCGATCTTGATGACCTGCCTGACGATTGGGGCCTTCTCAATCATCAGACACAAGGTTCCCATGATAGAGGAGAAGGTAAGCCCGCTGCGCGACCGGAAGATCGAAGACGCACGCATCCGTGGCATGGGCGACAAAGCCCAGAAGACCCGTATTCGGGCGATCAAGGACTTCGCCGCCTTCCCGGTCATTTACCCGACACCGCGACGCCCGAAGAGCTGCGCTCCTATCAGCTGCATATGAGCGATGCCCGGGGTCACGCCATCAACCGCCAACGCCCGGATCGTGGCGCTCAATATTGTATGAGGTGACGGACCATTTCTGACCTCTGGAACGGTTACATGCCAACACCCAGACCACACAAACCCGCCATGGCTATGCGGCTTGTTATACGCGTGCTTCGAATTGATGTTGGTCCAACCTTCCGAAACCAGTCGGTATTCTTCCAGCGGGAAATTTGGCGCAATGGATTTGGTCGCGGTATTGATCGCTTTCTCGATGAAGCGCGCATGTTCGGCAAGCCCCGGTTCGGTGCGGGACATCAGATCGGTGTCGGAATGCCATCCCTGTCGGTTTGATCGCTGAATCTCAGGTGATTGCGCCTTGATGGTCTTGGCTTCCGCAATCGGAACGGGAATCACCCGCTCCGCATCTGAAGATGCAATCCGCCGGATCGGGCTTGAAAACGCCAAGGTCTGATGACCTCTGGTTTGTGCGCTTTCAGCAATATCGCTTACCCCGCTTTGTAATCACCCGCACACGTCAACAAGTGTCACATCACGAGCCATCTGATAGCGACGGACCAAAGAAAAAGCCCCCGGCGGAACCGGGGGCTTTCGATTTCTCGAAGAAGAAGGTCCCGAAAGACCTTCTTCCCGGTTCTTAGACGAAGCCGACGGTCAGCAGAGCTGCGTGGTCTGCCGAGCCAACCAGGTTGACGTCGTCAAGGTTGGTGAGCGAGTCACCGAAGTCTTGCTGACCCAGCAGGTTCACGGTCAGGCTGGCGGCTGCGGCGGCCTGATCGGCTGCTGCACCGTTCCAGCTCAGTTCGAACACCTTGTACTGGCCAAGGTTGTCCGCGTTCTCGATCATGAGAACCGCCTTCGCGGCACCATTCACCAGGGCTGTGCTGGACAGGCCGAAGTCGAGATCGAACACGGTCTGAGCCAGGTCACCATAGGCGTTGTCGGTCCCGATCTGCGATGTGCCGAACAGGGCTGCCACGTTCGCTGCCGTCATGGCATTGAAGGTTTCGCCTGCATCCGGACCGGTGTTGTCGAAACGGATCACCGCAACTTCGTTGGCGTTGATATCCGTGTCGCCTGCACCGTCACCAGTTGCGGCACCAAATGTATTGGTCTCGCTGTACTGGAGCGTTGTTGCGATACGGACAGTCGACGCGCTCGAACCCGACGGAGATGTCTGGCTGGTGAGATATGCCGTGACATCCAGGAAGTCGAGGCCATCGAAACCAGGCACCGGTGCAGCAGGAGCTGTCAGCGCCGCCAGGTTGGTTCCGCCAGCAGTCATGAAGTTGAAGATGCTGTCGTTGCCGATGCTTTCGCCGGTCAGCTTGACGGTCTCGTTGCTTGCACCGTTCATCAGCGCGTTGTTGCTGCTGGTGGTGAAATCAAGCGGAGCGGCAGCAACTGAGTCCGTGGACAGGAACAGAACGTCGTTGCCCGAGCCACCATCATACACACTGTCGGTTTCGCCACTTGCGGCAGAACCATTGGTGTGGGTGTTGGAGACCAACTCACCAACCGCCGCAGACATCGAGTTGTTTGCGGTGTCGGCGCGTGCGCTCAGACCATCGTAGTAGGCGTCTGCACCAGCCGATGTCGTCAGGTCTTCACCTGTCGGCGTGTTGGCGGATGCAACAGAGTTCACCACGAGGGTGGAGTTGCTGAACACGCTCCGTGCTTCGGTCTGGACCGGGGTCCATGCCGTACCGGTCAGGTTCGCCTGAACGATGTCGACACGCAGATCGACATCTTCGAACGCGCCCGGAACCAGCGAGCGGATCACGACGGTGTTGTTGGCACCGATAAAGGCAAAAAGCGCTTCGCCAAGAACCGGGTGATCATTGATCGCTTCGAGGATCGCCGCGTTCACGTCACGCTGGTCACCATAGTAGCGGTTGCCGTTGATCAGGTCGTTGCCGATGGTCACGTTGCTTTCGAAACCGTCAACCAAACGGTCTGCACCGGGTGCAACGTCGTCAGTCCCTGTTGCGTCTGTCGCCATGACACCGCCGCCTGCCGCGAGGTTGCCGTTGATACCGGCACCCGACAGGGTCACGGTCACGGTTGCACCACCCAGATAGGCGTAGGAGATCTGCTCACCCGGCAGATCGTCCGGGCTGGAGTTGCCGAGACCACCCTGCGCCACTACACGCTGCGCGTCAAAGTTCATCGCCCAGATTTCACGGCCGCCATTGTCACCGTCAGCATAGAGCGTGTCATTGCCCGATCCCAACATGACGTCGGCGTTCATCAGCCCATTCTGCTGGTAGTAGACGTCGTCACCCGAACCGGTATCAACCATGACATTGTCAAGGATGTTCTGGTTCAGCTGCTCGTTCTGGCCGGATCCATCATCAAAGAAGGTGTAGATGTCGACCACGTCGTCGCCGGCACCTGTGGAGATGCTCACCGAAGATTCAGCGTAATCGGTCGCGTCACCGTCGATGTGGAGATGGACGAGGTCGTCGCCGCCACCGGTGGTGTAGCTGTAGGCCTGGTTGGTTTCGTTGCCATCCAGTTCGCCGTAGAAGGAGACGTCACCGCCACCCTGGGCTGTCAGCGTGTCGAGGTTGATGATGTGCTCGTACGTACCCAGCATCAGGTCGCCAAGGAACGCATCTGCGTTGACCAGCTGAAGGTCGCCGCTTTCGCTGCCCGAGAACTTCGCGTTGAAACCGTCGCGGATTTCAAGGCTCGCGAAGGTGTCACCAACAGCATAGACCGGATCGGTCGCGATGTTGACGATGCGCAGTTCATTACCGGTCGATGTCACGGTGCCGAGGCTGGACGGCTTGGTCATCTTGCCGCTCGGGTCTTCGTTGCCGGCACCCAGAACGTTGATGTTGAAGACGGCGATACCGTCGGCGATGCCGTCAGCTGTATCTTCGTCCTTGCCACCGATGATCAGGTCGCCACCTTCACCGCCACGGCCCACCTTGTGCAGGTCGATGTCGATGGAGATCGGCTGGTCTGCAACTTCGTTGATCGAGTTGAAGCGGCCGTACACGTCGTACTCGCCGATTTCTTCTTCGATCCGCGAGAAGCCGGTTGCGATGACCGGGGAACCGTCGCCCGAGGTCAGAACGATGGCCGGGATCAGGTCGGACTGTGCACCGTTGTCAAGGAAGGTGACGTCGGTGATGGTCGGGTCCAGCGTCAGCGTGGTGCCAGCCGGCAGGGTGCCGTTCTGGATCAGCGCCTGAAGCGGTGCCTGCAGTGCGTTCACGAAGCCCTGGTGTGTGCCGGCCACGTTGGCGGCGGAGGCTTCGATGTTGACTTCAACCGGACCGTTGCCGCGATCGATGGTGAAACGGATACCGTCCACGTCGATGTTGTTCAGGCGGTTCGGGTTGCCTGCGAGTTCCGCATCTTCGTCCAGCAGGAAGTAGAAGATCTGACCCTGGGATTCCTGGCCCGACAGCAGGTAGTCGTTGTCGAACAGGACTTTGAGGTCGGATGCGTCTTTATCCGTGTTGAAGTTGTCCGTGTGATCCATCGTGATGGTGATCTCGGACGTGTTGCGCGCCGCACCCGACGAGGTCAGGGTGGTCAGGTTTTCGATCGTCAGGTCGCCATCGGAGAAATAGGAGCCGATTTCGACATGGTCGACGATGTTCTTCGCATCAACGATGATATCCGGACCGTCTTCGCCACCAAGAGAGATGATGCTGTCCTTGACAGTAAAGGAGTCTTCGCCGCCGCCGAAGCCGAAGTCACGTGCTTCGATGTCGATTTCTTCAACACCGGAAATGCGCGGCTGGATGTCGGTCACGGCGATGTTGTTGGTGCCGAGGAATTCGAAGGTCAGTTCGGCATAGAGGCGGTCGTTGCCTGCGCCACCGTCGATACGGTCGGCCGAGGACAGCGAGTTGGAGATGCCGCCAGCAAACGGGTTCTGCTGGATATAGGCATTGAACTCGTCGTCGGCATCGGTGCCGGTAATGCGGTCGGTCGCGGAGGTCAGCAGGAATTCTTCACCCGGAACCGGTGCCGGATCGAAGAAGTCGTCGATGGTCGACTTGGCTGCGGCAACGGTCGAACCTTCGTCGGTCACACCTTCGATGATCGACTTGGCGGATGCCTGAGCGCCGGTGTCGGTGGCGTAGTCGATGCCAGCTGCGTCAGCTGCGTCGGTCCAGGATGTTGCAACTTCGATCTTGTTGAGGATCGTTGTGCGGTCATTGCCTTCGGCAGAGTCCTGTGCGCCTTCGATGATGGCGAGGATGATCTCACCAACGGAGAGAGCGCCTTCGTCACCCGCGATCGACGCGAGCAGAGCACCGCTCCAGAATTCCAGACCGGCCGCATCAGGTGCGCGGTTGAAGAGGTTCAGGAACACTTCAGCGATGAAGCCCGCCGCTTCTTCCGCTGTCGGGTCACTCAGGAACGGATAAGCGATCAGCGTTTCCGGCTGTGTCGCGAAGTCCGTCGCGATGTCCGCGAGGCTGAGGTTCGGGTTGGCGACTGCGCTTTCCCAGAAGTCTTCGCCAACCGGATCGGCGGCACGGTCATAGTAACCGATGTAGATTGCTGCGAGCTGCTGCTGAGCTGTCAGCGTGCTTAGGTCGAGAGCCATAGCTTATCTTCCTCTTAAATTTCGGTGCCCGATTAATTCGGCCCCATCAACGATCGTTTGTTGTCCCCACCTTATCGGCACTTTCGAGACGCACTGCGCCCTAAAGAACCGACCGGGTTCAAATGAGAAGGCTTCTAAACCTTCGATTCCAGTTCAACAAGGAGAAATGTATAGCAAAACTCATACCCCTGTACAGTGATTTATATACCCTTCGAGGAGATTTTATCAAGATATTGATACTAAACGTTTTTGCCATTTCTCCGGATATTGACCGTGGCCGATACGCAACATTCGAAGCGACGGGGCTCCGCAGTTCGGCCCGGCTTTTTGCGCCGGGACGGGCCTTTGAAGGCTCTGCCGCCTTCCCTCCCCTTTCCTGCCCTTCTGCGCTCACACCAAACGCGGCTGATCAATCGGCGGCCGCGCGGCGTAGGTCGCGCGCGTCGGCAGTTTCCTGATCTCCCCACCAGTCGCCTGGTCGGCAACGGCCCGATCTAACTGCGTTTGGAGATTGAACCAGAATTGCGCATCGCTGCCGAACCAGTGACCAAACCGCAGGGCGGTGTCACCGGTGATGGCACGCTTGCAACAGATGATCTGCGAGATCCGTGCATGAACGTCGATTAGGCGGGCGACTTCTGTGAGTGTGATACCAAGCTCTTCAACCTCGTCCTCGAGGATCACGTCGGGATACACTGTACGATTGAACATGGGGCGCCGCACGAAAGGACGCGCGTCCGAGGCAATCTGGTCCGAGCACGTCCGACGCGGGCAAGCGTTCGCCAAACAACTCCAACTGCAACCGCGAGACCAACCGTACTTGGCCAATCAGAAGGGATCGAGACTGCTCAGAAAGGACTGTTCATTGATCAGTCCGATCAGATACACCCCGCTGTCTGTAGCCAGATCATAAGCCTCGGCCGAGATGTAAACCCGTTCATCGACGAGGGGGGTGTACTCGATCAGGGAATCCCCTCCACCGAGCGAGTCGTCGTCCTCTGCTATGATGTTCCCGAAACTGTCGTAAAGAATGAGATAAGGGTCTGCCAAAGAGTTCGCGGTGTCGGACCCGGTCATAAGGAAGAAGTACGTCTCGCCTGCAGAAAGGTTCGCTGCATACCAGTCCGCGTCTCCCGGCACGTCGATGAGACCCTCAATGATCTGATCCAGAGAAATCGACGCCGGTGTCGACGTGTTGCTGGGGATGTCGCTGGACACTGCCCCGCGTACCGACAGGCCCAGTTCGTAGGTGCCAAAATCGAAATTCAGATCATAGGCTTCGGCAGAGATGAACACGGTTTCATTCACCAGCGCCTGATATTCCAGATAAGCGTTACGCCCGCCGCCACTGTCATCATCGAATGCGATCAGGAAACCTGCGGCATCATACAAACCGAGCCATGCATCCCCCAAGGGGTCATTGCCCGCGGAATTCAGTGAAATCTGATAGGTCTGACCTGCCTCGAGCTGAACGCGATACCAGTCGATGTCACCTGGAACGTCGATCACACCTGCGCGCGTCTGCCCAGGAGCGAGGGTTGCCTGCGTCGTCTGATTGTTGGGGATATCGCCGGGAAGCGTCGTCGGGCTGCTCAAGCTAATTTCGTATGTTCCGACATCGCTCGTCAGATCAAAGGCTTCTGCCGATATGAAGACGCGCCCGCCGGTGACCGCGACATATTCGATATAGGCATTTGATCCTGTGCCACCATTGTCGTTGAAGTCGATGAAGTTGCCGGCGCTGTCATAGAGCGTCAGCCATGGATCGGCCACTGGAGCATTGCCCGCGGAAACCAGAGAGAATTGATAGGTCTGTCCTGCGACGGTGTTCACCCCATACCAATCGAAATCTCCCGGCAGATCGATTGTTCCGCCGATTGTCTGACCAACGGCCAATGTGGCCGTCGACGATATGTTTCCGGGGACATCGTTCTCGCCTTGCGACAGGCGCGTTGCGGTCAAAAGGTAGTCGCCCGTGCCATTATCGGCAAAGGCCGCCGCCGCCAGAAAATAGGATTGGCTGTTCTGGGCATTGAATGTGAGCAGGGAATTGAGCCCACCTGCGGAATCATCATTCGAGCCCAACAAGGTGCCATTTGAATCGTAGAGATACAGGAAGGGGTCCGAAAGCGGCTGTGCCGTGTCGGCCCGATTGAGTTGGAACTCATAGGTGCTTCCGGCTACCAGATCGACCCGGAACCAGTCCTGATCGCCGAGAGTCTCGAGGCCGCCCCCGATGCTGCCGTTGATCGCGTCAAGAGAACCGGACGTGTTCGGACCATCCGCATAATCGTCGCCGTTCTCGGCACGCTGACGGGCACTCAAAGTATAGGTGCCTGTCTCGAACGTGGAAAACGCCTCTGCCGACAGGTAATAGGTCGCGGTTCGATTGGCCACGAAATCAAGGCTGGCGTTCTGCCCTTCGCCGTCACTGTCGATGGCGGCTACGATGGTTCCGTTTTCATTGTACAGCGCGAGATACGGGTCGGTAAGTGTGTTGCCGACCAGATCAAAGGTGTACGCAGTCCCGTTGACCAATTCGATGGCGAACCAATCCCTGTCACCTCCGAACTCAAGTTCGTTTGTGGTGGATTGCCCGACGTCCAAGCGCCCTGCAGTGTCAATCGTCTCGCCGATATCGCCGCTTACACCGCTGAGCTGTGTGACGCCCAATTCATAGGTGCCGGTCGCATTTCCATAAGCGCTGGCACTCAAGAAATATGTGGCGGGGCTGGTCACGATGAAGTTTAGCAGCGAATCTAGGCCGGTTCCGGCGTCATCATTGCTGGCAACGAACCCACCCGATGACGAAAGCAAGGTCAGCAGAGGATCGCTCAAGGTACCCGATCCGGAAGACGCTCCTCTGAGGGTGAATTCGTACGTGCCGGGCGTCAGAGAAACCTCGAAATAGTCTTGATCTCCATCAAAATCGATTGTGCTCGTCCGGGTGCTGTTCACCGCGATCGAGGCATCCGTTGCAATGGAGCCGGGAATGTCGTTGACCGGCGTTGGCACAGGAACCGGTGTCGGATTCGGTGTCGGAGCGGGGCCTCCGCCCCCGCCAAGCGCAAGCACCGCCTCGCCTAGGCGCAAGGCATCGACCCTAAGATAGGTGCTGCCCGTATTGACCACGCGGTCACTCAGATTTTCGCCATCGACAAAGCTGTTGCTCGATTGACTCAACACACTCGCGATCTCGTCCGGTGTCAAAGACCTGCCCAGGTCCCGCTGCGCCAAGTGCTGGGCAAGAACGACAAGACCCGCCACATGCGGGGCGGCCTGACTTGTCCCGGAGAAGGCGCCTGTTCCGCCACCCGGCGTTGCGCCGACGATGGCTTCCCCCGGGGCAAAGATCGTCGGGATATCATCGGATCGCTGGGAAAAGAAAGCGACATCGTCGCGGGTTGAGATCGATCCGCCGACGGCACCAACAGCAATGACATGCGGATCAACCGCCAGAGAACTGGCACCCTCTGTCTGGAACACATCGTAGCTGTTTCCCGCAGCAACAATCACAGTGACGTTCAGGTCATCATGCAGGACGCGCAGTTCGTCGCCATAAATCGGGTGGGACATCAGGTTGTTGATGTTCGTCGCGTCACCCAGCGACATGTTGACCGTGGTGATGTTCAAGGACTCGGCATGTTGCACCAGCCATTGCAGGGAATCCTCGATTCCCGCCGCTGTACCCGAGCCCGTCGCGTCCAAAACCTGCAGCGCCACAATGTTTACACCTGGCGCAACTCCAAGGGTATTGTTCGAGGACGAGCCGATGATGGATGTAACATGTGTTCCGTGGCCTTCGATATCGTTGGCCGTCCCATCACCTTCCGATGTGAAGTCCCGCGAGAAAATGATCCGATCGGAAATCCCGTCATTATTGGCATCCGGTCCGAAGGCCCTGTTGTCGAGGTCAATACCCGTATCGAGCACGGCGATTGTCTGGCCTGACCCGTCAATCCCGGCAAAGCGCGCATCATTTCGGAACGCATCTATATTGATAACGGAATTGGATTGCACACTCAGGACAGAGACCTCGCCATGGTCGCCGCGTGCAGATGTGCTGACCCCCACTTTGTCGGAGTCCGAACCGTCGTCGGTCAAGCCTTCGCCCACGTCGCCCTTTTCAAGACCCAACGTTGCGAAGAAGCTGTTGGCCTCGTCCCGTGACATCCCGACACTCGCGATGTTGTCGGTGACGCCATCCAAAACGGCCACAGCCGAAGCCGCCGCAGCAGCATCGTAAACGAAAGCCCCAAAGTTGTTTGCCTGATCTTCCCAGTAAAGGGCACTGGCAACCTTGTTCTGCACCACTGCAAGATCGGGGTTGGTCCGCGCGCCGCCGATGATCTCTTCGATCATCTGTCCAGTGTTCACATTCCCGCTGGTCAGTGCGTCGATCCAGAAGGCCAGACCTTCGGCGTCCGGCTCGCGATTGAAAAGGTTGTTGTAGATCGAAGTGATGAACTGCTCGGGCGAGCCGTTCTCGGGATCAGAGAAATACGGATAAAGCGCCCGCGTTTCGTTCTGGTCCGAAAAGAAGTTGGCAATCTCGAGCGTGGAGACGCCATTCTGATAAGCGGTCACCCAGAACTCGAACCCCTCGGGATCGGGTGCCCTGTTATAATATC
This sequence comes from Marivita sp., assembly GCF_048006345.1. Classification (GTDB taxonomy): domain Bacteria; phylum Pseudomonadota; class Alphaproteobacteria; order Rhodobacterales; family Rhodobacteraceae; genus Marivita. The sequence continues at coordinate 695,102 of NZ_CP180351.1, read as the reverse complement.
CAACGTAATAACGTGCTATAATTTCTTCGACGCTAAGCATCTGGACCCCCACAATACTTTACCGAACGTTGGCACGCCGCGATTACGGCTGGAAAGTAACAAATGTGCCATTTGCGCAATTTTTTCGAGAGAAGCCGCCAGGCGGTTGTTACGGCTGTTTGGGCCGGGGCCGCGAGACGACACTTCACGTAATGAAAGGATCCTGACCAAGGATCGCGGCTGGCGTCAGAAGTTACCGGGCCCAAGCATTTATGCATCCGCCCCAAGCAGAACACCGTCACCAACGAAAGCTGCGCGCGCCAATGGCGGTGGACACCGCTGTGACACCCATGATGGCGAGGCCGTACCATGTTACATAGAACAAGGGACTGTCTTCGATGCAGTACAATGCATAGACCGCTGCCGCGAAGCCCGAGCCGGCAAGACCGGCGACGAACCCGGCACGAAGAGGGGCTGTTGGTGCGCCGTTGCGCAGGACATGATGGAGGGTTGCGACGGGCAAAACAGACAGCAAGGGGATCGCGATCAGGCAGGTCGTCATCGTTTTCCCGACAACCGCCATTTGCACCGCATCCGGTGGGGTTGTCAAAAATGCCCAGACGAGAAGACCCAGCGCCACGATCCCGATACACCCCAACGGCCAGAAGCGTGCGCTCTGCTCTCCTTCGGGACGCGCGAGACGCAGGACAAGGCGGGAGGCCACGATGCCCAAAAGCCCGGTCAGGACAAGGCGCGGCACGGACACAGGTGTGGTCATTGCAGCCAGAAGATCGGCGCGAAATCCAAGCACAAGCCAGACCGCCAGAACGGCAATCGACAAAGAGGGAATCATTCCCAAAAGGAGCGTCGTGCGTGGCGCGTGTTTCCGGGATGTGTCGGCGGCCAGTGCCCGGATCAGGTCATCGGTATTCATTTGACATGCCTTTCTCTCAGAACGGCCAACGTTTTCAGCGCACGGTGAAGGGCGACGCGGACCGCGCCCTCGCTCATCTTGAGTGCTGTCCCGGTCTCGGCGATGCTGACGCCTTCCATTCCGATCTTTCGGATGATCATGGCCGACCGGTGATCCAGCATACCGATCATCTTTGCCATATCCGACGCTTCGGTTGGGTCGAGTCCGGCTTCGGCTGCCAACACGTCGATAAAGCCGTCAATCGGCACCGTGATCTCGCGCCCTCGCGCTCGGAACGCATCGACGGTCTTGTAACGTGCGATTGCATAAAGCCACGGACGGACCGGAGCGCCGGGTACCAAGGTGTGCCGCTTGACGTGAATCGCAAGCAAGACCTCCTGAAGGACATCTTCACAGCATGCCTCGCCCAAACTGATGCCCTTCGCGCGAATTATACCCCGCAGAACGGGCGTCACTTCCTGCAGAAATTGGGAATATGACCGCGCATCGCCAGAATTGGCGGCCACCAAAAGTCGCTCCCAGTGATCGATTTGCTCTACCATTCATATCACCAGTTCACGTCCCAGACCCGTTTGTTACACGGGCCGTCAGAGGCAGACTAACAATTTGAGATATATACACAAAATCGTGACCTTAGGCTGGGACGCACCTCACCAACCTGTGATCGCCGGGTTGTAACATCCACCGCCCCGCGGACGAACGGTCTGTTGCTAAACGCAAACGCGTTGACGGTTTTGCGCGGCAAAAAGGAAAACCCATGACACAGCAATTCACCACTCAATACTTCCAGCAAGACAAAGGCAATTTAACCAGCATCCGCGAGGTAACGCTGACGGACAACGATCTGATCCGTGGCAACGATGCGGGCGAGAGACTTGTGCCATCTGCGACCCCGAATGGGGTCGCGATATTCGATGGAGTACAGCAGCTTGTCCCCGGTGTGGGATTTGTTGCGCCCAACAATGGCGAGGCCTTGACCACTGTCTTCTTCATGGACGGAACAGCGCTTACCGGTGTCGAAGCACTCTATGACATGGTCACCTTCAAGTTTCTGGAGTCAACTGAGTACTTTCTTCTCGATCCCGAAGCGCTGGCAAGTGTTGGCAAGTCGCTTTCCGATGTGGCCCGTGTCCAATTCGACGCATATGTCGACCACGACCTGAGCTGGGCCGATTTCGGCTTCACGCCAACCGGAGCAGTGGCGCCAAATCCCGAACCAGAGCCTGAGCCGATGCTGACCCTCTTGGAAGGCACGGATGGCGGCGACCGGCTGATCGGGACGGCTGCGGACGAGTTGATCCGCGGTGGCGACGGCGACGACCGGCTGACCGGCAATGCAGGAGCCGATGTGTTTGTCTTTGGCGCGGATGCACGCGACGGCACCCGCGACCGGGACGTGATCACCGATTTCAATGCCGCCGAAGATTCGATCGTGCTGGAAGACGGCATTCAGATCCGCAACTGGATCGAGCGCAACGGCAATCTGATCGTCACCCTTGAAGGCGGCGACCGCGATCAAATCGTCATCCAGAACGCCGACGTGAGCATCCTCGCCAACTTCTCGGTCATCGACGACCTGTTCATAGCCTGACCGCAAACAGTGACCGGGCTGCCCGCACAAGGTGGCCCGGTTGTTCAGAGCAAAACACAGGGCCGAGTGAAGCGGTCCACCTCTACCTCGCGACGTACCTGGTCGATGCCTCGCGGCTCGGTCTGCCGACCCAGTTTCAGCGTTACGCTCTCGCTCACCTACGACTGAATGCCGTGCGCAATGTCGTCGCCAGCGATGTTCAGGATATTCGTATGATCGGTCATGGCAGCGGCGCGCCCGTCAATAGTGCGCACCGAACCGGCTCAGCCGGTCAATGCCGCCCGGCTCAAGGCTGCCCTTATGAAGGTCGCCGTGCTGATCACACTGGTCTCGGCCTTCGCGCCGATCACAAGACGCACGATCCAGCGACGCACGCCGGATGGATCAACAACCAGTAAAGCCCATTACCGTCACCGTGACGCCCAGCACCAAGGTTCTCAACCAGCTCCTTGGTCAGCTTACCCAACAAAGCCATTCTGAGAACACCACAGTCCGTACCAATCAGGGAATGCGATTAACCATCATCGAAAGAAAATTGGGAAAGCATCCAAGCCCATGCTTATTAAGGAAAAAGGCCGCCCAAAGCGACCATTTCGAAAACAGAGGAAATGAATGGTGGCGGACAGGAAGGGATTCGAACCCTCGAGACGGTCTCCCGCCTACGCACTTTCCAGGCGCGCGCCTTCGACCACTCGGCCACCTGTCCGAGGCGGTGTTTAGAAGAAACCGTTGGGGGGATGCAAGGGCGTTTGTTGCGTAAGGTCGCAACTTTCCATCAAACTTTGCGCATCCGGGACCAGAGCCACAGGAAAACCAGTGCAACCGCGATCTCCAGAACAGCAGCGCCAAGGATTGCGCGGTTGGCGATACCGGCGTTCCAAGCCTGTACACCCGTGGCGGCAACGCCAAGAAACGCAAGAGCACTGATCAGGCTAAGTGTTGCAACAAACGGTCCGGGCTCCAGCCTGCGCGCGCTGATGAGCAGCGCACCAAGCGCCAGGACAGCCGGGGCAAATCTCCGGGCCGGGAAATCCATGCCCGGCACATAGTCAATTGCATAAAGCTGAAAGTAGCTTTCAGGGGCAACGAGCAAGACCAAACCGATCAGAGCGACAAAGGCTCCGACGACCAGAAACGGCGTTCGGTGCATCACACCTCCAGCGCGATGTTCACCCGGCGGTTCTGTTTGCCCTTGTTCTCGATCTTGCCGAATACAACACGCCCGATCTCACCCGTACGGGCCACATGAGTGCCGCCGCAGGGTTGCAGATCGACCTGATCGTCGCCGTCCCCGATCCGCACAAGGCGCACCCGGCCGCTGCCGCGCGGGGGCTGGACCGACATGGTCTTCACGAGCGACGGATTGGCATCCAGTTCGGCATCGGTGATCCAGCTGTCGCTGACCACGAGATCCCGGTCGATCAGGCGGTTCAACGCGTCTTCCAGCGCATCGCGGTCTTCGGGGGGGGCGGGCATCATGAAATCAAGCCGGCCGCGCCCTGCACCGATGGCGCCACCTGTCACAGGCAAAGGGATCACCACCGACAGCAGGTGCAGCGCGGTGTGGACCCGCATGTGCTTGTATCGCCGGTCCCAGTCGAGCCGCTGCGTCACATGCGCCCCGACCGGCGGCAACCGTGTCGGTTCCGACGGCACCAGCACGCTTTCGCCCGCAGGTCCTTTGACGGTTGTGGCGATGCTCAGCGACATGCCGTCCCAATCGATCCAGCCGCTGTCCCCGGGTTGCCCCCCACCCGTGGGATAGAACAGCGCCTTGTCCAGAATGACCCCACCTTCTTCAGTATGGGACACCACGCGTGCTGCCACCTCGCGGGTATAGGCATCGGTGCGGTAGAGCGGGTCTTGCATATCGGTCAAGATGTTGGCTCCTCGGGGTCTTTGGACTGGGTCGGCGCTTGCGGCGGACCTGCCAGGGCTTCTGGATTACGCAACCAGATGTCGCGCTGCGCAAAGGGAATTTCGATCCCTTCCTTCTTGAAGGCTTCGACGATCTGGTGGTTCACTTCGGTGCGCACCACCAGAATCTTGGTCACATCCCGCAGGATCATCCTCACGTCGAAATCAAGCGAATCCGCGCCGAAACCTTTGAAATGCACAAAGGGTTCAGGGTTCATCAGCACCATGTCGTGGTTGCGCGCGATCTTGTAGAGAATGTCCTCGACCTTGCGGGTATCGGTGCCATAGGCCACGCCGACCTCCACGATCAGCCGACCCAGCGTATTGCCACGCGTGTAGTTCGTGACCGAGTTCGACACGAGGTCCGCATTGGGCACGATCACCTCGGTCCGGTCGAAGGTCTCGATCCGAGTCGACCGCACCGAGATGTCGCGCACAGTCCCGTGCTGGCCGTTCACCTCGATCCAGTCGCCTTCGGAAATCGGCCGTTCGATCAAAAGAATGATCCCTGAAACGAAGTTCTGCACGATGTTCTGCAGGCCGAAACCAATCCCGACAGACAGCGCACCAGCGACAAAGGCCAAGGCCGTCAGGTCAATACCCGCAGACGTGATCGCGATGATGACCGACAGAAAGATGCCAAGATACCCGGTGCCTGACACAATGGCGGTTTGCCCACCCTTGTCGATCCGCGTCTTGGGCAGAACCGATCCCCGCAACCCGCTCTGCAACAGCCGGGTGAGGATGTAGCCAATGGCAAAGACAATCGCGAAGGTCAGGAAGTCCGTTGGTGAAATCCGCGTGTCGCCGAACGAGAACCCGGCCTGGAACCGCACCCAGATTTCCGTCAGATCAGCCACCCGCGCGCCCCAGATCAGCGCCAGCACCGGAAGGGCCACAAGCGCCAGCACACTGCCGGAGACAACAGGCAAAAGGCTCTGGGTTTCGTCGAGCGGCTTGCCCGTGAACAGATGATAGAGATCACGGATCAGGCGCTGGAGGATCAACAGAAACGCAAACAGGCCCAGCGTGATGATGGTGGGAAAGATCAGCGCAACGGCGATGTTGAAATAGCCGATGGCCGACAGAACGGGGCCCATCACTCCGACCAGCATCGCGCCCTGCCCCGCCAGCCTTGCAAGCCGCGACGGGAAGGACAGCTGCCCCGGCTCGCCCAACGCTTCAGCCCCGGCCAGCGGACCGGCACGGCGCAGGATTTGCCCAAGGCGGAACAGGATCAGACCGCACAGAAGATGGATAACGAAACCCAGAACCGCCTGCGTCTCGACGGCCCATTCCCCGATCTCGATCAGGTAGGCAAAGAGCGCGTTCAGCGCGAGCAGCCATGACAGCGAGTTGACGTAATACCGTGCTTCGGTCCGTCGCTGCTGCGACAACGAGATCGTGTTGACGTCATCGTCGCTCGAAAAGGTCTCCGCAGCGAGCCAGCGCGCCACCAGAACGACGAAAAGCATCAACGGCAGGACGAATATGATCTGCGTACCACGTAATCCCAGCATGTTGCTAATCGTGGCGGCGAGCACGATCAGCAGCAGTCCGCCCGTCGGCAGCAAAAGCCGCAGCAGCGACAGCAGCGTGCTCCAGACGCCGGTGCCGCGTCGCGTCTTGGCCCGCAACCACGCGCCAAGCCTGTCGATCAGCTTTGGCGCCCGGAACAACAAAAGCAGGGCGATACCGATCAGCAGCAGGATCATCGGCAGTTCATCGAGAAGCGTGTTGCGCTTCTCTTCATCGGCCATGTTGGTCCTGACTTCGCTGGCGATTTCCTCGAAAGGCAGGAAGAGGCTTGTGATGGCCGGCGCCCAAAGGCGCGGATTAAGTGGCCCGAAATCGCGCTGCAACAGGCGTTCCGTCTCGCGCGAGCGGATCGTTTCGTCGATCGCAGTGATCAGGCCGTCTGCACGACTGTAAGCCTCCTGCGCCCGTAGAAGCGGTGCCTGCAACTGCGCGATCTGGCGCTCAAGCTCTTCTCGTCGCTCCGAGATCTCTTCGGGCTCGGCACCGTCCTCGGGCGGTGGCCCCAACGCTTCGAGCTGCGATTGCAACGTCGACAACCGGGGATCGCCCGCAGTCTGCAACCCCAGCAAACGGTCCCGATAGGACGACAGTTCCGAGCGGAGCGCTTCAAGCCCATCTGTCGGGGTATCGCCCTCTTCGATCGCAGTTTCAGCGCGGGTCGCCACCTTTTCCCAGGCGTCGTAATCCATCGGGTCGGATTGCGCCCAGACCGTCGACGCGGCGAACAGGAAAAGGAACGTCGCCGCTCGGAAAGCTGCGAAGAGCCGGGTCATACGTCTTCGAAGACCTTGGGAATATCCAGTGGCGCGGCATCCAGCCATTCCGGCACGGGTAACCCTTTTTCCTTGAGGAACGCCGGGTTGAAGAGTTTTGACTGATACCGCGTGCCGTAGTCGCACAGGATCGTCACGATGGTGTGTCCCGGTCCCAGATCCTTCGCAAGCCGCATCGCACCCGCGATGTTGATGCCGGACGAACCACCAAGGCACAGGCCTTCGTCCGCCAGCAGGTCGAACACGATGGGCAACGCTTCTTCATCGGGGATCTGGTAGGCGAAGTCGGGTTTGAACCCTTCGAGGTTCGCCGTCACGCGCCCCTGCCCGATCCCTTCCGTGATCGACCCTCCTTCGGATTTGAATTCGCCCGTGGTGTAATAGGAATAAAGCGCAGCGCCCATCGGATCGGCCAGACCGATCTTGACGCCCTTATGCTGCAATGCCTCGGCCACACCTGCCAAAGTGCCACCAGACCCCACGGCACAAATGAAGCCGTCGACCTTGCCGTCGGTCTGCGCCCAAATCTCGGGCCCTGTGGTTTCGATATGTGCCTGACGGTTGGCGACGTTGTCGAACTGGTTGGCCCAGATCACACCTTCATTGCTGCGCCGCGCCATCTCTTCGGCCAGACGGCCGGAATAACGCACATAGTTGTTCGGGTTTTTGTAGGGCGCAGCCGGAACTTCGACCAACTCCGCCCCCGCAAGGCGCAGCATGTCCTTCTTTTCCTGGCTCTGCGTTTCAGGGATCACGATCACCGTCTTGAACCCCATGGACGCGCCCACAAGCGCGAGACCGATCCCGGTATTGCCCGCCGTGCCTTCGACAATGGTCCCACCCGGTTTCAGTGTGCCCTTGGCGATCGCATCCTTGATGATGAACAGCGCCGCGCGATCCTTGACCGATTGGCCCGGATTGAGGAACTCGGCCTTGCCCAGAATGGTGCACCCGGTCAGTTCGCTGGCCTTGCGCAGCTTGATCAAAGGAGTGTTGCCGACTGCTTCGGCCAGTTCGCCTGCAAAACGCATGGTGCCCCCGTCAGATGTGTTTCTTCAGGGTGTAGGCCCGCAGGCCAAGGAACTCAAGCCGAGGCGCGCAATCGGTCGCGTTCCGCCGCGAGCCAATACAGCATCATGATCAACGGCCCGGCGTTGATCTCACCGCTTTGCACCAAGGCCATGGCCGTATCGAAAGGTATCACATGGCTGCGGATATCTTCATGCTCCGATGCCAAGCCGTTGCGCGAAGCGGAAAATGAGGAAAGGTCGACAACCCCCAGAAAGCAATGAAAAAATTCGGTGGAATAGCCGGGCGACGCATAGACCTGCACCATCGGCTCCAAAGCGCCAAGCTGCAGTCCGCTTTCCTCCATCGCTTCGCGCCGCGCGGTATCGGCCGGGTCTTCGCCCGCATCCACCAACCCCGCGATCGGTTCGAACACCCAAGGCTGCGGATCCTCCCGCCACAATGGACCAAAGCGCAATTGTTCGATCAGCAAGATGTGATCTGTCGCCGGATCGTAGGGCAGAACCAAAGCCGCATCGAAGGCCAGAAACGCTTCGCGCGTCACGCGTGGACTGCGGGTTCCGTCGAAGCGGAGGTGATCGAACCGAAATTCCGCAAGCTCGAAAAAACCGTTATATCCCACGCCCCGGTCATGGACCGTGACATCGCCCGCCTTGGCCGTATTCCTGCGCGTTGTCGGTCCCGCCGCCTTGCGCGCCATCATCCGCGACCAGTGACGCGCCATCAGGAACGGACGCAGACTTGCAGCCGTTTCCGCGTCATAGCGCGCACGACGGGCCATCACGTCACGGGCCGCCCCCACCGCCATTTCACCCCAGCCGCGCACCCAATCCGCCAGCACCCAATCCGCTCCACGGACCTGATCATTGGACATTGGGTAAAAGCAAAGCGCCGTTTCGCTGGCCGCGTCGACGAGGATCGACACTTCACTGAGATGGTAAGAAAATGCGCCTTCGTAATACCTTAGGCGCTCCTCTTCATCTTCCGTAACAGCCGCCAAAAGAACGCCCTTCGCGGTCCGCCCCGGCGCTTTTTCGATCATCGGATAAGGTTGATCCTTGACCCAGGACACATGATGGTCAGGCAGCACCGCAGTTTTCAAGCGATTGGTCAACGCGTTCGAACCAACACCCAACACCGCTTCCAACAAGGGAATGTGGCACAAGGTGCCGTAGAAAAACAGCGCCGACAAATCGCTCTATTTCCAGTTCCGCGCCGCGTATTCCGAAAAATACCCCGTCAGCAGCGCGCCGATCAGCAGGGTCGAGATCATCATCGGGTTCATCAGCAGGCCCGCATATTCGATCCCGATCTCAAAAATCGCCGAGAACGCCTCAACCGGGCCGTCGTACCGGCGCTTCATCGACAGGTTGAACATCTCAAGGCAGGCATGCACGAAAACGCACCAGAAGATCAGCGCAGCGACCCCTGTCAGTCCGTTTGCGATGGCGTCTTTCGTACCGCGGCCCGCACGCGTTCCCACGATGATCCAACCGACAAAAGCGCCGATGATCGCGTTGTATGTGGAGAAGTTGCCGAAATACGTGCTGGCCGGCATCAGCGTCTTGAACATTTCGGACGCCAAGTATCCCAAAGCTGCCAGACAAAGTGCTGCGACGGCTTTGGAGGCGGTGGGCATCTAACTTGGTCTCGTGATGGTGATCTGGGTCACGTCACAGTTTCCGCTATGGAAGGTCGCCGCGCAAGAGGTGAGATAAAAATTCCACATTCTGCGGAACCGCTCGTCAAAACCGAGTGCCGACACCTGATCCCATTTTTCATTGAATGTCTCATGCCAGCGGCGCAGCGTCTGGCTGTAGCTTTCGCCGAATTCGATGGACTGGGCGACCTTGAGACCCGCCGCCTCGATCTCCTGCCGCAACACGCCCGGACTGGGCAGCATGCCACCGGGGAAGATGTATTTCTGAATGAAATCAACACCTCGGTTGTAAATCTCCCAGCGCGATTCCTCGACCGTAATGATTTGCAATGTCGCGTGTTTGCCGGGTTTGAGGCAATTTTTCACCGATTTGAAATAGGTCGGCCAGTATTTCTGGCCCACCGCTTCGAACATCTCGATGGACGCGATTCCGTCGTATTGGCCTTTCTCATCGCGGTAATCCTGCAACTTGAAAGTCACACGATCGGACAAACCCGCCTTGGCAATCCGGTCCACCGCGTACTTGTACTGCTCTTCGCTGATCGTCAGGCCGGTGACCTTGAGACCCCGCTCCTTGGCGGCATATTCGGCAAAACCACCCCAACCACAGCCAATCTCAAGCACATGATCGCCGGGCTGCGCGCCCATCTGGTCGACCATGCTCTTGTACTTGGCGATCTGCGCCTTTTCGGTACTTTCCTGTCCGGTTTCAAACAGGGCCGATGAATAGGTCATCGTATCGTCCAGCCACAGAGCGTAGAAATCGTTGCCCAGATCGTAATGGTAACTGATGTTCTTTTTCGCCTGCCGCTTTGAATTCGACTGCATCCAGAACCGCAATTGTTCGTACCACCGAACGAATTTCATGCCCGGAAAGCTGTCATAGACATCGTTGTTGTCGCCATGCACGAAATCCATGAAGGCCTGAAGGTCAGGCGTGCTCCACCATCCTTCGAGATAGGCATCGCTGAACCCCAAATCTCCGTCCCGGATCAGCCGTGCGAACAGGTCGTTGTTGTGAACATGCACCTCTGCAACCGGTCCCGGCTCTTTGCCTTCCGCCCGGAAATGCCGCCCGTCCTGAAGGACGAAATCAATCCGTCCCTTTTGCAGCTTGTCCGCCATCGCGAAGACCTGCGCAAAATAGCGCGGCAGATTTGGCTGATTTTCGGTCGTTGTCAGGATCATGCAGGGCTTCCGCTGTCTATGTTATGTGACACTATTCATAGCCGCGCAGGGCAGGCAAGTGTTAACCCTAGGTAGTCCAACCCCGCCAAAGACAAGATATACCGGACGTTAAGTAACGGATTTTGTTCATCTTGCGATATTTTGGACGACGGCGCGCCACAGCAGCAACCGCAAGATCAGAAATCCCGGTTTTCATATGCCGCAAGGGCGCGTTTGCGCCCTTCGTCCGGCGCAACGATCGGCTCCGGGTAATCGGCTGAAGGCGACATGCCCCACGATTTCGGGATTGCATCGAAATAGGCCAGAGCATCGTCATGCGGCGTGCCGTAGTCTTCCGCGATCCACCGGCTGACATAGCCGCGATCCTTGTCGAACTTGTCCAACTGGGTCACCGGGTTGAACACCCGGAAATAGGGCGTCGCATCCGGCCCGGACCCCGCCGACCATTGCCAGCCCATCGCATTCGACGCCGGATCCCAGTCGATCAGGCAGTCCTCGAACCACCGCAGGCCAATCTTCCAATGGCACATCAGGTGCTTGGTCAGATAGCTGGCAACGATCATGCGTCCCCGATTGTGCATACGGCCCGAAACGTACATCTCGCGCATCGCCGCATCGACAAAGCGAATTCCCGTGCGACCCTGTTTCCACGCCTTGACTTCGGCTTTCCGCTCATCCTCGTTCCACGGGAACGCCTGCCATTCCTCGCGCCAGTTGTCAGTCAGGATGCGCGGCGTGTGCCACATCAGATGATAGGCAAACTCGCGCCAGACCAACTCCTTGAGAAAGGTCTCCGCCCCCGCCTTGCCATCCTGCATTGCGCGCTGCCCCGCATGCCAGCACTGCGCCGGGCTGATCTCGCCCAAAGCCAGGTTCTCCGACAGGTTCGAAGTGCCGTCCACACCGGGCAGATCGCGTGTCCGGTCATAATCGGCCACCTTGGAGGCGATGAACGCCCCCAGCCGGGACTGCGCCGCCTGCTCGCCCAATTGCACAAAGGGACGGACCACATCCGCCCCGCGCTTCATCCCAGCCCCCAGCGCCCAATCCTCCAGCGTCTCACTCTCGGGCCAAGCTTCGGGCGCAGGCAGCGACGACGGCGCGGACAAAGGCGCCTCGACCGACCGGTCCCGCACCGATTTCCAGAACGGCGTGTAGACCTTGTAGTACGTTCCCTGCCCGGTCTCGACCGTCCAAGGCTCAAACATCAGATGCCCGGCAAAGCTCTTGGCCTCGACGCCCGCCTCCTTGAGCGCCGTCTTCACATCGGTATCCCGCTCGACCGACGCCGGGTCATACGCCCGTTGCCAGAACACCGCGCCCGCGCCGACCTCCTTGGCAAGCGCCGGGATGACCTCACGCGCATCCCCTGACCGCAGGACCAACCGGCTGCCCTTGGCTTCCAACGCCTCGCCATAGCATTCAAGCCCAAGCCCCAAGCGCCACTTTGGCGCGGCCCCAAGCCCATCCACCAGATCATCGTGCAGAAAGACCGGAATGACCGGCCCGCCGCGCTTGACCGCTGCGACCAAGGCCGCGTGATCGCTCAACCGCAAGTCCCTGCGGATCCACACAAGTGTCGGAAATGTCATCGCCCTGCCCCTTGCCATTCTGTTTCCGCGCGACCTAGCCGCGCCGCGTCAAAGGTCAAACGCAGCTCCTGACTTCTCTGGTTCCCAAATACTTCGGGGGAGTCCGCCACTGGCGGACGGGGGCAGCGCCCCCTACAGCACCGCGTCCAAAGCCTCGATGGCCTTCGTGACCTCGGCCTCAGACGTGTAGTGGACAAAACTCAGGCGAAGCACGCCCTTATGCATATCCACACCCATCGCCTCGAGCGCACGGACCGCATAGAAATCGCCGCCGCCACACATCACCCCGTGCTGCGCCAGTTCCGCCGCCACCTCTTCACCGGGCCGGTTCAGCGCCAGCGCCACCGTGGGCGCGCGCGAGGCGGCCTCGGAGGGGCCGATGAGCCGCACCGAATTCCGGTCCTTCACGGCATCCAACAACGGCTGCAACAACGCCACCTCATGCGCCCGCATCAAATCATGGACACCGCCGACCGACACCCCGTGATGCGCCCCCAAGGCCTCCATGTAATCCACCATGCCCGCACAGGCGGCCACCTGCGCATGGTCCGGCCCCGCAGGCGTAAACCGTTTGTAAAGCGTGCCTGCGTTGAAATAATGCCCCTGGTTCGGCAACAACTGCCCCAGGTTGCGCCGGATCACCATGATGCCCTGATGCGGCCCGTAGGTCTTGTAGCTTGAAAACAGGTAGATGTCCGGGCCGAGATTCCCCACATCGACAAAGCCGTGCGGCGCGTAGCTCACTCCATCGACACAGACAAACGCGCCCGCCGCGTGGCATAGCGCAGTGATCTCAAGCACCGGGTTGATCTCGCCAACCACATTGGAGCAATGGGGAAAACACACCAGCCGCACTTTTTCGTCCAGCAGGTCTTCCAGATCATCCGTGTCCAGATGCCCGGTCTCGGGGTTCACCTTCCATTCCCGAACCACGATCCCCTTGTTGGCCAACTGACGCCAGGCGCCTGTATTGGCTTCGTGATCCTGGTTGGTCACGATGATCGCTTCGCCGGGCGACATGAACTGCCGGAAGGCCTGTGCCAGAACGTATGTATTCTGCGTGGTTGACGGCCCGAAACTCAGCTCATCGGTCTCGACCCCCATCAATTTGGCCAATCGCGAACGCGCCTCGTCCATCTCGGCCCCGGCCACTTGCGACGCCGCATAAGGCGCATAGGGCTGCACTTTGCGGGATCGGTAGGTGCGCGTCAGCCGGTCGATCACCTGTCCACAGGTGTATGACCCCCCGGCGTTTTCGAAAAACGCCTGCCCCTCAAGAGACGGTTCGGAAAATGCCGGGAAGTTGGAGCGCACAAAATCAATATCTAGCATGGCATGGTCTTTTCTTATTCCTTGCAATCACAGCGGTCCTGCGGGCGATAACACCGGAATAACATGACACGAAAAGTCCGCCCCGAACACTCTCGGAGCGGACTATAGACCGGGATATCTGCGTTAGAGAATGCGACGTTCGGCCTGTAACCCTTTCCAGATCGCAACGCACATCACCAAAAGCACGATGGTAAACGGCAACCCGGTCGAGATCACCATGGATTGCAATGACTGCAACCCGCCCGCCGACAGCAGCAGAACGATGGCAACAGCCCCCTCGAAGATGCACCAGAACACCCGCTGCGGCACCGGCGCGTCAACCTTGCCACCGGCCGTGATCGTATCAATCACCAGCGACCCCGAATCCGACGACGTGACAAAGAACACGATCACAAGGATGATGCCGATGAAGCTGGTGATGGAGGCCAGCGGCAGCGCGTCCAGCATCTTGAACAGCTTCAGTTCAAGCGGGGCCTCCTGCGCCGCAGTGTAGCCGTCCTGCACAACCTGCTGGATCGCCACACCGCCAAAGACAGACATCCACAGCACACAGACCAGCGACGGGATCAGCAACACGCAGATGAGGAATTCGCGCACGGTGCGCCCTCGACTGACACGGGCGATGAACATGCCCACAAACGGCGACCAACTGATCCACCACGCCCAGTAGAACGAGGTCCAGCCCTGCATGAAATTGGTGTCTTCCCGACCGATCGGGTTCGACAGCGCCGGCAGATAAGTCAGATAGGCCGCAAGGTAATCGACAAACCCGGTCAGGATCGCAATCGTCGGCCCCGCGAACAACACGAAGAGCAAAAGCAGCGCCGCCAGACCCATGTTGATCTCGGACAGCACCTTCACCCCGCCATCAAGACCACGCACCACCGAAATCAGCGCAACAGCCGTGATGGCCGAGATCAGAATAACTTCGGTGGTTGAGCCAATCGGCACGCCAAAGAGTTCATTCAGACCCGCGTTGGCCTGAGTCGCACCAAAGCCCAGCGATGTCGCCAGACCGAACAGCGTTGCAAACACCGCCAGAATGTCGATCACATGCCCCGGCCAGCCCCAGACACGGTCACCAAGGATCGGATAGAAGGCCGAACGGATCGTCAGCGGTAGGCCCTTGTTGTAGGAAAACAGTGCCAGCGCCAAAGCCACCACCGCGTAAATCGCCCAAGGGTGCAGACCCCAATGAAAAATCGTTGAAGCAAAAGCCAGCCGCACAGCCGCCTGTTCATCCCCGGCAGCGGCCCCCAAAGGCGCCCAGTCTGTCCGCGCGCCACCTTCGGCAGCCGTGCCACCGATGGACGCCGCAAAATGGCTCATCGGCTCAGACACGCCGTAAAACATGAGACCAATGCCCATGCCCGCCGCAAAGAGCATCGCGAACCAGCCGACATAGGTATAATCCGGCGCCGCCTCCGCCCCACCCAAACGCACCGAGCCAACCGGCAGAACGATCAGCAGCAGGCAGAACAGCACAAAAATGTTGGCCGCACTCAGGAAGAACCAGTCAAACCCCTGCGTCACCGCGCTGAACATCCAGCTGAACGCAGCCCCGGCCTGTTCCGGCAAGGCCAGCGTGTAGAACACGAACGCAATAATGCAGGCCCCCGACACGACGAAAACAGGGTTGTGAATATCCAGCCCGAACGGCCCGATCTGGGTTTCGAAATTGTCCTGACCAATCTCGTAATCGGTCTCGATAATCTGGGAAGACCCCTCTGGCTCAGGTATTCCCTGACTTGCTGAAGTATCGGTCATCAACCGTCCCCTTTTGTTGGAATTTTTCTTTCGCTCTCCTCGGCAAACGCACAAGGCGGCCTCGCGTTCCCCGATAAGCCTGACGAACCACCATGACCGAACCGGTGGCCCGCTCCGCAACGGTGCCGCCAGGCTTCGCTCAAATGCGGGCGACAAGCACCAAGGCCAAAAAAGAACCGCCGCCCCGATGCGAACCGGAACGGCGGTTGGTGTGATTTCACAACACAACGAGGTCGTCAAAAACCTCAACGCTTGTTGGTAGAATTCGGAGCCTACGGCCTACAGGGTGCCGTTTTCCCGCAACCTTCAAGACACAGCGCGTTCACCCCGCAGCCACGTCGACCACAACCCGGCCCTTGACCTGACCCTTGAGGATGTCCGCCCCAAGACCAGGCAGATCGGCCAATGTGGCCGGTGTCACCATCGCCTCCAGCTTGTCCATCGGCAGGTCCTGGGCAATGCGCTGCCATGCCCGCACGCGGTTGTCATAGGGCTGCATCACGCTGTCGATCCCCAGCAGGTTTACACCCCGCAACAGGAACGGGATGACGGTCGCAGGCAAGTTCGCCCCACCCGCAAGACCTACAGCCGCAACCGACGCACCGTATTCCATCTGACCCAGCACACGGGCCAGCATCGCGCCACCTACAGCGTCTACACAGCCACCCCAAGTCTCGGACTCAAGCGGCCGCTTGACGGTCTCGTTCAGTTCTTCCCGCGCCACGATCTGCGTCGCCCCGAGCGACTCCAGATAGGCGGCCTGTTCCGGTCGCCCGGTGACTGCCGCCACCTTGTGCCCCAAAGCGGCAAGGATCGCCGTCGCCACCGATCCGACACCACCGGCAGCCCCGGTCACCAGCACCGGACCCGGCTTGATGCCGTGATCCTCAAGCGCCATCACCGCCAGCATCGCGGTAAAGCCCGCCGTGCCCACGGCCATCGCCTGACGCGTGTCTAGGCCCTCAGGCAACGGCACCAGCCAATCGGCCTTCACGCGCGCCTTCTGGCTGTACCCGCCCCAATGCGCCTCGCCGACACGCCAGCCGGTCAGAACCACCTTGTCGCCCGGCTTGTAGCGGTCATCCTCCGACGCCTCGACCGTCCCGGCAAAATCAATCCCCGGCACATGCGGATATTTGCGGACAAGCCCGCCACCCGGCCCGATGCAGAGCCCGTCCTTGTAGTTCACCGTCGAATACTCGACCGACACCGTCACCTCGGCCTGCGGCAGGTCATCCAACCCGATCTCTTCCACCGCCGCCGATGTCTTGCCGCTCTCTTCGTCCTTGCGAACCATCAATGCCTTGAACATGCCTTGCTCCTTTTCATCTTGCCAATAAACTCCGGGGAGCGTGAGGGGCTGGCCCCTCACTCCCCAATTCTCAACGCGCTCAGACCCAGAAGGTCTCCCAGACCTGCGCCGCGCGCACTTCGTTCGGCAGTACCACGTCCAGATCGGTGCCCTCGTCCCAATGTGTCATCCGCACCATGCCGATGGCCACGTTGGTGCCGAAATCCGGGCTCCACGCCGCACTCGTCACCTGACCCACCTGCACGTCCCCCGCCATCAAAGGCCAGGGCCGGTCACACAAAGGCACCCGGTCACCATGGATCTCGATGGCCCGGATTTGCCGGATCGGCCCCTCTTGCGCCACCCGCAGCAGCGCATCGCGCCCCACACAGCCAATCGCGGTCTGGGTGTTGCAGAACTTGCCCAAACCACATTCATGCGGCGTGTTCTCATCGGTCATGTCATTGCCGTAGCTCAGCAATCCACCCTCGATCCGTTCGATCAGGTTGGGACAGCCCGCATGCACATCCAGATCCTTGCCCGCTTCCATCAGCGCGTTCCAAAGCGGCATGCCCAGATCGCTGCCCTCGACATAGATCTCGAACCCGCCCTGCCGCGAATAGCCCGACCGGGCGACTGCAAGCGACCTTCCCTGGAAATCCAGCATGCCAAACCGGAAGAACCGGATGTCACGCACCTGATCGCCAAACACCCGCGCCATCAGGTCATCCGCCTTCGGCCCCTGCACAGCCAGCGGCGACACGTCCGGTTCATCCACCAGAACATCCAGCCGGAACCCGTAAGCCAGCCCCTTGACCCAAAACAGCAGATCACTGTCGGCAATCGAAATCCACCAGCGGTCTTCGGCCAGCTTCACCGCCACAGGATCGTTCAGCATCCCGCCGGTCTCATCGACGATGGGCACATAGAAACACTGTCCGGGCAGCATCGACCGCAGATCGCGCGGGGTCAGCATCTGCATCAAGCGCCCGGCATCCGGACCGCGCAGTTCCACCTGCCGCTCGCAGGCCACGTCCCAGACCTGCACCGCCTCTTTCAGATGGCGGTAGTCTTCCTCAACCGACCGGAACACCGTCGGCAGAAGCATCCGGTTGTAGACCGTATAGGCCTTGACCCCGGCGGCCTCATTGCCATCCGAGAACGGGGTCCGGCGCACCCGCCGGGACGGAGAAATCAGAGCCATGCGCACACCTCATGCACAGAACTCGGGATGGTGGGCGGGGCGACGCGCATCGCGCGAGCGCCGTCCAGCAGACCGAAAGGTTACAACCAGGGCCCGTCTTCGGGCATGAACAGGATATCGGTGACAGGCGCCGTGGCCCCTGCCGCAGTCAGCATCGCGTGGATTTGTCCACGGTGATGGGTCTGGTGATTGAACAGATGCATCACACACAGATCGAACGGATGTGTGAAGTCCCGGTTGGCCATCACCGACCGCCACTTCACATCGCCTTTTAGATCGACCGCGTTCAGGTTTTCCGCCCAATGCAAAAGCTTCGCATCCGTCTTGTAGCGCTCCCCGGCCCAGACTGCCGGGGTAGGCGTCAGGGTCAGATGATCCCCGTCCGGAGCCTCTCCGACCCCCAACCGCGCCATCCACATCCGGTCACCCCAGAGAATATGGTTGGCCGTGCTGAAGATCGACCCGAAAAACGCCTTGCGCTCCTTGCGCAACTCAGCCTCGGACAGAGTGTCAAATGCGGCCCGTAACTGCTTGTTCTGCCAAGCATTATACCGCGCCATCGTCACGCAATATTCCGGGAAGACGTACATTTACTTGGGTCCGTGCCAATCGATCTGGCAGATCTCGGCGCTGCGGCCATCAAAATCCCACACCCGCCCATAGGCGCGCACCTTGCCTTTGGTGGCGGTGGCCACGGTGATGTCCGGCCCCATCCAGTACTGGGTGTTGGTGATCACGAGATCTTTCGACGGATCATTGCCGCCCACCGGATGCACGATCCCCTGAATCTTGCGCCCCACGGTGATGTGGCGGGTGTTGCCCTCGGTCTCATAGGTGACGGGCTGACGTTCGGCCCCAAGGAACTCGCCCACCAGCACCTGGAACAGACCCGTCGTGCCCTTGGCGGCGCCGCTGAACACCTTGACCAGCGCGTCGAAGGTGGGATCATCCGCGCGCTCGTCCACGAACAGCGCCACTTTCCAATTGCCACGGCTCATCATGCCGGGGATCTCGATCAAGAGACCGATGTTCAGACCGGAAAAATCAATATCGCCATAATGGCCGGAATCGATCCGCACGCCGCCCCATGTCTGGCAATGGCCCTCGGTGGGCGGGTGCTTGCCAAGGCTGACCACGCAGGGGCAGAACACCGTGCAGTTGCAGTTGAGGATCAGCTCTCCCTTGATCGCCCAGGGCTGGATTTCCGGCTCCCGCCGCCCTGCGGCCGGATGGCGGTTGTCCAGCTTTTCCGCCACGTCCAATCGGTCACTCATCGCATCTCTCCCTTACGATCCCAAAAGCGCCACACTCAGGCCAGCCCCAATCAGGACCACACCCAAAGGCCGGGTGATCCAGGCCCCAGCGCGCAATTTCTCCAACGTCATCACCAGCGTCGCGAGGCCCATAAAGCCCAGCGACATCACACCGCCGACAAAGCCGAGCAGCATCAGCGCCCAGCAGCAGCCAAGACACACGGCCCCAAGGCGCAGCCCGTTGCGCCATGCGCCCTCGTTCCAATGCGCCATGAAAAACGTGATCGGCATCCGGCACTTGGCCAGACACGCCTCTTTCAGCGCGCTGAACTGATAGGCCCCGGCCAACACCAGAAGCCCACCGGACAGCAGCGCCGAACGGCTGTCGCCAAAGGCGCTGACCCAGCCAAGACCGAACAGCCCGATCTGCAATCCCGCCGCCAGCGCCGAAAAGCCCAGCCAGACCGCCAGATACCCCGCCAGCAATGCGCCCAGGTCGGTCTCGGTCGACCGCCCCAGATCGTCATAGGTGGCCAGCGCAGGCAGAGCGGTCGGCGCCATCATCGCACCCGACATCAGCCCCCACATGATCCAGAGCCGCAGGTACCCGGCCGCATCCGGTGTTGTTGTGCAGAACGCTTCCCAGAAATCGCCACCGAACACCCGCGCCACATCGCGCAGATCAGGCGGCACCGCCATCAGGGCCAGCACCAGCCAGCACAGCAGAACCAGACCATAGAGAGCCAGCCAATGCGGCGCGCTCATCTGTCTGATCCGGTCTGCCAGCATGCAAATTCTCTCCCTGCCCGACAACTCGGGCCTTGCCAAAATAATTGTCAGACATTTAAATGCCTGACAAATGAAAAATGCAGAACCCGAGAAAAGCCTGTCCGCCCAGATCGCGGACGCCATCCGCACTGCGATTGTGGATGGTCGGTTACTTGTCGGCGACCGCCTGCCCTCTGAGGCAGAGCTGGCAGATCAACACGGCGTGTCCCGTGCCACCGTGCGCGAGGCGTTGAAACGGCTGGCCGCGCAGTCGCTGATCCGCACCGAACGCGGCGCGTTTGGCGGGGCCTTTGTCAATCACCTCTCTTATGAGGAAGCCCGGGCACAGCAAGTCACCACCTCGACCTTGCTGCTGGGAATGAACGCGATCAGCTTCCAGGTTGCCTGCGAAGCCCGCTACGCGCTGGAGCGCAGTTGCACCGCTCTGGCCGCCGAACGACGCACCGACGCACTTCTGGCCGCGATGCGCTCCGAGATCGACACGCAGGCAGCACCCGACTTGTCCGACGAGGCGTTCTGCGCGTCCGACGTGGCCTTCCACCGGGCGCTGGTGGATTGCGCTGGCAACGAAGTGCTCAGCTATCATCTGGCTGGTAGCGTCGAGGCGATGCAGCCCCTCATGAACATGATCACCTTCACCGCCCGAAGCCGGGCAGAGATCATCGACCTGCACCGCGCCATCGTGGCTGGTCTGGAAATCCGTGATGTGGCGTCGGTGGACCGGGCGCTGGCGACACTCGAAGCCTACACGATCACACTGGGGCAGTCGGTCCTCAAAGCCCGCGCCACGCGCTGAGGGCGGTTAACCCAGAAGCGCCAGTCCCGGGAACGTCTCGAGCAGCCAGAAGGCGAAGGAGGTAAACGCCCCGGTGACCAGCGCGATACCCACGATCACCAGCAACGCCCCCATCGCCAGTTCGATCTTGCGCATGTGCTTCTTGATGCGGTTCATCAGACCCATGGCGCGGGTCATGAACATCGCCGCCAGCAGGAACGGGATGCCCAGTCCTGCCGCATAAACGCCCAGCAGAACCGTTCCTCGGGCCACAGATGCCTCGGACGCCGCCAGTGACAGGATCGCGCCCAGTTGCGGGCCGATGCACGGCGTCCAGCCAAAGGCAAAAGCAAGGCCCAGCACATACGCGCCAAAGGCCGAGCCACCGTGGTCGCCAGCCTCAAGCCGCTTTTCCTGATCCAGAAACGGAATGCGAAACACGCCCAGAAAGTGCAGACCGAACAGGATCACGACAACGCCGGAGGCCTGCGCAAGTTGCGTCTGATATTCAAGGAAGAAGGCTCCGAAGGCAGAGGCAGTGAACCCAAGCAGGATGAAGATCGTCGACAGACCCAGTACAAAGAACAGCGCCGAGATCACGGCCTTTCTGCGACCCGAGCCCCCCTGCTCCATATCCGCCACACTGACCCCCGACATATAGGCAAGATACGGCGGCACGATGGGCAGCACACAGGGGCTGAGGAACGACAGTGCCCCCGCCAGAAGCGCGATGCTCATGGCCGGAAACAGGGCGGCGTCTATGATCTGAAATTCCAACATACCCTCGACATATGCCAAGCCTTGGGCGCTGTCACGCGACGCGGGGTCACATGATCGTGCCAAGCCAGTGGACAGCGACATCGGACACGCCTAAATCGCGTGTATGAGTGAACATCTCGATGCCACCGGGCTTCTGTGCCCCCTGCCCGTTCTCAAGGCGCGCAAGCGTCTTATGGGTCTGTCGTCCGGCAGCGAATTGCACGTGCTGACCGACGACCCGGCCGCCATCGTCGACATGCCGCATTTTTGCAATGAAGCTGGGCACACGCTGGTCAAAAGCCAGGAACAGGGCGCTGCCATGCTTTGGGTGATCCGCAAGGCATAGCCGAAAACGCAAAACGCCCCCGTGAAGGACACGAGGGCGTTTCTTGGTTCGATCGGTCAGAGATCAGCGGCCAAGAGACCACCAACCACGACGCTTTTTCTTGTTGCTGTCGTCGGACGCACTTTCGGCATCTGCCCCGACCGTTTCCGGTTCAGGCGACGCCGCCGGAGGTTCTTCCGAGACGGTCTCGGCAACCGGAGCCGGTTCCTCGGTGACGTCTGGCGCAGTTGCTTCGGCCTCGACCGTCTCCGGTGCCGCCAATTCCGGCACGGGGGCGATCTCTTCGGCAGGGATCACGGCCGCGGCAGGAGCCTCGGGTTCAGGAGCTTTCTTTGCCCGTGAACGGCGCGCCGGAGCTTTCTTCGCCTTGGGTGCGTCTGCCGTTTCGGCAACTGCCTCTACGGTCTCTTCGGCGGCCTCAACAGCACCGTCAGCATCCGCCTTGGGCTCTGCCTTCTTGCGGGACCGGCTGCGCGGCTTTTTCTTGGGCGCATCCTCTTCTGCAGGAGCAGCGTCGACTGCCTCAGCGTCGACCACAGGTGCATCTTCCACCTCTGCCTTGGCCGTCTTGGCCTCTGCCCCGTCTGCCTTGGCGGTGGAGCCCGACTTGCGGGACCGGCTGCGGGTCCGCTTGGGTTTGGCCGGAGTCTCGTCTGCGGCATCAGCATCTGACGAGGCATCGTATGCCGCGTCGGCTTCAACCGCGTCTACAGCGCCTTCGCCGTCGGAGGTCTCGTCCAACTCGCCAGCCTCGGCCCCGTTCTCGCCGTCGTCCTGACGATCGCGGTTGCGGTTGCGACCACGTCCGCCACGGCGCGACCGGCGGCGGCGCTTCTTCGGCTTGGACTCGTCTTCTTCGACGGTCTCAGTCACCGCGTCGACCTGATCCTCGCCCTCGTCCTCATCCTCGTCTTCCGCCGCATCCTCATCGACCTGATCCATCAGGGACAAGTTGACGGAAACGACATGGGCGGGGGCTTCAGGCACCACGCGGGTCGCTGTCTTGAACTTCTCGATGGTGAAGTCCGGGCTGACCAGATGCACATCGCCTTCAATCCGCACCGACATGCCATACCGCAGCTCGATCTGGGCGACATGTTCGCGTTTCTGGTTCATCAGGAAGTTCGCGATGGAAACCGGGCAACGTACGAGAACCTCGCGTGACCGGCGGCGCACGCCTTCTTCCTCGATCTGACGCAGCACCTGCAGCGCCATGTTGTCATCCGACCGGATCAACCCTGTACCATGGCAGGCCGGGCACGGCTGGGTCGTCGCCTCGATCATGCCGGGACGCAGACGCTGGCGGGACATTTCCATCAGGCCAAAACCCGAGATGCGCCCAACCTGAATGCGCGCACGATCGTTCTTGAGCTTGTCCTTGATGCGCTTCTCGACGGCGGCGTTGTTCTTGCGCTCGTCCATGTCGATGAAGTCGATCACGATGAGGCCAGCAAGGTCACGCAGGCGCAACTGACGCGCCACTTCTTCAGCGGCCTCAAGGTTGGTCTTGAGCGCCGTTTCCTCGATCGAGCCTTCCTTGGTGGCGCGGCCCGAGTTCACGTCGATGGCCACAAGCGCTTCGGTCACACCGATCACGATATAGCCGCCGGATTTGAGCTGCACGGTCGGGTTGAACATGCCCGACAGGTAGGACTCCACCTGATGACGCGCAAAGAGCGGCATCTGGTCGGCGTAATGTTTCACGTTCTTGGCATGGGACGGCATGATCATCTTCATGAAGTCCTTGGCGATGCGATAACCGCGTTCGCCCTCGACCAGAACCTCGTCGATGTCGCGGTTATAGAGATCGCGGATCGACCGTTTGATCAGGTCGCCTTCCTCGTAAATCTTCGCCGGCGCGATAGATTTCAGCGTCAACTCGCGGATCTGCTCCCACAGACGCTGCAGGTATTCGTAGTCGCGCTTGATCTCGGTCTTGGTGCGCTTGGCGCCTGCCGTCCGGATGATGAGACCCGCGCCCTTGGGCACGTCGATCTCGTTGGCGATTTCCTTGAGCTTCTTTCGGTCCGGCGCGTTGGTGATCTTGCGGCTGATGCCACCGCCCCGCGCCGTGTTCGGCATGAGCACACAGTACCGACCTGCCAGCGACAGATAGGTGGTCAGCGCCGCGCCCTTGTTGCCGCGTTCTTCCTTGACGACCTGCACCAGAAGGATCTGGCGCACTTTGATGACTTCCTGAATCTTGTAGCGCTTGGGGCGCGGCTTGCGGCGCGGGCGGATATCTTCCTCGGTGTCGTCATCGGCGACGGATTCGATGTTTTCATCGCGATCCGCCGGCTGGGACAGATCATCCTCGTCATCATCCTCGTCATGCAGCGCCGCGGGCTCTGATGTCTCGATATACTCGGGTTCTTCGACCGGAGTTTCCGCGACGGTTTCCATCGGCGACAGGCCTTCGGTGTCGTCGTCGCCCTCGTCCGAAAGGTCGATGGTCTCCATCCCGGAGATTTCGTCCGACACGTCTTTGGTTGCGACCGCGTCATCGCTGTCGGCCTTGGCGGCACGCGACCGATTGCGGCCCCGACCACAACGTGATTTCGGCTTTTCGTCCTCGTCCTCACGGCGCGCCTGGCTTTCGGCATAGGCACGCTCTTCTTCCATCAGCGCTTCGCGGTCCGCGACCGGGATCTGATAGTAGTCGGGGTGGATTTCCGAAAACGCGAGGAAACCGTGGCGATTGCCACCGTAATCCACGAACGCCGCCTGAAGCGACGGTTCGACCCGTGTTACTTTTGCGAGGTAGATGTTGCCAGCAAGCTGGCGTTTGTTTTCGGATTCAAAGTCAAATTCCTCAACCTTGGTTCCGTCGACCACCACAACGCGGGTTTCCTCCGCGTGGGTGGCATCGATAAGCATTTTCTTGGGCATATGTTCCGTGCGCACAACCGCCGCCGCCCCCACCTTTCGGTAAGGGGCCGGGATCGGGTGTGTCTTGTCATGGCGAGTGCGTGCGCAGCGGCTGGCCGGGGTGAAACACCCCGTTGCTCTGGCCTCATGTCCTGCGCGCGTTTCATCGCGTTTCTTCTCCGACACATGTCACAGGGGTGACCGCGTCCGTTGCGAACCTGATGTTCGGATAAACCTCAGGTGTTTGTAGAAGGCCTTTTGGGCCATATCAGCCTGCTCTGAACTCAGGACACTCTGCCGATGCTCAGAACAGCGAAACTCATGTACCCGCATTCCGTGAAACGGATTGGGCTAGCGACTACCATAAGGCCAGAGCCATCCATTGCACAATGGGCAATCTCACCTTTTCCGAATATGTCTGACGTCCTATCACAACAGAACAGTCCGTGTTCCCAAAGAGAGACCCCATGAGCAAAAGCCTCGCCCGTGTGCGCACCGCCCTCGAAACACTGGGATTGCCTGCAGATATCCGCGATGTCGGGCAGGCCCGCACGGCACAAGAGGCCGCCGACAGCGTGGGCTGTCACCTCGATCAGATTGCCAAATCCATCATCTTCCGCGCCGAAACCAGCGGCGATGCGGTGCTGTTTCTGACAGCGGGCGGCAATCGTGTCGATTCGAGCAAGGCATCGGCCTGCGCGGGTGAAGCCTTGGGCAAGGCGGATGCCGACCTGATCCGCGCACAGACAGGCTTTGCCATCGGGGGCGTGTCCCCTGTCGGACATCTCAATCCGATCCGGGCCTGGCTGGACCCCCGGCTGCTGGAATTCAACGTGATCTGGGCCGCAGCAGGCACGCCGCGGCATGTTTTTCCGCTCGATCCCGCGCTGCTTCCAAAAATTTGCAACGCGCAAATAACTGATTTCACTTCATAAAGTAAGTAAATGTAAAAAACATTCACATTCTTTCTTGAAATCACCCAAACAAACTCCGATCTGTTCAATGTGAAAGACATTCACATCACGCAAACAACGGAGTTGACAATGAGCACGATCGCCGCCCCCGCATCTCTTCCGGCCCGAATGGGTTGGTTTTCCCGCGCCGAGGCGTGGCTGGACAACAAAGGTAAAGGCGCCTGGATCGCCGCAATGGTCCTTGGCCTTATCTTCTTCTGGCCCATCGGTCTCGCCCTTCTTGCCTACATGATCTGGAGCAAACGTATGTTCAATTCTTCCTGCAATCGCAGTCGCCGCATGTCTTCGCACTTCACGACCATGCGCTCGTCCGGCAACAGCGCCTTTGACGCCTACAAGTCCGAAACCCTGCGCCGTCTCGAAGAAGAGCAGGAAAATTTCGAAGCGTTCCTGAAGCGCCTGCGCGATGCCAAGGACAAGGCCGAGTTCGACCAGTTCATGGAAGACCGCGCCAAGACCGCAAAAGCTGCCCGCGAGTCCGAAGAGGCGTAAGCCTTGTATACACCGCCCGTGGCCCCAATATCGGGGCCACACCTGTCCCTGTCCCGAAAGCTACGGTTCCCGACGATGTACGCCTCTGATACCTATCCCAACCTGCCGGACCCGATGGTTCAGCCTGAATTCTACGACAGCGTCCCGATCAAGCGTGGCCTGGCGTGGGTGATCGACGCAGCGCTGATCCTTGCGCTGGTGGTGCCGATCGTGGTGATGACCCTGTTCATCGCTCTCTGGTTCCTGCCGCTTCTTTTCTTCGTGGTGGGCTTCATCTACCGCGTGGCCACGTTGACCGGCGGGTCAGCCACATGGGGGATGCGCCTGATGTCCATCGAATTCCGCGACAGCCGGGGCGAGCATTTCGACTTCAGCCAGGCTTTCATGCACACGCTGGGCTATACCGTGTCGATGTCGATCTTCCCGCTGCAGCTGATCTCCATCGCGATGATGTTCTTCACGGAACGGGGTCAGGGCCTGACCGACATGTTGCTCGGCACCGTGGCGATCAATCGCCGTCTGTGACCCTGTACAATCCATATTGACAAACTCACCGCCCTTCGCCATCGAAAGCACAGATGTGCCGACGATGGCGTCGTCGGAGCAAGACCCACATCAAGCTTTCCTCAGAAAGCGTATCGTCCTGAACGCCCGGATGTGATGCCGGGCGTTTTTCGTGAAGTCCCGGCAGATGCTCGGAGACTTGACTATGTTCGATACCCCCAACCGTCCCCAGACCTTTACCTGCCACAATGGCGACAAGGCCCCGCTGCCCTTTGCGCAGGCCGAGTATGACCAGCGCATCGCAGGCC
The DNA here is from genome assembly GCF_048006345.1 of Marivita sp. Taxonomy (GTDB): domain Bacteria; phylum Pseudomonadota; class Alphaproteobacteria; order Rhodobacterales; family Rhodobacteraceae; genus Marivita. Next base: position 668,238 of record NZ_CP180351.1, on the reverse strand, counting down.
TTCGTACGATCATGGCCAGCCACAATCTCGACGCGGTGCTGCTGACCTCGATGCAGAACATCGCCTACTACTCGGGCTTTCTCTATTGCAGCTTTGGTCGTCCCTATGGCCTTGTCGTGACCCACAACACCTGCACCACCGTCAGCGCCAATATCGACGGCGGCCAGCCGTGGCGCCGGGCGCATTGTGACAACGTCATCTACACCGATTGGGAGCGCAACAATTACTGGCGCGCGGTCGCCGCACTGGTCGGCACAGGTCGTCGCATCGGTGTCGAAGGCGATCACCTGACCCTCGCCGCCCGCGCCACGCTGGATGCGTTCCTGAACACCCGCGAGGTGATCGACATCGCCCCCGACACGATGCGCTCGCGCATGGTCAAATCTCCCGCCGAAATCGCGCTCATCACCGAAGGCGCCCGTGTAGCCGATGTGGGCGGCTATGCCATCCGCGATGCCATCCGGGCCGGTGCCCGCGAGATCGACATCGCCATGGCGGGCCGCGACGCGATGGAGCTCGAGATCGCCCGCAGCTTCCCCGACAGCGAGATGCGCGACAGCTGGGTCTGGTTCCAGTCCGGCCTCAACACCGATGGCGCCCACAACCCGGTGACAATGCGACAACTTCAATACGGCGACATCCTGAGCCTCAACACCTTCCCTATGATCTCGGCCTATTACACGGCTTTGGAACGCACGCTGTTCCTTGGAGAACCCGACGCCGAGTCCCTGCGCATCTGGAACGCCAACGTCGCTGCCCATGAACTGGGCCTGAGCCTGATCAAACCGGGCATCTCCTGCGCCCAGATTTGTGACGAGATCAACCGCCTGTTCGCGCAGGAAAACCTGCTGCACTACCGCTCATTCGGCTACGGCCACTCCTTCGGCATCCTCAGCCACTATTATGGCCGCGAAGCCGGTCTGGAACTGCGCGAGGACATCGACACGGTGCTGGAGCCGGGCATGGTTGTGTCAATCGAACCGATGCTCTGGATCCCCGAAGGCACTGCCGGGGCTGGCGGTTACCGCGAGCATGACATCCTTGTCGTGACCGAGGATGGCGCAACCAACATCACCGGGTTCCCGTATGGACCCGAGCATAATGTGATCGGGTAAGATCGCCAATCATGAGACCCGCCGTCGCGCCAGCGGCGGCAACGCGTCCGCCCGACCCATGGCGGGCGCGTTCCGTGCCCACCCGGGCGAACGCTTGCCCTATTAACTTGCCGCGCCCGACGATTGCGTTGGCGACTGTCTATCCCGATACCAATCCAGCACATAGACCCGGATCGCCGAGGCCAATCCGACCTCGATCTCCCGCGCCTCGTCGATCTCTGCTGCAAGCGCGTTGATCGGCATGTCCCGCGCCTCGGCAATATCCCGAAACGCGCGCCAGAATGCATCCTCCAGAGACACGCTGGTGCGATGTCCCCGCAGGGTCAGTGACCGTTTGACGGGCCGTCCGCTCATGTGGTGGATTTGCCGTCCAGATCGCGCTTGGCCTTTTCAGCCTGCGATTTCTCCAGCGCCTTCTGCGCCTTGCTGCGCCCGAACTTGACCGAATTCTCATCCGCCTTGGCGCGCTTTACGGCCCGCGCCTTGGTCTTGCGAAACTGGTTGAGGTTGGTGACGCTGCTCATGTGGCAAGGATACGTCCCCGGCAGAGCGACGCAAGGCCCTTCGAAGGGCCTTGCCGACGCGATTTCGAAATCGCGTCCCAAGCCGTTTCGAAACGGCTTACCCCTTCGGACCTATCATGTCCTCGGGACGCACCACGCGGTCAAAAGTCTCGGCATCGACAAAGCCCAGCGCAATCGCCTCTTCCTTGAGCGTGGTGCCGTTCTTGTGCGCGGTCTTGGCGACCTTGGTGGCGTTGTCATAGCCGATGGTCGGCGCCAGCGCCGTCACTAGCATCAGCAATTCCTTCATCAGCTTGTCGATGCGCGGCTCATTCGCCTCGATCCCCAAGAGCATCCGTTCGGTAAAGCTGTCCGCCGCGTCACCCAGCAACTGCATGGATTGCAACAGGTTATAGGCCATCATTGGATTGTAGACGTTCAGCTCGAAATGCCCTTGGCTTCCGGCAAACTTGATCGCCGCATCGTTGCCCATGACATGCGCCGCCACCTGCGTCAGCGCCTCGGCCTGTGTCGGGTTCACCTTGCCCGGCATGATCGACGATCCCGGCTCGTTCTCCGGAAGGATTAACTCGCCGAGACCCGAGCGCGGGCCGGACCCAAGGAAGCGGATGTCGTTGGCGATCTTGTAGCAGGATCCGGCGACAGTGGCCAAAGCACCCGACATGAACACCATCGCGTCATGCGCGGCCAGCGCCTCGAACTTGTTGGGCGCGGTCACAAACGGCAGCCCCGTGATCTCGGCCATGTTGGCCGCCACGGTCTCGCCCCAACCCTGTTTGGTGTTGAGACCGGTGCCCACAGCTGTGCCACCCTGCGCCAGCTCGTAGATGCCCGGAAGGCAGGCTTTGACCCGCGCGATGCCCTGACGGATTTGGTGCGCGTAGCCCGAGAACTCCTGCCCCAGTGTCAGCGGCGTGGCGTCCTGGGTGTGGGTCCGACCGATCTTGATGATGTTGGCGAATTCTTTCGATTTTTGCTCAAGCCCCGCCGCCAGCTTTTCCAGCCCCGGCAGCAGCGTGTCGCGCACCATCATCGCCGCCGCAATGTGCATCGCGGTCGGGAAGGTGTCGTTCGACGACTGGCCCATGTTGCAGTGGTCATTGGGGTGAACCGGGTCTTTCGATCCGATCACGCCGCCCAGAATTTCAATCGCGCGGTTCGCAATGACCTCGTTGGCGTTCATGTTCGACTGGGTGCCCGACCCGGTCTGCCAGACCACCAGCGGAAAGTTGTCGTCGAAGGTGCCGTCGATGACCTCACCCGCCGCCTGAATGATCGCATCGGCCAGTTTCGCATCCAGATCGCCGGACGCCTTGTTCGCCTGTGCGCAGGCTTTCTTGATCACACCCAGCGCGCGGACAATCGCAATAGGCTGCTTTTCCCAGCCGATGGGAAAGTTCATGATCGACCGCTGTGTCTGCGCCCCCCAATACTTGTCAGAGGGAACTTCAAGCGGGCCAAAACTGTCGGATTCTGTGCGGGTCTGAGCCATTTCGGCCTCCTCGGCATGCAGTTGCAGGCCGTTTAGCGGCAACCCACCGGCAGGGCAATTGTCAAACTGGCAAGGGCCTTACTTGCGGAAAGTATCGAGGCTGACGACATCGGCGTCTTTGCGTCCGGCCTTCGGAGCATCGACTTCCTTGATCTTGGGGCGGACCTTGGGCTCTTTCACGGCGCGCGGCGCAGGAACAAGCGCTCCGTCGTCGTCGCTTTCACCCTCCATGCTTTCAAAGCGCAGACCGAACTCGACCGACGGGTCGACAAAGGTGAGGACGGCATCAAACGGAATATACAGCCGTTCGGGGGCGTCCCCGAAGTTCAGCGTCACGGCAAATCCGTCCTCCGCCACTTCCAGATTGTCGAACCAATGCTGCATCACGACGGTCATTTCGCCGGGATAGCGGTCCGACAGCCAATCCGCGATTTCCACATCCGGATGGCCTGTGTCGAAGGTGATGAAGAAATGGTGATCCCCCGGCAGACCATCTCTTTGGACGTCCTGAAGGACGGTGCGGATCAAACCGCGCATCGCCTGATGCATCAGGCTGCCATAATTGATGCCAGTCGTCATCGCCGTCATCTCCCGAGTCTACCCTGATCATATTGCATTAAATCGAAAACGAAAGTGTCCGCATGCCCCAAATCCGGACATCAGGTGGAAAACACTCAGCCGAAGACAGAGCTGATTTCACGCAGGATCTTCCGGCGAATCGCGCGGGCATAATCCCTGTGCCCGCGGGCGGTCTCGACGAACCCGTCCGCGGTGATCACGCTGCGCTGATAGAAATTGGTGATCGCACGGCCCAGCCCTTCGATCGCCAACCCGTTCACCGTCACCCCTGCCCGTTCGGCCGCGCGGCGCATCTGGCGCACTTCGCCTCCGGCATTGGGCGTGCCGTCGCCTGACATATCGATGATCCGCCGCGTGCAGTCCGGGGCACGGTCGAAATGGCGTAGCGCTTTGTTCATCGCTTCGGCGGGTGCCGTGTTCGACATGACAAAGGCGCGCGGCAGGCGTTCCACAGCAGACGCGAACAATTGCACATGACTGGGGCTGATCATTTGCGTCCAGTCCAGGCTGACCTCTTGCGCATCGACCCCTGACCACTGGATCACGCTCAGTGCCACCTCGTCGCGCACAAGGATCTCGGAAATTTCGGGATCCCGCAAAGCCGCCGCCAACCCGTCGATCTGAAGACGATACTCACCGGGGTCGACCGATTGCGAAACATCCATGGCAAGGATCAATGCCGTCCGGCACGCCTGTGCTGGCTGGGCAAGACACAAGGCTATGAAAACACTCCGCCAAAACATCATCCAACTGATGCCGTTCACGCGAGCGCCGTCAAGTGAAACAGACGTGAGCGCAGGGCTGGCAAAGTCGATTTTCTCTTTGATCTTCGCGGCACGCCGGATTCATATGCAGCAAACAAGGGAGGAAACACCATGCGCGCAGCCGTGATCCGGGCGTTCAACGAAGATCTGTCCATCGAAACCGTGCCGGACCCCGTTTGCCCCGAGAACGGCGTTGTCCTCAAGGTCGAGGCTTGCGGCGTTTGCCGGTCGGATTTCCACGGCTGGACCGGCGAACACCCCAAGGTCAAACCGGGCGACATTCTGGGCCATGAATATTGCGGCACAGTCGTTGAGGCCGGGGCGCAGGCCAAGCACAAAGTCGGCGCGCGTCTGATCGCGCCCTTCATCCTCGCCTGCGGCAGCTGCCCGGCCTGTCAGACCGGCGTGTCCAACACCTGCGCCAGCCAGATCGTGCCCGGCTTTGGGACACCGGGGGCCTATGCCGAACTGGTGGCGGTGCCCTTTGACCACAACCTTGTTCCCCTGCCCGAGTCCATGACCCCCGCGCTCGCCGCCGGTCTGGGCTGCCGCGTGACAACCGCGTGGCACGCGCTCACCGACCGCGCCAATGTCCGCGCCGGTGAATGGGTGGCGATCCACGGCACGGGCGGGATCGGCTTGTCGGCGATGCTCCTGGCCAAGATGCTGGGCGCACAGGTCGTTGTGGTCGATGTGGTGGATGAAAAGCTTGAGCACGCGAAAAGCCTCGGGGCCGATGCGGCGGTGAACGCGATCAAGGAAAACGTCGCCAGTGCGATTCACGACATCACCGGCGGCGGCGCACACGTCTCCATAGAAGCACTGGGAATCGAGGCCACGACCAATGCCTCCATCGACTGCCTGCGCATCCTCGGCCGACATGTTCAGGTCGGCATGCCTGCGGGCGAAACCGGCATGATGACTGTCAACATGCGCGACATCTACGGCAAACAACTCTCGTTCTTCGGCACACGCGGCATGCCCGCCTGGAAATACCCCACACTGCTCGACATGATCGAGCGCGGACAAGTGGACATCCGCCCGATGGTGTCGCGCGAGGTCACGCTGTCGGGCGCAAGCGCCGAACTGGCCGCCATGCGCGGGCCAACCCCGCCGGGAACCGCCGTCATCACGGACTTCACGCAATAGGTGAAGATCGAACTGTACTGATTTGAAAATGCAGGCTTCTGTTGCCAGGTGCCTGCGAACCCCGCCTTACGCTGCTAGGCGCAAGGGCTTAAAGTTCGGTATTGCGAACAGCTTACGCTGCGAGCGCTACCGGAGCATGGTTGTCATTTGCAACTATACTTGGTGAACCGATAACGGTGGTATCTCACCGAGACAAAGCTAACGTGTTTAGACGTTCGTCGATCCTGTTTCGGCCCCATGGTCCTGCAAATGACAGGTTGTTTGGTGGAGCCGCCGGGTACCGCCCCCGGGTCCGAGCCGCTTATTGAACGCGCGTTTATGTCCATAGTCCCCGAAGGAACATCACGAATATCGGGGTTTTGCGCCCCGAATTCAAGGGGCATCTGGCGCAATCACACAAGCTGACGCATGATGCGACCAGCAAGAGGATTAAGCCAATGAGCGACACACAGACCGTGTCCTTCACCCAGATGAAGGATGGCACCAAGGAAGATTACGAGCTGCTGGAAAAGCTGGAAAAGCCGTACCTCGCGCTGACGCCAGACCGCGTTCTGGACGAATTGCGCCGTCAGGGCGAAACGACGCTCGAAGGCTACCGCATCACCCGCCTGCAACACGGTCTGCAATCCGCCACCCGCGCGGAAAACGACGGCGCAGATCTTGACTGGATCGTGGGCACCTTGCTGCATGACGTGGGTGATGGGCTGGCCCCGCAAAACCACGACCGGTTCTCTGCCGAGGTGATCCGGCCTTTCGTCCGCTGGGAGGTCGCATGGGTTGTCGAACATCATGGCATCTTCCAGATGCTGTACTACGGCCACCATTACGGCTGGGACCGCAACGCGCGCGACCGGTTCAAGGACCACCCCTGCTTCCAGTCCTGCGCCGATTTCTGCGAACGCTGGGACCAGTCGTCCTTCGACCCCGACTACCCGATGAAACCGCTCGAACATTTTGAGCCGATGGTGCGCGAAGTGTTTGCCCGCAAGGCCTATGACCCCACTGTCATTCGCGAGGGCGTTGTGGTCGGCCTGCCGTGACACAGGTCCGTCCCTTCACCGCCCGGCAGGGCCAGACGCTGTTCCAGCCGGGTCAGGAATGTCCCGGTTTTCTGGACCTGACCAAAGGGGCGATCCGCGTCATGCTGACCGGGGCGTCGGGGCGCGAAGTGGTCCTCTATCGGGTGCGTCCCGGAGAGGTCTGCCTGCAAACCTTTTCCTGCCTCGTGGACGGCCACTCCTATGGCGCTGAAGGCATTGTCGAGGCGGATATCGAAGGCATTTTGATCCCGGCTGCACAGTTCCGCCAGCAGTTGGAAGACGACGCCTCCTTCCGCCAGAAGGTGCTCAGCTCTGTTGCCCTGCGGTTTGCGGAATACCAGCAACTGGTCGAAGACGTGGCCCTCACCGGCTTTGACGCGCGGTTGGCCAAGGCGCTCTTGCGGCTGGCTGACCACGGCGTCGTGCACGCGACCCATGCCGCGTTGGCCGCTGAAACCGCATCGGGCCGCGCTTATGTCACAAGGCGGCTGGCGGTGTTTGCAGACAAAGGCATGGTCGAACAAATGGCTGATGGCATCGCCATCAAGGACAAACGCGCCTTGGAACAGATTGCCGCAGATCCTCGGTGACTCTGTCACCGTCAGGGGCCACCTCCTTTTGCTACTCTCCCCTCAGGAGCATGAAAAGGAGATCCATCATGACCAAGAACGAAGGAACCATCGACCGCGCCCTGCGTGTGATTGTCGGCCTTGTCCTGCTGTCGCTCGTCTTTGTCGGACCGCAGACCATGTGGGGCCTGATCGGCATTGTGCCGCTCGCCACCGGCCTGATCGGCGTATGCCCGCTTTATTCGATCCTCGGCATCAACACCTGCCCGGTGAAGTCACGGTGACAGGCTGCTTTTGGCGACGGTTACACAACTTGTGATTGGACCGACCGCGTTCGGTTGGGCATGCTGACGGAATGAAATCCATCCTTGCCCTTCTGATCGCGGTCGCGCTCGGCTTTTTCAGTCCGAAGGCAACACATGCCGGGGATATCGAGGTCGATCTCGAACTCGTCCTTATGGTGGACGTGTCCCGGTCGATGACGGAACGCGAGCTTGAGATTCAGCGCAAAGGCTATGCCGAGGCGTTACGCTCGGACGCGGTGTTCGCAGCCCTTCAGTCTGGCCTCCTTCAAACTGTCGCCATCACTTATGTTGAATGGGCTGGCACGCAGGAAGTCGTGATCGATTGGCGGCTTCTGCAGACCCGTGACGACCTTGACGCCTTTGCCGAAATCCTGACGTCGCGGTTTGACCCCGCGCTGCGCCGCACCTCGATTTCCGAGGCTTTGGTCTTTGGCGCACGCCTGATTGAAACAAACGATTACAAAGGCTTGCGTAGCGTCATTGATATCTCGGGTGACGGCCCCAACAATCAGGGCCGCGCCGTGACGGTCGCCCGTGATGCCGTTCTGGCCAAGGGGATCATCATCAATGGCCTGCCGCTGCTGACCCGCGAAGGTATGGACAACGCGTGGCATCTCGAAAACCTCGACATCTATTATGAAAGCTGCGTCATCGGCGGGCCGGGGTCCTTTGTCATCCCGGTTTTCGATTGGGACGATTTCGCCGAAGCGGTGCAGCGCAAGCTGGTGCTGGAAATGGTGTCACGCCCACCCGAGGTGCAGATCGTGCCTGCGCAATCGTCTCGTCTCGACCCAAGTGACTGCCTGATCGGCGAAAAGATCTGGCAAGAGCGCCGGCGCTACTGGGACAGCCCCTGAGCCAATGGCAGGTTGACGATCAGCAACCAGGCCGCAAATACCGCCTCGAACAGAAAATAGAGATGCGCCTTGGGAAAGGGCGGCTTGTCGAGCAAGAGGGACAACCCGCGCCCCAGCCCCGCGCCGAGATAGACAAATCCCATCATCGCGTAGGCCCAAGGCGTGCCCAGCCACAAGCACGCGGCACCGACGATCACAAACATGCCGCCCACCGATGCCCGCAGTTCCGACAGGCCCATCGTGGTCTCGCCGGTCTTCAAATCCAGCACTCCGGCCGTATAGCGCGGTGCCAGCATCCCGAACGCGCCCAGCGCGATGGTCAGAATGGCAGCAACGATGTTGAGGATGTCAATCATAAGGTCTCCGGTGGTGGGGCTGGCTCTGGTGTGATCCGATGTTTCGCAAAAGCTAGCAGCGCGCGGCGGTCCGACAATGCCAGCGCCAATGCAGTACCGCGCGCAGCATAGCCTCAACACCACCGGCCACGACACGGATCCTCACTGGCGCAACACATTTTTGTGAGCGATTTCAGCCCTGTCTTGAAGCGAAATCCGGCCTCTCCAATTTCAGCAGCACGTCAGGGGATGGGCCTCTGACATCAGACAAAAGGAGACGATGGAAATGCGTCGTGTAGCAGTTGGTGCAATGCTTGCCGCTCTGTTCGCGGCACCGACGTTAGCAGCGATATCGGACTATGACACAAATGGGGACAACCTCGTGTCGTTCGACGAAATGATCGTTGCTTACCCGGACCTCACGGAAGACCTTTTTGCGCCGATCGACACCAGCACCGATGGGCTGGTGGATGAAGCCGAACTGACGGCCGCGCTTGAGGCCAACCTGATCGTCAAACCCGCCGAATAACCGGCGTTTCCGCAGCGGATGACAACAAGAGGCATTCCCATGTCGATGAACATCACGGTCCCGAAGGTCACCAACCGTTGGGCGTGGGGTGGCGGTGCAGCGGTTCTGGCTGCACTGATCGCCGCCGCTGTCTGGGGGTTCGACCTGTGGGGCAGCGGTTCGACCGCAGAAGAAACCGCTCCGGCGGTCGTCGAAGACTCGCAATAACGGCACGATGATCGGTTCCGCCGGCCCGGATCGGCGGAACCACCCGCTGCGTCAGACGGGCACCAAACATTTGGCGCATTTCTGCGGCACTGTTACACTCGCCCAAAAGCAAGAGCAGTCCGCCCATGCCCGCCCCGCCCCAGACCGTCCGTCGCCGCAAGGTGTTCTACATTCCCGGCTATGACCCTTTCCCGGCCCGCCGGTATCGCGAGCTGTATCGTACGGAAGGTGCCAAACAGGCCGAGATTTCGGACTATGGCCTGCAAGTTGAGGCGTCGAGTCACGATGGCCCCTATGGCTGGCACGCCTCGGGTCTGATTGATGGCGCCCGCGTCACCGCCGATTTCGAGGTGCTGCTTTGGTCCGACATCGTTCGCGACAGCATGTCGAACAGCATCCCAGGCACCTATTGGCAACTGATCCGCACAAGCTGGATCTACATCGCGAGCGGCACGCTGCGCCGCCTTGCCGTGCTGCCCAAAGGCCCGCTGGCGGCCGCGCTCTACCCAATCGGTGTTCTCATCCTGCAGCTGCTGGCGGCGCTGCTGGCCGCGCATCTGGTTGGCTGGGGTCTGAGCACAGTTTTCACCGCCGCTATCCTCTGGGTGCTTGGCCCCGGCGCGATCCTCACCTGGGGCACATCGCTGCTTTATTGGGCACCGTTCTTCGTGATCGTCGTCTTGGTCCTGCGCTGGTTCAAATCCCAGGACCGTCGCATCTACGCCTATTACCTGATGCACGATTACGCGTTCTCAGCAGGCCTCAAGGGCGCAACCCCGCCTGCCCTGCAAACCCGGATCGACGAATTCCGCGGCATCATCGGCGCCGCGCTGCTCGAGGATTATGACGAAGTGCTGGTGGTCGGCCATTCCTCGGGCGCACATCTGGCGGTGTCTATCTTGGCCGACATCTTGCGCGACAACCCCGACCTGCCCGCGCGCCCCGCGCTGTCGTTTCTGAGCATTGGCCACGTGATCCCCATGGTGTCCTTCCTGCCCGACGCCTGGGAGTTGCGCCGCGACCTGCAGTTCCTCTCTGAACGGGACGAAATCGTCTGGGTCGACGTCACGGCCCAGGGCGACGGCTGCTGTTTTCCACTATGCGATCCGGTCGGCGTGTCGGGTGTTGCCACGCAAGACAAACAATGGCCGCTGGTGTTCTCGGCGCAGTTCTCGCGAACGATGGCGCCCGAGCGGTGGGCAGCGCAGCGGCGGCAGTATTTCAAACTGCATTTCCAGTATCTCTGCGCCTTCGAGAACCCGCTCGACTACGACTATTTCCAGATCACCGCAGGCCCGATCACGCTCGGCCAGCGCTATGCCACCCGTGCGCCCTCGCCCAGCCGGATCGACGTGTCGGTCTCCAAATATACAAACACCGCGCCGTGATCCCGCCCAAACCCATATCGCGTCCCGACCGCGTGTCGCTCTGGAGGTATCTGAGGCTTTTCCGTCGGGACATCCTGTCGGCCCAACCCGAGCGCCTTTACGGCGCGTGGATGGCCGAGTTTCGCACGCCGTTCTTCCGCTCCTACCTCGCCAATGATCCGGCCTTGGTGCAGACCATCCTGCGCGACCGGCCGCGCGATTTCCCGAAATCCGACCGCATCGGCGAAGGACTACGCCCCCTCTTGGGCCAATCGGTCTTCCTGACCAATGGTCCCGTCTGGGACCATCAACGCCGCATCATCGACCCCGCGTTCGAGCGCGGACGCCTGACCCAAAGCCTGCCCGCCATGTGGGAGGCCGGTCAGGCGATGGTGGCGCGCGTGCTCGACCAGATCGGCAAAGGCACAGAGATCGAGATCGAGGAGATCGCCAGCCACGCCGCCGCCGATGTGATCTTCCGCACGCTGTTTTCGATCCCCATTGATGACGAAATCGCGGCGCAGGTCTTCCACGAATTCCGCGCTTACCAGCGCAGCCAGCCGATCTTGAACCTTGCGGCCTTTGTGCCCCTGCCCCGCTGGTTCCCCCGCTTTCACAGGGCCGAGACCAAACGCGCCGCCAAACGCATCCGCGCGCTGATCACCCAACTTGTCGACCAGCGGCGACATGCCATCGCCGACGGCAGCGCACCTGACGATCTGGCAACGCGGATCATGACCACCCCCGACCCCGAAACCGGCCAGTGCTTTACCGCGGCCGAAATGCTCGATCAGGTCGCGATCTTCTTCCTCGCCGGGCACGAGACCAGCGCCAGCGCGCTTGGCTGGGCGCTCTACTGCTGCGCGGCGGCCCCCGACTGGCAGGACCGCATCGCGCAGGAGGCCGCCACACTCTCTGATCCAAACGATGTCAAACGCCTGACCACCAGCCGCGATGTGTTCCGCGAAACTCTGCGGCTCTACCCGCCTGTTCCGATGATGGTACGCGAAACCACGAAAGCCGAGACCTTCCGCAAACGCGCCATCCCGAAAGCCGCGCAACTGGTGCTCAGCCCGTGGCACCTGCACCGGCACACGAAACTCTGGGACGATCCCGACGCATTCGACCCGTCCCGCTGGCAATCCGACGACACCCGCCAATCAGCCCGCGACGCCTACATGCCCTTCAGCGCCGGCCCCCGTGTCTGCCCCGGCGCAGGTTTTGCCATGGCCGAAGGACCGCTGCTCCTCTCGCTGCTCCTGCGCGCGGTCGAGGTCACCCCCGTACCCGGCAAAACTCCGCAACCCGTCGCCCATCTCACCGTGCGCGCCCGCGATGGCATCTGGCTGAACGTTCGCCCCCGGCGCAGTCCGGACACAGGCACGAAAGGTTAGCGCTAACCGTCTGGCGAACCTCTATCTTTTTCACGAAGGCTGATCTAGGACAGCCTCAACCACACCATTCCAGCTTGGGGATTTCACATGACCGACACCGCAATGGCAGACCGCATCAAGACCGGCGCAGGCTTTATCGCAGCCCTTGACCAAAGCGGCGGGTCCACCCCCAAAGCGCTACGCCTCTACGGCATCGAGGAAGACGCCTATAATGGCGATGCGGAAATGTTCGCTCTCATCCACGAGATGCGCTGCCGCATCATGACCGCCCCCGACTTCACATCCGACAAGGTGCTGGGCGCGATCCTGTTCGAACGCACCATGCGCGACAGCGTCGATGGCGTGCCCGTGCCGACCTACCTTTGGGAGCAGCGCGGCGTGGTCCCCTTCCTCAAGATCGACAAAGGTCTGGAAGACAAGGAAAACGGCGCACAGATCATGAAGCCGATGCCGGGGCTTGAGGCGCTGCTGGCCGATGCCAAGGCAATGGGCGTGTTCGGCACCAAGGAACGCTCAGTCATTCACGAGGCCAATGCTGCAGGCATCAAGGCCGTTGTCGCCCAGCAGTTCGAGGTCGCAAAGACCGTCTGTGCCGCAGGTCTCGTCCCGATCATCGAACCCGAAGTAGACATCAACAGCCCCACCAAGGCCGAGGCCGAAGCGATCCTGAAAACGGAAATCGCGGCACATCTGGACAATCTTGACTGCGACCAACAGGTGATGCTCAAGCTCACCATCCCGACCGAAGACGGTCTTTATCTCGATCTGGCCGAGCACCCAAATGTGCTGCGTGTTGTGGCCCTTTCCGGTGGCTACAGCACCGACGATGCCTGCGAACGTCTGGCCCGGAACCCCAAGATGATCGCCAGCTTCTCGCGCGCCTTGGCCGAAAGCCTGACACACCAGATGTCGGACGCCGAGTTCAACGCGGCACTTGGCAACAACATCGACAAGATCTTCAACGCGTCGAAGTAAGGTCTCACCGGGACGATCCTATGCGGGCAGAGTTTTGGGCTGCCCCGCATAGGTGATCCGCCGCAGGACCCATTCGAACGGTCCCAGCCGGAAAAAGCTGCGCCAGACCGCCAAAGCCACGATCAGACCAAAGGTCACAGCGATTGCGATCAAAACGACCTGTGGGCGCGGCACCGCGTCCCAAAGGCCAAATCCATAACCGGAAAACAGCGTCGACAGAATAATCGACTGCCCCAGATAGACGCTCAGACTTGATCCCCCGGCGGCCAGCAGCCGCGACCAGATCGGCCCCGGCGGTCGTGATATCGCGGCAATGGCCCCCAGATAGCCCAGCGTAGACACGGGTGCCGCGACCAAAAGCACCGCACCGGCTGCATCCATGCCCTCGGCGTGCAACATCCACGACGCAAGCAGGCTCAACCCGACCCCGGGCACAAGACACCAGCGCCGCGCCCGCGTCCAAAGCGGGTGATCAGAGGTGTCGATCAGGCCGGACTTGACCGAAGCCAGCCCAAGGCAGAACCACCCCAGGGCCGCGGCCCCCTGAAAGACCAGCACAAAGGGTGACATGATGGCATAGGCGATAGCGCGGAACCCGATGGTCTCGGCAAAGCTTCCCGTTGTCATCACCTGGCGCTCCAGCGCCATGATGTCCTCCGGCATCTCGCCCGGCGCCGTCATGAAGGACGCAAAGGCGAGCGTCGGCAGGATCACCAGCGCCGCTCCCAGCTTGGCCAATCGCCCCGGTTGCCAGTTGCGCATCAGGTACAGGATCGACCCTGTGACGGAATAGACAAACAGGATGTCACCCGGAAAAAACAGGCAGCCGTGAACGACACCGATCAGGAAAAGCCCGATCATCCGGTTGCGATACAGCTTGCCGAACGCATGCCCCCTGCGCGCAGCTGACTGCATCAGGAAGCCCAATCCCACCCCGAACATGAACGAAAACAGGGAATAGCTTTTGTAAAGCGCCAGACCATCGACCAACCAAAGCGTCACCATCTCGGCCACGCTATCGGCAACCGGAGTGGTCAGACCACTAAGGAGCGAAAAGGCAATGAACTGCACGTTCACCACCACGATGCCGAACAAAGCGAACAAGCGCAGATAGTCCGGCATCAGGGCACGTGTTGGGCCTCTCATCGGCTGGCCTCTCGACATTCTGATCGGTCAGTCCGCCCCAACAGGCGGCGCGATTAACCCGCCTTTTTCAGCTCTTCCACGGTCGCGCCGTAGCCGCCACCGCTCACATAATCCGTTTCGGTCACTGTCGAATTGCGGCCAAGCGCGGTGTTGCGATAGGGGAAGCGGCCGAACTTGCGGATCACTTCGCGATGCGCGCGGGCATGCAGCAGGTTACTGGCACCATGGATCGGCATCCGATCCAGCATCAACCGCACACAGCGATCCTGATCGCACAGGTTCTCGGAATGCATCAGGGGCAGATAGAAGAACTGCCGCGCCGGTTCGTCGATCTTCATGTCCCAATTCTTGCTGATCGCCTGCTTGGCGGCTGCCAGCGCAAACCGATCCGACGCGAACGCCTTGCCGGTGTTGCGGAACATGTTGCGCGGGAACTGGTCCAGCAGGATGATATAGGCCAGTGTTCCGCTGGGATAGGTCAGCCAAAGCGCGTGACGGCCCTCCATCGCGCCGCTCCACGCGGAACCGAACCGGTCGCGGATCTCCTGATCCAACGCCTCTTCGGACTTGTACCACCCACTCGGCCCCACTTCATCGAGCCAAAACCCCAGAACGTCTTCAGGCGTGATCATTGCTCTCTCCAGCTCCTGCACGCAGCCCCAAACCTTGAACGACGCTACTCAAGAAACGAATCGGGCAACAGTCACTTTTCATGTCAGGGACGACATATCCGGAAACTTCGGCTAAAATCGGCCAAGTCTATGCCGTATCTGCCTGTTTTCGCGTCCGACCCGCATCCTGAGCGCCAGCCTCGGCTGTCTCGATGGCCCATTCCGAAGCAAACTCCACCGTCACCGGCGACGCGGTGGGCATCATGCTCTGATAAGCGTTGGTGTCCTCTGATGACGGCGCGGGGCGCTGTGTCATCCGGTAGAACGCATACCCCGTCAGCGCGAGCAGCACGAAAGCCAGCAGAACGAAATAGCCCGGCGGTCCCATGACCTGCATCGCATAACCGATGATCACCGGGCCCGCGATGGCCCCGACCCCGTTGACGAACAACAGACCGGCCGAGGCCGCGGCCATGTCTTCGTGCTCCAGAAAGTCGTTGGTGTAGGCGATGAGCAGCGAATAAAGCGGGTTCGACAGTCCGCCGATCAGAAACGCGGCGGCGACAAGGACATAGAAATTGCCGCCAAAGAACATCCCCATGAGCGACGCCAAGCCCGCGATCAGCGCCGACAGCGCGATCAGCACGCGCCGGTCGAACCGATCCGACAGCCATCCAACCGGGTATTGGAAGATCAGCGCGCCAACATAGAACGCTGCGGTAAAAATGGGGATCTGCCCGATGCTCAGCCCGGCCCCGGTCGCGTACACCGCTGCCATCCCGAACTGAGCCGCAAAGACGCTGCCCATCAGGAACATGCCGACACAACCCAAGGGCGACGTTCTGTAAAGCTCCACCAGCGTCATCCGCTTTGTGCTTTCGAATGCCGGCGTCGGCGAGATCGACAGAAGGATCGGCGCGAAGGCAATGGAAACCAGAACCGACGGGATCACGAACAGCAGATACCCCGACGGGTCAGGCACCACGAGCAAGCCTTGCGCGATGATGATGCCCAGCATCTGCACGATCATGTAAGCCGACAGCGCCTGTCCGCGCGTCTCGTTGGTTGACGCATTGTTCAGCCAGCTTTCCGCCGTGACGTAGACGCCGCAGAAACAGAACCCGATCACCACGCGACCGATGATCCACGCGATTGGATCCTGAATGGTCGGGAAAAGCAGCAATGCTGCGGACACGAACGACCCAAGCGCCGCGAAGACCCGCACATGGCCCACCCGGCGGATCATGTCCGGCGTCACCCGAGACGCCAGCAGGAAACCGGCGAAATAGGCCGACATCACAAGGGACATCTCGACTGAGGAAAACCCGAGCGTCGAGCCGCGCACACCCAGAAGAGAGCCCTGCAAACCATTGCCCAGCATCAGCAAAAGCATGCCCAACAGCAGCGGCCACAATGTTCGGATCACACTTAACACTTGATGTCCCTTCGGGCTCGGCATTTCTGACGCAAAGGCGTCGGATCATTTCAGCGCAGGCCACCTGCCACGTCGCACACTACATCTCAGACCTACGTGCGCATTGCGACCGCTGCAATGACAGGGGCGACTTTTTTGAGACCGGGTACGAACACGGGCATTTCTGCCCTGCGCCAAAATGCGAGGCCCGCGCCTGTAAGTCTCTGTTTTTTGTCGCGCGCGATCTGTCGCGTTTGCAACCCCTTCCCGACCCCAAAAACTTAATTTCATTGTCAGGCCGCCATTCCAAGGGCAGGCTTTAAGCATTGCGATCTGCAAACTCATTAATGGCGAACGAGATATCCCGATGACAAAAATGATGACAGGCGGCGCGGCGATTGTGGACGCGATCTTGCAGCACGGCGTGGATACGGTTTTTGCCCTGCCCGGCGTGCAGACCTATCCCCTCATGGACGCGCTCAAAAAGGCCGAACCCGCGATCAACGTCATCGGTCCCCGTCACGAACAGACGGCAGCCTATATGGCGATGGGGTATGCGCGGGCAACGGGCAAACCCGGCGTGTTCTCCGTGGTGCCCGGACCGGGGGTGCTCAACACAGGGGCTGCCCTGTGCACAGCGGTTGCCGTCAATGCGCCTGTCCTGCTGCTCACCGGGCAAGTGCCCTCTGCTTTTCTGGGACAGGGGCGCGGACATCTGCACGAAATCCCCGATCAGCGCGCAATGCTTGCGTCGTTCATCAAATGGGCCGAGCGCATTCCCAACGCGACCGCAGCACCCCGCCTTGTCGCGGAGGCCTTCCACAGAATGACCAGCGGGCGACCGGGCCCCGTCGCGCTGGAGATGTGCTGGGACACGATGGCCCAACCTGCCCCCGTGACCGACGTCGGCTCCCAATGGTCCGCTCAGGACGTCCCGCCCCACCCCGCCGCCATCGCCGATGCGGTGGCTCTGCTCAAACAGGCGAAATGCCCGATGATCATGCTGGGGTCCGGCGCGCAACATGCCGGGGCCGAGGTTCTGGCCCTTGCCGAGCGCTTGAATGCTCCGGTCACGGCCTTTCGCGGCGGGCGTGGCATTGTCCCCGCCGATCACCCGCTCTGGGTCAATTCCGTGGAAGCCTACGAGCTGTGGGGCGACACCGATGTGCTGATCGGGATCGGATCGCGCTGCGAAATGCAGGCGATGCGGTGGCGCGGCATGATGGACGCCTCCGACCGGATCACCGCAGGGCGCAAGCTGATCCGCATCGACATCGACCCGGAAGAGATGCTGCGTCTGAAACCCGATGTCGGCGTTGTGTGCGACTCCGCCATCGGCGCTGCAGCCATCACGGACGGCCTCGCGGCAGACGGCACCACCAGAGCGGAAAACCCGCAGCGGATCGCGGACGCGCGCGCACGGGCCAAGAACCTGATCGATACCATCCAGCCGCAGGTGTCGTATCTGGATGTCATCCGCCGGGTGCTGCCGCGCGATGGCATCTTGGTGAAGGATATGTGTCAGGCGGGCTATGCCTCGTATTTCGCGTGGCCGGTCTACGCGCCGCGCACCTACATCACCTCGGGTTATCAAGGGAACCTTGGCTTCGCCTATCCGACAGCCCTTGGTGCCAAGGTAGGCTGCCCCGACAAACCCGTGGTGGCCATTCTGGGCGATGGCGGATTCATGTTTGCGGCATCAGAACTTTCCACCGCCGCACAACATGGGATCGGCGTGGTGGCGATTGTGTTCAACAACGGGTCTTACGGCAATGTCGCCCGCGATCAGATCACGAATTTCGAAGGCCGCACCGTCGCAAGCGACCTTCCCGGTGTGGACTACGTGAAACTGGCCGAAGCGCATGGCGTGACCGCGCATCGCGTCGCAAGCCCGTCCGAGTTGGAACCCGTTTTGGCCAAGGCCATCGCCGATGGTGCCCCTGCCCTAATCGAAGTGCAGCTTGATCTGGCGGACGAGACAAGCCCGTGGCCCCTCATCCTGCGCCCCGATCTTCCCTATGCACCGTGATTGCGCCGACCGTTACGGGATCAGCAGCGAACTGTCGCCATAGGAAAAGAACCGGTAGCGGCTCTCGATCGCGTGGGCATAGATCTCTTGCACACGCTCCTGTCCCATAAGCGCCGAGACCAGCATCATCAGCGTAGATTTGGGCAGGTGGAAATTGGTCATCAGCCCGTCGGTGACCTGAAACTCGAAACTCGGATAAATGAAAATATCCGTATCGCCTTCCCACGGCTGAATGCTGCCCCCCCGCGCCGCACTCTCGATCAGCCGCAGCGCCGTGGTGCCGACGGGGATCACCCGCCCACCCGCCGCCTTGGTCGCCGCGATCTCGGCAGCGGCGGTCTCCGACACCCGGCCCCATTCGGCATGCATCTTGTGGGTGGTCACATCCTCGACCTTCACTGGCAAGAAGGTACCCGCGCCCACATGCAGGGTGACAAAACTCATGCCCACCCCACGCGCCTGCAACGCCGCCACCAAGGCTTCGTCAAAATGCAGCGATGCAGTCGGCGCCGCCACCGCACCCATATTGCGCGCCCAGATGGTCTGGTAGTCTTCCTTGTCCTTCTCGTCCGCGGGCCGCTTGGCCGCGATATAGGGCGGCAAAGGCATGGCACCCGCCTCGGCCAAAGCCGCGTCGAAATCGTCGCCCGTCAGGTTGAACCGCAACGAACCCTGCCCGTCGCTGCGCCCTTCGAGGCGGGCCGTCAGGTCGGACGAGAACACCACCTCTTCCCCCTCGCGCAGCTTCTTGAGCGGTTTGACCAGCGCCGACCATGTCCCATCTGCCTGCGGCTCAAGCAGCGTCACCTCGATCTTCGCCTCTGTCGCACCAGCCTCCCCCACGCGATGCCGCACCCCAAAGAGCCGCGCCGGGATCACCTTGGTGTCGTTCAGCACCAGCCGGTCCGTGGGCCGCAGGATGTCCGGCAACTGGTTCACGATCCGGTCCGCAATCCCTCCTGCCTCGGCATGGAGCAACCGCGCCGACGACCGGGGCGACGCGGGCCGCGTGGCGATCAGGTCTTCAGGCAGGTGGAAATCGAAATCGCTGAGTTTCATGGGGTCGGTCCGGTGCTGCATCTGTGGCCGCAGCCCATACCGAACTTGCGCGCGCAACAAAAGCGCGGAGCGCGTTTCGCTCAGAATGACGCAAACGGCAGGAGTGGGCCCAAAAGTCCCCATCCTGACCGAACCCTCCGTCAGAGGACCTTCCGCGTCAGCACGACATTGAACGAGATCGAAACGCGAGGCTCATCCACGAGATTGGGATGGACAAGGTGGTGCAGAAAACTTGGCCAGAGGAACAGCTCGCCGGGCATCGGCAGTCGCCTGTATTCGGGGTTGAATTGGCCATCGTCCCTGACCGCATTCATGTTGGCTTGCGGACGCGGATCGAAAAAGCTGATCTCGCCCGGATTCAGGTCGCTCCTATTGCGAGATGCCCCGGATTGATTTGGGACCTGCACGTAGTAGGTGCCGGAGAGCCAGGAATGCGGGTGGTTGTGAAGGTTATGGTAGTCCCCGCGCCGGTTGATGTTCGCCCAGCCCTGAATGTCAAACTCCGGGCGATAGCTCATGTTCAGCTCGGCGGCATAGTCAAGAACCGCCTTGTGGCAGCATTGGCGCAGCCAGCCGATGGCGGGATGCGATTGGCCGAAGATGTCCTGATCGAGATACCGAACAGTCAGATCCTCGGTCCCGGTGTCCTCTGCAAGGAGCATCGGGGCCAGCACGGCATTCGCCTGTTCCGCGCCGGGAAGAGTCAGTGACATCAGGAGAGTCGGCCAGAGACGTTCGAACTGGGGGCGTGCCAAGTCAGTCATGTGAAGTGTCCGCAATACCTCGGACATGAAAACGTCATCCCCGGGTTGCCTAGGGCATGACATATTTACGGGGCGGGTTCCATGGCCTTGGTTCGAGGTGCAGCCCACATTGAAGAATGGACGTCTTCCTTGTCCGCATTTCCGACCGTGGCATGACGTGAGAGACACGTCAGCCCCCTACTCCCCCACAACCGGTGGGGGCCGCCTGAAAATCTCGCGGAACATTCCCGGTGTCAGGGCCGAGAGCGGGTTCACACCGACATTTGGCTGATTGGCTGGGCCAGTCAGATTGAAGTTGAACCCGATCAGCCCCTCGCCCTTGCGGGTAAAGATGCTGCCGATGCCGTTGAGGAAAAAGATCGGCGACAGCACGCCCTGAAAATCCAGCGTCCCTGCACCAAGGTTATACGTGCCGTCCATCGAGATCCCCATGGACGGACCGGTGGCACTCGACCGTGTCAGCACCAGTTGGTCGGGTGTCAGCCGGAACCGCGCCTCCACTTCCGTGAACAGAATGCCCGGTCCCTCCAACTGATCCAAAAGACCCACGATGCTGATCGCATCCAGCAGCGACGCGATCCCCGGTGCCTCGCGCAGCCGCGTGTTCACCACATCCAAGGCACCGTCATAACTGCCCGGTTGCCCCGCCACCGGGGCCAGCGCGAGCGTCATGTCGCCCCCGGCCACGGTCTTGAGGATGCCCGCCTCGCGGATCACCCGGCCCGCATCGTTCGACCGGATGCGGAACGCGGTGGCACCGGCCTGCGACAAGGCCTCTCCGGTGATCGGGGCAGCGCCGTTGACATTTGCGGTGAAACTGCCGGTCAGCCCGGCTCCGGATTGCAGGTCACCACGGAAATCGGTCAGGCGAATGCTGTTGGACACCTGCAACTGGTCCAGCGCCAAGGTCAAAGGCACACGCCCGCCACCGCCCCCTCCACCACGACTTTGGCCAAAGGGCGCGCTGCGCAGGTCGACCGTGCCCCCATTGATCCGCACGGCAGGCACCACGCCCGCGCCGCGCCCGGTCAGGGTGATCGGCGCGTCCAGCCAGCCTCCGGCGCGCACGCGGGTCAGGTCAATGGTGTCGAGCGATCCGTCCCTATTCAGCGTGATCGCGCCCCGCGCCTCCAGCCCCGGACCTTCCAGCACCAACCGGTCGATGCGCGCGGGTTGGGCCAGAATGCCACCCACCTCCAACGTGCCCGTCGTTCCGCGCGGCAGGCTCCATCCCAAGGGCGGCAGCGACAGCCCGATGCCCGCCAGACGTGAGGTCAGCGAAAACTCCGGCGGCGCGCCTCGGCGCAGCTCGACCGTCAGGTCGGCCGGACCAATCCATTGACCGTACCCTCGGGCAGCGCCACGCCGAACGACCGCGCCGCCTCGGCCGACAGCGTCACGGTACCCGCAACCGTGCTGCCTGTCTGCGGTTGTCCCGGTTCAGGGATCGGCAGGGTCCAAGAGCCTTCGAAGGGCACACCAGACAACGCCGCCTGCCCGGACACGCGCAACCGGTCATTTGTGACCGACACATCCAGCGCCCGCGCGGTCAGGGTGCGGTTCGGAATGATCTGGTCGCTTGAGACCTGCGTCGCCCGCCCGCGCATGTCCAGTCTCATGTCCGGCAGGCGCAACCCCTGCTTCAAGGGCAGGTCCAGTGTTCCGTCGAATGCCACTCGTCCGGCCAGCAAATCCACGGGGCGGCCCGCCCGCTGCATGATCTGAAGCGGGGGGCTGTCGAGATAGGACAAGAGCGCCTCGATCTCGCCTTCTCCGGCAAGGGTGATCTGACCTTCTGCCGGGCGCTGCCTCGTGTCAGGGATGACAAAACTGCTGGCACCCAAGGTGATCGCGCCCCCCTGCGGCGGCGTGATCGTGCCCTTGGTCAACCGCACGGCAAATCGGTCATCGTTCAGCGTCAGCGTTCCGGCACCCTGACTGACCACCGGCAGGGTGCGCGTGTACCGCACCTGTGCCTGATCGAAGGCCGCGTTGAGATAGACCACCGGTCGGGGTCCGTCCTGCGAGCGGAGCGCGAATTGGCCACGCCGGATCACGCCACCCTCGATGTTGTCCACCACCCAATTGCGGGTGCGCGGGGCCAAAGCCACCGGCCAGAGGTGCAAGAGCGAGTCCGGGGTCAGCGCGCCAAACGTGCCGTCGAGCGCATAGTCCCACACGTTATCCGACGTCCGCAGCTTGCCTGTCATGCGCAGTGGCACCTGCGGATCGTCGATCCAAACGCGCCCCAGATCCAGCTCGAACGGATCAAGACGCAGCCGGAAATCCAGTTCGGCCCGGTCCACGGACAGAGGGATATCGAACAACGCATCGGGTGCGGCTTCCAAGCGGCTGAAGCGCACCTGCACCAACATCTGAGACGGGATGCCATCGCGCAGATCCGCCAGCGTCGCGCGGCCCTCGGCCACCGCCCGCACCAGATTGCTGTCCACTGACAATTCGGAAAAGCTGATCTGCGACCGGTCGGGATCGAACGAGAAATAACTCCGCGCCGAATTGAACGGGATCGGCGGCGTGTCCGGGGTCGGTTGCACGACGCCCGCATCAATCTGCAAAGTTGCATTCAACACCCCCAGCGACCCGTCTTCACGCATCGCGGCGCGCAAAGAGCCCGAGATCGGCGCCCGAAGCGCCCCAAGCCAGGCCAGCGCCGGGCCTTGGGTGGCGATGTCCTGCGACGGCATGTCGTTCAGCGACACACCAAAGGAGACCTCGGTTTCGCCGATGGTCGAGGACGCATCCAGCTGCAACCGCGTCGCGGTGGCCCCACCGCCCAACAGCGCGAAATCCCCCGACAGTCGAAGCTGGTCGTTCTGCCGTTCGAGCCGCAACCGCCCGCCATCGACGGTCCAGCCGCGTCGCGCCCGCGCGTCCTCGAAGCGCAGGGTCAGCGCGTTCGCTTCCACGCTCTGCAGCCGCGATAGTCGCTCGTCCATCAGCAGCCGGTCGATCTGCGCCACCAGCGTGGGCACATCCGGCGCGGAGCCGTTCATCGCAAAGGCGTCCCCAAGCGCAAGGCCCAGGCGCCCATCGCGCCGCCGGGTCAGGGTGACAAACGCCCCGCTTACGCTCAGATCGCGCAGGACGACCTTTCGACGGACCAGATCGTAGGCCGCCAGACCGATCTCGATATCCGAAAGGACCGCCACCGGCGTACCCGCAGCGGTCTGCACATCCACATCCAGCAGAATGACCCGCGTGCGCCCGTCCCGTTCCAGCCGCAGCTGTACGTCGCCAAAGAGCACCTGAAAGCCCGGCAAGGACGCCGCCAGTCTTTCTTCCACCGTGTCGCGCACCCAGTCCGGTGCCGACAAGCTGCGCCCGACCAACGCCCAGCCCGCCCCCAGCAACACGAGCACCAGCGCCAGAAGCACGCCAAGCGCCCAACGCGCGCGCCCTTTGCGGGACGGCGACACCTGCGGTTCTGAGGGCTGTTCCGGCTCCGTCACTGGAAGCGGCATCCTTTTGCGTTATTCTCTGGTCAGCCGGGAACAGTCCCGACCCGTTTTCATCTTTCTAAAGGATAGCGCCATGAGCGATACACTGGAATTGGCTCCTGACTTCACCTTGCCGGTCAAAGGCGGCGATCACAGCGAGATTTCGCTGTCCGGTCTGCGCGGCACCCCGTTCGTGCTGTTTTTCTATCCGCGCGACGACACGTCCGGATGCACCAAGGAAAACGAAGACTTCACCGCGCTGGAAGGGGAATTTGCCCAGATCGGCGTCAAGGTCTTCGGGATCTCGAAGGACAGCCTCGAAAGCCATGAGAAATTCATGGCCAAGAAAAAGCTGACCGTGCCGCTGATTTCGGACGAGCACGGCACCGCGTCCGAGGATTTCGGCGTTTGGCAGGAAAAATCCATGTATGGCAAGAAATTCATGGGGATCGAAAGGTCGACCTTCCTGATCGACGCCGAGGGGCGGATTGCGAAAGCGTGGCGCAAGGTCAAGGTGCCGGGCCATGCCGAAGAGGTGCTTGAGACGGCAAAGGCGCTTTGACGCCTTTTGGATCGGATCGGGCCGTGCCCGATCCGACCGGGGCGCGCCTGCGGCGCGCATGAGGGCTCTGCCCGCCGTCCATCGGGCTTGAACCGATGGCGCCACGATGAACGGCCTCCCGAAGTATTTTCCAACCGAAGAAGATCAGAGGTTGACCTTGCAGTCCGGCACGCGCTGCGCGATGAGCAGGACATGATGACCTTGTGTGACATGGCGGTGGATGTTCTGACCACCGCAGACGGGCGTGCCAAAACCGCGAAGTCGCGGGAGTACGCAAGCCAATGGTTTGCCGCCCGTGCCGCGGGTGCCCCCTTGCCGGTTGGCACCGCCACCCCACCGCTGCGCCCATCCCGCCCTGACGCGCCGGAACTGCTCGACCCGCGCGATGTTCCCAAGCGCAAACCCGGTAGCCCGCAGGGGCGGATCGCGCTGCTGCATGCCGTGGCGCATATCGAACTGAACGCGGTCGATCTGCACTGGGACATCATCCCCCGCTTCGCGCATGTCGGAATGCCGATGGGGTTCTATGACGACTGGGTCAAGGCGGCGGACGAGGAATCCAAGCATTTCAATCTGATGTGCGACTGTCTTGAGGAACTGGGCAGCCATTACGGTGCCCTTCCTGCCCATGCCGGAATGTGGCGAGCGGCCGAGGACACCGTGGATGATTTCATGGGACGGCTTGCGGTTGTCCCCATGGTGCTAGAGGCGCGTGGGCTGGATGTGACCCCCGGCATGATCGAGATTTTCCGCAAGGCCGAAGCGACCAGCGCGGTCGCCGCGCTTGAAACCATCTATGCCGAGGAAGTGGCCCATGTCGCCTATGGGTCGAAATGGTTTCATTTTCTCTGTGGGCGGCACGAACAGGACCCGAAGGATGCCTTTCACACGCTTGTCAGACGCTACTTCAAAGGCGCTTTGAAGCCGCCGTTCAACGAGGAAAAGCGCGCTGAAGCCGGGCTTCCGCCCGATTTCTACTGGCCTTTGACCGATACCGTATGACGAGCACTACGCACTGTGACGATTCAGCATCGGTTGATAAGCTCTGAAGATATCGGCGAAATCTTGCCAATTCGGCGGTGGATCGCGTGCTCAGGCATCGCATTGGTCCAAAAACGTTGCCAATCCGTTAATCGGTCTTTAGAGCCGTAACAGATACGCGCCCAGAGTTGGGGCTCAAGAGGCGCGACCTAGGGACGGGAAAGAGGAACATACAGGTGCGCACACGTCTTGCGATCAAACTGCATGCCATACTCGAACGATTTTTTCCGGAACGCCGCCTGTTTTTGCGCTCCGACTCCGACACCCGGTTCATCCGACTTAAATCCAGTACACAGGCGCTCGCGTTCGGGGGCGCCTCTCTTGTTTTGGCATGGAGCATCATCGCAACGGCAATCCTCCTGATGGATTCCATTGGCTCAGGCAATTTCCGGGAACAGGCCCGGCGCGATCTGGAAACCTACCAGATGCGCCTGAACATCCTCTCGGAAGAGCGCAACGCCCGCGCCGCCGAAGCGATTGCCGCACAGGAGCGGTTCAACACCGCGCTTGAGCAGGTGTCCGTCATGCAGACCAAACTGCTCGACGCGGAAACCCGTCAGGCCGAATTGGAAAACGGGCTTGAAGCGGTTCAGCTCAAATTGCGCGACGCGATCCGCGCCCGCGAGGACGTGCGCACCGAACTGGCGTCCCTGATGACCGAGATCGAAGCGGGCGGCACCGGCCTTGCCTCGTCCGGGTCTGTCGACACCACGACTCTCGATTTCCTGTCCGCCGCTTTGGCGCGCACCGCCGAAGAGCGCGATCAGGTCGTCGCCGATGCGCAGGACGCGCTGATCCGCGCTGACGAAATGGCGACCGAGATCCGCCTGATGGAAGAAAAGAACGACTCCATCTTCCGCCAGCTCGAAGAAGCGATGACCGTCTCGGTCAAACCGCTCGACAAAATGTTCGAGGCAGCGGGCATGAACCCCGAGACGATCCTCAACCAGGTGCGCCGTGGCTATTCTGGCCAGGGTGGCCCGCTGATGCCGCTGAGCTTTTCCACGCGCGGCGAAGACCCGTCCGAAGACGTCCTGCGCGCCAATCGCATCCTGAACCAGATGGACCGCCTGAACCTGTACCGGATCGCCGCCGAAAAAGCGCCCTTTGCGATGCCGATCAAGGATTCGTTCCGCTTCACCAGCGGATTCGGGTACCGCTGGGGACGGCTTCATGCGGGCACGGATTTCGCGGGTGCGCATGGCACGCCGATCTATTCTACAGCGGACGGTGTAGTGACCTTTGCGGGCTGGCAATCAGGATATGGTAGACTCATCAAGATACAGCATGAGTTTGGCATCGAGACCCGTTATGCTCATAACTCAAAACTCTACGTGACTGCAGGCCAAAGGGTCTCGCGCGGGGATCGAATTGCTGCTATGGGGAACACTGGACGCTCCACTGGCACGCACCTCCATTACGAAGTCCGTGTCGGCGGCAAACCTGTCAACCCCATGATCTACATCAAGGCTGCAAACGATGTTTTCTAAAAGCAAAATCAATGAGCCCGGCCCCAAGGCGGACGAGGCGAGCATCCCGAAACCGGCCATGCCCGATCCGTCGCGTTCTACAGAATTCAAGGCATCGGCGCCCAAGGCCAAGCCAGCGGCCTCGATCCTGTCGAGCGACCTGCACATCACAGGCAATCTCAAGACAACCGGCGACATCAATGTCGAAGGCACCGTTGAGGGTGACATCCGCGCGCACCTGCTGACCGTTGGCGAAAGCGCCACGATCAAGGGCGAAGTGGTGGCAGACGATGTGGTCGTGAATGGCCGTGTTGTGGGCCGTGTGCGAGGCCTCAAGGTCCGCCTGACCGCAACTGCGCGCGTCGAGGGTGACATCATCCACAAGACCATCGCGATTGAATCCGGTGCCCATTTCGAAGGTTCGGTGCAGCGTCAGGACGACCCGCTCAACGGTGGCAAAAAGCCTGTTGTGCCTGCCCCCGCTCCGGCAGCCTCGAACGGCTGATCCCTTTAGACGATACCTCGTCGGACAGGGCCGCCTTCGGGCGGCCTTTTCTTTTGGCTTACGTCCGTGTCTCGGGGCGCTGCAACGGTCGGCGCGCCCGGCGTTCGCGGTAAACGATCATCAGCCCACCCATCGCGATCAACACCGCCCCCGGCCAAAGGTCATCCACCGGCGCTTCGTCGAAGAACAACCAGCCCAGGGCAAAGGCGATCGGGATGCCGAAATAGCTGAACGGGGCCAGGTTGCTGGGTTCGGTCATGCGGTAGGCCACGACAAGGCACAGCACCGCCGACCCGCCGAACATTCCCATCAAGACGATGAACGCCAGATCCTCGACACTGGCGATGGGCGAAAAGCCCCCGACAGCAAGCGCCAGACAGAACGATCCAACTGCCGCAAAGGCCGAGCTGTGGAGGTTGAACAACGGTGTCGGCACCTCCGTGTCGATCAGTCGGGCGGTCACACCGCTGAACGCGTAAAGGAACGACGCCCCCACGGGTAACAGCAACGCCCATGTGAAGACATCGCTGCCCGGTCGCAGGATCAGGATCACCCCGACAAAACCGATGGCCACCGCCAGCCAGCGCACCCAGCCCACCCGTTCCCCGAGGATCGGGACAGCCAATGCCGTCGTGAACAGCGCTGTGGTGTAGGAAATCGTCGTCGCCGTGGCAAAGGCCATGATCCCAAGCGACAGGTAGAACATGAGTTGTGCAAAGGTCACCGACAACCCACGCAGCGCCGCCAGCTTCCATTGGCGGATGCGCAACGACCGTGTGCCCTGACGCCAGCTGGCCGTCATCCAGAGCGCGATCAGGCTGGGCAGCAGACCGAAGAGATTGCGATAGGCCGAAAGCTCGGCTGCACTGTAACGCGGCGACAGATGTTTGATGATGAGCCCCATCAGGTCGAAGAGCACAAGTGCTGCGATGCTGATCAGGATGCCAAGCACCGCCTTGTCCGACTGTTTCTGCATGGAGCCCTTTTCCCGACCTGTGCGTCCAAGGACCATGTTTCTGCGCCCCTGTCGACGGAATTGCGCCTGCCTACAGAACGCGGCTCAGAAAGGCCCGGGTCCGCGGCTCGCGCGGGTCAGAGAACAGGGTCTCCGGCGGACCTTCTTCAAGGATGCGCCCGGCGTCGAGGAAACACACCTTGTCGGCCAGTTCACGGGCAAAGGCCATTTCGTGCGTGGCAAGGATCATCGTCATCCCTTCGGTGCGCAACTGCCGCAACACGTCCAGCACCTCGCCCACCAGTTCGGGATCAAGCGCGCTGGTGATCTCGTCAAAAAGCATGATCTCGGGCTGCATCGCCAAGGCGCGAATGATCGCGACGCGCTGTTGTTGTCCGCCCGACAGTTGATCCGGGTAGTGGTGCATCCGCTGCCCCAGATCGAACCGCTCGAACAGCGCTTTGACGGGTGTCTCCAGCGCGTCGCGGCTTTTGCCCAAAACGCGACGCGGGGCGAGCATGACGTTTTCGGCAGCGGTCATGTGCGGAAAGAGATTGAACGACTGGAAGACGATCCCGATGCGCGCGCGGATCGGCTGCGGGTTCAGCCCCGGTTCGCTGATATCGACACCGTCCAGAAGGATCATGCCATCGTCGATGGGTTCCAGCAGGTTGATGCAGCGCAGCAGCGTCGACTTGCCCGACCCCGACGCGCCGATCAGGCAGACCATCTCACCCTCATCCACCGACAGATCGATGCCACGGCAGACGATGTTGTCACCGAAACTCTTGGTGACGCCTTGCAGATCGAGCTTGGCCATCAGCTTTGCCGCCGCCGCTGTTTGTTCATAAGGTAGTCGGCATAGCGCGTGGCCGGGATTGTCAGCGCCAGAAAGATCACTGCAGCCCCCACGTAGGGTGTGAAGTTGGCCATCAGGGATTTGTAGACGCCCGCCTGCCGGAACACCTCGACCGGGCCGATGAAGCTGAGCAAAGCCACGTCTTTCTGCAGCGCGATAAAGAGGTTCATGTTGGCCGGTGCCACGTTGCGGATTGCCTGCGGCAGCACGACGTAGCGCATGGTTTCGCCATCCGACAACCCAAGAGATGCCGCCGCCGCCCGCTGGCTGTGGTGGATGGAGTCGATGCCCGACCGGATCACCTCTGCCACGTACGCCGCGTAGACAAGGATCAACGCCAATGATCCCCAGATATACGGCGAATTCCACGGGCGTGGCAGGCCAAGGCCGGGGATACCGAAGCCGATCAGGTAGATCACGAGGATCACCGGCAACCCGCGAAACACATCCGTATAGACCGCCCCGAAGAGCCTCAGAGGGTAAAGCGCGGGCGAACGCACATCGCGGAAGAGCGCGATCACCAGACCCAGAACGGCGATGATCGGCGCGCACCAAAGGAAGATGGCGACGTTCATCAGGAACGCATCCAGAAGCCCCGGAAAGGTCTTGGCGAACACCTCGCCATTGAAAAAGCTGCGTTTGACCGCGTCCCAGCCGGGGGCCAGCGGGACCAGCAGGACAACTGCCAATACCACCGCCAACGTCGATCCTGCCGCGATGGTGATCGACCGTCGCCGAAGACGTTGTTCATAGGCTTGGCGACGGGTCAGCGTTGGCGCTGACCCGCTTTGCAGACGTGTCTGATCGGTCATGTCACTCGATCACGGGAACGCCAGTGGCATCCTGCAACCATGTGGCTTCGATCTCGGCCAGCTTGCCGCTCTCGGTCAGCGCGGTGATCGCCGTGTTCACGCAGTCGCGCAGTGGGTTGCCGTCCTCGAACAGCAGACCGAACTGGTCCGGGTTCTCGGACCGGTCCGCCGGGAACTGACCCAGGATCACACCGCCTTCAACCACCACCGCCGACAGATAAAGCGCAGTCGGCAGATCGAACAGCGCCGCGTCGATCTGATTGGCCTGCATCGCGGCGGTCACATCCGTGTTGTCGCCGTAAAGCAGCGGGTCTTTCTCGGGAGCCACGATCTCGGTCAGCATCGGCAGTGCCGTGGTGTTGGCATCCGCGCCCCAGACCAGCCCCTTGAGGCTGTCCAGCGTGGCGGTGGCACCAGCGTCCACGACACTTTGCGTGGTCAGCACCGCCATGGCCGAGGTGTAATAGGGCAGCGAGAAATCGACCATCTGTTCGCGCTCGGGCGTGATCGAGTATTGCTGCATGTTGAAGTCGAAATCCTTGGCCCCCGGCTGGATCGCCTCGTCGAACGAGGTGCGCACCCATTTCACCGCGTCGGCCTCGAAACCAAGCTCTGCCGCGATGGCATAAGCCACGGCTGCTTCGTAGCCTTCGCCGCTTTCGGGCGCATCGTTCAGTACCCACGGATAGTAGGCCGGGTTCCCGGTCGCGATGGTCAAGACGTTCTCTTCCAGCGTCAGCCCGGTCGCACAGCTGCCATGCCCGGCAGCAAGAGCCACCGACGACGTGGCAGCAAGAAGACATGCGGAAGTCATGAAGGTTTTCATTGGTCTGATCGTCCTACCCTGTTGAGTCGGACAGAGGTTAGACGGCGGCGGGGAATTGTCCAGCGACCGTTCCCGTTCAGGCCACCAGATCCCGGTAAGGGCACACATCTTGATCAAACGGCACATGCCTGCGGCGAAAGGTTTTGCCCGCCACCGGTTCAGGACGGCTGATCCGGTCCATGCGGAAATGCCGGAAATCGTCGCGCATCGGATCCCACGCCACGATGTACCACAGCGGCGGCAGGATCAGCAGCGCCTGTGGTTCAATCTCGCGGTCGGTCTCCCGGCCTTTGGCATCGCGGTAACAGAAGCGCAGGTGAACCCCGTCAAGGAACGCGGTCTCAAACGCAGGCAAAAGGTCCGCGTCGATGGCACCGAGATCGGACAGATCCTGCAAAGGCGAGAGTTGGCCCACATACAGGCAGTCCAGAACCCGACGCAGATCGCGCACCTTGTCCGGCGGAAGCGCCTTTTCGATCTTGGCCAATCCGGCATCCGCCAGTTGCGAAAACGGCAGGTTCCCTGCGGCACGCACCGCCGCCACGCTGATCAGCAGCGCGAACACCTCGGACACAGACAAGCGCGCAGTGGTCTGCACCGACGACGGATCAAGCTGCACACCGCCGCCCGGCCCCGGTTCTGAATGGATGACAAAACCCTGATCGCGCAGCGCACAGATGTCGCGCAGAACCGTGCGCCGCGACACGCCGACCTCTTGCGCCAAGGCATCCACAGTCGCGCTGCCAGAGCGGCGCAACTGGCGGACGATGGCATCTTGTCTATCCCGAACGATCATGCGCGCAGCCTAGCACAAATGGTGACAGTTTTTGGCACCATTTGTGGCTATCCGGATTCCAGAGTGTTCACACAAGGAAAACATCCATGCAACGTACCCCGATCAACCCTTGGAACTGGTCCCTGCCCCTTGGCTACAATCAAGCCGAACAGATCGAAGGCGTAACCCGCCAAGTGATCTGCGCCGGGCAAACCGCCGTCGATGCCAACGGCGCGCCGCAGCATCCGAACGATATGCGTGGCCAGATCGGCCTTGCGCTCGACAATCTGGAGGCCGTTCTGACCGAGGCGGGAATGGGCCTCGCCAACGTCATTCGGCTGGGTGTCTTCGCCACCGATGTGGACGAGGCGCTCAAGAATTTCGATCTGCTTGGCATGCGGTTTGGTCCGCTCAACTGCGCCCCACCGATGACCTTGCTGGGTGTCATCCGGCTTGCCATCCCCGGTCTGATGTTCGAGATCGAGGCAACCGCCGCTGCCTGACCTAGCTGCGCCGCCCCTTCCAGCCGCCCCGGCGTTTGGGTGCGCTGGCGGCGCTTAACCCTTCGGTGAGGACCTGCGTCATCGGGTGGCCTGCCACCGGGTGACGGTCGAGCAAGGCGCGGATCAGCGTCGGGCTGTCCGCGTCCACCGGCACCGCCAAAGCCCAGTCCAAGAAGATCGACCGACACTCTTCATAGGTGATGCCGTCGATCTTGAACGCTTCCGCGATCAGACCCTTCGGGTCGGTGGCATCCCCCTTGTGCATCGGTCAGTCCTCTTCACTCACATCCGGCAAGGCCGCGTCGATGATCTCGGCGGCGCGTCGGGCCCGGGACTCCAACAAAGCCTGAAGCCCGTCGATCGTCTCTGTGCCGGTGATCCGACACAGGAAGTCCGACGCCGCACTGATATCACGATCTGGCGTCAAGGTGGTCTCCGAAATCAGCCGCGACCCGATTTGCAGCGACCAGCACAGGCGGTAGGCGTCGATCAGCGCTTGCGCATCTTCAGAGGCCAGCCATCCACAATCCGCGCCCCGCGCCAAAGCCCCGGGCACCGTGTCGAGCGGCTGACCCGCGATCAGCGCAGCGGCCTGCGCGACCAGTTCGATGTCCTGCAACCGCCCCTGCCCCAACTTGGCCTCCCATGGCCCGCCATCGCCTTTGGCGGCTGCGATCCGGTTGCGCATGATGGCGACCTCGCGCAGCACAGCGTCCCGGTCACGGGGGGCGGCCATCACGTCGCCCTGCACAGCCGCGACGTCCTCCATCAGATCGGGCGGACCCGTGACGCAACGCGCGCGGCTCAGCGCCAGATGTTCCCACACCCATGCGTCTGATTTCTGGTAACTGCGGAAGGATTCCAGGCTGGTCGCCACCGGCCCCTGATTGCCTGACGGGCGCAACCGCATGTCGATCTCGTAAATCCGCCCCTCGGCCATCGGCGCCGTCACCGCCGTAATCAGAGCCTGCGTCAGCCGCGCATAATAGGGTCGTGTCGCCAGCGGGCGGCGGCCTTCAGAGATCTCGGCCTCACCCGGATCATAGATCACGATCAGGTCCAGATCAGAGCGCGAATGAAGCCGCCGCGATCCGAGGCTGCCCATGCCCACAACTACCGCTCCACGACCGGGGCATGGCCCATGTTTGCGGGCGAAGTCAGCCTGCACTTCGGGGGCAAGTGCGGCAAGCGTGGCATCGGCCAGATCGGCATACTGCGTGCCCGCTTCCTCGGCCCCGATCAGGCCGCGCAACAGATGCACGCCAACCCGGAAATGCCATTCCTTGCCCCAACGCCGGGCGGTGTTGAGCTTGTTCTCGTAGTCGCTTTCCTGCGCCAACAGATCGGCCAGCGCCTTCTGCAACGCGTCCCGGCCCGGCCAGTCGGAAAAGAAATCCCCACCGATCACGGCATCGAATACAGACGCGTTGCGCGACAGATACCGGGCGAGGTCGGGCGACACGCCAACGATGTCGATGAGAAGATCGATCAGCTGCGGGTTGGCTTCGAAAAGCGAGAACACCTGCACCCCGGCGGGTAAGCCGCTCAGGAACCCGTCAAAGGCGGTCAGCGCCTCCATCGGGTGCGAAGTCTTGGCAAGCCGTCCGAGAATCTCGGGTCGCAGCCGCTCGAATATCCCGCTGCCCCGCGCCGACCGCAGCGCCGGATAGGTCCGCCAGCGCGACACGATTTCCGAGTTCTCCAGCTCCTCTGGCACCGCGCTGCGTTTCGAAGGTGCAGACTCACCGCCGAAAAAGCCTTCGGTCAGCGCATGTGTTTCCTCAAGCCGCGCGCGCAGGTCCTTGTGCAGCGTCGCACGGTCGGTGCCCATGAAAGCGGCCAACCTGTCGAACCCGTCGTCGGATTGCGGCAGGTCATGCGTCTGCGCATCGCGCAGCATCTGGACCCGGTGTTCGACCTCGCGATGGGCGCGATAGTGGTCCGTCAGCGTGTGCGCGACATCCTGCGGCACCCAACCCTTGTCGGCCAGCACCGCCAGCCCCGGCACCGTGCCGCGCACCCGCAGATCAGGATCGCGCCCCCCGGCGATGATCTGGCGGGTCTGGGTGAAGAACTCGATCTCGCGGATGCCGCCGCGCCCCAGCTTCATGTTGTGGCCAGGCAAGGTGATCGGCCCGGCCAGACCTTTGTGATCGCGGATCTTGCGCACCATGTCATGGGCGTCTTCGATGGCCGCGAAATCCAGATGCTTGCGCCAGACAAAGGGCGTCAGTGTCTTGAGGAATGTCTCGCCCGCTGCGATGTCACCCGCACAGGCCCGCGCCTTGATATAGGCGGCGCGTTCCCATGTCCGGCCAAGGCTTTCATAATAGCGCTCGGCTGCCTCCATGGCGAGGCAGACCGGCGTGACCGACGGATCGGGCCGCAGCCGCAGGTCAGTGCGGAACACATAGCCCTCGCCTGTCAGATCGCTGAGCATCGCGCACATCTTGCGCGTCGCCCGCACCAGCGCGGATCGGGCCTCGTGATAATCGGCGGGATCGAACCGGGTTTCGTCAAAAAGGCAGATCAGGTCCACGTCCGAGCTGTAGTTCAGCTCGCCCGCGCCCATCTTGCCCATCGCCAGCGCCACCATGCCCCCCGCCAGCTCCGCG
This sequence comes from Marivita sp., assembly GCF_048006345.1. Lineage (GTDB taxonomy): Bacteria > Pseudomonadota > Alphaproteobacteria > Rhodobacterales > Rhodobacteraceae > Marivita. Next base: position 633,634 of record NZ_CP180351.1, on the reverse strand, counting down.
TCGTCTTCGGTCTGGCCGGGTAACTTGCCGCGTTTGATCTCGTGCAGGGTGGTGGCGCGCAGAGCGAGATGCACCGCAAGATCTGCAAAATCGGTCAGCGCCTGTGTGACGGTTTCAAGCGGCCAGACCGCGGCCAGATCGGCAAGCCCGGTGACCAAGGCCACCCGCCGCTTGGCCTGACGCAGCCTTGCGGGCAGCGCATCCGGGGCGGTGGCCCGCAGGGTGTCATGCTCTTGAAGAAGCGACGCCTCGGGATCGGCAAGCGCAGTTTCGAGCCAGCCGCTTTCCTTTTCGATCAGCGATTTGAGGTAAGGGCTGCACCCGCCCGCCCCATGGATCAGCTTTGCCACATCCCCGGTCGCCCAAGGTGCGGCGGTCAGCGCATCGGCACCCTGTTCGGGCTCGTACGCATGGGGAAGTCGGGTGATGCGTTCGGAAAAAGTCATGGCCGCAGATGGCCACGGGTTTGGGGGAAGTGCAATGGGGCGCGATGGGGGACATGCCTCCGCGTCATCCTCGGGTTTGACCTGAAGATCTGTGTGACATGCGGTAACGTCATCCTCGGGCGTGACCTGAGGATCTCCATCCAAGAGAGATCCTCTGGTCACGCCCGAGGATGACCTCAATATCGGAGTAGAAGCGGCGCCGCCCTTTGGCCTGACCGTACTCTCATTCCACCGGGGTGTCCCCCGTGACCTGTGCCCCTATGGGGCCTTCTGAAACCGGTTTCTCAGGGTCGGCCCATATGGGCATCTGAGAGAAGATCAGTTCAAATGTCGCGGCCTGGGAGTGACCCTACCCGCTCGATGCGCATCGTGGGCGGGGGTATGCTTTAACGACAGTTAACAAGCGGGAAACGATACGTACGGTCAGTTAGCGGCGAATGGCAGGTATGCGGGACGGAGCGGAAATTGCAGCCCGAACGATCGATGCCAGTTTTCGACTTGCAGGAGATGCCGCCAAAGTGCCCCTGCGTTGCAAAAACTGCGTTCGCTGCACCATGTGCAAATGCTCGTTTTCGCGAACGGGCGTTGCGTTTGCCTCAGGTGGCCATGTTCTGAAAGAGCATAAGATTTTTAAATTCTGTTAGTATTTTCTGGCACTGTCTTTTCTGTACTGCCAGAATAAAATTCCGGGTCATTGAAAGCCAAACAAGGATAGAATTCGTTGTCATCCTTCCGCTTCGGCGATTTCCTCCTGTCGACGGAAGAGCGCAAACTGTTGCGCGACGGTATCGAATTGCCTCTGGGCGCCAGAGCCTTCGACATGCTGAGCTTCATGGTCGAGAACCGACATCGCGTCCTGACGAAGGAAGAGATACTCGACGCTGTATGGCCTGATATCGCGGTTGAGGAAAGCAACCTGACCGTTCAGGTCTCGGCCTTGCGAAAGGTGCTCGGACCAAAGGCGCTGGCAACGATACCGGGCCGGGGCTACCAATTCGTACTTTCTGTAGAGGAGAACACGCCCGGCACTGTTCCTGACTCCGGAAAACGCGTAACCGGCGTCACCGAAGTCCTTGTCCTCCCCTTCACCAACATTTCGAACGATCCCGATCAGGAGTATTTCGCTGACGGGATCACCGAGGATGTCATCACCGATCTCTCCAAGGTCGCGGCACTGTCTGTCGTCGCCCGCAATACGGCCTTCACCTTCAAGGGTCGCGCCGTCAATGTCTCGAAAACAGCCCAAGACATGAACCTGACCCATGTGGTCGAGGGCAGCGTGCGCAAATCCGGCAACAGGATTCGTATCAATGCTCAGCTTGTAGATGGCGCAACGGGGCGACCGATCTGGGCGGAGCGCTACGACCGCGCTCTGACCGACATCTTCGATCTTCAGGATCAGATCACCGAGGCCATCGTTTCCGCGCTCAAGGTCAGGCTTGTCCCGGCCGAGCGCCTAGCAATCCAGTCGCGCCCAACCGCCAACCCCGAAGCCTATGAACTCTACCTCCAGGCGCGGTACCACCACACACGTCTGGACCGGCGCAACTTCGAGATCGCCAGCCGCCTCGCTCAAAAGGCGCTCGATATCGATCCCGATTTTGGTCTGGCATGGGCGCTTCTGGCCATCAGTCGGACTGGGCTTTATGGCTTTTCGGCCTCGCCCGAACATGGGCTCGAGGCAGCCGAGCGCGCACTCGCTCTGAATCCCGACCTGGCAGAGGCCCTTGCGGCAAAAGCCTTTGTCTTGGCCGGCCTCGGTCGCTTCGACGAGGCTTTCGAGCTTCACGAACGCTCGCTTCAACTCGACCCGAATTCCTACGATGTTCGCTTTCTCTATGGGCGAACGTGTTTCCAGACCGGGCGGCACGAAGAAGCCATTTTACACTGGGAACGCGCAACAGAACTCTCGGAAGCGGATTTGGCAGCCACCACCCATGTCGCCATGTGTTACAGGGCAACAGGCCAGCATGAAAAGGTGCTGGACACCGCCCGACGCACGCTGGCGCGAGTGGAACGCGTGCTTGCAGAGAACTCGTCGGATTCCTACGCATTGATCAGCGGCATCAATGCCCTTGCGAGACTGGGCGAAGCCGAACGCACCAGGCAATGGGCCGTGCGGGTCAAGGCCGTTGACCCCGATGATCCAAGCATCGACTACAACATCGCTTGCGCCATGACGCTGCTCGGTGAAACGGAGACCGCACTCGATACGCTCGAAGCCTGCCTGCCGCGGGTCGACCCCGTCACCTTCGCTGTCTGGATTGAACAGGACAACGACCTCGACGCGCTGCGCGATCTTCCTCGCTTCCAGCGCCTCGTTTGCGACCTTGATGCGCGTGCGGCCGCCGCAACGGCGTAACCACGCGACGCGGCCCTTTGTGTTCGGGCCCACGCGGCGTGTTGCTACGTTAAAAACATAGACGTCAATACAGAATTTGTCCGCCATTCCGACCCATTCGGAAGTTTTCGGAACGGTTCGGACCACTTCAGGACATTCACCTTTCTGGCTGCCAGCGTGGCTTCACAAACCAGCCATTCCGACAGGATCTACAGAAGGATACCAGACATGACCGATCTTTCCGCACTGCTGCAGTCCCGCACACCGAAGTCGCCCCTCGCACACGCCCTGAGCCTTCCATTGGCGCTTTTGAAGTCTCTTTTCGGACCGCGCCCAGGCTCTGATGTCGACCTTCGCCACGCAAATGCGCATTTCCTTCGGGACATTGGCCTGCGCCGTTGAAATGATGCCGGGCCAATTTCTACAACCGCGAGGTTGCCGGAATCGAAGCAGAAAGGTGCTGCCAACAGCACTCCTGTTTCAAGGGCGTAGCAGGGAAGCAGTTTCGGCTGCTATCTGAGCAGCTGCTCGAAAGTGGGCATTCGCCGCGAGACCGTATCCCGTCACGTTGGCCGCGAAGCAGTCGTCCGCCCCGTCGCGTCACCCGCCCGGTTACACCCGTCGCAGGGCCAGCACCGAGTTCAGCCCACCAAAGGCAAAGGCATTGGACAGCGCGACATCGACCTTCGCCTCGCGCGCCTCGTTGGGCACCACGTCGAGCGCGCATTCGGGATCGGGTTCCTCGTAGCCGATGGTGGGGGCGATGACTCCGTCGCGCAGCGCCATGATGCAGGCCAGAAGCTCGATCGCGCCGGTGCCCCCGATGCAATGCCCGTGCATCGACTTGGTGGACGAAATCATCAGCCGGTCGGCATGCGCCCCGAACACATCCGCCACGGCGGCGCATTCGGTTTTGTCGTTGGCAGCTGTTCCGGTGCCGTGGGCGTTGATATAGCCCACGTCCTGAGGGTTAAGCTTGGCATCATGCAGTGCGCCCGCAATGGCCCGCGCGGCGCCGTTCTTAGAGGGCATGACGATGTCCGACGCGTCCGAAGTCATGGCAAAGCCCACCACTTCGGCCAGGATCTCGGCCCCGCGTTTGCGGGCATGTTCGTATTCCTCGAACACGAAAACACCCGCCCCTTCGCCCTGCACCATGCCGTTGCGGTTGGCGCTGAAGGGGCGGCAGGCGTCCTTGGACATGACGCGCAGCCCTTCCCATGCCTTTACGCCGCCAAAGCACAGCATGGATTCCGACCCGCCCGTGATCATGACCGGTGACAAACCGCCATGCACCATCTGGAACGCCTGAGACATCGCGTGGTTCGACGAAGCGCAGGCGGTGGAGACCGTAAAGCTTGGGCCTTTGAGGTTGAACTCCATCGACACATGGCTTGCCGCGGCGTTGTTCATCAGCTTGGGCACCACAAACGGATGGACCCGGTTCTTACCCTCTTCGTAAACGCTCCGATAATTGTCATCGAGCGTCGTCATCCCGCCACCGGAATTGCCCAGAACCACACCAGAGCGCGCCGCCAGTTCGCCGGAAAACTCCAGCCCCGCCTGCGCCAGCGCCTCGCGGGCGGCGATCAGGGTGAATTGGGTAAACCGGTCGTAGAGCGACAATTGCTGACGGTTGAAATGCGCGGTCTCGTCGAAATCATGCACCTGCGCGCCGATCTGGATGGCCAACCTCTCCACATCGCGGAACTGCAAAGCGCCGATCCCGCAGCGTCCCTCGCGCATCGCTTCAAGCGTGTCGGGCACGTTCAGCCCGAGTGCGTTGACGGTGCCCGCCCCGGTGATGACCACGCGCTTCATCGGCGCTCAGTCCTTTTGCCGGGCGATCAACCCTTCGACCCCAGCCACAACTGACGCCACAGAAGAGATGTCAAAATCGCTTTTCTCCGGCTCATTCGCGTTGAAGGGCACTTCGATGTCGAACTCTTCTTCCAACGCGAAGATGCATTCCACAAGGCCCATGCTGTCGATGCCGAGGTCCTGCATCGTGTCGGTCACGGCCACATCAGACGGCTCGATCATGGCTTGATCAGCTATGATGCGAATGACCCTGTCTTGCACGCTCATCTGCGTCCCCCGGAGGCTGTTTCGTCTGCGCCCGTGATTTAGTCGCTCGGGTCGGCCTTTGAAACCGATTTCTTGAGGAGGGCGACATCCGCAATCAGGCGCGGCAGACGACGCAACTGTTTGTAGAGCTCCAGCTGCGCGTCCATCTTCGTCGCTGGATAGCCGAGCATGACGCGGCCCGACGGCACGTTCGACAGCACCTTGGTGGCCCCACCCGTGATCACGTTGTCCCCGATGAAGAGGTTGTCGCTGACCCCGGTCTGCCCGCCCAGCACCACGTTGTTACCGATGCGGCTTGACCCGGCGATCCCCACTTGGGCGCAGATCAGGCAGTCATTGCCGATCACCACGTTATGGCCGATCTGTGCAAGGTTGTCGAACTTGCAGCCATCGCCAACCTGCGTAGCCCGAACGGTACCCCGGTCGATGCAGGAATTGGCTCCCAGCTCCACGTCATCCCCGATGACAACGCCACCAAGCGAATGGATGCGCGCATAGCTTTGCGCGGTGGCCCCGGCCTGATCGCCCAGCGTCTCGCGCACCTTTTCGGCGGCGGAGGGTTCGGGTGTGACGAAGGAGAACCCATCGGCACCAACGGTTGCCCCGAAATGCGCGATGAAACGGTCACCGATGGTGACCCCGTGGCCGATCTTTACACCCGGATGCAGCAGCGCCCGTTCCCCGATCCGCGTGTCTTGCCCGACAAAGACCTGGGCGCCGATAACGGACCCCGCACCAATCTCTGCTCCGGCACCGATGACGGAAAAGGGACCAACCGAAACGTCGTCGCCCAGTTTGGCGGTCGGATGGATCACTGCCGTCTCGTGCAAACCCGGCGCATAGCCCGCCCCGGCATCCATCATCGCAGAGAGGCCAGACATGGCATAGCGGGGTCGCGGTGCCATCAGCGCGGCATCAAGGCCCATCGCCTGCCAATCCGCCCCGTCCCACAGCATCGCGGCCCGGGCGCGGCCCTGCGACAGCTGGTCCGCAAATTCGGGTTTCATCGCAAGGGCCAGATCCGTCGCCTGCGCCGAGGCGGGTTCTGCGACGGCGCTTACGTTAAGCGTCGTGTCCCCTTCGGCACGAATGCCAAGAGCTGTCGCAATCTCTGCAATGGTGTAGGGCATGTCTGCCTCCGGCCTGACTGGCCAGAGGTTTAGCTGCGAATTCCGGCGATCTCCACCCCTGCCGCGCTGAGGGCGTTCCAGATGGTGGCATCGCGTCCATAAACGTCGCGACGATACTGCGTGTCGCCTTTCGCGGTCGTGAAGGCGGTGCGGTAGATCAGGTGGACCGGGACAGGTTGATCAAGATTGACCCGCGTTTCCGAACCTGTGCGCAGACGAGACTGGAAAAACCCAACCGGGTCATCGGTCTGACGCGCCAGAAGCGCATAGGCAAAATCATGCGGATCGTTCAGACGGACACAGCCGTGGCTGTAGGTGCGAACCTCGCGCGAGAACAGGTTTTTCGCGGGCGTATCATGCAGATAGATATTGTATTTGTTGGGGAACATGAACTTGACCGTGCCCAGCGCGTTCTTGGGCCCAGGCTTCTGCCGCATGGAAAACGGGAAGCTGCGTTCGGTATAGCCGGCAAAGCTTTGCCCCCGGCTGACAACGCGGCCCCGGCTGTCGATGATCTCGAGATGTGACACGGCGCCGGAGTTGCTGCGCAGCTTCGGCAGGTATTCCCCGACGATGATGGAGCGTGGCACATACCAGCTTGGGTTGATGACCATGTGATCCATTTCGTCCGAGAATTCGGGCGTCTGGCGGTCGTCATCCTGATGCCCCACGACCGACCGGGTCTCGAAGGTCAGTTTGCCGTCATCGAAGATGCGCGCGTTGAAATCCGTCAGGTTGACAAGGATATGCCGCTGCCCCAGCCCACCGGGCAGATTGATCCAGCGTTCGCGCTCCATTGCGACGATCACCGATTTCAGCCGATCCTGCGGTGCGGCGTTGATCTCTTCGAGCGTTGCGCCCCCCGCGACACCATCAACGGTAAACCCATGGCTTTCCTGGAAGGCGCGCACGGCTTCCGTGATCGACGTGTCATACCGGGCGGTCACGGTACGGTCGAGGTATCCCATGGCGATCAGCCTGTCGCGCAGAGCCACGACGCCCGCGCCCGTGTCACCTGGTTCGTATTTGCCGGACGGCACCGTCGTACCCCAGCCACCATGCGAAATGCTGTGTTCCAACCGCATCTTGGCCTTCATCAGCCGCGCATATTCCTGCGACTGCGGTGCAAGCGATGCGAGAAACGCGCGCGGCGTCTCGGACAACAAACCTTCCAGATAATAGCTGGTCTCGCGCCTTGGAATTTCGCGTACGATGTGGCTGCTCACCTGACGGGGGTTGTCGATCACGCCTGTCTGAAGGTCGCGTGCAAAATCAAGGTACAGATCCGTCAGCGCCACTTCGAGCGATCCTCGGTCGAAGCCGCTCCGTACCGAGGCTATGCGCGACAGAAGCGCTTCGGCGTTGTATTTCGAAGAAGGCAAACCGTGGTAATGCGCCATGCTCAGCGCTTCGAGCAGGGCAGTCCGGCGTTCGAGATCGGCCTCCGTGCCGCCGGTCCAGATCGGCTCGAACCCGCGGTCGCGATAGAAAGCGGCGATCTGGTCGTCGCTGGACACGCTTTCGGCCACCGCCTGCTGGAACGCTGTCACCTGGACAGCACCGGCGCTTTGCGGTGCCAGATAGCTTGCTGCCACGAGAGCAATCACAGCTGCGCCGCGCAAGAACGTCCGGTGGGTCATCAATCACTACTCCCAAGTCATACGGTCCAAACGGATTTTTCCGCCTGTTTGTTCCATGCTCCTGCCGCCCATTGGCCGTGTCCATTCACAAAAAGTTTGTTTTTGCGTTTTAAAGGCGACATGCGGCACCGCTGCATCGCCCCGCACAGGTGTAGCGTAACTTTAACACAGTTGGGCGATTTAAGCAGAATTTTGCCGAAAAACCTTGATCTGGATTTTTTTGGGAACTTTCGGTTTTTTTGAGATTCGGGATGTGTCATAGTCTGCGCACGATAGGCATTCGGCAGGTTCGCGGAACGACGCGGACGACTGGCAAAGTGAAAAACGGGACAGGCACTTTCAAATGACTGACACGAAATCCGGCGGCTTCACGCGCCGTGGTTTGCTGGCCGCCTTCGCGGCTACGACAATCACTGCGGCGCCCACCTTCGCAAATGCAGCAGGGTTCCTGCGCGGCGGGGGGGACATCCGACGGATCAAGATGTATTCGGGTCGTACCGGCGAACGGATCGACATGATCTACTGGATCGAAGGCGACTACATCGGCGATGCCATCAAGGAAGTGCACCATTTCATGCGCGATTGGCGGACGGATGACGTGAAATCCATCGACCTGCGCACCATCGACATCATGGCAGCGGCACACAATCTGCTGGACGTGTCTGAACCCTACATGTTGCTGAGCGGCTATCGCAGCCCGCAGACCAACGCGATGCTGCGGAGCAAGTCCAGCGGCGTTGCACGCAACTCGCTTCATCTCAAGGGTCAGGCGGCAGACCTGCGTCTGAATTCGCGCTCGGTCAATCAGATGTATCGTGCCGCAGCAGCCTGCAAGGCCGGCGGCGTCGGGCGCTATTCGGGATCGAATTTCGTCCACATGGATTGCGGCCCGGTCCGCACCTGGGGCGGGTAACACGCTCTTACAGATTGTTACAAATGACAAAAGGCTGCCGATCCGGCAGCCTTTGTTGTTTTGAGTGGACGGGGGCCTGTCGCCCCCTGCCCGATCAGAATGTCATCTTGTAGGTCACCGCGCCGGTAAAACCGCGCGATCCATCAAGGCCGATAGAGCTTGTGCCGGTCAGGCTCAGGAACGCGCCCGATCCCATTTCCTTAACCATGGAACCCGAGATGTAGCCCCATGTCTGGTCCGGACGCGGTGCGGATACGCTGCCCAGGGTGTCGGCAGTCGGCCCAAGTGACACAACCAGCGGGTCGTCGTTGAAATCATGTTCAATCGAGCCACGCAGGTTGAACACCACACCATCCATATTGGCAGGTGCGAAGATCGCCGACAGACCTGCGGTCAGGCGCTGGGACTCGTACTCGCTGTCCCCGTAAGACAGGCTTGCGGCACCGTCGGATTCCGTGAACCCGTCGATCGACACCTTTTCCCATGTGTAATGGGCAAACGGGTTCAACCGCACCTGATCATTCAGAGCATAAATGGCGCCGCCGCCAATCCGCGCAAACCGATAACTGCCCTCGGTGTCAGCGGTGTAAGTCTCGGTCGCAGGTCCAAGGGTAAAGCTGCGGGTGATGTCATCGACATTGATCCGACCGCCCCCGAAGGCCGCGTTCAGGTAATACTTGGGCGACAGGGCAATCTGCCCGAACACGACGCCGATCATCAGATCACTGTCGAACCCGCCCGCGTTGTCGTCGAAATCGACCTGGCCGTAATCAAGACTGATGCCGGCACCGATGGTGGCGTTGGGTGCCACGGTGATATCTGCACCGGCCTTGAGCACCTTGGTCGACCCTTCAAGACCCGGTGTAACCTGCTGCGCATCGCCTTCGAAGCTGCCGAAGTCGAGGCTTGCGTAGACATCGATCTCGCCCACCTCGCGGCGACGCCGGTTGCCGTCCTCATCGGTGGTGAACAGAACAGTCGGGTTCATGCGGTTCTCGATGGACAGCCCGTGCTGGCGCAGCGCGGTCATGGTCGCTACGGAAATCGCACCGGTCTGCGTGGCCGCCTGAAGACCGGCAAAGGCGGCCTCACCGAACAGCGCGTGGGCAGATGTGGTCGGGTGGACACCATCGGCAAAGACGCGTTCTTCACTATCGGCGCTGGCGTTGAAGCCCTGCAGACAGCTCAGTGATGTGTCCGGGCAGGCCGGGATCACAGCGGCATTCGGAGCGGTAAAGCCGTATTTCACCGGGTCAGCCTGAACCGCGCCCAAGAGCTTTTGGCTGTCCACGATCACAGCGCGGTCGCCGATGGAGGCCAGCAGAGTGCTGTTGAACGCATTGGTCAGCGCGGTTTGAAGCCCGGCACCTTGCGGGCCCGACGAAATGCCAAAGGGTGTGGTGCCGATATCCGGGATTGTGACAACGATCACCGACTCGGCCCCGGCGGCGCGCACGCGATCCACCAATCCGACGATCTCGGTTGCCGCCTGCGCCATGTTCGCGGCTGCAGCCTCTGGTGCGATGAGGCCACCGCCAACAGCGCCCGCTTGCGCAAACACATCGTTCGCACCGCCCCAAAGGATGACCAGATCGTTTTCGCCCAAGCTCGGCCGATCCGCCAACAAGCGATCGACCTGTTCCGCCAGCGACCGGGTGGTGATGCCCAGGTCCGGGTTGAACCCAATCCCCTGGGGGGCGGTTACTCTGGACCCGCCCTCGGCATAGATCGTGCCGCCCAGCGCAACTTCACCCTGCCCGGCCAAGGGAACCGCCGAATAGACATTTGGACCAAGGGTCAGACCAAGCTCGCGGCCCAGCACCTCGCCATAGGTCAGCGCCGACCCGTCCGGCGCGTTGGTCAGCCACTTGTAATTGATGACGGGCAACGCGCCCATGCCACCAGCGATCACGGACTGCGAATAGGCTCCAGCGTCGCTCAGCGAGTTGCCGATGATGAAAACATCATCAAACCGAAGCTCTTCAGCGGTGACGAGGCCCGCAAGCCCCGTCAGCATGGTGCTCGCAAGGGCGAGTGTCTTGAACGTCATAGGTTGTCCTCCCGTCGGCGATTTTATGCCGCTTTTTGCTTTGCCAACTGAACAGAGCGGACATGCCTCAAGTCAACGCCAAACTGCGTTTCCTTTGCGAAATGACGCAAGGTGACGCTGCCTTACCCGTGATCCGGATGCCCCTGACGCAAGATGTCGACAGGGGCATCGACGCGATCAGGCGGCAAGTTCCGCCGCAAACCCTTCGAGGCTCTTCTCAACAGCCGACAGAATTTCGCGGATCTGCGGCGCCTTGATGATCATTGGCGGGCAGAAGGCCATGGCATCGGTCATATTGCGCGAAATGAGTCCATTCTTGAGGAAATGGGCACCCATACCTGCACCCATCTTGCCCGGCGCAAACTCTTCGGCGCGGCCTTCGGGTGCGACGATTTCCAGCGCCGCGATAAGTCCAACACCCCGCGCCTCGCCTACCAGCGGGTGATCTACGAATTTGGCAAGACCAGCCTGCAATTCCGCACCACGCTCTGCGGCGTTTGCCACAAGATCGCGCTCTTCAATGATCTTCAGGTTTTCCAGTGCCACAGCCGCGCCCACGGGATGCGCGCCGCCGGTATAACCATGACCCAGCACACCAATGCGCCCGGCTTCATCTGCGATGGGGGCATAGACCTCTTCGGTCATCATGAAGGCGGAGAACGGGAAATAGGACGACGTGATCTGTTTCGACATGGTCATGATGTCGGGCTTGATGTTGTAGGTCTCGCAGCCGAACATCTTGCCTGTCCGACCGAAACCGCAGATCACCTCGTCGGCGATCAGCAGGATGTCGTATTTGCCCAGAACCGCCTGGATTTTCTCCCAATAGGTTTTGGGCGGGACAACCACGCCACCCGCGCCCATCACCGGTTCGGCGATGAAGGCGGCAATCGTGTCCGGCCCTTCAGCCTGGATCATCGCGTCGAGGTCTTCGGCGCAGCGGGTCGCGAACTGTTCTTCGCTCTCGCCATCACGCCCTTCACGCCAGTAATGCGGGCAGGTCGTGTGCAGGATACCGGGCAGCGGCAGGTCGAAGGATTTGTGGTTGTAGGGCAGTCCGGTCATCGAGGCCGAGGCAATCGTCACCCCGTGATAGCCCCGGATGCGCGAGATCACCTTTTTCTTTTCCGGCTTGCCCAGCGCGTTCGAACGATACCAGACCATCTTGAGGATCGTGTCATTGGCCTCGGAGCCGGAATTGGTGAAAAACACCTTGCTCATGGGCACAGGGGCGATGCTGACCAGCTTTTCCGCCAGATCAATCGCAGGCCCGTGCGAGCGGTGCGCGAAGTTGTGGTAATAGGGCAGCTTGCTCATCTGGCGGGTCGCGGCATCAATCAGACGCTGTTCGTTGAACCCGACAGCGACGCTCCAGAGGCCTGACATGCCTTCGATATATTTGTTGCCATGGGTGTCGAACACATGAACACCCTCACCCCGATCCATGATCAGCGGACCATTCTGTTCGTGCAGCCGAGGATTGGTGTAGCTGTGGAAGTGGTACGCGATATCGCGGGCTTCGTCGGAATTCGGGCGCAGGTCCATGGGGCACATCTTTCGCAATGTCGGTGAGTTTTGCGCACCAGCTAAAGGGTTCAGGACTGGCGTGGCAAGGGGGCACAGGGCATGCTAGCCCTGACAGATCGCCCCAGACCAACATGAGAGGCCGTGTGTGAAAACCTTTTTTGACGATCGCCAACTGGGCCACAAACCCGAGATCTACTATCGCGGCGGGGCGCCGATGCCGCATCCCGAGCAACCGGAACGGGCGATCCTGATCCGGGATATGCTGTTGGACAACGGGTTTACCGTTGGGAAACCGCGAGATTACGGGGTTGGGCCGATCAAGGCGGTGCATGATCCCGCCTATGTCGATTTCTTTGCCGATGCCTATGCACGGTTCCTGGCCGAAGCCCCCGAAGGCGCGATGGGTATTCCGACACGCCACCCCGGTACGCGGCGCGGGCGCTGCCCCAAGGATATCAACGGTGCGATGGGGTGGTGGATGACCGACACCTCGACACCGCTGACTGAGAATACATACGAGGCAATCTACTGGTCAGCGCAGACGGCGCTTGCTGCGGCGCAAGACGTTATGGACGGCGCACGCGCGGCTTATGGGCTGAGCCGCCCGCCGGGCCATCATGCGATGACCGATTGTTCCAACGGATTCTGTTTCTTCAACAACGCGGCCATCGCGGCGCATCACCTGCGGGGGAAGTGGGACAAGGTCGCGCTTTTGGATGTGGATGTGCATACGGGCAATGGCAGTCTTGATATCTTCTATGACCGCGACGACGTGTTCTTCTGTTCGCTGCATCCCGACCCCGCGGTCTATCCCACCTTCTATCTGGGCTATGCCGACGAGACCGGCGAAGGCGCGGGCCTTGGCTTCACTCGGAACGAGGTGCTGAACATGGGGGATGGCGAGGCCGAGGTTCTCGCCGCGCTCGACCGCGGCATCGCCGCGATTTAGGATTTCGGTGCCGAAGCGCTGGTGGTGTCGCTGGGTTTTGACATGGCAGCCGACGACCCGCTGGCCGCGGTCAATGTCTATGCGGACGGCTTTGCCGAAATGGCCTGCCGGATCGCCGCCATGGGGGTGCCGACCGTTCTGGTCCAGGAAGGCGGTTATCTTGGTCCGTCGCTGCGGAACAATGCCGAGGCTTTCCTGACCACGTTCCGCGACAGTCTTTAAGCGGTGCGCGCCAACAGGTAGCGGTTCGCATCGCGGTCGAAACCCGCGATGTGAAAGCCCTTTGCGAAGGCGGCTTCCAAGGCATCGCGGATGCGCAGCCTTTCGGAGAGCGCTTTGGCCGGGTCATCCAGGACAAGACGGGCGAAATCGGCGGGGATCGGAACGGTGTCCACGAAAGTCAACAATCCGCCTACTGGCCGCGTCAGATCCCAATCGGCCAGCAACCGGTCCGAGGGCATGCCTGCGTTGATCCCCTCCATCGCGCCGTAGTAATCGCGGTAGTAGGTGTTGGACGTTGCCCCCAGCCGGTGGATGTTCAGCACCGCATTGGCGCGCCGTGCAGGATCAAAGGTCCAGCGCACGTGGGTGATTCCGCGCTCAAGGCACCAGTCTTTCTGGTAGAGTTTCATGCGCAGCCCCAAGCCCTGCCCTTGCGCATCGGGATGCACCCCAAGACGGTGCGAATGCTGCGCGGTAGGATCGCTGCTGGGAAAGGCAAAGAGGAAGGCCAGCATCCGGTCGCCGTCAAACGCGCCCGCGACCAGCCCGCCCTCGTGCTGGATCGCCATCATCAGGTCTGCATTGTCTGCGGGATCGTCCTTGCCCCAGACGCTCCGCTGGAAATCCTCAGCCGCCTTCATCTCGGCGAGCGAGGCAAGGTCGCGCAAAACGAGGCCGGTCATGCCGTCCAGACCTCGACCAGTTCGGACACCGTCTCCAGGTAGTCCATATCGAGCGTCACCCCGATCCCCGGCCCGGATGGCACAGGCATGAGACCATCGGTTGCTTCCAGCGGTTCATTCACGATGTCCCGCGCGAAATAGCGACTGGCGCTGGAGGTGTCGCCCGGTTTGGTGAAGTTCGGCATCGTGGCGAGGTGGATGTTATGCGCCCGCCCCACCCCGCTTTCGAGCATGCCGCCACACCAGACAGGCGCACCAAACGCGGCGCACACATCATGGACCCTGCGCGCCTCGGCAATGCCGCCGACGCGGCCCACCTTGATGTTGATCACCCGCGCAGCATTCATCTGAAGTGCGATCCGCGCATCCTTGGCACTTCGGATGCTTTCATCCAGACAGATCGCGGTTTGCAGCGCCGACTGGACCTGAGCATGGTCGAGGATGTCGTCATAGGCCAAAGGCTGTTCGACATAATCGAGGTGGAACGCATCCATCGAACGCAGCGTGGCAAGGTCCGTCAGGCCGTAATCGGTGTTGGCATCCACCGTCAGTTTGATGTCGGGAAACGTGTCGCGGACGCCTTCCAGGAGTCCCAAATCATGCCCCTGTTTGATTTTCAGCTTGGTGCGCCGATAGCCTTGCGCCTGTGCCTCGGCGATCCGGTCGAGCGTGACATCGAGCGGCGCGATGCCAAGGCTCACCCCTACTTCGATCTTGTCGCGGACACCGCCAATGAGGTGGCACAGCGGCAGATCCAAAGACCGCGCCCAAAGATCCCACACCGCCATTTCCGCCACTGCCTTGGCCATCCGGTTGCCACGCCACGGGGCCAGCAGCGGGTCGATGTCGGAAGGGTTCGCGATGCGCATCCCCACCATCTTTGGCAAGATGGCGCTGCGCAACAGGTCAAGCGCGCCTGCGGTGGTTTCCTCGAGCCAATCCGGCAGCGGGTCCATCACCCCTTCGGCGATCCCGGTGATGCCATCGCCTTGCAGAATAAGAAGCGGAAAGGTCTTGTGCGTCATCGTCCCGGTGGAGATGACAAACGGGTTCAGAAGCGGCAGATTCACAAGGCGCAATTCGGCCCTGTCGATAGTGAAGGCATGGGTCATGCGTCGGTGGTAAGACAGACGGTCCTATGGCGCAATCGCCGACACGCTCGGCGGCCCATATTCGCGGTTCAGCCCAGCCAGGAGCGGTAATCGCTGACCAGCAGGTGCTTCGGGGCCACGTCCTCTTCGACATTGGCGAAGCGTCCAATCGGTTCGCGGAAAATGTTGTCGGTCTCGTCGTCGTTGACCGTTGACACCTCTCCGATCAGAACATCGCCGCCTTCGCCCCAGAACGCATGCCAGTCACCGGGCCGCAGCGTGACGCTTTCGCCCGGAGCAAGGCGCAGCTTTTCGCCGGGGCCATACTCATGACGGATGCCATCTAGCCAAACAGTGCCGCCCTTGTCCTCGGCAAAGTTTCCGTTGTCGTCGGACCCGAAAAGCTCCACCACCAGCGTGGCACCGCCACGGTTGATGATGTCTTCGGCCTTCAATGCATGGGTATGCATCGGGCTCAGCTGATCCTGCCGGGAAATCAGCAGCTTTTCTGCATAGCACATGCCGCCGCCACGTTGCAGATCGGCGAGCAGACCATTGCGCAAGGTGAACAGGAACAAGCCCATTTCGTCATAACGACCGGCCCCGTAATCGGTGATGTCCCAACCGCAGCGCGCGTCGATCACGTGCCGTGCATCGTCCTTTCGGGCCTTGAACTCTTCCGGCGTCCAATAGGCAAAGGGCGGAAGGGTAAAGCCGAATTCATGGATCATGTCGCCCGCGGCGCTCATGATTTCATTGATACGCGACCGTTTCATGCGGGAACCTCGCACGTGCTGAAGATTTCGATCACCATGGCAGCGGTCCATGTGAAATGCGCCCCACCGCAGGGTTCGGCGGTGATGGGATGGTGATACTCGGCAAAGCCGCTCTTTTCAATCAGGCGAACAGAATCCGCCAGAATCCTTTCAGCCATCGCCACTTGCCCCGCGCGTTCGAGGCCGTCAGCGATCATGTAGTTCACGATCAGCCACACCGGTCCCCGCCAATACCGCAGGCCATCGAACTCGGGCGCGGTCGGGTCGTGACTGGGGACAAGGTAGTTGCAGGCCTTGGCCAGCTTCTCGATGCGGGTGGCAAGCGCGGCCGCGCGCTCTTTGGGGATTGGCGCAAAAGCCGCAAGAATGCCCCCGATCGAGGCACTGTCGACGGGTCTGCCCGCGGCGCGGTCATAGCACTGATACTGACCAAGCGCATCGCTCCAGAGGCTGTCCATCGCAGCAATTCCCTTGTCCGCCATAGCGCGCGCCTCGGAGGCGATGTCGGACATGCCAAGCCGACCGGCCAAATCTGCCACATCCTGACAGGACCGGATCAGGATCGCATTGAACCCCGGATCCACAATCCGGAACGGCGAGGCATCGTGCAATCTGGTGTTGTCCCAGCGCAGGCTGCGGAAGGTCTGCACAAGCCAGATATAGCGTTTGTATTGCTCATCCGTCGGGCGGTGTGCGGGGTTGGCATGCGAGGTGTCGCGCCGGACAAAATCACCCACGCCATCGGTCGGCACACGTTCGAATGCATCGTCCCAGTCGACCGAATTGTCCCGACCAGATTCCCAAGGGTGCAGCAGCGCGATCAACCCGGTGCCCTGCGGGTCGCGGCACCGATAGAACCACTGATGCCACGCATGGATCTTGGGCAAAAGCGCCTTTGCTTTCTGAGTTGCCAATGCCTTGTCCGTCGCCCGGTCATGGATACGACGCACGGCAAACCCTGCAACCGGCGGCTGCGTGATGCCCGAGGTCGGCACCGGGCGTCCGGTGCCCCAGACATCAGGCCCCGGAAAATAGCCGTCATCTTCCTCGTGGAAGATGATATGCGGCACCATGCCGTCGTCCCATTGATGGGCCATCAGCGTGTCGATTTCGGTCCAGGCGCGAGGTTCGTCGAAATGCGCAAACCCAAGGGCGCTGAGCGCGGAATCCCAGTTCCACTGGAAGGGATAAAGCCCGTGTGTCGGCACCGTGTAGGTGCCGCGGTCGTTGTCGCTCAGGACCTGGCGGGCGTGTTTGATCAGTTCGTCTTTCATGTCTTTGTCCTTAGGCGACGGCAAGCGTGGTTTCGGGATCGAACCAGCGCACGCGATCAGGTTGCGGCGCCAATGTCAGCAGGTCGCCGGTTTTGACGATCGCATCGCTGTCAAGCACAGCGCGGAACATCGCACCGTCGACATCGCAGGTCACAAGCAGGTGCGCACCCAGCGGTTCGATCACCTTTGCGGTTGCGGTCAGTCCAGATGCGGCCGGGGTCATGTCTTCGGGTCGGATCGCGAATTTCAGAGCCTTGTCCGTTTTGGGTCCTTCGAAAATCTGACCAGCCACCGTCCAGCGCCCATCGCCAGCGGACGTTGCCGGCAGGAAATTCATCGGCGGATTTCCGATAAATCCCGCGACGAATTCCGCCGCCGGGTTGCGGTACACCTCGATCGGCGATGCGGCTTGCACGATCTTGCCCTTGTGCATGACGCTGATGCGGTCGGCCATCGACATGGCTTCGACCTGATCATGCGTCACATAGACGGCAGTCGTCTTGGATTCAGCCAAAACGCCCTTCAATTCGGCCCGCATTTCCATCCGCAAAAGCGCATCGAGATTGGACAGCGGTTCGTCCATCAGGATCACGTCCGGCTCCATTGCAAGCGCGCGGGCCACAGCGACGCGCTGGCGCTGACCACCGGACAATTCGCCGGAATAGCGCTTGAGCAGCATCTCGATATGCATCAGTTCCGCCACCCGTTCGACACGGCGGGTGACCTCGTCATTGGGGAGCTTCTGCATCCGCAGACCAAAGCCGATGTTTTCGAACACGGTCAGATGCGGGAAGACCGCGTAATTCTGAAACACCATGGCAATGCCGCGATCCTTGGGAGGGAGGTGATCGACACGCCGCCCA
The DNA here is from genome assembly GCF_048006345.1 of Marivita sp. Lineage (GTDB taxonomy): Bacteria > Pseudomonadota > Alphaproteobacteria > Rhodobacterales > Rhodobacteraceae > Marivita. Next base: position 615,641 of record NZ_CP180351.1, on the reverse strand, counting down.
CCGATCCAGACTTCGCCCGTGGTGGCGGTTTCCAGCCCGCAGATGATCCGCAGAAGGGTGGTCTTGCCGCAGCCCGATGCGCCCAGAAGCACCATGAATTCCTGATCCGCAATCGTCAGGTTGATGTCATGCAGGGCCTGATATTCGCCGAATTTCTTGGCCACGTTCTTGATCTGGATTTCAGCCATTTTTCTGGTTCCTTATTTCACGCAGCGCCGCCTCAGCGGTTGGCGATGCCCCACATGGCAAACAGGTACTTGCGCACGGCGAAGATGAAGATCAGCGCCGGCAGAACAAGGATGAAGCCGCCAGCGAATTTCAGATGGATCGGCGCTTCGCTCAGTTTGACCAGAAGGAACGCCGTCAGGGTCCGGTTCTCGATGGTCAGAACGGCCGCCGCAAAGACTTCATTCCATGAGATCACGAAGGCAAAAATCGCCGATGCCGCAATTCCGGGCAGGATCAGGGGCAGCACCACTTTCGTAAAAGCCGTCAGACGGGTGCAGCCAAGGGTCCATGCCGCTTCCTCAAGCTCCATCGGGATGCCCGAGAACAGGGAGAAGGTGATAAGAACCGCAAAAGGGATCGCCAATGTCGTGTGGACAAGCGCAAGCCCGATGATGGTGTCGTCAAGCCCGGTGCGGATGAACATCACAGCCAGCGGCAGCGCCAGAAGTGGCAGCGGGAAGGCGCGGGTCAGCAGGATCAGCAGGCGGAACAGTTCCTTACCCGGGAAATCAAAGCGTGACAGGGCATAGCCTGCCGGTGCGCCTACTGCGATGGACAGGATCATGGTCAGGCCTGCCACCATGATCGAGTTCAAGAGCGCATCAATCATGCCGTTGAAGGTCACGAAGAAGCTCAGACTGCCCATGTCGAAAGCGGGGAAGAAGGCCTTGGGGTAGCTTTGAACGTCCTCCGGAGCGCTGAGCGTGTTGATCAGCAGGAAGTAGAGCGGGACAATCACCCAGGCACACAGAAGCACAACGCTGGTGACATAAAGCCAGCGACCAGCTTTTCGGGCGTCGGGCGCTGCGACATCGGTTGCGACGGCGGTCATATCGTTGCTCCTTTCGGAACGCGCAGGGCGCGCAGGATGACCAGGGTCGCGGCAATCGAGATGCCGAGGATGATCAGTGCCATCGCTGCGGCCGCACCGCTGTTGAGCAGGTCAAACTGGTAGGCATAGGTTTCGCTCATCAGCACGGGGAAGAGCGTGCCGCCCAAAGCCGCAACGACTGCGAAGATTTCAAAGGCAAGGATGACCCGCAGCACGAGAGCCGTTTGCAGCGACGGGCGCAGAAGCGGCAGGGTGATGCGCAGGAACTGTTTCCACTTCGACGCCCCAAAGACCTCGGCTGCTTCGTAATATTCCTTGGGGATCAGGCCGATGCCCGCGACAAGGATCACCAGCATGATCGCCGTCGCCCGCCAGATCTCGGCGAGGGCGATGGCAAGGAACACGATCCACGGGTTCTGATAGGTCAGCAGGTTCGCGGGTTTGTCGATCACGCCCACCGCATCCAGCATGGAGTTCAGGAACCCGGATTGTTCGAAAATCGCCAGCCAGATGATCCCGGCGGCAAGGTCTGAAATGCCCAGTGGGATCGTCCAGACATACAGGATCAGGTCCCTGCCCTTTTGCATCCGGTTGACCATCGTTGCCATGAGAAGTGCCAAGGCAAGCTGGACGGGCACGACGGCTGCTGCCAGCAACAGAGTGTTTTGCAGGGAGATCGGGAACTTCCAGTCACTGACGACCTCGCGGAAATTCTCCATCGTGTAGCCACCGTCGACCGTGAACGCCTGATTGGCGACGAGAACGAAGGGGTACAGGAAAAAGACGCACAAGAAGAACGTGACCGGTGCGATCAGAACGTAGGGTAAGAACCGAGCGTTCATCGGAGCGCTCCTTTCTTGGCAAGGCAGGGCTGCATGGCGGGGGTATTTGGGGTCCGGGCCGCACACCACGGCCCGGACAGGTCATATGTTATGACGCGATCTTATTCGACCGGGCACGGGCCATCGGATGCGGCATCGGGTGCCCAGCACGGCGCGCCGCTTTCCTGCATGATCGCGGCCAGCTTGCCTTTCTGGTCGTCCAGAACCATGCGAATGTCCTGATTTGCCAGAACGATACGCTCGAACGTGTCGACGAAGACCTGGCTGAAATCGCCTCCCTTGTCGCCCAGACCTGCGGGCAGAAGACCCGGGTTGGCGTCAGCAGAGCCGCTCATCTTCGCCACGGCATCACCCGCGGCCTTCACGGACGGGGGCAGATCCTCGGGCAGCGCCACATCAACAACCGGGAAGAAGTTGGTGGCCCGCAGAGTGGCAATCTGGGTTGCCGGATCAAGCATGTACTTCACCAGTTCCTTGGCCGCATCCATGTCGGGTGCAGTGCGCGGGATGGCGACGCCAGCCAGAACCGGCATGAAGCCACGGCCGGTCGGACCGGCAGGTGCCGGGAAAGCGACAAAGTCATCCGGACGGTCGTTGAATGCCTGCGCCAGACGCGAGGTGTGATCAAAAACGATCCATGCGTCGCCCGACAAGAGCTGTTCCTGCATGAACGAGAAGTTGGTCGAAGCCGGGTTGGTGTGTTCCCACAGGCTCTTGAAGGCCTCCCACGCTGTCACGGCTTCGTCGGACGCAAACGTGCGCACGACGCCGTTGGTATAGGACGGGTAAAGATAGCCCTGGAAGAAGCGGTGCTTGAGACCCTTCGGACCTGCCGGGAAGCCGAACTTGGGTTCACCCACGGCCTCATGGACATTGGCCGACCATTCGATCAGCTGGTCATAGGTCAATGCGTCGATATCCGCGCCTTCAGGCAGGTATTGCAGCGCTTCCTTGTTGGCCGCCATGATGTAGCTGGCTTGCATCCAAGGGATGTACTGCATGTTGTCGGTGCCAAGTTTGGCCAGTGTGTTGAACGTGGCCGAGGCGGAGGACACACCCAGATCGTCGAGATCAACCAGATCATCGGGGTTCATTGCCGAGAAATCACCGTGCAGCGACCCGAGGACACCAATGCTGCCAGAACCCGCCTGCAATTCAGCCTGCAGGCGGGTGAGCCATGGGCCACCTTCGTTTGGCTGGTAGTCCACGCCACCCGCGAAACCCGAAAGCACCTGCTCTGTCATGGCCTGCGCTTCTTCGGCGGGACGTGCCTGCGTGGACCAGAAAAGAACGTCGGCCTGAGCGGCAACCGCAGCGCATGACATGGCTATGGCGGATGCTGCGCCGAATGTTTTTGAGAATAGGGTCATGTTTCCTCCCAGATTTTGACCTGTGGGCTGACCGGATCGGCATTGCCCGTGTCGTCTGCGCCAAGTCGGGCTTGGCTGTTTCGGCGTTGATGAGCTGACCGCAATCGGCAGCGCGAATCTCCCCCTTGATGTCGAACAATGATATATCGTTATATCATCGGTCAACCGAGAATTTTTGGAAAAAGAAGCAATAACCAGCAGTGAATATTGATTTCAAAGCGTTTTACGGGCATTTTTTGAATTATCGTTATATCAAGTCAGAGCGGATTCGTGACCCCCAAACCCACTCTCAGCACAGTCGCAAGAGAAGCCGGCGTGTCGATTCCGACCGTGAGCCAGGTCATGCGGGGCACGGGTCGCATCTCCGACGAGACCCGCGAAAAGGTGCTGAACGCCGCCCGCAAGCTGCATTATCTGCCGAATTCCCGTGCAGCCGCGATGCGGTCGGGTGAGAACCGGGAAATCGGCTTCGTGATCAATCAGCTGGGCAACCCGTTCAATGCCGAAGTGGTGGGTGGCGTCGTCGATCTGCTTGAGGCCGAAGGGTATCTTGTGTCTATCGTGGACACCCGCGACGACCGAGACCGCCAGAAACGACAGCTTGAATCCTTCATCCAACACGGGCGTGGTGGCCTGCTATGGGTGCCCGCCGTGGATACCTCGCAAGACACCTTCGACATGCTGGCCGCACAGCGCATTCCCGTCGTCACTTTCCTGCGTCATGTCCGCCGCGACCTGGATCATGTCGGCATCCGCAATACCGAGGCCACGGCCACTGCCACACGGTATCTCGCCGACCTTGGGCACCGGCACATCGCCTATCTGGGCGGGACCGACGAAACACTGGTCCGCAAGGAACGTATCGCAGGCTACAAACAGATCATGGCGGAGCGGAATCTTGGTCCCGGCCTTGTCTGGAGTTGCGAGGACAACAAGCTTGCCGGTCTGAACGCAATGGGCGCCTTGCTTCAGGCCCATCCCCAAATCACTGCGGTCGTCTGCAATGGTGACATGGTCGCGCTTGGCGCCTGCCTTTCGCTGAACCGCGCAGGGAAAAGGCCCGGAGTTGATGTCTCCGTATTCGGGTTCGACGACATTCAGGATGCAGCCGTGGCAACGCCTGCGCTGACGACCATGGCGGTGTCGCCGCACAAGCTTGGCCGCAAACTCGCGCGCGCCCTGCTGGATCGCATTGCCGATCCGGACATGCCGCCCGTCGTGTCGGAGATCTCGGCCGAGCCCATCATCCGCGACACCACTGGCGCCCCTGCCCGTTCAGCGTAGCCGTGCGGTCAAGGTAGAACCGCTGCAGGTGCGTTTTTTGGCGAAATGTCAAAAACTTACACCAGTTCTCTAAACTTTCCTTCGTGACCCCGGATGTGGTCACCGATCCCTTCGACGCGCTGTCGAGAGGCACGCGAGCATTGCAAGAGGTTCCTCAGAGCAACATGTCGGGTTGGTCGATGATCAGTTGGTTCCAGATCGTCTGGAAATGCAGCCACCCGATATAGTCGCTACCCACATGCTCGCGGCTGTAGCGCGCGCGGTCGTCGGGGATGCGGATCGGCGTGATGCCGGAGGCGGCAATGTCGAGCTGTTGCTGGCAGCAGCGTTCCAACGCGATGAACCAGAAGGCGGCCGAGTCGATGCTGTGACGGCTGGCGGTCAACAGACCGTGGTTCTGATGCAGCGCGGCTTTCACACCCTTGAAGGCTTTGGCGACGTCTGAACCCGCGTGGTTCTCCACCGCGACCTGTCCGCCCTGCTCGCCGATGACAACGTGATCTTCAAAGAAGGCACAGGCGTCCTGCGTGATAGGGTCGATGGGCCGCCCCGTCGCACACCATGCGGTGCCGTAGGTGGTGTGAGCATGGCACATGGCAATGATGTCGGGATGCTCTTCGTGCACATTCGCGTGCAGGACAAAGCCCGCGCGGTTCACAGCGTAATCGCCTTCGATCACGGTGCCTTTGTGATCGACGAGGATCAGGTTTGACAGCTTCACCTTGTCGAAATGAATGCACATCGGGTTGGTCCAGTAGAGCTCCGGCCGTTCCGGATCGCGCACGGTCAAATGCCCGGCAAAGCCGTAGTCGAACCTCTGTTGTGCAAAGGCACGGCACGCCGCGACCAGCCGCTCCTTGCGGTGCTGGCGTTCGGCTTCGATACTGTCGAATTCCGGCAGCTCGGGAAAAATCAGCCCATCCTGTTCAGGCTGATAGATCGAAACGCGGTTCCCAAGATCGAGCATGATAATGCTGCCTTCTGCAAATTGTATCAGATGGAAAAAAACGGCGCCCCCGAAAGAGCGCCGTCCATGGCTCAAAGGTTCTGCGCGCTCATTTCCCGCGCGATGTGGTCCGCTTGCCGGATCGCCAGCGCCACGATGGTCAGCGTCGGATTTTCCGCGGCCCCGGTGGTGAATTGCGAGCCATCCGAGATGAACAGGTTCGCAATGTCGTGGGTCTGACCCCACTTGTTCACCACACCGTCCCGCGCGTTTTCGGACATCCGGTTGGTGCCGAGGTTGTGCGTCGACGGATAGGGCGGCGTCGGGAAGGTGCGGGTTGCCCCAACCGCTTCGTAGATCGCCTGACCGGTTTTGTAGGCATGGTTGCGCATCGCGACATCATTGGGGTGGTCGTCGAAATGCACGTTGGCCACCGGCAAACCGTACTTGTCTTTGACGTCATGGTTGAGCGTGACGCGGTTGGTTTCCTGCGGCATGTCTTCGCCCACAATCCACATGCCTGCCATGTTCTCGTAATGATCGAGCGCGGAAGTGAACTCACGCCCCCACGCGCCGGGATCAAGGAAGGCGGCCATGAAGGGCAGACCCAGAGACAGGGTTTCAAGCTCGTACCCACCAACGAACCCGCGCGATGGGTCATGGCGTGCCTCGTCTTGGATGATGCCCGCCATCGTGGTGCCGCGCCACATCTTCACCGGCTTGTCGAAGACGCCATAGACCGACCCGGTCATGTGCCGCATGTAGTTGCGCCCCACCTGACCCGAGCTGTTGGCTAGGCCGTCCGGGAACATCGAAGACGCAGAGTTCATGAGCAGGCGCGGGCTTTCGAAGGAGTTGCCCGCGACGCAGACGATGCGCGCCTTCTGCATCTGCAGCGTGCCGTTCGCGTCATAATATTCGACGCCCGTGACCTTGCCCGCTTCGTTGTGCAGAATGCGGGCGACATGGCTTTGCGGACGCACTTCAAGGTTTCCGGTCGCCTCACCCTCGGGGATCTCGTGATAGCCAGCTGACCATTTCGCGCCCCATTTGCACCCCTGAAAGCAGAAGCCTGTCTGCTGGCACATCAACCGCGCGTTGTCGTCATTGCGCGACGTGATGGCCATGCGGCCTGTGCTGACCTCTTTGTAGCCCAGCGCCTTGGCGCCCTTTTCGAAAACGAGGTAGTTGTTGTTGCCCGGCAGGCCCGGACGATTGCCCGTACGCGTCACGTTCAGCTTGTCTTCGGCCAATGCGTACCACGGGTCCATTTCGGCCGCTTCGATCGGCCAGTCGAGCAGATTTGCCCCCTGAACCGGACCATAGGTGGTTGCGGCTTTCCACTCGTGCTCCTGAAAGCGCAAGCTGGCCCCAGCCCAGTGCTGCGTGGTGCCGCCCACGGATTTCACGATCCATGCGGGCAGACCGGAAAAATCCTTGGCCACGCGCCAGTCGCCGCTGGTGGTACGCGGATCGAGCCAGGCCAACTGGCCAAAACTTTCCCATTCATCGTTGATGAAATCCTCGGGCAGATGCCGCGCGCCAGCTTCCAAAGCCACGACGCTTATGCCCTTGCGGGCCAATTCGCTTGCCACAACACCGCCGCCGGCGCCAGTACCGATAACAACGACGACACTGTCGTCATTCAGATCAAAAGGTGCAGTCATGTGTGTTCCTCCCGGAACCGGCCATCATTGCCCCCACATCGGTCGACCCGGTCTCGTCTCCTAGCGGTCACGAGAGGTCGCCAAAGCGGGCAACGCGGCGGGTTTCGATTATAGCCAGTTGATGTCGTTGAAACCGCGATCGATGTAACCGCCCTGCGAGAAGGACTCGCCCTCGTAGCCAAAGATCGGCCAGACCGCCTTCTGGTTATAAAGACCGGTCACCAGACCGCCGCGGATTTGCTGGAAGAACGCGCTGTCTTCCATGCCGCGCAGGATGTCGACGCGGTCGCGTTCCCATCCGGTGGCGAGATAGCTGTCGAAGCCCTTGCCCTGAGCGGCCGCATTCAATGCGGCAATCCCGGCCGTGATGCCAGCCACCGCTTCGGCGCTGTCATAGCCCTTGACCGCGATCACATAGTATTCATCGGCCACCTGATCGTGCGGATAGATATCGCGCGCCATCTGGACAAGCGTGGCAAAGGTTTCTGCATCGAGATGCGTGGCTTCATAGGCCCATGCCGCATCAGGTGCGGCAAGGAACCCGGCCCCGACGACAAAGGACGCACCCGCAGCACTTGCGCGCTTGAGCAGGTCACGCCGGGTCAACCCACGCAGGCTTTCTTTCTGTGACATGAGAATTCTCCTCCCTGTTTGATGTGCACCTTTTGGAAAGGACAGGTGCGGCCTGATCACTTGAACCGTCCACCGCGTTCGAGCACCTCGATCTGGTACCCGTCCGGATCGGCGACAAAGAAGAACCGGGCGATCACCTCGCCTGCCGGCGCAAAGGACACGAGTTTGCGGGGGCTCAGGCCTTCCGCCTCGAACCGGGCATGCTCGGAGTCCAGATCGCTGACCGAGACAGCAAGGTGGCCGTAGCCGTTGCCAAGATCGTAAGGCTCGGTCTGACCCTTGTTCACGGTCAACTCGAGTTCGAACTCGGTTTCGGGATTGCTCAGATAGATCAGCGTGAAGTCCGGGAAATCGAGCCGGTCCGCGACTTTGAGGCCAAATGCCTTGTCGTAGAACGCGACCGACCGCTCCTCATCAAGAACGCGGATCATCGAATGGATTTGCTTTGCCAAGGGTGACTCCTGCGGTTGGTTTCTGTGTCCGTTCGCAGGCTAGTCCGGCCCATGGGGGGTGCGGGTAGTATGCCTGTACTACCCCGCATTTTTTCTGTCGTTCAGAGGGACAAAGTCACTCTGCCGCCATGGCGTGTACGGGCGTGGATTGGTTGATCTCCATGAATTTCAGGCAGGCGCAGCGCAGCAACGAGGTGAAGTTTTTCGGCTCGCCGCGACGTTCCAGAACTTCGGAATGTAGGGTCGAAATGAACATCGGGGTCGACACGCCGTCACGGGCAGCGATCTCATCCAAGGTTGCCCAGAACGCGTTCTCCAATCGAATCGACGTGCTCTGTCCGTTCAGGCGTAAACGCCGGGTGGTGCTTGTGTAGCGTTCGGGATCTTGTCCGGCAAAGACTTCACACATGGTTCATCCTCCCAAAAATCATGCGTTCAGCATTCAGTACGTATTTCGTATACGAAATTTTTAATTTAGTCTATGGCTTCGAAAAAAACATGCGACCAAGGTCTGGTCTGCGTGTGAAAGGATGGACATGCAGACGATAGAACAGCCCAAATCGCTGACCGAGCAAACATACGATATCCTGCTGAATGCGATCTGTTCCGGAGAGTTCGAACCGGGGGAGCGGCTCAATCAGGACGAGATCGCAGCCCGCCTGAAAGTCTCGCGACAGCCGGTGAACAGCGCGATCTCCCTGCTCAAGGCCAACGGGTTCGTGGAAGACACCGGACGCCGGGGTGTCGTGGTTTCGCGCATCAGCCCCGAGCAGTTCCTGTCGATCTACGAATTCCGCAGCGCCGTCGAACCCTTCGCGATCCGCCTCGCACATGAGCGCAAACCGGCGGATGCCGCGCAAGAGGCGGAGATGATGCTCAAACGCGGGTGGGAGGCGGTGCGATCCAACGATCCGCATCAGCAGATTGCCGTCGATTTCGAGTTCCACGAAATGATCTACACTTGGGCCGGCAACGACACCATCCAAACCACGATGCGCACCAACTGGCATCACATCCGCCGATCCATGGCGGTGGTTGTGCGCGGCGTCGTGTCGGCCGACACCTCGTGGACGGAACACAGCCGGGTGATCGAGGCCTTGATGCAAGGCGATGTCGCCCGTGCCGAAGACGAAATGAAGGCGCATATCGATCACGCCATGGCCAAGACGGTGACCCGTCTTTCAGAGGCGGAAGCGGCGCCGTCGTAAGTACCTCAGAAGGCATCGCGCACCCGAAAACTGCAGCTTTGTTCGCGCGCAGAGACCGGTTCACTTTTTGCCCGCGCCCCGTGCGAAACCAACGGACAGAATCGGTGTCACGCCTCGCAGAGTGCGGTTCACCCAGAGATTCACCCGATCGGACGATCCAGAACATATAATGATACTACATTTCAAATGTTCCTACATGTGTCGACCCGGACAATTCCCCAGGCAGAGCGCGCGCAACGCGACCGATTGAGTATCCTCCAATTTTCGAAATAATAATCTGTTTTTTTTAGATTTATTTTTTACACCTTCACATCGGGCCGCCCACCCTCGGAACACGCAAGCTGTGCGTCTGAAATTTTTATTTTGACATTTGATCCACTGTTAGAACATAAGTTCATAACCGCAGCACATGTTCAGGCGGCGTAAGGGACACGCCCAAAGCCACCCTGACTGACCGCGATCACAAAGACCCCGCAACGTGAAGAGCATGGTCAAAAGCACCTAAAGGGAGGGAAAAATGGCCGAGATTTTCGATCATACAGGCGCACCGGTGAAGCATGGGCGTGCCCGCGTGAACGGCATCCGGATGCACTATGTGACTGCCGGTCAGGGCGAACCCCTGCTGCTGGTCCATGGCACACCCAAGACCAACTACTACTGGCACAAGCTGATCCCGCTGCTGACCGAACATTTCACCGTTGTCGCCCCCGACCTGCGCGGCTTTGGCTACACCGACAAGCCCCCCGTCAGCGAAGGCTATGACAGCCGCACCAACGCGCAGGACCTCGCAGAGCTGATGACCTTCCTTGGCCATGACACGTTCCATGTGCATGGCGAAGACCGCGGCGCGGAATTTGCCTATGTGCTGGCGGCAACCGAACGCAAGCGCGTCAAGACCCTGTCTTTCTGTGAAATGCTGATGTCGAGCGAAGGTCTTGAAGAAGCGTCGTTTTTCACCCCCGACAACATCACGTCCCAGTTTCGCCAAAGCGGCGTTTGGGTCTGGCACATCCCCTTCTTCTGGATCCCCCACCTGCCCGAGATGCTGATCAACGGCAAGGAACGCGAGTTCTGGGAATTCTGGATCAAGGCTGAGACCTGGAACCCCAACGCCATCACCGAAGAGGCGATGAACGAGTGGGTCGCCTGCCTCAAGGCGCCGGGTGGTCTGCGGGGTACGCTCGAAACCTATCGCGCCGCCTTCAAGAACGCCGAGATCGTGCGCGAATTGCGCAACGAGAAACTCACCCTGCCCATCATGACCGTGGGCGCGCCGGAATTCTTTGGACCGCTGGTCGAGGAACAGATGGCACGACTGTCCAACGGCGTAGAGAAAGCCGCCGTCTTCGAGGAATGCGGTCACTCGCTTGCGCTCGAAGCGCAGGATCGCCTTGCGGCGATGCTCAAGGAATTCATGCTCGACCGCTGATCGGCGGTCACCCCCCTAACGCGAAAACTTCCATCGGAGGAGACCAAAATGAAGTTGACCCGTAGAACCCTCATGGCCACTGGCGCAACTGCTGCCATCCTTGGCCTGTCCCTGCCCGCCTTTGCGCAGGACAATATCGGCGATGTTCGTCACCCGCTGTGGTACAAGGCGCCGACAGAACGCACGCTGGAGCTGGCCAAGATCGACGATCTGTCCCAGACCGTCGTCAGCCTTGGACCGCGCGGTGAGGAAGGTGTGCTTTACACCGAGATCCAGATCACCGAAGAGCAAAAAGAAAAGATCCGTGCAGGCAACTTTACCGCAGCGATCTCAATGGGTTGGCTGGGTGACGACTGGGCCTCGCAGCAGCTTCTGGGCCTCAAGGAAACCTTTGTCGATCTGGGCATCGAAGTGGTCGCAGAAACCAATGCGAACTGGGAAGACGCACGCCAGATTTCCGACCTCGACGCGATTTCGGTACTGAAGCCCGATCTGGTGGTATCGATCCCGCTGAACACCGCGACCACCGCATCCGCGTTCCAGCGCCTTGCCGATGCCGGTTCGCAGATCGTGTTCATCGACCAGGCCGCCGACGGCATGCAGCCGGGTGAGGACTACGTGTCGGTGATCTCGTCCGACAACCTTGCCCTTGGCATGTATCTGGCTGACCTGTTGAACGACGCAGTCGGCGGCGAAGGCGATGTCGCGGCGATGTATTACGCGAACGACTTCCACGTGACCAACCTGCGCTACATCGGCTTTATCGCCCGCATGATCGCCAAGTATCCCGACCTGCAACTGGTCGCGGCGGCCGGTCATGACAACCCGAACAAGGGTCAGGAAGTGGCACAGGCCCTGCTCGCCCGTTATCCCACGCTGCAGGGTGTTTACGGGTCGTGGTCGATCCCGGCGATGGGGGCTGCCACAGCCGCGCGCATCAACGGCAAGCGTCCGGCGGACTTCAAGATCGTGAACGAGAACTTCGATCAGATCGTTGCTGCCGAGATGGCTGCCAACAGCTTCATCGCGGGTATCTCGACCCAACAGCCCTACACACAGGGCGTCACTGAGGCGAGCGCCGGTGCACTGGCGCTGATCGGCGAAAGCCTGCCCTCCTACATCTCGGTGCCGCCGGTTCGTGTGAGCCGCGACAACCTCGCCGAGGCGTATGAGAAGATCTACCGCATCCCGTTGCCGGAAACGATGCAAGCCGATCTGGCCAGCAACTGATGCAGCTTGCCGTACGCCACGCCTCCCCGTGGCGTACGGCTTGTCTGTGAGGAGGAGCACGACATGTCGACAGATGTTTTGACCATGCGGGACATCGACAAGGCGTTCAACGGCAACCCCGTGCTGCGCCATGCCGGGTTCACTCTTCGCAAGGGCGAATGCCATGCCTTGATGGGCGAAAACGGCGCGGGCAAGTCCACCCTCATGAAGATCCTGACAGGCGTCTATCAGCGGGATGCCGGCACCGTGCAGATCGACGGACAGGATGTCAGCTTTGCCGCACCCCGCGATGCAGAAGCCGCCGGGATCGCGATGATCTTTCAGGAATTCAGCCTGATCCCCACCCTGACTGTCGCCCAAAACATCTTTCTGGGTCACGAGCCGAAACGCGGCAACAATATCTTCATTCGCGACGCCGAGATGATCCGCCGTGCGCACGATATTCTTCAGGAATTCGGCGAAAACATCGACCCGCGCGCACGTGTCGAAGACCTGAGCGTTGGTGCGAAACAGATGGTCGAAATAGCCAAAGCGCTGTCCAAGAACGCCCGTATCATCGTGATGGACGAACCCACCGCTTCGCTGTCCGAAAGCGAGGTTGAGACCCTGTTTCGACTGGTGAACCAGTTGAAGACGCAAGGTATTTCCATCGTCTACATCTCGCACCGCATGGCCGAGATTTACCAGATTTGCGACCGCATCACCGCGATGCGCGACGGGCGCGACATGCTGACGGCCGACACAAGTGACGTGACAATGGAAGAGCTGATCCGCGCCATGCTTGGCTCTGACAGCACCGCCGCGTTGGATTGGGTCGCGCGCGACGTTGACATGACCGCGGCCCCTGTTCTCGAGGTTGAGAACCTGCGGGTGAACGGGTATGTCGACGATGTCAGCTTTGACGTCCGCCCCGGCGAAATCCTGGGGCTTGCCGGCCTCACCGGTTCAGGCCGCACCGAGATTGTCGAGGCCATTTTCGGCATTCGCCAGATTGACGGCGGGTCTGTCCGGATCGGCGGCCAACCCGTGCGCAACAATCGCGATGCCATTGAGGCAGGCGTCGGGCTGGTGCCCGAGGACCGCCGCACACAGGGTTTGGTTCTGGATCACAGCCTGCGGGACAACGTGATCCTGCCGAACCTTGCCCGCTTCACGCGCAACCTTTTTGTCGGGGACAAGCCCGCCCGCGCGGCATCCGACCGGCATATCGTGGACCTCAAGATCAAGTGCGAAGGCCCGGATCAGGAGGTCTACCTACTGTCCGGTGGCAACCAGCAGAAGATCGTTCTGGCCAAGTGGCTGGAGCGCAAACCCAAGGTGCTGATCCTTGATGAGCCGACCATCGGTGTCGATATCGGCGCGAAATCCGAACTGGTGCGCAAAGTGCGCGAGATCGCGGATGCAGGCACGGCGGTTGTCGTCATTTCATCCGAATTCGAAGAGCTGCTCGCGATCAGCGACCGGCTGCTCATCATCTACGATGGCAGCGTGATCGGGAACATGAACCGCAAAGACGTGCAATCTGAGGAGGCTCTGCACCATGCAGTCCAAGGCTGACCCCATGCCGCAAGAAAGATCGTTCCATCTCGGACGCATCAACTGGCGCGAAAACATCGTGTACATCTGCTTTGCCGGTGTGCTTCTTTTCTTTGCCGTCACCATTGGCGACAAGGGCTTCCTGACAGTGTCGAACCTGTTCAACATCGCCCGCACAACCGCGATGATCGGGGTGATCTCCATCGCCATGACCTTCATCATTTCGTCAGGCGAACTGGACCTGTCCGTCGGGTCGACAGCCGCGCTGGCGGCGCTTGTGTCGGCGCTGGCGATACAGGCGGGATACGGGTTTGTCGGCGGCGTGATCGCCGGGCTTCTCTGCGGCGTGGCGGTCGGTCTGGTCAACGGGTTCTTCGTCACCGCCCTGTCGATCCCGTCTTTCCTTGTGACGCTGGGCATGATGCAACTGGTGCGCGGCATCGACATGCGGATCACCTACACCAACCCCGTGCCCGTGCGGAACGAGACCTTCGACATGGTGTTCGGCCCCGGAACGATCGGCGTGGTCCCCACCCTGTTCCTCTGGGCCGTTGCGGTGGCGATCCTCGGCCACGTGGTGCTGCGCTACACGCCTTTTGGACGGCAAGTGCTGGCGACCGGAGGCAACCGCGAGGCGGCGCGCTATTCGGGCATCAACACCAAGCGTGTGAAAATCATCTGCTTCCTGATCACTGGTGTCGGCGCGGCGTTGGCCGGGATGCTCTGGACCGGGATGATGGGCACTGCACGCTACAATTTCGGTGAAGGCGCGGAACTGGCGGCCATCGCGGCTGTGATCCTTGGGGGAACAAGCCTGTTCGGAGGCAAGGGCACGATCATCGGCACTTTCGTGGGCGCCCTGCTGATCGGGACCATCAACAACGGTCTGATCATCATGGGGCTGGACGTGTCCGAGCAGATGATGGTGGCGGGTGCGATCATTGTTCTTGCGGTGGCCTTCGGCAAAAAGCCCAGCCGCTGAGATTTTACCAAATGGTAAGAAAGGGCGCGGGGCCGGATCGGCCTCGCGTTTTTCCTGTCACATGAGGTGTCCGGACAGGACCAAGTCCTGAAACCTGTCCAGACGATCCACAATCGACACGCAGCCTGCTTGTCTGAGCGTGTCCGCGTGATCGTCGCGCCGACCTTCAAGATGCCCACCGCCGACAAATCCGACAGGTGTCATCCCGGCGGCCAAAGCGCCTTCGACGCCATGCGGGGAATCCTCGATCACGATGCAATCGCCCGGAACACGACCAATCACCTTGGCTGCCAAGAGAAACAGGTCCGGCGCGGGTTTGCCATGTTCGACCTCGTCAGAGCTGCACGCGCGGCCTTCGAAGAAGCCATCAAGTCCCGTTGTGCGCAGGGCCAGCGCCATTCGTGCCTTTGAACTGCCCGTGGCGACCGCCATGTGACATCCGGCATGATGAAGGGCTGACAACAGGTCGTATGCGCCGTCGATTGGGTTCAGATCAGTCGGGTACTGCTCCATCAGCAGCCGATCAATGCACTCCGCGAAATCTTCAGGCGCTGGCCGCCCTGCCCTGTTGCCAACCCATTCGGCGATGCGTGACATCTTGAGGCCAAGCACCTCTTTCCCCAAGTCGCGCGGATTCAGGTCTTGGGCACCCAGACGGTGCGCCTCGTCGGCGATGGCCTTGAGCGACAGCACTTCACTGTCCACAAGGCAGCCGTCGAGATCGAAGATGATCGCGGGGGGCATTCAGTGGCTTTCGTTAGGGTGTTGCAGACCAGATCACGCGCGGGTCGGCGTGGTCTCCATAAAGGCGATGGTGTTTTCAAGCGACGACACAACCGCCTGAGAGCCCAGCCCCATTGCGTTCTGCGCAGAGGATGCCTGTCCGAAGCGGATACAGTCCTCAATGGATCGGCCCAGATGCAGCCCGGTGGCAAAGCCCGCGTTGAAGCAATCACCGCAGCCACAGGTGCAGACCACGTCTATTTTGTAAGACGGGATGTCGATCTTTTGACCGCGTTGATCACGGTACATGGCCCCATCCGCGCCAAGCGTCAGGATCACGGCACCGACGCCCTGATCCAGCAGGAACGCGGCGATCTCCTCGTAATCGGTCATGCCCGACAGGGCCATCGCCTCTTCCTCGGACGGCATGAAATAATCGGTATGCGCCAGAAGCGGGCGGATCAGTGGGAAATCCTCGGGAGTTGAGGCGAAGACATCCAGCGTGGTGGTGATGCCGCGGGCCTTGGCCTCGGCCAGAAGTTCGGCATTGCGCCCCTGGTCCATCGCGTCCATGAGGCCGACGCCGCCGATGTGCAGGATTTTCGTGTCCAGAACCCGGTCCATTTGGTCATCAGTGACATAGAACCCCGCCGTCGCACCGCGCTTGTGCAACGCCGGGCGCGCCCCATCGGGGCGGGTGGTCACAACACTGGACGAGGTGGTCATGTCGGGGATGCGCTGCATCATCTCGGTATCGACGCCGAAATCACCAAAGCGGCGCAGGACCCAATCGCCCATCAGGTCATTGCCGACACCGCCTACAGCCTGAACCTTAAGCCCATGCTTGGCCGCGACGATGGCCGCTGAGCCCGCAGCGCCGGACACAGCCAACGTAAATTCATCGACGAAATAGGTGTTTCCGCCGGGGGGGATTTCGGTCACCGGGCGGCACAGCGCGTCAAAGGTGTGAAACCCCATCGAGGTATAGTCAAAGGTCATGGGTTGTTCTCCATCCTGTGCGGCGTCAGCGCAGGCGCTGACCGGAGGCCGTATCGAAAAGGTAAATCCGCTTGGGATCAAAGCCGACAGACGCATCGGAATTCAAGTCCGCGCGATAGTCGCGATGGGCCTTCACCTCGATCAGCTTGTCGTCCGCCTTGATCGTGAGATAGGTCATGTCGCCCGTCGGCTCGACCCCGTAGACGATCCCGGTCAGATGTCCACCGTCCGCCGTGACGGTGCAATCCTCGGGGCGCACGCCCAGCGTGACCTTGCCATCATGTTTGGCGGGCAGGCCGTCGACCCGGACACCGGGCGCTGTGAAGATGCCCTGCTCCATCCTGCCTGCGATCAGGTTCATCGGCGGCGCACCGATGAAGTTGGCGACAAAGGTGTTGGCGGGATCGTTGTAGATCTCGTCCGGCGTGCCGATCTGCTGGATCGCGCCCTTGTCCATGATCACGATGCGGTCTGCGAGCGTCATCGCTTCGATCTGGTCATGGGTCACGTAGACGGTGGTGATCTTCAGCTCGCGCTGGATATGCTTGATCTGCACGCGCATGTGCTGACGCAGCTTGGCGTCGAGGTTCGACAGCGGCTCGTCCATGAGGAACGCATGCGGTTGGCGCACGATGGCACGGGCCAACGCGGCGCGCTGGCGCTGACCGCCTGACAATGCGCTGGGTTTGCGGTCGAGGTAGTCGACCAGTTCGACCAGTCCTGCCGCACGGCGGATCAGGGCATCATGCTGGTCCTTCGGGACGCCGCGCATCCGCAACGGAAAGCGGATGTTCTCGTAGATCGTCATGTTGGGATAGAGCGCGTAGCCCTGGAACACCATCGCAACATCCCGGTCGCGGGCGTCAATGTCGTTCATCACCTCGCCGTCCATGACGATCTCGCCTTCGGATGGCTCTTCAAGACCTGCGATCATGCGCATGGTGGTGGTCTTGCCGCAGCCCGAGGGGCCAAGGAAGACGACAAATTCCTCATCCGCAATGTCGAGGTTCACGTCCCGGACACCCCAGATGGCGCCCCAGCGTTTCTGGATGTTGTTGAGTTGGATTCTTGCCATTTCTTATCCTTTGACGGCCCCCATGGTCAGACCGCGTGACAGGTGTTTCTGGATCAGGACGACCACAAGGAACACCGGCAGGAACGCGAGGAAGGCGACCAGCGCGATTGCATTGTAGATCACGCCATCCGACCCGCCGGTGAAGTTCGCCAGCGCCACCGACATGGTGTAGGCGTCGGGCGTCGAGGCGATGAGCAGCGTGAAGAGGAATTCGTTGATCGCGAAGATCATCGCGATGACAGAGGCTGTGATGATCCCCGGCAGGATGGCGGGGATGATGATTTCCCACAGGATGCGCAACTCGCCTGCCCCATCGGTCTTGGCCGCGTCTTCCAGTTCTTTCGGAATATCGAGCATGTAGGACCGGATGATCCATGTCACAAAGCTCAGGTTGATGGCGGCGTAGATCAACATCAGCGCCCAGATCGTGTCGAGCAGACCGAAATTGCGGAAGAGGAAGAAGATCGGCACCGCCACGATGGCCGGGGCCATCATGCGGGTGGACAGGATGTAAAACCCGATATCGTCCCGCCCCTTGTACTCAAAGCGCGAGAGCGAATAGGCTGCCGGGATCGCCAGAACAAGGTCGATGATGACCGACCCGATGATGGCAAGGACCGAGTTGCGCAGGTATTTGCCCATCGGCCAGTCTTCCCAGATCATGTGCCACGCATCGAGGCTGAAGGTCGGGAAGTAGATCGGTTGCGGCGTGATGATCTCGGTCCGGGGGCGCAGGCCGATGGACAGGAACCACAGAACCGGCACGAGGCAGAACAAAGCCCATGCGCCAAGGATCGCGTAGCGCAGGGCAAGGCTTTCGCCGCGGGAGCGTTTGCGGGCAGATGCCATGGCTCAGGTCCTCGCCGAGACAAAGGCGCGTTTGACGACAAACTGCGCAATGATGATCGTGATGATCAACATGATCACCGATGCGGCGGAGGCATAGCCGAAGTTGAAGAACTTGAAGCCCGTCCGGTAGATGAAATAACTGATCGTTTCGGTCCCAAAGGCCGGACCACCCTTGGTGATGATGAAGACGTTGGTGAACATCGTGGTGATGTCGATGGCCCGCAGGATGAGCGCGACCGCGATGATCGGCTTCATCATAGGCAGTGAGATGTTCCAGAAGATCGCATACCACGATGCGCCATCCAGCCGCGCGGCCTCTTCCACTTCTTCATCCTGTGCCTGAAGACCGGCGACGAAGATGATGAAAAGAAACGGAGTCCATTGCCAGACATCGGCGATGATCAGGATCATCCGGCTGAGCCATGTTGACGACTGCCACGCGACGTTGCCGTCCAGCAGACCGACCCGGATGAACAAATCCGCGACCACCCGTGCGTCCAGAAAGGCCAGTTTGTAGATGAAAGCCACTGCCGACGGCATGAAGAGCATCGGAATAAGGAAGATGATCCGCCACCCCTGAACCCACGGGTCGCGATAGGCATAGAACGCCAGCGCCAGTGCGATCACGCATTGCAGGATCAATGAAATCGAGCCGATGACAAAGGTGTTCCAGAGCGCGCCCCAGAACTGGTAGTCGCCCATCAGGCGCGTATAATTGTCGAACCCGGCCCATTGCCACGGTCCAAACTTGACGTTGTAGAAGCTCTGAGTGATCGCAAAGATGCCCGGATAGAGCGTGATCAACATCAGATACAGAACCGCCGGCGCGACCAGCATGTAGGGCAGCAAGGCTTTCATGCGCTTGCTGCGCCGCTTAAATCTGCGGTGCGTCGGCTGTGCCGGGGCAGCGTGTGCCGCCCCGGAGTCCGACAGAGCTGGATTGCTCATGACAATCTCGATCCTGTCCAGTTTGCGCTTGGTCTACGACCCTTAGAACGGCAAAGACTTGCCTTCGCCGACATAGAGCCCCGGAGCCACCTGCGCGTAGTCTACCGGATCATTGCCCTGATAGAAGCCGTTGGATTCCATGATCTGCTTCACGGCTGCGGCTGCGTTGTCGAGCGCTTCCTTCGCGGTGATCTGGCCGACCACTGCGCGGTTGATCTCGTTGCCGATGGCCTGTTCGATCGGGAAGGCCCCCGGCAGACGCGGGCTGCACCAAGCGTGATGCAGGCTGTCGCCCCAGACCTTGGCGGGTTGCGAGACCGCCTGGAGGTTTTCGTTCTCCAGAACCGACTTGTAACCCGGCGCCACACCGTTTGCGTTGGCTTCGTTCATCGCCATGATCGACGCCGTGGTCAGGAAGCCCAGCATGAGGAATGCGCCTTCCGGGTTCTGCGCCGAGGCAGACACGCACGAGGTCGAACCCGCGATGTTCGGCGGGGCAAAGCGGCCACCCGAGATGCGCGGTTCATAGATCGTGACGAAATCGTCGACGATCTGCGACTGGTCGGGACGCATCGCCTGCGTGCCGCTGTCCTGCCAGCTGATATTGGTGGCCACCTGCCCGCCCAGCCAGGCAGCGCGGTTTTCCGGCCAACCTGCACCAGCGTGACCTTCGTTGGCGTTTTTCGAAAGCGCCAGCAGGATCTCGAGGCCCTTCATCCCGGCATCGCCGTTGAAGATCGGCTCCCAGTTTTCGTCAAAGAGCATCATACCGGCCTGCGCCGCGATATGCTCCCATGAGTAGGTCGACCAGAAACCCGGTGCCGCCATCAGGCCCACGCCGGACACACCCGGTTCGACCTGGTTCAGTTCTGCGGACAGACGGATCAGTTCGTCATAGGTCGGAACCGAGTTCGCCTTGTCAATCGGGCCACCCAGAACCTGCTCGACATAGCCTTTGCGCAAGTGGACCATCTGGATGTCGCAGTCGAACGGTATGCCATACATCTGGCCGTTGAAATAGCCATAGTTCAGGCGGTAGGTGTCGTAGAAGTCGTCAAGCGGAAGCTTCCACTTGTCCGCGAATTCCTGCAACGGATAGAGGAAGCCCGGAGCCGCGAAATCACCCAGCCAAGGCGAGAAGAACTGCAACGCGTCAAAAGAGGCATTGCCCGAGATGAATTCGGCCAAAGCCTTGTCGTAGAAGCTGTCATCCGGGATCGGAACCAGTTCGACCTTGATGCCCGACAGTGCCTCGAACGGCACCAGACCCTCTGCAGCCGATTCCGCATCGGCGGCACCGATGGCGAAACGAACCGTTGTGCCGGCAAGTTCGGAACGAACAGCCTCCCAGTCAACGGTGCGAATCCAGTCTTTGCTGTTGTCCCAGATCGGCTTGTCATCCGACATGCCATAGAGATCGCGATAATCCGCGCGCACATATTGCGAGATCGAGATCCCGTCGAGCACGCTTTGCGGATCCGGCAGGTGGCTGGCTGCGAGCAGCTTGCCGCCCCAGGTGGAGCCAGTTGCGGCGATTCCCATGGCGGATGCACTCGCCATGAACGACCGTCTGGATAGTCTTCCTCTGAATTCCATCATTTTCCTCCCTTGATGGCGCAATTACCTATTTTTTTCCGCCTCAAGCAGCCTCCTGTGCGGCGCGAGAGCATCGGAACACCTAATTGCACTTATGAACCATTGTTCACGATCACTCCTTTCGTCAAGAACATTTCTATGTGTTTTGAACATTTTTATTGACTAGCCATCAAATGTTCAGGATATTCCCAGCGAACTTCAGCGACAGGAAAAGACGCATGGCATCCAACATCGCATTGACCGGATTGGCGAAAGACCTCGCCGCCCGAGCCTCCTCTGGCAAACCTGTTCGCATCGGACTGATCGGGTCAGGCGAAATGGGAACCGATATCGTGACCCGCGCTGCGATGATGGACGGAGTGGACGTGGCGGCGATCTCGGAGCTGAACGTACCCAACGCGCACAAAGCCGTGTCCATCGCCACTGGAGAGGACGGGCACAGTCAGGACGCGACCTCTACTGACAGTCTCAACGCAATCATCGAGTCGGGCAAAACGGCAATCACCGACAATGCCGACCTGATCCTCGAATCGGGACTGATTGACGTGGTGATCGATGCGACCGGCATTCCCGCCGTGGGTGCCGAAATCGGCCTAAGGGCAATGGAGCGCGGCAAGCATCTGACCATGATGAACGTCGAAGCGGACGTGACCATCGGCGCTTACCTGCGCAATGAAGCGGAGCGGTTGGGCGTGGTCTATTCGCTGGGCGCGGGCGACGAGCCATCTTCTTGCATGGAGCTGATCGAGTTCGTGACCGCCATGGGTCACAAGGTGGTCTGTGCCGGCAAAGGCAAGAACAACCCGCTGAACATCGACGCGACACCGGACGCTTATGAGGCAGAGGCAATCCGGCGCCACATGAACCCGCGTCTGTTGGTGGAGTTCGTGGACGGATCAAAAACCGCCGTCGAAATGGCCGCAATCGGCAACGCCACCGGTCTGATCCCAGATGTGGACGGCATGCACGGCCCCGCCGCGGGACCAAAGGAACTGGCCAAGGTGCTGATCCCGCAAAAGGACGGAGGCATCCTGTCGGGGATCGGCAAGGTCGATTATTCCATCGGCAAGGGCGTGTCACCGGGCGTTTTCTGCATCGTGGAGGCCGAACATCCGCGCATCCACGAGCGGATGAAAGACCTCAAGATGGGCGATGGGCCCTACTATGAGTTCATTCGCCCGTACCACCTGACCTCGCTCGAAGTGCCGCTGACCTGCGCGCGCTCGGTGCTCTACGGCAAGGCCGACATGGTTCCACTTGAAAAGCCGGTGGTCGAGGTCTGCGCCTTGGCCAAGAAGGATCTGCAGCCGGGCGATACGCTCGACCAGATCGGCGAATATGCCTACCGCGCCTGGGCGATGGAAGTGGGTCGGGCGCAAGCCGCGCGCGCCCTTCCCGCCGGGATGCTGACCGGAGCCAAAGTGACTGCGCCGATCAAGAAAGGTGAACTGATCACCCTCGCCAACACGACCCTGCCGCACTCGCGGCTGGTCGAACTGCGCCGTCGTCAGGACATGATGCTTTATGGGAAGGACCTTCTCAATGCGTGACACCGTGATACCCAATAACGTGCCCTACGCCATTTCGCGGTACAGTGCGGAGGACCTGAAAGAAGCTCTGAAAAAGATGTACCTGATCCGCAAATTTGAGGAAGGCGCGGAAGACAGCTACATGCGCGGCCTGATCCACGGAACGATGCACCTGAGCATCGGACAGGAGGCATCTGCTGTCGGGTCATGCATGTCGCTGAGCGACGAGGACAAGATCACCTCGACCCACCGGGGTCATGGCCATTGCGTCGCCAAAGGTGCGGACCTGTCGCGCATGTTCGCCGAGTTCTTCGGCAAGGAAAGCGGCTATTGCAAAGGGCGCGGCGGGTCGATGCACATTGCCGACCCGAGCAAGGGCAATCTGGGCGCGAATGGCATCGTGGGCGGCGGCCTCCCCATTGCGGTGGGCGCAGCTTTGTCGGCCAAGCGCTTGGGCACGGGGGCGGTGACGATCTGTTTCTTTGGGGATGGCGCCAACAACGAGGGCGCGTTTCACGAAGCGCTGAACATGGCGTCAGTCTGGAAACTGCCCGTGGTTTTTGTTTGTGAAAACAACAAGTACGGCATGTCCACCTCGACCGAGCGATCCACCGCAGTCAAGAACATCGCGGACCGGGCGGTGGCCTATGCCATGCCGGGCGTGACCGTGGACGGGAACGATTTCTCCGCAGTGACCGAAGCGGTGGATGCCGCTGTCGAGCGCGCCCGCAAGGGTGAAGGCCCGAGCCTTGTCGAGAACGTCACCTACCGCTGGCGCGGGCATTCCAAGTCGGACCGCAACCGCTACCGGACCAAGGAAGAGATCGCAGACTGGCAGTCCCGCGACCCGATTGCCGCGATGGCAAAGCTTCTGACCGACCACAAGATCGCCACCGAGGACGAGATTGCAGGGATCGAAGCCGACGCCACCCGGATCATCGAAGAGGCCATCGCCTTTGCAACCGAGGGGGCCAATCCGAAGATCGAAGAGGTCACCCGCGACGTCTACACCGAAGAGACTGCATCATGAACATGCACAGCAAGACCGACCTGCGCGAATTGTCCTATGCCGAGGCCATCCGCGAAGCCATGGACATCGCCATGGCCCGCGATGAACGCGTCATCCTCATGGGCGAGGATATCGGAGTTTATGGCGGGGCCTTTGGCGTCACTGGCGATCTGGTCGAGAAATACGGCACGGACCGTGTCATGGACACGCCTATTTCCGAGTTGGGCGGCGCTGGCGTCGCTGTCGGTGCCGCGATGACCGGGCTGCGGCCGATCTTCGAATTCCAGTTCTCGGACTTCGCGACGCTCGGGATGGAACAGATCGTCAATCAGGCGGCCAAGATCCGTTACATGCTGGGCGGCGCGGTGTCGGTGCCTGTGGTCATGCGCTTTCCCTCAGGGTCCGGCACGGGCGCTGCTGCGCAGCACAGCCAGAGCCTTGAAGCGTGGACCGCGCATGTGCCGGGTCTGAAGGTGGTCCAACCCGCGACACCTGCCGACGCCAAAGGATTGTTACTGGCTGCGCTGGAAGATCCCGATCCGGTGATGATCTATGAACACAAGATCCTCTACAAAATGAAGGGGCATGTGCCCGACGGCTATTACACGACACCCATCGGCAAGGCGGCAGTGATGCGCGAAGGCAAGGACCTGACCATCGTTGCAACTTCGATCATGGTGCACAAGGCGCTTGATGCAGCCGAGACATTGGCCGCCGAAGGCATCGACGCCGAGTTGATCGACCTGCGCACGATCCGCCCGATGGACCGCGACACGGTGCTCGCCTCGGTCCGCAAGACCGGACGGCTGGTCTGCGTCTACGAGGCGGTCAAGACACTGGGCGTCGGTGCCGAGGTGTCGGCGATGGTCGCCGAAAGCGACGCGTTCGACTACCTTGATGCGCCGATCATCCGGCTGGGCGGCGCGGAATGCCCGATCCCCTATAACCCGGAGCTTGAGAAAGCGGTTGTCCCACAGGTGCCCGACATCCTGGAGGCCGCGCGCAATCTGGCGAAGGGACGTGTCTGATGCCAACCGAAGTCATCATGCCCAAGGTCGACATGGACATGGCCAAAGGCAAGATCATGTCATGGCATATTGCCGAGGGCGAACGCGTGTCCAAGGGCGATCCTCTGTTCGACATCGAGACAGACAAGGCCGCAATGGAGGTCGAAGCGCCTGCAGACGGCATCCTGTACCACACCGCCCCAGAGGGGATGGACATCCCAATCGGCACACCCTGCGCCTGGCTTTATGCCGAGGGCGAAGTGGTGGGCGAGCAACCCGCACCGTTTGCAGGGCAAGCCGGGACCGCACCCGAGCCTGAACCAGTCGCAGTGGACATGCCGGACGACACCAAGCCCGTCGAGGCCGAATTGGAACTCGTCGACGCCATTGCTGGGCAAGCCACGGGCAAGATCCGCGCCACCCCGCGTGCACGCTCCTTGGCCAGCGGTGCGGGCCTGAACATCGCAGACCTCATCGGTACCGGTCCGCGCGGACGGGTGCAGGCGCTGGACGTCGAAAACGAAATCGCTCTGCGAGACGCGCGCCCTGCCCCGCTGGCTTCACCGGTCGTCTTCAAGGCGGAAACCGGCAGTCTGGCGGTGACCCGCTCCAAAGGTGGCACAGGGACACCCATCGTGATGATCCACGGCTTTGCCAGTGATGCCACGTCCTGGGCACCGATGGAGACACATCTGAAGCACCGCCCGTTGATCCGGATCGACCTGCCCGGTCACGGCAAGTCACCAAAGCTGCGCATCGACAGCTTTGCCGAGCTTGTGCGCGAGGTCCGGCGTGCCTTTGACAATCTAAATCTCGACGCTGCACATCTGGTTGGTCACAGCCTTGGGGGTGCCGTCAGTATTGCACTGGCCGATACGCGGGCAAAACGACTGTCTTCCCTGACACTGATTGCGCCTGCCGGGCTTGGCCCGGATATCAACGGCGATGCGCTGTCGGGGATCTGCAGGGCCACCCGTGCAGAAAGCCTTGGGCCGTGGCTCCGTAGCCTTGTGGCAAACGAAGACATCGTGACCGACAGCTATGTCCGCCTTGCCATGGCAGGGCGTGAAGACACGAACCTGCGCGCGGCGCAGTCGCGTCTTGCCGATGTGCTTTTCCCCGATGGGGTTCAGGCTTTTGACCTGCGCGCGGCACTGGAACGGATCGACACTCCGACCCGGATCATCTGGGGCAAACAGGATGCCATCATTCCGTGGAACCACGCCCTGCGCGCTCCGGGCAAGATGGCGTTGCACCTCTTTGACGGTGTTGGACACATGCCGCACATCGAATGCAGCGCCGAGTTGGGCCGGATCCTGTCGTCAAGCCTTTGATCAGTTGCGCATTGTCACCCACCGAAAACATCGGTTACCTGTCACAAGCCAGAGACATAAGCCAGATCACAAGGGGGCGAACCGATGGCAAAATCGCAAGACCAGCTTCGGGTCCGCGCCGCATGGCTTTACTACATCGAAGGCATGACCCAATCCGATGTTGGCAAAAAGCTTGGCGTGAACCGGATCACCGTGACCCGTTTGCTGTCCGAAGCCAAGAAACGTGGTGAGGTTGTGATCCGGATCAAGTCGGAATTGACCGAACTGATCGAACTTCAACAACAGCTTCAGGATCACTACGATCTCGAACAGGCCATCGTTGCGCCCATGGAAGCCATCGAAGACGACCCGACACGGGTGATCGCCGCGGCCGCTGGCACCTATGTGTCGAACCTGATGGAAAACGGCATGACCGTTGGCGTGGGTTGGGGAAAAACGCTTCACGCGATGTTGCCCTATATCGAGGAAAAGCCCCTGTCTGACGTGCGGGTTGTGTCCCTTCTCGGCGGCATTGCACAAGCCAGACGCTTCAACCCTGCCGAATTTGCGTGGCAATTCGCCGAACTGTTCGAAGCCGAAGGCTATCTGATTTCTGCCCCGGCAGTTGTGGATTCGCCGCAAACACGGCACGCGCTGTTGGAGAACTGTGGTCTCGATCAAATCCTGCAACTCGCCGAAGCCTGCGACGTGGCGTTGCTGTCCTGCGGCGGGATCACCTCTTTGACCACGTCCTATCGCTCGGGTCACATCACGGAGTTGGATCGTCAATCGTTGATCGCAGCGGGCGCGGTCGGCGATTTCCTGTATCACTTCCTCGACAAGGACGGAAATATCGTGGACCATCCGGTCAACAATCGGTCGATCTCGATGTCGCTCGATCGCTTGAAACGTGTTCCAAGAAAAGTTCTCATGTCGGGGGGCCGGGAAAAGATCGAAATCCTGCGCGCCAGCATCACGTCGCTTGCACCAAATGTCCTGATCACCGATGAGATTACCGCGCGAACCTTGCTTGAAACCGCTGACGCAAAGACCGCGCGCGCAGTTGCCGCAGCGGACTGATATTGGTGATGTCAGGCGCATTGCCAACCGTCTTGAGGTCGACGGCAAAGAGACTGCAAGACAGTCGGAAAACGCGACACCGGTAGAGCCTAGATTGGTCAACCGACCATGTGCTAACATCAAAACGAGGAGGTGAATATGATGGTTGCCAGCCCGAAGAAATTCACTCTCTTGCATGACATGAACATGCCGATCCGCGACGCATTGCGCGGTGTGGTGAGCCTTGCGGATGCTACGGAAGACATGCTGGAGCCCGCCTCCAAACTGTTGCCAGAACCGCTGCGTAGCCGCTTTCACAGCGCGATGCAGGCGTTCGAGCAAGCTGGCAAACGCTTGCTCCATGCGCCGATCGACATGGAGAGGATCAGCGATGCCGCGCAGTTTGCACGAGGCGTCGCGTCGGAAAAAACCAGAGCGAACGCTGCCGCAAGTGTGATCGTTTTCGCCTGGGAGCACCTGAACCAGTCCCGCGTCGACCATCGCCACCTCATCAGTGAAACCATCGTCGCAGACCGGTTGTCGCGATTGCACTCTGACGGCGGACATACAGGTTTTGACTTTGCGGCTTCCCTGTTCCTCGACCTGCGCCAATCTTCCGCCATCGGTGTAATGCCCGGTGTGACGCGCGGCATCACAAGGGAAGAAGAAGCCGAAGTCGACATGGCACTTATGGCGATTGCTGTCTGGCTTGCGTCGAAACGGGCGGACACGCTAGAGGAGGAAGAAAAGCTGCTGGATCTGTCGATGGCCCTTGTCCGCGCCCTCCAATCCGAGGCGGAAACCGCCTTCAAGAGCCACGCGGCTTTGGCCCATTTTCTTGATGAAACCTCATCGCATCTATAGGATCGGACGCCATGCAAACGCATGATTTGACCAAGACCGACCAACCGTTGCGCAAATCCGCGCAACGCCTGCGGTGGTTTGTCGATGCGTTCGATCAGCAAATCCAGAACACCGAAGCGCAGACGGGGAATGCGTTTTCCGTCGACCGGGGCGCTTTGGCACAAGTGTTTGCCGATTGGCTGAAAGCGTTCGAAGCCCAGAAACCGACGCGGGAAGACGATAAACCCGCCTATGTCGGATTTGCAGCGGGTCTCATGCTCCGCACGCTGATCAAGCACAAACCCGTCGCATTGGTGAAACGCCCTGACAACGCGGACCAGTCCAATCCGGCATATTTCTGGCCTGAGGGATATCTCTATGTCGCATTCTGTCTGAATGTGCGTGGGTTGGTTCTCGAAACGGATTTCCATGCCGCACAACAGCCAAGTGATCGGCTGTCAGACAACAGGACCTGGTGGAGTTTCCGGGAGAACGTCCAAAAGGATCCCTCTCTGGCGATTGCCTTCCTCGACCTGTTTGCCGGAGATGAACCGGAATGGACCATGCCCGAACTGTTCCGAACAGGCCGCGTCGCCCGTATCGCCGAACGGTTTTACGCCAAGGAAGTGACGTCACACGACGATGAGTGACGGCAGCCGTTGGCCGTCGGCATCTCCTCTAGCATGACGCGCAGCACTGGCGTTCGCCTGTTCGCGTGGTCGGAGTTTGCGGTTCAGGTTTGCAGCTCCTGGCTGCCGAAGCCTCTTGGCGCTTGAACAGTATCAATGAAATGGCGCACCCGAGAGGATTCGAACCTCTGGCCTCTGCCTTCGGAGCGGGTCTAATGGGCTTTCCTAAACATGCGATAGAGCCCGCTAGAGCGCTATAATTATTGAATAATTATAGACACGGCCAAGCGCTGCGCCGAAAGCTCTATCCGAGAATACGCCTTGGTTTCCGGCCGCGTGGTTGCGTCCTGCTTTCGTGAAACCGGCGCAGAAAGAGGGTTTGAGCATGCCGAAGCTCACGAAACGATTTGTTGAAGCGGTCAAGCCGGGACCCAAGGGCACGGCAGTCTGGGATGACGAGGTGACCGGCTTCGGGCTCCGCGTCTACCCCTCTGGGAAGCGCAGTTACATCATCCAGTACCGCGCGCGGGGACGATGCCGCCGCTACACGATCGGTCGGCACGGGATCTGGACGCCCGAGACGGCACGACGCGAGGCGAAAGTCTTGCTCGGGAACGTCGCCCGAGGCAACGACCCGGCCGAGGAACGCGAGGAGGACCGGAGGGCGCTAACGGTCAAGCAGCTCTGCGAGCAATATATCGAGGACATGGAGGCTGGCCTGATCATGGGCAAAGGCGGTCGCCCCAAGAAGGCCTCGACGATCGAGATCGACGTGGGCCGCATCCGCCGGCACATTATCCCCCTGCTCGGCAAGCGCCGGGTCCGGGACATTACAAAGCCGGACATGAACAACCTGATGAAGGACATCATCGCGGGCAAGACGCGCGTGGTAATGAAAACCGAGAAACTGCGTGGCAAGGCCATCGTCCGCGGTGGGCGCGGAACGGCGATCCGCACTATGGGACTGCTTGGCGGCATATTCACCTATGCGGTGGAATCCGGCGTGATCGAACACAACCCGACCCACGGATTGCGCAAGCCCAAATACCAGGTGCGCGACCGGCGGCTGAGCGAGGCGGAGTACCGGATCCTTGGCGGCATTCTGCGCCAAGCGCGGAACAGCGACCATTATCGCCTGCATGCCGAGATCCTATGGATACTCGCAGTGACCGGCTGTCGACGCGGTGAGATCATCAATCTCAGATGGAGCGAGGTCGATATCGAAGGAAGTTGCCTTCGCCTGATCGATAGCAAGGAAGGCGCATCTGTGCGGCCGATCGGGCTTCCGGTGATCGAGTATCTGGAAAACAAGCGATCAACGCGAACAGGCACCTATGTCTTTCCCGGCCAGGGTATCGACAACGCCGTGGGTAACTTCCCGCAAAGCTGGAAGAAGCTTCTGACCGACACGCCGCTCTGGGATGTGACACCGCATGTCTTGCGGCACAGCTTCGCCAGCATTGCCAACGATTTAGGATTCACCGAGATCACAATCGCTGCCCTGATCGGCCACGCGAAAGGCTCTGTGACCAGCCGCTACGTGCACACGCTCGACTCGACGCTGATCATGGCTGCAGATACGGTCGCGGGATACCTGAAGGCCTTGCTGGAGGGCGTCGAAATCAGACGGAACACCTACACGCTGGACCGGGAGTCGCGACGCTCGGCGATCGAACACATACTGATCGAGTCGCGGCCAGCGCCAAAGCCAAGGCTGCTTGAATATCGTGAAGGGTCACGTTGATACTGCGCCAAAGGTTGCGAACTCACCGCAGCCACCGTTGGTTGCAGTGGCTCGCAACTCACGATTTCTGCGGATGGTTGACAGGGTGGTCCCGCGGCTTGTGGCGTAGAATTGTGAGGTACGGCGTGAAGAGGTGCGACTGGCGAGATTTCAGCTGCTATGCCGGCAGAGGAACCCGCCGATATGCCCTTTGCACATGATCCGCACACAAAAACGGACCAAACCTCTGTGACGCCTTGGGTTTCTGTCCGATCCTCCATTATGCCCATGTTGATTTTCTGGGTTTCACTCGATCGGCGACTGCTGGAGGGGCCGGGACCGGGATCGGACGTTCTACAGCCGCCATCGGATAAAAAGTGTTCTATCTCGGCGGCATATCGGCTTGGCCGGAGTGCTTTTGACTCAAACCTGCCGTAAAAAACCGTCATCCATCGACCAACATCAGCGTGCCAACGAATGCATCATGCGCGACCCGTTGCGTTCCATCGAGATCGGCTTCGATTGCGGCGATTGACGCTTCGAGCTCTGCGGCAAGGCGCGGTGACATACCGAGGACCCGAAAGGTCGCTGCAAAGCGCAGGCTTTCACCCGAAAGGAGGATCACGGACCACCCTCCCGCCTCCTGGCGCAGAAAAGCGCGGCCGGCTTCGCCTGCGATCTTCCAAGGGAGGACCGCGGCGTTCCCTGCGAAGGCGGCGGGCCCAAGGATCGTGTCGGCACCCAGCACGTCGCGCAGGGCCGCCTGCGCTTCGGCGAGCATGACCGGATCATGACCGGGTGCGATACTGCCGTGATCGTGCCCCTCATGACCCGTCATGCCGCCCTCGCGCGGTTCGACCCAGAATTCCACCCCGATCTCGCCCGCGCGTTCGAAGACGAGCGTGGCCGGGATGCGCTCGCCCTCCTCGAAGGGGTCGCCATCCAGACCCATGAACATCACATGCATCCCGCCGGGGGCGAGCGTCACCGTCTCGCCCGGTGCGATCTCGATGCCCTCGACCGGGATCATTCGGGTCACGCCCTGCGCGTCGGTCTCGGTGCCATGCAGCGTCACACGGGGGAAATCGGCCCGCACTTCCAGCAGGCGGTCGGGCGCGCTGCCGGTGTTGGTGATGGTCATGTAGCCCGCGCCGGACATGGCGGTGGCCACCGTCTCCAGCGCGTAAGGATGGTCGATCACGAGGCTGTCGGTGGTGACCTCGTGGGCGGCGGCGGGGAGCGCCAGGAGAGCAAGGGCGAGGGCAAGATGTTTCATCGGGGTCTCCGGTCAGTCTGGAAGGGTCAGGGTATCGGTCAGCGTCACGCGCTCGAAATCGGTGATCAGAAGGCGCAGGGTCACGTCCCAGTCGCCCGGGCGCGGCAGGGTCACGGGGCCGGCATGCCAGAGCCCGTCGCCGCCTTGCAGGGCGGTCAGGCGGATCGGCTCGATCCCGGCGGCGGGCTGGGCGAAGACGACCTCGACCTCTTGCGGGACCAGTTCGGCGAAATCGCCGGTCTGGAAGCCGAGCATGACCTCGACAGGGCCAGCGCGGCCCGGGGTCAGGCGGATGTCGGCCATTGCGGCAGCGGTATGGATATGGGCGTAGAGCGGCTCGGCCGGTTCGATCAGGGCGCGCGGCGGTGGCGTGAGGCGGAAGGCCGAGGCAAGGACGAGGATTGCGAGGCCGAGCACGATCTCGGCCCGGATGGCGCGCTGGAGGCGCGGTGTCGCAGTCGTCTCGCCTGCGGCAAGCGCAGGCGTCAGGACAAGCCGGTTCCGCGCGCCAAGGGCGAGGAGCACAGTGACCAGAGCCAGCTTCAGCCCGAGAACGACGCCATAGGACGAGCCGAGCAACGCAGCCGGACTGCCTGCCTGCAGCCATGTCAGGGTCATCCCGCTCAGGATCAGAACCGCGACTGTAGGAACGGCGATCGACGAGAAACGCCGCAGGACGGGGTCAGGCTCCGGGCCACGCAGGGCGAGGAGGAGTGGCGCGAGCGACCCCATCCAGAAGATGAGCGCGGCAGCGTGGAGAGTGACGGCAGGAAGCGCCACGACACGCGGCGGGGCCACAGCGGCATGGCCGGAGACCGCGAATGACAGCGACGCAAACCCCAATGCGCTGAGCGCGAGAACCTTTCGCGCGGAGGTGCCGCCGCTGCGCAGGGAAAGCGCGGCCAGGACCGCCGCCCCGGCAGCAAGGACGACAGTCAAGGTAATCGGTGCTGAAAGCCCCGCTTGCCACGGCTGCATTGTGAGGAGCGCGCCGGGCGCGAGCGACAGCATGTCGAGACCCTGAACCCCGGTCAGGAGACCACCAACCGGGATGGTCGCGCCAGCCGCGAACATGGCGATGCGGGCGAGTGCCGGTCCTGCCTGTGCAGGGGCCACGAAGGCGGCGAAGACGGCAGCCCCGACTGCGACCACCAGAGCCACGGTCAGCACGGCGCGCAGGGCGGCGCCAAAGCGCGCGGCCCCCGCGGCAAGCTCCGCTGGCGTCGGCGGCGTGGCGGAGGGGGCACCGACATGGAAGGTGAGCGTGCCGCCGACCGGATGGCCATCGTCCGAGACGACGCGCCAGGACAGCAGATGCGTGCCGTCTCCCAGATCGGCTGGCGGCGCGACGGTGATCGTGGCGTTCTCGGCGGTGCCCTCGAGGTCTGTCGCCGTACCGTCGGGTCCGATGTGTCGCAGGACGAGCGGCGCCACGGCTTCGTTGAACTCCAGCACGATCGCGGCGGGCGCCTCAGTCACCACAACCCCTTCGGCGGGGTCCGAGCCGCGCAGCTGCGCATGGGCCAGCGCCTGCAGCGGCAGGAGCGCGAGGCACGACAGGATCAGGAGGAGGCGCATCAAGGATATCCAGGAAAAGCCCACCGGGACGCTAGATCGTCCCGGTGGGAGTTGCGCGGGGCCGCCCGGACCGGGCCGCACCCCGCATGCGCCATGGCCGCCGAAGGGACTCGGGAACCGGCCATGGATCATTCCTCAATGCCCGTGACCGCCAGAGGAGGCCGGCACGACCATCACGCCGGGCGCCGGGTCCTCGAGGTCATGGCTGTCCTGTCCGGCCGCCGGGATCTCGATCCAGCGCTCGGCCCCGTTGGCGCATTCCTGGATGGCGGGGATATAGAGCACCTCGCCTGCGGGCAGTCTGTCGGTCACGCGGGCGCGGAACACGAACTCGTCGTAGAAGGCATCCGGCAATTCGCCCGACCAGATGATCTCGCGCACGCCTTCGGTGAGCGTGCGTCCATAAAGCTCGTAGCTGTTCTCGTAGGGGCCGGTCACGGTCTCCAGCTCCCAGCCCGCCTTGACCATCGGCTGCGCGGCGATCAGGCCCTCGGGGATCTGGATGCGGACCCTCAAGGTTGCCTCGTCGCCGCAGCCATGCGGCACACGCAGGGTCAGGCGGGCGGTTTCACCCTGCACGACCTTGCCTTCGGCGAAGGTGGCGTGTGCGAGGGCCTCGGTCCCAATGGCCAAAGGCAGGGCAAGAGCTGCAAGTGCAAGAATATGTTTCATGGTCGCGCGTTTCCTGTTGGTATGTTGGCTTCAGTTGAGGGGCATCACCCTGTTCGCACTGGCCGGGTGCCCGTCCGGCCAAGGGTCCGCAAAGGCCGGATCGGTCAGGAAGTCCTGATCCGTCAGGCTTTCGAGAAAGGCAGTGAGGTCGGCAATCTCGGCGTCCGAGACCTCGAAGCCGCCGATCAGGCTGTCGCGATACGGGTTTTCGTGGCCCGCACCTGCGTGTGGCCCATCCGTGATGGTCCGCCCGCCCGCCGCGTAATGGCGGATCACCTCCTCCAGTGTGGCAATCGACCCGTCGTGCATGTAGGGCGCGGTGACGGCCACATTGCGCAAGCTGGGCGTGCGGAAGCGGCCCATGTCTGACGGAACGCCGGTGAATTCGTAAAGGCCGAGGCCTCCCGCCGGATAGGCTCCGGTGCCCCCGATGTTGTAGAGCCCGGTATTGTGAAAGGCGTTCTCGGGGAACGGAGTACGCGCGGTCTGCAGATTGTCGGAAATCAGCGCGCCGGTGTGGCAATGGTAGCATTCGAGGCGATGATCGAAGAACAGCGCCTGCCCGCGGCGGGCAGCGTCGGACATGGCATCTGCCTCGCCATAATAGGTCGCGCGGTCGTAGGGGCTGTTCAGCGAGATCAGCGTGCGCTGGAAGGCCCCAAGCGCGCGGGTGATCGTGTAGAGATCGGGGGCGGGTCGCTCGGGAAAGGCGGCCGGGAAGGCATCGGCATAGTAGGGATCGGCGGCAAGGCGCGTGAAAAGCGCACCCTCCTGCCCCGCCATCCCCATCTCGACCGGCTCGGTGCCGAACAAGGGCACCAGCGCCTGAAACTCCAGCGTGGTGAAATGCGGATTCGCCCAAGTCAGCGTGGGCATATAGCCCACATTGGCCAGCGTCGGGGAATTGCGGTGGCCGATCGTGCCATGCGCGCCGACGCCGACCGGGCGGCCATCGCTGAAGGCCAGCTCCTGCTGGTGGCAGGATGCACAGGCTGTCTGACCGTCGACCGAAAGACGCGCGTCGTAGAAGAGGTGCCGCCCCAGATCGACCAGATCGGGCGTCATGGTGATGTCGTCCGGCACCGGCGGCGGCGGCATCCAAGCGGGCATCGGCCAGCGGAACGCATCGAGGATCGCGGGACGCGCGCTGGTCGTTTCCAGCGGCACTTCGTTGCGCGGCAGGAAGACTGCGGCGAGGACCGCCGACGCACCAAGGATCAGGAGGGGAGCCGCAATGACCCCCCTGCCCGCGACCCGCGCGAGGCTCGCAAAGGGACGCATGACCGCCCCGTCAGCGCATCGAGACGAGCAGTTGCTCCTCGGCCGGGAAGGCATTGAACGCCAGCCCCAGCCGCGGCAGCACCGTGTTGCAGTCCGGATCGTTGGGGAAGGACATGCAGCCGGGGCTGGTCTCGGGCGTGTTCTGCGTCAGGTCCGCGCCCGCCACGACGACGGCGGGGTCGATCACCACGGTGCTCTCACCCGGAACGAAGTCAGGCAGGGCAACGGCGACACGGTTGGGGTTGGCGCAGGCTTCGGACGGCGGCGTCGTCGCCTCGGGCGCGGCGCATTGCGTCGATCCAAGGTGGAGCATCCAACCGCGCGGCCCCTGCCCGTGGGTCGCATCCTCGCTGTGGCCTTCGGCCGTCATGGACATGCCCGAGGGCGCGGTGGGCGAGAATTCGATCTTCACGAACTTGTAGCCGCCGCGCCAGTTCCAGAACATCGCCGTCAGGTTCATTGGCGCAGGCGCGGTGGTGGGATCGCCATGGTTCCAATCGAAGGGAACGCCGACCTCGAACTCGAGCCCGCGATATTCCCCCTCCGGTACGGTGCCTCGCAGCGTGGTGTTCACCTGCGGCGTGCCGTTGGCGCAAGACCCGGTGCCGTCCTCGAAGTCCAGAAGGGCGATATTCTCGATCTGCCAGGCGCCATCTTGCTCCAGCGCAACAGGCACGCGGGTGCCGTCGGCGGCGATCAGGTTGGCCGAGGAGACGAACAGCCGGAAATCGAGGAACTGCACCTCGGTGGCGGCGCTGCCGAGGCCGGTATAGCTCTCGGTGCAGGCAAAGGGCGCACCCGCGATCTCGGCGGTGAAGGGGATTTCGACAGTTATGTCGGCAAGCGCCGGGCTGGCGACGAGGGCGGCCGTGGCCGCAAGGAGAAGGTGTTTCATGTGAGGGTCATCCAGATTGATCAGATGTCCGCGTGCAGGCGGACGGACATGGCCCGCACGGTGCGGAGCCGAAGCGAGGTCAGATCAACTGGAAGGACGGAGGACCCCGGGCCGGTGGCGCGCGCGGGCCGAGACCGGTCAGGACGAGGGTTTCAGGCCATGCGGCGCGGTGACCGGACCAGACAACAAGGTCAGAAGGGGCAAGACATGCTGGGGCCAGTGTCATGTTCTTGGCGATGGTGCAGGCCGGGCAATCGGCATGAGCGGCGTGATCCTGCCCGTCGTCGCCCGTTATGCAGAAATCGGCGAGCGACCCGCCGGCGGCCAGATAGGCCGCGATTTGCGGGTCGGACAAGCGCGGGTCGGTCTCGACGGGGCGATGCCCGAAGGCAACCAGCATCAGCGCCAGTGCGCAAAGCACTGACACGGCCCGCTCCCAGTTCATTTGACGCAACCTTCCCATGGGGGAAGGTTTACCCGTGATCCTTGTTTTTCGCAATTGTGTCCTTTTGCCCAGAGTTAAAGAAAAAGGGCATCTATTTCGATATCTGCTCGCCTCTCACCGCGGGATGGTCCGGCCCCCAGACCGCCGCCGCATCCCGTGCAACGAGGCGGCCTTGCAGCGCGGTTATTCGGGTCAGCGCAACGTCACGATCCCCCGTTTCGGCCAGGGCCTTTACGAACGCGCGCTGTACCGAGCGCGGCCGCCAGGGTAGCGCAGCCGTGGCCAGCCAAGCGCGCAGGTCTGCCGGGAGCCGGTCGTACTCCCGCATCGGGTCTTCGTCGCGCCGCTTGGTCTTCAGACGGGTCGCGCCCCGGTTGCTCTGTCTCATAGGGTATCCTCCGGATCGTCCACCGGGTCGAGCACGAGCACGAGTTCGCGTCTCGCCGGTGCCTTCGATGGGTGGCGAGCGGTGAAGCAGGCCGGACCACGGAACTTCGGGCCAGAGCGTGCCGCGCAGCAGGATGGGTGCGCCCGTGGGCACGGTGAAAACGCGTTGAGGGTCGGCACCATTGATCGAGATGCCATATTGCGTGCCCGTGCCGCGGTAGGTGCAGACCAAACGGGCAGTGACCGCGTCGATATGGAATTTGCGACAAGCATTGGTGCTCACCACGTCGAGCCGCAGCCGCAGCCAGCGCGCTTTCATGACGGTCGAAAACACTTCCGCCAGCGCCGCCACGTCGTCGATCAGCCGCGCGCGTTCAGCGCAGTCGGGGGTGCCGCAAGCCTCGCAAATCTGTATCGCGGCCGCGCAAACGGCTTCTGGGCGCAGGATGACCCGCGCCTTTGGGAGAAGAGCTGGATCGAGCCCGTCGATCCACGACTGGAACCCCGGCAAGGGCTGCCGCCGCCAGATCGCCGCGGCGCAGCCGGGACGATGGAGTGCCGAGAGCCCCTCGGGCGTGTCCGCGACGCCGACCCCGATGGCGGCATCGCGAACGACCTCTCGGACGAGGCCGTCAGTGCGCATGCTCGGACTTTGCCGTGAGCAGGAGCAGCGATTGCGGCTGACTGCCCAGATCGACCCGGTCCACGATCTCCAGCGTGTCGGCATCGACCATGACGACCTGCCCCGCGGCGGGGTCGGAGACGGCCACGCGGTGACCGGCCACTGCCATCATGGGCCGGGTGACGCCGCGCTCCATCGAATAGGCCCCGGTGACGCCCGCCGCCTCGCCGAGGATGCGCCCCGTGAGCGCAGAGAACCGGACAAGCCGCCCATCGGCCAGCATCGCGAACCCCTCCATGCCCGTCTCATCGAGCGCCCAGGCCATCCGCGCGGCGGGAAACTCCGCGAAGAGGAAATCGCCCGTCTCCGAGGAGGGATCGAAGATCGCCATATGCGTCGCGCCCCAGTTGCCGACGAGCGCCATGGTGTCGCGCGGGCTCAGAAGCTGACGGATCATGCCTTCGGCAGGCACCTCCTCGGGGTAAGCGACGAACCGGCCCGCAGGCGGCGTGACCGAGGTGTCGAATATCGCGATGCCGTTCTCGCAGCCGACTGCGATGAAACCACCGGCCTTGCCCTCGCCATGCAGGTTCTGGCAGTCGACGCGGGACAGCTCCCCGCCGTCAGGGCCAAGGACCGCCAGAATGTCGGGCAGGCCCTCGCCTTCGGGGGCCACGGTCGCAATGGTGAAGTCGCCGACCGGCACGGCCACGCCATGATGCGGTGCGCCCGTCTCGATGGTCTTGACCGGCGCGAGATCGCCCGTGGCCGCGGCGGACGCGTCATGCAGCGTAGCGACGCCGCTCCCGTCCCAGAACACCGCAACGGGGGCCGCGTCCATGTTGAAATGCACCGGTCGTTCGCCGCTTGCCGTGGCAGGCAGGAGCGCGGGTGCCTGAAGGATCATCGCAGAATGGTCGCCGTGATCTTCCTCGACGACGCCCGTGTCCAGCAGCTGTACCTGCCCGGCATCGCGGCTCACGGCCCAGGCATGGCGGCCGTCTGGCCCGAGATAGAGCCGCGCGGGCGAGGCCACTTCGACGCGCGTTGGCCCTGCGTCATCCTCGGCATCGACGATATGGATTTGCGCGGCTTCGGCATCAGCCACGATCAGCCGGTAGCGCAACTCGTGGGCCTGCGAGATGGCGGGCGCAGCAAGCGCGAGGGCGGTGGTGAACGTCAGGATCTGTTTCATGGGTCTGTCCTCAAGCTGCGGCCTGGCGGCGCCAGGCGGGGAAAGGATCGGGCAGGTCTGGGAGCGCGTCCGGTCCGGGCGCGAGGTGCTCGGGCAGCAGGCAGGCGTCGAGCCGCGCCTTGATTGCTGGCCAGTCGATGCCCGCGCCGATGAAGACGATCTCCTGACGCCGGTCACCCCACGGCTCGACCCAATGCTGTGCGATATAGGCGCAGGCGCTGTCGTGCTCGGGCCAGCGTTCGCGCGGGACCGCGGCCCACCACGTGCCCAGCGGCTTGACCGAAGAGAGCGCGCCGGCCAGCGAGAACTCGGCCACCCAGTCGGGGCGGGTCGCAAGCCAGAAATGACCCTTGGCGCGGATCACACCGAGCAAATCACCGTTCAGAGCTGCGAAAATCCTCTCCGGCACAAAGGGTTGACGGGCGCGGTAGACATAGGACGCAACACCGTATTCCTCGTTCTCGGGCACATGGTCGGCAAAGCCATACAGCTCTTTCGCCCACATCGGATGCTCATGGGCCTTCTCGAAATCAAAAAGGCCGGTGTCGAGGATCGCCTCGGCCGCCACGTCGGAGTGGTTCGTCTCGATGATCTTTGCGTCCGCGTTCAGGCTGCGGATGATCTTCCGCGCCGCATCGACCTGATGCGGTTCCGCATCGGCGACCTTGTTCAGGATGACCACGTCGGCGAATTCGATCTGTTCGACGAGCAGGTTGACCAGCGTGCGGTCATCCTCCTCTCCGAGCGTCTCGCCGCGGTCGCGCAGGAAGTTGTGGCTGGAATAGTCGCGGAGCAGATTCACCGCGTCGACAACCGTCACCATGGTGTCGAGGCGCGCGACGTCCGACAGGCTCTCGCCCGCCTCGTCGCGGAAATCGAAGGTAGCCGCAACCGGCAGAGGCTCGGAAATGCCGGTGGATTCGATCAGCAGGTAGTCGAAGCGCCCTTCGGCTGCGAGTTTGCGCACCTCCTGCAGGAGATCGTCGCGGAGTGTGCAGCAGATGCAGCCATTCGACATTTCCACCAACGTTTCGTCGGTGCGGGAGAGCTCAGTATCGGCCCTGACGAGGTCAGCGTCGATATTCACCTCGCTCATGTCGTTCACGATCACCGCGACGCGGCGACCGTCGCGGTTGTTCAGGACTCGGTTAAGAAGCGTGGTCTTGCCGGCGCCGAGAAAGCCGGACAGAACAGTGACGGGAAGGCGGGTGTCTGACATAGGCATGCTTTCCGGAGAGAACGATTCAGGTTGCGTAACTATCCAAGTTACTGGATATGCGCAACCACCAAAGTTACAGAAGAGCCATGAGATCGAAAGCCAAGCCATGAAACGCAACAGTCGCCTGTCACTCGCCCTTCACACGCTGGGCCACATGGCCGGAGAGCCGGACAGGGTGCGGAAGTCGGCCGACATCGCCGCACATGCGGGGACAAACCCCGTCGTCGTGCGTCGCGTCCTCGGCAGCTTGCGCGAGGCCGGTCTTCTCGTGTCGGAAGGTGGCCATTCCGGCGGCTGGCGCCTCGCACGGTCGCCGAAAGAGATCACGCTGGCGGACGTTTACCTCGCGCTCGACGAACGCCTCGCCCCAGTGGAAGCCGACGACGCGGCCCACGACTGCAAGGTGGCGCATGCCTTTCATCACCGCGTCTCCAGCGTGATGGCCGAAGTCGAGCGATCCCTTGTCAAGAAGCTGGGGGAAACAACGATCTTCGAGATCCGCGAAACGGCTGAATGACAATCGCCGGTGAGCGGCACGAGAGGTTCCTTCAATGAGTGGTCATGCCCCCATGCGAACGCTCCACTCGTTTAGTCCACTCGATCAGCGCCACGCTGCCAACGACTGCTCGCGCATCATGTCGTCGCTCGCGAGTATCGCCGTGACCGTCGAACCTTTTGGCATAATGGCCGGCTCTTTGGCCAGCCGCGCTCGGAACTCTCAGTTCCATGCCACCGCAGGCGACCACGAGACGAGGCCACTGAAATCAAGCCAGCTTTTTTGCGCGACCGCTCAGCCAAATGGTCGCAAGACCGACGCCGACCCGCCGTCTCCTTGGGCATCCGTCGTCGTAGCTAATGGGCCTTCTTCATGCTCTTGACCTGCACGGCCAGGTTTCTGAAACACTACCTCGAGACAGAATGACCGCCCCTTTAATTGCACAACCAAACTTCATAGCGCGTTCACTGATAACGGCATTCCAAACGAAGCTTCGAGCCCGACAAACTGTACGGCCGCATTTCGCCCTCCGTCGCGAGCGCTCGATACCGCTGAAGAGGTTTCGTTCCCTCACGAACCGAATTGCCCGCGATTTCGCACTAAATCACGCGATCGAAGCATGAACATGTGCTGCACACGACACAACCTAACAAACTGAAAATAAATAAAAATCGCCACCATCCATCATAGGGGCCGTAGACAATCTAGCGTGTTGTTTTATTTGCATTTTTTGTGTATCTTCAAACTGTTGGCGGCGGATGTGGCTCACGCTGGAATACGCCCAAATATCCCCGAATTTGCCCCTCTACGCCAACTCATTGCACACATGAGCCGCACACGAAAATGGCCTCCATCTACCTGCGCTCCCCTCCGGTGCCTGACCTGCGTCCTGATCAGACGAAAGGGCCGCTTTGCTTCGCGAGACGGCCCGAAGCCGCGACGACGCCCATCGTTGGGCCCTGCCCAAGCGGAGAGCCCTGCGTCGATCAGGGGCTGGCGCCTACAAGCACGTCCGTTTCCCGCCTCCAGACCTTTGGCGACCTCATCGACCTTCATATAACCGATATGTGCGAGGTAGGGAAACCGCCGCGTCGCGATGAACGCGATCATCGCTTGAACGGGCGCTAAAGCTCCACCGCCCCGTTCTGGTTCATCGTTGAAGATCGTCAATCATGGCGATGCGCGTCTTGGGTGGTGGGCGATCGCATGTTCCCAGACCCTCCTCCGCCTGGATGGTTTCTCCTAAATGCGACCGTCTCATATTCCGCGAAATGAGACAGTTTTTCGCGCCCGGATTCAAACCATCCCTTTGCGGTTTCACGGTCTTGAGCGTGCAGCGATACTTGTTCCCGACAACAAGACCGGATTTGAAGCGCAACCGGCTTCGGTGAAATGCCGTTCCGAGCGTTTCCCGAAACCTGACGGAGTACTCAGCAATTGACGACGAGCCACAAGGATCATGCGAAATCCATAGACAATCGTGTGGGGGCACTCTTCAAGGCAATTCCTTCGGTCATGACCCCCTACCGCCAACTGGTCAAGTCTGCCTCTGGTGCAGGTGCTCTTGATAGCAAGGCAAAGGAATTGATGGCGTTTGCGATATCCATCGCGATCAGATGTGAAGACTGCATCGTGTTCCACCTGCGCGCGGCCTTGAGCCATGGTGCCAGCCGCGAAGAGGTGATCGAAGCGATCTCGGTGGCGGTCGAAATGGGCGGCGGTCCTTCGGTCGTCTATGGCGGTCGTGCGCTGGAGGCATTTGAAGACCTGTCCTGATCGCCCTCTCGAAACGAGATTGGACATGTAAACAATTCTGGACGAAACTTGCGAGTGTAAAGCGGGTTGACGGAGAGGTTCAAGTAAAGGGAAATGACAGTGTCGGGCCAGATGAAGAGGTCGGCGTTTGAAGAACTGATCCGATCTTCCCGGGATCGGAGCCTGTCCAAGTACAACCTGTCGTCTGGCACGAAATCCCCGATCCTGCGATTGCAGGCCAGTGAAATCGCGCAACGCAACGAACGGTTCCTCGATCGGATTGGCGGGGCTGTAACGGAAGTCGATAACTCCGCCTTGTTGCCAAGCCGATCCCGTTATTGCCTTCTGATTACCGACGCAGATGGAATCGTCATCGAATCCTATGTGCCCGAAGGCATGGAAGCCGAGTTTCACAGAAGCGGACTTGTCCGTGGCGGGGTCTGGGATGAGCGTGTCGCCGGCACGAACGGTATTGCCATGGCGTTGGAAAGCGGCCGAGTGCTTACGGTGCATGGCGACGAGCATTTCTACAGTTGCTTTCATGACTTCAGCTGCAGTTCGGCACCGCTCACCGATGCTCAGAACAACCTGATCGGCACCATTACCCTGGTTGGATCGTCCCGGCGTCGACAAGAAGAGCACGCGCTGTGTGAACAGGTGGTCAGACGCGCCTCGCGGCAATTCCAGACCCGCCTGTTTCGCAATTTCCATGCCGACAAGCTGACGGGGCGCTTATTGTCTCAAGACCCACGAACCCGGCGGAGTTTCGAGACGTTGGTGGCCTGCGACGAAGAAGGAACCATTATCTCTCATCTGCCTCTATGGCGTGACAATGCGCGTCCTTCCGAACACCAGAACCTGGCCGGGCGCCACATTTCGGAGATCAAAGGGCTAAAGGTCACCCTGCGAGGACCCGCCGTGGTGCCGCCGCGACGCAGGGTGCTTCAATCCGAAGCACCACATATTTCTGCACGGGTCGACAAAGAGACGACGTTGGGGCGCCTGGTCGAGGAAGGTGGCGGCATTGCTGTTGTGGCGGATCGCGCGCGCAAACTCCTTGCCCATCGTGTACCGCTCCTGATCTGTGGTGACCCGGGTGTCGGGGTGGAAGGTTTCGCCAGAGCCCTGCTGGAAGAGCAATCCCTGCTGTCGCCGATGGGACTGAACCTTGATACGTCCCGCAGCATGTCGGAGACCGATCTGACCGAAACGTTGAACAGCTTGGATTTCCTCAGCGATTACCCGCTTGGCGACACGGTTCCCACGCTGATTCTGCGTAATATCGAAAACCTGTCGTCCGAGGCGCAGGACGTTCTTGAACGCTTTCTCGACGTTGATCCGGGTGTTGCTGGCACAAAGGCACAGCCGCCCGCCGTCCTGTTCACCGCGAGCAGGTCCTGGGCCGATCTGGAACGTGACGAGAGCCTTCCTCGAAGCCTTCTGTATCTGCTGGGACAAGCCGTCGTTGAATTGCCGCCACTCTCTGAGCGGGACTGCGAAACGGTGCTTGAAAACATCGTCGCCGAAAGCTTCGCCGACCAAATCGAGATTGCGGACAGCGCCCGCGATGTTTTGGTCAACTACCACTGGCCTGGCAATCGGCGGGAAATGCGCGCCGTCTTGCGCGAGGCGCTGATTTGCGGCAACGGCAAGCGGATCAACATAACCGATCTGCCTTTGCGCCTGCTGGATCGGAACGAGGACACAAACAAGGCGCTGACCCGCGCCGCCCTGCGGGATGCGCTGGATAGCACGAACTGGAACGTGTCCAAGGCTGCGCGGCTGCTGGGCAAGAGCCGGGCCACGATCAACCGCTGGATCGCCTCCGAAGGCCTTCAACGGCCGGAATAGCCCGTTTTAACAAGTGTATGGCCCGCGCCTAGCAAGGTAAGCCGTATCTACATCCATGGCCAATTGATTGTGCGGACATGCATTCGCCCCATGGTCCAATGGCTGGCATCATTTCACAAACAAACGCGGCCGGGCACGAAGGCCCGACCGCATTCAGGGAGGCAAACCCAGATGCTCAGATGTTCTGCGCGTTCATCTCCTGGGCGATGTATTCCGCCTGGCGGATGGCCAGCGCCACGATAGTCAGGGTCGGATTGCAGGCCGCCGAAGACGTGAACTGGCTGCCGTCCGACACGAACAGGTTGTCGATGTCATGCGCTTGCCCATAGGCGTTGACGACGCCCTTGGACGGGTCGGCATGCATCCGGTTGGTGCCCATGTTGTGGGTCGCCGGGTAAGCGGGCAGCTCGTAGACATCCGTCGCGCCCACGGCCTCGTAAATCTGGGCCGAGGTCTCGTACATATGCGCCGTCATCTCGTAGTCGTTGTTATGCGGCGTTTTCGAGACGATCGGCACCGGCAGGCCGTATTGGTCCACCTCGCTGTCATGGAGCGTGATCGCGTTACGCTCCTGCGGCAGATCCTCACCGAGCACCCAGACGCCCGACATGCGGTCATAGCCTTCGAGCGCGCGGGCCACGCTGCGCCCCCAGCCGGTATTCCCCGGCTCCAGGAAGGCCGCCATGAAGGGCAAACCCAGCGACAGGAATTCCAGGTAGTAGCCGCCTGCGAAGCCGCGCCCGGCATCGTGGTAGACCTCGTCGCCCACGATCCCGGCCACGGAT
Source organism: Marivita sp. (assembly GCF_048006345.1). Lineage (GTDB taxonomy): Bacteria > Pseudomonadota > Alphaproteobacteria > Rhodobacterales > Rhodobacteraceae > Marivita. The sequence goes on along the minus strand of NZ_CP180351.1, from coordinate 571,243 downwards.
GTACCGCGATACATATGCACCTTTTCGGGCAGCACCGCATAGACCCCGCCGGTGGTGTGGTTCATGTAGTTCTTGCCCACCTGGCCCGAGGAGTTCGCCAACCCGTCGGGGAACATGTTCGACGCCGAGTTGAGCAGCATCCGCGGGCTTTCGATGGAATTGCCCGCCACGCAGACCACCCGCGCCTTTTGCCGGTGCTGGTTGCCGTCCTTGTCGGCATAGACCACCGCGTTGGCCTTGCCCGCGTCGTCATGTTCGATCTTCAGGACCATGGCATCGGTGCGGATTTCGCACTTGCCGGTCTCTTCCGCGCGGGGCAGTTCGGTGTACATGGTCGACCATTTCGCACCGATGGCACAGCCCTGCATGCAGAAACCGATCTGCTGACAGGCCGGGCGGCCGTCGCGCTCGACCGAGTTGATCGCCATGGGGCCCGAGCGATAATCGGTGCGGCCTGTGCGGCGGCAGCCCTCGGCCAGCACCCGGAAGCCGTTGTTCCAGGGCAGGTGCGGCATGCCCGTTGTCTTGCCGGTGACGCCCATCTTGAGTTCGGCCTTTTCGTACCAGGGCGTCATTTCTTCCAGATCGACGGGCCAGTCTTCGACATTGGCACCGTCGATTTCGCCATAGGTGCTGCGGGTCTTGAACTCGTACTCCTTGAAACGCAGCGCCACGCCCGCCCAATGGATGGTCGAGCCGCCAAAGCCCTTGACGATCCAGGTGGGCAGCGTCGGATGGTTGACCGACCCGTGCCAGCCGCCACCGGAATAGCGCTTGTCGAGCCAGGAAATCTTCTGGAACATTGTCCATTCGTCGTTTTCGATATCGCTCAGCTCAAAGCGTTTGCCCGCTTCGAGAACGACCGATTTGATGCCCTTCTGGGCCAGTTCGTTGGCCAGCGTTCCGCCGCCAGCGCCCGAGCCGATGATGACGACGACACTGTCGTCGTTGAGATCGAATTGTGCCATTGTCCCTCTCCCTTATCCCTTGACTTCGGCCATGCGCTCTTCGAGGGACGGGCCCTCGGGAACGAAGGTGATGTCCGAAAAGCCGCGATCGATGTAACCGCCATGTTCCACCGAGGAGCCTTCGTAGCCCAGCAGCGGCCAGACATCCTTGTTGTTGTAGATGCCGAAATAGGCGGTCCAGCGCACACCCTGGAAAAAGCCTTCATGCTGGAAGTGCCGCAAAAGGCCCTCGCGCGCGTCCGGATCCTCGATTTCGGTGTAGGGCACGCCGAAGAGTTCCCGGGCCTTGGCATCAATCTGCTCCAGCCCGTCGGTCAGGGCCTTGGCCATGTCGGCGTCAGCCTCGGCATTGGTCATGACAGTCGCGGCGATCGCCTCGTAATGCGACAGTTGCAGGATGCCGGGATGCGGATAGATGTCCTGCACCATCCGCAGCAGGCTGGCGCCTTGCGCTTCGGTCAGGACCTCCGATGCGGCAAAGGCCGCGCCGCCCATCATGGCGTTGGTGGTGATGCCGGCCATGGTCGTCGTCATCAGGAACATGCGGCGGCTCATCGCCGCGCGATCCTCATTCGATTTGCCGAGCCGGTGGAAACGAATATTCATGTCTTCTCCTCCCAGTGGGTGTTTATTCGCGGTCAAGCCGCTTGGTCTTCGCGGTGCGTGAATGCAAAAAGCCGGTCCTCCGCGGCCCTGATCAACGCTCCGGGAACGCTGGTTAAGCTCATGTTTCCGGGCATGAGCCTGTTGAGCGGCGCATGCGCCTCGGGGCAAAGCGCGGGGTGGTCCGGAAAGGCCGCCTGATGCAGCAGGCAGAGATCGGCCCAATGGCCGGGGTCGGGCATGTGCAGCATGATCGCCGCATGAAGCAGGGCCACCCGCCCTTTCGGCGTGCTGCGCCAGCGTTGTGCGGTGCCAGCCAATTTGCGCCCCCCCACAAGCACGTTCCACGCCCCGTCACAGAACGATCCGGGGCAGGCGCCTGTCTGCGTGGAAATGTCGAACCGGGTCAGCGCCTCGGCGACCGCGCCGCAGATCAGGTGATAGCCATCCTGCATGGCGAAATCCGAGACGCAGGGCAGGACCATGGCCAGGTTCAGGGTGCAGGGCCCTTGCGGAACGATGCCGCCGCCGCTGCCCCGGGACACGATATCGAGCCCATCGCGTTCAAGGCCAGCTGTCACGGGCTGCACGCCTCCGCGCCGCGCCACGGCGGTTGGCAGCACAAGTGCGCGCGCGTCGGCCTGCCAGAGCAACAGGGCGGGCCGCCCGGCCTGCAAAAGCGCCGCTTCCCGTGCAATCCCGTCCGCCGCGGTGGCAAAGGGGGCGACGATCATGGCGTGAACCCCTCGATTTCCGCGCACAGATCGGTCAGAAAATCCGCCGCAGGCGCCCCGTCGATGGCGCGGTGATCGAATGTCAGAGATAGCCCCGCATAGGGTTTCCAGACCAACGCATCGCCCTCGCGTACAGGGGTTTCGACGCTTCGGCCAATGCCCAGAATGGCGATCTGGGGCGTGTTGATGATCGGCGTGAACAGCTCCACCCGGGACAGCCCGAGATTGGAAATCGTGAAGGTGCCGCCCGTCATCTCGGGCACGGTCAGCTTGTTGCTGCGGGCCCGCTCGGCCAGGTCGCGCCGGGCCGCGCGCAGTTCTTCAAGCGACATCGCGCAAGCGCCGAAGATCGCGGGCGCGGCCAGAAGGTTGCCGGGCAGCGCGATCGCAACGCCCAGATCGACCGTCTCCGAAAGATGCACCTCGCGGCCCTGAACGGTGCCATTGATATCGGGGTGCCGCTTCAGCGTCCGCACGAGCGCACCCATAAGCAGGTCCTCGACCGAGAGCGCCGCACCCTTCGCCTTGAAACCCGCCTTGGCCGCCAATAGGGCCGTCATGTCCACCCGGGCATGGTGCGTCAGCTGGGCCGCCTCGCGCAGCGACGCGCTCATCTTGTCGGCGATCATGCCGCGCACCCCGCGCAAGGGTACGACCTTGACCTCAGCGGTGGCTGCGTCGCTCATGTGACCGTCCCGATCACGTCGCCCTTGGCCGCGACCTCGTCCTGGGCCTTGGCAATGCTCAAGGTGCCGCTGGCCGGGGCAGTGATTTCGTACTGGACCTTGGCGGTCATGATCTCGGCGATCAGCGCGCCTTCCTTTACATTTCCGCCATCGCTTGCCAGCCAGGCGGTGATGACGCATTCCTCTTCGCCGTCCCAGAGATCGGATGGAATGATGATATCGGTTGCCACTTGGCAGTCTCCTCTTGTGGCCACCCCGACCATGTCAGGGTGGCAGATGCTTTTTTGTCGTGTCGGATTGGCGTCAGGCCGGAACCGGCGCTCCGCAGGCTTTGCGGGCGGCCGCCACGATCTTGTCGGCGTTGGGCAGGCAGTGCCGCTCCATCACGCGGGCAAACGGGATCGGCACATCGGGATAGGCGATGCGCATCGGCGGAGCCTTCAGATCGGCCAGGTTGCTTTCGGTCACGGTCGCGATGATCTCGCCCGAGACACCGTAGCTGTGGTAATCCTCGTCCACAACGATCAGCCGCCCGGTCTTGGCCACGCTGGCGCGGACCGTGTCGCGATCCAGCGGCACCAGTGACCGCAGATCGACCACCTCGGCGCTGATACCCTGTTCGGCCAGCGCCGAGGCCGCTTTCAGCCCGTGATGTACGCCCTGGGCAATCGACACGATGGTCACGTCGCGCCCCTCGCGGGCAATCGCAGCCTTGCCGATCTCCACCTCGTAGCTTTCTTCCGGAACATTCACGATGGCGCCCGCCTCGGTGCCGAGCCAGCCCATGCCCTGCAACCCCTTGTGGAACATGTAGACCACCGGGTTCGGGTCGCGGATCGCCGCTGTCATCAACCCCTTGGCGTCATAGGCGTTCGACGGGCTGACCACCTTCATGCCGGGCAGGTGTGCGAAACTGCCATAAAGGCATTGCGAATGCTGCCCCGCATCGGAATAGCCGCCGCCGGTCGAGGTCATCAGCACCATCGGCACGTTGAAATTCCCGCCCGAGAAATAGGTGTTCTTGGCCATCAGGTTGTAGATCGCATCGAAGCAGACGCCGAAGAAATCGACGAACATCAGCTCGACCACAGGTTTCATACCGTCCTGAGCCGCGCCCACGGCGGCCCCGATGAAACCGGTTTCGGAGATCGGCGTGTCGCGCACGCGCTCCTTGCCGAATTCCTCGGCAAGGCCACGGGTATTGCCAAAAACCCCGCCCAGGTCAGCGATGTCCTCACCCATCACGAAGACGGTCGGGTCAACGCGCATCTCCTGTGCCATCGCTTCGGCCATCGCCCGCGCAATCGTCAGTTTGCGTTCATTTTCCATTGTCATTCCTCCCCAGGCTCTCAGGCGAACACGGCTGTAAGCGCGTCTTCGGGTTTCGGATCGGCGCTTTCACGGGCAAAGCTGATCGCCTCGTCGACCGCGGCCTGGGCGTTGGCCTCCAACGCATCCAGCTCAGCCTCGGTAAAGCTGCCATCGGCCAGCAGTTTCGCGCGCATGGTCGGGATCGGATCTTTTTCGAACAGCGCGTCTTTTTCGCCTTCGGGACGATACCCCTCGGCGTCGCCCATGAAATGCCCGGCCAGACGGTAGGTTTCGACCTCGATCAGTGAAGGGCCTTCGCCGCGGCGTGCCCGCCCGATGGCCTCGCCTGCGACCTCGTAGATTTTCAGCGGGTCATTTCCGGGGATGTAATGGCCCGGGATACCATAGGCCGCAGCCCTGTCGGAATTGCGCTGGATCGCGGTCGACGCCTCTTTCGCAACCGAGATGCCCCAGGCATTGTCCTCGACCACGACGACCATCGGCAGTTTCCAGACAGCAGCGAGGTTCAGCGCCTCATGGAATGCGCCCTGGTTGGCCGCCCCTTCCCCGATGAAGGACACCGCAACGCCGGGCTTGCCCTGCATCTTGCGTGACAACGCCGCACCCGCTGCAGGGCCCATGCCCTGCGCGATGATGCCCGAACAGGCGAAATTCACATCCGCGTCGAAGATATGCATGTGACCGCCTCGGCCACCTGACAGCCCCGTGGCCTTTCCGAAAATCTCTGCCGCCATCTTCTTCAGGTCCACGCCCTTGGCAATCGCCTGATGGTGTGGACGGTGCGTTGCGGTGACCACATCCTCGGGGTTGAGATGGGCACAGACACCCACGGCGACCGGCTCCTGCCCATCCGACAAGTGCATCTCTCCCGGAATCGGGCCGTCGGCCATATTGAAGACCGGCGTCTTACCTTCCATGTAGATTTTCTCGATGGCGTTTTCGAAACGACGGCTGGTCACCATCTTTTCATACATCCACGCCAAGGTATCTTTTGCTGGCTGCATTGTTCCTCTCCTCCTTGTCGGGGAAAGGCTGCCTTTGTGTCGGCAACATGCATAGGGTTTTGAACCGACGCGCGTTCGTGTCAGGGAAATTGTCTCATTTGGCGCGTGTTGAGACACTCATTTGCGTGAAGGTTCACCAGGCACTCTGATGCGCAGAGTTGCAAGACGCTAAAAAAGCCCGATGGTCCGCAATCTGCAGCGAAGCGCGCCGAACGGCGGGAAAGTCACCCTCAAATCAGACTTAACCACCGCCCACTTCGAACAACTGCTTTCAGCGGGACATGCAGTTCCTGCGTACTAGCCAATAACAATTTCTCATCCCCAGCGCACATCATAAGCCCTCGAGGAAACCAGGAATTGCCGGAGCAACGTAATGCGTCCGACGCAGTCCGAGATCACGCGATCGAAACATGAACATAGGTTGCACAAGAAACCCTTCAACTTATTGAAATATTGAGTCAATCTCTACCATCCATCATGGGCGCACAAGATAATCTCGCCGCCGCAGTGGCTGCGTTGTGGGGCATTCCTAATTCTCCTATGGTCCGCGATCCGGTTTTTGGGACCATGTTGGACACCTACTGCAGACGAATTGGGGCAGTCTACCCCCCCGAGGATGAAGACAGGCAAACGGCAGTGTTTGGGTGGGTTTGTGAACCTGCCCCGCTTCTCCATCGCACGATCCAGACAGGACGCGACCGTCAAGAAACGTTTGCGAAGTTGCGCGATCCCCTGCGCTTTTCACGTGCATACCACCGCCTTGCTGATTGCTGCCAAATCAGTTTCGCTCCGCTCCTCCAACGAACTTTGGATCAGCTTAGTACCGCCTGCCTAAGCATCCTCATAGGCTTTCTTCAAACATTGGCTGAATTCTTGGCTTATGGCCACCGAGGTGCCGCACGCGACGATACAGCTTGAGAATGTCGCAAACGGAGGCCAACAGGCGCGGCATTCTCGTTATTCTTCAGGTTGTTTCAGTTCAATGGATGCTATGGCAGTCGCTCTTTCAGAAAATTCGTCCGACGCGCACAAGCATGGACTTTTCTTTGTCTTTGCGGCCGGGGTCCTCTGGTCGACCGTTGGCCTGGGAATCCGCCTGATTGAGGACGCTGTCGTCTGGCAGATCTTGCTTTACCGGTCGATCAGCATGTCTGGTTTTCTTTATCTGCTCATTCGCATCAGATCCGGGAAAAGCCCTTTCACGCTGATACGTCGTGCCGGCTTCCCTGGCGTCATTGCCGGATTATCTCTGGTCGCGGCCTACTCCGGTGGTATTTTTGCGATCCAGAACACGTCTGTGGCCAATGCCATGCTGCTTTTCGCAACTGCACCCTTCATGGCTGCGGTCCTGGGAAGGTTCCTTCTGCGCGAACCTGTGCGCAGAGCAACCTGGGTGGCGATCTGCGTCGCCATCGGCGACATCGCGATCATGGTGTCGGACAAATCCGGTGGTGTCGCTTTGATGGGCAGCCTTGCCGCGCTTGGATCGGCTTTGGGCTTTGCGGTTTTCACGGTTGCTTTGCGTTGGGGGAAAACGGTTGAAATGCTTCCGTCCGTGTTCCTTTCAGGTCTCTTCGCCATCGGCATCACAGTTTACATCTGTGTGGCACAAGGGCTGCCGCTTTCGATCAGCGCTCACGATGGTGGCATCGCGATGGGCATGGGGGTGTTCCAGGTTGGTGCGGGTCTTGTCCTTTACACGATAGGATCCCGCAGTTTGCCCGCAGCGGAACTTGCGCTGCTCTCGTTGGCTGAAGTGCTTCTTGGCCCGTTCTGGGTCTGGCTGTTTCTCGGCGAGAGAGCGAGTATGTACACTTTGGTTGGAGGCCTCATTCTGCTTGTTGCGATTGCGGGGAACGCGCTGTCCGGAAAGCGGCGCACCCCCCCACCGATCACCGCGCCCTGAGGAATCCCTCAGGCGTTCCAGATCACTTTGCCGAGGTCTACGATATCGTATCCGCCAGAGGTCTTGGCCCTGTTGGCGAAGGTGTCTGTTGCACAGAACGCCATCAACTTCTGCACCGGCGCTTCGAACCATGCCTTACGGTCGACCAAGAGCGCGAAGTGCTCTTCGATCACGGGCAGGAACTCGAGACCGTAGCTGCGCGCGACCGCTTCGAGGCCAAAGGTTGTGTCCGCATCTCCGCGCCGCACCGCCTCGACGGCTTCATCTTCGGTTCGCGCCACGTCCGCCAGCGTGAGGTGTGACAGGTCCAGCCCCTCTCTGCCCGCGATTTCGCGAAACAACGCGTCCGTCCCGGATTCGGCTTGCCTGGGGACGAAACGGCGGCCCGCAAGGTCGGACAGCCCCCCTAGCGCAATGCCGTCCGCGCGATACACCAAACCCCTCTTGCGGGCGGCAAAGGCGACAAGCACCGCATTCTGATCCGAGGCCAGATCCGAGACTGTCGGAACATTCCAGCGATCTGATGTCGCATCGTGGATGTGCAATCCAGCCGCGATGCCCTCGCCCCGCACGAAACGGTCGACCCCGTCGAGGGAGCCGTCGTAATAGCTCGCCAGCCCGCAGCGCGATTGACGGATGGCCCAGTCCAGAAGCGGGTCGTGACTGCCAAGAACGATCGGGGGCCGGGTGGTGGACGCCGCAGATGATCCAGCAATGCCGCCTGACTTGGCGTTTTCGATCCACGCCCTGATCTCGGCGGCGGGAAAGAGGAGCTTTCCCGTGGCCTTGGAAACAGGAACAGCACCCGATGAGGCCAAGTCATAGATCTTGCGCTCCTTCATCCGCAGAAGGTCGGCCAGTTCCTTGACCGTCAGGTATTCGTGATCCGGAAAGGCGATATCGTCCATGGCAACTCTTCGGGTTATCGGGGCGGCAAGCGACCTGCCGCCTCGTTCATCCTATCAATTGTCCGGCGCGTTGGGGAAGAACAGTTGTTGGTCGTTCACCTTGTAGCCCGCGATTACCTCTTGTCCCTCATCCGAGACCAGCCAGTCTGCGAAGGTCTGCGCAGCATCGACGTTCACCGTCGGACAGTTGGCCGGGTTCACCGGGATCACGCCGTACTGGTTGAACATGTCCTCGTCGCCCTGAACCGCGATCTGATAGTCCTGCTTGTTCCCGAAGCTGATCCAGGTCGCGCGGTCGGTCATGACATATGCGCCCATGCCGATGCCGGTGTTGAGCGTCGCGCCCATGCCCGAGCCGGTCTCGCGATACCAGTCGCCGGAGGCACTCGTCGGATCGACGCCGGCCGAGCTCCAGAGCGCCATTTCCGCCTTGTGCGTTCCGCTGTCGTCGCCGCGCGATGCGAAGGGGGCGCCTACCTCGGCAATCTTGGTCAAGGCACCCTGCACGTCATTCATGCCCGCAACACCCGCCGGGTCGGCCTCAGGCCCCACCACGACGAAGTCGTTGTACATGAGATCTGTCCGCTCGGTGCCGAAGCCAGCCTCGACGAACTTCTCCTCGGACGCCTTTGCATGGACCAGAAGCACGTCGCCGTCGCAGTTCTCGGCGTTCTTGATCGCCTGGCCGGTGCCAACAGCCACGACGTTGACCTGAATACCGGTCTTGTCCTGGAAGATCGGCAGGAGGTACTCGTAAAGGCCCGAGTTGGCCGTGGAGGTGGTCGACTGGACGATGATCGAGTCTTGCGCCCAAGCGGCGCTTCCGATCACCAGTGCGACTGTCGTCGCTATCAGTTTCCTTGCAAGCATTATGGTCACTCCCTTTTTGCTTATGTCAGACGACAATTCTGCCGCTCAGGTAATCCCGCGCCGCCGCTGATCGGGGCTCGGGGAAGAACTCCGCCGCAGCGCAATGCTCGGCAATCCGCCCGCGATGCAGGAACACGACATCGTCGGCCATGCGTCGTGCCTGACCCATGTCGTGGGTCACGAAGATGATCCGGACGCCACGAGCGCGCGCCTCGCTCACGATCTTCTCGATGGCGAGGACAGAGGCCGGGTCAAGGCTTGCAGTCGGTTCATCCAAGAAAAGCACTTCGGGATCTGTCGCCAGCGCGCGGGCGAGCGCCAAACGCTGCGCCTCGCCCCCGGACAGAAGCCGCGCGGGTTGGTTCGCCTTGTGCGAAAGGCCGACATGATCAAGGAGAGCGGGCCGCTCTACGGTATCCTTGCCGCGCGCTTTCAGGACGAAGTCGATGTTGGCCGCAACCGAGCGACGCAGAAGAACCGGTTTCTGGAACACCAGCGCTTGACGCACCGTGACCTGCTCGGGCGCCTCGCCGCCCCAGTCGATCCGGCCGGAGGTAGGCTTCATCAGCCCATGAAGGAGCTTCAGCAGCAGGCTCTTGCCCGAGCCGTTCGGGCCCATGATCATCGAGCAGCCGGTCGGGCCGAGGTCCAGTTTCAGTCCATCGAGTACGGTGGACTCGCCGAAGCGCAGCACGAGGTCCCGGACCTTCAATGGCAGGAGCGGCGCGCGCCCGGTCGCGACGCGGGTCTGCAGATGCATCGTGGCCATCGCGTCAGACATAGGCCTGCCGCGCGGCCGTCATGCGCACAGACTGAACGGCAGCGTTCACGCCAAGAGCGATGACCAGGAGAATGATGCCAAGCGCGAGCGCCAGCGCCAGATCGCCCTTTGAGGTCTCAAGCGCGATGGCGGTTGTCATGACACGGGTCAGGTGGTCGATATTGCCGCCAACGATGATGACGGCACCGACCTCTGCGACAGCGCGCCCAAACCCTGCAAGGCCGACCGTCAGCAGCGAGTAACGGGCGTCCCAGAGAAGCGCCTTTATGGCTTGCCACCGGGTCAGGCAGAGCGAACGGAACTGCTCGGCATACTCAGCGTGCAGGTCTTCGAGCACTTGCCGCGACAGGGCAGCGACGATGGGAGCGATCAGGATCGTCTGGGCGATGATCATCGCCGTCGGCGTGTATAGCAGCCCAAGAAACCCGAGCGGTCCGGACCGCGACAGGTAAAGATAGACCAGCAATCCGACAACGACGGGCGGCAAGCCCATGAGCGCGTTCATCACGATCAGGACAGCGTTCCGTCCCGGAAACCGGCCAATCGCCACCAGCGCTCCGATGGGCAGACCGATGATGCAGGCCAATGCGGTCGCCGTCAGGCTCACCCGCAAGGACAGCAGCACGATCTCGATGAGATCGGCGTCACCTGACAGGACGAGTGCGAAGGCGAGACCGAAGGCGTCTCCGATGCTTTGCAAATTCTCCCCCCGTTCGCATTATTTTCGTGGCGAGGACAGCTATGCAGTTTGGAACCGGAACTTCAAGGCTGGATTCTGGCCAAAATTGCCATAATCATTAGCCTAGAAGCTGACTTGAGTGAAATCTTCATGCGCAATAAACTGCAAAATTTACGGAAACGCTTGTGACCGGCGGTGACGACCTGCGGGCCAACGAGAAAGCGATCGATCTGGCGCCCGCCTCCGATGCTGCCCTGCGCTTCATCGGATGGGTCCGCACGCCTTGGCAATCGCGTGACGATTGCCCGCGGCAAGGCCGGCTCGACGGACCCGAGTGCCGCCTCGAGCTGGACCCCGTCTGGTACGAGGCCCTGCGCGGCCTCGAAGATTACCGGACGATCGAATTGCTCTACTGGCTCGACAAGAGCCGGCGGGATCTGGTGCTGCAAAGCCCGAAAAGCGACGGGCGAACCTTGGGAACATTCGCCCTGCGCTCGCCCGTGCGTCCGAATCCAATCGGAACTTCAATCGTCAAGCTGGAGCGGATCGACGCGGGCAACCTGTTCGTCCGTGGCCTCGATTGCCTCGACGGCACACCCCTCATCGACATCAAACCGGACCGCTGCGCCTTCACACCGAAAGCGCCGTCGAAACCGGGTGATGCGGAAGTGCAAGAAGACTGACTATGGGAGGACCAAGATGCGGAAATCACTTGTGCTGGGAGCCATAGTGGCGCTCGCCATGACCCCGGCCAGTGCGGAAGAGGTTTCCCTCTTCGCGGCCGGAAGCTTGAAAGGCGCGCTGTCAGAAGTGGCAGAGGACTACACTGCGGCCTTTGGAACGCCGGTCACCGCGAGTTTCGGCCCATCCGGTCTGTTGCGAGAGCGCATCGAGGCCGGAGAGGCGGCGCACATCTTTGCTTCGGCGAACATGCGGCATCCGAGAACGCTCGAGAGCGCAGGCAAGGGCGGACCGGTTGCGCTCTTCGCGCGCAATCGTCTATGCGGACTGGCAAGGCCTGACGTCACGGTGTCGACCGACACGCTTCTGGAAGTCATGCTTTCCGACGATGTGCGCCTCGGGACATCCACACCCAAAGCGGACCCCTCCGGCGACTACGCCTTTGAACTTTTCGACAAGTCTGCGCATGCAGACACGCTCAAGGCAAAAGCATTGCAGCTCACCGGAGGACCGGACAGCGCCAAACCGCCCGCGGGCCGCAACACCTACGCCTGGGTGCTCGACGGCGATCAAGCGGACGTCTTCCTGACATATTGCACCAACGCGGTGCTTGCGCAGAAGGAGGTGCCGACCCTGCAGATCATCCAGGTTCCCGAAGCGCTGTCTGTTGGCGCGGACTATGGGCTGATCGTCCTCGATGGCGCACCTGCGAACGCCTGGAAACTCGCGATGCACATCCTGTCACCTGCCGGTCAAACCGTATTGGCGTCGTATGGATTCGATGCCGCCGCCCTGCCAAAGGAGGACTGACATGCGACTTCTCATGGTGCTACTCGCCATCTTGGCGTTGCCTGTTCAAGCGCGCGAAATCACCGACAGCGCCGGGCGCGTCGTCGAGATCCCCGACGAGGTGAACACCGTCTTCGCGGCGGGGCCTCCGGCCTCGATCCTCGTCTACATCATGAAGCCGGAGGCGCTCACAGGTTGGCCCCGCGCGCTACGCCCCGAGGAACGCGACTACATCGCCGCACCCTATCGGGACATTCCGGAAACCGGGCGTCTGACCGGGCGCGGTGGTGAGGCGAACCTCGAGCGCGTTCTGGAAATCCAGCCCGACCTCATCATCGACTTCGGCTCGGTCCGGGACACTTATGTGGATCTCGCCAACCGCGTGCAGGACCAGACCGGCATTCCTTACATCCTGATCGACGGGCGGTTCGAGAATACGCCCGAAGCACTTCGGTTGCTGGGAGACGCGCTCGGCGTGCCAGAGCGGGGGGAGGAACTGGCGGCGGATGTCGAAGCGACCTTCGCGCGGATCGACGCCATACTCGACGACGTGCCGGAGGAATACCGGCCGCGTGTCTACCTCGCCCGTGGACCGGAGGGGCTGGAGACGGGCATGAAGGGTTCGATCAACACGGAGATTATTGAACGTGCAGGCGGCCGCAACGTCGCGGATGATGGGGGTGCCACTCGCGGACTAGTGCAGGCCTCGATGGAGCAGGTGATCGTGGCCAACCCCGACACTATCGTGACGTGGGACCCGATCTTCTACGACAAAGTGTTCGCGGATCCGCTCTGGCAGGGAATCGACGCGGTGCGCGACGGTCGGGTTTACCTGTCGCCCACGGCCCCCTTCGGCTGGATCGACCGGCCGCCCTCGCTCAACCGGATGATGGGACTGATCTGGATGGCGGGGTTACTTTATCCTGACGCATGGCAGGGTGATCTGCGCGAAGATACCCGCGCGTTCTACAAGCTCTATTATCATGTCGATCTGAGTGACGAAAAACTTGAAAGGCTGCTCGAATGGGCCGAGGGACGACCGCCGATGTAAATTCCGGGCGGCCAGTCCTGTCGCTGACGGGCGGGTTGGCGCTGAGTCTCGCGGCGCTGGCCTTTGGCGCGGTGATGATCGGGCCGTTTGCGCTGTCGCCAGGGCAGACCGTGATGGCGCTGCTCGGGCAAGGCGACGCTAAGGCCTCGATAGTCGTCTGGAACATCCGTGTGCCGCGCGTCGCTGCCGCGCTTCTGGTCGGGGCCGCCCTCGCTGCGGCAGGTGCAAGCTATCAGGCCCTCTTTCGAAACCCGCTCGTCTCGCCAGACATCCTCGGTGTCTCGGCCGGTGCTGGTCTTGGCGCGGTAGCCGGAATCTTCCTGTCGCTCCCCGTCGCGGCGATCCAGGCCTCGGCCTTCGTCGGTGGCATGGCGGCGGTGGGGTTCGTGACACTCGTCGCGTCGATGGTCCGCAACACCGATCGCACCCTGACGCTGGTCCTGATCGGTGTCGTGATCGGGGCGCTGGCAGGGGCGGCGACGTCGCTTCTCAAGGTCATGGCCGACCCCTACGACCAGTTGCCCGCGATCACCTTCTGGCTTCTGGGGTCGCTCGCCGCGATCACGACCGAAGACATCCTGCCCGCCCTGCCGATGGTCCTTATCGGCCTTGTTCCGCTGGCGCTTCTGCGCTGGCGGATCAATGTCCTGAGCCTCGGCGACGAAGAGGCGCGCGCGCTTGGGATCGAGGTCGGCCGAACACGGTTTCTCGTCATCGCGGCGGCGACCCTGATCACCGCGAGCGTCACGGCGCTGGCAGGTGTCGTCGGCTGGGTTGGCCTCGTTATCCCGCACATCGCCCGGATGCTGGTAGGCCCCGGTTTCGGGCGGCTTTTGCCGGTTTCGGTGCTGATCGGTGCAGGCTATCTGCTGATCGTCGACACGCTTGCGCGCACCATCGCACAGGTCGAGGTGCCGCTTGGCATCCTGACCGCCGTCATCGGCGCGCCGTTCTTCGTCTGGCTGCTGGCGCGCGGGCGCCGCGGGTGGTCGTGATGCTGGACGCCCGTGAACTGGCCATTGGTTATGGCGCGACCGAGATCGGTTCGGGTCTGTCGCTTGCCGTGAAGACCGGGGACATCCTGTGCCTGCTGGGCCCGAATGGCTGCGGAAAGACCACGCTGTTCCGCACCCTGCTTGGCCTTTTGCCCGCGCTTTCCGGCCAGGTTCTGCTCGGCGGCAAACCGATCACGGCACAACGCCGCTCGGAAATCGCAAAGCAAATCGCCTACGTCCCGCAGGCCCATGCTCCGCCCTTCCCGTTCGAGGCGCTGGAAGTGGTTCTGATGGGGCGGACAGCCCGTCTGGGCACCTTCGGCCAGCCTGGACAGCGAGACCGTGAAACCGCTCTGACCGCCATGCGACAATTGGGGATCGGCGACCTTGCACACCGGGACTATTCGCGTCTTTCGGGCGGGCAGCGGCAACTCGTCCTGATCGCGCGGGCGCTGGCACAGGAAGCCCCACTGATCGTAATGGACGAACCCACCGCCAGCCTCGACTTCGGTAATCAGGCTCAGGTGTTGGCGCAGATCACAACTCTCGTGCGGAATGCTTCCGAGGCCGGGCATGGCGTCATCCTGTCGACCCACGACCCGGATCAGGCCTTCGCTCTGGACGCGCGCGTCTTGCTTATGAAGGACGGCCGCACGCGCGCGGAAGGGTCCGCCAGCGAGGTCCTGACTGGAGAAAATCTGAGTGACGTCTACGGCATCCCGGTCACCGTCGAGACGACAGGATCAGGCCGCAGGGTCTGCCTTCCGTCGCTTGGGCGTCAGTCTGCGCCGACGATGACGTCCGATGCTTTCACGATGGCGTAGGCCGTTTTGCCGACCTCAAGCCCCAGATCCTCGACCGAGGCATTGGTGATCATCGCGGTCACCATCGTTCCGCCGCCAAGGTCGATCTGCACGGTGGAATTGACGGCGCCTTTGTCGATCGCGGTTACGGTCCCGGCCAGTTTGTTGCGCGCGCTGAGTTTCATGTCTCGCTACTCCAATGTTTATCGTTTGCGGCTTACAGTATGATCACGGATGAGAAAATCAATGTGGCTGGGATTATTAAGTGACGGCGGCGAACGATCCGGAAACCCAAAGCTTTCGCTTCGATCTTCGGGAAGCAAATGGCGCGCTCGGCGACATTGGGACGCTTTTGCCACTGATGATCGGAGCGATTGCGCTCGTCGGACTTCCCGCATCGAATGTCCTGCTGTCTTTCGGTCTCTTCTACATCGCAACCGGCCTGATCTACCGCCTTCCAATCCCAGTCCAGCCGATGAAGGCAATCGCGGCGGTGGCGCTGGTCAGCGAGGTCACACCTGGTGCCATTGCACTGAGCGGAGTGCTGATTGGCCTCACACTCCTCGCACTCGGCGCCAGCGGGTTGATCGACAGGATCGCGCGTCTCGTGCCGCAGTCGGTCCTCTCCGGGTTGCAGTTGGGTTTAGGGCTGGCCCTGGGCTGGATTGCCGTCAATCTCATGAAGGACCAGGTTGGTATCGGCCTTGTGTCGCTGGGAGTCGCCGTTGCCTTCCTACGCTTCGGCGCCCATGCAGCACTGGCCACGATCCTGAGCGGGATAACGCTCGGCGCATTGTTCGATCCGTCAGGCGCATCCGGCCTCGTTCTACCCGGAGTGTCGGTCCGGCCGGCGGGTTTGCCGACCCTCACGGACCTCCGAACCGCAGTGACGGAACTTGCGCTGCCTCAACTGGCGCTCACGCTGACGAATGCGGTGTTCCTGACCGCTCTGCTCGCTCAGGACAGTTTCGGCCAGCGCGCCGAGCGCGTGACGCCCCGCAGGTTGTGCCTGACATCCGGTGCTGCCAACATGTTTCTCGCCCCGTTTGGAGCTCTCCCCATGTGCCACGGAGCCGGCGGCGTCGCGGCGCATTACCGCTTCGGGGCCAGGACGGGTGCCGCACCGATAATGCTGGGTGCAGCGCTGTTAATCATAGCACTCTTGCCCGATCACCTGAGACAGATCGCGCTCGCCTCGATACCCTCGGCCACATTGGGAGCGCTTCTGCTGGTGGCCGCAGTGGAACTTGCCGCAAGCCGCCGCCTCATCGACGCGATGCCCTCGTGCCGACCGGTCATCGCGGTGACTGCCCTCGGCACGGTCTTCGGCAACCCGCTTATTGGCTTGATATTCGGCACACTTGGCGAGTTGGTGCGAAAAAGGGTTGTATCACGGCTGAAGGCCTCTTGCCGATAATCGGTGCATCGACGCAAGTCGCTGACAAGTTCGTTTGAATTGATCATGCACTAGGTGTGAAACGTCGGCTTCCAACTCCGATCAACCAAGCACGAAGCTCCGGCGTGTTCAAATTCCGGACGCTTCGAAGTACGGGCTTGCGTGGCCTGTCTTACCGACGCGGAAGGGCAAGGGTTGCGTTCAAGCCCGGTCCCTCGGCGCCGAGCACCAACCTGCCGCCTGCGGCCTCGGCAATGTCCGATGCAATAGCCAGGCCAAGGCCGGTTCCGGCTTCATCCGCCCGAGCATGGCGACGCGAAAGCTCGGCGCGCCTCTCTTCCGGGATACCAGGACCATCGTCCTGGATGCTGAGATGCAGGTAATCTCCATCTTCTTGCGCCGAGAGGACGACCTTGCGCCGCGCATGGCGCGCGGCGTTCTCCATGAGCGCGCCCATGGCCTCGGCGAGATCGGCCTCGTGCAGAGCGACAGACATCCTGTGTGGTATGTCTTGCCTCCACTCAAGCTCCGCTCCATCGGGTGTGCGCCGCAGAACCTCGATCAGGCGGTCGGCGACAAGCGCCGGATCGGCGCGCGCATCAACGGCTCGGGCCGCTGTCCGGGCACGGGCCAGTTCGCGTTCGACCGTGCGTTGCATCGCCCGGGCAGTGACCTCGATTCCGTCAGCCCGATCCGTCGCACCCTCGCCCCGAAGGCGCGTGGCCTCGCCCATTAGCGCCTGAAGGGGAGTCTTCAGGCCATGTGCCAAATCTGCTGCCCGGGCGCGGGCGCGTTCGGTTTCGGCCTCACGTTCGGTCAGAAGGTCGTCGATCTCTGCGGCCACGGGGCGCAGCTCGAGCGGCCAGTCCTCACCCATCCGCGCAGCCCTGCCGGTCCGCAAGGCGGTGATCCGAGCTCCGAGATCCCGCAACGGACGCAGCCCGACCGAAAGCTGCACCCAGCCTGCCGCGATCAGCGTTAGCGCCAGAAGGCCCAGATAGGGGGCGAGATCGGCCATGAAATCACGCTGTGCCGAAGTGAGTTCAGCCGCACTCATGCCGACCGCCGCACGGACCGCGCTCCCGCCCAGGCGTACTGGCAATGTGCTGGAGCGCTCCAGAACAAGAAGCTCTGCGCCACCTGGTCCGGGAAGACGATGCACATGCACGGCCCCGTCGCCCAGAGTGTCGATGGGCAGGTCCAGCGCCGTGTCCCAGAGCGAACGCGAGCGTTGAATGTCGCCGCCTTCTTCGATCTGCCAGTAAAGCCCCCCGTAAGGTTGCAAAAATCGCGGATCGGCCGGAGGACGGGCCAGTTCAAGACCGCTCGGCCCCCGTTCCAGCCCGGACAGGACCTGATCGAGTTGGACGCTCATCTCGGCGACAGCCCGGCGTTCGACATGTGTGGCGAAAAGCTGGGCAAGTCCGAGCGCCGCGAGGCTGAGCGCCACGAGGATCGCAACCGCCCCCGCGAGCGCCAGGCGTAGGCGAAGGCTCATGCCGCCTCCAGGAAGTAACCGAAGCCGCGCCGCGTGCCGATCACGCCGGGTCCGAGCTTGCGGCGAAGCCGCGCGATGACCGCTTCCAGCGCGTTCGCCTCACGCGCATCGTCGTCCCCGTAGAGATGCTCCAACAACTCGGTCGGCGGCACCGGCCGGTCCCTGTGTTGCATGAGATAGGCCAGCAAACGGTATTCCAGCGCCGTAACCTGAATGGGAACACCGCGCATGGCGACCCCCATCCGGTTGGTATCGAGGCTCAGCTCACCCGCCTCCTGTAGCGCCGCAGCATGGCCACCGGCCCGGCGGACTAGCGCACGTGCCCGGGCGATCAGTTCCTCCATCCGGAAAGGTTTGGGCAGGTAATCGTCGGCGCCCGCCTCTATCCCCTCGACCCGTTCCTGCCAAGTGCCGCGTGCGGTCAGGATCAGCACAGGCATGGCCCGGCCATTCGCGCGCCACCGCTTGAGCACGGCAAGCCCATCGAGCGCGGGCAACCCGAGGTCGAGCACCACGAGATCATAGTCTTCGGTATCCCCCAGAAACCACGCGTCTTCACCGTCGCCCGTCAGCTCAACATGAAATCCCGCCGCCGTCAGCGCGGCCTGCAGATCGGCCGCGATACGGGGATCGTCT
The DNA here is from genome assembly GCF_048006345.1 of Marivita sp. Classification (GTDB taxonomy): domain Bacteria; phylum Pseudomonadota; class Alphaproteobacteria; order Rhodobacterales; family Rhodobacteraceae; genus Marivita. The sequence continues at coordinate 552,923 of NZ_CP180351.1, read as the reverse complement.
TCGACGGCGAGCGCGCGCATGTCAGTCGTCGTCCTCTTCATGCTCGACTTCGAGCACCTCGCCGGAGGCCGCGTCAATTTCCATTTCGTAAAGCCGACCTTGCGGGGTCACGAGTTCCAACTCGTAGACCCATCTCCCATCATCGCGCTCGAGGTCGATCTCGATCACCCGACCGGGACGCAGTTCCGTGGCCGCGGCGAGGATATCCGACAGCGGCAAGATCTCTCCGGCCGCGAGCGCGCGGCGCGCACGGTCGTGATCGTCGCGGTCCGCCAAGACGGGTGTTGCGATCAGCGGCAGGGCAAGAATGAAGACAAGGCGTTTCATGGGTCCAGTCTCTACCCCGGGCAAGCTGACAGCAAGCTGACAATCCGGGTCAGCCGCCCGTCAGGCGAGTCGGGGCACAAGAGGTCATCGGCGGCCGTGTCGGCTGCCCTCGCAAAAGGAGACACATCATGAAACGGACCATTTTTTTCACCGCAGCCCTGGCCACCGCCGTCGGCATGTTCGCCCTCGGGGCAAACGCGCAACAACAGACCGCGCAGGTGCAGGACCCGCAACGCATGAGCGTCGCGCAAATCGCCACCATGCTCGAAGATCAGGGCTATTCCGTCCTCGAGATCGAGCTCGAACGCGGTCGTTACGATGTCGAGATGATCGACAGCAACGGCATGAAGGTCGAAGCCTATCTCGATCCGGCAACCGGCGCCGTTCTGCCCTATCGTGAAGACGATGACGACGATCGTCGCGACCCGAATGACGACGACGGCTATGATCGGGACGACGACTGATGGCAGACGCCTGCGATACAGCCATGATCCGGGTCTGGGACCCCCTGATCCGGATCGGCCACTGGGTGCTGGTGGCGGGTTTCGCCACCGCCTACCTGACAGAGGGAGAGCCGCAATGGCTCCATAGTTTTGCGGGCTATGCCGTCGCGGTGACGGTGGCGATCCGCTTTCTCTGGGGCTTTGTCGGCCCCCGCCGCGCGCGGTTCTCAGACTTCGTTACCGGACCCGCCCGCGTTCTGAGCTACCTGCGCGACTTGGCGACGGGCCGCGCGGAGCGCCATGTCGGGCACAGCCCCGCTGGTGGCGGGATGACCGTCGCCCTGCTCTTTGCGCTGGCTCTGACAGCGCTTTCGGGCATGGCCACTCTCGCGGTTGAGGAAGGCCAGGGCCCGCTGGCCGGGATCGTCACGGCACAGTCCCTGCCCGCCTGGATGGCGGAAGAGGAGGACGCATATGAACGCGGCGAACATGGCGAAGGCGGTGAAGCATTCGCGGAAATCCACGAGTTTGCCGCCAATGCAACCCTGCTCTTGATCCTTCTGCATCTCGTCGGCGTGATCTGTGCCAGCCGGACCCACGGCGAGAATTTGGCAAGATCCATGATCACAGGTCGCAAACGAGCCGAAGGATAATGGGATGCGGCCTGACCCGAGATGTGGGTTTGGCCGTGCTCCACCATCCAAGCTGTGCCGCTCCGACTTGGGACATCACGCATATCGAGCAAGGTTTCGAACCAAGGTCTTGCAGTACCTTACCCAAATGCGCTCCACATCATAGCTTGGTTCTTCTCGGAGGCATTATCTGCCTTTAGTAGCCCAGTGTGCGAAGTAACGCGATCAAAAGATGAACATGTGCTGCACACGATGCCTTTCAACTGATTGAAATACAACCGAAATCGCCACCATCCATCATAGGGGCAAAGGATAACCGTGCGGCCTCGGTGGCTGCGTTCCAGGGCATTCAGCGATCTCCTTTCGGGCCGCCAGTATTTCGGACAGGCCCTCAGTGCACACCATACGCACACGAGAGACGTGCCGCCACCCTACCCCGTACAAAGACAGGCTTTCGGCGGTAATTGGGCGGGTCCGACTTCAATCTCGTCTTTGAACAGATTATGTCGAAGCACATCGGTCGGGAATAGATGGTGTTCCGGTTCCGTGGCTGCTCGGCGAACTGAATGCCATAACACCTTCGGAATGATGTTGATGTCGAGGCTATGATTGCCTGCGCAGCCTACAAACAGCGCGAGCCAAGTGATCATAGCCGGGTCTCAGGTCCCTACAGTGGTTTTGCACAAACCACACCGCAAGGGAGACCGACTATGACCGATACCACTATTGCACAAACCGAGCCTGTTTTGGTGGCGATTGATATCGCCAAAGCCCGGCATGAAGTTTTGATCTCGATTCCGGGTAAGAAGCGCCGTCGCCGCCTGACCGTTCTGAACCAGCTCGATGACTTTGTTCGACTGATCGCCACACTCTCAGAGTACGACCGTCCTGTTCGCGCGGCTTTTGAGGCCACAGGCAATTACCATCGCGCCCTGGCTTACCGGCTCGGGAACGCCGGGTTCGAGGTAAAGTTGGTTTCTTCAGTGGCGTTGGCACGCACCCGTGAGGCCTTGAACAACAGCTGGGACAAGAACGATCCGAAGGACGCGCAAGTCATCCTGCACATGATGCAGATTGGGAACGAGCAGTTCTACCATGACCCCATCATCTGCGGCACGAATGACCTTCAAGAACTATCCAAGACGCACGAAATTGTCTCGCGTTCTAAGACGGAACTTTGGCACCGGGTGTTAACTCATTATTTGCCGCTGTATTGGCCCGAAGCAGAACGCTTTCATCGCAGTTCACGCAGTGATTGGTTTTTCGCCTTCCTCGAACGCTATCCTTCACCGCATTTTATCTCGGCCCTGAGCCAAGAGGCTTTCATTGCCGACGCCTGGGAAGTTGTTGGTCGCAAAGTCTCAAAAGAGCGTTTGCTTGCAGATATTTATCAGACAGCCAAATCATCTGTGGGCTTGCCTATTGCACCGGACTCAGATGCAGCCAGGATGTTTCGTTTGGTCCTGGTTGAAGGGCGCAGTCTGATTGCTCAACGTAACGAGATCGAGGACCGCGCCGTCGAATTGCTCAAGACCAACGACGACTATCAACTGCTGACATCCATCCCGGGGATCGGGCCGATCAATGCGCTGACCATCCTGGCTGAGGCTGGCGATCTGCGCCGCTTTCAGCATCACCGCCAATTCTTAAAGTTCTGCGGGATGGACCTCGCGACGATCCAGTCCGGTACATTCCGAGGTCAGACCAAGCTGTCCAAGTACGGCAATGCCAGATTGCGCCGCACTCTCTGGATGGCTGGTCAGGTCGCCATCATGCAAAAGACCAACAGCTTCCGCGACAAGTTCGAGCGCTACATCGCCAAGGATCGGCAAAACACACATTTGCGCCGCAAGGCGTATACCGCAATCGCCGCCAAAATGGCCCGCACCGTACACGGGATCATCAAACGTGGCGAACCCTATCGTCCCTTCTTTGAGGGATGATCGACGGCAGAAGGACCTTTCTCTGTAAGGGCCGTAGAGGCGAGCATTCGACCTCGTAGATAATGTTCAGGCCTTCTGCTCAACGACCCGAAGATCTCGTCTTAAGGACGGTGAGAGCCGCCATGCGCGTACTCTGTGTTTGTTATGGGAGAGACACGTTGTTGACCAAAATGCCGAACTGACACACATTCAAACGTGCTGGAACGCTTCAGCATGACAATGACCTGATGCCAAATCAGCCAATCATTCCGCGCATAGGACGTTGTCGGTTAGAATGGTGTGGACCTGATACGGTACGGCTTCGAGCATGTATTGCAGAAACTCCCAAGCCGTCTTTCTGTCCGCATTCTCGACAAGCTGGGTCACAGCAAACTTGCTCGTGCGGTCGATGCCGACGAACAGGAACAGCTTTCATTCAGCAGTCTGCACCTCGGCAATGTCGATGTGAAAGAAGCCGATGCGGTAGCGTTTGAACTTCGACCGCTTTGGCTTGTCGCCCTCGACGTCTGGCAGGCGCGAGATGCCATGTCGCTGTAGACAGCGGTGCAGTGCTGACCTTGTCAGGTGCGGGATAGACGACCGAAGGGCATAGAGGCAATCATCAAGCGGCAGCATCGTGTGGCGCCGAAACGCGACGATGGCCGCCTCCTCGGCCTCCGTGAGGACCGTCGAACGTGGCTCCTTTGGGCCGGTCTTCAGATCATCAACCGTCTGTCGTTTGCGCCACTTCGCAACCGTTTTGGGATTGATCCCGAGCTCCCGGCTCAACGTCGCGAGCGAAGCTTGCGATCGCTGTATAGCTGCTCTGACGGCGTACGTGGTCGTGGCGCTTCCGTGACGAACTTGTCCCATAGGGCATCCTTTCATTCCTTCGAAAGGATCACACCATCAAACCCTGAAATCGAACACCTAGCGCAGCTCGATCAGAGCGATATGGTCAGTGCCCGTGAGCGGCTCCTGTGTGTAGTCAAGGCCGATATCGTCCAGCACTGTATCAGCCAGAGCCTGCAACAGGTTCGCACGGGTCACATCGCGCCCCGCCGCCTTGAGAGCCTCGGCCAGCATGATCCCCGCTTGCTGTGCATGAATGATCAGCGGGTGTACCTGAGCAGCGACTGCCGCGTCGATGATCCGGGGAGTTTCGATCGCGACCATGACGTTTGCATCTTTCGGCAGCAAATTGTGGCGGGCCACAGACTGCCAAGTGATCCAGATCCGCCCGGGCCAGTCAGACGCGACCTTGAGGTCTGTTCCAGGCAAAGCGATGATGTCTTCAGCAGCACCGAAGTCCGACACGACGGGTCTCTCAGGCGCGGCCAGTGACATCGCAAGTTCCATCGCTTGACGTTCCTCTGCATCCGAGGCAAGGATGGCCACAGTGCCAGTTCCGGCTTTGGCGACGCTCGCTGCCAAGGCCGCGTGTAGTGCCTCACGGCTGGGCGTAATGCCTCGCAAAATACTGCTGTCCTCGTCGCCATCTAGCGCGCCGATCGGTGCAAGAATCGGAACGCCTCGGCTGACAAATGCAGGTGCTGCCGCAACCGGCAAGCCGAGCAGGGCAAGAATGTCTGCATCACCGCTTGTAGGATCGACCGGCACCAGAGTGATCCGGCGACCATAGACGTGATCGCCGCCCAATCGGGCCTCCAGCGACTTGGCCAAGGTGGTGCGATAGGTGTCTGACATGGCATCCACGCCAGGCAAGACCGCGACCCCGATACGGAGCTCGTCAGATGCCACACCCTGCCGTTGCAAATCGTGTAACCGGTCGAGGTAGTTGGCCAACCCTGCGGTTTCCTCTTTCGAAAGCGCATAGCGTGGCATCAGGCGGCTGAGCTCTCGGCCATCGGCGTCACGCCCTTCTGTCACGGCGCGATGGAAAAGCTCGAACGTATAGGCTGGACGAACAGCGGCAGCGCGCGACAGAAATCGCCAGTCGATAGGCGGCACATCTCCTTCAATCCCTCCAAGGCCGTCTCGCCCATGGCAAGTGTGGCAAGGAAAGCGCGCGAGTTTCCGTTCAGCGCCTTGATCGGACACCGCAACGGATTGCCCTGTGAACAAATCATGCCCCTCGTCCGCCACAACCATCGGAGCGGCGAGGAGCAGTATCAGCAACGCGGCGCCTGCGTTCACCGGATCAGCGTTCCTACCAGCCCTGCCAGTTCCTCAGGCGAAGGCATGGACTGCGAGCGGTAAAATTGGTGGGTATCCAGGTCACCGACAAGAAAGACGGGTTCATGCAGAACGATATTTGCATAATCCGCATCGAAGGCCGCCAGCAGCCGCGACACCTCACCAGGGCTGCCAGTCAGCCAGGCCCAGCGCTCACTGGCACCAAACGTATCTGCCGCCTTGCGCATCTGCGCGGGGGTATCCCGACCGGGGTCGATGGTGATCGACATCAGTCGCACGGGCGCTTCTGCGGGCAGCATGCCGTCGAGTTCGGCCATGACATCATTGCCGATCGGGCAGATCAACTCGCAGGTGGTGTAGTTGAAGTTGATCACCAGCACCTGTCCCTCGGTCAGCGGGCCATGAAAGAGCTGTTCCTGTGCATATTGGTCGATCAGCGTCACACGCGGCACCGTCAGATGCTCGACCGCGAAGGCTCCGCGCGACACGTCACTCGCCAGAGCAGCCGACGCAATTGCTCCCAGAAGCGGCAGCATTACAAAACAAATCATTGGTCTTTCCTTTCAGAACCGGCTTGGAGGATCAGAGCCGAGCGCAGTGCCAGACCGGCCGGCAGGTCCACGGGCTGAACGACAAACGGGCCTTCATGTGGAAACGTCACCCGCGCCCGCAGCACGCCTGCGTCATCCGCCGTCGCCACCGCCTCTCCGACCCAGCCCGACATCATGCTTGGCATGACAAGGGTCAGACCGGATACCGGCAGCGCCGTTTCGTCCTGCCCCGTCACATGAAACGCAAGATCAAAGGGCTGCCCCGCCACCGGGGCCGTCGTGGTTTGCGGCGTCAACCGAACCGGTATCAGCGCAAGCTGCTCCACCTCGCCCCGCACGTGGAACGGCACGCAGGTCGACAACTGGCCGCTATAGGTGGTCAGGATCAGTTCCCGCTCACCGGCATCGAACGCCCAGACGGTCTCGAAGACACCGGTCTCAATCTCCTGGAAACTGCGATCGACGACATGCACGGATTGCGGCACGCCTCCGCGCAGACGGATCGAGTCCATCGGCGGCATCTCAACGGTCGAGGCAACCTCGCCCACCAGCCAACCGGTCTGGAAGCGCGGTTCGACCGCGATCACCTGCGGTGACGGGAAGAGAGGGACAAGCAACCCGTCGCCTGTGCCGGGACGTTCGGTTTTTGCGCCGAGGTCGATCTTGCGCAGGATTGCCGGTTTGCCAAGCGCCACCGTGGCCAGATCTACCGCGCCCAAAAAGCCGCCGTCATGGCTAAGGATGAAAGCTGCGTTGTCGGTGAAGGTCACTTCGCTGATCGTCGCCCCGGTCAATTCCAGCGACTGCACGACGCGGCCCAGTGCAAGGTCGATGAGCGCCACAATGCTGTCCCCCGGAGTGAATGCAAGCGCGATACGGGCATCGGGTCCGGTTGCGATACGTTCAAAGGATGTGCCCAGCGGGATCGCGATCGGGGCATCTGGCGCGTCAGCATAGCGCATTTCAGCCACGGGGCTGTTTTTCAGCACCGCCAGCAAGCCGTCTTCGCCCACAATTGTCACATCCGTGATCGGAGCGGAAAATGCGGTGCTCAGAACCGGGTGACCGGTCACACCGTCGAGCAGCAGGGCCGCTCCTTCAGGCACATACGCCGCGACACGGTCATTTTCGTTGTCGAGCGGTGTCTGGACCACCAACCGCCCTGCCCCAACGATGATTTCGTCGATCGTGCGCCCATCCGGTCCCAGACGCGCAAGCCGACCGGCATCATCTCCGATCCAGAGATCACCGCTGCTGACCGCAACCATCGACGCAATGCCGCCAAGACCCTCGGCCAAGATCGTGCGATCCGGCCCGGTCAGACGCGCTTTGGCGATGGTGCCGGTTCCAGGATCGGCGACATAGGCGCTCATCTGTCTAGGGCTGACAGCAACCGCGCCGGGTTCCATATCAAGCCGGTGCGCGGCGACCATGTTCGACGAATAGAGGTTCAGCTTGGGGTCAATCACGCTCAGAGTTGCGTCACGATTGAAGGTTGCCAGAAGGATACCGTTCAGATCGACCGATCCAACCGGCGTGCGACGGGTTGCGCGGTAGTTCTGCGCGGCGCGTTCGCATCCTGGATTGTCCGGCGCGACAGCGCGCACCCATCCCAGAAGCTCCACGCCCCGAGGGGGCAGCCCCGTGACCGGATCGGTCAGGCGTACCCGAAGGCGAACCGGCTCGCCATCATCCGCAACCGTGACCGCGCCAGTTACAGGATCATGCAGCGACAGCTCGGCCAATAAGCTGGCCTGTGCCCGACTCTCCCCTCCCGCGAGTGCGGCAAGGCAGGCCGCGATCAGCGCCGCGGTCCGCATGCCGTCGCCTCCGGATCACGGGCCTGTGCCTGTGTCAGCACGTCGAGAAGGCCCCAGACGCCGCCCGCGCGCAGGTGCAAGGGCCCGTCGAACCACAGATAGCATCCCGGTTCCACCGTCTTGGTCAGCGACGCCGTGATCGCCTTGCCCGGTGCCAGAAGTGCGGCGCGCGGGAAACCGAAGCCGGGGAAGAGATCGCTGTAATCCTGGGCGATTGTGGCAAAGGCGCGCTGCCGCGCCCGGCCGCCGGGATGAACGACATGGACGACCACCTCCTCGCCTGCTGTAGCACGCAGCACCGGCATCGGGGCCTTGGAGCGCGGCGGAAGCTCGTTCGGTGACAGGCGCCAGAACGCAGTTCCGAAATCCTTTTCGTTTAGGTTGAAATGGCTTTCGATGGGCGACGGGTTGGTGTCCCGCAACCGGACATGGAACGGCTCGCTCAGATAGCTGACGCCTTTGTCGCCAAAGTCATAGCTGTCGTCGCAGATCGCGCAGTCCTTGACGAGGCGCTCGTTCGAGGGTCCGAGTTCCCATATGTCGGCGGTGTTCCGGTCGCGTTGCCCCAATCCATCCTGCCAGAACAGGGTGAACTGGCGGATCCTGTGCTCACCTTCTCCGTCCGGCCCCTTAGCACTCAGCGAGGAGGTCCACATCGGAGACCAATTTGCTCGCGCGCCGGTTGGCGGCACGACGACATAGCTTTCGCACAGCAGGCGGATTGTCCGGTTCGGAAGATTACCCAGTTCCTGCCAGCGCTGTGCCTGTACCGGGCCAAGATCGAATAGGCGCAGCTCGGGCTTGATCGTCAGTCCTGGTGCAACAAGCCGGTTCTCGCAGGTGTCGAAGCGGACCTTGCGGCCACGCGCATCCGAAATCGCCGCGTTCTGAGGCACCAAGGTGATCGCGCCGATCAATCCATGCGTGGGATGACCGATCACGTCGCCAAAGGACTTGAGCGGCAGCGCGCCGAAAGCGTAGGGCACGAAATGCGTCTGCAATTGCTTGCGAAGGATCGCGAGGCTGTCCTGCCCACCGATCGCCATGTCGAGGCTTTGATTGAAATCGCTCAATATGCCCGCAAGATCACGGTTCTGCGCTGGCGTGCGCATCGAGTCCACTCGATCAAGAAGGGTTCCATTGGCAGAGTCCACAGGGTCTCCGGGAATGACGATATTGTTCGCAGCCCGGTCCGGTAGGGTTACGGGATCGCGGGTCGGCACACGGATTGTTCCACCTTGCGGTATTGCGATCTGAGGCACCCGGTCCAAGTCGCGCAGCACTCTAGTCAGCCCGCCCTGCGCACCCGGAAGCACCGGGACTAGGTCGGCAGGCGGTGCGTTCCCAGACGGCTGGAGCGACCGGCGCATACGGTCGACGCTGTCGGTGCGCTGATCGCGCAGTTGCAGCAATGTGTCGCCCAGCATGACATCGGGCGCACCCGGGGTCACCATTAAGGGCAGGTTTGTAATGCCGGCGGGAATGGCGATCCGCCGACCCAAATCCTCTATGAAGCTGGCCGGTTGGATCGGTGCCACGGGTCCCGTGGGTGTCGAGAGATCGGCCACCAGAGGTGTCGGCACGGCGTAGCGGTAGTCCGCGAAGGCCAGACCGGCATAGAACTGGAACTGTTCAATCTCGGCCACGCGCGGTGCGTCCAGCCGATTGGACAGATCCCTGATCGACAGCGTCGGATCGCGCTGGTCAGCAGGAATGCCGCTCAGCGCCCAGATCGGGTTGCGCCCGTAAGGACGTCCGTAGCTGCTTTGCTTGGTCAGGACAGGCAGTGGAAGCGTGACTGAGAGGCGCGCAGACGGCACGACATCCTTGGTCCGGTCCGCATTGGTCAGCATGTGATGAGCTGCATCATCCGGTTCGGATAGGCCCTCCCATGGGCGTTCGGTATTGAGCGACGTGATGCCCGGCATCTTGGCATCACCCGTACCATCGGCCAGCCCGGCGATCCGCCCGTCCTGATAGCGCAGGGCATTCAGAAGCGTGACAAACACGCAATCTCCGGCATTCACGTTCAGCACCAGAGGCTCGGGCTTGTCGTAGAACTGCCGGACGGCTGCGACCACTCGCGACAGCGGTATCGCATCCCAATTGGTCCGATCCTCAATGTCCAGATCGGACACGCTCTTTGGGTCTTCGGGACGGATCAGAACACGTGGATCGACCAGCGCAAAGAACAGCCCATCAGGATCGACGAGGGTTTCGGAATAACGCGTTTGCGGTTGCCGAGGAAAGACGGTGCGACTTTCGATGGCAACGATGGCGGTATAGACATTCGGCGCATTTGCAGGACATTCGGCCACCGGCTGATAGTCGGGTACATCGGTCTTGCCGCGCACGAAGCGGTCCAATTGGTTCAGACTTGGGCGCAGGTTCGGAAGACTGCGATCGGGGAGATCCAATTGAAAACGCTTGAGGATGCGGTCCTGTCGCAGATCCGGCAGGGCCTGGATGCTGCGCTGCGCCTCCTGCTCGAAGCGTTCGAGCGGCAGGATCCGTTGTGCCGGTTCCTGCAGGGGCTCCTGCTGTTGCTGCTCCGGCACGCCAAGCGTGCGGGGCAAGGCCCGGATCTGCGGATCGATGGAAAGCTCCGGCACCCGGTCGAGGATCGTATCGAGTGGTGCACGCAGCAACCGCGTCGCGCCATTGAGCAGGTCGCGAGGTGGAGCGGCATCTGGGTTTTCGCGCACAAGCGGTTCGACCTGCGCGATGGTCCGGTCGATCTCTTCTAGAAGGGCCACATAGGCAAAGTATTTGCGGTTCTCCGCCGCGACACGGATCAGGCCCCATGCCCCATTCCAAAGCGCGTCCTGCGATCCGAAATGATACGGTGTGTCCGACACAGCGGTGCGCAGAACAAGGATCTCGCGCCGTTCCAGCAATAGGTCGAGCAGGCTTTGAACGGTCGTGATGCGCCCCGGTGCAAACCGGTTGTTGCGGACCTTTTCGCCCAGTCCCCCAAAGTTATTGTCGTATAGGAACGCCGCACGGAATTCGAAGTGCTCCGAAATCCCGATCTCTTGCGCTGCGATGCGCCCGTCCGCGTTGAAACACTGGGCCAGTTGCGCTTCCATGTCCTCCCAGAAGGCCCGCTCGGACGATCCCGGAGGCCATGCCGAGGCCCCACTTGCCGCCCATGTGCGGTATTCATCCGGTCGGCCTGCCCGTGCCATACGCACGCTGCTGCCTACACCCTGCCAAGTTTCACAGGTCCGCACGAGCGTATCGAGCGGCGTGATCGCGTCGCGTTCGCTGGTCGCACTGGGGAACATCTGGTCGATGTTGCGCGGCCAGGTCATCCCCTCGACGGTGAAGGTGTGTTGGACCTCCTGCGCACCCTGTATCAGGCGGAATTGCAGCGGGTCATTGTCCAGCGCGTGGAAGATCGGCGTGGCTGGATCCTTGTGCAGCAAAGACAGCATTACGTTGGCCGGATCGCCCGCATCGCCGGTTTTCTGTCGACTGATCTCGCAGCGGTCAGTCACACCGGTGAGCAGCGGGGTCACCCAATCCTCTACTCTCGTGGTCAGACCACAGGACGATCCGGCGCTGGAATCCTCTCCCAGCCGCAACGGGAAAGGTTCGCCCCTGTAGTTCACCAGATAGGGATCGTGATGGTCGACCGAGATGCTTTCGGGCCGCGCCGGGGGCGAAACTGGGCTTGCCAAAAGCGCCCGTGGTCCTGGCAGATGGCCTGCCGCCTTGGCACGATATTCCGTGAGATATGTCTGCAGGAAATCCGGAGCCGACATACGCGTGCCGTGATGTTCGATGGTGATTTCGTCCAGCAGCGCAGGCGCAAGCCCCGACTGGTGCGCCGGATCGCCCGGTCGGCCGGCAGACAGCCATGCAGGCGGCAGATCGCCCGGTTCGCCATGCACAGGCGACAGTCCGGGGAACAACATCTTCCATCCGCCACTGTCCTTGGTCAGTGCCGAACCGCAGATATCCGCCATGCGCTGCAACTGGGTGTCGACATCAGTAGCCGGGTTCCCGGCCTTTTCAAGCCGCGCCGCTTCGGCGCCATAGCGCGCCTCACAGGCAAGCGTCAGCATACCCTTCATCGCCACGGTATCTCCGCCCAGCAGCGCCTTTTCGACCGCATCCACCGGCACGTTGTTGCGCGGATCGTAAAGCACCGCGAAATCCGCAATGGAGAGCGCGAATTCGCGATAGGAGAGCTCGTCGGTATCGACCGGCATCAAATCGACGATGACCTTGCGCGCGCCCACGTCATCCGGGCTGGCCAGCACCAGGTCACGATCCGTGCGCGGCGAAGTGCAGGTGCCGTCATCAGGATCACAGATCTGCGCCGATTGCGGCTCGATCACGAGCGCGGTGTAGAAGCCGTGCTGTTGGATCGAGGACGGGCCGAAATGGTCATGGCTGAAGACGGTCCGCAGGGTCCGGTCAGCTTTGCCCACTCCGCCGCTGTCGTCGGGCGCGCGGGTGTCTGACAGGATCGGGTCCGCAAACCAGCGCTGCGTCGTGGTCTGGAACAGCTCGCGATGCTTGGACAGAGCGAAGGTCCAGATCTTGTGATCATAGGCCTCGCTGACCTTCCACAACTCGGTCTCTGTGTCGAAGGCGCAAAGGTCGCCTTTGTCGCCGTCGGAATATTCCCGCATGAGCAGTTCGCCCGGGCTCCGCGTGAAGCTGACAAGGCTGGCCGAGCTGGTGTTCTTGGCCGCACAGATGCGTGCCGCGATTTCGCCCGGTGCAAATGTGCCGTCCTCGTAGTTGAAGCCATTGCCTGACCCGTCCGATGCGGTCACATCGAATTTCACGAGGTGGATGTGCTGACCGATGGTGTCGGTCGGGGTCTTGACCTGGAAATCATCCAGTTCCAGTTCCTTGGGCAATTCGTTGGTGTGGCGGAATTCGATGCATTCTCCCGACAGCGCGCGAAAGAAGAACGGCTCTTCGCTGGCAGTCACCTTGGGCGAAATGCGCCCGCCGCCTTCCTTGTAGCCGTCCGATCCGTCGTAATCGCCGGTGGCGTTGGTCAGAACATTGATCCGGGCCTGCGGATCATGCCAGCCCGCGCGGTTGGTGATGAGATCTACCTGAACCGCCGACCCTTCATAGCGCCGGTAACCGACAACCGCGGGGTCCGGCGTGAATTGCGTGTTGCTCAGGCCCTTGAGGAATGGGTCGCCTTCCAGAACGTGTGCGCCACGCTGGATCTCCTGCGCCGCACCACCATCAAGGTAGTACAGCCGGGGCGGACCATTGGGGAAATGCGCACTATCGGTGCGCTGATGTTCCACCCAGTTCGACACCTCCGCATCCCCTGCGGGCAGCCCACCCACTAGAGGTTGGCCGCCAGCGACTGTAAGGATCTCGAACTGTGTTCCACCCGAGACAAAGCTGTAGCTGTCGGCATCCTCGCGGACAATTTGACCAAAAGCGGAAGGTGCGCCACAGGGATCGGCAAAGGGCGCGCCGGGCTTGGCGGGCGCTCCATTCACGGTGAAGAGGTTGGCACCGCCCTGCGTCTGGTAACCGCCACCAATGGCCTGGAAGCTTGATCCACCGCCGTCCGGTGCAAGCACCGAAAGCGCTGTGCCGCCGGGAAGAATGCCATCGTGGTGAAACGCCATAGCGGCGCGTTCGATGGGTTCGCCATCATATTCCAGCAGGTCAATGGTCAGCGCCTTGAGCTTCATGCTCATGTCGCCAAGGGCAAGGGCCGTTGCGAGAACCTGCGATTGCAGCGCCTCGCGTGCAGTCGTCGACGGGCTGGACAGGGCCGAAGCCAGATCCGGTGTTCCGGGGTCCTTTGCCAAGTCATCAGCAACCTGTTGCGGCAGTTTGAACGGAAGGGCACGGCTGCTGTCATCCGTCACAACATGGCGCGGCATGCCACCGTCGAGATATTCGCCGGTGACCTGATCCCCGTCGAGTGCACGGGCGATGTCCATCGGCGCCTGTGGCGGGCGATGGCCGGGCTGTCCTGCGATGTAGAACGGATAACCCGCAAAGGTCGCAATCTCGTCAACGGGTTCCGCGGTCACAGCGCCCTCCTCGTCGAGTGTCGCCACGTCTTCGGGGTAGCTGGGCAGGACGGGCCAGGCCTGCCCAGGCAGCGGAACCAGTGCGGGCACCGGTGTACCGACATTCTGCGCGCTCAGCCCCGCACCCGGCGCAATCCAGCGCCCTGTTTCCTGATCGACAGATCCGGGCCGCTTGCGCGCCTTGATCTTGTCTCCCATCTCGGCCAACGACAGAACCGGTTCCCACTGGCCATCCGGCAGTTTGCGGGAACCGTCTTCCAGCACGTCATGCACGCGCCAGAGCTCCCACATGCCTTGGGCGAAGTGCGGGTAGAGGTGACAGTGGAAGATAGAGTCTCCAACGGTCCTGTTGCGGTTGCCCGAGCCAAGGGTCTCGTACCAGCCCTCCTCACCCGGCAGACCGCGATGGTAGACCTCGAGCCCGCCGCCATAGATGTCGTAGGAAAATCCCTGCTGCGGAGCTACAGTCTGACTGTCGAGATAGGACCCGCGATTGCCGTCATTGCCAGCGAACCATTGATGGGCATGCAGATGGAAGACATGGGTTTCCTTGGGCCCCGCGTGGAAGTTCCGGAACACAACCGCGTCGTTCAGATAGGAATGGTGCACATTCGACGGATCGTCGCTGTAGTGCTCGAGCAAGGACGGGTCGCCATTGGCCCATGAGGTCAGAAAGAATTCCTCGTAAAGACATTCCTGGCAATTCGCGGTTGGGCCGATGCCCTTGCGGTTGGCGATTAGCATGTCGCCCATGCCACTGGCCCCATAATTGATCGCGAACCCATCCCGGACCCCGGCGAGCTGTCCGGCACCGAAGGCACCCAGCTCTTCGAAATTGCGGGGATAAAAAGTCTTCAGTTCGTCATGGAAGAACACCGAGAATTCGCGGAACGTGAGCGGCGTGCCCACCTCGCGGTCGTTGCGGTGCACGATGGCGTTGAGATCGGCATGCACGATGTCAAACACGCCCTCTCCGAAATAAAGATTGGGCTGCTCCTCGCGCAGCGCGTCGTCGACGCGATCCACCCGCGCCAGCATGTTCAAAAGCGGCAGCGACTTTCCCGAAACCGGATCCCGGGCAACTGCCTCGTACCGGCCGGCATCGTCGATGTCGCCCGCGCGGACGGCATGCCGGACGCCATTATCGGCCGCACGCCAGACTGTGCGAAACGCCGCCTGCGAAACCTGGCTGCGATACCAGCGCGATTGGGCCGGTTCTGCCATCACCGCTCCGAAAAGCCCGTGAACGAGACTGCCACCATCCCCCTGCCCGCCCGACGGCGCGCCAGTGCTGGCCATGAAAAACGGACCTTCCCGTTCGATCATGTAATAGCAGTCGATGCCGGTACCAGGTGGGATCGCGGCCAGCCCCTTGCAGGCATCATGTGCTTCGATCATGCGACCATTCCGAAGTCCAAAGGTGCTCAGCCCTTGAACAGCCATGTTGGCGCCTCGGGTCAGTGGCCAGTTGCCGTCGATATCTGCTTGTGGCGATCCATTGGCTGGGCGGCAGGACACCTCGCCGTGCTGAACCTGGGACGCGGTGCCCTCCGACACGGCGGCACGCAGGCTGTGTAAATCCGAGCCGAAGGGCATTCCGGACTCATCCGCGCGCGTCTTGCAGAAGGTCTCGGAATAGCCGGGCGGCTTTTCGCGCAGGAGGTTCGTGAGCCGCACATGAAGGATATCCCCGACATTGGTGCGCAGCGTCAGCGGACGCGGTCGTTTGCAGTCGCGCAGGCGCAGCTTGCCGGGGGCCAGATCGGTGCCATGACTTTCGATGCCAAGGCTTTCATCGCATTGATCCGCGCTCAGCGCCCGGACGGGTTCGGCCGCACTGATCACATCCCGCCGCAGCGCATAGATCATGCCGTAAGGATTGAAGCTCCCAAACCGGTTGTAAACCAGCATCTGGTCCATCGCCACGATGTCCGCACACAACGTACGGGAGAACCGATTTTCATTTTCAGTTTCATTAACGATGTCGTGGACGTTTTCACACGCGATCGGTTCTGCAATGTTCCGATCCTGGGCAAAGGCCCATAAAGGAATGAAACTAAATGAAAATATCGTTAGGCAAAAAAGGATGCGTGCCCCAAGGGGATTGTAAAGACGACCCATGGCAATGCTCCACGGCAAAATTTAAAATCATCCCAGCAATACCACAGGTTGTGATTCGCTCATATACCGACTGCGGCACATAATCGGCGAAACACCGCCTTTCTGCTTCTGTACAGGGGCTTCAATGGGTCGCTCTTCCCCCAATCAAACACCCTAACAAACAGTTCAAATCCTTACGGCCACGTCACTTTTCGCAGTCAGGCGGAGGGCGATGAAAACAAATGCCCAAGTCAGAGGAAACCCGCAAAAAAGTCTTCTGCAACCGCCAAGCATACTGACTTGATGTACAACAGGATGGCTTTCCCTGAAGCAACTTGGTCAGGACGCTGATCTTGACTGCCTGCTCATCGCCCTGCGCAGAGCCGCATTCCCAAGTCCTGGCTCAGCTTGCATCGCATCGGTAGGCTGGGTCCTTGGTCCCAAGTCTTCGACAGCTTCAGACAAGGTCGATGTCCAGCGCAGCAGCAATGCTGCTGCCGCAGAAATCATCAGTCAAAGCCAAAAACCGCACAATTACACAGCAGTCTAATAAATGCCCTGTATTTTTAATCAAGTCACTTGACTGGACGCATTCCACGTTGAAGCCTGATTAAGCAAGAGCGGACGACCCAGCCAGAAATCCTGGCGAAAACCGGGCTCAAACCGCCGAACCAAACCACATTCACAGGCCCAATCAACCAGCGCATCCGCGCTGAAGGAACCCGTACGGGCCGCCAATAGAGGATGACATGACATGATGACCGAATATGGCTGGGAACCTTACCTGAGCGAGCGCGACCGCACGCATGACAAGCTCTGGGGCAAAAAGGAGCTTTTCGGCTTCGGCGAAAAGCCAGCACTGGTGTTGATCGATATCTACTACAGCGTGCTGGGTCTCGAGCGGAAACCGATCTTCGAGTCGATGGAGATGTGGCCCTCCTCGACAGGACTGGAAGGCTGGGCGGCGGTGGACAAAACTGCCGAACTGCTTGCCGTGGCGCGCGGAGCCGGTATCCCTGTGGTACATGTTAAGGGCCTTCAATCCGGCATAAAGCCATGGGTCCATCGCAAGCGCGGTCCATCCAAACTGTCGCCCGAAATGCAGAAGAAAGGCACGGAGATCGTCGCCGAAGTCGCCCCCATCGCGGGCGAGGTGGTGATTGAAAAGACCGCACCATCCGGTTTCCAGGGAACACCCCTGCATTTCCATCTCAACAGCCTTGGCGTCGACACGCTCATCATGTGCGGCGAAACGACCTCGGGCTGCGTTCGGGCTTCGGTGGTGGATGCCGCAACGCATCGTTACCGCGTAGGCGTGGTGTCGGAATGTGTCTTCGACCGCACGGAGGCGAGCCACTTCATGAACCTCTACGACATGCACCAGAAGTATTCGGACGTGATTTCGGTCGACATGGCGAAGGCCTACCTGACCGAGAAAGGCATCGCCGCGACACCCGAACTCGCGCGTAAAGCCGGCTGATCCGATGCGGGCCTGCCACAATGGCGGGCCCGTTGTTCCCACACGAAATTCAAGGAGATACCCCATGTTCACCATGACGCGGCGCCAATTTTCCGCCCTGCTGGCCGCGGGCCTCACCCTTCCGCAACCGACACTGGCCGAGGGCAGCGCAGGCAAGACTCTGCGCGTTCGGTTCTACGACGATCCCGCGGGCTTCGACCCCGCCAACATCTTCCGGATCGAAAACGAAAACATCGCGTTCAACATCTTCAGCGGCCTCACAACCTATGACGGTGTAACCGGCGACATTATTCCCGACCTCGCCACATCTTGGGAGACGGTGGACAACAAGACCTGGACATTCACTTTGCGCCAAGGTGTGAAGTTCCAGAAGGGCTATGGGGATTTCACCGCCGAAGACGTGATCTACAGCTACAACCGTATCCTCGACCCCGCCACCGCCTCGCCTTACCGATCCGAGCTTGCAGGCATCGTGAAGATGGACGCACCCGATCCATATACATTGGTGATCGAGCTTGACGCGCCCAACGGCAACTTCCTGCACACGGTCGCCAATTACCACCAAGGCCAGATCGTGTCCAAGAAAGCCATCGAGGAGGCCGGCGACCAGGTGCGTTGGCAGCCGCTCGGAACCGGGCCCTATTACCTCGAGTCGATTGATGTCACCTCACAATTGGTCCTGAAGCGGCACGAGGAATATTACGGCGGCGCCGCACCCATCGAGACCATTGTTTTCAGCATCGTCAAGGACGAGGCCACAGCCACAATCGCACTGCGCAACGGCGAGGTGGACCTGGTCATGCGCTCCAACCGCGAGGAGAACCTCGAGATCCTGAAGGCCGAAGGGTTCGAGATGAACTCGGTCATGAATTACGCGGTCGCGCTTAAAGTGCTGAACCCCGAATTCGCCCCTTTCGCGGACAAGCGAGTGCGTCAGGCCTTCGCGCATGCCATCGACTACGGAGCGATCACCGGCGCAATTTCTCCGTCACTCAGCCAGGCGACGGATTCCATCCTGTTGCCGTGGATGCCGGTCTATTCGGACAATGTGCCGAAATACCCCTATGACCCCGAAAAAGCCAAAGCGTTGCTGGCCGAGGCGGGCTATGCGGACGGATTTTCGTTCAAGCATCTCGGGACCTCGGCGCAAGGCGTGACGGAGCTGCAGCAGTTCGAGATCGACTTCCTGTCGCAGGTCGGCATCGACATGCAGATGGAGCTGGTCGACACGCCAACCTTCAACCAGCGCCGCAATGCGGGCGAGTTCGAAATGGCGACGCGGTTGTTGCCAGCGGTAAACCCGGACATGATCCTGTTCAGCTACTTGCACCCCTCCAATATGGTGCCCGGCGGGCTGAACGGCGCGCGCTACGACAATCCCGAGATCACTGAGATGCTTGAGGCGGCCCGGGCCGAACCCGACGCCGCCAAGGCCAAGGCCATGTACGAGACCATCCAGCAGATTGTGATGGAGGAGCTGCCCTATGTGCCCAGCTACGCCAACAACGTCTTCTGGCCCGGCAAGCCGTCCGTCACCGGCGTGAACATCAACTACCTCGCACAGGTCAACTTCCACAGCGTCGACATCGCCGTGGCCTGACCGCCTGCCAAAAAAGGGAGCGCCAGCCATGCTCGATTATTCGCTCAAGAAGTTCGCTCAGTTGTTCGTGACCGTATTCGGGGTCGTGACACTCGTGTTCTTCACGCTCCGGCTCATTCCGGGGGATGCGGCATCTGCCATGGCTGGCGACACCATGTCGGGGGAGGCACTGGAATTGCTGCGCGAGCAGATGGGCCTGAACGAACCTCTGGGCCGACAATATCTCGACTACCTGCACAGCCTCGTGACCCTTGACCTTGGCCAGACGATCACCACCCGCATTCCGGTGGCCGAGTTGATGGCCAAGGCGCTGCCGGTGACTCTCACCATCGCCCTTCTAACCATCCTGTTGACGGTGGTTATCGCGATCCCGCTGGGTACGGTCGCTGCATACATGGCGCACAAGGGGCGCTCGCGCCTCGATAACCTGCTGACGGGTTTCGCGATGATTGTGGACCTGATGCCGTCTTTCTGGACCGCGCTTGTCTTCCTGCTGCTCTTCTCGCTGACGCTTGGCTGGTTTCCGGCTTCGGGCGCAGTGACGCTGGACGACCCGGCCGCGTTCCTTGCGCGTATCGCCTTGCCGGTGTTGGTGCTGTCGGTCACGCAGGTGGCGACGATGGCGCGCATCACGCGCACTGCCGTACTGGAAATCCTGTCCGAGGATTACGTCCGCACTGCCCGCGCCATGGGCTGGTCGGAATTCCGCGTGCTCTTTCGCCACGCACTCAAGAACGCAGCGCTGCCCATTGTGACGGTGATCGGGCTCAGCTTTGGCAACCTTTTGAACGGTACTGTCATCGTGGAGTTCATTTTTACGATACCCGGAATTGGCAACCTGCTGATAACCGGAATCAACAGTCGCGACTACCAACTCGTGCAGACGCTGATCGTCTTCTACGCGCTCCTCTTCGTGACCATCAATTTCGCCACTGATCTCGTCTACCGCGCGCTCGATCCGCGCGTGAGCTTCTGAAGGGAACCACGCCATGGCCGATGAGACCACAGAATTCCGCGCCCGCCCGCGTCTTTCGCTCCCCACGCTGCCGCAAGAAGGAATGTTCGCCAACCAAAAGGTGCGCGTCGCGCTGATGATCCTCGTACCAATCCTGCTGTTGACAGCAGCAGCTCCATTACTGCCGCTTCAGGCGCCGCTCGAGACGAACCTGCGCGCGATGATGCTGCCGCCCTCTTTGGAACATCCCTTCGGGACCGACCGGATGGGTCGCGATGTGCTGTCGCGCGCACTAGAAGGGGTCAAGGTCTCGTTGTTGGTAGGTCTTTCCGTCGCCTGCATCGCACTGGTCGCGGGCATGATCCTCGGCACGTTGGCGGGCTTTTTCGGCGGGATCGTAGATCGCACGATCATGACGGTGGTAGACATCTTCCTCGCCTTTCCGTCGCTCCTGCTGGCCATCGGGCTTGTCGCCATCGTCGGTACCGGCCTTGTACCGGTGATCGCTGCCATCGCCATGGCAGACGTGCCGCGCTTCATACGATTGCAACGGAGCCAGGTCCTGAGTCTCCGTTCGCGCCCCTTTATTGATGCAGCCCGCACGGTACGCGCCTCGCAGGGCTGGATGATGACCCGCCATATCATCCCCAACACCGTGGCCCCAATGCTGGTCGCGGCCTCCATCGCCGCAGCGAACGCCATTCTCGTCGAAGCGTCACTGAGCTTTCTGGGCCTCGGCATCATGCCGCCCGCCCCGTCGCTCGGCAACATTATCCGCGATGGGCAAACCTACCTGCAACAGGCCTGGTGGATCTCGACCCTGCCCGGTGTCGTGATCCTGATGATCGCGTTCTCACTGCACTTCCTGTCCGACGGCGTTCGCGAGGAACTCGACCCGCGCGCCCGCAAGTGACCCTGTCTGCACGCACCTAGAAAGGAAGCCACGCCATGACGTTCCAGTCCGAGCTTGAACCGACGCTGCTTGAGGTGCGTGAGCTACGCACGGAATTCGCCACCCGCGGCGGATTGGTGACGGCTGTGGACGGCGTTTCTTTTGCAATCGAACGCGGCGAGCGTGTCGCAATCGTCGGCGAAAGCGGCTCCGGCAAGAGCGCGATGGCCATGTCGCTCCTCCGGCTGTTGGCGCATCCGGGCCGGATTGCCGGGGGACAGGTGCTGCTCGACGGGCAAGACCTCTGTGCGCTGTCCGAGCACGAATTGAATGGCATCCGCGGTCGAACTGTTGGCACCGTCTTCCAGGACCCGATGTCCTCGCTTGACCCGGTGATGACGGTTGGCCGCCAGATGGTCGAGCCGATCATGCGCATGCTGAACCTCGACCGCGAGGCTGCGCGGGCCGAAGCAGTACGCTGGCTTGGCAAGGTCGGCATCCCCGACCCAGAGCGGCGCATCGACGCCTATCCCTTCGAGATGTCCGGCGGGATGCGGCAGCGCGTCATGATCGCAATGGCGCTATCGTGCCAACCCCGGCTGGTGATCGCGGACGAGCCGACCACGGCGCTCGACGTGACCATCCAGGCGCAGATCGTTGCGATGCTCAAGGACCTGACACAGGAAGCCGGGGCGGCGATGATGTTCATCACCCACAACCTTGGCCTTGTGGCGCGCTTCGCACATAAGGTGGCCGTGATGTATGCTGGGCGGATCGTGGAATTTGGCCCCGTCGACGCGATCTTCGCGACCGCCCAGCACCCCTACACCCAAAGCTTGCTGCGCACGATCCCGAGCGTCGACGCGCTGCGAGACACGCGCCTGCCACAGATCCCAGGTGTCCCGCCCGATATGCGCCGCAAACCCGAAGGCTGTGCCTTTCGCGCCCGTTGTGCGGTGGCCAGCGCCCGATGTGCACGAGAGGCACCTCTGCTCACGCAGCGCGGCGGCGGGCTTGAAGCGGCCTGTTGGGTTGCGGGTGGCCTGACCACAACGCCCGAAGCACCGCAGGCACGTCGCACCACAGTTCAGGCCGAGGACCGCGTCATCGTCGAGATGAACAATCTTGTGAAACATTTCGACCAATCCGGACTCCTGACCTCCCGCCCGCCAGTGCGGGCGGTCAATGGCGTGAACCTGCGCGTCCGCAAGGGCGAGACGCTGGGCATTGTGGGCGAGTCGGGATGCGGCAAATCCACCGTCGCACGTCTGCTGCTGGGCCTCGAGAAACTCACGTCGGGTGAGATTTTCGTCGACGGATTGGCGCAGATGGTGTTTCAGGACCCATCCTCGAGCTTCAATCCCAAGATGACTGTTGCCCGCATCATCGAGGAACCGCTGGCCGTCCAGCGCTGGGGCGATCGCGAGGAACGCCGCGACCGCGTGGACGAGTTGATCCGCCAGGTCGGGCTCGACCCGTCCTTTCTGAACCGGTATCCAAGTCAGCTTTCCGGCGGCCAGCGCCAGCGGGTCGCCGTGGCGCGCGCGTTGGCACTGAAACCCTCGGTCGTGGTGGCGGATGAACCGACATCGGCGCTGGATGTCTCGGTGCGCGCGCAGATTATTAACCTGTTGGCGGATCTCAAGGCGGATCTCGGCATCAGTTTCGTCTTCATCAGCCACAACCTGCTGACGGTGCGTTACATTTCAGACCGGATCGCAGTCATGTATCTGGGCGAAGTGGTCGAATATGGCCCAGCTCAGGACGTTTTCGACAGGCCGATCCACCCGTATACGCGCGCACTGATCGACGCCGTGCCGATCCCCGATCCACGGCTCGAGGCGTCGCGCATCAACGCGCCCCTCAAGGGCGACCTGCCCAGTCCGTTGGACCTGCCAAAGGGATGCGCGTTCGCCTCGCGCTGCCCGATGGTTACCGAGCGGTGCCGCAGCGAGAAACCCCTGCTGCGCAAACACCGCACCTCACAGGAAGCAGCCTGCCATTATGCAAACTGATCGTTTCGCGCTCTTCGGGATCTTTGGCGGTTTCGCGTTCTTCGCCATCACTGCCCTCGCCCAGCCATTCTTTGCACTCTACGCGGCCGAGCTTGGTGCATCGACCTTCGCCATCGGCGCGATGGTGACGCTCAAGGCGCTCTTTCCGCTCTTCATCGCAATGCCGGCGGGGCAGCTAATTGACACGTTGGGGCCGGTGCGGATGCTGCAAGCCGGGTCGGTCCTCTTGCTGGCAGGGCTTGTGTGCATGGTCCTCGCCACGGGGCTCTGGCTGCTCGCGCTGTCGCAAGTGCTACTGGGTGGCGCGATCGTTATCATGGCTTCGGCATTCCAAGTCCTTGTCGCAAAGGGCAGCCGCGAAAGCCGCAACGAGGCGATCAAGCGGTATTCGATGTGGATGTCGGCAGGCAGTATGGTCGGCCCACTGATCGGCGGCGTCATCGCCTCGACCCAGGCTGATCCTGCAGAGGGGTACCAACTCGCCTTCATCACCTCAACCGTTGCGACGCTGGTCTTCATGCTGGTTCTGACGGCGGTTGCACGGCGTTATCCGCATCCGGATCCACAAGCGGCCGAGATCCGCACCCGCGATGTATTCCGCCCGTCGGGCATCACTGGCAGCTACCGAAGCGGGATGCACCTTGCACATCTGCCCCCCGTCCAGTTCGGGCTCACGGCGACCTTCCTCATCATGTTCATCCAGGCTCTCTATATGAGCTTCTTGCCGCTCTACTTGGCTGAGAATGGCTTTTCGACGATGCTGATCGCCGTCACCGTATCGCTCAAGGGCCTTGCAGGCATGCTTTCGCGCTACGGGCTCAACCTTCTCACGCGCCGCTTTCGGCAGGAATCCATCCTGATGGGCGCAGGGTTGATCTCGGCGCTCTGCGTGCTGGTCACACCTCTCGCGGTAGGATCGCCGGTTACGATGCTGATGCTCGCCGCAGTGCTGGGTGGGGCTGTCGGAGTCAACCTGCCTGTCAGCATCATGGTCATGGTTGATGCGGTAGGCGACGGCCAGCGCGGCAAGCTGATGGGTCTGCGCCTCCTGTCGAACCGTGTATCGCAGATCGTCAGTCCGTTGACTTTCGGCCTTGTCGGCAGCGCGTTCGGCCTCACGGCTGCGTTCTGGAGCGCGGGTGGGCTGTTGGTCGCCGTGTTGGGAGGCTTCACGGTCGTCGCCCAACGCAGTCTGCGCCGCAACGAAGGCAGACCGGCCCAGGAGCCAGCAGAGTGAGGCGGTATGCGACAAGGCGTCGGTCATGACCTTGATCTCTCCTCTGAAACCAGCACCGCCGCGTTGGTCCGAGGTCCTGCGCGAGGCGCCGGCCTTTCCGGTGATCCTCGTCACCGTGGCAGGGCACATGGCGTTGTTCGGGATGCTGACGCCAGTCATGGCGACCCACGCGCAGAGCTTCGGCGTGCCAAGCTGGCAGATCGGGCTGATGATCACACTTTTCGCCGCGGGTCGGCTGGCGGCAGACCTGCCCGCCGGAGTCCTCGCTGGGCGTTACGGGCTGCGGATGCTACTGGTCGGCGGGCCTCTACTTTGTGGATTGGGCGGGCTGATCGGCGGGCTGGCCACGGATTACCCGACCGTGCTGGCTGGGCGAACCGTGCAGGGCGTTGGCTCCGGTCTCTATATGACCGCCGCGACAATCGCGGTCGCCCGCATGAGCAGCGCAAGTTCACGCGGCAAGCTTATGGCGATGCATCAGGGGGCGATGCTGGTGGGTGCCGCCATCGGGCCGAGCCTCGGTGGCTGGACCGCCGCGCTCTGGGGCGCCGAGGGTCCGTTCCTGGCCGGTGCTGCGATCGGCTTTGCCACCGCGCTGGCCGCGGCCGTCATGATGTCGGAGCCTCATGGCGACGCCAATCGCCGGGGCCACGGGCCTGTTGCCTCGCTGCTGCGCTCGGCTCCCTTTGTTGCAGTGCTGGCGGTGAATTTCACCACCTTCCTCACCCGCACTGTCGGACATTGGCAAATCCTGCCGCTGATGGCGGTGGAACAATTCAACTCCGGACCCGAGGATATCGGTCTCGCGCTAACCCTCTCGGCACTGGGAACATTCGCCGTGCTACCGCTGGCCGCGCGTCTGATCGAGCGCACGCCACGCGTTCCGCTGATCACCCTGTCGCTGTTGGCCTCGGCCGCCTGCCTGGGCGTGGTCGTGGCCGCACCAGATATGTCGACGCTGATGTGGGGCATGGTGGCCATGGGCGCAGCGACCGGTATCGCTGGACCAGCCGTCGCCGCCTATGCCGTCGAGATCACCGATCCCGCCGATCACGGCCCCGCCATGGGTGCGCTGCGCTTTGCCGGAGACATGGGCTATCTCGTCGGCCCGCTTTCTTTCGGCTTTATCATGGACTTGACCGGCCTCAGCCAGTCCGGTGGGCTGGCGCTCAACGCCGCCCTCGTGGCCATGGCGGCGCTGCTGTTTCTGGCAGCGCATCGCGGCTCATCCGCTCCCCGATATGACTGACACGCAACACCTACAAAGGAGAAAGACCATGACTGAACGCATCTGGGACACCTACCTGACCGAACGCGACAAGGCGGTATTCGCTGCTTCCGGCTTCGGAGCAATGGCCGATTGGGGCAATCGGCCTGCCCTGCTCATCATCGACGTGAACTATGCCTTCTGCGACGAGGAACCGAAGCCGATTCTCGAGTCGATCACGAAGTGGCGCACCTCCTGCGGTGAAGACGCCTGGGAGGCCATGCCGGTGCTTGAAAAGCTCATCGACACTTGCCGGGGCAAAGGCATCCCGGTGATCTATACCACCGGCACCCGCCGCGCCGACAATTGGGACAGCGGGTCTTGGAGCTGGAAGAACAGCCGCCGCAAGGAAGAGGCGCGCGCGCCGATCCTGACCACAGACGGGCGTGACGGGAACGAGATCGTGGACGCCATCGCTCCCGGCCCGCGCGACCTCGTGGTGCGCAAACAAAAGCCTTCGGGTTTCGCCGGCACGCCGCTGCACAGCTACCTCCAATTGCTGGGTTGCGACAGCGTGATCGTCACCGGCACAACCACCTCGGGCTGTGTAAGGGCGACTGTTCTGGATGCCTTCTCGCTCAATTTCCGGGTGACGGTGGTGGAGGATGGCTGTTTCGACCGGAGCCAGGCGAGCCATGCGATCAACCTCTGCGACATGCACGCGAAATATGCCAATGTCCTGCCGAGCACGGATGTGATCGACCATCTCAACACACTTTCTCAAGGCATGTTCGACCTGCCCTCCGGTGCCGGGATGGCCACGGCCGCGGAATGAGCCATCGGGGCGCGATACCCGCGCCCCGTCCACCAAGGGAGCCTAGACTTGCGCCTCAAGACTTCTGATCTCGTGTTCCTCGGCCTCGCCTGCGCGGGTGGGTTGACCTGCTGGTATCAGGGGGGCTGGTCCCTCGTGTTCGCCGGGATGACCGAAGCGGCGGGCCTTTTGCTCATGGTGCTGCCGCAGCTTGCAGCAGGGCTGCTGATGGGCGGGCTGATCGCGCGGCTGGTCAGCCGTGAAAAAGTGGCCGCGCTCCTCGGATCGGAATCGGGCTTGCGGGGTCTTGTCCTTGCCTCCGCAGCCGGGGCGATCACACCGGGCGGACCGTTTACCTCGTTCCCCATTGTGCATGCACTCTGGGTGGCGGGTGCTGATGCCGGGGCGTTGATTGCCTACCTGACCGCGTGGGCGCTGATCGGTCTCAACCGCTTGATCGTCTGGGAACTGCCTTTCATGGGAGTCGAATTCACGCTGATCCGCGTGCTCGTATCCCTGCCGCTGCCAATCCTCGCCGGGTTGATCGCGCGCTTTCTTGTCCGCTCGCCTTTGCTTGCGATGAATAAGGCCCCCGCAGAATGATCGCCGCGGCCATCGTCATCTGGGCCATAGTCGGTGCCCTTGCCGTCCCGGTATGGAGGCGTGAAGGCGCATATGGCCTCGCCGAAGCGGGGCGGACCGCCTTTGACACAGGCCGTGCGCTGATGATCCGCTTGCCGCTGGCGCTGCTGGCGGCCTCATTTCTGATGCAGGTGTTGCCGGTTGCGGCCCTCGTGCCTGTCATCGGCCCGCAATCAGGGTTGAGCGGCATCATCCTCGCCTCGGTGATTGGCGGGTTGATGCCCGGCGGCCCGATGACCTCCTTCCCGCTGGCACTGGTCGTACTTCAGGGCGGCGCAGGGGTGCCGCAGATCGTGGCGCTCATCACCGGCTGGTCGGTTTTCGCGCTGCACCGTGTGCTGGCCTACGAGGCGCCGCTCATGGGCTGGCGCTTCGTCGCTCTGCGCCTTGTCTCAAGCCTGATCCTGCCTGTCGCTGCCGGTCTCGGGGCGCAGGCGCTTCTCAACCTCATTCAATGAACAGGAGACGACCATGACCCCCGACTGTTTTGAAGACCATTGCTGGAAAGACGTCGTTCCTGATGATCTGATCAAGATTTATGAACCCTACCGGCGCGAGACCTTTGTCGGTCCGAACCCCGCCCTGCTTCTGATCGACCTCTACAACATGGCGTATCGCGGCGGCGCTAAGTCACCGCTGGAGTTGCAGGACGATTACCCATCAAGCTGCGGGGTCTACGCCCACAACGCCATAAAACCGACCAAGCGCCTGATCGCTGCCGCACGCTCTGCCGCGATCCCCATTTTCTACTGTTTCGGCGATACCCGCCCACAAGCGGCACCCAAGCGCGTCGGCGCCACCCACCGCAAAGGCGTGAAGCGAGATCCGGCGGATTTCGAAATCTGGCCCGACTTTGCGCCCCAACCAGGAGACATCCTGATCCCCAAGCAGCGCGCCAGTATCTTCGCAGGCACGCCTCTGATCTCACATCTTAATATTCTCGGGGTGCAGAGCGTGATCGTCTGCGGCGAAAGCACGTCGGGCTGTGTACGCGCCTCCTGCGTCGACGCCTATTCCAATGGATTGCATGTGAGCCTGGTCGAGGAGTGCACTTACGATCGGCATGAACTGGTGCACAAAATGAACCTCTTTGACCTGCATCACAAATATGCCGACGTCATGGCGGTGGACGAGGTTGCCGACCATCTGGGCACTCTGCCCGGGATGCAGAACGCAGCCGAATGAGCCTGATCGGCCGTTCGCTGCCACGACGCGAGGATGAAGCGTTACTGCGCGGGCAAGGACGCTTTGCCGATGACCTTGCCCCGCGAGACGCCGCTCATCTCGTGTTCCTGCGCAGCCAGGTCGTGGCCGGGCGCATCACGCGATTGGATTGGACGCAGGCGGCGGCGATGCCGGGTGTTCTTGCCGTTGTGGATGCAGAGGCGTTGGCAGCGTCGGGTGTCGCGGCCTTTGCGGCTCCGCGTCTGCCTGCCGACCGCCTGGACGGTGCGCCGCATCTGCCGGACTATCCGTGCCTTGCATCGGGTGCCGTATATCATGTTGGCCAGCCGGTGCTTGCGCTGGTGGCTGAAACAGCAGGTCAGGCGCATGATGCGTTGGAAATGGTGCACCTCGAAATCGAAGACGCTCCGTTCGTCACTGACCTGCGCCGCGCAGCGACCGGCCCCGCCGTCTGGCCCACGGCACCGGAAAACCGCATCTTCCGCTTGCAACTTGGCGATGCCGAGGCCGTCGGATTGGCGATGGAAAAGGCGGCACATCGGGTCAGTCGCCGCCTGTCCATCAGCCGGGTGACTGCGGCACCGATGGAACCGCGCGCAGCGCTGGCCAAGTGGGACGGCATGCGCTTCACTTTGGCCTGCGGAACGCAATCCCCGCACCGGCTGGCCGAAGCACTCACTGCGCAGATGGGTACGCCAGTGCGGATCGAACCGGTGCATTGCGGCGGCTCCTTCGGGATGCGCAACGGCGCGCTTGCGGAATACGCACCCCTGCTCTGCGCGGCGCGACTTTTGGGCCGCCCTGTGCGTTGGACAGCCACCCGCTCGGAATCCTTCCTCGCAGACCCGCATGCGCGCGAGCAGATCGTGGACGCGACGCTTGCCGTGGATGACAGTGGGCAATTCCTAGGCCTCGAACTTCAGATCACAGCTGGCGTCGGTGCCTTTGCAGGGACCGGCAGCCTCATGCCGATTTTCAACAACCTGCCGTCGGTGGCCGGGGTCTACCGTCTACCCGCGATCCACGCAGTGGTCGAGGGGCTGCACCTGAACACCCAGACACAGGCCGCCTATCGTGGCGCCGGGCGCCCGGAGGCGGCATTGATCATCGAGCGGATGATCGACTTGACCGCGCGCCAAACCGGCATGGATCGCATTGACCTGCGGCTACGCAACATGATCCGGCCAAAAGACCTTCCGCACCGGACACCCTTGGGTCATGTCTATGATTGCGGCGATTTCCCAGCCCGGCTGAACGAGGCTCTTTCCACCGCTGACGTCTCAGGTTTTCCCGCCCGACAGAACGACGCACAGCAACGCGGACAGTTGCGCGGGCTCGGGATTGCCTGCTGCATCGAAATTGCAGGTGGACCGCCAGGCAAGCCGATGCCTGAATTTGCCGGCCTGCGTCTGTCGGCTGAAGGTGGAGTACTGCATCTTGGCACGGGCGATGCCGGTCAAGGGCATGCGACAACGTTCGCTCAGATCGCGGCCGAAGCGCTTGGCCTGCCAGCCGACCGTTTCACGCTGGTATCCGGTGACACGGATGCCGTGGAAAATGGTGTCGGGACTTTTGGCTCGCGGTCGGTCGGGGCAGCAGGCAGTGCGCTACGCGGTGCCTGCGCCGATGCGCTGGACGAACTTCGCCCCCATGCCGCGCGTCTGCTTGACTGCATGCCGGACACGCTCGACTTCGCAGACGGCACGTTCTTGGTGTTGGGCACCAACAAACGCATGACGCTGCAAACCCTGCTCGATGAAACGGGACTGACACTGGAAACCAGACGTTTCGAGGCGACCGAAGGGCCGAGCTATCCGAATGGCTGCCACGTTGCCGAGGTGGAGATCGACCCCGAGACCGGCCGTCTCACCCTCTGTCGGTATATTGCGGTCGAGGATATCGGGACTGTCGTCAATCCGAGGCTCGCCCGAGGACAGATCATGGGCGGCGTCGCACAGGGTTTTGGGCAAGCGGTGATGGAAGCGATCGAGCATGATCCAGAAACGGGCCAACCGCTGACCGGCTCATTCATGGATTACGCGATGCCGCGCGCGGACAATTTGCCTTTCATCAACATCGTTTTTTCGGGAAACCCCACGACAAAGAACGCGATCGGGAGCAAGGGCGTCGGAGAAGCAGGAACAGTTGGCGCGCTGTCCGTCATGGCCTCGGCTGTTGCGGATGCGCTTGCACCACTCGGCATCGACCATGTCGACATGCCCACCACGCCCGAAACACTCTGGCGCGTGATCCAGAGCGCGAAGGGTTGAAATCTACATCGTCGGGGGCGTGTTCACCCAGAGCGCGCGGACCATTTCGTCGCCGGAATTGGCATAGCGGTGATCCAGTGTGGACCGGAAAAAGATCATGCCCCCTGCCGCCACTGGGTAGATAGTGTCCTGCACGATCACATCGAGCGTGCCGTCGAGAACGAAGATGAATTCCTCGCCTTCGTGCCGGAGAAACCGCGGCTGTTCCGCACCCGTCGCCAAGTGCAAAAAATTGACTTGCAAAAGGCCCGACCTGTCAAATGGCAGGATTTGTCGAACCAGACCACCCGGCTTTCGTCCTCTTCGGCTTGGTTGGGCAGCTTTGTGAACCGCTCGGGCGGGAACACGGTCACCGGATCGGCGTCAGTGTCTTCCTCGTCGAGGATCAGCAGGTCCGGCACGGTTGTCTCGAGTGCATCGGCCAACCTGTGCAACATGGCCAATGACGGCGACAGGCGGCTGTTCTCGAGTTTGGAGATCATACTTTCGGAGCATTCCACCAAATCCGCCAGCTGCCGCAGCGTATAGCCCTTCATCAGGCGCGCGTGGCGGATTCGGTGCCCATGATGGGATATCTTCCGGCGAGACCGCGCGGATTCGTTAGCATCAGACATTGGCAATGTTACTTTCAAGTGGGTTCGCCGAAGCGCCGAGTCATTCGCAAATACTGGCTCTTGGTGGGAAAATTCAAGTGCCTTGACATCTGATCAATCCACAATATCGCCCCCACGTGGATTCCTTCCGAGTAAGCGTGAAGCAAGACTCTTGAAGTCGATCATGATGTCGCGCACCCCTTTCAGCCGTTCAGGCTCACGAACACGGCAGATAAGTGCGGCAAGCTGTCATACCGATCAACAGGCCGAAAGAGCGGACCGTCCACAAATCGCGCTCTAGTTTCGCCGAAATACCATACCTAGTTTGTGCAGGATGAGCAGTACGAGCGAATGAACCCTAATCAACCACCGCTGGCCAACAAACTCAATAAAGCACTGGAGAGACCGATGTTTTTCCGCGCACCGCATGGCCTACGAAGCAGCGCGAGTTCACGCGATCGAAACGTGAACATGTGCTGCACACGACGCCCTTCAACCTATTGAAATCTTATCTAAATCGTCACCATCCATCATCGGCGTACAAGATAATCTCGCTGCCGCAGTGGCTGCGTTGTGGGGCATTCATAATTGTCCTATGGTCCGCGATCCGGTTTTCAGGACCATGTTGCACACTTACTGCACACGAATTGGGGCAGTCTAGCCCCCCGCGGGTGAAGACAGGCAAACGGCGGTGTTTGGGTGGGTTTGTGAACCTGCCCCTCCTTCTCCATCGCACGATCCAGACCGGACGCGACCGTCAAGAAACGTTTGCGAAGTTGCGCGATCCCCTGCGCATTTCACGTGCATACCACCGCCTTGCTGATTGCTGCCAAATCAGTTTCGCTCCGCTCCTCCATCATGCTAAACAGCTGCTCGTTAGTAGTTCAGATTTCTGCAACGTCATGCGGTCATCCTTTGACGGGTTGCGGACCATTTCCAGGGCAGCAGATCCGGCACCCAGAAGGCTGTCGTGCCGGGTAACCGATTACAGCTTAACGAGGAATTGGCGCACCAACTGTCCGAGCATGCGTTGCAGAGCCACTCCGCCAAATGGCAAGCATGGAAGGCATCAACCCTCTGCAGTGCCGGACGCAAACCAATTGATCGCCGCGTTTATTGTTTCTCATCCAAGGCCGTGCAGCGTCTTGGTTTCCAGATAGTCCTCCAACCCCATCAGACCCCCTTCCCGGCCGTTGCCGGACTGCTTGTAGCCGCCGAAGGGCGAACCGTAATTGAAG
Organism: Marivita sp.; assembly: GCF_048006345.1. Taxonomy (GTDB): domain Bacteria; phylum Pseudomonadota; class Alphaproteobacteria; order Rhodobacterales; family Rhodobacteraceae; genus Marivita. The sequence continues at coordinate 520,811 of NZ_CP180351.1, read as the reverse complement.
CCACCGCCGTTGATATGGATTGCCCCGGCGCGCAGCTGTCCAGCGACGCGCAGCGCCCGCTCGGGATCGCCAGTCTGTAGATAGGCAGCAAGTCCATAGGGCGTGTCGTTTGCAATAGCGATTGCCACTGCCTCGTCTTCGAACGGAATGATTACGAGCACGGGACCGAAAATCTCTTCCTGGGCGATACGCATATCGTTCGACACATCGGCAAAGATCGTGGGCTTGACGAACCATCCGGTCGTGACACCCTCGGGCTTACCAAGGCCACCGGCCAGAAGCCTTGCCCCCTCGGCAAGCCCAACTTCGATCATGGATTGCACCCGATCGAATTGGATCTTGTCGAAGAGCGGGCCGATATGATCGCCGTCTTGTGCGGGGTCGCCGACAGCGATGCTTTCGGCGGTTCTCTTAGCGATGCGCAGCGCGTCGTCATAGCAGGCGCGCTCGACCAACAACCGGGTTGGCGCGTCACAGGACTGACCCGTGTTGAACATGCATTCGCGCACGGACTCTGCCACCCGTGTCTCGAGATCGCTGTCTGCGAACACCAGATTTGGCGACTTGCCGCCCAGTTCCAGCGTCACGCGCTTGACCGTTTCGGCGGCGTCGCGTGTGACGGCGATCCCGGCGCGGGTCGATCCGGTAAAGGACATCATCTGGACGTCGGGGTGACGCGACAGGGCGGCCCCCACCGTGGGGCCATCCCCGTTCACCAGGTTGAAGACCCCTGGCGGATAGCCTGCCTCGTCGATAATCTCGGCATAGACCATCGCCGAGATCGGTGTGTGTTCCGACGGTTTCAGGACGCAGGTCGATCCTGTGGCCAGAGCCGGTATGACCTTGAGCGCAATCTGGTTCATCGGCCAGTTCCAGGGCGTGATCAGCCCGCAGACACCGATCGGTTCACGCAACAGAACATCGCCATTGGCCAGCACCTGGCGCTCATCCAGCTGTTCCAGCGCGTCGATAAAGCCTTGCAGATGGCCGATGGCCGCGTCCGCCTGCGCGGACCGCGCCATTGTGATCGGGGCACCCATCTCCATCCGCATGGCCTGCGCCAGATCCTCAAAGCGCCGTTCGGTCGCGGCCTTCAACCGATGTAGAAGATCGAGCCTGTCTGACTTTGACGTGGTGGAGAAGGCCATAAAGGCCGCCTTTGCAGCCGCCACGGCGCGATCCACGTCCTGCGCGTTGCCCATAGCAACGGTGCCGATCTGTTCCTCGGTCGCCGGGTTCAGAACCGGCAGAGTTTCGGTGGATAGAGGATCGACCCATTGCCCATCGATGTAGAATTTAGTCAGGTTCAGCATTCTTCCCGCCCTACTGTCAGCGCGCATGCGCGATGGCTTTTTCGATCATCGCTTGCACTTCGGCCTGTGTCGCCACACGGGGGTTGGTGCGGGCGGCACTGTCTTTCAAAGCCTTGTCCGCAATCCTTGCGGCACAATCCGCAGGCACGCCGATCTCGCCCAGAGACTTCGGAATTTCAGTCTGGTCGAGCATGGTTTCCACGGCTGCAATGAAGCCTTCGACGGACGTGTCGGACAGGTCCATCGCCTGGGCCATGCGGCGCACCTTTTCTTCCTGGCCCGGCAGGTTAAAGCGTAGCACGACGGGCAGAAGGATGGCATTGGTCAGGCCGTGTTGCGTGTTGAATTCGGCTCCGACCATGTGGGAAATCGCATGGACCATGCCGAGACCCTTCAGGAAAGCGATCCCGGCAAGGCTGGAGCCGACCAGCATCCCCCCCCGTGCGGTCAGGTTCTGTGGCTCATCTACGGCGACCGGCAGCCACTTTGCAATCAGGGCCAGCCCTTCCAGCGCCAGGCCATCGCACAACGGGTTAAAGCCCGGCACGAGATAGGCCTCGATCGCATGAACCAGCGCATCCGCCCCGGTCCAGGCCGTGAGCGTGCGAGGAAGGCCAACCGTCAGTTCCGGGTCCAAGAGCGCCAGAGCCGGCTTCAGGTCCGGGTGCCAGACGCAAAACTTCATGCCCTTGTCCGCGTGCGTCACCATGGCGGTGCTTTCGGTTTCGGCACCGGTACCTGCGGTTGTCGGAATGGTGATCAGGGCCGGAAAGTTTTCACCCTGCCCGATAACCGGCACAGGCTGTTCGAATTCAAACGCCCAGAGGTCATGATCGTTGTTGGCCGTCAGGCAGATAGCTTTGCCGCCATCCATGGCGCTCCCGCCGCCGATCGCGATGACTGCATCATGACCGCCCGCGCGGAACGCCTTGCGCCCCAATCCGATTTCGCTGTCCACCGGATTTGGGGAAATGTCCGAAAAGATTGTCGCGCTAAGCCCTTCATTCTCAAGCAAGGATTGAAGTTGACCGATAAAGGGCAAGTCACGGCTGCCGCGATCAGTCACGATCAGCGGATTGCGGATACCAAGTTCTATACAGCGACGCCCCATCTCGGCCAATCGTCCCGGACCATAGGCAATCGGGACCGGAAAATCCCAGTCGTGTGCGGCCAGCATCGTCGGATCATCTGTTTTCATTGTCTTGGGGTCCTTTTGTGAAGCGCGCAGCGCCTGCATTGGGTGGAAGGAAGGGCCATTATCCGGGGCCGAAACCGAGGGCTGACTGGCGCTTTCGGCTCCAACCGTTTGTCATTCGGTCGGCGATGATGGCGATGACCGCCATAGCAAGGCCCGCGATCAGGCCCTCACCCACGTTGCCGTCGGTCAGAGCGGTGTAAACGGTTTGCTCCAATCCTCCCGCACCCACGAGCGCGGCAATCACGAGCATGGCGATGCCGTAGAGAATTGTCTGGTTCAGGCCCAGCATTATGACCGGAAGTGCCAGCGGAATCTGCACCTGCCAAAGCATCTGGCGCGGCGTTGTCCCGACCATCCGCGCCGCCTCGATCACAGTGTCCGGCAAGCTGCGCAACCCGTGTTCGGCGTAACGAATCGCGGGAACAATGGCATAGGCGATGACCGACAGAAGCGCGGTGAAGTCTCCAATCCTGAAAACCATCACGAAAGGGATCAGGATCACGAATAGCGGCATGGTCTGCAACGTGTCGTTGATCGGGCGAACGAAAGCCGAGACCCTGTCATTTTGGGCGGCCCAGATACCGATGGCGGTGCCAAGCGTGAATGCGATCACCACGGCGATCCCGCAAAGGTATATCGAGAGCACCGCGGCAGGCCAGTTGCCGGTCACGAGTATGAAAGCCAGACCAAGAACCGTGCCAAACGAAAGGACAACGCCACCAATTCCATAGGCCAAGAGGGCTAGGAGCAGGATGAGGGCCGGCCACGGCAAGCCGGTCAGCCCAAAATAATATACAACGGCAAAGACGAGGATTGCGATGCCTACCTTTGGCCCCCGACGTGTCGTTGACCAAAGGGCAAGCGCGACCGTGCTCAGGGCAAAGGCGAGTGAGTGTGCAGTGGTCAGCGAAAAACCCCAGGTAAAGGGGCTGACCGCGCCTTGCAGACCGATCTTCACGGGCAGCATCACGAAATAGAAGGCCGCAGTCTTGATCATTTCGATCTGTGTGCGAAACGTGGTGATGAAGCCGCTCAGAGCCTCGTTCATGACAGGCGCGGGGTTGAAGCGATACGCTTCCGGCCAATCGTTCAGTATCGGAGCCACGAGAGACGCGGCGAAAATCACAATGCCGCCCAAAGCCGCGATGATCCAAAGGTGCCGATGGTTTCGCGGCATGCCATCCCGGTCCGAGCCATTTGCCAGACCGCTTGTTACGCGATCGATCACCATGGCCATCAGTGCGATTACCAGACCGACCAGAAGGCTTTCACCGAATTGAGCCTTTCGGATTGTTGACAGCACCTCCCAGCCAAGGTCTGCCGTGCCGCCGATGATGGACGCGATAATCACCATGCTCAACGACGCCATCGTCGCCTGATTGACCCCCAGAAGAAGCTGTCGCCGCGCCGAGGGGACGCGGACCTGCCAGAAGAGCTGCCGAGACGTCGCGCCGGCCATCAGTCCGGATTCAATCACCTCCGGGGCCACGCGGCGCAGCCCGAGGATGGTGTTGCGCACCATCGGGGGAAAGGAATACAGGATGCTCGCGATCAGCCCGACCACCGTTCCAAAGCCGAACAACATCAGGATCGGAAGCAGGTAGGCGAATGTCGGGACTGTCTGAAGCAGGTCCAGCGCAGGCATGATGATCCGCTCTGCACGTGCCGAACGGAACCCCCAGACGCCGATTGCAAAGCCCACCAGAATTGCCGAAGGAACAGAGATCGCCACCAGAGACAAGGTGTTCATCCCAGCATCCCAGTAGCCGATGGCAAGCATGTAAACCGACGCCCCAAAGGTGAATAGTGTCAACCGCCAGCCCGATGCAGCATAGGCCACCAGGCAAAACACGAACATGGTCACAGACCAAGGCAACGTCTGCAGCACCTGCTGCACAGCCTTGATCGGGAAGCCCAGAAGAAGGGATATGACTTGGAAAACCGGGGAAAACTGTCCGACGATCCAGTTGGACAAGGCGTTCAGGACGTCTGCAAACGGCACGACCCATGTTTCAGGGTAGCGCGCTAGCCAGTCCAGATGATCCTGCATGAAAACGCCGGTCAGGGTCAGCACGATTGCGCCAAGCCACAACACCGTGGAGCGATCAAGCCGATCCTTCATCTTCTTCATGCGCGCCCCGGGGGGTTAGTGGGCATGCAGCCACGGGCCAGCGATGCAGCAAAGCTTCTGGCGGTTGCAATCCCAAGAACGGCACCATCGGTGCCTTCGACAACGACGCCGGCTGCTGCGCTTGCCAGATCGGTCAACAGGCTTTCAACCAGCACATCTGCGGGAACCCGACGCAGGCCGTCCAAAGGCCCGTCAGCCGGTTCCATGATGTCGCGCGCGCACATGATGCGTTCCCATGGAACGTCCTGCGTGAAGTCGCGGATATAGTCGTCCGCCGGGTTCAGGATCAGATCAATGGGTCGTCCGATCTGCACCACGGCACCGTCGCGCATGATGGCCATGCGGTCGGCGATCCGGAGTGCTTCCTGGAAATCATGGGTGATGAAGACGATGGACTTGCGCAGTTGCGACTGAATGCGCAGGAATTCGTTCTGCATCTGCTTGCGGATCAAGGGATCTAGCGCCGAAAAGGGTTCGTCCAGGAACCAGACATCAGGTTCAACCGCGAGCGACCGGGCGATGCCCACACGCTGCTGCTGACCGCCGGACAACGCATTTGGAAAGTCGTGTTCGCGACCTGCGAGCCCCACCAGATCGATCACACGCGCGGCACATGCATACCGATCGTCCGCGCGCATGCCTTGCAGCTTGAGGGGGAATGCGATGTTATCGATCACGTTGAGATGCGGCATCAGGCCAAAACTCTGGAACACCATGCCCATCTTGTGGCGGCGAATTTCGATCAACTCGGCGGTCGACTTTTTCAACAGATCCTCACCGTCAAGCAGGATCTCACCCGCCGTAGGCTCGACCAACCGGGACAGACAACGCAGGATGGTCGACTTGCCCGATCCCGACAGCCCCATGATCACGAATATCTCGCCCTCATGGACGTCAAAACTGACATCGGCATTGGCAACGATGTGCCCTGCGGCGCGGATTTCGGCCGCCTGTGTCGCGGCATCGCGCCCCGGTCCCGATGTGGCCTCAAAGAACCGATCCGGGTCAGCCCCATAGACCTTCCAGACGTTCCGGCAACACAATCTGACCGGGGCCGGGTCGGCAGTCGTGTTTGTCATGGCGGGCTCCTGTTGGATCGAAGGCACAACGCGCGATGCGGACGGTCGGCCATGGGTGCACGGCTTTCGACGATATCGGGTCGAAACCATGCTGGGCGGACGTCTTCGGCCGTTTGTGCAAGGGTGATCGATGCTATTGCAGGGCCTGCTCGATCCAGGGCTTCCAGGTGGCTTCGTTCTTTGCCACCCAGTCGGCCGCGATGTCTTCGACCTTGGCGCCCTGGGTATCGACAGCAAGAATAGCCGCGTTTTCGTCGGCGTTTGTCAACGTCAAAGCGGACAGCATCCGGAACGCGGCCGGCCATTCGGCTTCGAACCCTCCCCAGACAACTTTGTCAGCTGTCGCCTGTTGAAAACCACATGCGGTTTCGCGTTCTTGGCTCTCCTCCACACATTCGCCCTCGATCGGGTTCCACTCGACGAAGTTCAGCTCGTACTGGCTGAAAATCCAGTGCGGTTGGTACATCATCATGAGGATGGGCTGTTGCGCATCGATGGCCGAGCGAAGTTCCGCAATCATCGCCCCTTCGCTGCCGCCCGCGATCGGCTCGAGTGGCATGTCGATCGCGGCCACGAGATCCCTTGATCTGGTGCCCCAATCCGCCGGATAGGTGATCAAACGCCCCTTGGGAAAGGTCTCTGGGGCCGCAAAGGCCTGCGCGCAGTCATAGAGCGCCGTATAATCTGGAAGACCGGGGCAAGCCGCCTCCATGTAGGGCGGATAGACCCAGCCTTCCTTGAGATCGAGGCCGAGGCTGCCCAGATTCACGACTTCTCCGGCGGCCAGTGCTTTGGGATAGATATCACCGACATTGTTGCTCCAGACTTCGGAGACGAAATGCAGGTTGCCTTGTTGCAGGCCGACATGTTGTGGAAGGGCACCGGCGCTGACATACTCGACAGTATATCCCATCTCTTGCAGCAAGAGCCCCGCTACGTTCGCCGAGAAAAGCTGACCTGTCCAGTCGTTCAGAACAACCTTGATCGCATCGGTGGACTCGGGAACGGATTGCCCGGAAGCAACGGATGCAGACGCGATAAGGGTTGTGGCAACCAAAGCTGACTTGAGTGTCGACAACATGATTTCCTCCCAGAAATTGGTGTTTTGGCCTCCGCCTTAAGTGGCAAAGATGTTTTTTCACACTTAACTTACCAATGGTCAGTTTTTAATGTCAAGGTATTGCTTCTTGACTGCCATGATTATACTGCTTCGCTCAAAACCTGCGTTTTGATTAGTCCCTTGGCTGCGCTGGACTCCTCAGCACTGCGATATCGCGGCTTGCTCATTGAACCAGACGTCGGGATCGTCCCGCATCGGGGGCACGCGGCCTAGAATGTCATCGCTCAGCTTTTCGGCCAGCATGATAGTAGGGGCATTGGTATTGCCATTGGTGACAAAAGGCATGATCGACGCATCGACCACCCGTAGCCCAGACAGCCCGTGGACCTTTCCGCTTTCGTCAACCACGGCTCCCGTGTCGGTCGAGGTGCCCATGCGGGCGGTGCCGCACAAGTGCCATTGTGTGGTCGTGTGCGCCTTTAGAACGTGATCGAGGTCTTCGTCTGATTGGACAGTTGGACCAGGAAAAATCTCAGGTCCCTTCAAATCGGAAAACGCCGGTTGATCGACGATTTCCCGGACCAGCTGAATCCCCTTTCTCATCACGTCGCGGTCGCGGGGATCTGACAGGTAGTTGACCAGAATGCGCGGCGCATCGTCCGGGTTCGACGATCGCAGCTCTATCTTGCCACGGCTAAATGGGCGCATCAAACCGACATGGATTTGAAAGGCGTGTTCCTGAAGCGGTGTCCAACTGGCGTCGTCCATCGCGATCGGCGACAGGATGACTTGCAAATCAGGATAGTCGACGCCCTGCCCCGACCTGATGCAACCCAACCCGTCAAACGTGTTCGAGGCTGCGATGCCATCGCGCGTTGTGATCCACTGAAGGCCTGCCGCAAGCTTGCCCAACGGCTTTGTCTTCGGCCAGAGCGACACCGGTTGCTTGCAGCTGAATTTCAGCACGAAATCAGGATGGTCGTTCAGGTTCTGGCCGACACCGGGCAGGTCACACAGCAGGTCAACCCCCGTATCCGCCAAATGATCGGCCGGGCCGACCCCCGAGACCATCAACAGATGCGGTGTCCCGACCGCACCTGCGCTCAAGACGACCTCTTTGGCTGCATTGGCCACGACGATCCTGCCCTTGCGAGTTCTTGTAGGCAACTCCCGTGGCCCTGTTTCCATGAAACACCAGATGATGCGCTGTTGCCCTTGTCTGAATTGTCAGATTGGGTCGACTGCGCACGGGGTCCAGATATGCGCGAGCCGAGCTCCACCTTTCGCCGTTGAAAATCGTTCTTTCGGCAACGCCGAACCCCTCCTGCCGATATCCGTTCAGATCGTCCGTGGCCGGGTAGCCTGCCTCTTGCCCGGCCCTGAGAAAGGCCAGCGTCAGCGGATCGCTGGGATTAGCCCGCTGAACGTGCAGCGGGCCGTTATCGCCACGAAACGCGTCGCCACCCGCACTGTAGCTTTCCATCCGTTTGAAATAGGGCAGCACATCGGCATAGCCCCAGCCCGGACAGCCTGCCTGCCGCCAGCCTTCGTAGTCCAATGCATGTCCCCGGATGAACACCATCCCATTGATCGAGGAGGAGCCTCCGATAGTCTTGCCACGGTCATGCCTTATCTTCCGTCCGTTAAGCGATGGTTCGGGCTCGCCCTGAAAAGCCCAATTGTGCCTGGTGCTTTGCAGGTTCGTCAAAAGTGCTGCTGGAATCTTTAAGGATAGTGCGGTGTTGTCGGGGCCTGCTTCCAGCAGCAAGACTCGATTGCGTGGATCGCTGGTCAAGCGATTGGCCAGAACGCAACCGGCCGATCCTGCCCCCACGATGATGTAGTCGAATTTCATGTCACCGTTCCTGCATAACTTGGCCCGCCCCACAGACCCGCGCCGCACAGAGGGGTATGGTGATAGGCGCCATTCACACCGACACCTACTCATAAAAACTTACTTATTGTCAATAAACCCACCATTGGTTAGTTTATTCATACGCACTTTCTGGACGCGCTAAATGCAGCCACTCGCCCGTCGCCTCTTGGTCTCATCATCTTCAAATTGGCAAGCGCCTACCGGGTTAGCAAACGTCGTGCTGGCGCAGGTCGAAACCTGGATCACTGCCCCAGCGAAGGGCGGAGGAGGTTGGAGTGAAGTAAAACCCTGCCTACTGCTTCGTGTAACCACGGACGGCGGAATAGCAGGCTGGGGCGAGTTGTTTGTTCTGCCCTGTCGCGAGAAAGCCGTCGCAGAAATCATTCATGCGCTTGGCCAAGTGGCGGCTTCGCTGCAATCTGCATCTCCCTGGGCGTTTCGTGCCATGGCGCTTCAGATCGCCTCAAAGCATCGTGGTCTGGACTTCTCTGCCGCAACGAGCGCGTTGGAAATGGCATTGTGGGACATTCACGCAAAGCTTGCGGAGAAACCGCTTTGTGACGTTCTTGGCGGGGACCACAGGACGCCCCTGCCGGTTTACGCGAATATCTGGAGCGACACACAATGGGACGTCGGTTCCTTGGCTATTCGGGCCTCCGATCTGGTCGCTCAGCGATATTCAGCGGTGAAGGTCCATCCCATGCTGAACCATTCGGCACCGCAGGCCGTGGACGTCGTGCAGCAGGTGCGCAATGCCATCGGCGATGGGACCCATCTCATGGTTGACATGGACAGCCAAGACGACCTCGAGACATCGCGTTTTGTCGCTGAACGGATCGAAAAATACCGTCCCTACTGGTTTGAAGAGCCGGTCGACGGCCAAGACATCGAGGCCCTGTCTAGACTGCGCAAGACAACAGGAATGCGGATCGTAACCGGTGAAAAGAACTGTGGCCTGTCGCACTTCCGCTCGGTTCTGGCGGCCGACGCCGCAAATATCCTGAACCCGGACATTGCCGGTATGGGCGGCATTCTGGATATGCTTGAACTTGCCGAGGAGGCCGACCGCCAAGATGTCGGAATCTCTCCGCATTGCTGGAACTCAATGACGGTTGCGGCGGCAGCGATGCTGCATATCTGCGCGGCGATCCCAAACGCCGAGATGGCAGAGATATACCCGGAATACATTGAACCTGGTACCGGGTACGCGACCACCGGTTTTCGCGTGGACGGCACGCATGCTCATCTGTCCGGACAACACGGGCTTGGTGTCGAGATAGACACGGGAGCCTTGCGCAAACTTTCCGAACATTTTCAATCAAGTCGCCCGACTGCGGGATGATCGACACGATGGCCCCGAGGTCTAAACCACAGATCCGCACCTAAGCATTTCATGACCACTCGTCAGTTGTCTTTCAAACGCAAGTCAATCGCCTTTGGCCGACAGGCACAATAACAACGGGATCCCAATCATGTCGCCCTTCCCACATCTCAGCGACGCGGCCCTGAACTTTCTCGATCAAGGCGTTCGAGCAAGAGACAGATCGGCTCGAAACCTACCCGCCTTGCGGGCAAAAGCGAAGGCGTTGGCCAATGCCGAAGCTCCACGCATATGTCAGGAGCATGGCGTTAAGCTAGATGAAGTGACACTTGGCGGGGTGCGCTGCCTGGACGTGTGCCCAACAGCCCTGCGGGTTGACTGGCCTATACTCTATGGTTTTGGCGGTGGGATGGTCGAAGGAAGCCCGATCGAAGACCTGCCGATTATTGCCCCAATTTCGGCCCTGACCGGTGCAAGGGTCATTGTGCCGGACTATCGGCTGGCACCCGAACATCCCTGGCCCGCAGCCCTGGACGATGGCTTTACGGTCTACCAGGTCCTTGCTGATCGGACCTTTGCAATCGTGGGGGAATCTGCAGGGGGAAACCTGTCGCTCGCTTGGATGCTAAAAGCGAAAGCGGAAGGATTGCGCTTGCCCGGTGCTGCCGCCCTTCTGTCGCCGTGGTGCGACCCGAGCAACGCAGGCGATAGCCTGACCTTCAACGATGGCCGCGACCCCACATTGACTCGGCGCAATTCGGATATTGCGGCAGGCTATTATGCGGGGACCAACAATATGGATCAGCCGTTGATTTCACCGATCAACGGCATGTTCGATTCTGGCTTTCCTCCGGTCTTGATTAGCACAGGAACCCGCGACCTGCTGCTCAGCCAAGCGGTACGGCTGGCACAACGGTTGCGCGACAGCGGAGCGAGGGTCGATGTGCAGGTGTGGGAAGGACTATGGCACGTCTTTGAATGGTATGAAGACTTGCCCGAGGCGCAACAGTCTATCCGTCAGATCGCAGACCACCTAACGCGGGTCATGGCCGGTGACTGACCATCAGCGTGCAATTGCGGTCTCAAGAAATGCACGCGTTCCCAATGCGATACGTGCCACGTTCTCGATCTTTTCGCGTGCAGCCCGATGCTTTTGGATGCTTTCTTCATCCATTGGCAGAAACCGCATCAGGAAATACTCTAGGTCGCCGATTGCACGGTCTCTATCGAGCGGTTCGACCCGCGAGCCAACCCGCACCCAGATGCCGTCAATCAACAAGTTGAGTTGGCGCGCGATGATCTTGGCTTCATCTATTGCAACAAAGTGCTTCAACTCATGCGAAAAATTACTGGACACGCGCGCGTAGTTGGCAATCTGCACGCGTTGGCATGACCTGTTATGGGGAACCTCTGCCATAAGCGACACCCATGCCTGGCAGACTGCCTGATTGAAGATCGACTCATGGAAATTCGCGATGATGATGGCCCAAAGCCGCTCATAGGGTGTCTCAGCGTGCCGGTAAAGTTCGACCAGCGACGTGCTGAGCATTCCGTTGGTTCGGCGGATTACGGCCTCAAGCAAAGTGCTCTTGTCTTTGAAATGATGCAAGACGACACCCTTGGAAACGCCTGCAATCTCGCCGACCTTCTCAAGTGTCGTCCCACGGAGTCCATAAAGGACCACAGCATCGAATGCCGCCTTTGAGAGTTCGGCACGTCGGATGGTACGGATCGACCTTGATCGCAATTGGTAGTTTCCTTTGTCAGTTTTTATCTGCGGACCGAAAATCCGAGAGATTTAACTTTGTCTGACCAAGCTAGTCAGAAACTTACCGAAAGAAAAGAACCCGACTGCGCCGTCGCTACGATAGTCTTCCTAGCGTATCGGTTCTCGACCTGCGCAAAGCACCGTGTGCTTCAAACATTTGGAGTCAAGCCCGAGCGCGCAACCAAGAGGCGGTTGAGCCAGTCAGGATCCATTTCCGGAACTGACGAGAGCAGAAGCCTTGTATAATCCTCCTGCGGATCAGCAAATATCTCCGCTTTCGCTCCATGCTCGACCACGGCACCCTGCTGCATCACTACCACCTCATCGGCGATGGATTTCACCGTGGCCAAATCATGGGTAATAAACATGTAGGCAAGGTTGAACTCGCTCTGCAGTCGGTCAAGCAGCTTGAGGATGCCCTCTTGCACGATCTGGTCCAGAGCACTGGTCACCTCGTCGCAGATGATAAGCTGCGGTTCAGCAGCAAGGGCCCGCGCGATGCCGATGCGCTGTTTCTGCCCACCCGAAAGCTCGGATGGAAAGCGATCGATGTACTTGTCGGGTTCCAGTTCAATCAGCGCCAGAAGGTCGCGGATGCGCGTGTCCAGTGCCTTTCCTTTCAGCCCCAGATACATCTCTGCCGGTCGACCGATCAACTCGCGCAGGCGAAGCTTTGGGTTCAGAGCGGTGTCGGCCATCTGGTAGATCATCTGGCACTGGCGAAGTTCATCGCGGGCGCGGGCCTTGAAGCTGGCTGGCAACGGTTTGCCATTGAAGAGGACCTCGCCCTCTCGTGGCGGTAAAAGACCTGTGATGACCCGGGCGGTCGTTGACTTGCCCGATCCGCTCTCACCTACTACAGCCACGGTACGTCCGGCGTGGATGTCAAAGCTGATATTTCTCAGCACATCCACCGCTCCATAGCCTGCGGTCACATTGCGCACCGAGACCACCGGCGTTCCGCTTGCCGGAGGGTGTTCAGCGCGGGCAAAGCTGCGCACGGCCCAGAGGCTGCGGGTATAATCCTCACGCGGGGTGGCCAGCATCGAGCGGGTGTCGGCCTCCTCCACCTCATTGCCCCTGAGCAGAACCTTGATGCGGTCGGCCATCTGGGCAACGACGGCAAGATCATGCGTGATATAGATCGCCGCCGTGCCGAACTGCCGTACGATGTCGCGGATTGCGGCCATGACCTCAATCTGGGTGGTAACGTCAAGCGCAGTCGTTGGTTCGTCAAAGATGATCAGGTCCGGACGGCAGGACATCGCCATGGCGGTCATCGCTCGCTGTAGCTGCCCACCTGAGACTTGGTGCGGATATCTGAAACCGATCTCATCCGGATTGGGCAAGCGCATGCGACGGTAGAGTTCTACCGCGTCGTCTTCGGCCTTCTTGCGCGGCATGACACCATGCACGACTGGCGCCTCGCTGTACTGGTCGATCAGCTTGTGCGCAGGATTGAAGCTCGCCGCTGCCGATTGAGCGACATAGGCTATACGCTTGCCGCGCAGTCCCCGCTTTAGCGTTTCGGGGGCGATCCGCAGGTCGATCCCGTCAAAGTCAATAGTCCCGCCCGAGATACGACAGCCGTCCCGGGCAAAGCCCATTGCAGCCAGACCCAGCGTTGACTTTCCAGCCCCGGATTCCCCGATGAGGCCCAGCACCTCGCCTTTGTTCAGGGTAAGGTCCACACCCTTGACAATCTCATGCCAGGCGTCACCAGAGCGGCCTTCGATCTTAAGGCCCTCGATGGTCAGAAGCCTTGTCGTTTCCATGGCCTACTCCTTCAAACCGCTGGCGCGGTGCAATTGCCAGTCCACCACGAAGTTCACCGCTACGGTCAGCAGCGCGATGGCCCCGGCGGGCAGCAAGGGGGTGATGTCGCCAAAGGTAATCAGCGTCGCGTTTTCACGTACCATGCTGCCCCAGTCGGCGGTCGGTGGTTTGATACCAAGGCCAAGGAACGACAGCGCCGAGATTGACAGGAACACAAAGCAGAACCGAAGGCCAAACTCGGCCACCAGGGGTGCCATCGCGTTCGGAAGGATTTCCCGACGGATCAGACGCCACATGCCTTCGCCCCTGAGGCGAGCAGCCTCGATATAGTCCATGACCACGATCCCTTGGGCGACCGAGCGCGCCAGACGGTAGACGCGTGTGGCATCAACAGCCGCTATGACGAGGATCAGAGTCAGGACCGATGTCCCGAAGATTGTGAGCAGTAGCAGCGAGAAGATCAGGGCTGGAATGGCCATCAACGCATCAACAAAACGCGACAACGATTGGTCGAGCCAGCCTCCGACGAGCGCCGCCCATATTCCAAGGAACGACCCCACAAAGAACGCAAGCGCAGTGGTGGCAAAAGCGATGCCCACGGTATTTCGCGCGCCATAGATCAGCCTGGTCAGCATGTCACGGCCCAGCTTGTCGGTGCCGAGATAGTGGGGGGATGCCCACGGCAAGAACTGGGCGCCAAGAACCTCACTCTCGCCGTAAGGGGCAATCAACGGGGCAAAGACGGCGACAAAGATATAAAACAGGATGACCGCCAGTCCGAAGGAAGCCGTCAGCGGCATGTCGCGGAAGGTTGGTTTGTGATGGGCCGGAGCCACCGCCTGCAATGCGGAGCGAGCGGCAAAACCGATCATGAAGAACAGAACCAGTCCGACGATTATGGAAATCAGTATGGTCATGCCCCTATTTCCTGTGCATCAAGCGCGGGTTGGTGATCGTCGAGAGCACATCCGCGAGAAGGTTGAGAAGGACGTAAGCCGAGGCGAAGATCAGCGCGATGGCCTGCACCACGGCGATGTCGCGATTGGACACGGCGTCAATCATCAACTGTCCGAGGCCCGGGTAGACAAAGACCACCTCAACCACCACGACGCCGGTGATCAGGTAGGCAAGGTTCAGTGCCACCACATTGATGATCGGGGCCAGCGCGTTCGGCACCGCGTGGCGCAGCACGACACGCATCGGTGACATACCCTTCAGACGCGCCATCTCGATATAGGGGCTGGCCAGCAGGTTTATGATCGCGGCTCTGGTCATCCGCATCATGTGGGCTGTGACGACAAGGGTGAGGGTCAGCGCGGGCAAGAAAGCCATGTACAAGAGATCGCCCGTCGTCGTGCTTCCCGTGATGCGCACCATCGACGGGAAGAGGCCCGATTGCGCCAACCACAAGATCAGAGTGTAGGCCACGAAAAACTCGGGAAAGGAAATCGCGGTAAGGGCCAGTGCGTTCGATGCACGGTCAAAAATCGAATTGCGCCAAAGGGCAGCCAGAACGCCAAGCAGCAGTGCGAAGGGAACAGCCAGGGCCGCCGCATACAATGCCAGGAAAAGCGTGTTTCCTAACCTTGCGCCAACCAGTTCCGAGATCGGTTTTTGTGTCGCCATCGACATCCCGAAATCGCCCTGCAAGACACCGGCCAGCCAGTTCCAGTAGCGCAGCGGCGCCGGATCATTGAGGCCAAGCTGCTCGCGAAGTGCTGCAAGTGTTTCTTCGGTGGCCGACTGCCCAAGCAACTCGCGTGCGAGGTCGCCCGGCAAAAGCTCCGTCGCCCCGAAGATCACCACAGAAATGATGAAAAGGGTCAGCAGGCCCAAAAGCAGCCGCTGCCCGATCATTCGCCAGATCTCGTTCATTTTATCCCCCCGATTACATGCGCGGCCTGCGGTCTTGTTGCCGCACTGGCCTGTAGGCTCTGGCGAGGGATCCTCGCCAGAGCCCGTTCAGATAACCGAAAGGATCAGGCGAACCACCAGCGCTCGACCGCGCGGAACCCGTCAAGATCCCAGTTCGCGCCGACGACATCGGGCGTCGCGACCGCGTTGGAAACGCCCATGACAAAGCTCGCGAACATCGGGATCACGACGCCACCTTCATTCGAAACGATGGCTTGCATCTCGTGGTAGATCTCCGCCCGCTTGGCATCATCGAGCTCGGACCGCCCTTGAAGCAGCAATGTATTGAACCGCTCATTGTCCCAGTAGCTTTCGTTCCAGGGCGCACCCGCCGCATAGGCGGTAGAGAACATCCAGTCACAGGTGGCACGACCACCCCAGTAGGAAGCAACCCACGGCTTCTGCATCCAGACGTTGCTCCAGTACCCGTCGTTCGGGGCGCGTTCGACCGTGATGTTGATGCCGGCGGCCTTGGCCCGTTCCGCATAGAGTGAACCAGAGTCCGTCGCCCCGGTGAAGCCGGCCTCTGCCACCCACAGAGAAACGTCGAGCGAGGTCAGCCCGGCCTTGCCCAGATGGAACTTGGCCTTGTCAGGGTCATAGCTGTTCACCGGCAGATCGGCGGCGTAGTACTGCTGCGTCGGCCCGATCGGGTTGTCGTTTCCGACCGCGCCATAGCCATAGAGAATCTTGTCGACCATTTCCTGACGATCGAGGGCATGTTTCAGCGCAAGCCGCACATTGTTGTCGTTGAACGGTGCCGCCCGCGTGTCCATCGGGAAGCAGAAGTGCTGGTTGCCGGTCACGGAGACCACGCGGATCGATGAGTTGCGGGACATCATCGAAACCGTCGTCAGGTCGAGTTGATTGATGACGTCCACCTCGCCGGTCAGAAGGGCGTTCTGCCGCGCGACCGGATCTGGAAGAGCGAGCAGCAAGAGCCCATCGAAATGACCGCGATCAGTTTTCCAATAGCCCTGATGCTTGCTCAGAACCGCGTTTACACCAGGCTCGAAGCTGTCCACTTTGTAGGGGCCGCAACCGTCCGACGAGGTCGGATCGATCTTCCCATCCTTGGCGGGCATGATCGGCAGGTGATAGTCCGACATCAGATAGGGGAAGTCGGCATTCCCGCCGCTCAAGGTGACGATGACCGTATTCGGCCCGTCTGACTTCATTTCGACGATCGGATCGACGATCGGCTTGGCAGCCGACGTGCTCTCCGGTCCGCGATGGTAGTTGATCGACGCGATCACATCCTCGGCGGTGACAGTGCCCCCGCTGTGGAAGGTGATGCCTGATCGGATCTTCAGCGTCCAGATCATCGCATCGGGGCTGGCCTCCCAGCTTTCCGCGACTTCCCCGACCAGCGAGCCATCGGCCGCGATTTCCGTCAGGTAGTTGTGCCGCGCTTGGGCAAAGACCTGCACGAAGTTCGTATCCCACACGCCGGGATCGTAATTGTCGACCGTGCTGCCCGAGTTGAAGCCGATCCGCAGGGTCCCGCCCTTCTTCGGTTCTGCTTGAGCCATGGTCATGCCGGCCGGCAGCACCAACCCTGCGGCCGTCATTGCCATCCCGCTTTTCAAAAGGCCCCGACGGGTCATTCCGCCTTGGCCAATCAAACGTTTGGTCATAAGTCTCTCCTCCCTTGGTTTCCTAAGTTACGGCGCCTTCCTCCTCGAAGGTCACCGTGGTCTTTCCGAACTCATCTCGCGATGGGCACCTCGAACTTCGTTGCTCTGAGAACCGCCTCAGACCGCATGGACTGCATCCTTGAACTGTTCCCGAAGGATGTTTTTCTGCACCTTGGCCATCGCATTTCGAGGCAATTCCGGCACAACGATGAGCCGTCTGGGCTGCTTGAATCGTGCGAGCGTCCCCTGAATCGCCTCCATGATCTGCTCTAGGTCCAGCGACTGGCCGGGCTCGGCCACGATCAACCCGATGACTGTCTCGCCCAGGTCACGGTGCGGCACGCCGATGACGGCGCTTTCGAGCACGCCTGGCTGTGCATCCAGCACCAGTTCGATTTCTTTGGGATAGATGTTGTATCCGCCGGAAATGATCAGATCTTTGTTGCGCCCCAGAATGTGGACGTAGCCGTCATCGTCGATCTTCCCCAGATCGCCAGTAATGAAGAACCCGTTGCCTCTTAACTCGGCGGCGGTTTTCTCGGGCATCTGCCAATAGCCCTTGAATACGTTTGGTCCGCGAACCTCAATCTGTCCCACAGTGTTCTCGGGCAGAGTAGCGCCGGTTTCTGGGTCAGTTACCTTCACCTCCACCCCTGGAAGAGGCAGTCCGACCGTTCCCGCGCGCCGCTCACCATCGTAGGGATTTGACGTGTTCATATTGGTTTCGGTCATCCCGTAGCGTTCGAGGATATGGTGCCCCGTACGGTCTGCGAACTGGACATGGGTCTCTGCAAGAAGTGGAGCTGAACCAGACACAAACAGTCTGATGCCGGACGCTCGGTGGCGATCAAATTCGGGGTGGTCCAGTAGCCGTGTGTAAAAGGTCGGAACACCCATCAAAACTGTTGCGTCGGGCATGAGTCCGACCAGCTGATCGACATTGAATTGAGGCAGGAAGATCATCGATGCCCCTGAAACCAAAGTCACATTGGTTGCTACAAAAAGACCGTGTGTGTGAAAAATCGGGAGGGCGTGTAGCAGCACGTCGTCAGGCGTGAATTGCCACTCCTTTGCCAAAGTCTCTGCATTCGACAGGAGATTTCCTTGACTGAGCATGGCCCCTTTTGAGCGCCCAGTTGTCCCGGAGGTGTATAACAAAGCTGCAAGGTCTTCAGATGAACGATCTACTGTGGGAAACGCTTCCGGCATCACCCGCGCGCCTTCCATCAACGACCCGGTCCCGTCCTGGTTCAGTGTTTCCAGCGAAGCCCCAAGCCGAGTGGCGATAGGTGACAGCGCCGCTGCCACCTTGCCGTCGCAGACAATCATCTGCGCGCCGCTGTCTTCGATGAAATAATTCAACTCTTCAGTGGTGTAGGCAACGTTCAGCGGCAGGAAAACTACTCCCGCTTGGACGCAAGCGGCATAGAGGGCCAACGCCTCGTGCGACTTCTGAACCTGGGCTGCCAGACGATCACCGGCTTGCAGTCCGCTTTGTGTCAAAAGATGAGCAATCCGCGCGGCAAGACCAAGAAAGGCGGCATATGAAACGGTGGTTCCGTCGACCAGTCTCAAAAACGGTTTGCTCTTGCCAGCATGCCTCGCGAACAATCGATCGAAAAGCGGGTTGGTCATGCTGTCTTTTCCATATGAAGAAGTTTCTCTGCCTGCGCACAAAGCGCACGCACTTGAGGTGAAGTGGCGACCTCACCTGTCGTGGCGAACCGCTCGTGGTTCTGCGCTACTCGGCTTAGGTCGTAGAGATAGTTGACCATCAGGCCTGCAGACTGACCGAGACCCTTCTCAGAGCGATCCGCATCAGCATGGACTTGATGCAGGATAGCCCCGTTGCCCAGGTGGAAACGTGCCACGGCATCGAAAGGCATCCCTTTGCGATCTTTCGCTTGGGCAAGAAAATAGGCGCCAAGCGCGCAGAGCGCCTGTACATCGACATGTTTAGTATCGACACCCGTTTCCGACAGCCATTCGGTGAAGCCGGGCATCGGGGACAGCGTCACGAATGTACGGATTCCGGGCAGTTCTTGCGATAGATCCGCAGCGACTTGCTTGATAAGCGAATTGCCAAAAGAAATGCCAGCAAGTCCAGGTTGGCAATTAGAGATTGAATAGAATACCGCTGTATCCGCCTCTGCTACAGGGTTTTCCTCTCGGTTCTCAGACAAGAGCGTTTGAATAGAATGTGCGATGCCTTGTGTAAGGGCGACCTCTACAAAGATCAGCGGTTCGTCCGGCATAGCTGGATGGAAGAAAGCAAAACAACGTCGATCTCCAGGCTCCAGCCGCCGCCGCAAGTCATCCCAACTGTCGATCGCATGAACGGCTTCATAGGCGATGATCTTTTCGAGGATGTGTGCAGGGCTTTCCCAACTGACCGGTCGCAGCACCAGAAAACCACGGTTGAACCACGACGCGAAGAGATGCCGAAAATCCAGGTCCAGCGCTTCAAGATCTGGCTCGCCCCGGCCCAAACGCAGCAAATCGGCCCGCATACGCACCAGACTGCCTGTCGCTCCAGGCACCCTGTTCAGCCTACGGATCAACTCCTGCCGCGGCGGCTCAGCTGCAACGGCGAAGTCTCGGTAGGTGGCCCTTGAAGGAGAGGCTTCATACAAATCCAGCGCGTGACGCACCTTGTCCGCGGATATATTCATCTCGACTGACAGCATCCGGAAGAAGGCAAGCTTGCTCGCATCGTCAAGCGAGGAGTAAATTGCCAATATGGCGGCAGCTGACGCAAGTCCTGATGCTTCGCCTGCACTGCCGACCAGTTCGAACGCCAGTTCGGCAATTGATTTCTCGCTAGGTCTTGCGGGTGCAGGCCACACCTTACGTCGGTCGAAGACGCTCGCCAACAGATCGGCTAATGATGTCATGACCCGCCGCCGCCAATAGAACGTAGACGGCAACAGGACAGTTTGATCTTGACCTTTCCCCCGCCTGTCAGCGTGCGCCGGCTCGAGCAGATGTTCGAAACTTGCCTCATCTTTGCGATCATCTGCAGCACTTCTCCTAAGTGGGCCATCGCGGCGCTGATACGGTTCTGCACATGTTCCGGCACGCGGCTGTAGACTGGCTAGTTATCCCTGAAACTTACTAATGGTAAGTATTTGGTGTCAAGGAAAGATGCGATGTCCTTAGGGCTGAAAATTTTCGCCAGCGTCGCGCTTGGTGCCTACGTTTCTGGATTGCCGGTCTGATCGTTCGCTTCGACCCATAGACCGGACCTCTGTTGAGCAATTCAACTCGCCCAAAGAAAATCGCGCTTTCCCAAGGGCACGCCATTGTGGCGCAAGATGTTGTAGCCCGTCGCCAGATGAAAGTAGAAGTTCGGGAATCCGAAGCGTGTGAGATAGGTCCGCCCGTCGCGAGCCGTTCCTTCGGGCGAGAGCGGCACTGCCAGCTCGCGTGTTTCGGCGGCAGCGAAAGCGGCATCGGGGGTTGGTCTCCAGAAATGCGATTGTTTTCGCGATGCGACCCTGAAGCTCCGCGAATGACGCTTCGTTGTCCTCATATCTGGGTGGCTCGGTCTGCGACAAACGGGCGGCTGTAAACTTTGCAGAATCGCAGGCCGTGGTGACGTTGCGAGTCAGATTGAACATATCTGGATACGGCCGCGCTTTCAGAAGGGCGTCTGGGTCAATCTTGCGATTTGCACAATGGCTTTCGGCCTTTGACAAAATCGAAGAAAGGCAACGAAGGCCATGAATGAGATCAGGTACGGGGCTCCGCATTGTGTTAGCTCCAGATAAGTGTTGTGAATACGAAAAACAGCCAGATATACCTTACCGCTTGCTTGGGTCCGAACCATGAGCCCCGTAGTATTGCAGGTGGGTTCATTTCCAAACCGCGCAGCGGTCAGTTGCTGAAGCCGATGTAGTTCAAGATCGCCGCTGCCGCCCAGAACGGCGCGAAGAGGATGCCTACATTGCGCCCATTGCGGCTGACCCTGGGGTGATGCCCAAGTCCGGGAACACCGGCATGGTTGGCATTCACCAGCGCGAAAAGGGTCGCCATCACGCCGAAGACCAAATGCAACGCATGGCGGTCGGCCAAGGGAAGAGTTAGTCCGTACAGGACACCAACCGCGACCGCGATGAAGGCCAGCGCGCCTTGGCGTTGCTCGAACAGCATAAGAAAGATGTAGTCCGCACCTGCGGGACCCTTTTCCTTCGGCGCAGCGTCGAGAGCGGCGTCCAGCATGCCGATCTGGTCATTATGGGTCAGTGCCTTCGACGGGCGCGGCAGGCCGGGAGCGAAGAACGGCAGCACCCAGTTCACGACCCATCGTGCCCAGAGCGGACGGGCAACTTCGACAGTATGGAAGATAGCCGGAGCAAGGCATAGCAGAAGGCCGAGGGTGGAGTTAAAAGTGGAAGACATTTCGATCAGTCCTTTCGATTACAGGCGTATCGATTGTGGCACCGCTTGGAAGAACCACGGCAACAGTGTAGGGTTCGACCCCTTCTGCGCCTGTTTCGTGCGTCCCGTGCGCAAGTCATGCGAAAAGGCAATCATTCGCATGAGCATGCATGCGCATTCGGACGGGCAATCTGTGTGTGTGTCATGCCTCAATTATCCAATTCTTTGGCTGAAAGACGCCTTGCCGCCCGCCCAGATGGGCAGGTTTTCCTTATCGTCGAGCCATGCTTTCTCAGCCGCCGTAGTCTCGCGACCAAACTCGGCGTTGCGTTGCGGGTAGCGGCCGAATATTTTCAGAACCTGGCGGTGCTGGTCGATGGCCGGTTTGTTGCGCTCGGCAAACAGTCTGAAATTCGGATGGGCTGCGATGGCCAGATCGACAAAGTCGCAGGCAAGGTCCAGATCCGCCACATCCTCAGAATGCGCCAGGGCCCAGGGAAGCAGATAGAGAATGGCGGCCGGCAGGGTAAGCGTGTCGTCGATCATCTGCGGGGCCATCAACGTGCGCATCAGGTCACGGGCAATCGGGTCATAGGAAAAAGCTTCAGCGCTGCCACGAAAACAGGATCGAGACAATTGGTCGGCCAGCAGCACCTTGGCCGCTGTGCCTTCAAGGCTGTCCCAGCCTTCGCCGGTCAAACCCGGCGGATCGGCCTTCAGTTCACGCACAACCGGCGCAAAGGGCTGGCAAAACGCGTCGAGACTCCGGCCGCTTTGGAACCAGATTGTCATCAAGGGCCGCACAGTCTCATCCAGGTTCAGGCTATTGCGGATTTCCGGCTTCGCGGTATCGCAGCCGCACATGTAGTTGAGCACGCTACGCGGCGAGCGGGGATTTTCAACCGCCCGAACAACGTCCGGGCGCTGGCAATAGCTCTCAGGTGTCAGTTCATCGGCGGGCATTCGCTTTCCTTCTATCGATCATCAGGCAGACGACCGGCCGGTCGTGCGCTGTTCTATGATTGCGGGCATGGATTGCGATTGGCAGGCGGGCGAGGTGTCCCGCCTGCTTGGGCGCTGCCCGTTGGCCGGGCTTTGTCGTGATGATGTCTATTGCCCGATCGAGTCCGGGCCAACGCCCTCGAACCCGGTGAACATGCCGTTGGTGTTGGCGAGGCCCGTCGTCGGCACAGGCTGGATCACGTCCCAATGCTCGACGATCATGCTGTCTTCCATGCGGAACAGGTCGTAGAAGGCGTTGGTCGTGCCATTCCATTCGCCTTCACTGACGGTCAGGACAAAGTTGCCCTCGCCCAGTACCGCGTGGATCTTGGTGTATTGGAACATGTTGTTCTGCGCGGTCAGCGCCTCGACCGCCTCGATGATCCCGCTCAGCCCGTCCTTGATAAAGGGGTTATGCTGGGCGTAGTTGTCGGCGCTAATATATTCGGTGATCTTGGCCGGGTTCTTGCCCATCAGCACGTCTTCGATCAACGCCACGGCCAGCGCCTTGTTGTCCTCGGTCTTGTCCAGATCGGTCACTTCGGTCGGGCCGTCGGTCTGGCTTCTGCCGCTGGCGGTTTCCATCACGAGGGGTTGCAACGCGTCCCAGTGTTCGGCGACCTTGCCGTTCTCGTCTACGCGGATGATGTCGAAGGACACCATCGTGTCGGCTCCGAACGGCGCGGCATTGCGCCAGATGTTGTGCATGAAGACATAGTTGCCGTCCTCGAACATGCGGATGTTCTCGGCAGTGGTGCCCGCCTCTGCCAGCACGGGCAGCATCTCGATGAAGGGCTCCAGCCCCGTCGGGATGAAGGGGTTGTGCTGGATGTAATCCGGGTTGGCCAATTGCCGCATCGTGTCGACGTCCCCTTGCAGGACGGCACCCAAAAACTTGCCGACAATCGGCTTGATGGATGTGGTGTCATCGGCAAGGGCACCGGTGGCAAGCGACGCGGCGGCTATGGCGGCAGTCAGTGTCTTTTTCATTGGATTGGGTCCTTTTTCAGGGGTGGATATCGAGGGTATTCAGGCGTCAACGCCGCCCAGAACGGTGTCGAGCTGCATCTCTTTCAAGAGCGCGTCCTGGCGGGGTTGGGTGAAGGCGTTCACCTCATCGACGCCCCATGTGATGCCGACCACCGTGCGCATGGGGCGCTTGCCGGGTGCGGCATCGGCCAGCGACAAATAGGCATCGACGACCAGTTGCGGGTCGGGGGCTTCATCGCTGGCCAGCATCTGCGCAAAGCCCGCGACCATGGCCGAAGGCACCTGCCCAAGGTCGCCATAGGACGCCAGCACATCGGCGCGGGCCGGCGGCTTGCCGGCGGTCAGCAGGTTCGACGGGAACGGGCCTGGCTCGACCAGTGCCACATCGATGCCGAATGGGGAAACCTCGTATCGCAGGCTTTGGCTGTAGGCTTCCAGCGCATGTTTCGTGGCGCAATAGGTGCCGAAGAAGGGCACCGAGACCCGTCCGGCAATGGAACTGGTGTTGATGATCAGGCCCGCACCGGCGGCAC
The DNA here is from genome assembly GCF_048006345.1 of Marivita sp. Classification (GTDB taxonomy): domain Bacteria; phylum Pseudomonadota; class Alphaproteobacteria; order Rhodobacterales; family Rhodobacteraceae; genus Marivita. The sequence goes on along the minus strand of NZ_CP180351.1, from coordinate 496,833 downwards.
GCATCGACGGCAATACCGCTTGCATGGCGCGGATGGCCCCGAAATAGTTGGTGTCCATCTGTTCCGCGGCCTGCGCCACGGAATAGGCCTCGGTCATGCCGATATACATGATGCCTGCGTTATTGATCAGGATGTCGATGGGACCATTGGCGAGGATACGGTCAAAACCCACGGTGACAGAGGCATCGCTGGTGACGTCCATCTCGACGATCGAGATGTTTGGGGAGTAGCCTTCAAGTTCTGCCTTCTTGGCCGCGTTGCGGCCTGCGGTGTCGCGCATCGTGCCCCAGACGCGGTCGCCCCGGTCCGCGAAGGCGCGCACGGCTGACGCGCCGAAACCACTGCTCGCGCCGGTGATGACGATGGATCTTCCGGATGTCGACATGGGCCATTCTCCTGCTTGCGCGCCTTGTTACCAACTGGTACGAATATCGACAGCACTCCGTCAAGACATAAAATACCGAATAGTACAAAAATGAGCGATACCGATCAGAGACCCGCACGCGGACGACCGCGAACGATGAACGCCGAGCAGGTGCTTGACGTCGCGATGACCGCGTATTGGCACAGCGACCCGACCGATGTTTCCGTCAATGCAATCTGTCAGATGGCGGGTATCTCAAAGCCCTCGCTCTATCGCGAGTTCGGCAGCGAAGACGGGCTGTCGCGCGCTACCCTGGACCGCTATGCCGAGCAGGTGCTGTCGGAAATCTTCGCGATCCTGCACGGCGGGATGGGGCTGCGCGAGACGCTTCACGCGTTGATCGGCTTCGCAAGCGACGACCCCCTGATGGAAACCGGTTGCTTGTTCTACAAGATGCGCGCCGGCAAGCACCGGCTGGGATCGCAAACTCGCGCACGGGTGGAGGAGATCGACGCGGCCGCACAAGCGGCCTATGCCGCGTTTCTGCAAGCTGCCCGCGATGCCGGGGACTGGCCGGACGGGCTGTCGGTCGAGGCCGGGGCCAGGTACCTCGGCGAGCAAATCGCGCTCGCCATCACCCAACGCGCCGCGGGCGAAAACAAGACCCAAATCCGCGAATTGCTGACGCTGGCGCTGTCGGTATTCGCCAAGCTGTGACACAGCCTTCAGCATTATGCGCGCCGTCAAGAGGGCTGTTCATCCGGGACAATCAAGCTCCGAGCAGATACTTCACTCGGATCACTGCGCGTTCCACTCGATTAAAGAACATCCGACACTTTGGACTATCAGTTCGGAATGGCAATCGGTCCAGTCATACATAGGAAATTCGCCAGAGCGCGAAATCTTGCGATCAGCACGTGAACATAAATCGCACACAACGCCTAGCAAGATATTGAAATAAAGCCCAAATCGTCACCATCCATCATCGGCGCAGAAGAAAGGCGCGGCGCCTCGCTGGCTGCGTTCAAAGGCATTCAGCAATCTCCAAGGGTCCGCCGTGACTTAGGACGGAACCATGATGCACATCATACGCACACGAAAGACGTACCGCCACCCTGCCCCGGGCAAAGACAGGCAAAAGGCGGTGTTTGGGTGGGTCCACGGCTGACACCAACCCCGAAACTCAATCTGTTCACGAGCCACGGCTGAAATATGCTCACCGCCAAAGCGATCCAAGGAGCAGACATTGCTGTGACGAGCAACGATAAATGAACAAGCGTTTCTCAAACCTTCGCGTTGCGTGCAGCATGCGACACGAACGGCGTATTCTGTTGAAAAACTCGCCCTTGATCGGAGGGCCGTCGGCTGATTCAATTCCTGTAGGGGATGGGAGGATTGGCGATGATGGGACGGCGGCAGGAGGCGCAACCGGCGCTGTTCTATGAGTTCTCGCTCGAGGATCATGTCCCGCAGAACCACCTGTTGCGGTCTATCGATCGGTTCGTCGATCTGTCAGGGATCCGCAGCTACCTCGCCGATTTCTACAGCCATACCGGGCGGCCGTCGGTCGACCCTGAACTCCTTATCAGGATGCTGCTGGTGGGCTATTGCTTCGGCATCCGGTCGGAGCGCCAACTCTGCGAGGAAGTCCATCTGAACCTGGCATATCGCTGGTTTTGTCGGCTTGATCTGAGTGACCGTGTCCCTGATCATTCGACCTTTTCGAAGAACCGACATGGTCGGTTCCGTGACAGCGAACTGCTACGGCATTTGTTCGAGACGACGGTCTCCCGCTGTATCGATGAGGGCCTGGTCAGCGGCCAGCGCATGGCGGTTGATGCCAGCCTCATTGAGGCGGATGCCAACAAGCAGAACTCGACGCCGAAGGAAGAGTGGGATCCGGCGCAGGTCGATCCGGCCGACGCGCCCCGCGCTGTGCGTGAGTATCTCGCCACCCTGGATGAGGCGGCGTTCGGTGCCGCGAGCGAGGTGCAGCCCAAGTTCACGTCCCATTCCGACCCGGCCAGCCAATGGACGGCCGCCCGCAAGGGCCCGGCATTCTTCAGCTATTCCGACAACTACCTGATCGACACCGACCATGGTGTCATCGTGGACGTTGAGGCCACGCGCTCAATCCGCCAGGCCGAGGTCGGTTCGACCAAGACCATGCTGGAGCGCGTGAAGACCAAGTTCGACCTTCATCCAGAGCGGCTGATCGCGGATACCGCCTATGGTACCGCGCCGATGTTAGGATGGTTGGTTGACCGCAAAATTGCTCCGCACATCCCTGTCTTCGACAAGTCAGGGCGCAATGACGGGACATGGACCCGCGCCGACTTTGAATGGGATGCGAAGAACGACCAATACATTTGCCCTGAGGGCCACGAGCTGAAGCAGTTCCGCCGGAACTACTCCGATCCCAATCGCGGCCCGACCGGCAAGGGCGTCGCCAAATACCGGTGTTTGAAGCACACCTGCCAGGCCTGCCCATCAAAGGCGCGCTGCTGCCCGAACATGGGCTTCCGGTCTATCACCCGCGAGGAACATGAAGATGCTCGGCAGGTCGCCCGCGACATTGCAAAGACCGACCAATACGTGATCTCGATGAAGCTGCGAAAGAAGGTCGAAATGCTCTTCGCCCACCTCAAGCGGATCCTTGGCCTGAACCGACTCCGATTACGTGGACCATGCGGTGCGAATGACGAATTCCTGCTCGCCGCCACCGCCCAGAATCTCCGAAAACTGGCCAAGATCTTTCCTGCACCGCAGAAAATGCGAAAAGCCTGACCAGAAAGGCGCTCGCTCGCTGTGCAGATCACCACTTTCTGCGCCAGCAACACGTTGTTTTTCCACAGAATCGGCGTATTCTGTTGAAAAACTCGCCCTTGATCGGAGGGCCGTCGGCTGATTCAATTCCTGTAGGGGATGGGAGGATTGGCGATGATGGGACGGCGGCAGGAGGCGCAACCGGCGCTGTTCTATGAGTTCTCGCTCGAGGATCATGTCCCGCAGAACCACCTGTTGCGGTCTATCGATCGGTTCGTCGATCTGTCAGGGATCCGCAGCTACCTCGCCGATTTCTACAGCCATACCGGGCGGCCGTCGGTCGACCCTGAACTCCTTATCAGGATGCTGCTGGTGGGCTATTGCTTCGGCATCCGGTCGGAGCGCCGACTCTGCGAGGAAGTCCATCTGAACCTGGCATATCGCTGGTTTTGTCGGCTTGATCTGAGTGACCGTGTCCCTGATCATTCGACCTTTTCGAAGAACCGACATGGTCGGTTCCGTGACAGCGAACTGCTACGGCATTTGTTCGAGACGACGGTCTCCCGCTGTATCGATGAGGGCCTGGTCAGCGGCCAGCGCATGGCGGTTGATGCCAGCCTCATTGAGGCGGATGCCAACAAGCAGAACTCGACGCCGAAGGAAGAGTGGGATCCGGCGCAGGTCGATCCGGCCGACGCGCCCCGCGCTGTGCGTGAGTATCTCGCCACCCTGGATGAGGCGGCGTTCGGTGCCGCGAGCGAGGTGCAGCCCAAGTTCACGTCCCATTCCGACCCGGCCAGCCAATGGACGGCCGCCCGCAAGGGCCCGGCATTCTTCAGCTATTCCGACAACTACCTGATCGACACCGACCATGGTGTCATCGTGGACGTTGAGGCCACGCGCTCAATCCGCCAGGCCGAGGTCGGTTCGACCAAGACCATGCTGGAGCGCGTGAAGACCAAGTTCGACCTTCATCCAGAGCGGCTGATCGCGGATACCGCCTATGGTACCGCGCCGATGTTAGGATGGTTGGTTGACCGCAAAATTGCTCCGCACATCCCTGTCTTCGACAAGTCAGGGCGCAATGACGGGACATGGACCCGCGCCGACTTTGAATGGGATGCGAAGAACGACCAATACATTTGCCCTGAGGGCCACGAGCTGAAGCAGTTCCGCCGGAACTACTCCGATCCCAATCGCGGCCCGACCGGCAAGGGCGTCGCCAAATACCGGTGTTTGAAGCACACCTGCCAGGCCTGCCCATCAAAGGCGCGCTGCTGCCCGAACATGGGCTTCCGGTCTATCACCCGCGAGGAACATGAAGATGCTCGGCAGGTCGCCCGCGACATTGCAAAGACCGACCAATACGTGATCTCGATGAAGCTGCGAAAGAAGGTCGAAATGCTCTTCGCCCACCTCAAGCGGATCCTTGGCCTGAACCAACTCCGATTACGTGGACCATGCGGTGCGAATGACGAATTCCTGCTCGCCGCCACCGCCCAGAATCTCCGAAAACTGGCCAAGATCTTTCCTGCACCGCAGAAAATGCGAAAAGCCTGACCAGAAAGGCGCTCGCTCGCTGTGCAGATCACCACTTTCTGCGCCAGCAACACGTTGTTTTTCCACAGAATCGGCGGAAAGCGGTCGTTCGCTGCCGATGCGCAATAACGAGAGGCCGGAGAACGAAACGGACTTTAAGCGAAAGACCAAACCGACTCCAAACAATTATCGTGCGTGTTCATTTATGTCCGGTAAGCCATAGATGGCGCCTAAAAAATCATTCAGCCGGGCCTTTTGATTGGCACAAGTTTGCACATATCCTCCAAAAAACATTTCTTTGAGCGCTACTCTTGCGGCATCTCATGCAGTGTAATTGTGATGGCTTCTGAGTCTTGGTTTTCGCTGCTATCGTCGCTGGCAAATGAGCATCGCAAACACACTCTCTATTTCCACCGTATCAATTCAGTTCATTCAGGACTGGCTTGTTGCGTTGCAATCGATCTGTGGTCGGGATCACTACTTCTCGCTTCTGGAACGATCCGGCTTGCCGACCGCCAGACATGCGCCACAAGGCCGGGTGACGCTGGATCAGATCGTTCGCTTGTATAAGATTGCAGCGGTTGAAACCGAGGATGAAATGATGGGGCTTTGGTCCCGTCCCATCCGCCCACGCGCCTTGCAACATCTTCTGACGTCAATGCGCGAGTCGACGTCTCTGTCCTCTGCGCTCTATCGGTATTCGACATTCTGGAACCTGCTTCTGGATGACCATCAGTTTCAACTGGTGGATAGTACAGAAAACAAAGCACTTTGTCTGGTTCCCCAGACCAATGATCCAATACAGCGTTTTGGGCACATGCTGATCCTCAAACTTGCCCATGGGATAGTGTCGTGGCTTGCGAGAAATGAAGTTCCTCTGGCAGCGATCGATTTCGCATTCAAACGCCCAGCATTTGAGCAAGACTACGCTGTCATCTTTCCCGCGCCTGTTCGGTTTTCCGCCCCTGTCACGGCGATCCATTTCCGCACCGATACCCTTGGACCTGTTCGGATCAGGAGTGGCCATGATCTCGACCGCTTTCTGGAGAATGCTCCGCAAGATTGGATTTTCACGCGCTCGCAAGAACACACGCAATCCCTTCGCGTCCGGGCCTATCTGAGCCAATCCACTTGGGATGAGGCACACCTGAACGGCGTCGCCAGCGCACTCAACATGACGCCGCGCACATTGATCCGCAAACTGGACGCCGATGGGACGTCCTTTCAGGCCATCAAAGACGGCTTGCGCCGGGACATTGCCATCCGCCGGTTGCAGGTTGGGGATACGAGCATCGAAGGCATTGCTCAGGATGTAGGCTTTTCGTCGGCGGCAAGTTTTCACAAAGCCTTTCAGCGTTGGACGGGGGCAACACCTAGCTCCTACCGACGACGGCAATCGCCTGCAGATTAAAATTGTCACTTTTGGACAATCGGCTGTCACCGCACGATATGGAATCCCCACTCACAATGCTGATAGTCCTGAAATCAAAGAGCGAAAAGACTTCCCGATCTGCTTCGCCATTTTCGCTTGGCGAAATTGGAGAGTCGCGCCCACCCTAAAGGACCATGTTTATGTCAGCCAAGCTCGAAACCATCCTCGCTGCAGCCTGTGATCACGCCCGCGAGGTCATCTTGCCCAACGTCGACAATTGGAATGAGAGCAAAACCTGGCCGCGCAGCGCTTCTGATAAAGCTGGCGAAGACGGGCTGACAGGGCTCTATGCCCCCGAGGAGTTGGGTGGGCAAGGGTTGTCCTTGGCAGAAGGCATTCAGGTGTATGAACAGTTGGGTCTGGGTGATGGGGCCTATGCCTTCGCGCTTTCAATGCACAATATCTGCACCTTCGCTGGATGTGGTTATGGAACCGACGCCTTTAAGGCAAAGTGGGCCCGTGACCTCACGTCCGGACGAAAGCTGGCAAATTTCGCCTTGACCGAGCCTCAATCCGGCTCGGACCCCATGCAAATGTACACCCGGGCCACGATCAACGGTGACGGAACCTGGACGATCACTGGGTCGAAAGCGTGGGTAAGCCTGGCCACCGAAGCCGACATTTATTTTACCGTTGTCAAGACCAGCGATGCTCCCGGCCACAAGGACATGGCCATGATCGCAATCCCAGCCGACGCTGCTGGCATCAGCTTCGGCCCGCGCTATGAAACACCGTCTTACAACTTCCTTCCGATGTCCGAGATGTATCTCGACAAGGTTGTGGTCAGTGAAGAGAACATCATCCTGCCGATTGGTCAGGGCCTCCAAGGGTCACTCATGGCCATTGATATTGCGCGTGTGTCGATTGCCTCGGGGTGCTGCGGCCTCATGCAGGCGGCACTTGATACCGCGTTGTCGTATTCCAAGAACCGCAAAATGTTCGGCGGCAAGAACATCGAACTCGATGGCATTCAGTGGATGCTGGGTGAAGTGGCGTCAGACCTAGAAGTCTCCAAATTGCTGTATCGCAAAGCGGCAGAGGCTTTGGGGACTCCCGAAGGGCCTTTGATGGCAGCCCACGCAAAACGTTTCGTGCCGGACGCCGCTGTAAAAGCGGCCAATACCTGCACTCAGGTCTTGGGTGGAATGGGTTTGCTCAAGCCTTATGGACTGGATCGATTGTCTCGCCTGGCGCAGATGTTGCGGATCGTCGATGGGACAACAGAGATAAGCCGCGTTGTCATTGGCCGCGCTTTGCAGAAACGGGCCGCCAGCTTGCCGGACCTGCCCGTGCCGACGGGATACGGAGAATCTGAGCCGCTAGATACGACGGTGGCTGCTGAGTGATTGGCGCGACTGCAAAGTGACAGAGCGATCGTGACAATAACCCCCACGCGCTCTGTGGGAAAAAACAATTGTGTCACTGCGACTTGAGTTCACTTCCACCCACTGGCGTTCCGGGTCGGATAATGCACATTCCGCTTTGCAATGACCTGACTCTCGTCCGGAATTTGCTATGAAAATTCCGAGTGAGGAGTCGGCAGCCTGAAAGAGGGTCACCTTGTACTTGGCTTGGCCCGAACTAAGGTCTAATCCGGGACCAACAGAGGCGGAGCGTTCAAAACATGCTGAAGAACGTTGTTATCGCGGTACTGTTGATGGCGGGCGTGGGCCTTATGGTGTGGTCGTCTATCGCTCTCAATCAAGACAATGCAATCTCCGCGGACGGCATGTCCCCTCGCGAGTTTTCTCAGGAAAGTCCGTTGGTTCTGCCAGGCATCCTCGCACGAGTCTATGAAGCTTTCGGCGAAACGGAAGAAGCCGCGATTTATGACCGGCTGGCAGAAGTGGCGAACGGGCCAGCCTTGGAGCAGCTCTATCTGGAACGGGTCGGTGCGATGGCGGGTGGTGGACTGAACCCGGATCAGGAGATCCATGAGGTGTCCCTCTTGGGGATGAGCGCGCGACCGCAAGGCGAGATCGTCAAGATCTCGGCAAAATGGCGCGTGCTTGGGGTGGTCGGCCATTCTGAGCATATGCATATGCGCGGCAATGCCTATGCCGCCGATCTGGTCATGGCGTCGGATGCGGGCGTGTGGAAGATCACCGGCTTCACCCTCAAGGATGTTGACCGTACAGATGCCGGAACGCTGGAACGCAATGCCGACGCACCCCCGCTGGAGGAAGACAGTTGATCGCTGTCCGTGATCTGACCTTCGCCTATCCACGCGGTGGGTTTGCACTCAACATCCCGACGCTGACCGTGGAGACGGGCGAACGCGTCGGTGTGATCGGCCCCAGCGGTACGGGCAAGACAACGCTTTTGAACCTCGTGGCCGGGCTGGTTCAGGCCAATGCAGGACATGTGACAGTCGCGGGAAACGATCTGTCAGATCTGGACGAAGCCGCGCGCCGCAGATTTCGCGCGACACATGTGGGATTCATCTTTCAGAACTTCGCGTTGGTCGATTACCTAAGTGCGTTCGAGAACATTCTCTACCCCTATCGCGTTGGATTAGGCCTGCGCCTTGATGCCGATGTCCGGGAACGTGCCAAGGCACTGGCCGAAGCATGCGGCGTTGCCCATCGCCTGAAAAGCCATCCTCATGCGCTGTCCGGCGGTGAACAACAGCGCGTGGCGATCTGTCGGGCCTTGGTGACGCAGCCGCAACTGATCCTGGCGGACGAAGCGACAGGCAATCTTGATCCCGAAACAAAAGAAGCCATCCTCGACCTTCTTTTCGGCCGCGCGTCCGAGATGGGTGCAACCGTGCTGGCCGTGACCCACGACCACGACCAGCTGCCCCGGTTCGACCGTGTCATCGACTTTGCCACCCTGAGGCAACCGGCATGAACGCGCTGTTTCTGGCCTTTGCCCATCTACGTTGGACTTGGGCGCGTAGCCTTGTGCTGGTCGTGGTGGGCGCGTTGATCCTGTCGGTGCCGATGGTGACACAAGTGCTGCTGCGCGGATCGGAACAGGCACTGACCCAACGCGCCCAAGCGACGCCACTGGTACTGGGAGCGCGTGGCAGCCAGCTCGATCTGGTGATGGGGGCAATCTATTTTTCCGAGGATCGCACACAGCCGATCACCCGCGCCGCTGAAGACGCTGTTTGGGACAGTGGCCTTGCCCTGCCCATCCCCCTGCACACAGCGTTCCAGACCAATGGCGCGCGGATCGTCGGGACGTCTCTCGACTATTTCGACTTCCGGGACCTGACGATTGCCGAGGGGCGTCAGGTGGCGCTTCTGGGTGAGGCCGTTCTGGGCGAACAGGTGGCGGATCGGCTTGGGCTTGGGCCGGGGGATACGGTGGTCTCTGCGCCCGAGAACCTTTTTGACCTCGACGGGGTCTATCCTCTGGAGTTGCAGATCACCGGCGTTCTGGCGGCTACCGGTACGCCCGACGATGAAGCGGTGTTCACAGACGTCAAGACGGCCTGGGTGATTGCAGGCATCGGCCACGGACACGAAGACGTCGTGACAGCCGATGCCGATGGCAACATCACCGCCAATGCGGCGATCACACAATTCCAGCGGATCACGCCGGACAACATCGACAGCTTCCATTTCCATGGGTCTGCCAGCGACTATCCCCTCTCTGCCGTTCTGGTCGTGCCCTATGACACGCGCTCCGGCACAATTTTGCGCGGGCGATACCTCGACCCGGAGAACCCCCTGCAGATGACCGTTCCGGCCGAGATCGTGGCGGGACTGGTCGACCGCATTTTCCGCATCGCAACTTTGCTCGACGCGGTCACCCTTGTGATCGGTGTCGCCGCTCTGGGCGCCATCGCGCTGTCGCTTTTTCTCGCGTGGAGCCTGCGCGCCTCTGAGATCGAGACGGCGAAACGGCTTGGTGCGGGACGGTTCGTGATCCTGCAATTGGCAGTAGCAGAAATCGCCCTATTGTTGATTTTATCCGCAGGCCTTGCCGCTGCCCTTATGACCGCCGTAACCATGAACGGCGACCAAATTGTAGCGTGGATTCTCGCGCTGTGACACTTTTTAACCAGACCTCGATTGGAGATCGCCTGATGAAAACCATGATGACCGCCGCGGCTATCGCCGCCCTCGCCACGACGGCCACTGCCCATTACGGCATGATCATTCCCTCCGACAATATGGTCAGCCAGGAAGACGGCCGCAGCATCGACCTGACGCTGTCCTTCTCCCATCCGTTTGAAAGCATCGGCATGGTGCTTGAACGCCCCGAGGCCTTCACAGTGACCCATGGCGAAGACACCACGGACCTGCTTGGCATGCTGGAAGATGCGCAGGTCATGGACCATCCCGGCTTTGCCATGGAATACCGGTTGGAACGCCCGGGCACCTATGTCTTTGCCATGACACCGCAACCCTATTGGGAACCGGAGGAAGACGCCTTTATCACCCATTTCACCAAGACCTACGTCTCGGCCTATGGCGATGACGAAGGCTGGGATGCCGAACTCGGCCTCAAAACCGAGATCGTTCCCCTGTCCAAGCCCTTCGCCCTGTGGGAAGGCAACATCTTCCAAGGCATCGTCAAGCTGGATGGCGAGGCCGTACCCTATGCCGAGGTCGAGGTGGAATACTACAATCAGGATGGCAGCGCTGTCGCCCCGTCTGATCTGATGATCACCCAGACCATCAAGGCGGATGCCGATGGCGTCTTCAGCTACGCCGTGCCGACAGCGGGCTGGTGGGGCTTTGCCGCGCTGAACACCGCCGACGACCCGATGCAGTTCGAAGGTCAGGACAAGGCGCACGAACTGGGCGCGGTGATCTGGGTGCATTTTGAACCCTGGGGCGCGCAGTGATCCGCGCTCTGATCGTTGCTCTTTGCGTTGCGGCCCTTCCGGTCGCAGCGCATGACCTGCGGGTCTTTGCCTCGGTCGCCGGCGAGACCGTGACGGTGGAGTCCACGTTTTCCTCTGGCCGAGTTCCGACAGGTGGCGAAATTCGTGTGCTGGATGCCGACAACGTGCTGCTGATGACCCTCGAGGTCGGCGCCGAAGGCAAGACGCAGTTCACCCTTCCCGACGGCGCGGCAGAGACCGGCCTAATGATCGAAGTCGATGTCAGCGAAGGGCACTCGGATTACTGGATGCTCACACCCGATGACATCGCCTATGGGCAGGGAACCAATTGATGCTCAAGCGCCTTGCCATCTGTTTGTCCTTGGTTGCCGGCGTCGCCAGCGCACAGGACCGCCCTGTTGTTGCAACGGTCAACTACCCGCTGGCCTGGATGGCCGAACGCCTTGGCGGGGATGCTGTGGAGGTGCTTTTCCCGGTACCCGAGGGGCGTGACCCGTCCTTCTGGCGACCGGGCCTGTCCGAAATCGCCGCCATCCAGCAGGCCGATCTGATCGCCCTGAATGGAGCCGGCTTCGCGACATGGACCACGCGCACCTCGCTTCCAGGCTCGCGCTTGGTCGATACCTCCGCCGGGTTCTCTGACGCCTACATCGCCACGCAATCCGTCACGCACAGCCATGGCGCGGATGGGGAGCATTCGCACACCGGAACGGCCAGCTACACGTGGCTCGATTTCGCGCAGGCCGCACGGCAAGCCGAGGCGCTGGCAGCAGCGATGAAGCGGCGGATGCCCGAGCTTGGTAATCAGATCGACGCGGCATTGCCGGGGTTGGTGACGGAGCTGACGGCGTTGGACGCAGAGGCGCGTGAGACCCTCACCACCTTGCAAGGAACAACGATCTTGGCGACCCACCCCCGGTATCAATATCTCGCGCGTGCCTATGGGTTAGACATCACCAGCCTGGAATGGGATGCAGGCGCAATGCCGAATGACACTCAGTGGCAGGAGCTGCAGACGATGGCCGGTGAGACAGCCGCAACCCTATTGATCTGGGAAGCAGCTCCACCAGAAGGTGCCATAGACCGCGCCAGCGAATTGGGCCTCAAATCCGTGGTCTTCTCCCCACTCGCAACCCGGCCTTCCAGCGGTGACTTTGTGTCGGTCTTGAAGACGCAAATCGCGGATATGGTTGCGGACAGGTAGTCGTTATCGTCTCGTAGAACGAGAACGATGGCACATTTGTTTTACCGATCTCGAGTTCGATTCCGACTAAATATTGCGTCCGCAGCGCAGGTCCGGTTCGGCGATGCTACATTGTGGCGAAGTCTCATATGACGAACGTCGGCTGAGGGCCGTTCTTACTAATGACGCAAAAGAGCCAAAGGCCGGGGGGGGGGGGGCACGTCGCCATCAACTCAAAGCGTCGATGTCGCAATACCAAATACAATCTCGTTCCAATCGGCTTCATAAACCGAAATGCACACGACGCAGTGCGAGATAACGCGATCGAAACATGAACATGCGCTGCACACGATGCCGTTCAACTGATTGAAATAAAATCAAAATCTCCACCATCCATCATCGGTTCGACGCTCAATTTAAGGTATTGTTTTTATAGTGATTATTCTGCTTTGGCCAAACTGCTGGCGGCAGATGTGGCTACGCTGGACTACGTCGTACTTTGCCAGAATTTGCCTCTCTACGTCGACATGTTGCACACACAGTGCACACGAAAGTGGGCTGCACCGCCATATCCCCCGCAGTGCTTGCCGGAACCAGCAGCTCTAGTTTTCTCGATGCGATGCTGGGCGAGATGAAAGATCGCGATACAAGCACGAACGCTGAAGTCATGCCCCTTCGATCAGAAGGCCAGGCCAAAAAATTCGATTGGTTGACGATACTGTTTCAGCTTACTGCCGCGACTGCACTGCTTACGCGACTTTCCCACGTAAGCACTTGGCCCCAAAGGCGACGAAAGAATAAGTAATTGATTTATAGCTTTTTTTGGCGCACCCGAGAGGATTCGAACCTCTGGCCTCTGCCTTCGGAGGGCAGCGCTCTATCCAGCTGAGCTACGGGTGCCTGACGTCTCTATACGCAGAAGGGTTTGGGGGCGCAAATGCAAATCTTACACAGCGCCCCGGTTTCTTGCGGCGGGTTTCGCCCGGTGACGATGCGTCAACGCATCGTTCGCTTCGGTTGACCGAAACGCACGCCTCAGCTGGCGGCTTTCAGCTCCAGACGGCGCTTGTGCAGCACCGGCTCGGTGTAGCCCGAGGGCTGCACGCGGCCTTCGAAGACCAGATCGCAGGCGGCTTTGAAGGCGATGGTCTCAAACCCCGGTGCCATTGCTGTGTAGGCCAGATCACCCGCATTCTGCGTGTCCACAACAGCGGCCATACGTTGCAGGATCTCCATCACGTCGTCCTTTGAGACCACGTCATGGTGCAGCCAGTTGGCGATGTGCTGCGCGCTGATGCGGCAGGTCGCGCGGTCCTCCATCAGGCCGATGTTGTTGATGTCGGGCACCTTGGAGCAGCCCACCCCCTGATCAACCCAGCGCACCACGTACCCGAGTATACCCTGCGCGTTGTTCTCGACCTCGCGGGTGATCTGGTCCTTCGACCATTTCTGGAACGCGGCCAGCGGGATATCGAGGATCGTATCGACATGCGCGCGACGCCCCCCCTTGCGCAGCTTGTCCTGCACGGCGAACACATCGATCTTGTGATAATGCAGCGCGTGCAGCGTGGCCGCCGTCGGAGACGGCACCCAAGCGCAGTTGGCGCCGGATTTCGGGTGTTCGATCTTCTGCTCCAACATGGCGGCCATCATGTCGGGCATGGCCCACATGCCTTTGCCGATCTGCGCTTTGCCCGAAAGACCACACTCAAGCCCGATATCCACGTTGCGGTTCTCGTAGCCGCCGATCCACGCCTTGCGCTTGATGAAGTCCTTGCGGCTGAAGGGTCCCGCTTCCATCGAGGTGTGGATCTCGTCACCCGTGCGATCAAGGAAGCCGGTGTTGATGAAGGCAACCCGGTGCTTGGCGGCGCGGATGCACTGTTTGAGATTCACCGATGTGCGGCGCTCCTCGTCCATGATGCCCAGCTTGACGGTGTATTGCGGCAGGCCCAGAGCCTTCTCGACGAACGTAAAGGTCTCATCGGCAAAGGCCACCTCGTCCGGCCCGTGCATCTTGGGCTTTACCACGTAAACCGACCCGTGATGCGAATTGCGCAGGCCCGCGGTCTTGCCCAGATCGTGCTTGGCGATGAGCGTGGTGATCATTGCGTCCATCAGACCTTCATAAATCTCGATCCCGTCCTTGAGCAGGATCGCCGGATTGGTCATCAGGTGGCCCACATTGCGCACCAGCATCAGAGCACGGCCCTTGATCGTGACCTCACTCTTGCCGTCCGGCGCGGTGTAGGTCAGGTCGGAGTTCAGCGCGCGGGTAACGGTCTTGCCGCCCTTTTCGAACGTGTCGGCCAGATCGCCCTTCATCAGGCCCAGCCAGTTGGAATAGGCCAGCGTCTTGTCCTCGGCATCGACGCAGGCGACCGAGTCTTCGCAATCCATGATTGCGCTGATCGCGCTTTCAAGTCGCACATCCGCCAGCCCCGCCTGATCGCGGCTGCCGATGAAATGCGTGCGGTCAAAGACCAGTTCGACATGCAGACCGTTGTTCCGCAGCAGCACAGCATCGGGTGCTTTGGGGTGGCCCTTGTACCCGATGAACTTTTCCGGCTGCGCCAGCGGCATATCGTCAATCAGCAGCGCGCCGTTGTGAACATAGTAGCGGCGCACATCGGCATGGCTGCCACCCTCGATCGGAAATGCTTCATCAAGGAAGACACGCGCACGTGCCACAACGCGGGCACCTCGGCCTTTGTCATAGCCGCCTTTGGGTGCGGGTGTGCCCATCGCGTCGGTGCCGTAAAAGCCATCATAAAGGCTACCCCAGCGGGCATTGGCGGCGTTCAGCGCGTAGCGGGCGTTGGTGATCGGCACGACAAGCTGCGGGCCGGGAACGCTGGCGATCTCGGGATCGGTGTTGACCGTTTCGATCTCGAAATCATCGCCTTCGTCCAGCAGGTAACCAATCTCGGACAGAAACGCCTTATAGGCCTCGTGGTCATGCGGCTGGTTGCGGTGGCGGATGTGCCATTCGTCGATCTGGGTCTGCAGGTCTTCGCGCGTTTTCAGCAGCGTCGCGTTCTTCGGGCCAAACTCATGCGCCAGCGTCGACAGCGCGGCCCAGAACGCATCGGCTTCGACACCGGTGCCGGGCAAGGCCTGCCCTTCGATGAAATCAAAAAGCGTCTGGTCGATCTGCAGTCCGTGGCGGTCGATGCGCGTGCTCATGGCGGTTATCCCCTCGCTGTATACGGCGGTATTCCATTAGAAAGAAAGTTTCCGATCCGCAACAGGTTTGGTCAGGTTATCTGACCAAAAATAGTGCATTTTGGAAATCTTGATAATCGACTGCGACTCTTCCGTGTTTGACGAAAGATCACGCCTTCCTCTTGGCCTTACGGCACCGATCCGAACAGTATTTCACCTCGTCCCAAACCTTTTCCCACTTCTTGCGCCATGTGAACGGCAGCCCGCAGCTGGCACAGGTCTTGGTGGGCAGGTCGGATTTCTTGCGCTTTTTGGGCACTACAGGTCCAGTGTCAGTTGTGCGCTATCGGATTTGGTCCGGCGCGGTTTGCGTGGTGCGCGGTCATTGACGAAATGCCCGGCGCTGTCTTTGCGGCTGGCATGTTTGTGGATCACGCGCTGCGTCTCGGATCGGTCCACGCTGCGGCGCATGGAGAAAATGCGGTCCCGTGCGGCACGGGCAGCCTCGCCCACATCGATGATCGGCTCCGGATAGGTCTTGCCCAGCACCCGCCCTGCCCCATCCCATGTCCATGGCGTTTGCAGATGCTTGTCTGGCACATCTGCCAGCTCGGGCAGCCAGTGTCGTGTGAAAGCGCCGGTTGGATCCTGGTCAGAGCCCTGCTTGATCGGGTTGTAAATGCGCGGCGTGTTGATGCCCGTGGTACCCGATTGCATCTGCATCTGGGACCAATGGATGCCCGGCTCATAATCCGTAAACATCCGGGCCAAGTGTTTGCCGGTGCTGCGCCAATCAAGCCAAAGATGGTAACTCGCCACGCTGACCACCATCGCCCGCATCCGGAAATTGAGCCAACCGGTGGCGCGCAATGACCGCATGCAGGCGTCAAGGAAAGGCAGACCGGTTTCGCCATTTTCCCATGCGCTCAGGCGGCTCTGATCCGGTTCCAACGGGCGCATGCCTTCATAGGCGCGGTGCAGGCAGCGATGTTCGAGGGCTGGTTCATCCTCCAGCTTCTGCATGAAGTGATCGCGCCATGCGAGGCGGGACTGAAACGACTTGAGGCTGCCGACCCAGCCATCGCGCGGCCCGCCCTTGACCTCGCGCTGGCGGGCTGCGGTGGCCTGTGCCACCTCACGCACGGTGATTGTTCCGAACGCCAGATGCGGACTGAGGCGCGAACAGGCCACGGCCCCTTCCAAAGGCGAGGACATAGCGCTGCGATAGGTTTGCCCCCGGTCTGTCAGGAAGCCGCCAAGCAGAGAAAGCGCGTGGTCTCGTCCTCCCGGTTGCCTGTCTGAACAGACATCCGGCGCGCAGAGCGTGGGGATCGGGTCCGACGGCAGGTCGCAGGGCGGCAACGCCTTTGGTACCGTGATCTGAGCCCGCGCCATAAAGGCGTTGCGCTGTCCCGCCCAACCGTCGCGCTCCTGCAGACGGCGCACAACGCCCGATTGCGGCAGTTCGGTCCATCGAACGCCCTGGCCTCTTGCCCATGCAGCCACGCGCTTGTCACGTTCAAAGGTCCAAGCGTTGCCCGTTTCTTCATGACTCACCAGATCGTCGAATTTTACCGTTTGGTACAAATCTTCCAGCACCGTAACTGCATCGCCCAAACGCAGGACCAAATCGCTGCCAAGTCCACGTAATGCAGTTTGCAAATCAGCCAGACTCTCGCGCAAAAACGCGAACTGTCGACCCGACGTATCGGTCAAAGCCCAATAATCCGGCTCGACGATATAGAGCGGTACGACTTTTTCATCCCGCGCGACCAAGGCCAGAGCGGGGTTGTCATGGATGCGCAGGTCGCGTTTGAACCATAGGATTGTCGTCATGCCTGCACATCTAGGCAGCGCGCGCCGCGCGACCAGTGATGGAACCCGTTTCCCTTCTTCCAAATCGCGGCGTAGGTACTACCTCAACACGCAATGATCCCAATTCGGAGCTTCTGATGAAAGACGCCGCGCCCAAGACGATCTACCTCAAGGATTACACGCCCTTTGGCTATGTGGTGGAGAGTGTTCACCTGACCTTTCGTTTGGCGCCGACTTCCACGCGGGTGATCAGCCGGATTGCGTTTGCGCCAAATCCGGATGCGACGGACCGGGCGTTTTTCCTGCATGGCGAAGAGCTTTCCCTGATCTGGGCCAAGATCGACGGGCAAGACGTATTGCCTGACGTGACCGACGACGGGCTGCGCTGCACCGTGCCGGACACGCCGTTCATTTGGGAGGCCGAAGTCGAGATCAGCCCGCAGACCAACACCGCGCTCGAGGGGCTTTACATGTCGAACGGCATGTATTGCACCCAATGCGAGGCGGAAGGGTTCCGCAAGATCACCTACTATCCGGACCGCCCGGACGTGATGAGCACCTTCACCGTACGAATCGAAGGTGAAGAAAAGGTGAAGCTGTCCAATGGAAACCCGGTTGGCAGTGGTGATGGCTGGGCGGAATGGCACGACCCGTGGCCGAAGCCCGCCTATCTTTTTGCGTTGGTGGCCGGCGATCTGGTGAACCATCCCGACCGGTTCACAACCATGTCCGGCAAGGAAGTGGAGTTAAACATCTGGGTCCGCCCGGGTGACGAGGACAAATGCGCGTTCGGGATGGAAGCGCTTAAAAAATCAATGACTTGGGATGAAGAGGTTTACGGGCGCGAATATGATCTCGATATCTTCAACATCGTCGCGGTCGACGACTTCAACATGGGCGCGATGGAGAACAAGGGGCTGAACGTCTTCAATTCCTCCTGCGTTCTGGCCTCGCCCGAAACGTCGACCGACATGAATTTCGAGAGAATTGAAGCGATTATTGCGCATGAGTATTTCCACAACTGGACGGGCAACCGGATCACCTGCCGTGACTGGTTCCAGCTTTGCCTGAAAGAGGGGTTAACGGTCTTCCGCGATGCGCAATTCACGGCGGATATGCGCTCGGAACCGGTGAAACGCATCAGCGACGTGATCGACCTGCGTGCGCGTCAATTCCCCGAAGATCAAGGCCCATTGAGCCACCCGGTGCGGCCGGAGAGTTTTCAGGAAATTAACAATTTCTACACCGCCACGGTCTATGAAAAAGGTGCCGAGGTGATCGGCATGCTCAAAACGCTGGTTGGTGACGATGCTTATAAACGTGCTCTTGATCTCTATTTTGACCGCCATGATGGTCAGGCCTGCACCATCGAGGATTGGCTTCGCGTGTTCGAGGATGCCACGGGCCGCGACCTTGCGCAGTTCAAGCTTTGGTATTCGCAATCCGGCACCCCCCGCGTTTCGGTGTCAGAGGATTGGGCGGACGGGGTCTATACCCTGACCTTCAGACAGCACACACCGCCGACGCCCGGCCAGGATGTGAAAGACCCCAAGGTCATTCCCGTCGCTGTGGGCCTGCTCAACCCCAATGGGGATGAGGTGGTGCCGACACGTGTGCTGGAAATGACAAAGGCCGAACAGAGTTTTGCCTTCGAAGGGCTGGCCAGCAAGCCGATACCGTCGATCCTGCGCGGGTTTTCTGCCCCAATCGTACTCGAGCGCACCGTCAGCCGCGAAGAACGCGCGTTTCTGTTGGCGCATGACACCGACGCCTTCAACCGCTGGGAAGCAAACCGCAATCTTGCCCGCGACTGCCTCGTGGCGATGATCCGCAATGGTGCAGGTCCGGATATGGCTTGGCTCGAAGGGTTGGAACGGGTTGTCCGGGATGACACCCTTGATCCGGCATTCCGGGCGCTGATGCTGTCGCTGCCGACCCAATCAGAGATGGCGCAGGTGCTGTTCGAGATGGGCACAACGCCCGACCCTGACGCGATCTGGCAGGCAGCAGAAGACCTGCGTGGCCATATGGCCGAGGCGTGGCAAGGGTTCCTCCCGGAGCTTCGTGCCTCGGTCGCGGTTGATGCGCCGTACAAGCCGGATGCAGAGCAGTCAGGGAAACGGTCCCTAGGGTCAGCCTTGCTCGCCTTGCAGTCGCGTCTTGATGGTGGGGCTGCCGCACAGGCGCAATACGATGCGGCAGACGATATGACGTTGCAGCTTTCTGCGCTGTCACAGCTGATTTCCGCCGGACAGGGCGCTGCGGCGACCAAGGCGTTCGAACAGCAATGGAAACACGACCGTTTGGTGATGGACAAATGGTTCGGGTTGCAGGTGGGCATGGCGAAACCGGACATGGCGGTGGATGTGGCAGAAGGATTGGTGGAACACCCAGCCTTTGACATGGGCAATCCCAACCGGTTCCGCGCGGTCATGGGAGGGTTTGCCATGAACCATGCCGGGTTCCACCGAAAGGATGGTGCGGGATACGCGTTCCTTGCCGATTGGTTGATCAAGCTGGACGACAAGAACCCGCAGACCACGGCGCGGATGTGTTCGGTATTCCAGACCTGGAAGCGTTATGATGACGGTCGGCAAGCGCTCATCCGCGCCCAGTTGGAGCGGATCAAGGCCAAACCGAAGCTGAGCCGCGACACGGACGAGATGGTCAGCCGCATCCTGGGTTGATGCGCCCTGGCAAAGCGGCGGCGGCCCTGATGGCCATTCGCCAGTGCCTTGGATGAAAAAATCTTCTTTGCCGTGGAACCGGCAGGGCATTGCCGACGTTTGCCGATAAGTGGCATGACACCGCGCAGAACCGTCCGCTCTGGATTTATGACTTGCCTCCCGGTGCGGAATGTCCTGCGGTTGTCATGCCATTGTCACGCTGCTCTGGCAGGAGAGCTCGCATGAAAGACCGCATCGACCCGCTGATCGAGGACCGCGCGCCTTGGTTGTTTCGCCCGACACTGGCCGCCTCGTTGGCGCGTCCCGCGTTGAACAGGCTTTTGGGGTATGACCGGACGGTCGCTCTGGGCGAAGAGGTTCAGCACCTCAGCTCTCTTGAGATAATGACCGTGATGGCCGACATGCTCGCCCGCGATGTGTCTGTGTCCGGCCTTGGCCAAATTCCCCGGCACGGGGCGGCGATGATCGTGGCCAACCACCCGACCGGCATCGCCGACGGGATCATTCTGCATTCCGCACTGCGCGAGGTGCGCACCGACGCGTATTATTTCGCGAATCACGACATCCTCAAGGTGTTGCCGCAGATGGGCGACATGATCGCGCCCGTTGAATGGCGCAAGGAGCGGCGCAGCCATGCCAAGACACGCGGCACGATGGTGTTCGCCCGCAAGGCTGTGGAAGACGGGCGGCTGGGCGTGATCTTTCCGTCGGGAAGGCTGGCGAAACGGCGCGGTGCGCGTCTGCATGAACGACCTTGGATGGCGTCCGCTGCGATGCTTGCGCGCAAATTCGAGCTGCCTGTGATCCCGATCCACCTGCAGGCGCGCAATTCGGCGCTGTTCTACCTGTTCGATGCAATCCACCCGACGCTGCGGGACATCACGCTGTTTCACGAGACGCTGAACAAGAACCGACAGCCTTTTGAAATTCGCATCGGCGAGCCGATCTCTCCAAAGGCGCTGCCCGAAAATTCGGAAGAGGGAATTGCACTCCTGCGCCGCGCAACTCTGGCTTTGGGGGAACCCCGAAAACAAGGTGTTTCGCTGCTGGACGCCACTCGTTTTCCGGCCCGGCGGGCCTAGAAGCCGCGGGTCGAGACCACACCTTCCCAGGGGGCACGCACTGGGCGCGCCACAGGCCGCAAAGACCGCGAAAGCCCTGCGCAATAAGGCTGCGCGCGGGTCCATGCCATCATGTCGGTGCGTTTCGTGCGGCTGTGAAACGGGCCCCAATCCGCTGCAACGCCACGCATGCCATGGGACACGACCCCATCGCGCGGCACGGTCACTGCCATGATCCGCAGAGCGCATTGCAGGTTCGCGGCACCGCTCTTCAAATCCTCGCGTGAGGTGGCCTTACAGCCGTAGCCACGCGCTGTGGCAGGCAGGATCTGCAAAAGGCCGTACCACTTGCCACCCCCGCCGACAGCGTTCGGACGGAAGGTGCTTTCGTGCTTGGCCAGCGTCGACAGCAGACCGATCCAGAACGCCTCCCGCGCCGCGGTATCGTTGGTCACGTAGGCCGGACACCAGTCGCCGATGTCCTTGGGCACGACGCGCGGAAGAACACTGGCATGGCTGCGCAATGCCGTGAGCGCGGCACGAGACCAACGATCCGCCTCGCGCCGGTGGCTCCAGCGCATTTCGGGAAGAGGGGTGTAATTGCGCGCAACCGGTCTGAGCGACACGGTCAGCGCGTTGGTTGATTGCGTATCAACCATTGTGGCGGGTGAGGCGGCAACAGCCCCGGCTAAACCAAGCACACACACCGCCACGCATATGATCCCCCAGCGTGACATCGGATTTTGATTTCCGATTTTTTCCCAAAAATCAAGGAAAAGCGCAAAACGCCGCCCTCATGAGCGGGTTTCAGCCTCGAAGGCGGGTGACTTGCGAATTGTCGCCGATGCTCGAAAGAGCGCCCTCGGAATACCCATACGAAATCGCTTTGCCGCCCGATTTGCGACACGTTTTTCGGGCATTTCAAAGATCGAATGTTGCTCGTCCGGCCCATAACCCGGATCTTCCAAAGGCCATTGCCATGACCGTTTTGAACAACCTCACAAGCCTGATCCGCCGAGGACGCGGCGCTGCGTCTGACACCGCACCGCGCGGAAAAGTTCTGAACATCGAAGCACTTGGCATGACCCCGAAATCCGAGCGTCCCTTCCTGGTCACCAGCGAAGAGGAAGACGTCCACCACGCATTGTTCGAGGCCGGACTCTATCTCGCCCGCCAGGACGCGTGGGCAACTCTCGGGGATCGCATTCGCGAAGCCGATTCCAAACGCAGCCTTACGCCCGGCGGCGTGCCCGAGGCCGAGATTCTTGCCGAGGGAGCGCGTGCAGATGCCGTCACAGCAGCGACCCGTGCGGTCACTGCGGGCGATGAACTGGGCGCGGCATCCATCATGAACGAAATGCAGCTCGTCCTCGAGGAAACACCGCAGGATCACGGCGTTGCCTATGTCGTGGCGATGGCCCATGTCGACATCGGCTGGGCTTGGCGCGGCGAAGGATGGCGACAGGATATTCCCGCCGCGCACCGCGCCGCGTTTTTCCGCCATTTCCGCAGTGCTGCGGGCCTGATCGACCAATATGATGCGTTCGAGTTGGATTCGCCCATGCTGGCATCTGTCCGCTGCGCGCTGCTGACGGCCGAAACCCAACCCCGCACCCGCGCCAGCGACGATTACGAAGACCTGATCGACCTTGCGCCCAACGTAGCCAAATACATGCGTGCACTGGGCAATCACATGCTCCCACGCTGGTTTGGCAGTTACGAACGGCTTGACCATGAGGCGCGTCGCACGATGGAGCGTACGGCGGATGTCTGGGGCGCGGGCGGTTACACCTGGACCTATTTCGATGCGCTGACCGTCGATGATGAGGCGTTTGCGCTGCTGGATGCCGACCTGTTCTGCACCGGCATCCGGGACATTCTTGCCCGCCGCGCCGACCAGCACACGGTCAACACCTTTGCCGCCTACACCGGGACGGCACTGGAACCCGAGGGCGTCAATCAGGACGCTCGGGCGCGGATCGCCGACTGTTTCGACTGGATCGTCGCCGACTACCTGCGCGAGGTGCATCCCCGCATCTGGTACGCCGCAAAGGGCGTCTGGGCCACCCGCCTTGAAGATCGGGACCGACTGGCCAAAGGGCGCCAGCGCGCCTCGGCGGCGCTGGACCGCCATGCCAAGGGGCTGCCACCCGTCACCGCACCCCGGCGTCCTGACGCCTGAGGCCGGGAAACCCGGCACGGCCCCCTTGCCCCCTGCCCCCCTCTGGCGTATTCCACCGGGCGTTCCTGCCAAGAGGATTTGCCATGCTGGACCTGACCTTCGACGCCCCGAAACCCAAAGTGATTGCTGGCGCAAAGCATGACTGGGAACTGGTCATCGGGATGGAAGTGCACGCACAGATCGCCTCCAAGGCCAAGCTCTTCTCGGGCGCGTCGACCCAATTCGGGGCAGAGCCGAACTCAAACGTGGCCTTCGTGGATGCGGCCATGCCGGGGATGCTGCCGGTCATCAACGAGTTCTGTGTTGAGCAGGCGGTGCGCACAGGCTTGGGCCTGAAGGCACAGATCAACCTCGTAAGTGCTTTTGATCGCAAGAATTATTTCTATCCGGACCTGCCGCAGGGCTACCAGATCAGCCAGCTTTATCACCCGATCGTGGGCGAAGGCGAAGTGATCGTCGACATGGAACCGGGCATCGCGCGGCGGGTGCGGATCGAACGCATCCATATCGAGCAGGACGCGGGCAAGTCGATCCACGACATGGATCCGGCGATGTCGTTCGTGGATTTGAACCGGACCGGTGTGGCGCTGATGGAGATTGTCAGCCGTCCGGACATTCGCGGGCCGGAAGAGGCGGCGGCGTATGTGGTGAAGCTGCGGCAGATCCTGCGGTATCTGGGGACGTGTGACGGAAACATGCAGAACGGCAACCTGCGCGCGGATGTGAACGTGTCGGTCTGTCGTCCCGGCCAGTACGAGAAGTATCAGGAAACACAGGATTTTTCCCATCTCGGCACGCGCTGCGAGATCAAGAACATGAACTCCATGCGGTTCATCCAGATGGCCATCGACTACGAGGCGCGGCGGCAGATTGCGATCCTTGAGAATGGCGGCAGCATCGATCAGGAAACGCGGCTCTATGATCCGGATAAAAATGAAACAAGATCAATGCGTTCCAAGGAAGAGGCGCATGATTACCGGTATTTCCCGTGCCCGGATCTGCTGCCCCTCGAGATCGAACAGGCCTGGGTGGACGACATCGCGGCGTCCCTGCCAGAGCTGCCGGACGAGAAAAAATCACGTTTTGTCAATGAGTTCGGCCTGTCCGAATATGACGCGGGCGTGTTGACGGCGGACACGGCGAACGCGGGCTACTTCGAAGAGGTGGTCGCGGGGTGCGGCGATGGGAAGCTGGCGGCGAACTGGGTGATCAATGAACTTTTTGGACGGTTGAAAAAAAAGGATCACGACATCACGGAAAGCCCGGTCTCGCCCGCACAACTGGCTGGAATCATTGCACTAATCAAGTCGGGTGACATCTCGGGCAAGATCGCGAAGGACCTCTTTGAGATCGTCTATACCGAAGGTGGGGACCCGGCGGAGATTGTGGACGCGCGGGGGATGAAACAGGTCACGGACACGGGTGCCATCGAGAAAGCAGTGGACGAGATCATCGCGGCGAACCCGGCGCAGGTGGAAAAAGCCCAGCAAAATCCGAAGCTTGCAGGCTGGTTCGTGGGCCAGGTGATGAAGGCCACGGGCGGCAAGGCCAACCCGGCGGCGGTCAACCAGTTGGTGATGGCGAAGCTGGGGCTGTAAAGCGCCCATAAAATGGGCTTTTGTACGGTTCAAGGGATCGAACCGTACGGCCCAGAGAGGAAAAACGGGCCATTTCGGCCCGTTTTTGCGTTTTCGGGGGGTCTTGGGGGTGAACCGTACGGAAGGGAAGCCCGAAGCTTACGGTTGATCCGTACGGTCAGTGCCTTTGCGCCACCATCGTGCAATACAGAGCTGTCGCGATCTGCGCGACGGTCTCTTTTTCGATCACGCCAAGGCACCCTGCACCATAGGCAAGCGCCAGTCCGGCATAGGTCACGCGGTGGCACCAGATGGTGCAAAGCAACGACCGCAGGGTTAACTTCATTTTCAGTAGCAGTGTCATATGTTTGGTTCCGTTCATCTTTGAGTTGCGAAACCAGCGCTGGTGAGGTCATGTTTGCCTGACCCCACACGCAATGAACCGACCGCAAAAATCGGAAGTTGTCGGGGTTTGTGTTTGTTCGTGGGGAAGTGTGGGGAAACCAGTGTCGAACTTTGGGAAGCGCTTTGGTGCGTTGATTGCGCGAAAGCGCGAGGACAGGGGTTGGTCCTTTTCCGAACTGGCCGTCGCGGCCTATGGGGATGACGGTCAGGGCGGTGAGACCCGGAAATCGGATGTTCAGAAACTGGAGATTGGCGGGTCTGCCAAACCGACGGCGCGAACGATCAAGCGGTATCGGGACGCGCTTGGGCTGACGCAGGAAGAGATCGACGCTTGCCGCACACCGGAAGAATTGCAGCTTGCGCAATATGCCGAGGCGCTGTTCGACGTCATCAAGGGTGCGGTGGCGCAGACCGACGTATCAGATGACCTCGCCCATGAACTGTCGGAACGCTACGCAGCAGGAAACCCGGAGGATTTCGAAGGGGCTGTGCGCGGTTTGATGCGGGCTTTGGAAATTGCTGCGAAACGCCCGACTACGGGCAACCTAGACACCGATGTGAACGACATCATTGCCGAGGTAAAGCGACTTAACGAAGAAGGTCAGTTGGAAGATGCCGCGCGCGCTTTGGACGAAGCGCTTGAGGCGGAACTGGCCGAGGAAGAGCGACGTGCTGCAGGGATCGACGCTTTGATCCGCGAAGGGATCGATCAGGCGATCTTGATGCGGGATATCGAAAAGGCGGCGGCGCTGGTGGCTAGGCAGGTAGAGCGGGAGACACCCGACCCAACAAAACGGTTTGAGGTGCTAAGTTCAACGATCGAAATTTGGCTGAACCGTGGACGCGACAAAGGATTGGCGTTTGACCTTGAGGTTAGCATTCGATTGGCACGAACGCTGCTGGAAGTCAGTAAATCAGAAGATGAACGTGGCGCCTCATTCGTATGGCATGGAATTGGTCAGCAAACCCTCGGGGAACGCGAAAGCGGGAACACGCGGTTAGAGGAGGCGGTGGCGGCCTATCGCGCGGCCTTGGAGGAATACACGCGCGAGCGGGTGCCGCTGGACTGGGCTATGACGCAGAACAATCTGGGCGGTGCACTCCGAATACTCGGGTTCCGCGAAAGTGGGACCGCACGGTTGGAGGAGGCGCTGGCGGCCTATCGCGCGGCGTTGGAGGAATACACGCGGGAAAGGGTGCCGCTCGATTGGGCCATGACACAGAACAATCTAGGCCTAGCGTTATTCAATCTCGGGGAACGCGAAAGCGGGACCGCGCGGCTAGAGGAGGCGGTTAAGGCCTATCGCGCGGCGCTGGAGGAGTACAGACTTGAACTGTCGCCGCGGAACTGGGCTGTGGTACAGAACAATCTCGGCAATGCGCTGCGGGCCCTCGGGGAACGCGAAAGCGGGACCGCGTGGTTGGAGGAGGCAGTGGCGGCCTTTCGCGCGGCGCTGGAGGAACGCACGCGGGAGCGGGTGCCGCTGGACTGGGCCATGACGCAGAACAATCTGGGCAATGCGCTACAAACCCTCGGGGGGCGCGAAAGCGGGACCACGCGGTTGGAGGAGGCCGTGGCGGCCTATCGTGCGGCGCTGGAGGAATACACGCGGGACCGGGTGCCGTTTCAGTGGGCCATGACGATTGAAAACCTTGGGTTGGTATATGAAGCCTTCTTCGACGAGACGGGGGAGCGGGCGCGGTTGGAGGAGGCGGTTGCCTTGGTGCGGGCGGCGCGCGAGGTTTGGGATGAGGCCGGGGCGTCGTATTACATCGAAAAGTCCGATTGGATTTTGGCGGATATGGAGGCGAAGCTTTGAGGGTTGGGCGTTTGGGTGCGCCTGTCGGGGCTTTAGGGTGCCGGGCTTAAGCCCGGCCTACGGGGTTGGGCCGGGGTGGTGCGTGCGAGCACGCACCCTACGGGGTGGCTTTGACGCGGTGGTTGTGATCCTGCGCCCTACGGGGCTGGTCTCTGGCGGCGGGCTTGGGTATGACAGCCGAGGGTCTGTGATGAGGCGGTGGGCATGTTCGAATACAAGGTGGTTCCGGCCCCGGTGAAGGGGGTCAAGGCCAAGGGGGTCAAGACGCCCGAGGCGCGGTTTGCGCTGGGGGTGGAGCAGGCGATCAACGCGTTGGCAGCAGAGGGCTGGGAGTATCAGCGCTCGGACGTGTTGCCGTCGGAAGAGCGCGTGGGGCTGACCGGGTCGGAGACGCATTGGCGCACGCTTCTGGTGTTCCGGCGAGCTGTGGCGGTGGCGGAGGTGGCGGCGCCCCCTGCCCCCGTGGCACCCGCGCGGGTCGAGCCGGTGCTGACGGCCGCAGCGGTGTCCTCGGCGGTGCCGGAGGGCGACGGGGTGGCCGAGGCGGACGATGTGCCTTCCAAGGAGCCGCAGTTCGAGGAAGGCAACGAGGAAACGCGGCCGGCGTGAGTTTGGTACGCCCGCGCCCGCACCTTACGTGTCGAGATCCATCGACAGCGCGTGGATGGCCTTGACGAGGTCGGGGCCAAGGGCCGCATGCACCATGCGGTGCCGCGCGATGCGGGACTGGCCCGCAAAGGCGTCGGCGCGGATGATGACGTGGAAATGGCTTTCGCCACCTTCCTGATAGCCGCCATGGCCGCGATGGCTTTCGCTGTCGTCGATGACCGTGAGTTCGCGGGGGGTCAGCGCCTCGCGCAAGCGTGTCTCAATCTGTTGGGTTCTGTTCATTTTTTTCGCCTTCCCCACCTTACCTCTGTCGCATTTTGGTCTAGAGTGTTGCCTCCGAGTCGGAAAGGGCAGGCTATGAGCAAATCAGATCCATTCGGTTTCGATATGTCGATCAAATCGGCAAAGAAGAAGAACCCCCGCGGCCGACGGGGGATGTCCGGTGCGTCCGAGACCTCGACCCGTCTGTGTGATCACGAGGGTTGCGAGGAAGCGGGCAAGTTCCGGGCGCCGAAAGCGCCGGATGTTCTGGATGATTATTTCTGGTTCTGCCAGGAGCATGTGCGCGAGTACAACACCAAGTGGAACTTCTTTGACGGCAAGACCGAGGCCGAGATGAACGCGCAGGCGTCGTCGGACAAGGTGTGGGAGCGTCAGACCAAGGAGTGGCGCGATCCCGAGGCCAAGGCCTGGGCGCGGTTGGGGATCGAGGACCCGCATCAGGTGCTGGGCAACAATGCCACGCGCAACCCCGGCAAGGCGGGCACTTCGGCGGGGCATACCAAGCGGCTGCCGCCCACCGAGCGGCGCGCGATCGAGATCCTCGAGGCGAAGGACACGTGGACCAAGGCCGAGGTGCGCAAGTCGTACAAGGCGCTGATCAAGGTGTTGCACCCGGATATGAACGGCGGGGATCGGTCTCAGGAGGAACAGCTGCAAGAGGTGGTCTGGGCCTGGGATCAGATCAAGGACAGCCGCAACTTCAAGTGATGGGCTGAGATTTGGAAAAAGGCCGCCTTTGGGGCGGCTTTTTTTTGTGCGTGTGCCGGGCTGAAGCCCGGCCTACGGGGCGGGCTTGGATGCGCCTTTAGAAGATGTCGGGCATTTGGACCGGATCGGTCCAGGTGCGCGGCTGGGTCAGAGCACCTCGTCCAACACGCTTGTCAGCCGGGTGACGGTGCCATCGACATCATAAAGCTTGTCGAGGCCGAAGAGACCGAGCCGGAAAGTGCTGAATTCGGGCGGCTCGTCGCATTGCAGGGGCACACCTGCGGCGATCTGCATGCCACGGGCGGCGAAGGCACGGCCGGACTGAATTTCAGGATCGGAGGTGTAGCTGACCACCACGCCGGGTGCGCCGAAGCCGTCGGCTGCGACAGAGCGGATGCCTTTGCCTGCGAGATGCGCGCGGACGGCGTTTCCGAGTGCCCATTGGGCGTCTTTCAGCTTGTCGAAGCCGTAATCGCGGGTTTCCAGCATCGTGTCGCGGAACGCGCGAAGCCCGTCCGTAGGCATGGTGGCGTGGTAGGCATGGCCGCCATTTTCATAAGCCAGCATGATCTGGTGCCATTTCTTGAGATCGACGGCAAAGCTGTTCGACGTCGTGTCCTGCATCCGCGCGACGGCGCGGTCGGACAGCATCACAAGACCGGCGCAGGGCGTGGCGGACCAGCCTTTTTGCGGGGCTGAAATCAGGACATCGACACCCGTGGCTTTCATATCCACCCAGGCGCAGCCCGAGGCGATGCAGTCGAGCACCATGAGCGCGCCCACCTCATGTGCGGCGTCGGCCAGAGCGGTCACGTAATCATCGGGCAGGATGATCCCTGCGCTGGTTTCAACATGGGGCGCAAAGACGATATCCGGCTTTTCCTCGCGGATGCGGGCGGTGACCTCGGCGATGGGTGCAGGGGCGAAGGGCGCGGTCGGCTCATTCCCGGTCTGGCGGGCCTTCATGACAACCGTTTCGCCGCCAAACTGACCCGCGTCGAAGATCTGGGTCCAACGGTAGGAGAACCAGCCGTTGCGCACGATCAGGGTCTTGGCCCCCTGCCCGAACTGGCGGGCCACCGCCTCCATCCCGTAGCTGCCACCGCCGGGCACCAGGGCCACGGCATCAGCGTGATAGACCTCTTTCAGCATGGCTGAAATATCGGTCATCACCTTCTGGAACGTCTTGGACATGTGATTGAGCGACCGGTCGGTGAACACGACCGAGAATTCTTCGAGACCCGTCGGGTCAATCGTATCGAGCAGAGCCATTGCAAAGCCTCCCTGAGTTTCGTCTTGGGTAGCGGCGCGGCGGGCGTTTGGCAAAGCCTTGTTGCGTGCAAAAAGTCGCGGCATCGGCGATTGGCCATATCTCGGGCCGCGCAACACACCCGGCAAGGTGCCCTAAGGTCACATTCAAAAGCCGATATTGTTTCCAAATTATGAACATTTGACCGGTTGCGGCGGAGCGCGTTATCTTTCGATATACAAATATCAAAAGGGGCGACAGACCCCGAGAGGCAGCGCAGGCATGGCAACAACCACGTTGTTGTTGAACGGATTCAGCGTCGTGGGTGACCCACAGACGACGAACGCGAACGCGTCAAACGGTGGGGAATACATGCTGCACAGCGCCACGGCGCTGTTCGAAGACAATGATATTGTCGTCTATGTCGTGGAAAACACGACCGTGGACGGGGTCCTGACCGAGGACTCGGTGGTCACGTCGATCATCGTCTACGACAATGCCTCGGACTATTACAACGACATTGCCAAATACACCTATACCGGCAGCGCCGATGTCGACATGGGACGCCGGACCATGGGCGACCGGTATCTGGAGATCGACGCGACGGGGCTCACCTCGACCGATCCGGGCGCGCCGGTTCTGGGGGATGTGACGGCGATTGCCGGTGTGAATATTCTTGAAACGCTGGCGACCCAGAACGGGCCTCTGCGGATCGACACACAGGAAGACATCGACCTGAATGGCGACGGGATCATCTCGCCTGAGGAAGCCGCTGACGGATCGTTTTCGTCGGATGTTGCCGATTTTCTGGTGGTCATCTGCTTTGCGGCTGGCACGTTGATCGAAACTCCCGAAGGCCCGCGCTTTATCGAATCCTTACGCGAGGGCGACGAGGTCAACACGCTGGATGCAGGACCGCAGCCGATCCGCTGGATCGGGCATGTCCGGGTACCGGGCAATGGGGTCAATACCCCCATCCGCATCAGCCGTGGCGCATTGGGGAACATCCGGGATCTGTGGGTATCCCCCAACCATCGCATGTTGCTGCACGGCTCCAAAGCCGAATTGATGTTCGGTGAGGATGAGGTTTTCGTGGCGGCCAAACACCTTGTGAACGGAACGACCATTGTTACTGACCCGAGGCCGATGGTGGAGTATTGGCACTTTCTGTGTGACGCGCATCATGTGGTGTTCGCCGAGGGCTGCCCGGCGGAAACGCTCTATCCCGGCAAGACGGCTCTGCAGAGAGTCGAGGACGAGGCGCGGGACGAAATTCTTGGACTCCTGAAGGAAACCGAAGCGTTGATCCTCGATGCGCAGCAGATGGCGCGCTATACGCTCAAGCGGCACGAAGCCATCGCACTGTTGTCCGACGCGGCCTGACGCGGCCTAGCCGATCGGTCCGGGCAGGCGTTCTTCGCTGAGCAGCACATTGGCGTCGATATTCCCCACCCCCGGCAGCGTCATGATCCGGCGGCGCAGGACGCGTTCGAAATCGGCAATGTCGCGGGCGACCACGCGCAGGCGATAATCGTAAAGGCCCAGCACATGTTCGACGGTCTGGACCTCTGGGATCGCGGTCACGGCGCGTTCGAAATCTTCCAGGCTGACGCGACCCTTGGTGGCGAGTTTGACGCCCAGAAAGACGGTCACCGTAAAACCGAGCGCCTGTGCATCGAGATCGAGCCTTTGACCGCGGAAGACGTCGGCTTCCTTGAGCCGCTTGAGACGGCGCCACGCGGCGGGCTGGCTGAGGCCGAGTTGGCGACCCAACGCGCCCGCGCTGATCAGGGCGTCAGCGGCCACGGCGCGGATCATCGCGCGGTCGATGTCGTCGAGGTCGATCATAGGGGAAGCGTCTCGTCGAACTTGACGCGGGCGACATGCATGAGGGCTTCGATGTCGGCGATATGCGGCAGGGTCAGGAGCTTGTCGCGGTAGACCTGCTGGTAATGCGGCATGTCGCGGGCGATGACCGAAAGGCGTGCGTCGACTTGCCCGAGAAAGGTCTGCGCCTCGATCACCTCGGGCACGGTCCGGGCAGCGGCAAGGAATTCGTCAAAGGCGCGGGGTTGGGTCTTGTCGAGGGTGACGCGCAAAGAGACTTCGACCGTGTAGCCCAAGGCAGGCCAGTTGATCACGGATCGCACGGCGCGGATGATGCCTGCTTCGCGCATCTTGTCGATGCGGCGCGCGAGCGTGGTGGGCGTGACCCCTGCCCTGTCGGCCAGATCGGCGGTGGGCAGATCGGGGGCGGCCTGAAACTGGCGCAGGATTCGGAGATCGGTGGCGTCGAGCATGAAATCTCCGTATCACGCACCTTAGGAGAATGAAATCCCCGTAAATTTGCCGCGATACGCGCAGTTCGCCGCCTGTCTGCACGGAAAATCCCTATTGTGCCCCTCAATCGAAACGCAGACGAGGGAAACATCATGCGCGTTTATTACGATCGCGATTGCGACATCAACCTGATCAAAGACATGAAAGTGGCCATTCTGGGCTACGGCTCTCAGGGCCACGCCCACGCGCTGAACCTGCGCGACTCTGGTGCCAAGAACGTGGTCGTCGCCCTGCGCGAAGGCTCGCCCTCGGGCAAGAAAGCCGAAGGCGAAGGGCTCAAGGTCATGGGCATCGCCGAAGCGGCGGCCTGGTGCGACCTGATCATGTTCACCATGCCCGATGAGCTGCAGGCGGCGACCTACAAGCAATATGTGCATGACAACCTGAAGGAAGGCGCGGCCATCGCGTTTGCCCACGGTCTGAACGTGCATTTCGGTCTGATCGAGCCGAAAGCTGGTGTCGACGTCATCATGATGGCGCCCAAAGGTCCGGGCCACACCGTGCGCGGCGAATACACCAAAGGCGGCGGCGTGCCCTGCCTTGTGGCGGTTCACAACGACGCGTCGGGTCGTGCGCTGGAAATCGGTCTGAGCTATTGCTCGGCCATCGGTGGCGGCCGCTCGGGCATCATCGAAACGAACTTCCGCGAAGAGTGCGAAACCGACCTCTTCGGTGAGCAGGCGGTTCTTTGCGGTGGCCTCGTTGAGCTGATCCGCATGGGCTTTGAGACCCTCGTGGAAGCGGGTTACGAGCCGGAAATGGCGTATTTCGAGTGTCTGCACGAAGTGAAGCTGATCGTGGACCTGATCTACGAAGGCGGCATCGCGAACATGAACTACTCGATCTCGAACACGGCCGAGTACGGCGAGTATGTCTCTGGCCCGCGCATCCTGCCCTATGACGAGACAAAGGCGCGGATGAAAGCGGTTCTGACCGACATCCAGACCGGCAAGTTCGTGCGCGACTTCATGCAGGAAAACGCCGTGGGTCAGCCGATGTTCAAGGCCACCCGTCGCATCAACGACGAGCACCAGATCGAAGCGACCGGCGAAAAGCTGCGCGGCATGATGCCGTGGATTTCGGCAGGCAAGATGGTCGACAAGTCGAAGAACTGATCTTCGGGATTATCGAAGCAGAGGGCGGTCCGGTGGGCCGCCCTTTTTCTTTGGGAGCAGCGCTGTCAGGTTTCGCGCACCATGACGCCGACCGGGAAATGGTCGCTGAACCCGGTCAGATCCACGTTCTTGGCCGCGTCACCCTTGGGCAGGCCGAAGCGGCGCGGGCCTTCGCCGGTTTTGTGCGACACCATTTCCGGGAATGCGATGACCT
Source organism: Marivita sp. (assembly GCF_048006345.1). Lineage (GTDB taxonomy): Bacteria > Pseudomonadota > Alphaproteobacteria > Rhodobacterales > Rhodobacteraceae > Marivita. The sequence goes on along the minus strand of NZ_CP180351.1, from coordinate 463,516 downwards.
GCGCGGCGCCTGTCACCACCTTGAAACCGCTGTCGGCTTTCTTGTCGAGCAGCGGGCGATTGGCGAGGATCTGGTCAAAGAGATTGCCGTTCTTGTCGAAATAGAGCGTCCCTTCAAGAAGCCGCGCCTTGCCGTTGAGGTCGGTCGTCTGGGTCAGCATGTATTCCCATGTCATGTTGTAGAACCTTGGCGACGTGGCGCGTTCGACATCGCCGCGTTCGCGGGTGGCCAGTGCGTTGATGATGACGCTGCGGTCCCACGGGTCGTCGTTCAGGTCCCCCAGCGCCAACACCGGGGTGCGGTTCTTCAACGGTGCCGCTTCAAAAATGCGGCTGTGCCAATAGGACAACGTTTCGCCTGCCGTGGCGCGGAAGCCCGAACTGACCTCGGGACCGCGCCCGCCAAAGCGCGAGGGCCAGTGGTTGGCCATGACCACGAGTTCGGCCCCTGTGGTCAGGCGTTTGAACGTGGCCTGAAGGATGTCGCGGGTGCCGGTGCGGCGCATGACGAAATGGTTGAAGACAAGGTTTGGATCGACCGAGAAGAGAGCCGCATCATAGATGAAGGCCGTGTCGATGCCGCGCGAACTCAGATCCGCTGTGGCATGGACGGTGGAGTAGGTGCGCTGTGGCAGGGCCGCGTTGAGCACGGTGGTCAGGTCGTTCAGAACGTGATCGTCCTCGACCTCGCAGACGCCCAGAATGTCCGGCCCCGCGCCGCCTTTCATCTGGCGAATGATTGCGGAGAGCTGGTCAAGTTTGGTCTGGTAGATTTGCGGCGTCCAGCCGCTCAGGTCGCCGGCCACCTGATCCGCAACCCAGGGGATGCGATGGACGTGGTTTTCGGGGCCAAAGAGGTTTTCGAGATTCCAGAATGCAACAAGGTGATCTGTCATGGTGCCAAGCCTTTTGAGGTCAAATGTCTGCGGTGCTTAATAAATTGAGAGCGCCAATACATGCGCGAGGATGAGCTTAGCACGGATTGCGCTTTGGGTCGAACGGTGGGTGCGATGCGTCGGCACAGCCAATGAGACCGAAAAGCTCTGGAAGGTCCGCCGCGGACAAACGAGCCCAACCGATCATAACGATGTGGAGTCGCTATTGCCTGCACCCCAGAGACTTTTTTGACGGTGCGGTAGCCGTGCAGCCTTAGGATACAAAAGTCCATTCACCCGCAGAGTTTTCGTAGAGCGACATCAGAATGTCGACCGAACCTTGGGTGTTTTCCGGGCTAATCGCGATGTCAGCGAGTGCAAGCGCTTTCGAGATGACGCCATCATCCAGAAGGTCGCGATAGAATGCCAGACCCGGCCCGTCGGGCGCGCGGTCTAGAATATTGGTATAAACCACCGTGAGAAATTCCGTGTTGGACATGGCGTTCACGTCTCCGAAATTCAGGGTGAACTCCGGGCTACGCATGAGGTCATCAGCGAGGAATTCGTCGCTCAGGTTGTTGGCCTCGGTCACGCCGATATAGAAGTTGAGACCCGGTAGGTCGATGGCCCCATCGCGGTTGAGTGCTGCCTCGTAAAGCAGGGCCACCCGTTCGGCGACACCGAAGTCCGACGGGTCGCCTGCGTCGTCAAGTGCAGAGCCTTCGGGCAGCGTGATCACTCCGTCGTCAAAGCGCAGGAAGTCGAAACCGAACAGTTTGTCCCGGTCGCCATTGGTGCCGACCACGATGGCGTAATCGCGGCCTCCAATGATGGTGTAAGTGTCACTTTCACCGTCAAAGCGAGCAAAATCCCCCTCGCCCACGTCTGCGCGGGTTGAGCCTGCAAACAGCATGTCGCTGCCCGGACCACCTGTCAGATTGTCGGTATGTGCCCCACCGCGAAGAATGTCGTTTCCCGCACCGCCGTTAAGCGCATCAGGGCCGCCAAGTCCGTCGACGGTGTCGTCGCCATCTCGCAACAGAACGTAATCCGCGCGGCTGGTGGCCAGAGGTGCATCGTCGCCATCGGTCAGGATAAGTTCATAGAGACCTGCGACATTGATCGCCTGAAACGCAAGAAACTGGTTGGATGCCACAGCGATCTCGGTGAGTTCGCCCAGCACGACACTACGGTCATGGGCGCGCACTTCGGCGGCCTCGAGCGCTTGGGCAGCTCGCAGCGCGCTTTGCGATACATTTATCCCAGCAATATCGGCGGCTACGAACCGCGTGGTGAGATAATCCGTAATATTACTTTGGTAGCCGACCCTTAGCCCGTTCTGCCCATTCTGAAAGAAGGGTTCGACGATTGGCGTGAGTTCACTCGCGAGCCGCCCTTCCATCTGGAACAACAGGTCCGCGCTTTCGGCCTCATCCCACAGTAGCGCGGCCGCTTCCTTGATTTCTCGATGCAGACCGGGTGACCCGAGCGGGCCATCCTGAACCACATCGGCCACCGTCATGCGGGCAATCATGGCGTAATGCACGGCGCTGAAGGCAAAGGCCAGTGAATCCAGCGAAGCGGTGGACATCACCGCGCGCACCTGCGAGGTGATTTCATTCAAGCCCAACGTCGCCTGCTGGATCGCGATCTCGCCTAATGCCGCGCGCGCAACGGGGTCTTCTTCAACAGAGTAGCGCTCGAGATTGTCCATTGCAGACTGCGACTGGCCCAACGACTGCGCAATGCTTTGATTGATCTGCGCATTGGACAACCCGCGCAAGGCGTCGATGCTGTCCTGTATGTTCCTGAGCGCTTGAAGACGCGCTGCGTCTGCGGCGGATGACGAGAAAAAAGAAACGATACTCAGGGTGTCCGCGAACAACCCCACGGCGGAGACGATAGGCAATGGCATGGCAGTACCTTTTTACCGGATGCCGTAAGGTAAATCGCCACGTCAGATTCGCATAATGAAAAGCTGACAAGCATGCGCATCTCGCCTGCAAAAGTTGCGGTATGTCGCTTTAAAAATCTTCCTTGAAGTGCAAAGCCCAAGACGATCTGGATGATGAATAACACGTCTATTTGGTCCTTCTGAGACCACATGTATGCGCCAAAGGCCGTTGCCGCGGCGCAAGCACCGGTCTAGAGAGCGTCGCGAAGGCCCCGCCGGTTGCACTCCCAGCCACATGACTTGGCCGAACCTCCGATCAGGATGCCTGACTCTGATGCACACCCAACCACAAATCACCCCTGCCAGCTGGGGCATGGTGGCGACGCTTGGCCTTATCTGGGGGGCCACGTTCCTGTTCACCGAATTGGCGCTGGAGGGCATCACACCGTTCTGGCTGGCTGCCGGGCGCATCGGGTTTGCCGCGCTGCTGGCCGTCGCCATCTGGCAGTTGCGGGGCGGACGCCTGTTTCTGACAAAGGACACCGCATGGGGCGCGTTGGCGGTGTCGGGTGTGTTCAACTCAGCCGTGCCTTTCATGCTGCTCAGTTGGGGGCAGCAGACGGTGACATCAGGTTTTGCGGGCGTGTCGATGGCGTCGGGTGCGCTGATCATGTTGCCGCTCGCCCATGTCTTCGTCCCGGGCGAGCGGATCACACCGCGCCGCACCATCGGGATGCTGGTGGGGTTTGTCGGCGTTGCCGTGCTGTTGGGCGGACAGGCCTTTGCGACGAGCGGCGATCCCATGGAACCCTATGGCCGACTGGCCTGCTTTGGCGCGGCGGGGTGCTATGCGGTCAGTTCGGTGCTGGTGCGCCGCCTGCCGCCAATTGATCCATTCGGGCTGGCGGCGATGGCGTTGGTGTTCGGGTCGATGCTGGTGATCCCAGCGGCTTTCGTGGTCGAGGGGCCACCGCCGCTGCCGGACACGCGGACGCTCTGGATCGTGGCGTTGCTGGGTTTGATCCCGACCGCCGGGGCCAACATGCTGCGTATTCTTGTGATCCGCAGCGCAGGGCCGGTCTTCATGTCATTGGTCAGCTATCAGGTGCCGATGTGGTCGGTGATCCTGGGCATTGTCGTGCTGGGAGAACCCTTCAAGATCCAGCTTTTGCTGGCGATGGGGTTGATCCTGCTGGGCGTTCTGATCAGCCAGTGGGGTGCGTTGAACCGGCTTTTCCGGCGTCAGGTCACTCCCAACAGCTGACCAGAACGGTCATCGCGGTGGCTTTGGCGGTCAGGTCCACCGGATCAAGCCGGGTCAGCCCCGGTGTGACCTGCGGCGCGACACCTGCGCGCGACAAGACCTGCTGCACTGCCGCGCTGTTGGCGGCAAAGTTGACATCGTCCGGCAGTTGCCGGCCACCCGCGTCATGCGGCACCAGCATGCCGATCACGGCACCGCCATCGTCAAGCACAGGGCCACCCGCATCCCCGTCAAGCGTGCTGATGGCCAGCCGGGTCAGAGTGTTTTCGCCGTTCAGACCGCGCAGATCAGAGAGGCGTCCGAAGGTCATCGTAGCCGAGGGCAGAACGCCACCAAAGGAAAAGCCCGCCACGGCGATCTCGGATTGGAGGCGCGGTGCGCCGTCGCGGAACTGGGCAATGTCATTCGGGGCCAAGGGCTGGGTTGCGCGCAGGACAGCGATGCCAAGTGCCGGATCGGTGGCCATCACCTCGGCATTGTAGTCACTGTTCAGCGTGATGCGCCCGCAATTGGCCACGGCGGTGTCGGTGGTGACCACCCTGCCCTGACGGTCGACGAAAAAGCCTGAAGCGGTCAGCTTGGGCTGGCGGATGGCAAGGCCCGCCACCAAGTCCACGCTTTGGCTGTCCTCGGCGATCACGGCGGGGTCCAGTACGCCCGAAATCGGCGCAAAGCTGGACTGCATCGCCGCCAGAATGCGGCTGCGGCGCTCTTCGTCACCTGAGGGCCAGATCAGAGTGAATCCCTTGATCGCGCCATCCGCGAGGCGCGCTTCGGTGTGCGAGACGATGCGGCTGTCCTGCCCGGTCAGGGTAAAGCGGTCACCGCTACGATCCCGCGCGCCGTCCAGCGGAACGATGTCGAGCGTCTGCATGATCTCATAGAGGCCGGCCAGACGGTCGCGGTCGCCCGGTTGGCTGATCAGCAGGACACGTGCGCCTTCCACGGTTCCGGTTGCATCGAAATGCGCAAACGGGCTGTCGTAGCGGCTGAAGGCGACAGCACCGAGCGGCAGGTCGATCGCAATGCCAGCGCGGGTGTCGCGCACGGAGGTGATGTCCATGCCTTCGAGAACGGCGTTGTACTGGCGGAACAGTTCGGCACGCTGCGCCGTGGTGAGGATGCCCGTCGCCTCAAACCCGTTATCGGCCTGCCAAGCGGCCATGGAGGACCGCGTGCCGCGGCCAAACGCGCCGTCGATGGCCGAATTGTAGTAGCCTGCCCATTGCAGGGCGATCTGAAGCGCTTCGCGCTCTTGGCGGCTCAGCAGCGCCTCGGACTCGCGCGCCTCGCGCGGGGTTTCGTCGGTGGCTTGCGGTTCGGGTTCAGGGGCAACGGCAATCTCGGGCGCTGTGATCGGGGGCAAGGAGGCAGGGCCCGCGCCAATGGGCCAAATCCGCTGGCCATAGCGCTCTGGCCCTTCGAGATAGCTGTCGCTGGGAATAAGCCGTTGCGCGCGCAGGCTGCGCAGCACGTTTTCGGCTTCGTTGCGCGGGTACGGCCCAAGGGCGATGCCATACCAGCCGCGTCCCAGGTCGAATCCGTTCACATCGGGAAGGACGGAGGCATAATCCCGCAAGCGGTCTTCGGTGACGGAGAGGCTGGGCTGTGCTTCGATCTGAACGTAAACACTGTCCTGTGCCAAAGCCGTCTGGCCCCACATCATCAGGGTCGCGATCACCGAAAACAAAAATTTGCGCACCATTCTCTTGCCACCTGCCCGAAAAATGTCATTCAACTCCATGCTCTAACAAGATTGCGACGCCACTGGAACGCGAAAATTAGAGCCTCGCACGCAATTGACCCGCCTGCCCCATCCGCCTAATCAGGCGCGAGTGCAAACCGGGGTGACATCGCCATGGACCAGACCATCACAAAGCCGCGCAGTTTTCAGGAGATCATCCTGCGTCTGCAGTCCTATTGGGCCAGCCAGGGCTGTGCCGTGATGCAGCCTTATGACATGGAAGTCGGTGCCGGAACGTTTCACCCTGCCACCACGCTGCGGTCGCTTGGATCGAAGCCGTGGGCGGCGGCCTATGTCCAGCCGTCGCGCCGCCCGACCGATGGGCGCTATGGCGAAAACCCGAACCGGTTGCAGCATTATTACCAGTACCAGGTGCTGATCAAACCGTCGCCGCCCGATCTGCAGGAGCTTTATCTTGGGTCGCTGCGGGCCATCGGGATCGACATGGCGCTGCATGATATCCGGTTTGTCGAGGACGATTGGGAAAGCCCGACTCTGGGCGCGTGGGGTCTGGGCTGGGAAGTCTGGTGCGACGGCATGGAAGTGTCGCAATTTACTTATTTTCAACAGGTTGGCGGGCATGACTGTCACCCGGTGTCGGGCGAGTTGACCTACGGGCTCGAGCGTCTGGCGATGTATGTGCTGGGCATCGACCACGTGATGGATATGCCCTACAACGACCCGCAAACGCCCATCGCGCTGTCTTATGGCGACGTGTTCCGCCAGACCGAGCAGGAGTATTCGCGCTGGAACTTTGACGTGGCGGACACGGATGTGCTGCTGCGCCACTTTGAAGAGGCCGAGGCGGAATGTGCGCGGATACTGGATCAGGACGCGGATGATCCCAAGACCGGCAAGCGCATCATCATGGCACATCCCGCCTATGACCAGTGCATCAAGGCCAGCCACATCTTCAACCTGCTCGATGCGCGCGGTGTGATTTCGGTCACGGAACGGCAAAGCTATATCGGCCGGGTGCGCGCGCTGGCGAAACGCTGTGCGGATGCGTTCGTGATGACGGACGCCGGGGGGTATGCGGCCTGATGGCATCCGCCAACCGAAATACGCCGCTGCGGCGGGCCAAATATGGCCTGATGCAACACTTGCCGGGGGAGCTTGGGCTGAAATATCGCCGCAAGCTGCGCAAGCTTTATGCGCCTGCGGCAGAGGCAGAGTTTCGGGAAGCTTTGGCAGGCGCGGCAGGCAAGATCTGCATCGACCTTGGGGCCAATCTGGGCCAGCACACGCGAACGATGGCGGCGCATGCCGCCAAGGTCTATGCGTTTGAGCCGGACCCGTGGACGGCAGCGGAACTGCGCACGCGGCTGGCGGACGTTCCGAATGTCGAGGTGATCGAGGCCGCGGCGGGGACCGAGGACGGGACCTTTCCGCTCTATCGCACGGCGTCGTTTGATGCCGACCCGGTGGAGCAGTCGCAGTCGTCGTCGCTCATGGCGCAGAAGCGCAATATCGACACGGCCAGCGCTGTGGATGTGAAAGTGATCGGCTTTCCTGCCTTTCTGGAGGGGTTGGAGGGTGAGATTGCGGTGATCAAGATGGACATCGAAGGGGCCGAGGTGCCGCTTCTGGAAGCGCTTTTTGACCATCCGGTCAGAACCCGGATCGGGCACCTTTTTGTTGAAACACACGAGAGCCGCATTCCCGACCTTCTGGCGCGCACTGACGCGCTGCGGGATCGGGCGGCGCAGATGACGCGGCCCCGCGTGAACATGGATTGGAAATAGGCAATGACCGGCAAGATCCTGACCATCGTCATTGTCGTCAGCGCGCTGATTGCAGGCGTGGCGATGTATTACCTGCAGGTGTACGCCTATTACGAGACGGTGACCCCGAACGGCGTTGACGATGTGCAGTTGACCACATTGGATGGACGCAAAGAAACGATCCTTTACGAGGATTTTCAGGCGATTGACGCCGAAAGCTCGCCCATCAGGTTCAGAGCATGCTTCACGACGCAGACGCCGCTGTCGACGCTGACATCGACCTACGAACAATATGTGGGCGCGGCTCCGCGCAACGCGCCGGGCTGGTTCGACTGCTTTGATGCCGATGCGATTGGCGAAGACATCGCCATGGGCCGCGCGCAGGTCTTCACCAGCCAGCGCAACCGCGAATTCGGGATCGACCGGGTGGTCGCGGTGACCGAAGACGGACGCGGCTATATCTGGCACGAAATCAATGATTGCGGGGACAAGGCCTATGATGGCAGCCCCTTGGGCGACGATTGCCCGGAACGCGACAACGGAGGCAATTGATGCCCGACCTTCTGATCGAGCTTTTTTCCGAGGAAATCCCGGCGCGGATGCAGGCCAAGGCTGCTGACGACCTGAAGTCGCGCGTGACCAATGGTCTGGTCGAGGCGGGTCTGACCTATGCCGGGGCCGCAGCCTATGCCACGCCGCGCCGTCTGGCGTTGCGGGTGGACGGGCTGACCGAACGGTCGCCGGATGTGAAGGAAGAGCGCAAGGGTCCACGCACGGACGCGCCGGAACAGGCGATCGAGGGCTTTCTGCGCGGCGCTGGCGTGACGCGGGACCAATTGATCGAACGGGACGAAAAAAAGGGCCGCGTGTTCTATGCGGTGATCGAAAAGCCGGGCCGCCCTGCCGCCGAGATCGTGGCTGAGGTGCTGGAGGACACGATCCGCAATTTCCCCTGGCCGAAGTCGATGCGTTGGGGTGCAGGCAGCCTGCGCTGGGTGCGTCCGTTGCATCGGATCGTCTGCCTGCTGACGCGCGAGGATGGGTCCGAGGTTGTGCCGCTTGATGTGGACGGGATCGTGTCTGGCCGCACCACCGAAGGCCACCGGTTCATGGCTCCCGGCGCGTTCGATGTGACGGGTTTTGATGATTACGAGGCCAAGCTGAAGCGCGCGCATGTGGTGCTGGATGCCGCCGAGCGGGCCGAGGCGATCTGGCAGGACGCGACCAATCAGGCCTTTGCAAGCGGGCTTGAGGTGGTTGAGGACAAGGGGCTTTTGGCCGAGGTGGCGGGGCTGGTGGAATGGCCGGTCGTGCTTATGGGTCAGATCGGAGAGGATTTCCTTGGCCTGCCGCCGGAGGTGCTTCAGACCTCGATGAAGGAACATCAGAAGTTCTTTTCCGTGAAGAACCCCAAGACGGGGCGGATCGAGCGGTTCATCACCGTGGCGAACCGGGAAACCGCAGACCACGGCGCGACGATCCTCGCGGGGAACCAGAAGGTTCTGTCGGCGCGTCTGTCGGATGCGAAGTTCTTTTGGGAGAACGATCTGCGCGTGGCCAAGTCCGAGGGTCTCACGGCATGGACGGACAGCCTGTCGAACGTGACGTTCCACAACAAGCTGGGATCGCAGCGCGACCGGATCGAGCGGATCGCCGCGTTGGCACGCGAGCTTGCGCCAATGGTGGGCGCGGATGCAGACCTCGCGGCGCAGGCAGCGCGTCTCGCGAAGGCCGATCTGGCGTCGGAGATGGTGTACGAATTCCCAGAACTTCAGGGGCTTATGGGGCGCTATTACAGCGATGCCGCAGGTTTGCCGCCCGAGGTTGGCGCGGCCTGTCAGGAGCATTATTCGCCGCTGGGTCCGTCGGATGATGTGCCCTCGGCTGCTGTTTCCGTCACCGTGGCGCTGGCCGACAAGATCGACACGCTGACCGGGTTCTGGGCGATTGACGAGAAACCTACCGGGTCGAAAGACCCGTTTGCGCTGCGCCGTGCGGCGTTGGGTGTGATCCGGTTGGTGCTAGAGAATGGGTTGAGCCTGCCGCTCGACCAATTCATCGACCTGCAGCTTGTCCGTCACAAAGGCCACCTCATCGACGAAGTCAGCGAGACAGACGTGGATGATCTGATCCGCGAAATCGCAGCGCATGGTGTGTTCGGCGCGGCCTATCGCACGCTGAAGGCGGAGCGCGATGGCGCAACCGAGGGGCTGGATGCAATGAACGGGGCGGTTCCCGACAAATCGGTGGATCTGCTGTCCTTCTTCCACGACCGGCTCAAGGTGTACCTGCGCGATCAGGGCGTGCGGCATGACGTGATCGACGCGTGTGTCTCGATGCCCGGCAATGATGACCTCGCGCTTTTGGTCAAGCGGGCCAAGGCGTTGCAGGCGGTGTTGGACACCGAGGACGGGGAAAACCTTGTTCAGGGGTTCAAGCGCGCCAACAACATCCTGACGCAGGCCGAGGACAAGGACGGGGTGGAATACTCGTTCGGGGCCGATCCGAAATTTGCCGAAGACCCCACCGAAAAAGCGCTGTTCGACGCGCTGGCGCAGGCGGAAGCCAAGATCGCCCCGGCAATGAAAGAGCAGGATTTCAGTGCGGCCATGGCGGCGATGGCCGATCTGCGCGGTCCGGTGGATGCGTTTTTCGAGGCGGTGCAGGTGAACGCGGACAGCGAGGTTCTGCGGCGCAACCGTTTGAACCTTCTCAGCACGATCCGCAGCACCTGTTTGCAGGTGGCAGACCTGACCCGAATAGAAGGCTGACAAGAAGAGTGTAAACTTTACTTGTCAGCCCTACGATCCTTCGTATGCTGCGTGCACATTCAAGAGGTGCTGCGGTGCAGAAACCAAGTCCTGACAACCCCGATGTGACGCTGATCACACCCACATCGCCCATGTCCACGCCAACCCATGGCGGGCGGGCCAAGTGTTTGCAGCGGCTTGTGCGGCTGGATCTGCCAGTGCCGCGCACCGTGGCGCTGTCTTTTGCGTCAGTGCATCAGATCGCGTCGGGCTATCGCCCGGATGTGTCGGGAATCTTGTCGGAATTTGACCCCAACGCCCTGCTTTGCGTGCGTCCGTCCTCGGAAGACCCGGATTGGGGTGGCCCCGGCGCGGTGCTCAATATCGGGATGAACGATGCACGATACGTCGATCTGTGTGACCAGATCGGGACACCCGCCGCGACTGAAATCTACCTGCGCTTCGTGATGAATTACGCGATCGACGTGGCGCGGCTTGATGCCGAAGCGTTCGACGAGATAGAAGGCGAAGGCCATGATGCGCTGACTGAGGCGCTGCAGATCTACGAGGAAGAGGCGGAAGAGCCGTTTCCGCAGGACCCTGCGGTGCAGCTTGCCGAAATCCTGCGGTCGATGGCGCGGGCCTGGGAAGGCACGACGGCGCGGCTTTTGCGTCAGGCCAAGGGTGCTCCGGTGGATGCGGGGCTGGGCCTTGTCGTGCAGGAAATGGCGCTGGGTCTGGGCAGCGGAGAATGTGGATCAGGTGTGCTGCAACTGGTCAACTCGTTCACCGGTCTGCCACAGGTCACGGGCCGGTATCTGAGCCAGAGTCAGGGGCGCGAGGCGCTGGATGGCGGGGCGGCGTCGATTTTCCTTGAGAAAGACCCGCGCGGGCCATCGCTTGAGGAACTGGCACCAGAGGCGTTTGCCGCACTCAAGGAACATGCGGCGCTGATGCGGGCGCGGCTGCGCGAAGAGATGCAGATCGAGTTCACCATCGAGAACGGCAATCTGCACATTCTGGACGGTGTGCGCGTGGAACGCAGCGCGCGGGCGGCGTTGCGGATCGTGGTGCGGCTGGCCGAGGACGGGATCATCACCAAGCAGGAAGCGGTGATGCGCATTGAGCCGCGTGCCTTGTCCGAACTGCTGCACCGTCAGGTGGCCGCAACCGCAAAGCGCGACATTCTGGGGTCGGGCATTGCTGCCAGTCCGGGGGCTGCGACCGGCAAGATCGTGTTTTCGTCGGAAGCGGCGCAAGCCGGTGCGGCACGCGGCGAGCCCTGTGTGCTGGTGCGGCGCGAAACGAGCCCCGAGGACATTCGCGGCATGCATGTGGCCTGCGCGGTGCTGACCGAACGGGGCGGTATGACCAGCCACGCAGCGGTGATCGGGCGGGGCTTGGGCCTTCCCTGTGTCGTGGGCGCCGCCAGTCTGCGGTTCCACGTCAAGCGCAAGCAGTTGGTGGCCACCGATGGCCGGGTTCTGCGCGAAGGGGACGAGATCACAGTGGACGGCACCAACGGGCAGGTGCTGGCCGGGTCAGTTCAGATGATCGAAGCGACGCTGGACGAGACCTTCCGCACCTTCATGAGCTGGGCCGATGCCGAACGCGACATTGGTGTGCGCGCCAACGCCGACACACCAGCGGATGCCAAGACCGCGCTGCATTTCCGCGCGCAGGGGATTGGCCTTTGCCGGACCGAACACATGTTCTTCGAGGCGGAACGCCTGACCCCGATGCGCGAGATGATCTTTGCGCAGAACCCGCAGGACCGTCAGGCGGCGCTGGAACTGGTGCTGCCGATGCAACGGGCGGATTTCCTTGAACTTTTCCGCATCATGCAGGGTCACCCGGTGTGCATTCGCCTGTTTGACCCCCCGCTGCACGAATTCCTGCCCACCAGCCGCGCCGGACAACGCGAGCTGGCCGAAGCGCTGGACATTCCGGTGAGCGACGTGACGCGTCGGATCGACAGCCTTGCGGAATACAACCCGATGCTGGGCATGCGCGGTGTCCGACTGGGGATCTCGGTGCCCGAGATCTATGACATGCAGGCCCGTGCCATCTTTGAGGCCACGGTCGAGGCGGCCAACGAAGGCATCACCATCGTGCCCGAGATCATGGTCCCGCTGGTGTCGGCCAAGCGCGAGGTGGAACTCGTGCGTGGCCGGGTCGAGGCGGTTGCGTCGGCTGTGCGGACCGAAAACAGCGCCGATTTCACCTATCGTCTGGGGGTCATGGTCGAGACCCCCCGCGCCTGCCTGAGGGCGGGTGACATCGCCGAGCACACGCATTTCCTGAGCTTCGGCACCAACGACCTCACACAGATGACCTATGGTTTGTCGCGCGACGATGCCGGGCGCTTCATGTCGGAATATGTCCGGCAGGGCGTGTTCAGCGAAGACCCGTTTCATATCCTCGATACCGAGGGTGTGGGCGAGTTGCTGCGGCTTGGCGTGGTGCGCGGACGGGCTGCGCGACCCAATGTGGTCCTGTCGATCTGCGGCGAACATGCCGCCCATACCGAATCAATTGCCTTCTGCCGGGCAGCCGGATTCGACTATGTGAGCTGCTCTCCGTTCCGGGTTCCGGTGGCGCGACTTGCCGCAGCACAGCTTGCGTTGGCCGACAAGATCGGGTAGATTCGAGCAAGTTTATGCCTAAATCTTGCCGTAATCCCTGATCGGGCATCGGCCATGCACGACGTGCATGGCGTCAAAACTTGTTAAAACCTCAATATTTCTGTAACAGCCCGTCGAATGCGCGGCGTTGATACATTTTTGTGCACAGCGTCGCCACCCACAACGCTGCGAGATCAACACTCGGTATGACGAGATTGTTTGCATTGATTTTGGCTGCGGCCTTCATGGCCACGCCGTCTTTGGCAGAGCGCACGAAAGAAGCCGCACAAGAGCTTCTGACCCAAGAAAAAACCGTAATGGCGTCCGCAGGACAATCACACCTGACATCGCTGGTGACCCCTGTGTCCCGCAACGCCGCAATCTACAACGCATCCTGGTTGAACTCCCAAAACGCAGCCTCTGGCGGCGCGCAGTGGGAATGCCTTGCCGAAGCGCTTTATTTCGAAGCGCGCGGTGAAACGATCAAGGGCCAGTTCGCCGTTGCCGAAGTGATCATGAACCGCGTCAAGAGCGGCCGCTTCCCCGACAGTGTCTGCGGTGTGATCCACCAAGGCACAGGCAAGAAATACCAGTGCCAGTTCACCTATACCTGCGATGGTGTCCCCGAGCGTATCCGCGAGCCGCAAGCCTGGGATCGGGTCGGCAAGGTCGCCCGCGCTATCCTGGATGGCCGCGCGCCGATGAACTTGACGAACGGTGCCACGCATTATCACACCACCGCCGTGCGCCCGCGCTGGTCGCGCACCTATACCAAGACGGCTTCGATCGGTGTGCATGTCTTCTACCGCCACACATGGCGTGTCAGCTCCAACGGCTGAACCGAACACGGGCTTTGACCCTTTGGATGTCGCGAGCGGTGCGTAAAATGCCCCTTCGCGGCATTTTCGTTTGCGGTATCCTCTGGTAGCCCGGACGTGACTGACAAAAGGGATGCGCCATGAGCTCTGAAATTCGACTTGCCTTTGCGCACCCGTCCGAACGCGCGATTGCCACCGCCGATGGTGGACCCGTGGACCGTATTTCCCTGCGCGATCACATTGTCGAGGTTGAGATCGGCGCGTTTCAGGCGGAACGCGGAACGCGGCAGCGGGTCTGTTTCAACGTGGTGGTCGAAGTGCAGCCCATCGTCGGGCATATTGACGACGATGTGGACCGTATCCTGTCCTATGACCGGGTGACCGAAGCGATTGCGAGCGAACTTGGCGCGGAACGGCTGAACCTGCTGGAAACGCTGGCCGAACGGATTGCGGAACGCATCCTGTTGGAGCCGCAGGCGTTGCGGGCCTTTGTGCGGATCGAGAAGCTGGATCGCGGCCCCGGAGCGCTGGGAGTGGAAATCGTGCGGTCCCGCAGCGATCTGGGGGGTGCCGTGCCGGATACCAGCCAGGAACGCCCCCACCCAAGGGTGGTCTACCTGAGCAATGCCGCGATGACATCGGACCATCTGGGCGCATGGATTGATGCGCTTGGTGCGGAACGTGCGCCGCTGATCTTTTGCGTCGGTCTGCCCGATGAACCACGGGCTGACGTGGGACACCGCATGGCGCAGCGCCGCATCGACCTTTTGGCCATCGAACAGAATGGATGGGTTCTGGCCGCCCGCGATGCGCGGTGCAAGGTGGTGGCCACGCGCACCGAACTCGACTGGGCGATGAAGAACGGTCAGGTCTGCATCTGGGCTCCGTCGAAGATCGTGCTGGACGCGGTTGAAGGTCCAAACATGCCGGTGACCGACACCGTCGCGTTAACCGGCTGGTTTGCCGAGGAGATGGACGCAAGCGAGCTTTTGGTGATCGGTGCGGAAGCCCCTGCCATGGCGAATGTTTCAGTTCGCAACAGCCCCATCGGCGAAAGCGTGCTCTAGCCGCTTGTCAAAGCACGATTTGCGTTTCATGCACGCGCCATGACAGTCTATTTTCGCCCCCTGCCCCAAAGCTCTGGCCCGCGCCCCAAAGAGGCGTTTGTGCTTGCTGGTGGCCCGCTTTGGTTCACCGACGCGGTGGCATTGCGGCGCGATGGCACGTCAGAGGTCATCCCGGCGAAGGCCATCCCCGAGGATGTGCTGGCGCGGCTGACCGCCCCGCGCGCGCCTGTCGCGGGCATGGACATGGGCGGTGTGACCCTGATGGGCATTCTGAATGTCACGCCGGACAGTTTCTCGGATGGCGGTCGCTACATTGATCCCGAGGCCGCAGTCACACAGGCGCGGCGCATGGCCGCCGAGGGTGCCGGGATCATCGACATTGGCGGCGAAAGCACGCGACCAGGAGCGGAAACCGTGCCGGTGGACGAGGAAATCCGGCGCGTGGCAGGGCCGATTGCGGCGATCGCGAGCGAGCTGGACGTGCCGATTTCGATCGACACGCGCAAGGCGCAAGTCGCAGAGGCGGCGCTGAATGCCGGGGCGGCGCTGGTCAATGACGTGGCCGGGTTCACCTATGACGTGGGACTTGCGCCGCTTTGTGCCGCGCGGCAGGTGCCGGTCTGCGTGATGCATGCGCAGGGCGATCCGCAAACGATGCAGGACGCGCCGCGCTATGACGATGTACGGCTGGATGTCTATGATTTCCTGTCCGAGCGGGTGGAGGCGCTCGTGGCGCAAGGTATTGCCCGCGATCAGATCCTTGTCGATCCGGGCATCGGGTTCGGCAAGACGCTGGATCACAACCTTGCCCTGCTGCGCGACATCGCTCTGTTTCACGGTTTGGGCTGTCCGATCCTGCTGGGCGCGTCGCGCAAGAAGTTTATCGGAACGATCTCGGGGGCTGGCACAGCAGACACACGTGTCGCGGGATCGGTTGCGGTGGCCTTGCACGGAGCGACCCAAGGCGTGCAAGTCATACGGGTACATGATGTGAACGAGACACGCCAAGCGTTGGCTCTGTGGCGTGCAATCGAGTGGGGTTTCGAGAATGGGGCGTAAGCTTTTTGGCACCGATGGCGTGCGCGGCACGGCGAATGTGCATCCGATGACGGCGGATATGGCGCTTCGGATCGGCGCGGCGGTCGGGCGCCACTTTCGTCAGGATTCCAAGGGCGTCCACCGTGTGGTGATCGGCAAGGACACGCGGCAGTCGGGTTACATGTTCGAGAATGCCCTGACCGCCGGGCTGACCTCTACCGGGATGAACGTGCTCTTGCTTGGCCCAGTGCCAACCCCGGCCGTGGGCTTGCTCACCCCGTCGATGCGCGCCGATCTGGGGATCATGATCTCGGCCAGCCACAACCCGGCGGCGGATAACGGGATCAAGTTCTTCGGCCCGGATGGGTTCAAGCTTTCGGATGCGGACGAGGCCGAAATCGAGGCGCTGATCGAAACAGGGGTGGAGCCGGCGCAGGCCGACAATATCGGACGCGCGAAACGCATCGACGATGGACGTTTCCGCTATCAGGAGCGGGTGAAGTCGACCTTCCCGTCGGATTTGCGGCTGGACGGACTCAAGGTGGTGATCGATTGCGCCAATGGCGCGGCTCACCGCGCTGCCCCCGAAGTGCTTTGGGAACTGGGCGCAGACGTGATCCCGCTGGGTGTCTCCCCGAACGGAGCGAACATCAACGAAGGCTGCGGGTCGACCCATCCGCAACTGGCCGCCGCCGCAGTGGCGGCGCATGGCGCGGATGTGGGGATCTGTCTGGATGGCGATGCCGACCGGGTGATCCTGATAGACGAGACCGGACAGGTGGCCGATGGCGACCAGATCATGGCTCTGATGGCCGCGCGTTGGGCGGAGGAACAGCGCCTGCGCGATGGGGTTCTGGTGGCGACGGTGATGTCGAATCTCGGGCTGGAGCGGTTCCTGACCGGGCGCGGATTGCGGCTGGAACGCACCAGCGTCGGCGACCGCTACGTGGTCGAGGCGATGCGGCGCGGCGGCTGGAACCTGGGCGGGGAACAGTCGGGCCATATCGTGATGACGGATTACGCCACAACGGGCGACGGGTTGATGGCCGGGCTGCAGTTTCTGGGAGAGATGTGCCGCACCGGCAAACCTGCGAGTGCGTTGGCCCGCAGCTTTGATCCGGTGCCGCAATTGCTCAAGAACGTGCGCTATGATCCTTCGGTTGCGCCGCTTGAAGTGGCGTCCGTCAAGGCTGCCATCGCGGATGCGGAAGCGCGGCTGAACGGCAGCGGGCGGCTTTTGATCCGCAAGTCGGGCACCGAACCACTGATCCGGGTGATGGCGGAATGCGAGGACGAGGCGCTTCTGCTTGAGGTGGTGGACGGCATCGTGGCCGAGGTCGCGGCGTCGGTGTGAGGCGGGGCCGGATGGGTCGACCCATCCGGCGTTTGCGTTGACGCAAACGCGCCGGGAGTTGAGGATCAGCCGCTGGCTTTGCCGTAGATAGCCGCGATCCGCGCGATGGCCTGTTCGGGCGGCAGTTCCTCGCTCTCGCCGGTGCGACGCGAGGTCAGTTCCACAACCCCGTTCTTGAGCCCGCGCGGGCCGACGGTGATGCGCCATGGCAGGCCGATGAGGTCCATCGTGGCGAATTTGCCGCCTGCCCGTTCGTTGCGGTCATCGTAGAGCGGCTCAAGGCCCAGCGCGGTGAGACTGTTGTAGAGCGCGTCGCACGCGGCATCCGCTTCTTCATCGCCCTGCTTGAGGTTGACGATCCCGCAATGGAACGGGGTCACCCCTTCGGGCCAGATGATGCCATTGTCGTCATGGCTGGCTTCGATGATCGCGCCCAAAAGGCGGCTGACACCGATGCCGTGGCTGCCCATATGAACCGGCACCTTGTTGCCTTCCGAGTCGGCCACAGTCGCGCCCATGGCATCGGAATACTTGGTGCCGAAGTAGAAGATCTGCCCCACTTCGATGCCGCGCGCGGTGCGGCGGCGCTCTTCGGGAACCTTGGCGAATTCGGCCTCGTCATGGGTTTCGTCGGTGCGGGCATAGCGCGAGGTGAACTCTTCCAGAACCGCCTGACACTGGGCCACGTCATCATAGTCGATGGCGCGGCCGCCGAATTTCAGATCGGTGATCTGGCTGTCATAGAACACCTCGGACTCGCCGGTTTCGGCCAGAACAAGGAATTCATGGGTGTCATCGCCCCCGATGGGGCCTGAGTCCGCCCGCATCGGGATCGCCTGCAGGCCCATGCGTTCGTAGGTGCGCAGGTAGCTGACCAAATGACGGTTGTAGGCGTGCAGCGCGTCTTCCTTGGTCAGGTCGAAATTGTAGCCATCCTTCATCAGGAATTCGCGGCCCCGCATCACGCCGAAACGCGGGCGGATCTCGTCGCGGAACTTCCACTGGATGTGGTAGAGCGTCAGGGGCAGGTCCTTGTAGCTGCCCACATGGCTGCGGAAGATGTCGGTGATCAGCTCTTCGTTCGTGGGACCGTAGAGCATGTCGCGCCCGTGTCGATCGGTGATGCGCAGCATTTCCTGACCGTAATCGTCATAGCGCCCGGATTCGCGCCAGAGATCGGCCGATTGCAGCGTCGGCATGAGCATCGGGATATGGCCCGCGCGAACCTGTTCCTCGTGCACGATGTTTTCGATGTTGCGCAGCACCTTGTAACCCAGCGGCAGCCAGGAATAGATGCCGGCGCTGGCCTGCTTGATCATGCCGGCGCGCAGCATCAGCCGGTGGCTGACGATCTGGGCCTCGGCGGGGGTTTCCTTGAGAACGGGCAGAAAATAGCGGGACAGGCGCATCTGGGACCTCGGATGGGTGGTTTGGCCCGTCCTAGCGGGTTGCAGCGGCACCGACAAGAGCGGGACGCACGGGGCGCAGTTGGTATGGTCCTTGCATGGGATTTTGGTCGGGGTCCACCGCAACAAACACCGGGATATGCATGAGCGACAGCGCAACGTTTTTCCTGCCGTTGTCGCAGCTGATGATGCAAGAGATCGGACTTGCGTCAGCCGTCACCGGTTTTGGACTGATCGCTGTGTTTGCTTTGGCAATTGCGCGTCGCTCGGTTCGAGTGAGGCGGATCGGCGCGCTGGTGGTCGCGCCGCTGACATGGGTCCGACGACCGTGGATCCGGGCACGGATCAGCAAGGCCGAGGCGCGGTTGACCGCAGTGGCCCCACCGCCCGGCGACCCAAGAGGCCAAAACACCCCTGATCTCGACGCGCGACGCAACGCTCTGCTGTTGCTGGAACGGATCGCGCAGAGCGCGGTGCGTTTTGATGCGGGCCGCGCCCATGTGCGGGTGATGGAGATCGTCTGTGCCTATATCCGCGAAAATGCCCCGGCGTCCGAGGCGGTGAATTTTCCGTTGCCCGAGTGGACACCCTTGCCCGACAGCGCAACCGACGCCGAAAAAGCACAGCATGTGGCGTGGCGGGAGGTGCGGTTTGCCAACCGGATCAACTCCAACGCCCGCGACTGGGCAGCAGCACTGAAGCTACCCCGCGCCGATATCGCGCTTGCGATCCGCATCATTGGACGCCGTTCTGCCGCCCAACGCGCGGTCGAGGCGGCATGGGAGGTGGAGGCGGACCAGACGGAGCCTTGGGTGTTCGACACGCCCTGCCCTGTTCTGACCCGGCCCACCGAGGCCGTCCCTCTGAGCAGCGGGACGGTCGACGCCTACACGTCAAACCTGCGCAAATGGCGCGGCAGGCTTGCCGCGTATCGCGGGTATCGGCCGGATCTGCGCGGGACAAACCTTCAGGCCGCCGACCTGTCGCAGCTTGTGCTGAGCGGCGCGCGATTGGACGGGGCGCGTTTGGACGGGGCAATCCTGTGCGAGACAAGACTGGAAGGCGCAGTTCTGCGCGACGCACACCTGCGGGGGGCGGTCCTTTACAGGGCACAATTGGACGGCGCTGACCTGCGCCGCGCCTTTCTGGAAGGGGCGGTTCTGCGCGAGGCGACGCTGCAAGGAGCGATCCTCAGAAAAGCACGCGCGGAATGGGCAAACTTCAAAGAGGTGCGCATGGACGGTGCCGACCTTTTCGAAGCCCGGCTGGAGGTTGCCTCTTTTTACAAGGCCCGGATGGCCGGGGTCATACTTTACAAGGCTCGGATGGACGGGGTTGTGCTGAGACAGGCAGCCATGGAACGCGCCGACCTTAGACGGGCGCACCTGCCTTGGGCGACCTTGCGCGAGGCGCGGTTGGAGGGCGCAAATCTTGGCTGGGCGCAGTTGGAGTACGCAGATCTGGGCAGTGCCCGGATGGCGGATGCCGGGCTTTACAAGGCAAACCTGCGTCGTGCGGATGTCAGATTGGCGCAGATGACAGGGGTGTCACTTTGCAGAGCAGTGGTGACAGGCGTCACCTCTGCGCCAAGCGCAACATTCCACGGGGTCTTGTTCAAGGATGTCGACCTGACTGGCCTGCCGCTGTCGCAAGAGCAGATCGATCAGAGTTAGGGCGACGCAAGCGTGATCCTGCCCGAGGGCATCATGCCACCGCCGCATTGGCCGGATTGGGACGTGCCGGTCTTCGACAACGACAGCATCCTCACCCAATGGCGGTTTTGGCGTGATTGCCCTGCAGGTTACAAGCCGCCGCGGCACCCGGACTACAGCCCCGGATTCGAGGCTCCGCTCGTGGTATCTTTGGCAAAATAGGCATCTGCGATTGGTGCCTTCGGTTGACGCGACACCCTTCGCCCGTGTCATGTGGACTCTGCGCCGAAAATGGACCAGCGTGATTGCGATAACATTGGCGGAGTCGATCTGAAGAATGACGAGTGATGTGCTTGTTTCCCAAGAGACATCGTCTCTGTCCGACATCCTTGCTCTCGGCTTTGAGGCCGTGCCCTTTGCAGCGCTGTTCTATCTGCCCGATGACAAGCTGACGCTTCTCTGGCGCAACTCGGCCCATGCGATCATGTCAGGTTCGGTTGGCGCGGATATCACCGGCATGGGGATGTTCGAGGCGTTTCCGCCCAGTGCGGATGCCGCCGGATCGGACGCTGTGAATTTCATCCGCAACGCCACTAACGACATCATGCGCACCGGCAAACCGCAGGAGGTTGGTCCGGCGCGGTTCGACCTGCTGAGCGACGAAGGCCATTATGTCGAACACCATTGGCAGATGCATTTCGCGCCGATCCGCAAGGACGGCGAGATCATCGCCATCCTCCAAACCGCGCGGGACGTGACCGAAGCCACCCTGACCGCCCTCCTCGCGCAAAGCCATCGCCGCGCCGCCACCTCTACGGCGGCGGTCGCCTATTTCAGCTACGACCCCGAGACCGATCTGTTTCTGCGTCACGACGCGATTGACGCGATGTTCGGCTTTGCCCCCGAGGAGGCCGGGCTCTATGCGGCTCCTTTTTTCCAGCGGGTCCACGAAGACGACATCGGCGCCGTTTATGCCGAGGTGGAGCGCGTACTGGCAGCGCCGCATGGCGACATCGCGTCCTTTGATTACCGGGTGTGCCTGCCCACGGGCGAAGAGCGATTTGTCCGCATCCGGGGTGAGATTGCGACCGATCCGGTGGACCGCAAGCCCAAGCTGGTCGGCACCTTCGTCGACCTGACCGACATTGAAACCGCCCGGCGCGACCTGCAACAGGCGGTGCATGTGCGCGAGGCGCTGGTGGTCGAGGCCAATCACCGGATCAAGAACAGTCTGCAGATCGCGCTGTCGCTCCTGCGTCTTCAGGCAAACAAGCTCATGGTCGCGGGTGGGCCTGCGGCTGACAAGGCCCGCGAGGCTTTGCGCGCCGTGGAGTCGCGCGTCCGCGCCGTGGCCGATGTGCATGCCGCCATCCAGATCGACGATGACGTGGCGCAGATCGACCTTGTGACCCTGTTCAACCGGCTTGTGCTGTCGACCCGCAAGAGCGCGGAACTGCCGGACGAGGCGATGGTTTTCACCCACCCGACCGAGCGGATCAGGCTCAAGAGCGATACGGCCATTGCGCTGAGCCTGATGCTGAACGAGTTGCTGACCAACGCGATCAAATACGGCGCGCCAAATGCGCAATCGCCGGTGACGCTGGACCTGGACGTGTCCGATGACAGGGCGTTGCAGATCACCGTGTCCAATGCCGATCGTGACACCACGAAAGCCAACCTAGACATCGACTCCACGGGGACTGGCGAACGGCTGGTGCAACAATTCGCGATGCAGATCGGGGCCGAGATCAGCCGCACCAAGGACGGAACGATGGTTGTAGCGCGCGTGACCATGCCGCTTGGGGAGCAACGGGGATAACATGGTTGGCAGTGGTGATATGAGATGAACCCGACACAGACATCCGCGATGTTGTTTGGTGCGCTTGTGGCAGATGCGGCCAGCCTTGGTCTTCATTGGCTCTACGATCCGGACCGGATCGCCGAAATCGCCACCGCGCGTGGCACTGCTGCATTCGCCCCTGTGGATGCGGCGTTTTTCGAGGGCGCCAAGGGCTATTTCGCCCATGCGGGACGCCATGCCGGCATGTTGACGCAATACGGTGAAGCGCTGTTGGTCGGGATGCGCAGCATGGTCGACAGCAAAGGCACCTTCGACGCGGCGGCCCAGCGCAGCGCCTTTGCCGCGCATTTCGGGCCGGGTGGGACCTATTCCGGCTATATTGACCGCCCGACACGCGGCGCATTGGAGCGGATCGCGGCGGAACAGCTACCTTCCGGAATCGATGATGATCAGAACCCCGCGCTGGCCCGGCTGCCCGCCATTGTCGCCGCCTACCACGCCTCATCTGATCTGGCCGCGCAGGCCGAGGCGGCGATGCAGATCACCAATGTGAACGCGGTGGCTGGGGCGTATACTGCGGTTTTTGCGGACCTGCTCTGTCGCGTGCTGAACGGCGCATCCGTCGCCGAGGCGCTTGAGGCGGCAGCGGAGGCCGCAACCGGCGACGTGCAGGCGGCACTGAAGGATGCGCTGACCACATCCGAGGCGGAGTCGACCGTCTATGCGGGTCTGGTCGGGCGGGCCTGCCACCTGCCCACCTCGGGCCCTGTCATGTTCCATGTGCTGCGCCACAGCATCAGCTATGCCGACGCGGTCGAGCGCAATATTCTGGCGGGCGGCGACAGCGCCGGTCGGTCGCTGATGATCGGCGCGGCGATGGGGGCGACACACGGGATCGCAACACCCAAGGGCATCCCGCTCGATTGGGTGCTGGCGCTGAGGGACGGTGCGGCGATCTGGGAGGCCTGCCGGGCTTTGGGGCGCGATTGATCCGGGAATATAGGGCGATCACGCCCACACATTGCGCGGCGCATTTTGCGTCAACGCAAAATAGCGATGCGTCGACGCATCTTTGCCGCTCCTGACGGCAGCACACCTCGCCGTGTTCCGGCACAGCGCCGCGATCAATCAGTCCACTCGTAGAATTTGGGCTGTCCTACCGGGCAATTCCGATAATACTCAGTAATCATATTGTAGATCCGATAGTCCGAGCCGCCGGTGGTTCTTGTCGGCATGACGATATAGCGGTCCGTTTCATAGCCTTTCTGAGACACCGCGACAGCTATCCTGTCCGGTGTGTTGAACCCCGGCGGGTCGAATTCGTCTGTGGTCGCGGCGTCAATGGCACTCCCGGCCTGTTGGCTGCACACGCCATCATAGATATACGTCGCCCCGTACTCCATAGATCCGGTAACGTACGCCTTCATCTTGGCACCGTCGACCTTCGCACCATCGAAGTGCTGCACAAGAACTGGCCGCCATTCATTATCGGCCATATAGGTCTTTGAGGGTGCAACATACCAAGCGAAATTGTCCCCGAATGAATACACTTTCGAGCCAATCACCAGAGCGGAATGGCCTGGTCCATTAAATCCGCCAAGCAAAAGGGGACTGACAAACGGAGTAAGAAGAGCAGTCTGTGGCATAATGTGCGCGTCTCATAAAAAATGATTTCAAATGTAATGCAATCATTTTGATCAGCAATGTGCGGCCCGTCAAGCGAAAGACGAAGACCGCACCACCTCTTGAAACCCGCCCCCGGACAGGCGATGTAAGGACAAGGTCAGAGGGGCAGATCGCATGGCACTTCCCGCACGGGAACAGCTGAAATACTGGAGCATTGCCGCCATCGTTTTCGCGGTGGTGCTGTGGTTCCTTGGCGATGTGCTGCTGCCCTTCGTGCTGGGGGGGGCGATTGCCTATTTCCTTGATCCGGTTGCCGACCGTCTGGAGCGCATGGGCTTCAGCCGCATCATGGCGACCGCCATCATCACCGTGATCGGTGTCCTGGCGTTCATCCTGCTGCTATTGTGGGTGATCCCGTCGCTGGTCAAACAGGCGCTGGACCTCTTTGAGATCGCTCCGACGCTCTTTACCAACCTGCGCGATTTCCTGATCGAACGCTTCCCCGACCTCATGGACACCGAAAGCCCGCTGCGGCAGTCGCTGATTTCCATTGGCGAGACGATCAAGGCGCGTGGCGGCGAATTGCTGAACACGGTGCTGAGTTCCGCGGCGGGTATCATCAACATCGTGATGCTGTTCGTGATCGTGCCGGTGGTGGCGGTGTACCTGCTGCTTGACTGGGACAACATGGTGGCGCGCATCGACGAATTGCTGCCGCGCGACCACGCGCCAACCATCCGCAAACTGGCGTCTGACATCGACGCGACGCTGGCCAGCTTTATCCGGGGCATGGGCACGGTCTGCATCATCCTTGGCACCTATTATGCGGTTGCGCTGATGGCACTGGGGCTGCAATTCGGCCTTGTCGTCGGGTTTGTGGCGGGTCTCGTCACATTCATCCCGTATCTCGGCGCATTGATCGGCGGGGCGCTTGCCATCGGTCTCGCGCTGTTCCAGTTCTGGGGTGACTGGGTGTCCATCGGGCTGGTGGCTGGCGTGTTCGCGCTGGGTCAGGTGATCGAAGGCAATGTTCTGACCCCGAAACTCGTTGGCTCATCGGTCGGTCTGCACCCCGTCTGGTTGATCCTGGCGCTGTCGATCTTCGGCTCTCTGTTCGGCTTTGTGGGCATGCTGGTGGCGGTGCCTGTCGCGGCGTCAATCGGGGTCATCACGCGCTTTGCCGCGCAACAATATCTGGACAGCCGCCTTTATCGCGGGCTGAGCGATCAGGACCGGGACTAAATGGCACTTCAGATGAAATTCGACATTCCAGCGCGACCGGCGCTGGGGCGCGGGGACTTTTACGTCACCCACAGCAATGCCGTGGCCTTGGGCCTTGTGGACACTTGGCCGAACTGGCCCAATGGCAAGCTGGTTCTGGTTGGTCCTTCGGGGTCTGGCAAGACCCATCTGGCGCATGTGTGGTGCTCTGAAAGCGGCGGTCGCCTGATCGCGGCGCACAGCATCAGAGCCGAAGACGTGCCGGCACTGGCAGATGGGCCGCTCTGCGTCGAGGATGTGGAACAGATCGCAGGCGACGCCGAGGCGGAAGAGGCGCTGTTTCACCTGCACAATCTGGTTCTGGCCAATGGTCATTCGATGCTTCTGACCGCCACACGAGCGCCGTCGGCGTGGTCCATTCGCCTGCCCGATCTTGCCAGCCGGATGGAAGGCACCACGGTGGCCAAGATGGCAGCCCCTGATGACATCCTGCTGTCGGCGGTTCTGGCGAAACTCTTTGCCGACCGGCAGATCGTGCCGATGCCGGACGTGATCCCCTATCTGGTGCGCTGGATGCCCCGATCTTTCGAAGCCGCGGGTCAGGTTGTGGCGCATCTTGACACAGAAGCTTTGGGCACACCCAAGGGTGTGACCCGCAGCCTTGCCCGAACCGCGCTGGCCGAGCTTGAATTTCGGGAAGAAACGGCGTCTGACTAGGGGTTTAGGGTGATGTCCTGAGGCAGAGCGTCACCGAACTGTCACGCGCCACCGCTAAAGGACCGACATGAACAGCGCAGACTTCCTACACGCCCCCGCCCCCGAACCGACCGAAATCCCGGATCTGGATCTGACCGGTCCCGGTCGTTTCTTCAATCGCGAGATGTTGTGGCTTGGGTTCAACTGGCGCGTTCTGGAAGAGGCCGAGAACCCGCGTGTGCCATTGCTGGAGCGGCTGCGCTTCCTGTCGATCTCGGCCACCAACCTTGATGAATTCTACACGGTGCGGGTCGCCGGTCTGCGCGAACTGGCACAGGCGGGCAATGTCACCCCTGCGGCCGACGGGCTGACCCCGGCGGAGCAGCTGGTGCTGATCAATGAGGACGCCCGCAAGCTGATGGCGTCGCAACAGCGGGTGCTGGCCGATCTGCGCACACGAATGGAGGCCGAAGGCATCTCGATCCTGTCGCGCGACGGTCTGGATGCCGATGATCTGGCCCATCTCGAGGACGTCTTCCTCAATCAGGTCTTCCCGGTGCTGTCGCCGCTGGCCATTGATCCGGCACACCCGTTCCCGTTCATCGCCAACAACGGCTATTGCCTCGCGCTGCAACTGGAGCGGCGCAAGGACCGCACCGGATTGCAGGCGCTCTTGCCGATCCCGGCGCAGGTGGCGCGGTTCGTGGCCCTGCCCCGGCGCGACGGAGCAGACCGGTTCCTGTTCCTTGAAGACGTGCTCTTGCTGCATTTCGACCGCTTGTTTCCCGGCTACAAGCTGCGCGACCATTTCGGGTTCCGCGTGTTGCGCGACAGCGATATCGAAGTCGAGGACGAGGCCGAAGACCTCGTGCGGGAATTCGAGGTGGCGCTCAAACGGCGGCGTCGGGGTGAAGTGGTCCGTCTGACCATCACCAGTGGCGCACCGAAAACGCTGCGTGAAACGGTGATGCGCGAATTGCGCGTGCGCGACGACGATGTGATCGAACTGACCGGCATGATCGGCGCGGCGGACCTCAAGGAACTGGTTCTCGACAGTCGGCCTGACCTGTTGTGGCCTGTTTTTACCCCGCGCGTGCCCGAACGGGTTCAGGACTTCGACGGCGACATGTTCGCTGCGATCAAGCAGAAGGACATGCTTCTGCACCACCCCTACGAGACCTTCGACATGGTGGTGCGGTTCCTGTCACAAGCCGCGCGCGATCCGGACGTGGTGGCAATCAAGCAGACGCTCTACCGCACCTCGCGTCAGTCGCCCATCGTGGCGGCGCTCTGCGAAGCAGCCGAGGACGGCAAATCGGTTACGGCGCTGGTGGAACTCAAGGCCCGGTTCGACGAAGCCGCCAACATCCGCCAGTCGCGGCGGCTGGAACGGGCGGGCGCCCATGTGGTCTATGGATTTCTGGACTGGAAAACCCATGCCAAGATCTCGATCGTGGTGCGCCGCGAAGGCGAGCGGCTGGTGACCTATGCCCATTACGGCACCGGAAATTACCATCCGATCACGGCCACCATCTATACCGATCTGAGCTTCTTTACCTGTGACGCAGCTCTGGGCCGGGATGCGGCCAAGGTGTTCAACTACCTGTCGGGGTATGCCCTGCCGGACGGTCTTGAGAACCTCAGCATCTCGCCGCATTCGCTGAAACCGAAGATGCTCGAGATGATCGCCGCCGAAGCCGAGCACGCGCGGGCCGGCAAACCGGCACAGATCTGGCTGAAGATGAATTCGCTGATCGAGCCGGACATGATCGACGCCCTCTACGAGGCCAGTCAGGCCGGCGTGAAGATCGACTGCGTGGTGCGTGGGATCTGCGGCCTGCGTCCCGGCGTAAAAGGGCTGAGCGAAAACATCCGCGTCAAATCCATCGTGGGACGGTTCCTGGAACACTCGCGCATCATCTGCTTCGGCAATGGGTACGGGCTGCCGCACAAGAGGTCGCGCGTGTTCATGTCCTCTGCCGATTGGATGGGCCGCAACCTGACCCGCCGGGTTGAAACGCTGGTCGAGATCGAGAACGCCACCGTGAAGGCGCAGATCGTCAGCCAGATCATGGCCGCGAACCTTGCCGATGTGGCACAAAGCTGGATCATGCAGCCGGATGGCAAATTCGTTCGCGCGACCTGGGACGAAGGCGATTTCGCTTTCAACTGTCACCGCTTCTTCATGGAGAACCCGTCGCTTTCCGGTCGTGGATCAGCAGGCGCGTCCGACGTTCCCAAATTGACCCATACCGAGGAATAGGGCGGTCAAGAGCTTTCGAAAGCTCTTGATCCCGCTTTTCGAAAAGCGGGGTCAGCGCCCGTGTTTGTGGGGCAAAAGGATCGCATAGAGCGCTGCATTGACAGGCGCGTCGATCCCGGCTTTGGCCGCCAGTCGCGTCGCTGCGCCGGACACCCATTCGATTTCCAAGGGCCGCCCATGTTCAAGGTCGATGGCAGTCGATGCCCGCCCCTGCGGGGGGAACACCAGCAGATTGGACCAGATCTGCGCTTCCAGATCATCAGCCAGCGCCACACCCAAGGCCCGGCCCGTCTGCGCGGTTTCCGACATGGCACGCTTGAACAGAGCCTCCAGTTCGGGCGTGTTGCGTATGTCGCCAATGGTGCAACGTCCCGCCGCCGTGACGACGGACAGCGCCGAGAACAGCACGAATTTCGACCAGAGTTCCCGGTCGATATCGTCGGTTTCCGGTGCCGACGATCCTGCGTCGTTGATCGCCTTGCGCAAGGCGTCGATGCGCGCAGACGGCCGACTGTCGCGCTCGGCAAAGATGAAGGAGTGAAACGCGCCGGTCTGGGTGATGACCCCCGGCGCGGAGATGGTGGTGGACACGCGTGCGACACCATTGACGACGTTTCGCTCGGGGAGAAGCGCGCAAAGCCTGTCTGACGCCTCGACCCCGTTCAGGAACGGCACCACCACCGTGTCAGGCCCGATCATCGGCAGACAGGCGCGGGCCGCCTCTTCCAGGGCATCGCCCTTGACGCCGAAGATGATGGCATCGACGATCCCGACCTCTTCGGGCCGGTCGGTGGCGACCGCCGGATGCGCCAACTCGGATCCGTCCGCGTGGTCCAGACGCAGCCCATGCGCCCGGATCGCCTCGAGATGCGCGCCGCGCGCGATGGTGGCGACCTCGTGCCCGTCATTGGCCAGCTTGACGGCAAGAAATCCACCGATGCCGCCGGTGGCCATGGTTGCAATGCGCATGTGTTTTCTCCTGCCCGGTCAGACCGCTTAACCGCGATCCGGCGTGACAATGGCAAAGTCCTGCAGATCTGCAAGAGCGGCCTTCGGGTCAGTCTGAGGCCACGTGTGTTTGTAACTGATCCCGCGTTACAGCGGCTTCCGATTGCAACCAACTGCAGAAGCGCTGAACCTGCGGGCGTCGGGTCGCATCTGCGCGGACGGTCATCCGGTAAGGATGGGGCGCGACAAGATGTTGAGACAGCGGAAATGGATGGACGATTGCGCCACTGGCAAGATCGTCCTGAACAAGCGAAAGGCCACACACGAGGAAACCGACATTCTCGCGCACCGCTTCAAGCGCAATGCGGGCATGTTTGTAATGAACCCCACGATCTGGCCCGCTTTCACGATGTCCGAATTTTCCGAACCATTCGACCCAACCGGGATGATCGGGGCTTTCTCGTTGAACATTCAGATGCAACAGCGGCATACCCTCCATCTGCAAGACCGGGTTCCAATCGGCAATGCGACGTGGATTGTCGGGACCTGTCACGGGAACCAGTACGTCGCGAAACAGCGCCTCACCCGGTCCGGGACCATAGTCGATACGAATATCGGGCGCTCCAAGACGCAAGGGCACATCCCCCGCCCCGTTGATGCAGAAAAGAATGTTCGGATGCGCCTCTCGAAACACAGGCATCCTTGGCGCAAGCCAGAGTTCCGCCCAATCGGGATCAGCGACGATCTGGATTTCGCTGATGCGCTGGAAATCAAGTGTCTCCGACACACGTTCGAGCGCTGCAAAGGCGAGCCGCAGATCGGCAATCGCCTGATCGAGTTCCTGCGTCGGCTGAAGGCCAGACCGTCCTCGCAATAGAAGATCGGTGCCAAGATAATCCTCCAGAGCGCGGATTCTCTGACCGACGGCGGCTGGAGTGATGCCCAGTCTGTCTGCCGCCGTTTTGAGTGATCCTTCCCGGATCGCCATTTCGACCGCTTGCAGCGATTTGAGATGAGAGACCGATGTCATTTCTAAAGTTTGCCTTTAGTCAGAAAAGAAAACAATTCATTTTGTAAAGAAAATCTATCTCTTGCTAAAGGAATTTGGATTTTGGATTCCGACGGGAAACAGTCATCCTCTTTGCATGACCGCCTGCCCGGCGGCAGAAAAGAGAGGAGACCCACCATGAAACGCTACATGATTGAACGCGATATTCCGGGCGTCGGCGAATTTTCCCTGACCGAACTTTGCGGCGCGGCCCGCGCTTCGAACCAAGCCTTGGCCAATATCGGCCCATCCATCCAATGGCAGCATTCCTATGTCGCGGGCGACAAGACTTTTTGCGTCTATCTCGCCGACAGCGAGGAGGAGATCATGAAACATGCTGACCTGAGTGGCATTCCTGTATCGAAAATCACCGAGGTGACGCAGATCATTGATCCGCTTACGGCGAACAATTGACCTATGCGGCCTTCGCCGCCAGATCACCGGCGCGCCAAGCGTGAGCGGCCGGTGATTTCGGTTTCGGCGTGATTGTATGGATTCTGTTTGAATATCTGCGCCACGCTGCCGATCCGGTTCTGTTTTCTTGACCTTCCCGCTGCGCTTTGACACGGTGCGCGCAACCTGATCGGGAGGCCACATGGACGGAAACGCCGACACCGAACACGATCCGATGGGCCTGTTCGGCCGTCCTTTGTTCAACGATCCGCAGGCCCGTGCGCTGAGTCGCGTGGGCGTGGTCGATATCGGGTCGAACTCGGTCCGGCTTGTCGTTTTTGACGGCGCGGCGCGGTCTCCGGCGTATTTTTACAACGAAAAACTCATGTGCGCGCTGGGTGCGGGGATGTCCAACACCGGCCGTCTGAATCCCGAAGGCCGCGCCCGTGCGCTTCTGGCGCTGAAGCGGTTTCAGGCGTTGGCCGAAGGGATGAACCTGCCGCCCCTGACGGTCGTGGCCACGGCTGCCGTGCGCGAAGCCGAGGATGGACCGGAGTTCCGTGACGACGTGCTGCGCGAAACCGGGCTGCGGATCTGGGTGATCGGCGGCGAGGAAGAGGCACGGCTCTCGGCGCAAGGCGTGATGCTGGGCTGGCCCGGCAGCTACGGGCTGGTCTGCGACATTGGTGGGTCGTCGATGGAGTTGGCCGAAATCTCGGGCGGGCGCGTCGGGCGCCGCATCAGTTCGAATCTCGGGCCGCTGAAACTGCGTGACCTCAAGGGCGGGCAGAAAGGGCGGGACGACCACATCAAGGCGGTGATGGCCAAGCTGGCCGACCACATGGGCCAACAGCGCGACCGGCTGTTTCTTGTCGGCGGATCATGGCGCGCCATCGCACGGATTGACATGTACCGGCGGAATTATCCGCTGCATGTGCTGCACGAGTACAGGATGGACAAGAAAGCGGTGAGCCAGACCGTGAAGTTCATCAAATCGAGCGATATCGAGCAATTGCGTCTTGCTTGCGGGATCTCCACTGCGCGAATGGACCTTGTTCCCTACGCGGTCGATGTGCTCAAGCGGCTGGTTCAGACGTTCAAGCCGAAGGACATTGCAATCTCGAGCTATGGCATCCGCGAAGGGCTGCTTTACGAACAGATGCCGCAGGAATTGCGCGACCGTGACCCGCTGATCGAGGCGTGCCGCTTTGCCGAGGCAAAAGACGCGCGCCTACCCGGGTTCGGCAAGAAGCTGTTCCGCTTCGTCATGCCGCTCTTCTCGAACGCAGACACCGCGCGTGTGCGGCTGATCAAAGCCGCCTGCCTGCTGCATGACGTGAGCTGGCGGGCGCATCCGGATTACCGGGCCGAGACCTGTTTCGACAACGCCACCCGTGCCAACCTTGGCGGGTTGAAGCATTCCGAGCGTGTGTTTCTTGGGCTGGCGCTGCTGCATCGCTACAAGAACAAGCGCGAAGGCACCCGGTTCGAGGAACTGGAAGGGCTGCTGTCGCCAAAGGCCACGCTGGAGGCCGAGGTTCTGGGCAAGGCGCTGCGCTTTGGATCGATGCTCTGGATGTCGGATGCAAGCGCTGACGGCACGGCGCTTGAATGGAAGCCGCGCAAGAAATTACTGCGGCTCAAGCTGACCAAGGATTCAGTGCCGCTTTACGGCGAGGTCGCCGAGGCGCGGTTCCTGTCGCTGGCGGCCTCATTGGAAGCTCAAACCGAAGTGATTGTGCAACGGTAGCGGACGCGTCAACGCGTCCGCGCGTTTCCGTCGACGGAAACGCGCACCGGTCATCACCCGACGGGCACGTCTCAGAGGTCGGGGCCACCCTGCTCGACCACGCGCCGGATGCGACGGATCGCGAGCCAGACCAGCACCACAACCGGGATCGTTGCAGCGGCTGTGACAGCGCCCTTGGAAATGCCGAGCATCTCGGCCACCGGGTAAAGAAGATACCCCGCCAGCGAGACCGCGTAATAGCTGATGGCCACCACCGACAGCCCTTCGACCGTCTTTTGCAGGCGCAGCTGCATGTCTGCACGCTGGTTCATGCTTTCAAGCAGTTGCTGGTTCTGCGCCGACCGCGCCACCTCAACCCGTGTGCGCAGCAGGTCACCGGCCCGCACGGCCCGTGCGGCCATGGCCGACAGGCGCTTTTCGGCGGATTTCACCGTGCGCATGGCCGGGTCATAGCGGCGGGTCATGAATTCGGCAAAGGTCTGGCGGCCCTGAAACCGTACCTCGCGCAGGACCGACACCCGCTGTTCGACAATCGCCTCATACGCCCCTGTCGCGCCGAACCGAAACGAGCTTTGCGCCGACAGGCTTTCGAGTTCGGCAGACACTGCCAGCAGCGATTTCAACCGGTCTTCCTCTTGCCCGTCGCCATGGGTCATGGCTTCCATCAGGCGGTTCAGTTCGTTGTCGATCTCGCCCATGCGCGGCCCCATTTCGCGCACGCGGGTGAAGCCCAGCATCGACATGGTCTTGTAGGTTTCGATCTCGCACAGGCGCTGCACGATCCGGCCCACACGGCGGCGACCGATGCCCTTGTTGACGAAGCAGCCAAAGCGCAGGTGGCCCGCCGGGTCGATACGGAAATCGCCTGCCACGATGGCGTCGTCATCCAGAACGCGACTGACGGCTAGGCTTTCGGGTACGAACCAGTCCGAGAGATGCTGGGAAATCGTCTCTTCATCGGGGCGGCATTCGACGCGGATCAGCGCCGAGGTGATGCGCACACCCGGAGCCGAGGCCAGCCAGCTGTCGGGAAACACGTCCATATCCGCCGGATCGAAGGGTCGGTCGGTCAAGCCGTTGAGGAACACCGTGTAGGTCACGAATTCGGTGTGCTGTTCCCATTTCAGCGTGTTCTGGCCGATCTGACCGGAAAAATGCGTCGCCCCCGGCTGTGGATGCGCGGTGCCGTAGCGGTCAAGCAGTACCTTGAGGTGGTCCAGATCCAGCGTCTTGTCCCGCGCAGCCGCCGCCTTGGGCTTTTTGAGCGCAAGGTAAACCGCGCGACAGGGCGCTTCGAGTGACGGGAACGGGCGCGCATGCAGTTCGTTCGAGAGGGCATAGCGCAGGGGGTGGTCTTCGATAGGTGCCATGGGTCGGTCTTTCAGATTTGGCCAAGACTTAGGCCCGACATTTTGCCAAGTAAAGGAAATTTCCAGACATTTCAGTATTTTACCAGTATTCAACTGTATGCATTGCACCGTACGCAGCAGTCCCGCGCAGGACGCCCAAGGAACAGGCAGGCGCAAAATGGCCGGCAGTTCAATGATCTCAAACGGTTTTTGCGGCAGGTCAACGCGCGCCATCCGCCGATCCGCTAGGCTTGGGGCGGTCACGCGGGACTGGCCTGCTGTGACACTTCGGCAGCAAGGGGGTTCCTCATGAAACTGTTCATTGGCTATGCCAGCACGGAAGGGCAGACGCGAAAGATCGCCCGACATCTGATGGATCGGCTGGTCGATCTGGGTCACAGCGTTGAATTGGCAGCGTTGGCTGAGGCCGGGCCAGTTGATCTGACGCGGTTCGATGCAGCCGTTCTGGGCGCATCAGTGCATATCGGGCATTACCAGTCGGTGCTGTCGGACTTTGCCGAGGCTCACGCGGACGCGCTGGCTGCAATGCCGACGCTGTTGCTGTCGGTGTCGCTTGCAGCGGCGGGCCACGACGCCGAGGATTGGCGCGGGCTTGAGACCATCCTGTCGGATTTCACCCAGGCCACGGGTTGGACACCCGGTCAGGTGGTGCAGGTTGCGGGCGCATATGAGCCGTCGAAATATGACGTGTTCCGACGCTTCGTCATGCGTCGGATCATTGCCGCGAAAGACCCGGAGGCGGATCTGGACTGGGACAAGGAATATACCGATTGGGATGATCTGGACACGCAGATGGACACCTGGATCGCCAGAAACGCGGCATGAAAAAACCCCGCATCCTGCGATGCGGGGTTTCTTGTCTGGTCACTGACCCAGATCAGCTGATCTTGGTGAGCAGCGTGTCGAGGCTGGCTTTCGCGTCGCCGTAGAACATCCGCGTGTTGTCCTTGAAGAACAGCGGGTTCTCGATGCCCGAATAGCCGGTGCCCTGACCGCGTTTGGACACGAAGACCTGCTTGGCCTTCCAGCATTCCAGTACCGGCATGCCGGCGATGGGGCTGTTGGGATCGTCCTGAGCGGCGGGGTTCACAATGTCGTTCGAGCCGATGACGATGGCGACATCCGTGTCCGGGAAGTCGTCGTTGATCTCGTCCATCTCGAGCACGATGTCGTAGGGCACCTTGGCTTCGGCCAGAAGCACGTTCATGTGGCCGGGCAGACGACCTGCAACCGGGTGGATCGCAAAGCGCACGGTCTTGCCCTTGGCGCGCAGGCGGCGGGTGAGTTCGGCCACGTTCTGCTGTGCCTGTGCCACCGCCATGCCGTAGCCCGGAATGATGATGACGCTGTCGGCCTCGTCGAGAGCCTGTGCGACACCATCAGCGTCAATAGCGATCTGTTCGCCTTCCACAGCCATCTGTTCGCCCGCAGGGCCACCAAAGCCACCCAAGATCACGCTGATGAAGCTGCGGTTCATGGCCTTACACATGATGTAGGACAGGATCGCACCCGAGGAGCCCACAAGCGCACCCACCACGATCAGAAGGTCGTTGCCGAGGCTGAAGCCAATCGCGGCAGCGGCCCAGCCGGAGTAGCTGTTGAGCATGGAGACCACGACCGGCATGTCGGCGCCGCCGATGCCCATGATCAGGTGATAGCCGATGAACAGCGCCAGCAGGGTCAGCAGAACGAGGGTCCAGCTGCCCGAACCGCCCAGATACATGATCGCCAGCAGCACCGACAGCGCCGCAGCACCGGCATTCAGAAGGTGACCGCCCGGCAGCTTTTTCGCGCCGCTGTCCACTTTGCCCGCCAGTTTGCCATAAGCGATGACCGAGCCGGTGAAGGTCACGGCACCGATCCAGATGCCCAAAACAAGCTCGACCTTGAGGATGTTGATCTCGACATTGGTCTTCTTTGCGATCAGCTTGCCGAAGGACGACAGGCCGTCATAGACCTCTTTCGGCAGGCCGATGGCGGTGTAGCCATCCGCAGACACTGCGCCCATGACAAGGTTGTTGGCCTCGTAGATGTCGCCGATGTTGTTGATCATGATGTCGGCGTTGAAGCCCACGAACACCGCCGCCAGACCGACAAGGCTGTGCATGATGGCCACAAGCTCGGGCATCTGGGTCATCTGAACGCGTGTGGCCAACTGATAGCCGACGCCTGCACCCAGTGCGATGAGCACCAGAGAGGCCACGAACAGCCCCTGCCCCGGCCCCATCAGCGTGGCGACCACGGCGATGGCCATACCGACAATGCCGTACCACACCGCGCGCTTGGCGCTTTCCTGACCGCTCAGACCGCCGAGGGACAGGATGAAGAGAACCGCTGCGACCGCATAGGCCGCGATGGTGAATCCGAATTCCATGGTGCCTGCCCCCTTAGGATTTCTGGAACATGGCGAGCATGCGCCGTGTCACGAGGAAGCCGCCGAAAATGTTGATCGAGGCCATGAAGATACCCAGCGCCGCCAAGAGCGTGATGAGAAGCGAGCTGGACCCGATCTGGATCAGCGCGCCAAGGATCACGATGGAAGAGATCGCGTTGGTGACGGCCATCAGCGGCGTGTGCAGCGAATGCGCCACGTTCCAGATCACCTGGAAGCCAATAAAGACCGACAGGACGAACACGATGAAGTGCTGCATGAAGCTGGCCGGGGCAACAAGACCGACGCCCAGAACCAAAGCAGCCCCGACGGCAAGCAACGTGACCTGCTGCTGGGTCTGCGCCTTGAAGGCGGCCACTTCTGCGGCGCGCTTTTCTTCGGGCGTGAGTTCCTTGGCCTTTTCCTTGGGCTTGGCGGCAATCGCCTGAACCTTGGGCGGGGGCGGCGGGAAGGTAACGGCCTTTTCATGCGCGATGGTGGCACCGCGGATCACGTCATCTTCCATGTTGTGGACGACCTGACCGTCTTTTTCCGGTGTCAGGTCCGTCATCATGTGACGGATGTTGGTCGCATAGAGGTTGGACGCCTGCGTGGCCATGCGCGACGGGAAGTCGGTGTAGCCGATAATCGTCACACCGTTGTCGGTGACGATCTTTTCGTCCATCACGGTCAGCTTGCAGTTGCCGCCCTTTTCAGCAGCAAGGTCCACGATGACCGAGCCCGGCTTCATCGCCGCGACCATGTCGGGGGTCCAAAGCTCGGGCGCTTCGCGGTTCGGGATCAGCGCGGTGGTGATCACGATATCCATATCGGGTGCGAGTTCGCGGAACTTGGCAAGCTGGGCTGCGGCAAATTCCGGAGAGGACACAGAGGCATAGCCACCGGTTGCGGCACCATCCTGCTGTTCTTCCTCGAAATCGAGGAAGACGAATTCCGCACCCATGGATTCGACCTGTTCCGCCACTTCGGGGCGGACGTCGAAGGCGTAGGTGATCGCACCGAGCGAGGTCGATGTGCCGATGGCGGCAAGACCGGCCACACCGGCACCGACGACCAGAACTTTCGCCGGGGGCACCTTGCCTGCAGCGGTGATCTGACCGGTGAAGAAGCGGCCGAAATTGTTGCCCGCTTCGATCACGGCGCGGTAGCCCGCGATATTCGCCATCGAGGACAGTGCGTCCATCTTCTGGGCGCGGGAAATCCGCGGCACCATGTCCATCGCGATGACAGAGGTGCCCTGCTTGGCCGCCTGCTGCATCAGCTTTTCGTTCTGTGCCGGATAGAAGAACGAGATCAGAAGCTGACCTTCGCGCGACTTTTTCAGTTCGGCATCGGTCGGCGGGCGCACCTTGGCGACCACATCGGCCTCTTTCCAAAGAGCTGCAGCGGTTTTGACAACCTCGACGCCCGCTTCTTTGTACGTATCGTCATTATAGCCCGCTGCGTCGCCTGCACCGCTTTCAATGATGCACTCATATCCCAGCTTCTGCAGCTGGCGGGCGGACTCCGGGGTCATGGCAACACGTGCCTCACCCTTCATCACTTCCTTTGGCGTCCCGATTTTCACCTGAGCCGTCCCCCTTATGGTTCGTTGCGAAGTGCCGTAGCGGCATGATTTCCGGCGATGGGTCTACAATGCTGACCTAAAGCGCACAATGCCACCCAACCGCGAACCGCTCATCTAGAGCAGATGTGCCCTGTCGGCTAGAGCCAACGTCGCGTTTGTTTCTCATATCGTGCAAAATTCGCACGAAAATTTCGTCGCAGACGTTTCTCTTCGGCAAGAATGAAGTGTTTCTCGATCCACCAGACAAAAACCGGGATCAATGGGAGCGATAACACCGCGTCCCAGTACAGGATCATTCCTGTGAGGATCAGCGAATCAGCAAGGTAGATGGGATTGCGCGAGCGCTTGAAGATGCCGCTTGTCACCAGCGCGGCGGGGTCGCGATGGGGAATGATCGTCGTGCGGTGACGACGCATCTCGTAGGCGGCCAAGGCGATCAGAACGATGCCACCACCGACCAGCAATCCGCCCACAAGGTCAGCCCAGACCGGGCCGAAGCTCAGACCGAAATCGAAATGGGTCTTCTGCATCCAAGCCACGACAAGCGCCGCAGCCAACCAGACCGGGGGAAGATCAATATAGTTTTTCATGCACCGGACATAGCAAAGCCCGGTCCGTTGCGCGAGATGGATCAGATGGACAAAAGGCCGCCCGGACGGGACGACCTGCCGGTCACATCTTCACGCAGCCCAGGATTTCGTTTTTGGGGATCCGCGCGACCATCACGCCGCCATCGACGCGCTTGACGTGGAAACCGTAGCCACGCATGCGAAATTTCCATTCGGCATCCGACAGCGTTTTCTGACGTTCGGCCACAAGGAAGTGGCGCAGTTCGCCCAAATCAGGGCTGGAGAAGTTTTCGGCAAACATGATGTGTTCCTCGTACGTTACCTACCCCATTTGTCGCCGTTGATTGTGACCAATTTTGGAACCAAACCCGGTTTTTTGCGGAATACGAAACAATGCCATTCGGGACCTTGGACAGGGTGACGCAGAGCGCCGCTAGGTCAGCCTACACCTTTGTTTCATTGACCACGGGCGTGCGGTGCGACTTGCGCAACCGGGCTTCACGCCAGGTGATAAAGATCACCGATGCCATGATTATGCCACCTCCGAGGATCACCCACGGATCGGCGGGCTCATCGAAAAAGAGCGCGCCCAAAAGCACCGACCACACCAGTTGGAGGAACGTGACGGGCTGCGTGACGGTAACCGGAGCCGCCGCAAAGGCCAGTGTCATGGTATAGTGACCCGCTGTAGCGAAACAGGCGATGGCCGCCAGCACTCCGAGGTCGGCAAGGCTGGGGGTGACCCAGACCGCGATGGCGAAGGGGGCAAGCCCGATCGTCACCGTGATCGACAAAAGCGCAACCACGAGGCTGGCAGGCAATTCGCCTGACACGATCTTGGCGATCAGGTAGCTGCCAGCAAAGAGCAGCGCCGTGGCCAGCATGGCGATATGACCGGGGTCAAGCTCGCGAAAGCCGGGGCGCAGGATGATCAAGGATCCGATAAGGGCCGCGATCACCGCCAGCACACGGCGCAGGGCCATCCATTCCCCCAAGAGGAACACCGCGAGGATCGAGACATAGACCGGGTTGAGGTAGTTCATCGCCGTGACCTCGGCGATGGGGATGCGGGTCATGGCGTAGAACCACAGGATCACGCCCAGAGAGTGTACAATCCCGCGAATGCCGAAGAGCTTTTTCTGACGTGGCGTCAATTTGATCGCAATCAACTCGCGCCAGACCGGGATCAGGAAGACCAGACCGATCACGTAGCGCAGAAAGGCCGACTCGGCCGCCGGGATGCGCCCCCCCAAGGTCTTGACCAGCGCGGTCACTGCAACAAAGCAAATACCGGTCATGACCATCCAGAAGATGCCAAGGACGGGATTTCCGGCGCTGTTGGGTGGTGTCGTCGCAGTCATGGCGATACTGGAGCGGAAGGCGGGTCAATGTGCAAGAGGCTGTTCTGTAATGGACGGCCCGCTTCAACTGCCTTGACCGTCATTGTCTACATCAACAACAGTTTCGCCGCGATCGCCCACATCACGATGCCGATGATCACGTCCAGCACTTGCCACGCGCGCGGTTTGGCAAAGAGAGGTGCCAAGAGACGCGCGCCGTAGCCAAGCGAAAAGAAGAACACGAAGCTGGCGGTCATTGCCCCCAGTGCGAAGTTCAACCGGTCCTCGTATTGCGCCGCGACAGCGCCCAGCAGCACCACCGTGTCGAGATAGACATGCGGGTTGAGCCATGTCAGCGCAAGGCAGGTGAGCAGGGCCTTGCGCAGCGATCCGGCTGCCCGGCCTGCCTGCATCGCCTGCCCGCCGCGCCACGCGCTTTGGAAAGTGCGGGCACCGTACCAAATCAGGAACGCCGCGCCCAAGAGCCG
Organism: Marivita sp.; assembly: GCF_048006345.1. Lineage (GTDB taxonomy): Bacteria > Pseudomonadota > Alphaproteobacteria > Rhodobacterales > Rhodobacteraceae > Marivita. The sequence goes on along the minus strand of NZ_CP180351.1, from coordinate 423,835 downwards.
CATCGCCAGTTCCAGTCCGGGGATCGCCTGCGTCAACGCACCGAACCCGGCCACCCCAGAGGCGATCAGGATGGCATCGGACAGTGCACAGGTCAGGCAGACTGCAAAGACATGCGATTTGAGCAAGCCCTGCCGCAGGACAAAGGCATTCTGCGCGCCGATGGCAAGGATCAGGGACAGGCCAAGCGCAAATCCGGCCAGCGCTGTCGCCATTTAAAGCGCCCGCCAGCCGATGTCGCGGCGGCAGAAGCCTTCGGGCCAGTTCACCTGATCGACCATTGCATAGGCCCGGTCGCGGGCTTCTTGCAGCGTGGCACCGCGTGCGGTCGCGTTCAGGACGCGCCCCCCGGTTGCGGTGATCTTGCCGTCCTTTTCGGTGGTACCCGCGTGAAACATCATGTGGAAACTGTCTTCGGGCAGGCCATCGAGACCACCGATGACGCTGCCTTTCTCATAGCTGCCCGGGTAACCGTTCGCGGCAAGAACCACGGTCATCGCATGATCGTCGGCCCAGTTCACGCGAGCCTCGGCCAGACGCCCCTCGGCACAGGCATGCAACAGGTCAAAGGCCTGACCACCCAGCCGCATCATCAGAACCTGACATTCCGGATCGCCGAAGCGGACATTGTATTCCACAAGACGTGGCTGGCCATTTTCGATCATCAAGCCGGCAAAAAGGATGCCCTGAAACGGCGTGCCGCGTTTGGCCATCTCGGCCATGGTGGGCTTCACGATCTCGTCCATCGCCTTTGCAATGACTGCGTCGGTCAGCACCGGTGCCGGGGAATAGGCCCCCATACCACCGGTGTTGAGACCGGTGTCGCCCTCACCCACGCGCTTGTGGTCCTGCGCGGTGCCGATGGGCAGCACGTCCTTGCCGTCGCAGAGGACGAAGAACGAGGCTTCCTCGCCTTGCATGAATTCCTCGATCACCACCTCGGCCCCGGCCCCGCCAAAGGCCCCGCCGAACATGTCGTCGATGGCGGCTTCGGCCTCGGCCACCGTTTCGGCGATGATGACACCCTTGCCAGCAGCCAGACCATCCGCCTTGACCACGATGGGCGCGCCCTGCGCGCGGACATAGGCCTTGGCCGCCACGGCATCGGTGAAATGTCCGTAGGCCGCGGTCGGCGCGTTGGCGGCGTCGCAGATCTCTTTGGTGAAGCTTTTGGAGGCTTCCAATCGCGCCGCCTCGGCCGATGGTCCAAAGACCAAGAGACCGGCATCGCGCAGCCGGTCCGCCACGCCAACAGCCAGGGGCGCCTCGGGGCCGACGATCACGAAGTCGATGCTGTTTTCTTCGGCAAAGGTGACAACCGCGCCGCCGTCCATAATATCAAGCGCCGCACATTCCGCGATCATCGCGATCCCGGCATTTCCCGGCGCCACGATCAGCCGGTCGCATTTCGGGTTCTGCATCACCGCCCAAGCCAACGCGTGTTCGCGCCCGCCACTTCCAAGGATGAGAATGTTCATGGCGCACGCTCCGTCTTCACCTTCGGTTGCGCGCGTTCTAGGGTCGGGACGAGTGAAGCGCAAGCGAGGCCAAATGTCCGATCTGATCGACGATCCGCGTCCGGGGCAGAACATGCCGGAATACACCGTGTCCGAAGTGTCGGGTGCGGTGAAAAAGACGCTGGAGGACCAGTTCGGCCGTATCCGCGTGCGCGGCGAGGTGGGGCGCGTGTTCACGGCGCGGTCGGGGCATCTTTACTATGACGTCAAGGATGACCGTTCCGTGCTGGCCTGCACCACGTGGAAAGGTCAGGTCTCGCAGCTTTCCGTGATCCCCGAAGAAGGGCTGGAGGTTGTCGTTACCGGGCGCATGACGGCGTTTGGCGGGCAGTCCAAGTACAACCTCAACGTCGATGAGGTGACCGTCGCGGGCGAAGGCGCGCTGATGGCGATGCTGGAAAAACGCAAGAAGGCGCTGGCGGCAGAGGGGTTGTTCGATCCGGCGCGCAAGAAGGAATTGCCCTACCTGCCCGACATCATCGGTGTCATCACATCGCCCTCGGGTGCGGTGATCCGGGACATCCTGCACCGGTTGCGAGACCGCTTTCCGCGCAAGGTGCTGGTTTGGCCTGTGGCCGTTCAGGGGGCGGCCTGCGCTCCCGAAGTGGCCCGTGCCATCGCGGGCTTCAACGCTCTGACACCCGGCGGTGCCCTGCCCCGGCCTGATCTGCTGATCGTCGCGCGGGGGGGTGGCAGCATTGAAGACCTTTGGGGCTTCAATGAAGAGATCGTCGCACGGGCGGCAGCGGCGTCGGAGATTCCGCTCATTTCGGCGGTCGGCCATGAGACCGACACAACGCTGATCGACTATGTGTCCGACCAGCGGGCCCCGACCCCCACGGCGGCTGCGGAAATCGCGGTGCCGGTGCGACTGGAACTGCTGGGATGGGTCGGCGACCAACAGGCGCGCATGACCCGCGCGGTGTCGCAGCGGATGCAGACCCGCGACCAGCGCTTGCGCGATCTGGCCCGCGCCCTGCCCCGGCCCGAGACCCTGTTGTCGGGGCCGACGCAGCGGCTCGACCTGATGGTGGATCGGTTGCCGCGCGCCCTCACCCGCTCAGTGGACCTGCGCCGCGGGCGGCTTATTGAGGCGTCCGCGTCTCTGCGCCCCTCGCTTCTGTCTCGTGCGCTGGCTGAACAGAGGCGGCGGTTCGACCAAAGCGCCACGAGGCTCGCCCCCGGTCTGGCACGTGTGGTCGAGACCAAGCGCGAGGCACTGGCGCGACGCGCGGACCGGCTGACGCTGAAACCCATCGAACGGGATCTGGCCGTCAAACGCGACCGGCTGGACGCGCTGACCCGACGGCTGTCGAGTGCCGGGCAGGCACAGGTCAAGGATTGGCGATCACGGCTGACGGCGCTCGACCGGTTGCGCGAAACGTTGGGGTATAAGGAGACCTTGAAGCGCGGCTATGCGGTCGTGCGGGGGGACGGGGCTGTGGTGACGACGCAGAAAGCCGCGCAAGCCGCAACCGCGCTGGAGATCGAATTTGCCGATGGACGTATGACGGTTGGTGCAGCTGGTGCGAAACCGGCGACGAAATCCAGGCCGAAACCGCCCGAACAGGGCTCGCTGTTCTGAGGTGAGCGCCCAAGCAATTTCGAAATTGTTTGAATGCGGCTTTGAAGCCGCTTGCAAGCCCATTCGAATGGGCTTTTCCGTCGCGTTTCGAAACGCGGTGTCTCCCACGCCCGGTTTGCCTCTTTGCTTTCCCGGAGCACCGCTCTAATCCTCTGCCTATGAGAACACTCTTTCTTGGCGACATCATGGGCCGCGCGGGCCGCACCGCGATCACCGAGCGGCTTCCCGCCCTGCGCGACCGCCTCAAGGTCGATTTCTGCGTGGTGAACGGCGAAAACGCCTCCAGCGGCGTTGGCCTCTCTGGCCCCCATGCCGAAGACCTGCTGAACGCCGGGGTCGATTGCCTGACATTGGGTGACCATGCTTTCGACCAGAAGGACATGCTGTCCTATATCGAGAACGAACCCCGCATCCTGCGGCCGCTGAACTTTGCCAAACAGGCCCCCGGTCGGGGGCACCGCCTCTTCACCGATGCGCGCGGGCGCAAGATCCTCGTGCTGCAGGTGCTGGGACAGGTGTTCATGAAACGCGCCTTCGATGATCCGTTCTCGGCTGTGGACGCAGTTCTCCGCGCCCACCCCTTAGGCGGTCAGGCGCAGATGATCCTTGTGGACATGCATTGCGAGGCGACCTCGGAAAAGATGGGGATGGGGCATTACTGCGATGGCCGCGCCAGCCTTGTTGTCGGCACCCACACCCATGTGCCCACGGGCGATGCGCAAATTCTGCCGGGAGGCACCGGATACCTGACCGATGCAGGTATGTGCGGCGACTACAATTCGGTGATCGGGATGGAAAAGACCGAACCGATGCGCCGCTTCGTCACCGGTATGAGCAAAGGCCGTTTCCAGCCCGCATTGGGCGAGGCGACGCTGTCGGGTGTATTGGTGGAAACCGACGACCGCACCGGCAAGGCCACCGCCCTTCACATGATCCGCGACGGTGGACGCTTGCAGGCCAGCGCGCCATGAGACCAAAGCCGTGAAACGCGCCCTGCCGCTGATCGTTCTTATCCTCGCGGGCGCAGCCTGGGGGGCGACGCAGCCGCTGGCCAAAACCGCTGTCAGCGAAGGGTATCGCCATTTCGGCATCCTGTTCTGGCAGATGGGCATCGGCGCCGCCGTGCTGGGCTTTGTCTGCGTGCTGCGCGGCACCCCCATGCGCTTCACCCGTCGGGACATGACGCTCTACACGGCGCTTGCGCTGATCGGGTCCGTCCTGCCCGGCATTTCGTCCTATTCCGCAGCGATCCACCTGCCCTCGGGCGTGCTGTCGATCCTGCTCAGTTCGATCCCGATGATCGCCTTTCCCATCGCGCTCGCCTTCGGGCTGGAGCGGTTCCGCTGGCGCAGGCTGGCCGGGCTGAGCCTTGGCTTTGCCGGCATCTGCCTGTTGATCCTGCCCGAGACAAGCCTGCCCGCCTCTGTCCCCGTGATCTGGATCTTCGTTGCGCTGATCTCGTCGTTTTTCTATGCGCTGGAAAGCAGCGTGGTCGCCCGCTGGGGACTTGGGGGGCTTGATCCGGTGCAGACGCTGTGCGGGGCTTCTCTGGTCGGCACAGTGATCACCCTGCCATTGGCCCTGATGACGGGGCAATTCATCGACCCGCGCGGACCGTGGGGCGCACCGGATGTTGCCATCGTCGCCACGGCGTTGCTGCATGCCGCCGCCTATGTTGGCTATGTCTGGCTGGTCGGCCGGGCGGGCGCGGTCTTCACCGTTCAGGTCAGCTATTTCGTGACGCTCTTTGGCGTCACATGGGCGATGCTGTTCCTGAACGAAAGCTACTCGCCCTATTTCTGGGCGGCGCTTGCCCTGATGCTGGCCGGTTTGGCGCTGGTCCAACCCCGACCCAAAGCGGTTCTTGTTCCAACCACCGCACCCGGTCAAACTGAACCCTCCTGAGACTGCTACGAAGGACACCCCAAAGTGCTCACCGCGCTGATCGATCTCGACCAAACCACGCAGGCAATGCTGGCCCTTGGCACCGTCGCGGTGATGTTCGCGCTGTTCGTGCGCGAGACCTACCCGACCGAGGTGGTGGCCATCGGCGGCGTGGCGTTCCTTCTGGCGACAGGTGTGCTTCCTTATGCCGACGCGCTGGCAGTGCTGGCGAACCCCGCGCCCTGGACCATCGCGGCGATGTTTCTTGTGATGGGGGCTTTGGTGCGCACGGGTGCTTTGGCGGCTTTCACCACGGCCGCACAATCTGCGGTCGAGAAAAGCCCGAAACGTGCGATGGCAGGGATCATCGGCGTGGTGATCGTGGCCTCGGCCTTCATGAACAACACACCCGTGGTCGTGGTCATGCTGCCGCTCTTTGTGCAACTGGCCAAAACACTGGGGCTGGCCCCGTCGAAACTGCTCATCCCGCTGAGCTATGCCGCGATCCTTGGCGGCACGCTGACGCTGATCGGCACATCCACCAACCTGCTGGTCGACGGTGTCGCCCGCGCGCAGGGCTTGGAGCCGTTCACCATCTTCGAAGTCACGCCCCTTGCGGTCGTGCTGATCGCTTGGGGTATGTTCTATCTCTGGGCCTTTGGCCGCTACCTTCTGCCGGAACGCACCAGCATGGCGGCAATGCTGTCGGACCGGTCGAAGATGAAGTTCTTTACCGAAGCGGTGATCCCGCCGGACAGCAACCTGATCGGCCGCGAGGTGCAGGGCGTGCAGCTGTTCAAACGCGACGGGGTGCGCCTGATCGACGTGATCCGGGGCGACGCCTCGCTGCGGCGCAACCTTGATGGCGTGACGCTGCAGGTGGGCGACCGTGTAGTTTTGCGCACGCAGATGACCGAATTGCTGAGCCTGCAGCGGAACAAGGAACTGCGCCGGGTGGATCAGGTGTCGGCGGTGGAGACCACGACGGTCGAAGTGCTGATCACACCCGTCTGCAAGATGGTGGGCCGACGCCTCGGTGCGATGCGCCTGCGGCGACGCTACGGCGTCTACCCGCTGGCGGTGCACCGGCGGAACCAGAATATCGGGCGACAGTTGGATGATCTGGTGGTGCGCGTCGGCGACACGCTGCTGCTCGAAGGTGCGCCCGAGGACATCCAGCGCATGGCAGAGGAACTCAACCTCGTGGATGTGGCCAAACCCTCAGCCCGTGCCTACCGCCGCAGCCACGCCCCCATCGCCATCGCGGCACTGGCGGGGCTGGTCCTGCTGGCGGCGTTTGGCGTGGCGCCGATCCTTGCACTGGCGATCATCGCTGTTGCCGTCGTGCTGCTGACAAAATGTGTGGATTCGGACGAGGCGTTTTCCTTTGTCGAAGGCCAACTGCTCGCGCTGATCTTCGCCATGCTGGCCATTGGTGCCGCGTTGGAGGCTTCGGGTGCGGTCACGCTGATCGTCGAGGGCCTCGCACCTTACATGATGAACCTGCCACCCTGGGCCATCGTCTGGGCGATCTATCTGCTCACCAGCCTGCTCACCGAATTGATCAGCAACAACGCGGTGGCCGTGGTTGTGACACCCATCGCCATCGGGCTGGCGCAGGCGTTGGGGATCGACCCCCGCCCGCTGGTGGTGGCGGTGATGGTGGCCGCGTCCTGCGCCTTTGCCACACCCATCGGTTACCAGACCAACACTCTGGTGTACGGCCCAGGAGGCTATTCGTTTGCGGATTTCCTGAAAGTCGGCGTGCCGCTGAACCTGACCGTGGGCATGCTGGCCTCGGCGCTCATTCCGCTGATCTGGCCGCTCTAGGGCGTCCGATGCGTCGACGCATCGGGCGTTTCCGTCGACGGAAACGTCACCCGCCGTAGCGGGCCACGAAGCGACGCAGGATTTCGACCGGCACCGTCACATCGCTGGAATGACACATGGCGATCAGATCATCGGCGGTCTCGGGCGCGAAATAGCCCTTGTGTCGGTAGATGCGGATCCGGTCCTCGAACACACCCGCATCCGCCTCGGGGTGGAACTGCGTGGCATAGACGTTCTGACCGTAGCGGATCATCTGGTAGGGGCACGGGTCGGATGCCAGAAGATGAACGCACCCCTTGGGCAAGTCCTGCACCGCCTCTTTGTGTCCGACAAACGCGTCGAAGGCGCCCGGCAACCCGGCCACAAGCGGGTCCACCGCACCCTCAACCGTCACCCGGCAGGTCACCGGACCCACGGGTTCGCCATAGCGCCGTTTGGACACCTCGGCCCCCAGATGATGCCCCAGAATACCGATGCCGTAACAGCACCCCATGAACGGCACGTCCCGTTCCGTGATCTCGGGCATGAGCGAGAGGATCTCGGCCTCGATCCGCGCCTCGACCGGGTCCTTGGTGGCGGGATCGTCGGACACGCAGCCCGGCCCGCCCCCGACGATCACTCCGGCGTAGTCAGCCAGCTGCAGCCCCTCGGGCAGCGGCTCCCGGTCCAGACAGACGCGATGGACCTGCGCGTCGGTCAGGCCCCCTTTTTCCAGAAAAGCGGCGTATTCGCCATCGCTGGCCTCGGCCTCGGGACGCAATTGCAGAATGAGAAACGGTTTCATGCCCTCCTCATACCCAACCCGACCCAGTGCGCAAATCCCGAAAACGCAACTTGTTCCCGGCCCGCCTTCTGCGCTAAAGACCCGCAAACTTCTGGACATCCGACAATCAAGGACAGGACACCATGGCCGGCCATTCCAAATGGGCAAACATCCAGCACCGCAAAGGTCGTCAGGACGCGGTGCGCGCCAAGCTTTTCTCCAAGTTCTCCAAGGAAATCACCGTCGCTGCCAAGATGGGCGACCCGGACCCCGACAAGAACCCGCGCCTGCGTCTGGCCATCAAGGAAGCCAAGTCGCAATCGATGCCCAAGGACAACATCGAACGCGCCATCAAGAAGGCGACCGGCGGCGATGGCGAGGATTACGAGGAAATCCGCTACGAGGGCTATGGCCCGAACGGCGTTGCGGTGATCGTCGAGGCGATGACAGACAATCGCAACCGCACCGCATCGAACGTGCGCTCGACCTTCACCAAGAACGGCGGCAACCTGGGCGAGACCGGATCGGTCGGCTTCATGTTCGACCGCAAGGGTGAAATCACCTACCCCGCCAGCGTCGGCGATGCGGACACGGTGATGATGGCCGCGATCGAAGCCGGTGCCGAGGACGTGGAAAGCAGCGCGGATGGTCACATCATCTGGTGCGCCGACACCGATCTGAACGAGGTCGCCACGGCACTTGAGGCGGAACTGGGCGAATCCGACTCGACCAAGCTGGTGTGGAAGCCGACCACCACAACCGAGCTGGATCTCGACGCGATGCAATCGCTGATGAAACTGGTGGATGCGCTGGAAGACGATGACGACGTGCAGCGCGTCACCACCAATTTCGAAGCTTCGGACGAGGTCATGTCCCAGCTTTGACACAGGCACCAAGGGCGGTCGACCGCCCTTGGCCGCGTTTTCGAAAACGCGCGAGGCCAATTCGAATTGGCTTGAAAGCCGCGTTTCGAACCGCGGTGCCAAAGCGCCTCAAAAGGCGCTTCCCGCTCAACAGCCCAAGGCGCGCTCCAAAGCGTCGGGCGAATATGCGCCCAACACCTGCTGCGTCAACGCGCCGTCCGCAAGACGCACAGCAACCACGTTGGCCCAGCCGGCATCCGCGAGCACCATCTCAGGCCCCTGCCCGCAATTGCGCAGGCCACCCGCGATGAAATCCCAGCCGATCCTGTGATTGGTCAAGCCTTCTGCCGTGGCCACCTGGGTCAAGTCCCCATCCGACCTGTACCGCCAGACGCGCAGCACCTTGGCCAGATGCGGCCGGTCGACATACGCCAGTTCCACCCGCCCGTCGCCATCCAGATCGGCCACCGCCACCGGGGCAAGCCAGCGGAAGCGGGTTCCGATATGCGGTGTTGCCGCGATCTGGGCAAGCGCGCCATCCCGGATACCCCAGATGGCCAGCCGCGCGCCTTGGGTCTCGTGGCTTTCCACCACCACCACCTCGGGTGCCCCATCACCATCCACGTCCATAACTCGCGGCGACAGATCCTCGAACACGATGTCCTGCGCCCAGCGCGCGGATATTTCGCGTCCGTCGCTCAGCCGCACCACCAATGTGTCATATTCGATATCGTCGCCCAGCACACCGTGCGGGTAACGTGTGGTCGGCCCGTCATAACGCGCCGACACGATTTCTTGCGCCATGGCGTGTGACGCCAGTCCCATCACCAACGCCACGACACCGGCCAAACGCATGATCAGATCTGCTTTTCCGGCATCTGAACGATCAACCCGTCCAGCGCATCGGTCACCTTGAGCTGGCACGTCAGACGCGACCGCTCGGGGTTCGGCTCGTAAGCGAAATCCAGCATGTCCTCTTCCATGTCTTCCTTCGGCGGCAGTTTGCCCACCCAATCGGGATGCACATAGACGTGACAGGTCGAACAGGCGCAGGCGCCGCCGCAATCCGCCTCGATGCCCGGAATGCCATTGTCGCGTGCGCCTTCCATCACGGTCAGACCGTTGGCCACGTCCACGACATGCTCTGTGCCGCCATGCTCAATATAGGTGATTTTTGCCATTACAGCGCTCTCCGTCTCAGAAATCGTCACATACCTAGTCCGGCTGGATCGAACCCGCCAGCCCCATTCGACCTCAAATCCCTGTCAGGACTTTACGCGCGGGGCGCGACATGGCCATCTGACCCTATTGGAGCGATTTGGAGGAAAAGGCCACGCAGATGCAGATCATGCAGATGACACGGCGCGGGATCACGGCTTGCGCGATCCTGCTGGCGCTTTCAGGACCGGCCCTGGCGCAGGACGCACCCGTCGTGCGCTATCTTGAACGCGCCGGTGACAGCAGGGCAGACACCCAAAACGCCGCCCCCGACACGGCCTTTGCCATCGCCTCGGTTGGCAAGACGATGACTGCCGTTGCGGTGCTGCGCCGTGTGGCACGGGGGGATCTGCGGCTTGACGATCCTGCGGTCGACTGGGTTGCGCCTAACATCGCCAAGGGGCTGGGCGGGCTGGACAGGATCACCCTGCGCCACCTGCTCACGATGAGCTCTGGTCTGCCGGACTATTACACCGACGACTACCTTGAGGATGCGCTGGACGATCCCAGCCTGCAAACCCCCGCCACCGCGCTTGGCTACGCATTCGGAGACTCTGCGCTGTTTGGTCCCGGTCGCGGGTTCGACTATTCCAACACGAATTACGTGCTGCTTGGCCTGATCCTCGAAGACGCGACCGGCCAGACCTATGCGCAAGCCCTGCAGCGCGAGGTGTTTGGCCCCGCAGGCATGACGGACAGTTTCGTCTTTGGCAGCCGCCCCCTGCCGGACATCTTTGCCGATGCCCCGGGCGAGGTCCGCGCCTATTACCAAGCTGCCGGCTTTGGCGATGGTGGCGTGATTTCGACCGCGCGGGACGTGGCGCGCTTCTATCGCGCTCTGTTCATTGACCAAACGCTGTTGCCGCCCGACCTGCTTGGCATGATGACGCAAGACCCGATTGGGGAAGGCTACGGCATGGGCGTCGAAGTCGATGGCGATGTGGTCGGGCATTCCGGGGGCGATCTGGGCTTTTCCTCGGACGTGCGCCTACACCGCCCGTCGGGCACCCTCGCGGTGATGCTGGTCGCCGACGAAGACGCAGACACCGGCTGGACCGACGATCAGATGCCCGACTGACCCCGCTTTGCCACATCGCGATAGGCGGCAGGTGTCATGTCAAACCGGCGCTGGAATTCGCGGTAGAAATTCGACCGGGTGAGAAACCCGGACTGGTCCATCACCTCGGCCACGCTGCCCTGCCCTTCGGCCAGCAGCTTGGCAGCATGGTCCAGCCGGAAATCATTGACATATTGCGACACGTTCATGCCTTTGACCTGATTGATCGCCAAGGACAGCGCGCGGGACGGCACCTGCAGACGTTTGGCCAAGCGATCCACCGTCAACTCTGTGTCGAGATAAAGCTGTGTGTCCAGAAGCAAAGCCCGTGTCCGGGCCTCCAGCGCATCCGCATCAGGCTCTGGCTTCGTGCGCACAACCGTGACCTGCGAGGTGAATCGCCCCCCTCCTTTGGACACGGTCACGATCACCACGATCAAGCCCATTGCCATCACCACAGCCCCGGCCGAGATCAGCGACATCGCATCACCCGTGCGCTGTGCCGCGAAACTGAGGGCGATGGCCGTATCCGCCAGTGCAAACACCACAAGAAGCGCAACCGCGCCCAGCATCCAGCGGCGCAGCGCCGTCGCGCTTTCGATCCGCGCATGGGGCAATCCGTTTGGCCCGCGTCCCCAAAGACGCAGAAGCAGACCGGCATAGACCAAGTAACTGAGTGCCACGATCACATCGAGGTCAAGCAGGTCCGCAAAGGCAATTGGCGCGACGGCGACAATCAGAACGGCGATCCCGAGGTGGATCAGCGCCAAGCGCGGGACGCGGCCGGATCCGACGGCGAAACAGGCAAACCCCAGATACACCAGTGGTCCGGCAAACAGCGGCAGCGCACGTTGCAGCGGGATGAACTGGTCAACCCCGTATCCGAACCGCAGCCCCACCATCAGTGCCCCTACCGCAAGCACCAGAAAGAAGCTGGCGAAGAATCGGTTGGCCCAGACCTGTCCCAGATGCGCGCGCCAAATCAGGCCGCTGGCCACCGAGGACAGCAGAAATGTCAGGATCGGTAATGGGAACGTGGCCAGATCACCCTGCATGGCTGTCCTATATCATGTCGGTACTGTCCTGCATCATGATCAAGGACAGCGGACAGGGGTGCAAGCCGTTGTTTGAATTACCGCTTTGGCCAATCTCAGGGGCATCACCCCTTGCGTCACGAAAGGCCCCGAACCATGACACAGAACATACGTCTCGCCGCTTTGATGTCCGCCCTGCTGGCATCCACGGCATTTTCCGCAGAACCCGCCACCACTGGCATGACCCCGCTCGAGATCAGGGACACAGATGGCACCCGGCACCTTGACGGGTTTGTCTGGTATCCGGCCGCGGCAGACGCACCCACCGAGCCGGCGCATGGCAACGCCGTTTGGGAACCTATTCGCGTGGCGCCCAATGCCGCTCCGTCCCAAGGCACCTATCCGCTTGTCGTGCTGTCTCACGGCATGTTCGGCAACTCCCGAAATCAGGCGTGGCTGGCGGAACGGTTGGTGGCCGAGGGTTATATCGTGGCCGCCATTGACCATCCCGGCACCTCGACCTTTCAACGTGACCCGGATCACCAGCGCGCGCTTTGGGAGCGGCCAAAAGACATCTCGCGCACCATCGATCACCTGACCGGCGCGCATGCCATGGCGGGTTTGATCGACCCGGACCGCATCTATATGGCGGGCCATTCGCTGGGTGGGTTCACTGCGGTGGCACTGGCCGGGGGTCGGTTCGACGCTGGCACATTCGATGCGTTCTGCACCGCCATGCCTGACGATCTGGTCTGTGGCATCTTCGATCGCTGGGACGTGGCCAAGTCGCCCGAAGACCGAAATGCCATCGCTCAGAATCTGTCTGATGACCGGATCAAGGCGTTTGCGGTCTTTGATCTGGGTGGCACACAGACCTTTTCGACCGACAGCCTTGGGGCCATTGAGACACCGATGCTGGTCTATGGCGCGCCCGTCACCAATTCCGGGTTGGATTTGGATGTGGAATCCCGTGCATTGGTGGCCGAACTGCCCGCTGACCTGACCACCTATATCGAGCCTGCCGGTCTGGCACATTTCGACTTTCTGGGGGTCTGCACCGAAAACGGTCTGGCGATCCTGAAAGAGGAAGAACCGGACGACGCCTTTGTCTGCGAAGAAGGCCGTGAGGCCCGAAGAGCAGAGCATGCCAAGATCACGAGCGACGTTGCAGCGTTCTTTGACAGCCATTAAGACCCCGCGCCAATGGGAAAGTGCAAACCCGTTGGCGCAACCTGCGTTCTGCGGTTAGGGTCTTGAAAACAATACTGGACCCGCAGATGACCGCTTTGCAGATCAACGACACCACCCGCAGTGTCACGCTTAACGGTGAGCCGATCACGCTGGGGGCACGGGCGTTTGATGTGTTGGCCTTTCTGTCGAGCAATCCGGAGCGCGTCATCACCAAGGAAGAATTGCTCAATCATGTCTGGGCCGGTGTGCTGGTCGAGGAAAGCAACCTCACCGTCCAGATCGCGGGGTTGCGCAAGGCTCTTGGGAAAGAGGCCATAAAAACGGTTCCCGGTGTTGGCTACAAGTTCACGCTGGGCGGGGACAGCGACTCTGCGCAAATGCCGCAAACGACCCAAAGCGTTCCGGACATCCCGTCGCTGGCCGTTCTGCCCTTCGCCAACCTGACAGGAGACGACGCCAACGGGTATCTCGTGGATGGGATCGTGAATGAAATCACATCTGCTCTTGCGCGTGTCTCGGGGTTCTTTGTTGTGTCAACCACGTCCACCTTTACGTATCGCGGCAAGGCTGTCGATTTGGCACAGATCGGACAAGAGCTTGGCGTTGAATATGTGCTTGAGGGCAGCATTCAGAAGGCGGGCAATCGTCTGCGTATCTTCACACAACTGGTCGAGGCCACGTCCGCCCGGTTGATCTGGCAAGAGCGGTTCGACGGCACAACTGACGATATCTTTGATCTTCAGGACACGGTTGCGGAACAGGTGGCAGGCGCAATTGAGCCCAAGATGATCTGGGCCGAAGCCGCACGCGCCAAATCAAAGCCCACCGAGAACCTGCAGGCCTATGATCTGTGCATGCAAGCGGCACCTCTGGTGATGCGGCAGAACACCTTGTCCGATCTTGAAACCGGTATGGCCCTTCTAGAGCAAGCGCTTGTGCTTGACCCAGGATTCACACGTGCAAAGGGGCTTTATTGCTTTGCGCATACGGGGTCCTTTGCAACGCGCTGGTGGTCTTTTGAACAAGCGCAAGCCGCGCTGCCCGTCGCGAGGGACGTTCTGAACAGCGGCGCGGATGATCCTTTCGCATTGGCTGCTGCCGGGCATTACATCGCGTATATCGGTCAGGACCCTGAAACAGGTCTCATCGCGGTCAAACAAGCCAATTCAATGAACCCGAACTCGGCGACCATCGCTTTGTTCTTGGGATGGGTGCACAATTATCTGGGCCAGGACGAAGACGCGATTGCCCATCTGACACGGGCCATTCGGATCAGCCCCTTGCACCCGAATATCGGGGTGACAACCGCAGGGATCGCGAACGCCTATTTTCAGAAACAGGACCTTGAGACCGCCGCGCGATACTACGAAGAAGCTCTCTTGCAATATCCCGAATTTGCAACGATCCAACTGGGGCTGATGGGCTGTGCCTGGAAAATGGGTGACTTTGAAAAGTCGCAGAAGATGGCATCGTGGTTCCGCCAAAAGGTGCCGGACATGAGTGTTGCCACATTTATCCGTACACGGCCCAATCATAGCGCGTTCTATCGTGAAACCGTTGTCGCCGCCCTGCGCGCCAACGGCTTTCCCGAGGATTAACGCATCAGCTTGTCGACAGCCCGGCGGTGCGCTTCGGCACGATGCTGGGCCGCGACGATCTGATCGGGGGATGTGCCGGGGCGCGTGGTGATTGCTGTCACGCGGGCCGCGATGAATTTTACCAGACGGTCAAAAACGCTCTGAACGTCGACTGCCGTGGTTGTGCGTGCGGTCTTGCGTGTGTCGAAATAAGCCATGGTGCCCTCATCGGTCTGTGTTACTGTCTGCCCTGACACTCCCACATGGGCGTGCGTTCCGTCCTTAAGGCCGGATTAAGCGTTCCGAAGCGATCCGAAATCTGCGGAAACTGCGGGCTTGCACGCCTTGGCAAATGTTCTATTTTTGTTCTCATGCGTGTCATCACCCCCCGCCCTGCCCAAACCGACTGGCCGCGTCCGCCCTCTTGCCTCAGGGCCGACCAGTTGCGCCTGCCGCCCGACAATGCGCGCATCACGGTGGCGGGGCTGGTGATCCTGCGGCAGCGGCCCGGCACCGCCAAGGGCGTGATCTTCCTCACGCTGGAAGACGAGACCGGAACGGTGAACATCATCGTCTGGCGCAAGCTTTACGAACGCTACCGCCGCGCGGTGATCGCCGGGCGCATGCTGCGCGTCACCGGGCGGCTGCAAAGCGAAGGTGACGTGATCCATGTGATCGCCGAGGTGATCGAGGACATCTCGCCCCTGCTGGACCAGCTTCTGGCCCCCGCAGCCGAGGCCCCGCCAGAGGCGCTTTCGCCAGACCCACAAACAGGCTAGACTGCGCGCAAGAAGAAACAGGCAAACAGGCGCACATTCTCAGTGACCCTCCTCCCGTCAGCGATCCGGGCTCTGTGGGCAGTGGCTTTGGCCGCGCTTGCCGCCTGTACGGGACCGCTCGACTACGGGGAAGATGGCACCGAGGTGCCGGTGCCCGATTTCGCCTCGGCCCAGATCCCCGCGCCACCGGGCGTCAACCCGGACGGATGCTGGGTGCGCGACGTGGCCCCTGCCGAACTGGAAACCGTCACGCGGCAGGTCGAAGTCGCGCCCAAACGGTTCCGCACTGAAACCGTGCAGGTGATCAAACGGGAACGGCAAGAACTGATCTTCGAAGTCCCCTGCCCGGACGCTTTGACACCCGACCTGATCTCGACCCTGCAACGGGCGCTGGACGCGCGCGGGCTGTACCGGGGACCGGTCACCGGGGTGATGGATGTCCCGACCCGTCTGGCGGTGCGCCGCTACCAGAACGCCAACGGGTTGCCCAGCGGCCTGCTGTCCATCCAGTCCGCCCGTGGCCTTGGCCTTCTGGCAACGCCCCGCGATCAGTTGTGAGTCTCCCAACTCAGGCCCTTAGAGTTTGCACATCCAAGTTTGCAACTTTGCAAAATCGCAATCCCTGAAAAGCATCTCTGCATAATGGGGTGGAGTTTGCAAAAGTTTGCAATCTGATAGCGCCAAAACTGCAAAGTTTTTGCGGCCTTCTGCCGCGCGGAGGATCGCAAGACTTGCCGCAACGGCCCGCGCGCCGTACCCCAATGCCAACACGTCACAGGAGGAGATCGGGATGGGCTACCAAGAGGTGTACGAGGGCTGGAAATCCGACCCCGAGGGGTTCTGGATGCAGGCCGCCGAGGCGATTGACTGGGACCGCAAACCCAGCAAAGCGCTCTTTGACAAGGGCAACGATCTTTACGAATGGTTCGCCGACGGTCTGACCAACACCTGCTGGAACGCGGTCGACCGCCATGTCGAAGCGGGGCGCGGCGGACAGGTCGCGATCATCCATGACAGCCCGATCACCGGCACCCTGCACAAGATCACCTACGCCGAACTGCGCAACCGCGTGGCCCGTCTGGCCGGTGCGCTGCGCGCCAAGGGGATCGAGAAAGGCGACCGCGTCATCATCTACATGCCGATGGTCCCCGAGGCGCTAGAGGCGATGCTGGCCTGCGCGCGGCTCGGCGCGATCCATTCCGTGGTGTTTGGCGGATTTGCCGCCAACGAACTCGCCGTCCGCATCGACGACGCGAAACCCAAGGCGATCATCGCTGCCTCCTGCGGGTTGGAGCCCGGTCGCGTGGTGCATTACAAGCCGCTGCTTGACGGGGCCATCGACCTTGCGACGCACAAGCCCGATTTCACCGTCATCTTCCAGCGCGAGCAGGAAGTCGCGCATCTGGAAGAGGGCCGCGACTTTGACTGGCATGGCTTCCAATATGGTGTCGAACCCGCCGAATGTGTGCCGGTCGAGGGCAACCATCCGGCCTATATCCTCTATACCTCCGGCACCACAGGCGCGCCGAAAGGCGTGATCCGCCACACCGGCGGGCATCTTGTGGCGCTGAACTGGACGATGAAGAACATCTACAATGTCGATCCCGGTGACACGTTCTGGGCGGCGTCGGATGTGGGCTGGGTCGTGGGCCACAGCTATATCTGTTACGCGCCGCTGGTTCACGGCAACACCACCATCGTGTTCGAGGGCAAACCGGTGGGCACGCCCGATGCGGGCACCTTCTGGCGGGTGATTTCCGATCACAAGGTGCGCAGCTTCTTCACCGCCCCCACCGCCTTCCGCGCGGTGAAGCGGGACGATCCGAAAGGCGAGTTCGTCAAGAAATACGACATCTCTTGCCTGCGCGCGATCTATCTGGCTGGAGAGCGGGCGGACCCGGACACCATCGAATGGGCGCAGCGCGTCACGGGCAAACCGATCTATGACCATTGGTGGCAGACCGAAACCGGCTGGACCATCGCCGGTATGCCAGCGGGGATCGAGGCGCTGCCTGTCAAGATCGGCTCACCTTCCGTGCCAATGCCGGGATACGACGTGCAGATCCTTGACGAAGCGGGCCACCCGATGAAACCGGGCGAGCTGGGTGCGATTGCGGTCAAGCTGCCCCTGCCCCCCGGCACGTTGCCGACGCTCTGGAATGCCGAGGACCGGTTCCGTAAATCCTACCTGTCGCACTTCCCCGGCTATTACGAGACCGGTGATGCGGGCATGATCGACGAGGACGGATACCTCTACATCATGGCGCGCACCGATGACGTGATCAACGTCGCGGGCCACCGACTGTCCACAGGCGGCATGGAAGAGGTTCTGGCCGCGCATCCGGACGTGGCCGAATGTGCGGTGATCGGGGTCAGCGATGAGCTCAAGGGCCAGTTGCCGATGGGCTTTGTCTGTCTGACCACGGGTGTGAACCGGCCCCATGATGAGATCACCAAGGAATGTGTGAAGCTGGTGCGCGACAAGATCGGTCCGGTGGCGGCGTTCAAGTTGTGCGCCGTGGTGGACCGTCTGCCGAAGACCCGATCAGGCAAGATCCTGCGGGCGACGATGGTCAAGATCGCCGACAGCGAAGAGTTCAAGCTGCCCGCGACGATCGACGATCCGGCCATTCTGGACGAGATCAAGGTGGCGCTGCAGGCCATGGGCTACGCCAAGGGGTAAGGGCGGCGGATGAGTCGACGGACCCGGTTTTTCCGTTAACGGAAAAACCCCGCGCTTGCGGCATGGTACACGCAAAAAGGGCGCCCGGTGAGGCGCCCTTTCCGTTTCGATGTCGGTTGGCTTATTCGTCAGATGCGATGTTCAGCGCAACGAAGCGCGGATCCCCGGCACGGCGAACCAGCAGCAGGATCGACTTGCGCCCGGCGTCTTTGGCCTCTGCGATCCGCTCTTCCAGATCGCTGATCGCAAGCACCTGAGCCTGACCGGCTTCGGTGATCACGTCACCGGCCCGCAGACCTTTTTCAAATGCTTCCGAGCTTTCATCCACGTCCATCACCGCCAGACCTTTGGCGCTTTCCGGCAGTTCCAGCTGCTCGCGGATCTCGGTCGTCAGCGGGCTGAGCGTGAGGCCCATCAGCTCCATCGATTCCGGTACTTCTTCTGTATCCGGACCAGGCTGCGATGCGGGAACAGGGCTTTCAGCTTCCTCGCGGCGGCCCAGTGTCACCAGAAGTGTCTGGGTTGCGCCGTCGCGGTTCACCACAACGCGGACTGCCTTGCCCACTTCGGTGTTGCCGACCTGGCGGACAAGGCCGCGAGTGTCTTCGACTTCACGGCCATCAAAGCTGACGATCACGTCACCGGCCTGCATGCCCGCATCCATGGCCGGGCCTTCCGGCACGTCAGAGACCAGCGCACCCTTGGCCGAGGCCAGACCCAGCGCTTCGGCCACGTCGTCGGTCACGTCCTGAATGCGCACACCGAGCCAGCCGCGGCGGGTTTCGCCGAATTCCTTGAGCTGGTCGACCACGCGGGTCACAACGTTCGACGCCATCGAGAAGCCGATCCCGATAGAGCCGCCATTGGGTGACAGGATCGCGGTGTTCACACCGATCACGTCACCGGCCATGTTGAAGAGCGGGCCACCCGAGTTGCCGCGGTTGATGGCGGCGTCGGTCTGGATGTAGTCGTCATAGGTGCCGCTTAGGGCACGGTTGCGGGCGGACACGATGCCTGCGGAAACAGAGAAGCCCTGTCCCAGCGGGTTGCCCATCGCCATCACCCAGTCGCCGACGCGGGCGGTGTCGCTGTCGCCGAACTTGACGAATTTCAGCGGCGTTTCGCTTTCCACCTTGAGCAGCGCGATGTCTGTGTTGGGGTCGGTGCCAACGAGGGTCGCGGGCAGCTCGAACCCTTCGAAGAATTCGATCAGGATTTTATCGGCACCTTCGATCACGTGGTTGTTGGTGACGATAAACCCGTCTTCCGAGATCACGAAGCCCGAACCCAGAGCCGAAGAGCGGCGCGGGCGGTCACCCTGACCGTTGCGGTCCTGGAATTCGCGGAAGAAGTCCTCGAACGGAGAGCCCTCGGGCACGATGCCCTGCGGACCTGTACGGCCAGCCACGGTGGTTGATGTCGTGATGTTCACCACAGCCGGGCTGATCTTTTCGGCGAGGTTTGCAAAGCTTTCCTGCGCATGACCCATCAGCGACTGCGCGACGATGAGGATCATGGACAACGAGGTCAGCCAGAACATGCGCGTTGGCGCGCTCTGATCTCGTTGGATGGTTTTTGCCTGTGAGGTCAAGGGAAACTCCTTCGTCTTTGGTGCGGGGCGCGACCGCGCACCTGCCTGTCATGCGATTAATGTAGGTGCGCTTGCGCAACACGCAATCAGGAAAGCGACGGTTCAAGCGGATGTGACTTGATCGTGACGTGACGCATGCAAGTCGCTCGGTTCAAAAGCTGAGCAGAATCCATAACATGGCGACACCCGCAGCAAGCGCGGACAGTCCGACCAATCGGCGCATCTCCAACGGCATGGCCCGCATCGCCTCGAGCATCCGTTCGATAAGCGAAGGGGCCAGCGCATAGGCCAGCCCCTCCAGTATCAGCACCATGGCAATCCCCGTGAGGATCGTCTGGGTCAATTGCCGGCTCCGGTACCGGTATCCGCAGAGGTCGGTGCAGCCTCGGGCTGAACAGCCGTGCTTTCCCCCGCCGGCGCAGACGGAATTGCGATCCGGGCCGCGTCTGCTGCCGAGATGCCACCGCCAAGACCGTCTGCGGACTTCAGGTAGTTGAAGAACTCGCTGTCGGGGGACATGACGAAGGTCGAGTTGTCACCCTGCAGTGCCCGCTGGTAGGCGGTCAAAGAGCGGTAGAACTCAAAGAATTCAGCGTCTTGACTAAAGGCGGTCGCAAAGATGTTGTTCCGGCGCGCATCCGCTTCACCGCGAATGATCTCGGCCTGACGGCTGGCGTCAGACACCAGTTCGACCACGGTACGGTCCGCTTGCGCCCGAATACGTTGCGCGGCTTCGTTACCACGGGCCCGTTCATCGGTTGCTTCGCGTTCGCGTTCCGCCCGCATCCGGTCAAAGGTCGCGTCCAGGTTTTCGGTCGGCAGATCGGTGCGCTTGAGACGCACGTCAATGATCTCGATCCCGAGCGCTTCGGCGGATGTGATGGCCGAGTTGCGAATCCGCAGCATCAGGGCCGCCCGGTCAACGCTCAGAATGTCGTTCGACGACACCGAACCGAGGATTTCCCGCGTGGTCGATCGCAGGATCGAATCAAGGCGGCTTTCAGCGGCCGGAATGCCGCCGACACCCACGGCCTGACGGAACTGGTTCACATCGACGATCCGGTAGCGCGCAAAGGCGTCGACGACCAGACGACGGTCATCCGAGGGTGTGATTTCAAGCGGGTCGATGTCACGGCTCAGGATGCGGTCGTCATAGCGCACGACTTCCTGAATGAGCGGGATCTTGAACGCGAGACCCGGCTCTTCCTTGACATCAACGACACGGCCGAACTGCAGGACCAACGCCTTTTCGCGTTCGTCAACGATAAAGACCGAGGACAGGAGACCGGCGATGATCAGAACCACAACCGGCAAGAGGTACGTTGTCTTACGCATCAGTTCGACCCTCCGCTTGTCGTGTTGCGGCGCAGTTCATTGAGCGGCAGATACGGCACAACACCGTTGCTGCTTCCGTCACTGTTTTCGTCCAGAATGATCTTGTCCACGCGGCCAAGCACCTCTTCCATGGTTTCAAGATACAGACGCTTTCGCGTCACTTCAGGCGCGTTGCGGTATTCACCCAGAACGGCAAGGAAACGGCTTGCCTCACCTTCGGCTTCGTTCACAACGCGGGCGCGGTAAGCCTCGGCCTGTTCGAGAACCTGTGCCGCTTCACCGCGTGCTTCGGCGAGCACCCGGTTGGCATAGGCGTCGGCCACGTTGCGCAGACGGTCACGTTCCTGTTCGGCCGCCTGAACGTCGCGGAAGGCCGCGATCACCGGTTCGGGCGGGTCAGCCTTGTCGAAGTTGACGCGGATGATGGTCACGCCGCTGTCATAGCTGTCGAGTGTCGACTGAATGAGCTCCTGCAGACGGGCTGCAATCGACCCACGGTCGCGGTTGAGGATCGGTGCCAGATCGGATTGCGCGATGATCTCGCGCATCGCGGATTCACTCACCGCGCGGATCGTCGGGCGCGGGTCACGAAGGTTGAAGAGGTATTTCGCCGGGTCATTGATGTTCCAGACCACCTGGAAGTCGATATCGACGATGTTTTCGTCGCCTGTGAGCATCAGGCCCGCATCCGAGCCACGGCCACCGACACCGATGTCTTCGGTCTGTTCACGGGTCACCGGAATGACCTCGGCGGTCACGACCGGCCAGGGCGCAAAGTTCAGACCCGGATTGCCGGTGGCATAGTATTCGCCAAGGAACAGTTCGACGGACTGTTCTTCTGGGCGCACGGTGTAGAAGCTGGCCATGGCCCAGAGGGCGATTGCGCCGACAACACCCAGGCCAATGGTACCACGGGTCAATTTGAACCCGTCGCCGCCACCGCCGCCGCCAGAGCCATTGACCCCGCCGCCACCGCCGCGACCTCCCATCAGAACGCGCAAGCGCTCTTGGCCTTTTTTCATCAGCTCGTCGATTTCGGGTATCTGCGGTTGATTGTCGTCACCGGGCCTCCGGCCACCGCCATTGTTGCCGCCGCGCGGGCGATCGTCGCCACGGTTTCCACCGTTGTTACCGCCGCCGCCCCACGGGCCGCCACTGTTACCTGCCATCTGGTCTTTTCCCCTCTCGGAACATTCGGTCTTTCATGTCACGTTCTTACCTGTGGGCAAAGCTTGGAAATTCAAGCCGTGCGCGTCGGTTTGCGCATGGTGACAATCTCTTCGGACATCGTCGGGTGAACCGCAACCGTGCGGTCGAAATCCTCTTTTGTGGCACCCATCTTGATCGCGATACCCGCCAACTGGATCATCTCGCCCGCGCCGGGCGCGACGATGTGACAGCCCAAAACCTTGCGGCTTTCCTGACTGACGATGAGTTTCATCAGCACCCGACCGGGTTTATCGGCAAAGGCGGACTGCATCGGGCGGAACGATGCGCAATAGACTTCAATCGGCTCGCGGTCGCGCGCCTGTTCTTCGGTCAGGCCCACCGTGCCCAGTTCAGGCTGGGTGAACACCGCTGACGGGATCAGGTCGTGATCCACCTTGGTCGGGTTGCCGTTGAACACGGTTTCAACAAAGGCCATGCCCTCACGGATCGCAACGGGCGTCAGGTTCACCCGGTCTGTGACATCCCCGATGGCATAGATCGAGGGCACCTTGGTCTGGCTGTATTCGTCGACTTCGACAGCGCCGCCCCGGCCCAATGTCACGCCAACCTCTTCGAGGCCCATGTCGTCGCTGTTGGGGCGGCGTCCGGTGGCGAACAGCACCTGATCGAACACCTTAATCTTTCCGTTGGTCGATTTGACCTTGAGAGGACCTTCCTGCGGCGCGTCGTTCACGGGCATCGCGTATTGCGTCGCTTCGACAGGGGCATCCATGCCGTCGTCTTCTTCGCCGCGATAGCAGTCCATTTCGACAATGTTGGTGCCTGTGTGCAGATCAACGCCCAATTCGCGCATGGATTCCGCGATCAGGCCGCGCGCCTCGTCGTCAAATCCGCGCAGGATTTGCGCGCCGCGATAATACTGCGTCACCTCCACGCCGAGACCCGCAAGGATGCAGGCGAATTCGCAGGCGATGTAGCCGCCGCCGATGATCAGAATTGATTTGGGCAGCTGTTCGAGGTGGAAGATGTCATCCGACACGATCCCAAGATGCGCGTTGGGCAGGTCGGGACGCACTGGACGCCCGCCTGTGGCGACAAGAATGTGCTTGGCAGTGAACGTCTCGCCCGTCGACAGCTCGACCGTATGCGGGTCTTTCAATCGCGCGCGGGCATCGTAGGTGGTCACACCAGACCCGGCGAGGAGTTTGCGATACACCCCTTCAAGCCGGTCCAGCTCTTTGTTCAGATGTCCCGAGAAGGTCTGCCAGTCAAAGCCCCGGTTCAGCATGTCCCAGCCGTAATGCGTGGCTTCCTCGACCATGCCGCCATAGCCACTGGCGAACACCATCAGCTTCTTGGGAACACAGCCCCGGATCACGCAGGTGCCGCCGTAACGGTCTTCTTCGGCGAGTGCCACCTTGGCTCCCGCCTCGCCCGCAGCAACCCGCGCCGCGCGCACACCACCAGAGCCACCACCAATCACAAAAAGATCGTAGTCGAATGTGCTCATGGTGGGCTCCTTCTCATGGTCGCGCAAAGATATTTCATATGGCGACGCGGATGGCCAGAAGCGAGGCCCCGGAAATCCGGCTTTATCGGGCTGTGCTGACGCAGACGTGTTCCGGAAGGCTGCCTGCGCTCAGATATCGGAAAACAGGTTGTCGTTCTCGACCAAATCGATGCGATCCTGGCTCACTGTGCCTTCGTTGATGTCGCGGGTTTCGACGCGGCCATCGCTGTAGCCGATGATGACCTTGTCGCAGAGATCGACAAACAGCCCGTTTTCGACCACCCCTGGCATCTGGTTCAGCGCCATGGCCAATTGGCGGGCATTGCCGATGCGGCTCAGGTGCAGATCAAGGATGTGGTTGCCTTCATCGGTGACGAAGGGCTTTCCATTGTTCATGCGCAGGGTGATGCGACGCCCCATCACGTCCGCCGAGACCAGCAGTTCTTCGACAAGCATCTGCGTTGTGGTCCAGCCGAACGGGATCACTTCGATCGGCAGCGGGAACGCGCCCAGCGTGCCCACTTCCTTGGCGGCGTCCGCGATGACAACGACCTCTTCGCTGGCCGCGGCCACAATCTTTTCGTGCAGCAGCGCCCCGCCACCCCCCTTGATCAGGTTGAGATTGCCGTCGAATTCGTCGGCCCCGTCGATGGTGATGTTGAGCGTGCCCGCTTGATCCAGCGTGATCACCTCGATCCCGACCTGGCGGGCCAGTTGCGCCGTGCGCAGCGAGGTCGGCACACCCTTGATGCGCAGACCTTCGTCGCGCACCCGGTCGCCCAGATGGCGCACCAGCCACGCGGCGGTCGACCCGGTGCCAAGCCCAACGCGCATGCCGTCCTCGACCATGTCGGCCGCTTGCTTGGCAGCGACAAACTTGGCTTTGTCGATGGGCGACAATTCTCCGGTCATGCGGGGCTCCTTGGGCAGTCCTATGGATCTTATAGGACGTCGCGCAGCGCGGGGCGAGACCGAATTCACATGGGCGTTGAGGACATCCCGCTCAAGATCACCGCGCGGCCCGCAAGAGAGCCGAGCACCGAATTAACGATCCTGTTCCGCCAGATTGGTGGACGGCATCGGCGGCAGCGGCAGAGAGTCAATTTCGGGAACCTTGGGAAACATGACCGGATAGGCCATCGCCATGCGCGGCATAAATGCCCAGGCGATGATCGTGAGCAAGGCGGCAAACCAGGCAAGTCGGTTCAGATAAAGTGTCATCAGCAGTCCTTTCGCATCAAGTCAGCTGGTCCCTTGCAGCATATGTGCCAAGGCCTACGCCCTTGCGGGTAAAGACGGGGTTAAGCGCATCGTTTTTTCACCGTGACGCGCCGCTTTCGCAGCGTGCGTCCTGCGCTGACTGCGCTACATCCCGGAGCATGAGCTATGTGCTGCATTACGCCCCCGACAACGCCTCGCTGGTCGTCCGACTGGTGCTGGAGGAATTGCGCCTGCCCTACCGCACGGCACTTGTGGACCGCAGCGTGTCGGCACAACGCGGCGCAGACTACAGGCGCGTCAACCCGGTGGGCCGCATTCCGGCGCTGGAAACGCCGGATGGACCGATGTTCGAGACCGCCGCGATCTGCCTTTGGCTTGCCGACCGTCACCGTGACGCGGTGCATCTGTCACCCGAAGCCACCGATCCGGCCCGGGGATCGTTTCTGAGCTGGTTGTTCTTTCTGTCGAACAGTGTTCATGCCGAGATGCGCAACCTGTTCTATCCGCACTTGGTTGCAGGCCCCGATCCGGATCAGCAGGCCATGGCCAGCCAACAGATCCAAACATCGCTGACCACCCATTTCGACATCCTGAACCGGCTTTATCCCTGCACGGAACGCAGCCCAACCATCAGTGACCTTTACCTTGCGGTTCTTCTGCGTTGGCCCGCGCTATACCCTGTGGCGGCGGATCGAGGCTGGTTCGACCTTGCCCGTTGGCCCAATCTGCACGCCCTTGCCCAGAGGATCGAGATGCGCGACTCTGCACTGGCGGCCATACGTGCCGAGGGTCTGGGTCCGACGCCCTTTTCCAATCCACATCCGGCCACGCCACCTGAAGGGAGCGCGCTTTAATCATGTTTCTGTCTGTCTTTGACATGTTCAAGGTCGGGATCGGCCCGTCCTCGTCCCACACGATGGGTCCGATGGTCGCCGCCGCGCGGTTCCTTGACCTGTTGCGCAAGGCGCCCTTTTCCGTGGCGGGCGTCAAGGCGTCCCTGCACGGCTCGCTGGCCTTTACAGGGGTGGGTCACGCCACCGACCGCGCCACGATCCTTGGGCTTGCCGGGTTTCTTCCCGAAAGCTACGACCGCGACAAGGCAGACGCAGCACTCGCACAGATCAAGGCCACCAAGACCGTCACACCGGACGGCTTGCCCGCCCTGCGGTTCGATCCCGAAACCGATCTGACGTTTGATTTCGGACCCAACCTGCCCGGCCATGCGAACGGCATGATCCTCAGCGCAACCGACCCTCAGGGCGACGTGATCCTGCAGGAAACATACTATTCCATCGGCGGCGGCTTCGTGATGACGCAGGCCGAACTGGACGCAGGCAAGGATACGGATGACGGCGCGCCCGTGCCCTACCCGTTCAAATCCGCCGCCGAGATGCTGGAGATGGCCAAAACCTCTGGCCTGAGCATTGCCGAGATGAAACGCGCGAACGAGCTGTCGCGTCGGTCTGTCAGCGATCTGGACGCCGGAATGCGCCGTCTGTGGCAGGTGATGAACGATTGCATCGACCGCGGGCTTGAGAATGACGGCATCCTGCCCGGTGGGCTTAACGTCAAGCGCCGCGCCAAGGGCATTCACGAGAAGCTGCTGGCTGAACGCGGCATGAACCTGACCGCGCCGCACACGATCAACGACTGGATGAGCGTCTATGCGATGGCGGTGAACGAGGAGAACGCCGCAGGCGGTCAGGTTGTGACTGCACCCACCAATGGCGCTGCTGGCGTGGTGCCCGCGACGATCCGCTATTACCTCGACCATGTGCCAGGGGCCACGGCCAGCCGGGTACCGGAATTCCTGCTGACCGCCGCCGCCATCGGCGGTTTGGTCAAGTTCAACGCCTCTATCAGCGGGGCCGAGGCCGGGTGTCAGGCCGAAGTCGGCAGCGCCAGCGCCATGGCCGCCGCCGGATTATGTGCGGTGCTGGGGGGCACCCCGATGCAAATCGAGAACGCGGCCGAAATCGCGCTGGAGCATCACCTCGGGATGACCTGCGACCCGGTCAAAGGGCTGGTGCAGGTGCCCTGCATCGAACGCAATGGTCTGGGGGCCATCAAGGCGGTCAGTGCCGCAAGCCTTGCTCTGCGCGGGGATGGCACCCATTTCGTGCCTCTTGATTCGGCGATTGAGACCATGCGCCAGACCGGTGCGGACATGCACGAGAAGTACAAAGAGACCTCTTTGGGGGGATTGGCGGTAAACGTTCCCAACTGCTGAACCACTTGAAAACGCGTGACTTTTGGTCGACTTGAAGAACGTTCAACATGTTAACAGGAGAGCGTTGACAGAAAGACTCAACCAAGAGTAGCGTGCGGTATGACACAAGACCGCCCCACTCTCGGAATAGCACTCATGCTGGGTTTCTGCGTCGTGGCTCCAATGGGGGACGCGCTCGCTAAGATCCTTTCGGACAAGGTGGCGCTTGGACAATTGCTGCTGATCCGTTTCGGAGTTCAGGCGCTTGTGCTCATCCCGATCATTGCTGCAACCGGGCGTGTCTGGCGCATGTCAAACCGGGTTTTGGCGCTGACCCTGCTGCGAACCCTGATGCATATCGTCGGAATCGGCATGATGGTGTCCGCGCTTTATTACCTGCCACTGGCCGACGCCATCGCGATTGCCTTTGTCATGCCCTTCATCATGCTCCTGCTTGGGCATTACGTGTTGGGTGAAGAGGTTGGTATCCGCCGGATGATCGCCTGTGCGGTGGGATTTGCAGGAACTTTGCTGGTCATCCAGCCATCGTTTCAGGAAGTGGGCTGGCCCGCCCTGCTGCCGATGGGTGTGGCGATCAACTTTGCGCTCTTCATGCTGGTGACCCGCAAGATCGCCAAGGAAACGGACCCGATCGGGTTGCAGGCCGTGTCCGGTGTGATGGCGGTGGTGCTGATGACCCCGGTGATCTTTCTGATCCCGGATCAATCCGTGCCAATCCTCGCTTGGGACAGCCTTCTGCCGTCAAGCACATGGACGCTTCTGGTGGCCATAGGTCTGTCCGGCACGCTGGCACATCTGCTGATGACATGGTCGTTGCGGTACGCGCCCTCAGCCACCTTGGCACCCATGCAATATCTCGAAATCCCCATCGCCACGGTGATTGGCTTTGCCGTCTTCGGCGACCTGCCGAACACCATGGCCTCGATCGGGATCGCCATCGTGGTCGCCTCGGGGCTTTACATCGTGTTCAGAGAGCAGGCCATAAGCCGTCGGCCTGAGCCAGCGCCTGTTGCAAGCCATGCCGTTCAGACACCGGCAGAATAATCAGCATCCCTGGCCCATGCAGTGTCAAAGACACCGGTCCATCGGCGCGATTTGACGTTCCGACCCGGTCGCCCGGTGACAGCTCCAACCCGTCGATGGGCCAGTGCAGTCCGGTCGATATCCCCGTGACGGGACGCATCGGATAAAGCGACACGCGTGTCCCCAGCTCTAACGGCAGGCCAATCTGCGGCGGCAGATGCGCCACCACGTCATGCTCTCCCAATAGCACGATGGCCCTGTCGGGATAGCGCGCCAGCACCGTCATGGCCGCCAGCAGATGATCCACCTGCCCGCCCAGAAAGCCGATGCCGATAATCATCGGTGCCGAGATTGACCGGATCGCCTTGTCAAAATCGGTGCTGTCCTGTTCCTCGATCCGATGCACGGTCTCGGGCGGCAGCGCGGCACGGGTTTCGTCCGACACCGAATCAAAATCCCCGATCAGCGCGTTCGGAAGACGTCCGACCGCGCGCACCCAGTCCGCCCCGCTATCGGCGGCGACAACTGTCGTGACCTCATCCAATAAAGACAAAAGCTGCGCATTGTCGCCATGCGCGCCACCGACAAGCAGGACTGGTTCCTGCGAAACAACAATGGGGTCATTCATGTCTGATTAATGACGAATGGCGAAACAGATCACAATCAGGACATGAAATGATACCGTGATTGGCACAGATTCGATGCGCTTTGGTCTTGGTAAACATGTTAGCAAGTCCTTCGCAGAAGTTTGGAAAGCGGGTGATATTATGGTGAGTTCAAACAAGATACTCACGGTATCCTACGGGACCTTCTCATGTACCCTCGAAGGGTTCGACAACTCCTTCGACACGATGAAGGCGATTGCGGAGTATTTCCGCGATCTTGCTCAGGATGACCGATATTTCGGTGCCGAACCACCGACACCCGATGCGGAGATGTTGGCCCGGATCGCGGAGCGAGAGATCGCCCGCCGGGTCGAAGCCCGCTTTGAGAAAGGTAATTTGGTTCTGCGTCCTTCTGATGATGCCGAGCCGCCGCGAGGGGATGTCGCGCCGCAATCATCGAGGGACGCAGCCCTAGCGGACGCGACGGCCAGCATGGCTGCCACTGCGCTGGCTGTCGCGGCCCAACCGGCGGATGCGCAGACCGTGTCTACCGACACGCCTGTCGAGGACGACACCGAGATCGATATCTCCGAAATGGAGTTCGCCGATCTCGAAGCGGTCGCGGACAGTGAAGAAGACGCCGCGCCGGAAGATGACGGCGTGACCATCGACCTGTCTGATATCTCGCTCGACACAGACGACGTGGACGTAGTGGCATTCAGCGCCGATGACGTTCTGGATGCCGAAGAAACAACAATTGCGGAGTCGAGCATCGACGATCTGATCGCCGAACAGGACGACAAGGAAAATCGCCGGATCGCAGCGGAAGCCGCCGAGGTTGAAGCTGCCGAGGCCGAAGTGGCCCCGGTTGTGGCCGACAGCGTCGCCGAAAAGCTGCAGCGCATCCGTGCCGTTGTTGCGTCCAAGGCGCAGCCTGCCCCGGAATACATCGAAGACGAACATGCGATGTCCGGCCCGGATGGCGATGGCAACGACGAGAACAATGCCATCGACGTGGAAGAGACCACCGCGCTTGACGACAACCTCTTCACCGACACCATCGCCGCCGTCGTGTCCGATCAGCTTGATCTGGACGACGAGGACGATGAAGAGGCGTTTCTCCCGGACACGGATTATGACGACGAAGACGACGAAGACTATGCTCCGGTCACCGCCCGTCGGGACGATGCCCAGAGCGAACTTGAAATCCTCCGCGCCAAGATCGCCGAGCTTGAAGCACAGGCGGCCGCTGCTCGCGCCTCCGAAACGGTTGCCGTGGAACAGGCAGAGCAGCCTGACGTGATCGCACAGCAGGACGAAGACGAGGACGACGATCTCGAACTCCTGTCCGACGACGACGATGATGAAGACGACCTTGATCTCATGTCTGACGACGAGGACGACGACGAACTCTTTGCGGATGACGAGGAAGACAATTCGCGGGACAAGCCGTATGTTCTTCAAAACACCGTCATGGATGACGACGAGACCGACGAGGAAGAAGCAGCAGCACCCCAGCCGTTGATCGCCCGCGTCGGCAAGGCCAAGCGCGCCGATGTCGAAGCAGCCCTGGCGT
Organism: Marivita sp.; assembly: GCF_048006345.1. Lineage (GTDB taxonomy): Bacteria > Pseudomonadota > Alphaproteobacteria > Rhodobacterales > Rhodobacteraceae > Marivita. Next base: position 393,595 of record NZ_CP180351.1, on the reverse strand, counting down.
CTGGTCAACTCGAAGAATACGACGACGAAGATGAGGATGATGCCCCCGTCGCCGTGGTGCGGCCCGTGCCCGGCCTCGAAGACAGCTCTCTGACCCCGGAGCAAGAAGCGGAACTGGCCCGTGAACTGGCCGATCTGCATGCCGAGATCGAAGAAGACGAAGACTGGGACTTCGACGACGACGAAGATGATTTTGATCACGAACCCCTGTCGGAAGCCGACCGAGAGGCTGCATCCGCAAACATCCGCAAGGCTGTCAAACTGACCAGCCCCGGCCGCGCGATGCTGACCGACACCTCGATCGAGGAAGACACCAACTCCGTCGAACGTCTGGTCGGCAAGACCGACAGCGCGATGGAAGAACCCGAGGGCAACCGCCGTCGCAGCGCCATCGCGCATCTGCGGGCCGCTGTTGCTGCGACCAAGGCGGATCGCATCCTTGGCTTCGGCAAGAAGACCGTCAACGAGGAACAGCCCTATCGCGAAGATCTGGCCGACGCGGTGCGCCCGCGCCGCCCCAAGGTCACGGAAGCCCGCTCTGCCCGCCCGGCACCGGTGCGTCCTGCCCCGCTCAAGCTGGTGGCAGAGCAGCGGATCGACGTGGATGGCGAAAAGGCCGCCACTCCGGTGCGCCCGCGCCGCGTCATGCGCAATGTGGAGCAGGTCGAGGCTGCCGATGCCAAGGCTGGCGATGACACGGGTTTTGCCGAGTTCGCCGAAAACCAGGGGGCACACACCCTGCCCGAACTGCTCGAAGCCGCAGCGGCCTACATGTCTTTTGTCGAAGGACGCGACCAATTCTCGCGGCCGCAGCTGATGACGAAACTGCTGCAGGCAGAAGGGGCCGCAAGCTCGCGCGAGGAACGTCTGCGCAGCTTTGGCCAGCTCCTGCGCGAAGGCAAGATCGAGAAAAAGAGCGGTGGGCGCTTCGCCGCCTCTGACAGCATCGGCTTCAAACCCGATGCGCGCGCAGCCGGATAAGACGTTCAGGGGGCCTTCGGGCCCCCTTCGTTTTTTACCCGGCCTTCTGCACCGCAGGCTTAGCGATCCCCAAGAGGTCCCTTCCTGCTGCAGAGAGAGCGGTCATCCACGCGGTGTCGACCGCATCAATGTGCGCGACGTCGAACCTGGCAGCTTCCTGCCAATAGCGCCCGGATGGGACCGAATATCCAAACTGCTGTTCCAGCGCGACTGCTGCGTCGAAGGCCCCAAAGTCGGCCTGCGACGAGGGGTCCGCGATGGTTCCGAGCACCCGTCTGGAAACCGAGGGAAACACAAGGCGACTAGGACCGTTGGACAACCGGACACAGGCGCAGCCCATGCGCGCCGCATGCAGCATCAGCCGGGCTGACTTGGCCTCGAGGTTGCGCAAGCTGATGTCATCGCGCAAAGGATCGGCACGCCCCTGACCATAGAAATGCGACACCTTCTGCGGCGCGTAGATCATGTCACAGCCCAGAAAGGCCATGACCCTTGGCCGCAACGCCCAAAGCGCCCAATACCCGGCGGTGAACGCCATCGTCCCTCCGGCGTACAGAATGCCACCGAACTGGTTGTTGGCGGGAACATAGACATCGGACCCGATCACCTGCTGGCCCGGTGACAGCTCTTGCGGGCGCTTGTCCTCTGGAAAGTCATCTGGCGCGACAAGGTAGTCCCAATCCTTGCGCACCTGCCACGCATTGTTGATGGCGACCACCGTATCAAAGCCCGATCTGGGCCAATCACGGCATTGGATCACATCGGGCGCGCTGCCCAGAACAAGGACTACACCTGATGTCGCGGTCACGCCCCGGCCCCGCAGGCAGACCCGCGCCGCCGCATGCTAGGAGTCGCCACTGTCGGGGTCCGGTTGTCCAATCCCCTTGAACACGAATTTGAAAGGCAGCGCCCAAAGGATGCCCAGCGCCACGTAAACCACAAGCTCTACCAGAAAGGAGGGCCGGTCGAGCAAGTTGATCACGGTCACGCAGGCGACCACATAGGCAGGCATGCCCACCAGCAGGATCACCAGCGACCAGCGTTTCCGGGCCTTGTAGCTCAGCGCCATATGCGCCTCCTTTCGCTCAGTCCGCGAAGGGATCGGTCACGAGGATCGTGTCCTCCCGTTCGGGTGAGGTTGAAAGTAGGGCGACCGGGCATTCGATCAATTCCTCGATCCGGCGGACATACTTGATGGCCTCGCCGGGCAGATCCACCCAGGACCGCGCGCCTTCGGTCGATTCTGACCAGCCGGGCATTTCCTCGTAGATCGGTGTGCAGCGGGCCTGTTCGTCGGCAGCCGTTGGCAGGTAGTCGTAACGCTGACCGTCCAGCTCGTAGCCAACGCAGATCTTCAGCGTTTCGAACCCGTCCAGCACGTCCAGCTTGGTCAGGGAAATCCCGTTCACGCCGCTGGTGGCACAGGTCTGGCGCACGAGGCATGCATCGAACCAGCCGCAGCGGCGCTTGCGCCCGGTGGTGGTGCCGAACTCGTGCCCACGCTCACCAAGGCGCTGACCGTCTTCGTCATGCAGTTCCGTCGGGAACGGGCCTTCGCCCACGCGGGTGGTGTAGGCTTTGACGATGCCCAGCACGTAATCAATCGCCCCCGGCCCAAGGCCGACACCCGTAGCCGCCTGCCCCGCGATCACGTTGGACGAGGTGACAAACGGATAAGTGCCGAAATCGATGTCGAGAAGCGCCCCCTGCGCGCCTTCGAACAGGATGCGATTGCCGGCCTTGCGCTTTTCGTTGAGCACCTTCCAGACGGGGGCGGCAAAGGGCAGGATTTGCGGGGCAATTGCGCGCAGCGCCGACAGAATGTCGTCGCGATCCACCGGTTCAAGACCGAGCCCGCGGCGAAGCGCGTCATGGTGTACCAGTGCGCGGTCCACCCTCATTTCTAGCGTTGCCGCATCGGCAAGGTCCGCAACCCGGATCACCCGACGCCCGACTTTGTCCTCGTAGGCAGGCCCGATGCCGCGTCCCGTTGTGCCGATCTTGGCAACCGAATTCTGGTTCTCACGCGCCCGGTCCAGTTCGCCGTGAAATGGCAGGATGAGCGGTGTATTCTCGGCGATCATCAGGTTCTCGGGTGTGATCTCCACACCCTGACCGCGAATAGTCTCGATCTCTTTCATCAGATGCCACGGGTCGAGCACCACACCATTGCCGATCACCGACAGCTTGCCACCGCGCACCACGCCGGACGGCAGCGCATGCAGCTTGTAGACCTTGCCATCGATCACCAGCGTGTGACCCGCATTGTGCCCGCCTTGAAAGCGGCAGATCACATCCGCCCGCTCCGAGAGCCAGTCCACGATCTTGCCTTTGCCCTCGTCGCCCCACTGGGCACCCACGACCACCACATTCGCCATGTCTTTAGACCTTTGCTGGAGTTCCATCCGTCAAACCCGCGCCCGTATAGTGCGCAATCTTGGCGGGGGGAACCGCTTTTCACGCGATCTTCGCGACATATCACCCTGCAGCTCGCGCAAGACACCGGAACCTGCCCGTTTGTCACAGGCGCGTGCCGCTGTTGCAAAGCCCTCTGGACAGGCCGCACCGCTTTGGGCGATCACACCGCAGCGACGTTGACGAAAGGCCGAAGATGATGGGATTCCTGCTGCGCTGGCTCTTTGCCTTTGTCCTTGTGGCTGTCACCTACAATCCGACGGATTACAATTTCGTCAGATGGGCCGCGACCGAAGGACAGAACCAGCTTTCGGTTACCGTGCTGGCCGGTTTAGTGCTGTTGGTGGGCTACATCATCTACCTGCGCGCCACGCTCCGCTCCATCGGCGCGTTCGGCATGCTGCTGATCCTTGCCCTTGTGGGCGCACTCCTCTGGGTCGCCTATGATTTTGGCCTGCTCGACCTGCAGAACCGGGCGCTGACCATGTGGATCGGCATCTTCGCGCTGTCGCTCGTTCTGGGCATCGGCCTCAGCTGGTCCATCGTGCGCCGCAAACTCTCGGGTCAGGCAGATGTGGACGACGTGGACGAATAGACCGACCCTCGCGTCTTCTCTTTGCAAATACGCGGACCCGCAAACGGCACGCGATCAGATCACCCAACACGGGTTGCACCACGCCTCACTTGGCCTTAGATACCCCCCATTCACGAAGAGATCCGGGACAGCCATGGAAAACGTCGTTCTCATCATCCACCTTCTTCTTGCGCTCGCGCTGATCGGCGTCGTGCTGCTGCAGCGCTCTGATGGCGGTGGGCTTGGCGCCATGGGTGGCGGCGGCGGTGGGGCGATCAGCACCCGCAGCGCGGCCACGGGCCTTGGCAAACTCACCTGGATCCTCGCTATCGCGTTCATCTGCACCTCGATCACCCTCACGGTGATTGCCGCACAGAACGCCTCGGGCAGTTCCATCATGGACCGCCTGTCCAGAGGTGGCGCGGCACCGGCCGAAGAACCTGCCACCGATGGGCTTGACGCGGATGGTCTCCTGCCACCGCCGTCCTCCATCGATCCGAACGCACCGCTTCTGCCGCGCGCCGACTGACGCGGCATCCAATCGAAACCGACGCGCGGCTCACACTGGCCGCGCGTTTTTCTTTGCGCCAAAGGCCCACCATCCCTTGAGGCGCAGCAAACTGACGCAACATCATCTTGGGGTTCGGCCTTGCCTTTTGCCGCCGAATCCTCTACCGGTCAAATCCCGTGATGCTGCGTGCCATTGGCTGCGCAGATTGCATGATTTGCAGCGCTTCGCGGGAGGTTTCCACACATGGCACGCTTCATTTTCATCACCGGCGGCGTGGTGTCTTCCCTTGGCAAAGGCCTTGCCTCAGCGGCGCTCGGCGCGCTTTTGCAGGCGCGTGGCTTTTCCGTCCGGTTGCGCAAGCTTGACCCTTATCTGAACGTCGATCCCGGCACGATGTCGCCCTTTGAACATGGCGAGGTGTTCGTGACCGACGATGGCGCGGAAACCGACCTCGACTTGGGCCATTACGAACGCTTCACAGGCGTACCTGCGCGCAAGACCGACAGCATCTCGTCGGGGCGCATCTACACCAACGTGCTCGAGAAAGAGCGCCGCGGCGATTACCTTGGCAAAACGATCCAGGTGATCCCGCATGTCACCAATGAAATCAAGGACTTCATCTCCATCGGAGAAGACGAGGTCGATTTCATGCTCTGCGAAATCGGCGGCACCGTGGGCGACATCGAAGGCCTGCCCTTCTTCGAAGCGATCCGCCAGTTTTCCCAGGACAAACCGCGCGGTCAGTGCATCTTCATGCACCTCACGCTGCTGCCCTACATCAAGGCCTCGGGCGAGTTGAAAACTAAGCCGACGCAGCACAGCGTTAAGGAACTCCGCTCCATCGGTCTGGCCCCCGACATCCTTGTCTGCCGTTCCGAAGGGCCGATCCCGCAGAAGGAACGCGAAAAGCTGGCGCTCTTCTGCAATGTGCGCCCCGACAGCGTGATCGCAGCACAAGACCTTAAGTCGATCTACGAAGCCCCCCTCGCCTATCACCGCGAAGGGCTGGATCAGGCCGTGCTCGACGCATTCCAGATCACGCCTGCACCCAAGCCGAACCTCGAGAAATGGGAAGACGTGGCCGACCGCATCTACAACCCCGAGGGAGAAGTGAACGTCGCCATCGTGGGCAAGTATGTGCAGCTTGAAGACGCCTACAAATCCATCGCCGAGGCGCTGACCCATGGCGGCATGGCCAACCGCGTCAAGGTCAATGTCGAATGGGTCGATGCCGAGATTTTCGAACGCGAAGACCCCGCACCGCATCTTGAAGGCTTCCACGCCATCCTCGTGCCCGGCGGCTTTGGCGAACGCGGCACCGAGGGCAAGATCAAGGCCGCGCAATTCGCCCGCGAACACAAGGTGCCCTATCTGGGCATCTGCCTAGGCATGCAGATGGCGGTGATCGAAGCCGCCCGTAATGTGGCCAAACTGCCCGATGCCGGGTCCGAAGAGTTCGACCACGAGGCCGGGAAAAAACGTTTCACGCCAGTCGTTTACCACCTCAAGGAATGGGTGCAGGGCAACGAAAAGGTCAACCGCAAGGTCGATGACGACAAGGGCGGCACAATGCGCCTTGGGGCCTATGACGCTGTGCTGACCGAAGGATCGAAAGTGGCATCTGTCTACGGCACCACCACCATCGACGAACGCCACCGCCACCGCTACGAGGTTGACATCAAGTACAAAGACGCGCTGGAAAAAGCGGGCCTGTGCTTTTCCGGCATGAGCCCCGACGGCCGCCTGCCCGAGATCGTCGAATGGCCCGACCATCCGTGGTTCATCGGCGTCCAGTTCCACCCGGAGCTAAAGTCAAAACCCTTTGACCCGCATCCCTTGTTCAAGGATTTTGTCCGGGCGGCGAAGGATGTGTCGAGGTTGGTTTGATTACATGAAGGAAAAGCCGCCGAAAGCACCAGAACGCGATATGCATTCTCAACGCATCGAAGCCTACTCAAACCTCATAAAATCCATAGTTTGGCCATTGCTTGCGCTTTCGGTGGTATTACTCTTTCTGCAACCGCTGAAGTCTCTCTTAGAACAAACAGTGTCGGTGAGTGTGGCTGGTTTTGAATTGGAAAGAGATCGTGTCTATTCGCGATTTGATCGTCGGCAGATTGACCAAATAACCTCTTTGAACACACAAGAAATTGTGAGGTTTGTTTTGGAGTTTGACAGCGGTGTCAGATGCGGAAAGTCAACCGAGGGCAACGATTACGCCAAGTTCTCCAACATAGGTTTGGTATCCCGGGTCTTAGAACAGTGCGGCGGAACGGGAAGCTTCGATGTTACGTACAGGCTTACGGACGATGGAGTCTTCTTCCACGCATCATTGGAAAGACTACTTGTTGAAGTATTTGACGAGTTTCTCCCAGACAATGAATAGCAATTAATCGCTCTGGGCCTTGCAAACGAACGCCATCGCCAGACCGCGGGATGGCGATCCTCCCTTCGAACAACAGCGCTTTATTCCAGCCACTCCCGCGCGCAGACCGAACGTAGCGCCCAGACCTGCCAAATCGCCAGCCCAGGGGGCGGTCTGGCGATAGCGCGGCACCTTCGGTGCTGTTCGCGCCAAGCTTAGCTCAACGGTGTGTAGGGTGCGTGCTCCGACGCACCTCCACTGGCTGAATCCCCCTACCCGATCCGCGCCAACTGGCCTATCACGGGCGCATGCTGTCCTACCAACACCTCTATCACGCGGGCAACGCCGCCGATGTGCACAAGCACGCCGCCCTTGCGCTGGCGCTGGACTACCTGACGCAAAAGCCCAAACCGCTGAGCTATATCGAAACCCATGCCGGGCGCGGGCGCTATGACCTGAGCGCGCCCGAAGCGGTCAAGACCGGCGAGGCGGCGCAGGGCATCGCGCGACTCCACGACGGGTTTGCGAAGGACCATCCTTATATCCGCGCGCTCACCGCGCAGCCCGATGGCCTTTACCCCGGATCGCCCGCCATCGCGCAGGCGCTGCTGCGGCCCGTGGATTCGCTCCATCTGGCCGAACTGCACCCGCAGGAACATGCCGCGCTGCGCACAAACCTGCGCGCGGCCAACACCCATGTTTACCATCAGGACGGTCTTGAACTGGCGCAAAGCCTCTGCCCGCCGACGCCGCGCCGGGGGCTGATGCTGGTGGACCCGAGTTACGAGATCAAGGCGGACTATGCCCAGATCCCCAAATGGCTGGGCGCGATCACGCGCAAGTGGAATGTCGGCGTGGTGATGATCTGGTATCCGATCCTCACCTCCGGTGCGCACCGCCCGATGCTGCGCGCCCTGCAGGCGGATCATCCAGAGGCGCTGACGCACGAGGTGCGCTTTCCGCCCGCGCGCGAGGGGCACCGCATGGTCGGCTCCGGGCTTTTCATCGTGAACCCGCCCTTCGGATTGGAAGGCGCGTTGAAACCGCTCTCCGCCGCGTTCCGGAAACTGACATGAGGCGCCTCTGCTTTGCGCTGCTGTGTCTGCCGGGTTTTGCATTTGCTGCCGATTTGCGTCCAGTGCCATATGACACCCTGCTGCCGCAGCCGCACCGGATCGAAACCTTCGACATCCTGCCCAGCGCCCCCGAACCCGGCCACCGCATCGACCAGCACTGGCGCACGACGGGGCTGACCATCGGCGAACGGCTTGCCGGGCAGACAGTCCACGACACTGAGGGCTTCGACACGCTGCGCGGGGCACCAACCCAACCGCTCCGCGCCCTCCCCGGCGCACCCGGTCAGACCTTCGCCATCGCGCATCACACGGGCTTCGGCTCGAACGCATTGTTTCCCGTTGGTCCCAAAGGCGCAGACATCCCCGAAGGCCGTGGCGAAGGCAGCGCAGCACTGGTGTTCGACACGCCGCAAACCGCCATGGGCCTACGCCTGCATGCGGAATACCCCGATCCGCTGGGCCAACGCCCTGCACCGGGCACGGCGCTGTTGACCTTCCATCATGCGACTGGCCAGACCAGCGAACTCAGCCTGCCCCTGACACATGGCGTCATCTCGCTGGCCTGGCGCAGCGACACCGGGATCATCGCGCTGACGGTCCAGAACACCGATCCGGGAGGCATTGCGCTGGACGATATCCTCTACGATGTGACCGCACTTTCGGGATAACCCATTGGCGAAGCTTTCGGCACGGCATATATCCCCTTCATGTTTGGTGATTTCCTCAAGCGCCTCACCGCGCCCGACCCCGCCCCGCTGCCCGACGCCGATGCGCGTCTGGCCCTGACCGCCCTGCTTGTCCGCGTCGCCCGCACCGATGGCGATTACGACGACAGCGAGAAAGCCCGCATCGACCGCATCGCCGCCTCCCGCTACGGCCTGTCGCCGTTTGAGGCCGCAAAACTGCGCGGCGAGGCCGAAGGGCTGGAGGCAGAAGCCCCCGACACCGTCCGCTTCACCGGTGCCATCAAGGACGCCGTGCCCTACGAGGACCGCATCGCGGTGATCGAGGCGCTGTGGGAGGTCGTTCTCGCCGATGGCGTGCGCGAGGCCGAGGAAGACGCGCTCTTGCGGCTCGTGGCCAAGCTTTTGGGCATCAACGACCGGGACAGCGCGCTGGCCCGGCAACGCGTCGCCAAGGCATGATCGCCAGCCTGCCGATGTACTGGCGGGCGGAAAACGCGGGCCTCTGGCGCGACTTCTGGTCCGTTGTGCAGTCCTGCGCGCGCGGAGAGGGCGTGTCCCTTCCCGATCTCACAGCTCCCGAAGACCTGCCAGCCGACCTGTATTCTCATTGGCGGTCTTCGGACCTTGCCCTGTCCATGACCTGCGGCCTGCCCTTTCGCAGCAAACTGCAGAACGAGGTCCGATATATCGGCACGCTGGATTTCGGACTTGGCGGTCCGGAAGGACATTACCATTCCCAGATCATCACCCGCAGGGATCTCGCCGGCCCGCCTCGAACGCTGGCCTACAACAGCGCCGACAGTCAGTCCGGCTGGGCAGCGGCGCAAGAGATGCCAGATCGCGGATCAATCACCACATTCCTCGAAACCGGTGCACATGCCCAGTCGCTTGCTGCCGTGGCCGAGGGCCGCGCCGACATCGCCTGCCTTGACGCGGTGACCTGGCGCATCCTGCAAGCGGTCGATCCCAACGCCGCTGAGGTGACGCCCATCGGCACCACCCGACCGACACCGGGCTTGCCCCTGATCGCTGCCCAGGGCACCGATCCTGAACCCCTGCGCCGCGCCCTGACGGCTGCGACCCGCGCGTTCGACGCTGATAACCCTGACCTGATGGGCGGTCCCATGACCTTCTGCGTTCTCGATGTGCACAGCTATCTTGCCGAGCCCATTCCCGCGCCACCCAACTGACTGACGCAGGGTCACACGGCCGGTTGCGTCGGAATACGTCGATTTCGACATTGCATCGCCCCGTATTTTCGCGTCATCCTGCGTCGCATCCCTGACCCAATCCGTCCGAGCGCCTTGTGACAGAAACCCCCGTTCTGGAAATTCGCAATCTGCACAAACAGTACGGCAGCCTTGAAGTCATCAAGGGCGTCGACATCACGGCGCATCGCGGTGAAGTGGTGTCGCTGATCGGATCATCGGGATCGGGCAAGTCCACCATCCTGCGCTGCGCCAACCTGCTCGAGGACAGCCAGCAGGGGGATATTCTGTTCAAGGGCGAAGCCGTCCATTGGAAAGGCACCGGTCTGGGACGGCATCCCGCCGACCCGAAACAGGTGCTGCGCATCCGCACGAACCTGTCGATGGTGTTCCAGCAGTTCAACCTCTGGGCTCACATGACAATCCTGCAAAACGTGATGGAAGCCCCCGTGACCGTGCTGGGCCGCGACAAGGCTGAGGCCGAACAGGCGGCACGCGGCTATCTCGACAAGGTGGGCATCGGCGACAAATGCGATGCCTACCCCGCGATGCTGTCGGGCGGCCAGCAACAACGCGCGGCGATTGCCCGTGCGTTGTGCATGGAGCCGGAAGCGCTATTGTTCGATGAACCCACCTCGGCGCTGGATCCCGAGCTGGAACAGGAAGTCGTCAAAGTTATTAAGGATCTCGCCTCCGAAGGCCGAACCATGCTGATTGTCACCCATGACATGAAAATGGCACGCGACGTGAGCAACCACGTCGTGTTCCTGCATCAGGGCCTGATCGAGGAAGAAGGCGCGCCAGACAGCCTGTTCGGCGCACCAAAATCAGAACGGCTGCGGGGGTTTCTGTCCTCCACAATGGCCGACTAACCACCAAAAACCGGGAGAACCCACAATGAAATCCATCCTTCTCGGCACCGCTGCACTGGCCATCACGGCCTCTGTTGCGTTCGCCGGCAGCCACTCCGTTGTTCGCATGGGCACCGAAGGCGCATACCCTCCGTACAACTTCATCAACGATTCCGGTGAAGTCGACGGGTTCGAGCGTGAACTGGGTGATGAGCTCTGCGCTCGCGCCGAACTGACCTGTGAATGGGTCACCAACGAATGGGACAGCATCATCCCGAACCTCGTGTCGGGCAACTACGACGTCATCATCGCAGGCATGTCGATCACCGCCGAACGGGACGAGGTCATCGACTTCACCCAGAACTACACCCAGCCGGACCCGTCCTCCTACCTCGCCCTTGAAGGTGCGGATGTGGACTTTGAAGGCGGCGTGATCGCGGCGCAGTCCAACACCATCCAGGCGGCGTTCATCGCCTCCAGCGGTGCGACCCTCGTGGAATTCGCCACTCCGGACGAAACCGTTGCTGCGGTGCGCAATGGCGAAGCCGACGCGGTTCTGGCGGATGACGCCTATCTGCGCCCCATCGCCGACGAAAACGCTGACCTCGTCCTGCTTGACCGGCAGGAGCTGATCGGCGGCGGCGTCGGCATGGGCCTGCGCGAGTCCGACACAGAGCTGAAGGACAAGTTCAACGCGGCGATCCAGTCCATGAAGGATGATGGCACGCTGAACGCGTTGCTCGCGAAGTGGGAAATCGGGCCGGGCTTCTGAGCCGGATGCACCCGAACCATGGAAGGGGTCGCCACTGCGGCCCCTTCTCGTTTCTGCCAAAGACATAAGCGTGACCACGGTTTTCCCGAAACCGGTCAAGACGTTACGCCACACGGGAATTGTCAAGCGCCGCAGGGACGTGCAAGACTTGCCAAACCCAAAGCCGCTCAGGGGACCAGATGTTCAGTTTTTGTGTCGATCCCGCGTCGCTTGACGACCTCGCATGGATGGCCTGCTACCTGACCACCGGAAAACACATGGCGATCTACACGTCTGTGTTCACCGTTCTGCTGCTTCTGGCGATCACCGCGCCCACGGCCTTGGCGTTCGGTTTTATAGGCGCCTCCAGTGCGCGATCGCACTTCCCACCGCTCAGCTGGATCGGCAAAGCCTACATCGCCGTTGTCCGTGGCGTACCGGACATCGCGTTCTTCCTGTTCTTCGTGATTGCGCTGGACCAGCTGTTTGAATGGATACGCCACGAAATCAAATGTCCCGACTGGACGGACAGCATCTGGCAGGGCAACGATTTTGTCGTCTGCGACATCGCCAAGCTGCCTTTGGGCAACGCGCCGCAATGGGTGCATGAAGCCTATGGCTTCATGCTTGCCGTCCTGACCTTTGCCATCGTCTTTGGCGCGTTTGCGGCCAACGTGCTTTACGGCGCGATGCGGGCTGTCCCGCACAACCAGCTTGAAACCGCCGAGGCCTATGGCATGTCCCGCAGGCAGGTTTACTGGCGCATTCTCGTGCCGCAGATGTGGGTCTTTGCCCTGCCCGGTCTGTCGAACCTCTGGATGGTGCTGATCAAGGCGACGCCGTTGTTGTTCCTCTTGGGCGTCGAAGACATCGTCTACTGGGCGCGCGAGTTGGGTGGGGCCAAGACCGCCCGGTTCACCGATTATCCGCATGGCGACTGGCGCATGTGGTACTTCCTTGCGCTGCTTGTGTTTTACCTGCTTTTCACCCGTGTCTCGGAAATCGTGCTCGACAAGGTGATGCGCAAACTGACCCACGGGCAAGCCACCTTGGCCGGTGAAGCGCAGAGGAAAGCGGCATGAGTTGCTGGGAAACCATCGCCGATTACGGCCTGCGTTCCATCGGCATCGGCGAACGTGTCCTGCCGCGTGAAGGCTACACGCTGTGTCAGCAATTCACCCTGATCGGTTCCGGCATGATCTGGAACATCTATTTCGGCGTTCTGGCGCTCTGCTCGGGGTTCTTCCTCGCCACCGCGGTGGCATTGGGCAAAGCGTCGAAGAACGTGGTGCTGCAAAAGGCCAGCGCGTGGTTCATCTTCCTCTTCCGGGGATCGCCGCTCTTTATCCAGTTCTTCTTTGCCTATTTCCTGTTCTTGTCGCTCAAACCGATTTCGCCGATCTTCGATCCGTTCACGTCGGCATGGCTCGGCGCGCTGATCGTACTCTTCCTCAACACCGCCGCCTATTCCGGAGAGATCTTCTACGGCGCGCTGCAATCGGTGCCGCGTGGCGATATCGAGGCGGCGGACGCCTATGGCATGTCCGGCTGGTCGCGGTTCAAACGGGTGACCTGGCCCACGATGCTGCGCCTTGCATGGCCCGCCTACACGAATGAAGCGATCTTTCTTTTCCATGCCACCACGCTGGTCTATTTCTCTGGCTTCCCGGCTTGGCAGCAACGGGGCGACGCGCTTTACTATGCGAGCTTCTTTGCCGACAAGACGTTCAACCCGTTCATCCCCTACCCGATCCTTGCCTTCTATTTCATCCTGCTGACGCTGTGCATCATCAGCCTGTTCGGTTTGATCAATCGCCGCCTCAACCGGCACCTGCCACAGGATGCACGCGCCAAGATGAAGCTGAAACTCAACGTCATTCGCTGAATTTTGCTTGCTAAGTAGAGGTTACACCGCCTATCTATAATTTGATCAAATTATTGAAAACGGCACTTCAATGGACCCCCACATTCGCCACTGGCTCCGCAAGAACCCGCAGGTCCGCACGATCCGTGTGGCCGCTTCGGACCTCAACGGTCAGGCACGCGGCAAGCGTGTGCCTGCGCGCTTTGCCGACAAGGTGCTGGACGGCGGCACCCGCTTTCCGCTCTCGGTTTTGAACCTCGACATCTGGGGCGAAGACATCGACGACAGCCCGCTGGTGTTCGAAGCCGGTGATGCCGATGGCGTGCTCTGGCCAACCGGGCGCGGCTTTGTGCCGATGCCGTGGCTGGAAGCACCCAGCGCTCTACTGCCGCTCTGGATGTTCCGCGAAACGGGAGAGCCTTATGAAGGCGATCCGCGCCATGCGCTCAACACGGTGGTTCAGCGTTACAAGGCGCGCGGCCTGACGCCCGTGGTGGCGATGGAGCTTGAGTTTTTTCTTATCGACGACAGCACCCGCAACCTGCAGGTTCCCGCCTCCCCCCGCTCCGGCAAGCGCCGCAAGGCCGGCGAGATCCTGTCGATCCGCCTCATCGACCAGTTCGACCGCTTCTTTACCGATCTCTACGACGCCTGCGAGGCGATGGACATTCCCGCAGACACGGTGATTTCCGAAGCAGGCCTCGGCCAGTTCGAAATGAACCTGATGCATTGCGACGACGCCCTGCGCGCCGCCGACGATGCATGGCTCTTCAAGATGCTGGTCAAGGGCCTTGCCCGCAGGCACGGCTTTGCCGCCTCCTTCATGGCGAAACCCTATCCCGACTATGCCGGGTCCGGCATGCATACACATTTCTCGCTGCTCGACGAGGCTGGCAAAAACGTCTTTGACGATGGTGGTCCCAAGGGCACGGACCTGCTGCGCCACGCTATCGCAGGATGTCTCAATGCGCTGCATGACAGCGCGCTGATCTATGCGCCGCACCTGAACAGCTTTGATCGCTTGGTGCCCGAGTCTCACGCCCCGACCGGCATCGCATGGGCCTACGAAAACCGCACAACCGCGATCCGTGTGCCCTCGGGCAGCCCATCTGCACGCCGTGTCGAACATCGCGTGGCCGGTGGCGATGTGAACCCGTATCTGACACTTGCCGCAATCCTTGGCGCGGCGCTTGTCGGGATCGAGGACAAGGCCCTGCCGCCAGATCCGGTGACCGGCAACGCCTACGCGCTTGACCTGCCGCAGATACCCGCCGATTGGCCCAGCGCCGTCACGGCCTTCGAGAAAAGCACGGTGATGCCGCGCATCTTCCATGATGAGCTGATCCGCAACCTCGTGCAGACCAAGAGGCAGGAAATCCACTACATGGACGAACTGACGCCAAACGAACGCGTTGAGATTTACCTCGACACGGTCTAGGCGCGTCCCTTGCTGTGCGCCCGCAGAACGCATAGCTTGATCCCACAAACACCTTGGTGCTTCATGAAAATCGGAATCTTGCAGACTGGACTTGCTCCGGACGAACTGAAAGGGTCGTTCGGCGAATATCCCGGTTTCTTCGAGCGGATGCTCGCAGGCAAAGGCTTTACCTTTGAAACCTGGAGCGTCGTGGAAAACGTCTTCCCCTCCGGGCCGCAGGACGCGGATGGCTGGCTCATCACCGGCTCCAAGCACGGCGCCTACGAAGATCACCCGTGGATCCCCCCGCTGGAACAGCTCATCCGCGATATTGTCGCCGCCGACCGTCCGCTGATCGGCGTGTGTTTCGGCCATCAGATCATCGCGCAGGCGATGGGCGGCAAAGTCGAAAAGTTCAAAGGCGGTTGGGCCGTGGGCCAGCAGGACTATGATTTTGGTGACAAGACGATGACCTTCAACGCCTGGCATCAGGATCAGGTGGTCGAACGGCCCGAAGGCGCGCAGGTTGTGGCGTCGAACGATCATTGCGCCAATGCCGCGCTTCTTTATCCCGGCAAGGCCTTTACGGTGCAGCCGCATCCCGAATACGGCGATGACTTCATCAACGGCTTGGTCGAAACGCGCGGCAAGGGCGTCGTCCCTGACGAGTTGATGCAGGTCGCCCGCGCTCGAATGGGCAGACCGCTCGACAATGGTCGCATGGCCGACCAATTCGCAAAATTCTTCCGCGAAGGAACCCTCGCATGACCGACTGGACAGACAGTCTCCCCGACTCCGCCCGCGCATTTCTGGAGAACCGCAGGCTGGACGAGGTCGAATGCATCATCGCCGACCTGCCCGGCATCGCCCGCGGCAAAGCCGTGCCCGCCTCGAAATTTGCCCGTCAGGAATATTTCCACCTGCCGGACTCGATCTTCTTTCAGACCATCACAGGCGACTGGGGCGAAGCGGCAGACGAAGACGATGGCGGCTTCATCGAGCGCGACATGATCCTGCGCCCCGACATGAGCACCGCCACCGCAGCCCCCTGGACGGGCGACTGGACGCTGCAGGTCATCCACGACGCCTATGACCGCAAGGGCAAGCCAGTGCCATATGCGCCGCGCAACGTGCTCAAGCGCGTGGTGCAGCTTTATCGCGACAAGGGCTGGGAGCCGGTCGTGGCGCCCGAGATGGAGTTCTTCCTGACGGCGCGCAACCTTGATCCCGCCAAGCCCATCGAGCCGATGATCGGCCGCTCCGGTCGTCCGGCGGCCGCGCGTCAGGCCTATTCGATGACCGCCGTCGACGAATTCGGCCCGGTGATCGACGACATCTATGATTTCGCCGAAGCCCAGGGCTTCGAGATCGATGGCATCACTCAGGAAGGCGGCGCAGGTCAGCTTGAAATCAACCTGCGCCACGGCAACCCGGTGAAGCTCGCCGACGAGGTTTTCTATTTCAAACGGCTGATCCGCGAAGCAGCGCTTCGCCACGATTGTTTCGCCACTTTCATGGCCAAGCCGATCGCCAATGAGCCCGGCAGCGCCATGCATATCCACCATTCGATCATCGACATCGAAACCGGACGCAACCTGTTCAGCGGCCCGCAGGGCGGCGAAACCGATGCGTTCTTCCACTTCATCGGCGGATTGCAGACCTATTTGCCTGCGGCCATCGCCGTGCTGGCCCCGTATGTGAACAGCTACCGCCGTTATGTGAAAGAGCACGCAGCCCCCATCAACCTCGCCTGGGGCCGCGACAACCGCACCACCGGCATTCGCATCCCGCTCTCCGGCCCCGCCAGCCGCCGGGTCGAGAACCGGCTCGCCGGGATGGATTGCAACCCCTATCTCGGGATCGCGGCGTCCCTTGCTTGCGGTTATCTGGGTCTGGTCAACGAGAAATGGCCCTCCAAGCCGCTCAAGAAGGACGCCTACGAGGGTGAGGCCGACATCCCGCAGGTTCTGGGACAGGCGTTGCAGCTGTTCGAAGAGTCGACCGAGTTGCACGACATCCTTGGTGAGGAATTCTGCCGCGTCTATTCGATTGTGAAACGCACGGAATACGAAGAATTCCTGCAGGTGATCAGCCCGTGGGAGCGCGAGCACCTGCTGCTCAACGTATGACCCTTGGAGTTCGGACCGGCTGCGCCGGTCCGACCGATGCGAGGGGCTCTGCCCCTCGCCCTCCCCGGCATATTTGGAAAAAGAAGAAGATCAGGACCGCGTTTTGAACCTGCTTTTCAGCAATGACACCCGAGGGGCCTATCCTCAAAGCTGGTACGCCGCGACAGCGACCCTGCTTGCCCCGTTCGCGCCGTTGCAGGGGGAAACCCGCGCCGATGTCTGTGTCGTCGGTGGCGGATATACCGGCCTGTCGGCGGCACTGCATCTGGCCGAGATGGGCGCGGATGTGGTGCTGCTCGATGCGCATCGGGTGGGATTCGGCGCGTCAGGCCGCAATGGCGGACAATTGGGGACAGGGCAGCGGCAAGACCAGATCACGTTGGAAAAGATGGTGGGGGCGGATAACGCGCGCCTGCTTTGGGATCTTGGGGAGGATGCCAAGGCGCTGGTGCGCAGGTTGATCGCCAAACACGGGATTGATTGCTACCTCAAGGACGGTATCGCCTGGGCCGCCTCGCGCCCGGCGGATGTGACAGACCTGCATGACTATGCCGAACATCTGCAAACGCGATACGGCTATGACAAGATCACAGCGCTGGACCGCGATGCGTTCCACGCGCTCTGCCCCTCGCCCGACTATATCGGTGGCACGCTCGATATGGGGGCAGCACATCTGCACCCGCTGCGGCTGGCACTGGGGTTGGCGGAGGCCGCAGCCAAAGCTGGCGCGCGCCTGCACGAGCGCAGCCATGTGCATGACATCAAACACGGGTCAAAGGTGACGGTGCGGACCGATGCGGGCCATGTTATCGCGGATCAGGTGATCCTTGCAGGGAATGGCTATCTGGGTGGGCTGGACCGGCAGGTGACCGCGCGGGTCATGCCGATCAACAACTATGTCATCGCCACAGAACCTTTGGGCAACGATGCTGCAAAGGTGCTGACACAGGACGTCGCCGTCGCGGATTCCCGCTTTGTTGTCAATTACTTCCGTCTGAGCCATGACAAACGCCTGATCTTTGGCGGTGGCGAGACCTATGGCTACCGCTTTCCATCCGACATCGCTGCATTGGTGCGCAAACCGTTGTCGGAGATCTTTCCGCATCTGCGCGATGTGCGTATCGACCATGCCTGGGGCGGCACGTTGGCCATCACGCTCAAACGCATGCCCTACCTTGCTCGTGTGCAGCCCAACATACTGTCCGCATCGGGCTATTCCGGCCACGGTGTCGGAACCGCCATACAGGCGGGCAAGCTATTGGCCGAAGCGACCCGCGGCGCATCACCGGGGTTCGACGCGTTCAACACCATCCCGCACATGCCATTCCCGGGCGGCGGGCTGATGCGCACATCGATCCTCAAGCTGGGGATGTCCTGGTATGCGATGCGTGACAGGTTGGGTGTTTGATCCCAAGCTGGGAGACATCCTGTCATACCACTGTCATACTCTCGTGACAGCGCGTATGCTGAGACGACACGACAGACAAGAGGCGCAGCAATGACACATCTTCCGAACATGCACGACGCAGAGCCGATCCCGGAATCCGCCCGTCGCGAGATTGACCGTCTGCTGCAATCCGGTGACCTGTTCCGATACACCGCTCCCGAAGCAGCGCCCGTGTCGTTGCTTGAAGAAGAGTTCGCCGCCTTGATGGGGGCGAAATACGCGCTGGCGGTCAGCAGCTGCTCTGCCGCGCTTTTCCTGTCGCTGAAGGCACTTGGCCTCCCCCGTGACGCGCGCGTGTTGATCCCCGCCTTCACATTTGCCGCCGTGCCCTCGTCCATCGTCCATGCCGAGTGCGTCCCGGTGCTGTGCGAAGTGGATGACAGCTACCGCATCGACATGGCGGATTTCGAAGCCAAGATCGATGATGTTCATGCAGTAATGATCAGCCACATGCGCGGGCACACCTCCGATATGGACGCGATCCTGACGCTGGCCCAAGCGCGCGGCCTTCCGGTGATCGAAGACGCCGCGCACTCATTGGGCACGCTTTGGAACGGGCAAAAAATCGGCACGCTGGGCCACGTCGGATGCTTCAGCTTCCAAAGCTACAAGATGCTCAACGCCGGCGAAGGAGGCATCCTTCTCAGCGACGATGCCGACCTGATCGCCCGTGCGGTGATCCTGTCGGGCGCCTACGAGCACAACTGGAAGAAACACCCCGTCCTGCACGAGGCCTTTGCCAAGTGGCAGAACAAACTGCCGCTGTATAACCTGCGCATGTCGAACCTGTCCGCTGCCGTGATCCGCCCACAGCTGGCCGAGCTGGACCGCCGCGTCCGCGATGGCCGCCGCAACCACGATCACGTCGCAGACCGCCTGCGCCAGTCGCCTTGGATCACCGTACCGCCCTCCCTGCCGCAGGAAGAACGCGCGCCGGATTCGCTGCAATTCAGCCTGCGCGATATGAGCGATGCGGATGTCGATGCCTTTGTCGACACAGCAAAGGCGATGGGTGTGTCGATCCAGGTCTTCGGACGCAGCGCCGACAACGCACGGGCGTTCTGGAACTGGGAATTCCTTGGGCCAGCACCGGACCTGCCCAAGACGCGGGCAATGCTGGCACGCGCCTGCGATTGCCGCCTGCCCGCGCGCCTGACCCTGGCCGAATGTGATGCCGTAGCGGACGTGATCCTGTCCGCCGTGGATCACGTCATGCGCCCGCCGGTGCAGGCGCTGGCCTGATCACTTGTCGAGCTTCGACAGCTTTTTCTGAAGCTCGGCAAGCTGGTTGCGGATCGCATCAAGATCGTCGGTGCTGCTGCCGGATTTCGTGTCTTTCGCTGGCGCGTCGGAGTCATCCTTGGAGGGGCCCGACCATGACCCGCTCATGCCGCCGGTCATCGCCTTGAGAAACGCTTCCTGCTGCGCTTGAATGGCTTCGAACCCGGGCACACCCGACATCGGGTTGGCCTTGTTCATGTTCTCCATCCATTTGGACTGGCTGTCGCGGAACATCTCGAAGCTTGCAGCAAGGAACTGCGGCACCGCGCTGGTGGCGGTGGTGGTATAGCTGCGCACCAGATCGTTGAGCACATTGGTTGGAAGCACGCTTTCGCCCCGGCTTTCGTGTTCGGCAATGATCTGCAACAGGTATTGTCGTGTCAGGTCGTCTCCGGATTTCAGATCGACGATCTTGACCTCGCGCCCACCTCGGATGAACCCCGCGATGTCTTCCAATGTCACGTAGTCGGATGTTTCGGTGTTATAGAGACGTCGGCTCGCGTAGCGCTTGATCAAAAGCGGATTCTGGTCTTCGGCCAAAGTGCCCTCTCCCCCGGAATGTCTTTGCTGCAATGCAGCCTAAGCACATGCAGCACAAAAAGAAAGCACTGACATTCCAAGGATCAAATAAAGCCCCACTCCCCTTCCGATGACTCGTAAAGGCTCATGAGGATATCACCCGACGCCGCGGTGTTCTCGGGTGAGATTGCGATGTCGGCAAGCGCCAGCTCTTTTGTGATGATGTTGTTGTTGAGAAGGTTCAGGTAGAACAAGAAGCCGTCGATGTCCGGATCCCGTTCCAGCACGTTATTGTAGACCTGCCGAAGGAAGTCTTCGTTCGAAAGCGTTTCTGCGTTCCCAAAGTTCTGCGAGAACTCGGGGCTGGTCATCAGATCGCGCGCAAGGAATTCGTCTGACGGATTGTTCGCTTCCGTAACGCCAATATAGAAATTCAGCCCCGGCAAATCGATATTGCCATCTCGGTTCAGCGCCGCTTCGTAGAGCAGCGCCACGCGTTCAGCGACGTTGAAACCTTCAGGATCGCCAGCACCGTCAAGAGCGGATCCTTCCTGCAATTCGATTGTTTGATCGTCAAAGCGTAGGAACTGGATGTTGAACAGCTTGTCACGCTCACCGCTCGAATTGGTCACAGTGGCATAGGTTGTCCCGCCATCAATCGCGAAATCGCGGGCCCGCCCCTCGAAACGTGCCGTATCCCCAGCGCCTCCGTCGCCGTAGGTGGTATTGCCAAAGATCATATCACTGCCCGGGCCACCGGTCAGATAGTCGGCATCCTGCCCACCACGCAGAATGTCGTTACCAAGCCCCCCGCTCACGGCATCCGGTCCGGCCAGTCCGGACAGCGCATCATCCCCATCGTCGCCAAACAGGTAATCCGCCAGCGCGGTGCCATCAGCCACATCGTCTTCGGGCGACAGCAATTGCTCGTGGTTTGGAACATCGGCGAGCGTTTCTGCAAGGTCCTCGCTGATTGCCCGGCCAAAGGCCTGAATTTCGCTATAGCCAATGGCTTCAAGAGCATTTTGCAGGTTGTCATCCCAAAGCTCTGCTTCGGCATTATCGCGGGCCCGGTCAAACGTGCTTTGATCCGGGTGATCCGTAAAGACCAGTCGCGTTGCGATATACGGCCCAACATTGCGTTCTTGCGTGCCTCCGAATTCGCTTGAAGCTGTCACACGCCCAAACAGTGTATCGGTCACCAACGGACTAAGCGGCGCCGACGCGACGACGGATGCGTCCGTGAAGGAAACGTCAATATCACTTTGAAGCCGCAAACCAATCGCCGTGACGACGTTGCTGTCATTGGCTTCGTTATAGAGCAAATCAGCCGCTGATTTGATTTGCGCATGCAGGCCCGCTGTTCCCAGAGGACCATCGCCAACCACTGCCGACACTTCTGTGCGGATCGACATGACGACCGGAAGTGCATAAAGAACATATGCAAGCGTCTCGACAGATGCTGCTGACACAAGCAGGGTACCAACCTGAGTTGTCAGCTGGTTCAAGCCTTCGTTCGCCTGACTCTCGGCTTGGATTGCAAGAGTGCTTCGGATAGCAGCATCAGGTTCGTTTTCGTAGGCGCGTAGCGTATCAAGTGCCGTCCGCGCAGTTCCAAGCGCATTGGCAAGGATCTGTTGCTGACTTGCGTCCACGAAGTCTTCCAACTCGTTAAGCTGGTCAGTCAGGCTTCTGAACTTTTCATCGCGGTCAGCCGCAGCAGGGTCTGGTCTGAAAAAGGAAATGATGCCGAGCGCTGATGACACAGCGCTCAAGGCTGACAAAAAAGGCATTTTTTTCTCCCAAACCGCAAAGCAATACGGCTGCCTAGCTACGCAAAGCCACGCTGTCCAGTTTTTTGGTGCAAATTCAAAAGGCTTGGGTGCCACTTTCACCAGGCTCGGAAGCTCAGTCCATGTCTCCGAGAGACAAACAAAAAAGGCCGGACTCACAAGGAGCCCGGCCAGAATATAGCGTTCCAATTTGGGAGGAGAGAACGCTAATCCTTAATGCTTACTTCGCAACAGCAGTTGCTTTCTTGGCAGCTGTTGTGACGTCAGCTGTTGCTTTCTTGACTGCGGCGGTCGCGTCTTCCGACAGGTCCTTGCCAGCTGCCATCATCAGCTCAACGGTGTCCATCTGGACTTTCTTCGCGATCTCAGCGAACGCGGCCATGTTCTCGGCAGCAACTTCAGCCTGAGCGGAAGCGAAATCGGTCATCGCCTTGGCATAGTCTGCCGGCTCTGTCTTCGCCTTGGACATCTCACCCAGCTTGGCGAGAGTGTCTTTGGTCCATTTTGCAGAAATCTCTGCCGACTTGTCAGCCGCTTCGATTGCAACGTGCGACAGCTTCTCGTTCAGAGTTGCTGTTGTCTTGAACGCGTCTTCCATTGCTTTCGTGTCGACCGGGAATGCGCCCATCATTTCTTTCAGGGTCGCTGTCATATCGGGTGTCTTAGCCATTGCTTAAGTCCTTTCCTGCTCTGCGGGCCCACCCCGCTGTCTTGTGCAGATGAGGAATATATACATGCTGCACCGCAGCATTTCAACCCTTTTTCTGCACTGCAGCAAAAAACTTTGACCATAGGGCAGGATGGATCAGGCGCGCGCCTTGATCATCACATAGGTGCCGGGGGCCGGTGCCAGGGGCGGATGGGATTTATCCCCTATTTCCCGTGCCTTGATCCATTTCCCGGCGCGCTTGGCCAGCCACTTCTCCCAGACGGGCCACCAAGAACCCTCTGTATACTCAGCTGAAGACATCCAGTCAGACGCGGACAAAGACAGGTCCTCATTGGTGTAGTGACCATATTTTTTCTTCGACGGCGGGTTCACGATTCCCGCGATATGGCCCGACTCCGACACGATGAACGTCTTTGACTTCGACCCCATTTGCTGCACACCGCGATAGCAGTCCTTCCAGGCGGCGATATGATCGGTCTCGCAGGCAATCGAACAAAGCGGGACGTCGACATCCTTCAAACTGAGCGTTTGCCCCATCAATTCAAAGCTGCCCTCGGCAAACTTGTTCGACTGGCACAGTCCACGCAAATACTCGACCGCCATGCGCCCCGGCAGGTTCGCGCCATCGCCGTTCCAATACAGAAGGTCAAACGCGGGTGGGGTTTCTCCCATCATGTAGCTTTTGATGGCGGGCCCGTAGATCAGGTCGTTGGACCGAAGGTAGCTGAACGTCCTTGCCATGATGAAGGACTTAAGAAGCCCCGTATCCCCGATCTCTGCCTCGATGCCGTCGATAAAGTCGTTCTGCAGGAACGGCGTGAATTCCCCCTGATCCGAAAAATCGGTCAGTGCGGTGAAGAAGGTCGCGGATTTGATCGACGTATCGCCCCGCTGCTTCAACAGCGACAGCGTCAGACTCAGCGTGGTGCCTGCGATGCAGTAGCCGATGGCATTGATCTTATCGACATCGCAGATGGATTTGACCTCTTCGATGGCGCGCAGATAGCCGTCCTCGACGTAAGTATCGAGACCCACATCTTTGTAGCTTTCATCCGGGTTGATCCAGCTCACCACGAACAGCGTGTAACCCTGATCCACCACCCAGCGGATAAACGAATTCTCCGGCTTGAGGTCGAGGATGTAGAACTTGTTGATCCAGGGCGGAAAGAGGATGATCGGTGTTTCCCGGACCTTCTCGGTCGTCGGCTTGTACTGGATCAACTCCATCATGTGGTTGCGATAGACGACCTCGCCCTCGGCCGTGGCGATATTGGCGCCGATCTGGAACGCACCCTCATCGGCCAGACGCACCACCAGCTCGCCGTTGTTCGCCTCGAGGTCGGCAACAAGGTTCTCGAGCCCTTTCACAAGGCTCTCCCCCTCGGTTTCAAGCGCCTTTTGCAGCGCGTCGGGATTGGTCGCGAGGAAATTGGTCGGCGCGAACATGTCGACGATCTGTTGCGCGAAATAGCGCAGCCGCTTCTTCTCGGTCGCGTCCATATCCTCGATGTCGTCCACCGCTTTGCGGATCGCGTCGGCATTGATCAGGTATTGCTGCTTGATGAAGTTGAAATACGGATGCTCGTCCCAAAGCGGGTTCGAAAAGCGGCGATCCTTGGGACCGGGATCTTCAGGCGCTTGCAGCTTGCCTTTGGCCAGCGCCTGCTGCGCCTCAACATAATGGGTTACGGATTTGCCCCAGTATTCGATCTGGTGTTCAAGGATTTTGGCCGGGTTTTGCAGCCATTCCTGCCAATAGGCCTGCACGGCCTTGCCATACAGCATCGAGTCCGGACCATGCAGTGACGGATTGATCTGCTTCTTCTGCGACAGGGCTGACATCAGCCGCTGTGTCAGGGTTTCCACCTTTTGCAAATTGGCCTCAAGTTCCGCACTCATTTCCGGTGCGGCAACGTCGTTAGTTGTCATGGCCAATATTCCCCCCTAAACATGCTGCTATGCAGAATACAGTCGCCTGCGATGGGAGGCAAAGCGACTTATTGGCTCAATTTTTGGGCTGACCATAAGGAGACGCCTCTATGCGCTACATGATGACCTACGATCTCATGGAAACGTTTCGTAATACAAATCAATGGCTTGGCGCAACAGCGCGCACCATGGCGTCCTACCCCGCCTGGGCGATGTTGCCCAACCCTGCCATGCAATGGATGGCCGCCTGGGGGGAAGTGACCGAACGTACCTTCGAACGCATGGTCGCAAAACCAGATTGGGGGATTCGAACATTCACCCAAGACGATGGCAAGGATCACCTTGTCGAGGTCAAGACTATAGTCGAACGTCCCTTCGGAAACCTGATCCATTTCGACGTGGTCGGACGCAAGGAACAGCCCCGCAAGATCCTGCTGGTGGCACCGATGTCCGGTCATTATGCAACGCTCCTCCGCTCCACGGTGAAGTCCCTAATCGTGAACTGCGAAGTTTACGTGACAGACTGGCACAATGCCCGTGACATCCCTGTCAGCGCCGGAAAGTTCGATGTCGAGGATTACACCCTCTACCTGATGGAATTCATGCGCAAGCTCGGCCCCGACACAAACGTTGTCGCCGTGTGCCAGCCGGTGCCCCTGACTCTTGCCGCGACGGCGTATCTCGCTGAACTGGACCCGGATGCGCAACCGCGCACCCTGACCCTGATCGGCGGCCCGGTCGATCCTGACGCGACCCCCACCGACGTGACCGATTTTGGCCGCCGCGTGACAATGGGCCAGCTTGAGGAAACGATGATCCAGCGCGTCGGCTTCAAGTACAAGGGCGTGGGCCGCATGGTCTATCCGGGCCTCCTGCAGCTTGCTTCGTTCATCTCGATGAATGGCGACCGGCACGCCAGCGCGTTCTCGGATCAGATCCAGAACGTGATGCGCGGCGAAGCGTCAGACCACGATCCGCACAATCGCTTCTATGACGAATACCTCGCCGTCATGGACATGCCCGCCGAATTCTACCTCTCCACCGTCGACCGCATCTTCAAGAAGCGCGAGATCGCGAAGAACCAATTTGTCGTTGCGGGTCACAAGGTCAATTTCGGTGCCATCACCAAGGTCGCCGTCAAGACCGTCGAAGGCGAGAAAGACGACATCTCGGCCCCCGGCCAGTGCCTTGCAGCTCTGAAGCTGTGTACCGGCCTACCCGACGAGATGAAGGCCAGCCACGTGGAACCCGGTGCAGGCCACTACGGCATCTTCGCCGGCAAGAGTTGGCGCAACAACATCCGGCCGCTCGTGCTCGATTTCATCGACAGCAATGCGGGCGACACCAAGGCGAAAAAGGCCAAACCGGCCAACACCAACGCCGCCTGAAACAAAAGGGCTGATCCCCGGATCAGCCCTTTTTCGTTATTGCAGACGAACGGTTAGGTCGTCACTGGAATCGCGTCTTCATCCGAGCCCTCATGATCTCGGCCATTTCAGACCTGATGAGCTTTCCCAGATGGTTGCGCGGAACTTCTTCAACGACAAAGACGAATTTCGCCGATCTCGTTCCGAGGCGCTTCCGGCCATATTCTAGCAACTCCGCATCGGTTGTCTGGGCACCCGGATGCAGTTTAACAGCGCAGACCGGCACGTCCTGATGGATTTCATGCTTGAAAGGCATCACGGCAGCGTCGGTGACCGAAGGATGATCGGCCATGACCCGCTCGATTTCTGCCGGATAGATATTGACCCCATTGAAGATCATCATGTGGTCTGACCGGCCCAGCAAGATGAGATGTCCGTCCGCGTTCAGCTTCCCCACATCCCCCGGATAGAACCAACCGTTCTGCAGCCGCCGCTGCGTTTCCTCCGGCTGACCGAGATACCGGCTGAACAGACCCGGTGCGCGCATACGAACATGTCCCGGTTGATCTACCGGACAGGGGCGGTGTTCGTTATCCACCACCTCGAGAGTGGCGTTTCTCAGCGCCCGACCCACAGAGCCTTCGGGGCGCATCTCGCGGCCCATGTGGATCCGGCATATCGGCCAACACTCGTTCGTATCGTATTCTATCGACACCTCAGAGGTCACCGCGTCCTTCAAACGGGACGCAAGATCATCGGTAACCACCGACGATGACAGAGACAAATCTCTCATGGTCTCTAATCGTCGTCCGTGCTTTCGGGCCAGCCGGTAGAGTTGTTCGGCATGCAACACGGTCACATCCGTCGCCGCAATTTCAAAGCGCTCGAGGAAAAGAAACGGATCCTCAACTGTCGCGTCAGTCAGAACCACGGTGGCGCCAACCGAAAAGCGGATCAAACAGTAAGTTACCGGCCCTCCATACTGAAGGTTGATCAGCGGTCCATACCTGTGCTCTGACGTGATCTCTACGCCCTCGACATACGCTTGAATCATGCGGATTAACGCGCCGTACTCAAATGCAATCAGCTTTGGCTTCCCGGTTGACCCTGATCCCAAGAGCACATGCTCGATCCGGTTCTGGGTGTTTGCAGTCAGGTCCAAAGAGCCACCGAAAGAACCCACTGAAAGATCGAGACAGGCCTCGACAACCTTGATACCGGGCCAGACAAATCCATGATCCGACACAGCGACTTTGATCGCACACTCGGTGATCAAACTCTCAATGTCATGAACCGGTTGCCGAACAGGAACGCACACGACCCCGACGCGAAGGCGATTCAACGCAAGCCAATGGATCAACAACGAAAGTTGATCGTGGATCGCAAGCGCACAAATTGAGTAACCTGCAATGCCCTTCGCCTGAAGGCGAAAGGCGCAGTGATTGACCAAATCCGCAAGCTGGGCGTAGGTCAGAGACTGACGTGGCGTCTGAACCGCGACCTTGTCTGGCATGTCCAGCGCGCGCGCGAAAATAGTACTCGACGCTTCTGAGCGGTCACCCATGGCTAAAATGCCCAAAGCGACATAACAGTTACCTTCTCAACAAAAGCAGAATTTTGTCCTCCAACAGAATGAACGGTGCCTTACTTTTGTGTAGCGGCAAACGCTCCACAGTTTCGACGGACAATCAGTTCACCACAACTCGAGCGCAACTCTGCTGTTCTCACAAGGATCCTGAGCGGTATCCAACGACCCGAATTATGTCTCCGCCGCCCAGATCATGTCGATCAGCCGCTGCGTGCCTTGGCTGAATTCCAGCGGACAGGGATACGCCGCCTCCCCTCGCACAGCGGCACCAAAAGCTTCGATCTGCAAGACATAATGGTTCACACCCGGAAACTGCACGATCTGCGTCGGCTGCCCCGGCCGCGCCAGCCGCACTTCGGCATGGCCATGCACCTGCGGATTGAACCCGGTCACAACCTCGATCACCCCTGCTGAGCCATGGAACGTCACATTTTGATGTGGTGTCATGCGCATAGAGGTCAGAGAGGTCAGCGTGAACCCGTCGAACTGCACCACAGCTTCGGTGGTTACCTCGACCCCGTTTTCGCGCCGGATATCCGCGTAAAGAATGCGCTCCGGCTCCTGCCCCGTCACGAACCGCGTGCAGCCCAGCGTGTAGACCCCGATATCCGGCAGGCTCCCGCCGCCCAAATCTACCGTGTTGCGGATATTCCCGGGATCGCCGGAATTGTCATAGCTGAACGTGGCATTGACCCGCAAAAGGCGTCCGATCTCACCGCCCTGCACCCAATCGCGCACCTGCTGCCACTGCGGATGATGAACGATCATATAGGCCTCTGCCGCCACCAACCCGGTGCTGTCGCGGAGCGCAATGAGTGCGTCAATCTCGCCCGCCTGCATCGCGATCGGTTTCTCGCACAGCACATGCTTGCCCGCCTCAAGCGCCTTTCGCGTCCAGTCCACATGCAGCGTGTTCGGCAGCGGAATATAAACCGCATCGACCTCGGGATCAGCCAGGACCGCGTCATAGCTGTCCACCACGCGAAGCGAGCTGTCGATCTCCTGAAACGGGGCTGCCTTGGCCGCATCAGACGTGCCCAAGACTGCCAGCCGCGACTGGCGCGCGGCGTGGATGGCCGGTGCCAGATGCTGCCGCGCGAATTTGGCAGCCCCCAGAATGCCCCACCGAATATCCGTCATACCTCGATCCTCCTCTGTGTTGGCCTTGGCGTAACACGAAAAAACGCCGGGCACAGGCCCGGCGTTTTCAAAATTCTTATCGGTCGAGGTATCAAACGGCGCTCAGCAAACCCTGCTCGCGGGCCAAATCACGCATCCGCTTCTGCAGCTTCTCGAACGCACGCACCTCGATCTGGCGGATGCGTTCACGGCTGACATCGTATTGCGCCGACAAATCCTCGAGCGTGACCGGCTTGTCGGCCAGACGGCGCTGGGTCAGAATGTCCTTCTCGCGGTCGTTCAGCACATCCATTGCCTGAACCAGCATCGCCCGGCGCGCTTCCAGCTCGTCGCGTTCTTCATAATCGCCCGCCTGATCCGCGCTCTCGTCCTCGAGCCAGTCCTGCCACTGCATCGTGCCTTCGCCTTCGGAACCGACGGTGGCGTTCAAAGACGCATCGCCCCCCGACAGCCGCCGGTTCATGGAGATCACTTCGTCCTCGGTCACCCCAAGATCGGTCGCGATTTTCTGAACGTGCTCAGGACGCAGATCACCCTCCTCAAGAGCACCGATACGCGATTTGGCTTTGCGAAGGTTGAAGAACAGCTTTTTCTGCGCGGAGGTCGTGCCCAGCTTCACCAGAGACCAGGACCGCAGGATATATTCCTGGATCGACGCACGGATCCACCACATGGCGTAGGTCGCCAGACGGAAGCCCTTTTCGGGATCGAACCGTTTGACCGCCTGCATCAGCCCGACATTCGCCTCCGAGATCACCTCGGCCTGCGGCAGACCATAGCCACGATAGCCCATCGCGATCTTCGCGGCGAGGCGCAGGTGGCTTGTGACCATCCTGTGTGCGGCTTCGGTGTCTTCCTGCTCGACCCAACGCTTGGCGAGCATGTACTCTTCTTCGGGTTCCAGAAGCGGAAACTTCCGGATTTCCTGCAAGTAGCGGCTCAGTCCAGCTTCCGGTGACGGGGCCGGGAGATTCGCATAATTGGCCATACCCTTGTCCCTCCAATGTTTACGGGCTTAACATCCAATTTGGGAAGCGGCCCGACGATTTCAAGTATCTGCGTTTCGTTAAATCCAATTTAACGCACACCGACGCGGTTGTAAGCGGCATGTCAGTGCGCTCACGCACATGGGACGATTGTTTCAGCCACGCAAACTTGTGATCAGATCATCCATGTCCTGGGGTAACGCGGCTTCGAACCGGATGGTTTCACCGCTTACGGGATGCTCAAACCCCAAAACCGCCGCATGCAGCGCCTGACGGTCGAACGCGGCCAAACGCACCATCGCCTCATCCGGCAGCGCGCCCTT
Source organism: Marivita sp. (assembly GCF_048006345.1). Taxonomy (GTDB): domain Bacteria; phylum Pseudomonadota; class Alphaproteobacteria; order Rhodobacterales; family Rhodobacteraceae; genus Marivita. The sequence goes on along the minus strand of NZ_CP180351.1, from coordinate 363,725 downwards.
GGCCACCTTGCGTCTTCCGCCGTAGACCGGATCACCGATGAGCCCATGCCCGGCATGCGCCATATGCACCCGGATCTGATGGGTGCGCCCGGTCTCAAGCCGACACTCCACCAGCGACAGCTGTGCTGGGGTACCAAACACCTCCAGCACGCGCGCCCGCGTGATCGCATGTTTGCCATGCCCGAAAAACACCGCCTGTTTCTGACGGTCCGTCTTGTGCCGCGCGAGATCACTGGTGACCTTGATCACCGCACCCGGTTCGATCGACACGCCCCGCACTCCACGCAAACGGGGATCGGCAGGGTCGGGATGCCCATGCACCAGAGCCAGATAAAGCCGTTCGACACTATGCGCCGCAAACTGGTCCGCCAGCCCGTGATGTGCGCGATCCGATTTGGCGATCACCAGCAACCCGCTGGTGTCCTTGTCGATCCGGTGCACGATACCCGGCCGCCCAACACCACCCACACCCGACAGCTTGCCCCCAAAATGGTGGAGCAGCGCATTGACCAACGTGCCATCAGGCGTGCCCGGTGCCGGATGCACCACCATGCCCGCTGGTTTCATGACCACGATCAGGTCATCGTCCTCATATCGCACGTCGAGCGGCAGCTTTTCCGCCTCGATATGGCTTTCCGTCACTTCAGGCAGCGCGATCTCGATCACGTCCCCTTCGGTCACGCTGATCTTGGGATTGGTCACCACCTGACCTGCGTGCCGCACCGCACCTTCGTCGATCAGCTTGGCCAGCCGTGTTCGCGACAGCGCCGCCTCCTCTGGCACGTCGCGCGCCAAGGCCTTATCAAGGCGCGGCGGCGGCTCGGCCCCGATGGTCACGCGCAGAATGGAGTCAGACATGGACAACGCCCCCGAAGATCAGGCCCCGGAACCGGCCAACCTGCGTTTCCTGCGGCGACTGGTGACGGTCCTGACCGCTACTATGATCGGGGGGGTCATACTCATCACTGCACTGATTGTCATCCGCTACAATCAAAGTGCCACGCCCCTGCCCGATACGATCACCCTGCCGAGCGGCACAACCGCCACCGCCTTCACACAAGCGCGCAACTGGTACGCCGTGGTGACCGAGGATGATCAAATCCTGATCTTTGCCCGCGACAGCGGACGTCTGATACAGACCATCGACATCGAAACAAAGTGAGGATGGTACCGACACCCCGGCTCGAACGGGGGACCTCTTGATCCACAATCAAGCGCTCTAACCTACTGAGCTATGTCGGCACTGAGGGGCGAAATAACGGCAGGTTCCAGCCTTTGCAAGACCCATCTGCCGCTACAACGTGACTTCCCACGCCTGTTCCACCAGATCGACGCCAAAGCTGTGCACCGGCTTGGACGATGTGCAGCGCCAGCCATTGGCGCGGTAGAGTGCGCAGGCGGCTGCGTGGCTTTCATGCGTCCAAAGCTGCATCCCAGTGTACCCGCACATGCGTGCGAATCCCATGCAGGTGGTCAGCATCCGCTTGCCCAGACCCATGCCCCGCGCTTCGGGCGACAGAATGAACAGCCGAAGCTTGGCCGTCATGTCGTCCAGACGGACGCAAAAGATGCTGCCCAGCCGCGCACCATCCCGCACCGCAATCCAGCCGCGTTCACAGCTCGGGTCGTGCCCGGCTTCGAAATCCCGCAAGATTGTCGCCACCAGCGGCGCAAACGTCTCGTCAAACCCCTCCGCCTCGGCGTAATGGCGGCCATGCAGGTCGACCAGCCAGTCGAAATCACCGGGATCATAGCTGCGAAGGGAAACACCGTCAGACATGCTGGCACTCTGCCCCGGCTCCATCTTGCAAAACAAGCCCCCCAGCGCTATGGGCCATGTCCTGACCTTCCATCCCGCCGGAGACCTGTCATGGGCATCAACACCGAACGCGACATCGAAGCCAACCTCCAAATCGGCCCAACCGATCTGGGCATGGTGCGCCTGTTCATTCTGGCAGATGGCATCGAGATCCCGATGGATTTTTCCCCTGAAGAGGCAGACGAAATCGCCGAGGAAATCCGCCTCGCCGCCACCGCCGCCCGCAAGGTCAAACCCAAGCGCAAGTAAGCCGCATTTGCTCTCTTAGTTCAGAACGATGGTGTAGAAAAATTCGCCATCATTCGAATAGTCGTTTTTTCGCTTTGTTCCGAACTTCAGGACCCGCACGCCCCACGGCTTCGGCGGCTTGTTATACTGATCGTAGACGGTGATCCCGTCGGCGTCCTGTTTTACGAAGATCGCGGCATGATCGTTTTGATACACCCCGTCGCGAAACGACGCGATTGCCGTCCCCGGCGAAACGTCATTGCCTTTGACCTTTCGCCCGGGTTTCCAGTTGCGCGTCCCGCCGATCTTGACCCCGTTCAGCCAAAGCGCGGATTGCACCCCAGTGGCACATTCGCCCTTAAGCTTGCCAAGCCCCAGGCTGCGCCCTGCATATTTTGCAATGCCTTTCAAAGGCGCACGAAATTCGATCTTGTTGTCCGCGGAAACCGCACCTGGCAAATCCACGTCGACACCGAAACAGATCATCAAATGAGGGGCGAACAGGTCGCCGGGAATGGGCATCGGGATGCTCCGCAAAAAAGGCTTGAGGAAGAAGGAAAAAGACATGTCGCTCTAACGGCGAGATTTGCCGAAATCCGGAAAATAGCAATCAAGATTTTTTCTTGTCCAAATCTTTCTATGCCTTTGCCGCAGTCTTTCGTCTCAAGCCCAAGCGCTCAGCATTGCCTCCGGATCACGAAGTGCGTGCAGTCGGCGCGCCGCATGGGTGGCGAATTTTCGGATCAGCGCATTCCGCCGCGCTCCGGCAAGCTTGTCCTCGGGGGCCATCCGCACGATTTCCGCGTCATACCCGTCTGCGATGATCAGGCCGGTTTCGACCGGCAAAAGCTCTGACGGAAACTCCAGATCAACCGCCCAGAAATAGCGGTCACACCAGTCAAGATAGCCTTCCCATTTCTGATCCGACTGAAAATCCGCGCGCGAGGATTTGCATTCGACGATCCAGATCTCGCCTTTCGGCCCCAACGCCATCACATCGACCCGCATACCGCGATCCGGCACGAATTCCTCGATCACCGAAAAGCCGTGGCTCGCAAGGTGGCGGCACACCCCCCGCGCCAGAACTTGTCCGGGCTGCAAGTCGGCACATACGCCGATACGTTGATCAGGTAAGACGGTCATACCCAACACACATGAACAAAGTGTGAACAAAAATCAAGACATCGTCGCTGCTGACCAGAAATACCCCTTGTCACGGAGGCTCTTCGCGCCTACCTCATGGGCTGGCGGGTTTCTGCGCTATGCGTGACAGGTTGCATTCCGGTGGCCTTAAGCAATTCCGAGGGAGTTGGCTCTGTCCGGGCCCTGGTCCGGTTAACCGACGCCCACCTGTACATACAGGTCCTCGGGAATGAGAGAACCGCACGGTTGCCGTGGTTCCCGCCGCTTATCTTCTTGAAATCTGGCGATTTTGCCCGCGCGGCGCGTGGGCTTCGACACGGATTGGGGTTAGCCCGACCGGCATGCCGCGATGATCGTCATCGTCGTCATCTTCGTCGTCATATTTCATCAACATGATGGAAATGCCGAACTGAACCCCCGCAAAGACGATGCCGTTGAACAGCCACAGCAAAAACACCGCGAGCAGCCCGACATCGGTATGCGTCACCAGATGCCACAGGTTCACGATATTGAAATAAAGCAGAAGCGTCACAAACACCGCCGACAAGGCGAACCCGATGGCTGTTTGACGGATATACATTTTGATCAGGTCGGGCATGCGCCACCTCTCGTCGGTGAACAACAGATAGGACGCTGGACCGAGATATCAAAGCACTCAATCCGCGCAGCCAAGGGTCAGAACGCCTCTGGCCGTGCCTCGCGCGCCATGTGATCCAAAACGGCATTGACGAATTGCGGTTCCTTGCCCTCGGGAAAGAACGCCCGCGCCACATCCACATACTCGTTGATGATGACCTTGGGCGGTGTTTCCGTCGCCACAAGCTCGGCGCCAGCTGCGCGGAACAGCGCCCGCAACGTCGGATCAATCCGCGCGATAGGCCACTTCGCCACAAGGCCCCGATCGGTCATCTGGTCGATCTTGGCCTGCCAGTTCACCGCTTCCTCAGTGATCCGGCGGAACAGGTCGACATCGCCTTCGACCAATTCTTCACCATCAACCTGCGCCAAACCAAACCGATGGTCAAGGAATTCTGCCGCCACCTTGTCGACCGTCTGGCCCGAATGTTCCATCTGGAACAGCGCCTGCACGGCATAAAGCCGCGATGCCGACCGTTTCTGGCGTTTCTCATCCACCTTTTTCGGCGGCTTGGCAGCAGGGCTCATGCGATGTTCGGGTCCTTGGTGTCACCAGAGATCTGGTATTCGTCCTTGGCGGGGACAAACCCCACCCCCTTGCGGGCAGAGCCCCATTTACGGCTGAGCGCGATCAGGTGCAAGGCAGCAGCCGCAGCCCCGCCGCCTTTGTTCTGACCGTCCGCCTGCGCCCGCACTTCCGCCTGCGCCATGTTCTCGACCGTCAGGATGCCATTGCCGATGCACAGCCCCTGCAGCCCAAGCAGGGTCAACCCACGCGAGCTGTCATTGCACACCGTGTCGTAATGCGTGGTCTCGCCACGAATGATACAGCCCAGTGCAACGTACCCATCGAAATTCGACATACGTTCTGCAATGCCGATAGCCGTCGGAACCTCCAACGCGCCGGGAACCTCGACCAGCTCATGTGTGCCGCCACATGCCTCGATCTCGGCCCGCGCACCGGCAATCAGCTGATCCGCGATGTCCTTGTAATACGGCGCAACGACTATCAAAAGCTTAACAGGCTTGTCGAATATGGGCCGTGCCAACGTGTAATGTTCAACGGACGCGGCCATCAGCCCAGCTCCGAAATCTTGCGCGTGCCAACGATTTCAAGCCCGTAGGCATCCAGGCCGACAACTTTCGGTGTTGGGGAATTTGTCAGCAGCGTCAGTTTCGACAATCCAAGCGACGACAGAATTTGTGCCCCCAACCCGTATTGCCGGAGTGTCTTGGGCGACACCTCGTCCCCAACGTCGAGCTTCATCGACGTGTCGCGCAGCAGAACAACAACGCCTCGCCCTTCTTCGGCAACGGCTTGCATCGCGTGCTGGAATTCATCCGCCCGGCCCTTTGGCCCCGTACCAACCACATCCAGCATCGGATCCAGCGCGTGCATCCGCACCAGCACCGGTTCATCCCCCGACAAGTCGCCTTTGGTCAGCACGATATGTTCGTCACCGTGGGTTTCGTCGGTGTAGATCCGCATCTGCCACACACCACCGAATTCGGACGTGATGGTCTCTTCCTTGCGCACGCGCACAAGGTTGTCATGGCGGCGGCGATAGGCGATCAGGTCGCTGATCGTCCCGATCTTCAAACCGTGCCGCTGCGCAAACGCCACCAGTTCCGGCAGACGGGACATTGACCCGTCTTCGTTCATGATCTCGCAGATCACACCCGCCGCGTTCAACCCGGCCAGACGCGACACGTCTACCGCCGCTTCGGTATGACCCGCGCGGACCAGCACGCCACCATCCTTGGCCCGCAACGGAAACACATGCCCCGGCGTTGCAATATCAGGCGCGCCTTTGGTGCCGTCGATCGCCACCGAAATGGTGCGCGCCCGGTCCGCCGCAGAAATCCCGGTGGTCACCCCTTCGCGGGCCTCGATCGACACGGTGAACGCAGTTTCATGCCGCGACGAATTGTTGGTCGACATGAGCTGGAGCCCCAACTCTTCGATCCGCTTCGACGTCATGGCAAGGCAGATCAGCCCGCGCCCGTGGGTCGCCATGAAGTTGACCACGTCCGGTGTTGCCCATTGCGCGGGAATCACCAGGTCGCCTTCGTTTTCGCGATCCTCGTGATCGACAAGAATGAACATCTTGCCGTTGCGCGCATCTTCGATGATCTCTTCCACCGAAGAGATTGCGTCTTTCCAGTTCTCTTCGACCGGACCGGGGTTTTCATATGTCGTCACGCGGACCTCCGTCATTGCCCTTGGGCACTTAAAACACGGCGTTGCAATTGACCAGTAGAACGTCCCGTACGGATCATCAGTACGGTGCGACACAGCTACCGGTACGGTTCATGCCAGACTGCGCTCAAATCGACGAAAAAGCAGCGAAAACCGGAGTTTTTGGGCCAGAACCGCATGAAACACACTGTCGGACCGGACAGATCAGTCGAAAATATCTTCGATCACGTCAAACGCTTCTTCGAAAAACCGCCGCGCCAGTGTCTTTCGCTTCTTCGGCTTTTTCTTCTTCAATTCCTTTGCATCACGATCCCAGGCGGGAAAAGGCGCTGGCGCTGTCTTGGGTCGGCTCACGTGCCGATGCTGTGTCGCACCCTGCTTCTCTGCTACCTCGGCGCGGAGCATCTTCATGTCGTGCAAAGGTGCACCGCAGGCCGAACAGCTTAGCTCGTGCCGGGTTTCCCCTGTCAAAACAAGGGCCGCACGGGTTCCGCAATAACAGCAGGTGGCGATTTTCGTTCCGTGGGGCATGGCGTCTCCTTCGTCAGGAATATTGGCACGCCATGCCCTGACCGCAAGTTCACGCCCGTGCGGCGTAAAGCGCCACCGCCGCCGCGTTCGACACGTTCAAAGACCCGAACGCCCGCGCGAACGGAATTTTCACCAAGGCGTCACAGGTTTCCTTTGTCTTGGGCCGCAACCCCGGCCCTTCGGCCCCGAGCACCAGCGCAATCGGCCTGTCGCGGACCGGAGCAAGCGCCTCATCAATCGTCTGCTCCGCCTCGCCATCCAGACCGAAGATGACGTAACCCATTGATCGCAAACGCTCCATCGCGTCAGCAAGGTTGCGCTCCCGCAGATATGGCTGGCGCTCCAACGCGCCCGACGCCGTTTTGGCCAACGCACCTGTTTCCGGTGCGGAATGATGCAACGTGCCCACAACGGCGGAGGCGCCGAACACTTCCGCCGAGCGCAGAACAGCCCCCACATTGTGCGGATCGGTCACCCGGTCGAGCATGACCACACGCGGAGGCCCGTCAGGGCCGCCAAGTGCCACATCCTCGAGACGTCCCCAATTCAAAGGTTTCACCTCAAGCGCCGCGCCCTGATGCACCGATTGCGGATCGATGGGCGCATCAAACCTGCGCGGATCGCTTATTTCGGGTTCGATTCCAGCGGCTTCGATGGCATCAGCCAGTTTGTCCATCGCATTGCGAGTCACCACCAAACGCAGCCTCTCGCGGTTCGGATTGACCAGCGCGTCGCGCACCGCATGCAGCCCGAACAGCCACACGGTTTCAGCCGCAGCCGCCTTCTTGGACTGTTCCTTGGCCACCACCCATTTCGGTTTTTTGACCATAACAGCCCCTTTCTTGTCCCGGTTTTTGTACCTGTCGCTTGATGGGATTTTCCTGTTGACGCCGCAAGGGGGCAATTGTAATCACCCGCTCACGCCAAGGGCAGGGCCTTTGGTTAAGTGGGCGACAGGCCGCAAGGTGTGGCAGGGGACTGTAACTCCCTCGCGGAGACGCACGCCTGGTTCGATTCCAGGGTCGCCCACCACTTTACCCGAAATGTACATTTGAATGCGATGCATAAGCTTGCTTCTGCAAGCATTTGACTTTCATGGAAATTACAGCCCTAATCTCAATATGACCGAAATCGACACGCTCCGCACCCAAGCCCGGCTGTTGTTTGACGCCGCTGTGACAGCCGCAGACCCTGCGCACGCTGTAAGACGCGGTTTGACCCAATCTCCGGTGCCACCTCAGAAACCCGGGGGACGGACGTTTCTGATCGCAATCGGCAAAGCCGCGCCCGCCATGTTGCGCGAAGCCATGGCAGCCATGCCGGACGCCCATGTCGCCCTTGCAGTCACCCATCACGAGAACGACGCGACCCTCGACGGGGCCGAGCTCCTGCGCGCGGGACACCCCGTACCGGACGAGGCTGGCGCACGTGCGGCGCAACGGGTGATGGAGGTGTTGACTGAAGCGACCGAGACCGACCGTGTTGTTGCCCTGATCTCGGGGGGCGGCTCTGCATTATTGCCGGCGCCTCCGCCAGGCGTCAGCCTGTCCGACAAGGCGCGGTTAAACGGCCTGCTGCTGTCTGCGGGGCTCGACATCGTGCAGATGAACCTTGTGCGCCAACAGGTGAGCCTGCTCAAAGGTGGTGGCTTCGTACGCTACGCCGCTCCGGCCCCAGTCTATCCCTACCTGCTGTCCGATGTGATCGGCGACGATCTGCGAGCCATCGCTTCTGGCCCCACGGTCAGCCCGATTGGAACAGCAGCCGAGACCATTGCCACCCTCAAATCCGCAGGGATCTGGGAGGCAGCACCGGCTTCGATTCGCACCCATCTTGAACAGGCACAACACGAGACGCCGCCTCCTCTGCCCGACGTCACCAACACGCTTGTCGGATCGAACCGACTGTCGCTCGAAGCGATGTTGGACGAGGCGCGGAACATCGGCCTCAATGCTCGCATTGTCAGCGATGCCCTGACCGGTGACGTGGGCGATGCGGCCAAAGTGGTTCTCGCCGAACTTATCGCCCGCCCCGAACCCACAGCGCTGCTGTTTGGGGGGGAAACCACGGTCAAGCTTACCGGCACGGGACGGGGTGGGCGCAATCAGGAACTGGCCCTGCGCGTTGCCACCCAAGCCCCGGAAATGACCGCGAAATGGGTCTTCCTGTCAGGCGGCACCGACGGCCGCGACGGCCCGACCGATGCCGCAGGCGGAGTGGTCGATTCAGGCACCCTGCCCCGGATCGCAGCCGCAGGTCAGGACGTCACAGCGCTCTTGGCGAACAACGACAGCTATGCGGCCCTAGCAGCAGCCGGTGACCTGTTGATGACCCGCGCCACCGGCACCAATGTGGCGGATGTTCAGGTCCTGCTGATCGCGCCCTGACGCCCCGCAAACCGTTGCAGGGTGACACCGGCGTCGGCCAGTGCGCTGCGCACGGTGCGTGCGATCTGCACCGCTGTTGAACCGTCGCCATGCAGACAGATCGTGTCCACCGCCGCTGGAATGTGTTTGCCGCTTTCGGTGATGATCGCACCGGCCTTGACCATATCGACCATGCGCTGCCCCGCTACATCCGCATCGTGAATGACCGCACCCGGCAGGCTCCGATCCACCAGAGTCGCGTCGTCGTTATACGCCCGATCCGCGAAAATCTCGCCCGCCCAGCGACAGCCCAGCGCCTCGACCGCATCTTGTTGCTGTGTCGCGGCCAACACCATCACGATGATATCCGGGTCCACGGACAGGGCGCCTTCGTAACACGCGGTCGCCATGGCCACGTCCTCGGACGCCATATTGGCGAGCGCCCCGTGAAGCTTCAGATGCCGCACCTCTCCGCCAGCGGATCGTGCCATCGCCTGCGCCGCACCCAGTTGATATCGCACGAGATTTCGCAAGCTGTCGCGGCTCAGATGCATCCGCCGCCGCCCGAAGCCCTGCAGGTCGGGAAAGCCCGGATGCGCCCCGATGCCAACGCCTTTTGCGACCGCAAGACCCATGGTCTGCACCATCACGTCCGGGTCCCCCGCGTGAAACCCGCAGGCGACATTGGCCGAGGTGATCACGTCAAGCAGCGCTGCATCCGATCCCATGGGCCAGGGCCCAAAGCTTTCTCCCATATCCGCGTTCAGATCGACATGCATGGCTCACTCCTTTTCGTCCGGGGCATCACCTGCCGTGACCCCACTGATCAATTGATAGCTCAGCAGATCGCGGATCTGCGATGGATCGCGCACCAATGGCACGCAGAGTTTCGGCAGGGCGCGCAGGTGGTCGCGCATCTTGCGTTCCGCCTCCAACGCGTCATCCCGCGACACGAAACGGAACCGCAAAACCCCTCCTGATGGGGTTTGCACCGCGCGTGGCAAATCGGCGGGAATCACCGTGGCTATGCGCGGATAGCCCCCGGTCGTCTGGCTTTCGCGCAAAAGCAGGTAGGGCGTGCCATCGCCGGTGATCTGAATGTCGCCCGGCACAATCGATTCCGACAGGATGTTCAGCCCCGCGCTGGTGGCAAAGCCCTCGCCTGCAGAATCGAGCCGCATGCCCATTCGGTTGGCGCGGGCGTCCCGCGTAAACGTGGTTTCGGTAAAGCGGTCACGTGTTGCCGGATCGAAAAAGGCGGTTTGAAAGCTTTCCACCAAGCGGAGCACGCCACCATCGAACCGGCTGTCCTGCGGCAGGCAGAGCCCGACGCCGCTGCGCGTGTCTTCGCCCACAGGCAAGCTGTCCCCCGCCTGCACCGCCGTCCCGACCCCAGCCGCCAGATGCGCGGATCTCGACCCAAGCTGCAAAGGCAGGTCGAACCCGCCGCCAACATGCAGATACCCGTAACTGCCGGCCGTTACACCGCCGATCTCAAGCCGGGACCCGGCAGGAAGGGCATGGGACGCGTTCCAGGCAAGCGGTGCGCCATCCAATGTCGCCCGCATCGGCGCGCCGGTCAGGGCAATGCGGAGCGGTTCGGTAGCCTCAAAGACCCCACCGGACCCGGGCAATTCCAAGGCTGCGCAATCGACAGATTGCCCCAGCAGGGCTGCCCCCTCGGCCAAGGCCAGCGGGTCAGCCACCCCGCCCTGTGACACGCCAAAGGCGCGGTATCCGGTGCGGCCCCGGTCCTGCACCGTAGCTCCGGGCGCGATGCGATGCACGTTCAGGGCACGGGTCATCGGATCGCCTCGATCACAGCACCACCGTCGGGATCATTTTTGTGCCGCTCCAGCACATCGGGACTGGCCTTTACGAACTGCACCTCATCCCCCGGACGCAGGAAAAAGGGTGTGTCGTTGTCCGCCCGGAAGAGCTGCAGCGCGGTTTGCCCGACATGGCGCCAGCCTGTGGGGTTGGCCACCGAGAACAGGACAAACTGCCGGATCGCCACAACCAACGCGCCTTCGGGCACAGCCTTGGTCAGCGCGGTCTGGCGCGGGATGTTCCAGGCTTCGGGCAAAAGGCCCAGATAGGGCTGGCCGGGAGCAAATCCGATGGTCTGCACCCGCACGCGCGCCTCGGACAATTGGGCGATGGCAGTTTCGACAGAAAGCCCGGCCGCCTGTGCCGCTTCCTCAAGTTGTGGCGCAAGGTCGGTGCCGTAGACCGTGGGCACCCGGATGAACCGCCGCCCCTCGGGCATGGGTGCTGCGTACCAGTCCTGTTCGGCCAGAAGCGCGGTCAGCTTGGCGGTCACAGCCTCCAGGCTCAGATGCAGCGGATCGAACTGCACAAAGACCGACACCAAGGACGGCGCACATTCTTCGATGCCGTCGATCCCGGCGTGTGCGACCGCCGCGGAAAAGGCCAGTGCCGCGCGATTGGCCGGCTCGGTCAGCGCATCGCCAAAGCTGACAAGCACAGCGTTCAGACCCGCCGAGCGGATCAATGGGTCAAAAGAAGAAGAGGTCGCACCAGTCATGACCAAGCGGTATCACGCAGGTCGGCTGAGACAACCCGTTAGTGCAGCTTGTCCGCAGACGCAGCCGCCTGTTCAGCAGCTTCGATCGCCGCTTCGATGTCTTCGGGGTCGTTCGACGGCACCGCATAGTTCCCGTTCAGCCACCGCGCCAGATCGACATCTGCGCAGCGTTTCGAACAGAACGGGCGGGCGTCGGGGCTCGTCTCTTTGCCGCAGATGGGACAGCTCATGTCAGCACCTCGCTCAGGGAAAGTCGGTCACGCTTGCGTTGTAACTCGATATGCCCCAGCGGAGTCCACCCCACGAACACGGTTTCCACGCTGTCGCGCTTGAGCGCGCTGCGAAGAGCGCTTTCGATCTGGCGGCGGTCTTTCTTGGCTGTGGGGGCAGGATCGATCACGATCTGCCCACCAAGGCCCCGCAACCGCAACTGGCGCGGCAGGTCTTTAACCGCGGCAAGGTTCGCCTTGAGACCCGCCGCCGGGCTGGTGTCACCGCCTGTGTTCACGTCCACCGCCACAAGCGCCCGTGTCGGCTCGATGGCCATCGACGCCGATCCGCCCAAGGGCACATCCCGCGCCTTCAAACCGTCGAGCACATCCAGAATGCCGTGTCGGTCGAAACTGCCATCGGCACTGTCGATCTCGGCCTTGTCCGTCCATTCGCGCCACGCGAGCAGATGTGGCCCGTCACCAAGGGTCAGCGTTTCCGCGTCGCCTGTGGCATCGGCCATGACCTTGACGGCCAGATCGGCCATCGCCGCGATGTCGTCGGCGATCTCGTCCGCATCGGCACCTTCACACGAGGACCTCAAGATCAGGCCGAACCCATCCGCGTCCATAATTTCATGCGCAATCGCCAGTAAGTCCTCGCGCGCATCCTCGTCCTTGATCCGGCGCGAGACGTTGATCCCCGGCGCGTCCGGCGTGACGATGGCATAGCGGCTCTTGAAGAGTACCTTGTTCGTCACGGGAATTGCCTTGCCCGGCTCGGCATAGCCGGTGACCTGTACCAAGAGTGCCTGACCCGGCGACAAGCCATTGACCTGCCGCACAAAGGCTGACCCGTCGGGCGTGCACAGGAACATCCCGCCCTGCCCCTTCATCGGACGTTCGCAAATCGCGCGGTAGATCGTGCCCGGTGCGGGCTGGTCGGTGTCGAAGAACAGATCTTCGACCACTCCATCGACCATCAGCGCCGCGGCCTCGCGGTCTCCGACGTGATCCAACGCAATCAGACGACCCTTCATTCCGACACCCCGTATAGCGGATAGCCTGCAGCCACGAGCAGGTTCGCGGTTTCTGCCAGCGGCAATCCGACCACGGCACTGAAGCTGCCGCTGATCCACGGCACAAACGCGCCAGCCGGCCCTTGGATGGCATAGCCCCCCGCTTTGCCGCGCCAGTCTTCACTGGCAAGGTATGCGTTCACCTCGGCATCGCTGAGCGATTTCATCTTCACCTGCGTGACCACATCCCGTTCCCAAAGCTTGTCGCCCCGCCGGACAGCCACCGCCGTCACAACCCGGTGCCTGCGCCCGGACAACGCATAAAGGAACTGCGCGGCCTCTGCGGCATCCGCTGGTTTGCCCAGAATGCGCCGCCCCAAGGCAACTGAGGTGTCAGCAGACAGAACGATCTCGTCGTCACTTGCGGGAATCGCCAATGCCTTTTCACGCGCAAGCCGCACGCAATAAGGGCGCGGCAACTCACCGGGACGGGGATCTTCGTTGATATCGGGCGGGCGGATGTCATCCGCCTCCACCCCGATCTGAGCCAAAAGCTCCCGCCGCCGGGGGCTGCCGGAGCCAAGGATCAGCTTCATGAATCGCTTACTTGAAGCGGTAGTTGATCCGACCCTTGGTCAGATCGTAGGGCGTCATTTCGACTTGCACCTTGTCGCCTGCAAGAACACGAATCCGGTTCTTGCGCATCTTGCCTGCCGTGTGCGCGATGATCTCATGGCCGTTTTCAAGCTCGACCCGAAATGTCGCGTTAGGCAGGAGTTCCTTGACGACACCGGGAAATTCGAGCGTGTCTTCCTTGGCCATGGTTTCTCCTTCACTATCCGCCCCGTCATAGTGCGAGGCGCGCTACTAAATGGGGCCAAACGCCCAATTTATCAAGGCCTATTCAGCCGAGTTTCCGCGCTGCGGCAATCACGTCACGTCCCGTCTGGTCGTCCCAGTGCTTCCGGTTGAGCACCACACCATCCGCACGCACATGGGCAATCTGCGCCAGATCGACATCGGCATAGGTCCAACCGGGCTGGTTCAATGTGCCTTCTGCGATCACGCCCGTGGCTGGAAACCCGGTATCAGGTGGGCCAAAAATGCCGCCCATACCCGTGTTCATGTCCACCGCTTCGGACCAGTCGCAGGCACCGACAGTTGAGGACATGATCGTAACGCACTGATTCTCCAACGCCCGCGCCATCGCCCCGATCCGCACCCGCGAATACCCGGTCAGCGCTTCGGTACAGCTTGGCACAAGGATCAGATCCGCCTCGGCCATCGCACGCCCCAGCAGCGGGAACTCGCTGTCATAGCAGATCAGGATACCGATCCGGCCCAGTGCCGTTTCGAACATATGCAGCGGCCCACCCGCAACGACACCCCACTCCTCACGTTCGAATCGCGTCATGATCTGCTTGTCCTGATGGTCCATACTGCCATCCGGCGCAAAGAATCGGGCGCGATTCACGGGACGCGCCCCAAGCTCCGGGTCGAACACCGGGGCAGAGGCCGCAAGGATGTATACCCCAAACTCCTGCGCCAGTTTGGCATGCAGCGCATCCGCCTCCGGGATCCGATCCGACACCGCCCTGAGCGACGCCTCCAGATCCAGCGCCACATCGCGCCCGGCAAGCGTCGCCAACTCCATCGCACCGTATTCCGGGAACACCAGAAGGTCGGCACCGGCACCCGCCGCCTCGCTCACCCAACGTGTCAGCTTTTCTTCGTAAGCCTTCCAAGAATTGAAAAAATCCATCGGATAGGCTGCAGCGGCAACTTTCATCTCTCATCCTCCGTCAACGCCCGTGTCCAGACCTGCAACGGCTTCCGCGTTGCCTCGGTCTGGTCGACGTCCTTCCACGAAAACCACGCGATGGCCCCATCCAGCGGCGCATATCCGCGCTTGCGCCAGAACCCATCCAAGGGCCGATACCCGTCCGGCCGTAACGGATGATCCAGAGGCCGCACCACCCCGCAAAAGGCCGACACCTTGGCCCCCAGGCCGCGACCATGCGCCTCGCGCAGATCAAAGAATCGGTGGCCTACACCACGCCCGCGATACTCCGGCAAAAGAACCGACTCGGCACAATAGAAGATGTCGTTCAGCGCCAGTCCGGTTCCGTCAAAGGCAGCCGCAAAATCATCGGCGTGATCCGCCATCGGCGTGCCGGTCGCCGCACCGACCAACCGAGTGCCATCAAACGCGCCCACAAGGATCGCCGCATCCGAGGTCCGATAGGTCTCCAGATACCCGCGCTCATAGTCCAGATCGCCGTCATAAAGATACGGCCAGTCCCGAAACACCCGTATGCGCAGCCCCGCCACATCGTCCAGAGCCGCGTCCAGCGCCTCTCCGGTCAGTGCCTCGATCCGCATCACGAGACCTGTTTGATCCAGTCGCTGAGGTTGTAATAGGTCACGACGCGGCTGATCTTGCCATCGGTCAGCGAAAAGAACGACCCGGCAGGTAGGCGATAGCCCTGCCCTTTGGCCTCAGGCAGCCCGGCATCCGTAGTCAGATAGGTGCCGTTCACCATGTATTCTGCCGCGCCGCGCGCGCCATCTTCAGCGACAAACACCACCATCTCGGTCAGCGTTTCGTCATAGCACCGCGCCATATGCCCGCAGAACTCTTCGAACGCCGCGCGGCCGATCCGCACATTGCCCTCGTTCACATGATGCGCCACGTCCTCGGTCAGGCAGTCCAGCATGCCCGCAATGTCCTTGCGGTTGAACGCATCAAAATATCGCTCGATTGTGGCGCGGCTCATAGCTGCCCTCCCCATTTGCGTTTCAAGTGATCCACCAGCTGGTCCCGCGTCTGCCGATAGGAATTGAGCTTTTGCTCGCGCGTCTCGCCCAGCCCCGTGGGGTCCATGATCGGCCAGTATTCCACCGTCAGATGATAGAACCGCGTCAGATCCAGCGCCCGCCGTTGCGAAGCGGGTGACAAGGCCACGATCAGATCGAACCCGGACAGCGCCTCACCATTCTCTTCCAACTCGTCGAAAGACCGCGACCGATGGCGGCTCATCTCCACCCCGATCTCTTTGCAGACCGAAATGGCGAAGCCGTCGATTTCAAGGTCGTTCATCACGCCGACCGATTGCACATAGGTCTCGAAGCCATAGAGCTTCTTCATGATCCCCTCGGCCATGGGAGACCGAACCGCATTGTGATCGCAGCAAAACAGAATCGACTGCGGCAGCGCTTTCAAACCTCAGCCCCCGAAATGCAGGACGCAGACCAGAGTGAACAGGCGCCGTGCGGTGTCGTCATCCACCTTCACTTTGCCGTCGAGCCGTTCCTGCAGAATGCGCGCGCCTTCGTTGTGAATACCGCGTCGCGCCATGTCGATGGTCTCGATCTGGCTGGGCGGCAGGGTTTTCACCGCGTCGAAATAGGATTTGCAGATCTGGAAATAGTCCTTGACCACCTGCCGGAACGGCGACAGCGACAGGTGAAATTCCGCCGCCTTTTCATGGCTTTCGGTGGTTACATCAAAGACCAATCGTTTGTCCCGGATCGACAACCCGACGTTATAGGGACCCTGTGGAACCGGACGTCCGTCGCGGTCGGGCAGTTCAAACGTGTTGTGCTCCATCAGGTCGAACATCGCCACGCGGCGTTCCTGTTCGATCTCAGGCGTGGGCGGGGGCAGATTGCCGTCGTCCAGTTCGATATGGGCAATGCGTGTCATGGGCCGTCTTCCTTGATCTGCGCCCCTCCCTAACGCGCGTTGATATTCCGTGCAATCTGGCCTTTGGCCTAACTGCGCGTTTCGTCCTTGTCGGGGAGCAGACCATAGCGGGCGGCAACGCGCCAGACATGGGGGGGCACCATGTTCTTGATCCGCGCCGGATGTGCCCGCCTGAGGTGCAATATCGTCTCGATCGCCTTCATTTCGACCCGCGCGCGGGCAAACTCTAATCCACGAGGCCCGGTGCGCGGCTGCAACCACGCCACAATGGGCCGCACCCAATCGGGCATCCGCCGCAACGGCAACCCGCCTGCCGCGCGTTCCGTATTGACCATGAAGCCCTTGACCGCCGCCTCGCGCTTGCCCTTGTCGGTCAGATCGCGCCGCACCACGCGGTCGCCCAGCCGGTCCAGCACCGCCGCACCGCGCGCATTGCGCACGATCAGCCACTGGTCGCCATCGCCGCCCATGTAGCCCACAGTGATATCCGCGAGCCGGTTGGTGTAATCGACGCAGGTCTTGCAGGTCATCGGAAAGAAATCCGCCGGCAGGTCCGACAGCGGCAGTTTGAGAAACGGCACAAAGCGCGGCTTGCGGCCATCGTCGAAGCGCAATTCCACCCGGTAATCCGCGCGAAACTCCAGATAGGACACCGTCTCTGGCTTGTCGTCCAACCGCGCCAGGAACGCATGGAAATTCTCGGTTGTTGTGTTGTCAGAACAGGGCGTACCGATCACAGTGATCTCGTCGAACCCCAGCTCCGCCTCCAGCGCCCGCAGCGCGTAGACCTGACAGGGAACACCCACCACGGCGATCCGCCGATGCCCGGCCGCACGTGCAGGCTCAAGCAGCGCCAGAAGTGGCCCAAAGCCCATCCGCATGCCCCGGCACTGCGCCATCTCCTCGGCCTCCGTCACGATCACAGGCATGGGCTTCCAACGATCCAGCGGATCAGGCGCGGTCGCCAGTACCGCATCCACCGCCCCGGCCCGCAGCAATTCTGCGGCCAATCCGGTGGTCAACCCAGTCCACTGCGCGCCCTCGGCGGCAGGCTCCAGCCGCGCGCGGTACATGGCCTGCGCCACACCAAAAAACGCCTCGTCACCCGTGCCAGCAATCCGCCCATGCACAGACCGTTCAAGGCTCTCGTAATCCGGCTGAATGAACTGGCAGGCTTTCCCACAGGCACGGCCATCGCCCATCCGCGACACACCGCAATCGGTACAAAGTCCCGACCGGGGCGCGCCACCGATTTCAGGCACCGTCAGGCCGATACGACCACCATCCATGTCAGACTCTCCACGCAGCAACATGTCAACTTTAGTTGACAGTCGTGCGAAATGCGAGTCCTGACTTCTTCTCTTTCCAAATACGCAAATGCACCGCCGCAACAGGCGCACCGCCCGGCCAAAGCGTCACGACATCACACACCCGAGGACGTCGCCGAAGGCGTAAGGACGAGAAACCCTGAGCGCAATTCTATTGCGCTCAATCCGAAAACCGGTTTCCACTTTTTGGATTGAGCGCCTAGCGCACCTTCAGCGTCGCCAACCCGATCAGTGCCAGAATGAGCGAGATGATCCAGAACCGGATCACGATCTGCGGCTCGGCCCAGCCCTTTTTCTCGTAGTGGTGATGGATCGGCGCCATGAGGAACACGCGCTTGCCGGTCCGTTTGAAGTAGAGAACCTGGATGATCACGGACAGCGCCTCGACCACGAACAAGCCGCCAACAATGGCCAACACGATCTCGTGCTTTGTCGCCACCGCAATCGCGCCCAAGGCACCGCCCAGCGCCAAAGACCCGGTATCCCCCATGAACACCGCAGCCGGCGGCGCGTTGTACCACAGGAACCCAAGGCCTCCGCCGAACAACCCGGCGGTAAAGATCAGGATCTCGCCTGTGCCGGGCACGTAATGCACGTCCAGATATTCGGTGAAGTCGACGCGGCCCACCGCATAGGCAATCACGCCCAGCGTGCCCGCCGCGATCATCACCGGCATGATCGCCAAACCGTCAAGCCCGTCCGTCAGGTTCACCGCATTGGCCGCACCGACGATCACGATCACGGCAAAGGGCACAAAGAGATACCCAAGGTTGAGCAGCGTGTCCTTGAACACCGGGAACGCCAACTGGTTCGTCAGCTCTTCGGGATGGTATTGCGCCGCCCAGTAACCTGCGATCGCCGCGATCAGAAACCCCAGCAAAAGCCGAACCTTACCGGACACACCTGCGGTATTCTGCTTTTTCACCTTGGCATAGTCATCGGCAAAGCCAATCAGCGCAAAACTCATGGTGACAAACAGCACCATCCATACGAACGGGTTGTCCAGCCGTGCCCACAAGAGCGTTGATGTCAGCAGCGCGCCAACGATCAACAACCCCCCCATGGTCGGCGTACCTGCCTTGGAAAAATGCCCCTCGGGTCCGTCGCTGCGGATCGGCTGACCCTTGCCTTGCCGTTTGCGCAACACGTTGATCAGCGGCCGCCCAAACAGGAAGCCAAAGATCAGCGCGGTCAGAAACGCGCCCCCGGCGCGGAACGTGATATAGCGAAAGAGGTTGAAGAAGTCCCCCCCGTCCGACAGTGCGGTCAACCAAAACAACATGAACTTTTCATCCTTCCGCCTCGTCGCGCGCGCTGCCTTGGCTCATATTGCGGATGGCGTCAACCACACGCGCCAGCCGCATCGACAGCGATCCCTTCACCATCACCACATCCCCAGCATCAAGCTGGCGGGGAAGCCGCGAAGCCATATCGTCGGACGACTCGAACCACAGGCCTCGCTGTTCGTCCGGCAGCGCATCATGGAGGTGCCGCATCAGGTGCCCGACGCAATGCACCTTGTCCAAGGCCTTGGTCGCGTCAAGATCGGCCAAGGCTGCATGCAGCTCTGGTCCGGTCGGACCAAGCTCTTTCATGTCGCCCAGCACTGCAATCCGCCGGCCCTTGCTGACCCGGCCCACATCGTTCTGAACCGGAGCCGCCGCGAGGATCTCGAGCGCCGCCGCTACCGAAGCCGGATTGGCGTTATAGGCATCGTCGAACAGCGACAGCGTTGCATTGGGGTTGGCCTCGTCCAGCGTGACGGTCACATGAGCCCCGCGCCCGGCACCCGGCAGCCACCTGCCCAGATCGTTACACACCAGTGCCCGATCCAAACGGAGCGCCGAGGCCACGGCAATGACACCCATGCCATTGACCCCGAAATGCCGTCCAGCCGTGTTCACCTTGAACAGAACCGGCGCCCGCCACGCGCGCCCGACCACCACAATCGAATCTTCATGGGCCGTGACCGTTGTCGCGCGATGATGGGCGGTCTTGCTTTCCCCGAATGAAATCAGATTTTTCGCATATTTCGCAGCGGTGTCGCGCAGGATCGGACTGGTCTTCAGGTCGCCATTGAACACGGCGGTCCCGCCCGGTTCCAGACCTTCAAAGATCGATGCTTTCTCGTGCGCGATCCCCTCGATACTCTCGAATGCCTCAAGATGGGCTGGGGCGACGATCGTGACCATCGCAACATGCGGCCGCGCCATGCGGCTCAGCGGAGCAATCTCGCCAGGGTGATTCATGCCGATCTCGATCACCGCGAATTCGGTGTCGCGTGGCATACGCGCCAGCGTCAGCGGCACACCCCAATGGTTGTTATAGCTCGCCTCAGCCGCATGAACCTTGCCGTGCGAGGCCAGAACCGTGCGCAACATCTCTTTGGTCGAGGTCTTGCCGACCGACCCGGTCACGCCAACCACCTTGGCCTTTGTCCGCGCCCGCGAGGCACGACCCAAAGCCTCCAGCCCTGCCTGCACATCGTCCACGATCAGAAGCGGCGCATCCTCGGCCACACCCTCGGGCACACGGGACACCAAGGCAGCTGCGGCACCCTTCTCCAACGCCTGTGCGACGAAATCATGCCCGTCCCGCGCCGCCTTGAGCGCCACAAACAGGTCTCCCGGTTGGATCGTACGCGTATCGATGGACACGCCCGTTGCCGCCCAATCCCCGGTCACCCGACCGCCCGTCGCTTCTGCCGCCTCTGCGCTTGTCCAAAGCGTCATGCCAATTTCCCGTCCAAAGCCGCAACTGCCACGCTGGCCTGTTCCACATCGTCAAACGGATAGACCGTGTCACCCACGATCTGCCCGGTCTCATGCCCCTTGCCGCAGATCAGCAGCGCATCGCCCGGACCCACCGCATCCACACCACGCAGGATCGCTTCGGCCCGGTCGCCCACTTCGGTCGCCTCGGGCGCACCTTCAAGCACCGCCGCGCGGATCAACGCCGGGTCTTCGCTGCGCGGGTTGTCGTCGGTGACGATCACCTGATCGGCAAATTCAGCCGCCGCCGCCCCCATCAAGGGTCGCTTGCCGGGGTCGCGGTCGCCGCCTGCGCCGATGATCGCCACCAGACGGCCCATAACATGGGGTCGGATCGCCTGACAGGCGGTGGCCACCGCATCCGGCGTATGCGCGTAATCCACATAGACCGCCGCGCCATTGCTGCGCGTCGCCGCCAGCTGCATCCGTCCCCGCACGGTTTCCAGTTCGGGCAGGACCGCGAACACCCGATCCGGCGTCACGCCGCTCGCGATGACCAGACCGACGGCAACCATGACGTTTTCCGCCTGAAATCCACCCACGAGGTTCAGCCGGGTCTGAAAAGTCTCGCCGCCAAACTTGATCCGCACATCCTGCCCGGTGGCATCAAAGCGCTGACCCAGCAGCACCATATCGGCACCCGTGTCCCGCCCGACGGTCATGGTCTCCTGCCCCCGCGCCCGCGCGATCGCCAGCATATCCACACCGCGCGCATCGTCGATATTGATCACCGCGATCCCGTCCTCGGGCAGCACACGCGCAAAGAGCCCAGCCTTCGCGTCAAAATACGCCTCGAAACTGTCGTGGTAATCCAGATGGTCTTGGGTGAAATTGGTGAACCCCGCTGCACGCAGGTTCACGCCATCCAGCCGCCGCTGCGCCAAGCCATGCGAGGACGCCTCCATCGCGGCATGGTCGATCCCGGCATCCGCTGCCGCCGCCAAAGCGCGATGCAGCGTGATTGGTTCGGGAGTGGTGTGCATGAGCGGCGCTTGCCAGTCGCCTTCAACGCCGGTTGTCCCAAGGTTGACCGCCGGAATGCCCAGCAACTGCCAGATCCGGCGCACGAAACTGGCAACACTTGTCTTGCCGTTGGTGCCAGTCACGGCCACCACCGTGTCAGGCTGCTGTTCGAACCAAAGGGCCGCGCAGAACGCCAGAGTCTGGCGCGGATCGGCAGCGATCACCACCGCTGCGGTCGACCCTGCGAGCTCTTCTTTGGCAATCTCGGCGCCGTCCACATCCGTCAGGATCGCCGCAGCGCCCATGCGCAACGCATATTGGATGAATTCTCCGCCATGCATCTTGGTGCCCGGCAGGGCAGCAAAGAGGTATCCCTCTTTGACATCCCGGCTGTCCACGGCAAGCCCGGTGACAATCGCATCCGCGCCGCCGCGCGCCGTCAGACCCAGCTCACTCAGGCTTTTGCCCTTTGCTGCCATGACGACCCCCTCGTGTTCTATGCCCCGCGACCGGGGCAATCGCCCTCAGTTCGAGGTGTTGATGATGCCCGTCAATTGCCGTGTTTCGACCTCCGGGCGCAAGCCCAGAAGAGGGGCGACGCGACGGATCATTTCGGCCGCCACAGGAACAGCCGTCCATCCTGCCGTGCGGCGCGGCTTGGTGCCGCTGGTCTCCACAGGCTCGTCCAGCGTAACGATCAGAACGTATTTCGGGTTGTTGGACGGAAAGACCGACGCGAAGGTGTTGATCACCTTGTCGTCGTAATACCCGCGACCGTTGGCTCTGGGCTTGTCGGCCGTGCCGGTCTTGCCCGCGACCGAATACCCCGGCACCTCGCCGAAACTGGCGGTGCCTTCCGTCACGACTTTCCGCAGCATCTCAACGGATTGCGCGGCGGTTCTTTCGCTCACGACGCGCGGACCGAGGCGCGGACCGTCCTGTTTGAGAAGCGTGGGCTGCACGTAATACCCACCATTGGCCAGCGCAGCATACCCTGCGGCCAGATGCAGCGGGGTCGTGCTGATGCCGTGGCCATAGGAAACGGTCACGGTCGAAATGTCGGCCCAACGTGGCGGCAACAAGGGCTGCCCGCCCTTCGCTTCGATCATCTCGAACGGCACCGGTTCGAAAAAGCCGAGCGACTTCAGGAATTCCTGCTGCCGTGCCTTGCCGATTTGCAGGGCAAGTTTGCCAGTTCCACGGTTCGAGCTTTTGACGATGATGTCAGACACCGTCAAAGCCCCGTAATTCTTGTTGTTGAATTCGCGGATCGGGTGATTGTTCACCCGCATCGGAGGAGAGGTGTCGATCACCGTGTTCGGGTTCACCAACCCAAGCTCGAGCGCCTGCGCCGACGCAAAGATCTTGAACGTCGATCCAAGCTCATAAACGCCCTGTACCGCGCGGTTGAAAAGCGGACTGTCGGCGGCCTCGCCTTGCGTCAACGGACGCGGCCGGTCGTTCGGATCGAAATCCGGGAGGGACGCAATCGCGATCACTTCGCCAGTGTAGACATCCATCAGAACGCTGGCCGCCCCCTTGGCGTTCATCAGCTTCATTCCACCCAGCAACACCCGTTCGGTCGCCGCCTGGATGGTCAGGTCCAGGGACAACTCCAAAGGCGCACCTTCACGGGCCGGATCGCGCAGTTCCTCGTCAAAGAACTTTTCGATCCCTGCTGTTCCGATAACTTCAGCAGAATGAACACCTTCGCGACCAAAGCTTGCCCCGCCAAGCACATGCGATGCCAGCGCGCCATTGGGATAAAGCCGCATTTCACGCGGCCCAAACAGCAGTCCGGGCTCCCCAATGTCATGCACCTTTTGTTTTTGCTCAGGGCTCAGTTTTTTGCGTACCCACATGAATTTACGGGGCCCAGTGAAATCTTTGCGCAAACGTTCTTCGTCAAGCTCCGGAAAAATCTTGACCAATTCGGCTGCAGTCCGGTTCGGATCGACCATCTGATGCGGATGCGCATAAAGCGAGAAGGTCTCCATATTGGTCGCCAGAATGCGCCCCTGACGGTCCACGATATCGGCCCTGCTCGCGATGATCGACGCGCCTGTCGCCTGCGCGCGCGGCTCTTCCGGCTCGGAGGCCGCCAATGTTCCCATCCGCGCCCCGATCACACCGAAGGCACAAAAGAACATCACCGCCATCACCAAAAGCCGCCCCTCGGCCCGCGACCGCGCCTTGTCACGCATCTGCTCATGGCGAATGCGCAGGTTCTCGCGTTCGATGGCATCGGGGTTTTCGCCTTTGCGGCGGGCATCGAGGATTCGCGCCAGAGGGCGCAGCGGCGTGCGGATCATGGCTCTTGCTCCTGGGCTCCTGCACTTGAAATCTCAACCGGATCGGTGATCGGCAATTCAGGCGGCTGCGGATAGGCGATCTGGTCCACCCGTCCGAACTGGTCCGGCTCCAGCGGCATCAGACCCAGACGCTCGAAATTCACCTCGGCCAGATCACGCAGCCGGTCTGGCCGATTGAGATAGGCCCATTCCGCCCGCAACACCGCCAGCCGCGCCCGCGCATCCGCAATGTCGCTGCGCACGGATTGCGCCTCGCCCAGCGCGGCCTGCGTCTTGTAATTCTCGTGGTACGCCCAGAACGCAGCGGCGATCACGGTCAGGAAGGTCAGGACATACAGCAGCGACCGCATCAACGATCCTCCTTCAACAAGGGCAAGGCGATCTGCCCGGCATCAATGTCACCCGCAGCGGCATCGGTGCGCCGCGCCACGCGCAGCTTGGCCGAGCGGGATCGCGGGTTGATCGCCAGTTCATCATCATCCGGACCCACCGCTTTGCGGGTCACGATCTCGAATGCGGGGGTTTCGGCTTCGATCTCGGGCGCATAGCGGTTGGCCCGCCCCGCCTGCCCGCCCCGCGCCTGCAGGAACCGCTTGACCATCCGGTCCTCGACCGAATGGAAGCTCACCACGGCCAGCAAACCGCCGGGCTTCAAAGCCCGTTCTGCCGCCATCAACCCCTGCATCAACGCGCCATACTCATCATTCACCGCGATCCGCAGCGCCTGAAAACTGCGCGTGGCCGGGTGCGATTGACCCGGCTTGGGACGTGGCAGACAGGATTCGACGATCCGGGTCAGCTCAAGAGTCCGCGTGATCGGCGCCACCTTGCGCGCGGCCACGATCGCCTTTGCGATCCGGCGCGAGGCGCGTTCTTCGCCGTAGGTATAGAGAATGTCCGCAATATCGAACTCATCAGCCGTGTTGACGATATCCGCCGCGGACGGGCCATCCTGCCCCATCCGCATGTCCAGCGGGCCATCCTTCATGAAGGAAAACCCCCGCTCTGCGAGGTCGAGCTGCATCGACGACACACCCAGATCCAACACAACCCCGTCCACATCAGACGCGATCTGATCCATCTCGGCGAAATTGGCGCGGTGCAATTCGATCCGGCCGCCAAATTCTGGCAACCACGCCGCCGCCATATCATGAGCCAGCGGATCGCGGTCGATCCCAATGACCTTGTCAGCCCCGGCCTCGATCAACCCGCGCGCATAGCCACCCGCACCAAAGGTGCCATCAACCCAAACGCCAGCCACCGGCGCCACCGCCCGTAAGAGCGGAGCAAGAAGGACGGGGATGTGCGGGTCGGTCGAAGGGGAGGCAGCGGCAGCAGACATATCCGATCAGCCCCCCGGCTGCTGATCCAGGAAGATGAGCGGGTCGACATCGTCGGGCAGCTCATCCAGCCACTCGTCGGTCGCGGCCTGCTCTTCGGCCTCAAAGGTTTCGGGGTCCCAGATCTGGAAGGTATCACCTGCCCCGATGAAGAACGCCTCGGACGTCAGCCCGATCTTCTCGCGCAGTTTGGCCGGCAGCACCAGACGCCCGGTCTCGTCCACACTGGTTGCATGGGACTGCCCGTTGAACAGACGTTGCAGCATCTTGCGCTCGACCGATCCCCGTGGGAGCGCTTCGATCTTGGAGTCGACTTCTTCGATGGCCTCGACCGTGTAACATTCTAGGTATTTCCGGCGCGTGTCGCCGTAGACAATGACCAGCTCGGGGTTCAGACCTTCGGTAAAACCGGGATCGCCCGCTTCGAGGACACGACGAAACGAGGCCGGGATGGACACCCTGCCTTTGCCATCAACCTTGTGATGACTTTCGCCTCTGAACCTCAGTCTCCGGGTCACTGCCCTACTGGTCCTCTCATGCCTCTTGTCCCTGGAAACGGAAACGGCGGGTTGATCTGCTGCCACTGATCAACCCGCCGTCCGTGTCCCGTTTCCGGGAAGTCCGACTGCGCGCGCCACCTGGGGGGATGTCTGCTCGCCCGCGCGCCGGATCTCTGTGTTCGATGAAAGCGGGTGCCTGTATGAAACCTGCTTTTTTTATTGTTTGGATACCGCGTCGAGGTCTGTGTCGCCTCGTTTGCTGTTCCTGCTCTCATCTCGTGAGATAGGGATGCCATGGGAAAACATGGGTGGCAACAGTTTTTTATGGGAATCCGCATCTAGATGTTGCCTCAACGCGCATCCGGAAACCGCATGTAGTGGGAAATCAGCTCCACTGGTCCAAAATAGACCACACGGCAAACCTAAAACCACAATATCTAGAGCCAGCCCGTGCGAAACATACTTGCCCATAAATTCCCACATACGAAACAAACAAACCAAGAACATCGGTAATCCGTAAGGTTTCCACACCGAGAATCTGCCCATTTTCCCCAAGAATCCAGCCGAATCACCCGTGTGATTCGACATGTCGCACAGGGCGCAGACGATCCGTCCCATACTTTCCCATGCGCGATCCCATGCTTTCCCATAGCTGGCCCACGCCCGACCAGGGATCAGCAAAGCTTGCAATGCGTTCTGCCCGGATGTACCCCAAAGAAGTCATGGTCCGGGCAACCCCCGGTGAAAAGGGAACGTGGTGAAATCCCACGACTGCCCCCGCAACTGTAAGCGGCGAGCGTGTTCGGCACATGCCACTGGGAAACCGGGAAGGCCCGACACACGCCCCGACCCGCAAGTCAGGAGACCTGCCGTGACAGATCACCCTACACTCGCGCGGGGTGCGCGGGATGTGACGGTACTCCGGTGTGGTGACAGTCACCGTCTTTGGGCGTGCCCGAAGGCTTGATATGTTCGATGCGCGGGAGGCAGAGCGGTGAAGCTCTTTGGTGCGCTGGTGGTTTTGACAGGAGGGATGTTTCTTGCATCGCTCTTTGTCGGCTATGCGGCGATCTCTGTCCCCGAAGGATTGGCTGCGCTGTTCGGCCAAGGCAATCCGCTTTACGTGACCATCATGCAGGACATTCGCCTGCCCCGCGCGCTTTTGGCGGCGATGGTCGGCGTGTCGCTTGGCCTGTCCGGAGCGGCGATGCAGGGCTATCTGCGCAACCCCCTCGCGGAACCGGGCCTGATCGGCGTGTCGGGCGCTGCTGCACTTGGCGCTGTGATCGCCTTGCAGACCGGGCTTGCCGCCGCGTTCCTGCTGGCGCTGCCAATCGCAGCACTTGCCTTTGCCGCTCTGGCGGTCGGGCTGATCCTATTGCTCGCCGGTCCGCGCGGGTCGTCGCTGACCCTGATCCTTGCAGGCATCGCGGTGTCCGCCTTTGCCGCAGCACTGACCTCGCTGACTTTGAACCTGTCGCCCAACCCCTATGCCGCATCCGAGATCATGTTCTGGTTGATGGGTTCGGTCGCCAACCGCGCCATGAGCCATGTCTGGCTGGCCCTGCCGATCATGGCACTGGGCTGGATCTTGCTGGCAGGCCTTGGCCGGGGCCTTGATGCGCTGACATTGGGGGAAGATGCCGCCGAAGCCCTTGGCATCTCGCTCTCCCGCCTGCGCCTGCAACTCCTGCTGGGCACCGCCGCCGCTGTTGGTGCCGCCACCGCCGTGGCCGGGGCCGTAGGCTTTGTCGGTTTGGTCGTCCCGCACATCCTGCGCCGCTTTGCCCATGGCCGCCCGTCGACCCTGCTCTGGGCCTCGGCCCTTGGCGGAGCCGCGATGGTTCTGGCCGCTGACCTGACCACCCGACTGATCCTGCCCGACCGAGACCTGAAACTGGGCGTGGTCATGGCTCTGATCGGCGCACCGCTGTTCCTGCACCTTATATACAAGACACGGAGGGAGATCGCGTGACCCTCCTCACCGTGCAGAACCTCACTGTCCGGCGCGGCGAATGTCCTGTGGTGGATAATGCGTCCTTCGCCATCAGTCCCGGCGAATGTGTTGGCCTGATCGGCCCCAATGGCGCGGGCAAGACATCGCTGCTGCGCGGCGCACTTGGCTTGCTGCCCTTCGAAGGCACAAGCACCCTTGCCGCCCTGCCGGCACACAAACGCGCCGCCCAAGCCGCATGGCTGCCGCAGAACCGCGAAATTGCGTGGCCGATGTCGGTCGAACGCATCGTGGCCCTTGGCCGACTACCTTACCTTGCAAGGGGAGCGTCGCTCTCGCCGACGGACAAGAGCGCCGTCGACGCCGCCCTCACTCGCATGGGCCTGCAAACCTACCGCGCCCGTCTTGCGACCGCCTTGTCGGGCGGCGAACAGGCCCGCGTGCTGATCGCCCGCACCCTGGCGCAGGACACACCGCTTTTGATGGCGGATGAGCCCATTGCCGGGCTCGACCCAGCAGCCCAGATCGCCACGCTTCAGGTGTTCGAGGCCCTTGCGCAAGAGGGCCGCGCGGTGCTCACCTCCCTGCACGACCTGTCGCTTGCGGGGCGCTATTGCACGCGGCTGATCCTGATGGGCGCAGGTCGCATCATTGCAGACGGATCCCCCCGCGATGTGCTGAGGCCCGACCTTCTGGCGCAGGTCTTTCGGCTTCAGGCAGAGGTTCTGGACACGCCGCACGGCCCTATCATTCAGCCCCTGGGAGTGCTCACATGACCAAGATCATCGCCTTCTTGAACATCGGCGGCCCTGCGCTCTGGGTGATTGCGGGTCTGAGCGTGGTCACCCTCGGTCTGATCCTGTGGAAACTCTGGCGCTTGTCTCTCATGGGGGCATGGCGGCGCAGCGCAAGCGAAAAGGCGGTCGCGCTTTGGCAGAAGGGCCAGCACGATGCAGCCCTGTCCAGCATCCAGCACCGCAAAGGCTTGCGCGCGCGGGTGGTCAAAGCCGCGATGCAGGCGGATCGCAGATTGCACAGCGACGATGCCCGCGATGAAACCGCCCGCGTTGCCCGAGGTGCCTTGATGGATGCAGGCAGCGGCTTGCGCGCACTTGACCTCATTGCCACGATCGCGCCCTTGGTGGGCCTTCTCGGCACCGTTCTGGGCATGATCGACGCCTTTCAGGCGCTGCAGGACAGCGGTGCCCGCGCAGATCCGTCAGCGCTGGCGGGCGGCATCTGGGAGGCGCTTCTCACCACGGCAGCAGGCATGGCCGTGGCGATCCCCGCATCCATGGCGCTCAGCTGGTTCGACAGCATCAATGACCGCCTCGCCCATGATTTCGATGATCTGGCCACCCGCATCCTGACTAAGGGAAAACAGCACTGACATGTTGGAGTTGGGCCACCAGACACGCAGACGCCGCATCGGGTTGACCCCGATGATCGATGTCGTCTTCCTGCTGCTGGTGTTCTTTATGCTGGCCGCACGGTTCGGCGTGACAGATGCAATCCCGGTCACTCTGTCCAGCGGCGCTGCCCAGTCCTATGACGGGCCACCTCGACTTGTGACGGTTCTGCCCAATGGGCTGCGCGTCAACGGCATCGACACCACGGACCCGGTCCAAGCCCTTACCCCGCTGATGGGATCTGATAAGGACATCATCATCCTGCGCGCCCGCGATGGCGCATCGGTGCAAGCCCTGCTCGACGCGATGGGTCAATTGCGCGCTGCGGGCTGGCCGAACCTCGTGGTGCTGGAATGAGACGCCGGGCGCTCATAATACCAAGGGCGCGACGCTCCGCGCGCGAACCGGTTGTACCGATGATCAACGTGGTGTTTCTTCTGCTGATCTTCTTTCTGATGACAGCGCAGATCGTCCCACCCGCGCCGTTCGATCTGACCCTGCCAAACGCCAGCGGCGATGAAGACACAGGCCAGAACGCTCTTTATATCAGCGCCAGCGGCGAGATCGCCTACGACACCTTCCGTGGCGAGGCCGCCCTCGCCCAAGCGGTCACGGCAACCGCAGACAGGCCGTTGCGCCTTTATGCCGACGCGACTCTGCCCGCCGCAACGCTTGCCAAAGTGCTCGCACAATTGACAACCCTTGGCGCGACCGGGGTCGAGATCGTGACGGAGGGCAACTGATGCGCATTGTCGAACTCACAGCCTTCATCGCTTTGTCGAGCGCGCTTCATGCTGCCACGCTGTTGCTTGCGCCCGTGCCGGGAGGCGGAAGCAGCGGCGGCGAAGGCGGCGCGGCAGATGTCACACTTCAAGCCGCAACCCCGACATTGGCCGCGATGGTTCAGGACTGGGACCGCCCGCCCGAAGTGAGCACCGCACCAACCTTGCTGCAGCCCGAGGCAACCCCAACGCCGGACCGCCCGACAGCCGAGGCCAGACCGGACAGACGCCCGCAAAAGACGGCGCTCGCGATCCCGAGCGCCCCGCCGGACCGCCCACAGGCCGAAACGCGCCTGCCCGCACCGCCTGTACCCTTGGCCGCGCCCGAACCAGACGCGCTGGCCCTGCCTGACGCAGGTAACACCGACCTGCCCAACCTGCCCCGCGCCCTGACGGCGCCCCGCCTCGCATCACCGCAACCGGCAGCGCCGACCGACATTGCCCAAGCGGAACCGCAGGTGGACACAAGCCCTGCCGAAAGCCGGACCGCGCCGGTAGCCTCGCTCCGTCCGGCAATTCGGCCAGAGCGCGCCGCCACGAGACCCGTGCCAGAGCAGGCACCTCAATCCGCACCGCGCCCGGCGCAAACGGCCAAAGGCAGCGGTTCGACATCCACCACAACCAAAGCCGCAACGCGCGCGGCCCCGGTGGCCAGCGGCCCGTCAAAGGCACAGCTTGCGCGGTTGGAGCAGCAATGGGGCGCACAGATCACATCTGCCCTGCGCCGCGCACATCGGCCGCCGCGTGGGACAGTAGGGACGGTGAAACTGGTGATCGCCATCACACCATCAGGGCAAGTGGCCGGGGTGTCACTGGCAGCCTCCTCGGGCAACAGCCGGTTGGATCAGGCAGCCCTTGCAGCCGTCCAGCGTGCAAGGTTCCCGCGCGCACCGGAAGGGCTGACGAAATCCAGTTATCGCTTCAGCCAACGTCTGACCGTGTCGCGATAGCGCTCCGTCGACGGAGCGCGGCGATGCGTCGACGCATCGCCCCGGCTCAGGCCATACCACCCTTGATCAATCCGTCTGCCAACTGCGCATAGGCGTCCGCCATCGGCCCGTCCCCCGCCGCAATCGGCACGCCGCCATCGCCCGCCAGCCGCGTGTCCAGATCAAGCGGAAGCTGCGCTAACAGGGGCACACCGCGCGCCGCGGCTTCGGCCACCGTGCCACCCGACCCGAAGATATGGCTTTGCCCGCCGCAATGCGGACAGGTGAAGACGGCCATGTTTTCGATCAACCCCAGCACTGGGGTGTTCAATGTCTCGAACATATCCAAGGCCTTGCGGGCATCGAGCAGCGCCACGTCCTGCGGGGTCGAGACCACGATGGCCCCGGACACCTGAGCCTTCTGGCAGAGCGTCATCGCCACATCCCCCGTGCCCGGCGGCAGATCGACCAGCAGCACATCCAATGTGCCCCAGGCCACCTGGCTCAGCATCTGCTGCAACGCTCCCATCAGCATCGGCCCGCGCCAGACCACGGCCTTTTCCTCGGGCAACATCAGGCCGATTGACATGATCGTGACCCCATGCGCCTTGAGCGGAATGATCGTCTGACCATCCGGGCTTTCAGGTTTTTGCGAAACGCCCATCATGCGCGGCTGGCTGGGGCCGTAGATATCGGCATCAAGCAGGCCAACGCGACGTCCCGCCCGCGCCAAAGCCACGGCAAGGTTCGACGACACGGTGGATTTGCCCACGCCACCCTTGCCAGACCCAATCGCGAGGATCCGCGCCACACCCGAGGGTTTCAGCGACCCCGCCTGTGGCTTCATATGCCCCCCGATCTTGAGACCGGACGGAGGTTTGGCCGCCGGACCATGGGCGGTCAGCGCCACCGTCACCTGCGACACCCCCGGCAAGTCCGCGACAACGGCCTCGGCCGCTTTGCGCACAGGTTCCATCAGGCGAGCGATTTCGGGCGATGGCGCTTCGATGACAAAGCGGACAACCGAGCCGTCGATCTGAATCGCCCTGACCAGATCGCCCGAAATCAGGTCTTTGCCATCGGGAATCGCAACACGCGACAGGGCCGCGCAAATCTGTTCGGTCGTTACGGACATGCCCAACCTTTCCTCTATGTGACACAGAGATGACAGCCACGTGGTCCAGCTTCAACCAGTTGCCGCGGAAACAGGCCTGTTAGCGCAAAACGCACAAATTTGAACCAGTTGGTCTATGCAATTGCTGCATAGCAGCATTGAAGCAAAATCCTATTGTGCAACCGCAGCATTCGCCTATCTTCAACTCAAGCGAACGGAAACACACATAATCGAACAGAGCAGACACATGGCATACGAAACAAACAGTCTCGGCGCGGTCGGCAATGGCATCATGGATCGGGTCAACACCCTGATCGCAGAATATCGCGCCAAAGCGGCGCGGCGCAAGGTCTACCGCAACACCCTGCGCGAACTCAGCGCGCTGTCGCACCGCGAATTGTGCGATCTTGGATTGAACCATTCCGAAATCAAACGCGTTGCGTATCAGGCAGCTTACGAAAGCTGATCGACTTTCGGTGAGCATGCGCCCCTCGGGGCCCCTCACCACACCGGCTCGGGCGTCCTCTCCTCCTCCCTGGACGTTCCGGACTTGACGGTGGCACCTCTCCTCCTCCCTGGGTGCCACCGTCGCAAAGTTTCGGGCTTACGCCCACACGGTCTCGGCATCCTCTCCTCCTCCCTGGATGTCGTGAACTCGACGGTGGCACCTCTCCTCCTCCCTGGGTGCCACCGTCACAAGGTTTCGGGCTACGGCCCACACGATCTCGGCATCCTCTCCTCCTCCCTGGATGCCGTGAACTAGACGGTGGCACCTCTCCTCCTCCCTGGTGCCACCGTCACAAGGTTTCGGGCTCACGCCCACACAAGATCGGCGTCCTCTCCTCCTCCCTGGATGCCGTGAACTGGAAACGGTGGTGCCTCTCCTCCCTTGGCACCACCGTTTTTTCTTGAGAGACGCATCCTGATCCGGGGTTTCGACACCCACCGAAGAAATGCGACCTCTACCGGTCGCCTTTCGATGCGCAGATTCCCAATAGACGCCGCACCTTTGCTGAAACGGGCTCAGGTGCAGTCATGCCTTTACACACCCCTTTCCTTGATCTGCTCGACGCGCTTGCGACGATTTACGAGGCCGAGCCCGATCCGCAGGGCCCGTACACAGCGCAAACCCTGCGCGTGACGCCATCACCTGTAGCCTTCGACCGCCAACCGCCCTGTTTGCTGGACACGGGCATCCGCAGCGTTCTGGAGAGCAGCCCGCATCCGGCAGCGCGTGCGACCCTTGCAGCGCAGGATGTGTTGCCCTGGGGCTCAAACCCGGTCGAAGACAACACCGAGGCCAGCATCGCGGCGATGATCAGTGTGGCCACTCTGATGGGGCCGGAAGGCCCGATTCCCGCGCCTGATGTGCGGTTGGGATTGGTGTATATGCGGCCGGACTGCTACTATCCTCTGCACATTCACGACGCGGATGAGACCTATGTCATTCTGGCCGGTCAGGCGCTCTGGACCGCCGGGGATGACGTTCGGATGCGCGGCGCGGGCGACATGGTGCATCATCCCAGCCTGATGCCGCATGCGTTCCGCACAGGGTCCGAAGGGTTTGTCGCGCTCTGGCGCTGGAGCGGGGACATCAACCTGCACTCCTATGCCTTCATCGAAGATGTCGCGACTGACTTGCAGGCTTGAGCAACGGCGCGACGCTTAGCGCAAATCGACCTGCATATAATCGAAATGATCGGCAAGCTCGATCGGATCAGAACATTCGGGATAGCGCGGGATAAATCGAAAGCCCAATTTACGGTAGATGCGCAACATGTCCTCGTTGCCCTTCACGGCATTGACCAACAGCGACCGCCAGCCCATGTCGCGCGCTGCCTCCATGCGCATATCCACCAGCATGCGGCCCAAACCGTGACCGTTGGCTTCGGGGCGCACAAACAGCCGTTTCATCTCTCCCGCATCCGACCGCGCCTGTTGCAGCGTTCCGCAGCCAACCAATCGGCCGTCGCTGTCATGCACCAGCATGAGCCGACCCGTCGGTGGCAGGACCTTGTGAAGATTGGTCCAGAATCCCGCGATGGGCTGTTCGGGGTCAATGTTCGCAGGCCCACCAGCCAGTTCAAGTTTGCGGAGGACCACTTTGTAATACTCGACCAGCAAGTCATGCAGCGCTTGCCTGTCAGACACCTCGGACACCGAACTGATTTCGAACCCCATTCAGCACCTCCTTGGCGGGACACCGAGCGCTGGCGCTTGCCCGATAATGCAGAATGGCACAAATTGACCAAAGCGGTAGCAGTTAATGCGACCCATCCCGACGGCAAAGGCCCTGTCAGAGCGCTATTTTCCCACATGCCTTGGGTTTTCCTTTCCCCGCCCATTCGCTAGATGAGGCGCAACAGAACACTTGCGGCCCCGGATGGCTGCACAAAAGCGGGAACGAACCCCATGGCGATGGAAAAGACATTCGACGCGAGCGAGGCCGAGGCGCGGCTTTACAAGGCGTGGGAAGAGAGCGGTGCCTTCAAGGCCGGGGCCAACGCCTCGCGCGAGGACGCGTTCTGCGTGATGATCCCGCCGCCCAACGTGACCGGCTCGCTGCACATGGGCCAC
Organism: Marivita sp.; assembly: GCF_048006345.1. GTDB lineage: Bacteria > Pseudomonadota > Alphaproteobacteria > Rhodobacterales > Rhodobacteraceae > Marivita. The sequence continues at coordinate 329,341 of NZ_CP180351.1, read as the reverse complement.
GCGTTCAACAACACGTTGCAGGACATCCTTGTCCGCTGGCACCGGATGCGCGGCTTCGACACGCTCTGGCAGCCGGGCACCGACCACGCGGGCATCGCCACGCAGATGGTGACTGAACGCGAGATGGCCGCCAATGGTGAGCCGTCGCGCCGCGAAATGGGGCGCGAGGCGTTTCTCGACCGCGTGTGGCAGCAGAAGGTCAAATCGCGCGGCACGATCATCGGGCAACTCAAGCGCCTTGGCGCGTCGGCTGACTGGTCGCGCGAAGCGTTTACCATGGGGGGTGCTGCGGGTGACCCGGATCGCGGCAATGGGCCGAACTTCCACGATGCCGTGATCAAGGTCTTTGTCGATATGTACAACAAGGGCCTGATCTATCGCGGCAAGCGGTTGGTCAACTGGGACCCGCATTTTGAAACTGCGATTTCCGATCTCGAGGTCGAGAATATCGAAAACCCCGGCCATATGTGGCACTTCAAATACCCGCTCGCGGGCGGGGCCACCTATACCTATATCGAAAAGGACGAAGACGGGAATGTCGTGCTGGAGGAAGAGCGCGACTATATCTCCATCGCCACAACGCGCCCTGAAACCATGCTGGGCGACGGTGCCGTTGCGGTTCATCCGTCAGATGAACGCTATGCGCCAATCGTCGGGAAACTCTGCGAGATTCCGGTTGGGCCGAAAGAGCACCGCCGCCTGATCCCGATCATCACCGACGACTACCCCGATCCCACATTCGGCTCGGGCGCGGTGAAGATCACAGGTGCACATGACTTCAACGATTACGGTGTCGCCAAGCGCGGGAACATCCCCTGCTACCGCCTGATGGACACCAAGGCCCACATGCGCGACGACGGTGCGCCGTACGAAGAGGCGGCGCTGATCGCTGGTGCCGTGGCACGCGGTGAGCGCACGCTGACCGAGGCCGAGACCGACGCGCTAAACCTCGTGCCGGATCACCTGCGCGGGCTTGATCGGTTCGAGGCGCGCAAGCGGGTTGTGGAGGAAATCACGTCCGAGGGTCTGGCTGTGATGACCCGCGCGGACGATCCGCGGTTGGGTGCGGCCCCGAAGAAAGCCGTCATTGCCGGGCTTGACCCGGCAACCTCAACGGACGGAGATCCTCGGGTCGAGCCCGAGGATGACGGATCAACGCTGGTCCCGCTGGTCGAGGCCAGACCGATCATGCAACCCTTCGGCGACCGCTCCAAGGTGGTGATCGAACCGATGCTGACCGACCAGTGGTTCGTGGACGCCGAAAAGATCGTCGGCCCCGCTCTGGAGGCCGTGCGCTCGGGTGAGGTGAAGATCGTGCCGGAGTCGGGCGAAAAGACCTATTTCCATTGGCTTGAGAACATTGAACCGTGGTGCATCTCGCGCCAGCTTTGGTGGGGACACCAGATCCCGGTGTGGTTTGACTCGGATGGCAATCAGTACTGCGCGCCGACCGAAGCCGAAGCACAGGCGATGGCGGGCGACGATGTTGCACTCACCCGCGACCCTGACGTTCTGGACACATGGTTCTCCTCCGGTCTCTGGCCCATCGGCACGCTGGGCTGGCCGGAACAGACGCCGGAGTTGAAAAAGTACTTCCCGACCAGCGTTCTCGTGACCGGGCAGGACATCCTGTTCTTCTGGGTCGCACGGATGATGATGATGCAGCTCGCCGTGGTTGATCAGATCCCGTTCAAGGACGTCTACCTGCATGGCCTCGTTCGCGACGCCAAGGGCAAGAAGATGTCCAAGTCGCTGGGCAACGTCGTTGATCCGCTTGAGATCATTGACGAATATGGCGCGGATGCGCTGCGCTTCACCAATGCGGCGATGGCCTCATTGGGTGGGGTTCTAAAACTCGACATGCAACGGATCGCGGGCTACCGGAACTTCGGCACGAAGCTGTGGAATGCCACCCGCTTTGCCGAGATGAACGGCGTGTTCGAGAACCGGACCCCCAGCGTCGACATCCCCAAGGCCACCGCGACGGTGAACCAGTGGATCATCGGGGAAACCGCCCGCGTGCGCGGCGAGGTGGATGCGGCACTGGCCGCCTACCGCTTCGACGATGCGGCGGCGGCGCTTTATCGCTTTGTCTGGGGCAAGGTCTGCGACTGGTACGTGGAATTCTCCAAGCCCCTGCTTCTGGACGACGGCCCGCAAACGGCGGAAACCAAGGCGACGATGGCCTGGGTCATCGACCAGTGTCTGATCCTGCTGCACCCGATTATGCCCTTCATCACCGAAGAGCTTTGGGCGGTGACAGGCGACCGGTCGAAGATGCTCGTGCATGCCGACTGGCCGACCTATGGCGACGATCTGATCGACGCCGAGGCCGACCGGGAGATGAACTGGGTGATCGGTCTGATCGAAGGCATCCGGTCAGCCCGCCAGCAGATGCACGTTCCGGTGGGGCTCTACCTGCCGCTGGTGGTCAAGGATATGGGCGATGCCGCGAAGGCCGCGTGGGATCGCAACGAGGTGCTGATCAAGCGTCTGGCGCGGATCGACGACCTGACCGTGGTGGACGCCTTCCCGAAAGGCTGCGCCACCGTGCCGATGGAAGGCGCAAGTTTTGGTCTGCCGCTGGCCGATATCATCGACGTGGCCGAAGAAAAGGCGCGGCTTGAGAAGTCGCTGCAGAAACTCGCCAAGGAGATCGGCGGGATGAAGGGGCGTCTGGGCAACCCGAAATTCGTCGAATCCGCACCCGAAGAGGTGGTCGAAGAAACCCGCGCCAACCTTGCGGCGCGCGAAGAGGAAGCGGCGCAGCTGAACGAGGCACTGGCGCGCTTGGCTGAACTGGGATGAGGGAAGGCCGGGCCTCGGCCCGGCCTGTGTCTTGGTCCGCCTATTCGGCAACGTGCCGACGGCCCTCTTTTTCCGCCGCATAATTGGCCTGCGCCGTTTCGACCGCCTTGGCGTGAATCTCGGCCAGTTCCGGGCGCATCTTCTGTGCCCGCATCGCGGCGTTCATCGTCGACATGTGCTGGCCCTGGAAATGCGGGAACACTTCGCGCGCGATCAGGTCGTAGCTGCGCTTGGTCGCCTCGAAATTGGCCCAGTTGTGCGCCAGCATCAGGTAGGCCCCGAACCCGCCGTTCGACTGCTTCCACAGCCGGTCGATCTGGGCGCGGCACATCTCGGGTGTGCCGATGGCGCCGAAGCCTGAATCGTTGATGAAGTCGATCATTTCCTTGGCGTTCTGCCCCGGCATCGACATCTGCGGGAAAGCGGCGATTTCCTGGAAATAGTTGAACCAGTGCTCGATCCCGTATTCCACGTCGCGCCGCGCCTGTTCGGCGGTTTCCGCGATGTGGCACAGGCCGACGAGCCGCCATTTGGAGCGATCCACCTGCTGATTGTGGTGTCTTGCTTCCTCTTCGATCACGTCCCAATGCAGGGCAAGCGCGTCAAAGCCCGCCGCCGTGGTCGCGCCGATGGAGATCAGGCCAGTGCCGTATTTCCCGGCAAGCTTCGGCCCCGTGGGCGAGGCGACGGCGGCTGTTGCCAGATCGAAATTGGAATAGGGCCGAAGGTGCAGACGCGCGTCCTTGAGCGTCCAGCGGTCGTTTTCGAAGGTCACCGGTTCGTCCGAACGCAACAGCCGTGTGATGATGTCGAGTCCGTCCGCCAGCAAACCGCGCGTGTCCTTCTGCGAAAGGCCGATCATCGTCGCATCGGTGGGTAGCGATCCCGGCCCGAGGCCCAGCATCACCCGCCCCCGTGTCAGATGGTCAAGCTGCACCATGCGCTGTGCCACCCAGAGCGGGTTGTGGTAGCTGACCGAGACCACCCCGGTGCCCAGCTTGATATGTCGCGTGCGCTCTGCCGCAGTCGCAATCATGATCTCCGGACTGGCCGAAATCTCGGACCCGGCGGAATGATGTTCGCCGAACCAGACCTCGTCGTAATCGCAGCGGTCCAGCCATTGAACCAGTTCAAGATCCTGCTCCAGCGCCAAAGTCGGGTTGATTCCGGGCTTGTGGAACGGAGCGAGGAAAATACCGAAACGCATTCGGTTGGTCATATGATATCCTCCCAATTGCACCCGCACGTTGTGTGCGTGACGCAAGGGAAGCCTAAATCGCGTTTCCGGATTCACCTAGCGCGTTTTGAATGCCCCCCCGGCGAGCTTTTGCGCATGGCATGACGGCCCGGATCGGGATCTGTCCCGCCGGGCTGTCGGTCATTTAGTTTTGGAAGAAGCGGCGCCGCCCCGAAGGTCTGACTCTGCTTTTCGCTGTCGGGCGTTGCCCGAACCCTGTGGCCCTGCAAAAGGCCCTGTAGACCGGTCGTTCACGGGTGTCCCCTACAGGGCGTGAAAGCAATCGTCAGCTTTTGGTCGCGGTGTGGGAGTGACCCTGTCCGCTCGATGCGCATCGTGCGAGAGGTTTTGCCGGGTGGGTGTTAAGACTTCGGCAAGAGACCGTGCGGTGGACGGGCTTTGCAAAGCCCGTGACGCGGTTTCGAAACCGCGTGAGAAGCCCGTTCGAACGGGCTTGCCCAGTCCTTCGAAGGACTGGATCAGCCTGCAATCTCAGGTGTCACGCGGATCACTGTCGGTGTGTCGGCGTTGAACGCTGCAAGGACCGCCTGTTGCAGCGCCTCCAGACTGTCCGGCTGCACCGCCTCCGCGCCGTAAGCCCTAGCCAAAGCAAGGAAATCCGGGTTCCGCGCCACCACGGCATTGGGCGCGATCTGGCTGCGGACCATGCTGTCCTCGATCTCGCCCAGCTTGCCATTGTCCCAGACCAGAATGGGCAGCGGCAGGCCCAGTTCCACCGCAGTGCCCAGTTCCTGAATGGTGTATTGCAGCCCGTAATCCCCGGCGATGGCCAATGTCGGCAGACCCGGTCGCGCCACAGCCCCACCAATCGCGGCGGGCAACGCATAGCCCAAGGTGCCAAAGCCATAGGGGTGGTGCCAGTGGCCGGGGCGCGGCATGTCCCAGATCTCTTTCGCGGCATAGGCGAATTGGGTCATGTCCGAAAAGATCATCGTGTCGTCGGGCAGCACCGCGCGCAGCGCGTCGCAGACACGCCCGATGCCGGGGCGTTCGGCATCCACTTCAGCCCGCCACGCCGCGCGTTTGCGCGCGACACTGGCGGCATCCCATTTGGGCGGCTGGTCGGCGGTGCGCGCCGGAATGGCGATGGTCATCGCTTTCAGGAACGCACCCGCATCGGCCAGAATCGCGCGGTCGTCGTGACCCATTCCGCTGAACACCTCAGGGTCGATATCCACGCGGATCATCGGCGCGGTGTGGCCCAGCGTTGGACGCCAGAGATCGACTTCTGAGAGCGTGGTACCGACGGCGATCACCAGATCGGCCTGAGCGGCGATGTCGGCGCTGTCGGGACGGGCAAGGAAGCTGCCGAAATAGAGCGGCTGATCGCCGGGCACGACGCCCCGCGCGGCATAGGTCACAATAGAGGCCGCACCGGTTTGGCGCAGCAGATCAGGGATCGCGGCGGCCCCGGCGACGGCCCCGCCCCCGAATACAAAAAGCGGTCTTTCTGCGGCCAGAACAGCGGCGACCACATCATAGACATCCGCGTGGGACGCAGCGGGCAGACCGGGCCGTGGCGCAGGTGATGGAGCGGCGTCGGCTGGAGCGCCCAGCGTGGCGATGGGCACTTGCAGATGGCAAGGTCGCGCGCGGGCGCTGGCGAATTGGTCGAAGGCGCGGTCGATCATGGCATAGGCGGCAGGCGCGCTGCGCGCCTCCTCCGACCATGCGCAGACAGTTTCGGCAGCCATGCGCTGATCCCGCATCTGGTGAAGCTGACCTCGCCGGGCCGCAACCTCGTCCAGACAGGAGGAGATGACCAGAACAGGCACGGAATCCGAATAGGCCTGCCCCAGTGGCGTGAGGATGTTGGTCAGCCCCGGCCCGGTGATCACATAGGCCACACCCGGCTTGCCGGTGGCGCGGGCGTAACCGTCGGCCATGAACCCCGCCCCCTGTTCGTGACGGGCCAGCACATGCGTGATCCCGGCTTGTTCAATGCCGCGATACAGCTCCACATTATGGACACCGGGGATGCCGAAGATCGTATCGACGCCCCGATCCTTGAGCATTTGCGAGATTTGGGCGCCAAGCGGCTGACGGGTCATCACGCTCTCCAGAAATTGACGGTGAAGATGGCATAGACCGCCAGAAGTTCCAGCCGTCCGAGAAGCATGCCAATGGCCAGCATCCATTTGGCGGTGTCATTGAGGCCCGCGAAATTGCCCGCAGGCCCGATCTCGGGTCCAAGCCCCGGCCCGATATTGGCAAGCGCCGTGGCCGCACCCGAGACCGACGTGATCAGATCAAGTCCGGTCATCCCCAAGGCCACCGACAGCACGCCAAGCGAGATCACGAAGAACACGAAGAACGAGATCACCGAATTCAGAACGTCATCCCCCACCGGCCGCCCATCATAGCGCGGCATGAAAACCCCATGTGGTGAACGGATCTTGCGCAGTTGCACCTTGATCGACGCAAAAAGGAGTTGATAGCGGAAGATCTTGATCGAACACGAGGTCGACCCCGCGCAGCCGCCGATCAGGCCGATGAAGAAGAAGACCGAAATCAGGAATGGCCCCCATCCCATGTAGTCGACGCTGGCATAACCGGTACCCGTCATGATCGATACGATGTTGAACAGCGCCTCTCGGAGCGCCTGTTCAGGGTGGTGCGGGAAAATCTGGGTGAGGGTGAATGCGGTGACGAACACCAGCACCACAATGGTCCCCAGAAAGGCACGGATCTGGGTGTCTTTCCAGAACACCCGATAATTGCCCTTGGTCATCTGCACGAACCTCACAAACGGCAGCGCCGCACAAATCATGAAGACCGACGCCACGTATTCCGCAGGGCCTTGGAACATCCCGAACGAGGCGTCGTAATTCGAGAACCCCCCGGTTGAAACGGTGGTCAGCGCATGTACCGTCGCATCAAAAAAGTTCATTCCAACAATGTAATAGCTGGTGGCGCAGGCGATGGTGATCGCGATGTAGATGGTCGAGATCGATGTCGCGATCTCGGTTGCGCGGGGCAGGATCTTGCCCATGGTGTCGAAGGCCTCGGCGCGGAAGATCTGCATCCCGCCGATCCTGAGTTCGGGCAGGAACACCATGGCGACAACGATGATCCCGATGCCGCCCAGCCATTGCAGCAGACCACGCCAGAGGAGGATGCCCTTGGGTAATTCGTCCAGCCCGGTGAAGACGGTCGATCCGGTTGTCGTCAGTCCCGACATCGCCTCGAAAAATGCATCGACGAAACGCGCCTCGGTCTCGCCCAGCACAAACGGAATGGCGCCGAAGATCGGCAGCGCAACCCAGACCCCGGTGGTGAGCAGGAAGGTCTGCTGAATCGACAGTCCTTCCTTGACGCCATTGGCCGACGCCAATGCGATCAAACCGCCGGAAAACATCGTCAGCACAGAGCTTTGCAGGAAAACATGCCACTCGCCGCGCGCTTCGGCGAGATCGACCAACATCGGCAAAAGCATTGTCGCCCCGAGAACAGCGACCAGAAGGCCGATCACATAGGCTACGGGACGGATGTCGAACATGAGACGAAGCGTTGGCCTTGTCCCGTCGGGGTGTCAAGCCGTTGGCCGCTGCTTTGATGCTGCCAGATCGCCAAAACAGTCTTCGAAGACGAAAGGCAGGATGTCGTCGCGGGTCAGTCCCACGGACGCAAGCTCTGCATCACTCATGGCGTCCAGCCTCAGAATGCTGACCAGTCGGCTGCGCACCATGGGCATCGGATTGAACCCCTGTCCCTTCTCGGCAAAGAAAAGGTCGATCCGGTGGCGCAGACCGGGGCGGGCAAAGTGCAGGTAGAATGGTTCTATCGACATTGGAAACCTCGTTGAGACTCTTGGTTTCCTCCCGGCTCTCAGGATAGCGCAGGTTGGTGTCGGGATCGCGGTGAAGACATTACGCCCCTCGGTTCGCCTCTGATCTGTGGGATTGCAACGACACTGAATGATGGTCTCTGCCCGATCGGCGGGCAGACCGGCGAGGATTTGATCACAGCGTGTATCCACCGCCGGAACGTCATGTCCAAAACGAAAAACGGCGGCAGACGCCGCCGTTTTCGTATTCATCTGTTCAACAGCGCCTTAGCCGACGTGGAACAAGGTCGAGAAAAGTTTGGGATCAAGGCTGTCCGCCGCAAAAAGCGTACCTTCGGTCAGCACTGAAACCGCGTCATGGCTGTGCAGACTTTCCTGATGGCTGGCCAGCACACGGTAGTCGCCGATTCTCGGGTCAGCCTGCAGCTGCTCGGCAAAAAGCCGTGCCGCGTCCTCAACGAAGATCGGATTGGCGGCGTTCAGTTCTGCAAACGCCTGTTCGTCTTCACGCTTGACCATGACCTGCGTCTCGGTCGGCACGGCACGGCGGCACATGTCGATCAGGTCTTCGAACCACAGGCATTTGCCGTTGTTCACTTCGACAGAAATTCGCGCAACGGATCGCTGCGAATGGGGGGTCGCCAATTGCCCGCGCTCGCGCCGCGCATGTTCGCTGAGTTCGAGCGAACAGGGGCAGGTCGAGCTGTAGACATAATCGAGATGCATGATCTTGCGGCGCACGCCGTCGGTTTCGACCAGTTCCAACGCAATGTCGTAATACTGGTAACCCGACAAGCCGGACCGCAGGCTGTTCACCTTCATCGGGAAGGAGAGGCGCATGTTGATGCGTGCATCAAAGGATTCGAGATCAGACTTGTAATCGTCCAGTGCCGCTTCGATCACATTGAAACTGAACGTCTTTTCCGCGTGAACGTAGAAAGACCGCATGATGCGGCTCATGTTGATGCCCTTCTTGTCGGCATCAAGGCTGACAGTGCCGGTCACGCTGGTTTCCAGCGTCAGATCACCGTTGTTGCGCGTGTGATAGCTGATCGGCAGGCGGAAGTTGGAAATCCCAACGTGTTGAATGCCCCGGTTCGCACCGCGAATGAGCGCAGACGGCCCGTTTTGCAGGTCGGGAAGCGTGTCCTTATAGGCGGCATCGACCGCGAAACCATCGGGATAGTCGCGCGACAGGATCGGATAGGCGTCGGACGTACCTTCGACCAAACGGCGCAGAACGGGATCAACCATGTCGATTTCCGCATCATGGGCCTTGCTGGCCCATTGCCGCAACAGGGCCAGGGCAGCCTCGGCCTGTTCACGGCTGGGTTTGCGGTCAATCTCAGGTGTATGGATATTCATACGCAGGCCCCCTCGCCTGTTGGACATGTCCTAGAGATAGGCATCTGTCCGTTTTTTTCCACTCACCTTATATACGACGTGCCCCCGCAAATGGTTCAAACCTGCGGGGAATTTCCTTTGTCATTTCGCCGTCATGCAGTGTCCAGCGCCGTCAGAATATCGTCGATGAGATCATCCGTATCCTCGATTCCGACCGAAAGACGCACCAAACCGTCGGTAATGCCCAATGTTTGGCGCTGTTCGGCGCTCAGACGCTGATGCGTGGTGGTGGCAGGATGGGTGACGATACTCTTGGCATCGCCAAGGTTGTTCGAGATCACGATCACGTCAAGCGCGTTCAGAAAGGCGAACGCCGCTGCTTTGCCGCCCTCGAGTTCAATCGCCAGCATGGTGCCACCCGACCCCATCTGTCGCTGTGCCAATGCCGCCTGCTTGTGTGACGGCAGGCCTGGATAGATCACCTGTTTCAGCTTGGCATGGCCCTCAAGCGCCTCGGCAATGGCCTGCGCTGATTGAGCCTGTGCGCGGACGCGCAGATCAAGGGTTTCAAGACCCTTGAGCTGCACCCATGCTGTAAAGGGCGACATGGAGCCTCCGGTGTGCTTCATGTAAGGCTCGACGACCTTGCGGATATGCTCGCGCGTGCCAAGGATCACCCCGCCCAGCGTGCGCCCCTGCCCGTCGATATGCTTGGTCGAGGAATAGACGATGACATCCGCGCCCTGCCCCAGAGCGTCCGAGAAAACCGGCGTGGAGAACACGTTGTCCACGACGACCAACGCGCCCTGGGCATGGGCGATTTCGGAAACCGCCTGAATATCAACCAGTTCCAGCGTGGGGTTCGACATCGACTCGAAGAACACTGCCTTGGTATCGGGACGGACCGCCGCGCGCCATTGGTCCAGATCGGCACCGTCCACCAGCGTCACCTCGACCCCAAAGCGGGGCAGGATGTCCTCAACGATATAAAGACAGGACCCGAACAAGGCCCGCGCCGAAACAAGGTGATCGCCCGCCTTGAGCATCGACATCAGAGCGCCGTTCACCGCCGCCATTCCGCTCGCCGTGGCAAAGGCGTCTTCCGCCCCTTCCAGCATCGCGATGCGTTCCTCGAACATCGCGACCGTGGGGTTGCCGTAGCGGGCATAGATATATTCGTCGGGGCCCGATTTGATGAACCGCTGTTCGGCCTGTTCGGCATTGTCATAGACGAAGCCCTGAGTGAGGAAGATCGCTTCGCTGACCTCGCCCCACTGGCTGCGTTTGGTGCCACCGTGCACCAGTTTTGTACGTGGTTTCTTGTCTTTCATGTCTTCACCTGCGTGGGCCTCGACCCATCAAAAAAGCCCCGTTCCGGCCAAGCGAAAGGGGCTTTCGGCTGACCTTTTAGCGGCATGTTTAACGTGGCCCGCAATCCGGTAACAAATCGCCACAACATGGCGATACTTGCACCAAGAACACAGGTCAAGCCTGACATATCGATGTCATGCTGCTGTCATCGCAATGTTGCGGAATGCGCTTAGCCCATCCCCAACATGTAGGGGGCAAGCGATGGCTCTTGTGCAGATCAGCAGCGACGAAATGGGCAAATGGCAGGGCGACCTGCACGCGTTGCCGAAAACCGCCCCCGTCGCGATCATGTTGCACGGGTACAAATACCGTCCGGGCGATCGCACGGATTGCCCGCATGCCAGCCTTTACGCCGCCGAAGCACAGAATGCGATCCAGCGCAGCCAACCTTGGCCCAAACGCCTCGGCATCGGGACTTCCGACCGCCCGGCCATCGGATTCGGATGGCCAGCGCGTGGCTCGGTCTGGGCGGCATGGCGACAGGCCGAGATCGCGGGCCGTGCGTTGGCCGAGGTGATCGACGCCCTGAAAGCCGACGCACCCCATCGCCCCATCCGCCTGCTTGGACATTCCATGGGGGCCCGCGTCGCGCTCTGCGCATTGGCGCGCTGCGGGCAAGGACATGTGCATAGCGCGATCCTGCTGAATGCCGCGGATTTCACCAAAAACGCCCTTCGCGCCCAAGCGCGTCACGCGGGCACCTCGTTTCAGATGATCAATGTGACAAGCCGCGAGAACGCTGTGTTCGACCTGCTGACCGAACTCTGCCTGCTGGCTCCGCTCCAGTCAGAACGTGCGCTGGGGCGCGGGCTAGATGGGCCGCACGCGCTCACGCTGCGGCTCGATCACTTGGATGACCGGAGCGCCCTTGCCAGCCTTGGTTTTGCCGTGCCGCCGCCGGACCGGTCGATCTGCCACTGGTCCACCTATCTGCGCCCCGGAACAGGTGCCATTTACCGCGCGCTTCTGGATGGCACATTGCGACCAGACGTGTTGCGGGCGGCCCTTCACGCCGCGCGGTGTGATGGCGCCGAACCGCAAACCGATTTTGACGCTCAGGTGGCATAGGCGGTAAGCCCTGATTCTTCTCTTTGACAAATACGCCCGGGCCAACGGCACCGTCAGGAACCAGCGTCAGGGATCAGAACGGCACATCATCGGCAGCACAGATGAACCGCGCGACGACTTTCTTGATGCCCGCCTTTTCGAATGCGATCTCGAGCTTGTCGCCCTCGATCCCCATCACGGCGCCATAGCCGAATTTCTGGTGAAACACCCGTTCGCCCAGCGCGTAGGAACTGATCGCGGTGGCGTCGATGACCGTATTGCGGGCCTCGGTGGGCTGACTGACCGGGCGTTGCTGGGACCTTGCCTGCAAGCGTCGCCAACCCGGCGAGTTGTAGACGTTTGCATCCGCCGCTTTTTGGTGCAGGTCGGAACCGGCCATCATCTGCGTTGCGGGCGAGGCCATACCGGCAGCACCGTATCCACCGCCGTAAAGACCGGGCGGGGTCAGCACCTCGACATGCTCTTCGGGAAGTTCGTCAATGAAGCGCGACGGCAGCGCGGATTGCCATTGGCCAAACACCCGGCGGTTGGCGGCAAAGGAGATCGTGCAGACCTCCTCGGCGCGGGTGATGCCGACATAGGCAAGGCGGCGTTCCTCTTCGAGGCCCTTGAGACCTGACTCGTCCATCGAGCGCTGCGACGGGAACAGCCCATCTTCCCAGCCGGGCAGGAAGACGGCGGGAAACTCCAAACCCTTGGCGGCGTGCAGCGTCATGATCGACACTTTCTCGCCATCGCCGCCTTTGTCATTGTCCATGATCAGGCTGACATGTTCGAGGAACCCTTGCAGGTTCTCAAACTCTTCCAAAGCCTTGACCAGTTCCTTGAGGTTTTCGAGCCGTCCCGGCGCTTCTGGCGTCTTGTCGTTCTGCCACATCGTGGTGTAGCCTGACTCATCAAGCACGATTTGCGCCAGATCGACGTGAGATACCTCGGGTTCCGCAAACCTGATGCGATTTGCTTCAAGTGACCCATCGTCCAGCACTTCATCACTGTCTTCGATGATTGCGCGTCCACGCGTCATCCCGCCCCAGCGATCAAGATCGCGCACAAGTTGGCCCAGTTCGGACCCGCCCTTGCCCTTGATCAAGCCCTGCTCAACCGCCAGCCGCGCGCCTTCGACCAGGGACACGCCATTGGCGCGGGCGACGGTCTGGATGGTCTGCTGCGCCTTGTCGCCCAAGCCGCGTTTGGGGGTGTTGACGATCCGCTCGAACGCCAAGTCGTCATCCGGGCTTGTCACAAGCCGGAAATAGGCCATGGCATCGCGGATCTCCATCCGCTCGTAAAAGCGCGGGCCGCCAATGACGCGGTAGGGCAGACCGATGGTCAGGAAGCGGTCCTCGAACGCACGCATCTGATGCGAGGCGCGGACAAGGATGGCCATGTCGTCAAGACTCATCCCGCGCATGCCACGGGTGCCGCCCTGCATCGCCTCGACCTCTTCACCAATCCAGCGCGCCTCTTCCTCGCCATCCCAATGGCCGATCAGGCGGACTTTCTCGCCCTCCTGCGCATCGGTCCAAAGCGTCTTGCCCAGACGCCCCTGATTGCCCGCGATCACGCCTGAGGCGGCGGCAAGGATATGCGGTGTGGAACGGTAGTTTTGTTCGAGCCGCACCACATGCGCGCCCTCGAAGTCCTTTTCGAACCGCAGGATGTTCCCCACTTCGGCCCCGCGCCAGCCATAGATCGACTGGTCGTCGTCGCCGACGCAGCAGATGTTCTTATGGCCCGATGCGAGCAGACGCAGCCAGAGATACTGCGCAACGTTGGTATCCTGATACTCGTCGACGAGGATGTATTTGAACCAGCGCTGGTATTGGTCGAGCACATCCGGGTGCGCCTGAAAGATCGTGACGACATGCAACAGCAGGTCACCGAAATCGACCGCGTTCAGCTCCTTCAGCCGCGCCTGATAGAGCGCGTAGAGCTTGGGACCCTGATGGTTATACGCCCCGGCATCGGCGGCAGGCACCTTGTCGGGTGTGATCGCGCGGTTCTTCCAGCCGTCGATGATCCCGGCCAATTGCCGCGCGGGCCAGCGTTTGTCGTCGATCCCGGCGACGGACACGAGTTGCTTCAAGAGCCGCAATTGGTCGTCCGTGTCCAGAATCGTGAAGTTCGATTTCAGCCCCACCAGTTCGGCATGGCGGCGCAGGAGTTTCACGCAGATCGAATGGAAGGTGCCGAGCCACGGCATGCCCTCGACCGTCTGGCCCAAGAGCCGCCCCACCCGTTCCTTCATCTCGCGCGCGGCCTTGTTGGTGAAGGTCACGGCAAGGATCTCGTTCGGACGGGCGCGGCCCGTGTTCAGAAGATGCACGATCCGGGTGGTCAGCGCCTTGGTCTTGCCGGTGCCTGCCCCGGCAAGCATCAGAACAGGACCATCCAGCGTCTCGACCGCCTGGCGCTGTGCCGGGTTGAGATCGTTCAGATAGGGCTGCGGGCGCGCGGCCATCGCGCGGGCGGAGAGAGAGGCGTTTTCGAACGCCTCCATTTCATCGAAACTGCTCATGCGCGCCAAGATAGCGCCGCATCCACCAGAGATAAAGATGTTCTGATAATGTTCACATCCCCACGGGCGGATTTCCTTCTGAGGAAATCGCCGGATTTTTCAAAAAATCCGCTTCTGGACAATTCCCGGGAACTGCCCACAAATGCACCTCTATGGATCATCACGCAAAATACCCCGCCATTTCAGACCTCAAGGCGCGTGCGCGTCGGCGCATCCCCAAATTCGTCTGGGAATATCTTGATTCCGCCACCGGAAAAGAGGCCACGTTGCGGCGCAACCGGGAGGCCCTGGACCGGGTTCTGTTCATGCCCTCAATTCTGCACGGCGAATTGCCGGTGGACCTGAGCACGACGCTGTGCGGCCGCGACTACCCTCTGCCGTTCGGCATCAGCCCGGTTGGCATGTCCGGCCTGATCTGGCCAGATGCGGAACGCAAGCTGGCGCGCGCGGCGACCAAGGCAGGGATTCCCTACAGCATCTCGACCGTTGCCACGCGCACCCCCGAAGAGGTGGCGCCGCGGCTGGACGGCAATGGCTGGTTCCAGATGTATCCGCCCCGCGACGAAGGCATTCGCACCGACATGCTCAAACGCGCCAAGGATGCCGGGTTTACGACCCTGATCCTGACCGTGGATGTGCCCGTGCCCTCGCGCCGGGAACGGCAGGTGCGGTCGGGACTTACGACACCGCCGAAGCTGACCCCGCGTCTGCTCGCGCAGATTGCCATGTGCCCGACCTGGGCGATGGGCACCGCACAACTGGGTATGCCGCGCATGCGGCTGATCGACGATTACGCCGGCAAGGTGACGGGCCTCAGTTCGACCCAGCACGCAGGCTACCTGCTGCGCACGTCGCCGGATTGGGACTATGTCCACTGGCTGCGCGACGCGTGGGATGGGGCATTCTTTGTGAAGGGTGTGCTCAACCCTGACGACGCTCCTCGATTGGAACACGCCGGTGTTGACGCGATCTGGCTGTCGAACCATGCCGGACGCCAGTTTGATGCCTCCCCTGCTCCGATCGAGGTTCTGCCCAAATTCCGGGCAGCCACCGACTTGCCGCTTATTTTCGACAGCGGTGTGGAAGGCGGTCTGGATATCCTCCGGGCGATCGCATTGGGCGCTGATTTCGTCATGTTGGGACGGGCGTGGCACTATGCGCTTGGGGCGCTGGACAGCGATGGGCCTGCGCATCTGGTTGAAATCCTGCAAAAAGACATGGCGGCGAACCTTGGCCAATTGGGCGCGATCAAACCCACTGATCTGCGTGGCAAGGCCTGGTTCGATGAGGACGCCCGGTAAGCCGCGCTGTTTCTTGCTGTTGAGAATGTAACGAATTCTTACTAAGCAGCGCATACCGTTACTACGTCAGGACTGCTGCCATGCCAGATTTCAAGAAAATCCTCGTCGCCAACCGCGGCGAAATCGCCATCCGCATCATGCGGGCCGCCAACGAAATGGGCAAGGCGACGGTGGCCGTCTACGCCGAAGAGGACAAGCTGGGTCTGCACCGCTTCAAGGCAGACGAAGCCTATCGCATTGGCGAAGGGCTTGGCCCGGTGGCCGCTTATCTGAGCATCGACGAGATCATCCGCGTCGCCAAGGAGTCGGGCGCGGATGCGATTCATCCGGGCTACGGCCTGTTGTCGGAGAACCCCGATCTGGTGGATGCCTGCGTTGCCAACGGCATCACCTTCATCGGTCCGCGTGCCGAAACCATGCGCGCCCTGGGTGACAAGGCCAGCGCACGGCGCGTGGCGGTCGAGGCGGGTGTCCCGGTTATCCCGGCGACCGAGGTTCTGGGCGATGATTTCGACGCGATCATCAAGGAGGCCGAAGAGATCGGCTTTCCGCTGATGCTCAAGGCCTCTTGGGGCGGCGGCGGGCGCGGCATGCGCCCCGTGCACAATGCCAAGGAGCTCAAGGAGAAAGTGCTCGAAGGCCGCCGCGAGGCCGAAGCGGCGTTTGGCAATGGCGAAGGTTATCTCGAAAAGATGATCCTGCGTGCCCGCCATGTCGAGGTGCAGATCCTTGGCGACAAGCAGGGCAACATCTACCACCTCTACGAGCGCGATTGTTCCGTCCAGCGCCGAAACCAGAAAGTGGTCGAGCGCGCCCCTGCCCCGTACCTGTCCGAGGCGCAGCGCGAAGAGCTGTGCGAATTGGGCCGCAAGATCTGCGCCCATGTGAATTACGAATGCGCGGGCACCGTCGAATTCCTGATGGATATGGATGATGGCAAGTTCTACTTCATCGAAGTGAACCCCCGCGTGCAGGTGGAACACACTGTCACCGAGGAAGTGACCGGCATCGACATCGTGCAGGCGCAGATCATGATCGCCGAGGGCAAGTCGCTGGCCGAGGCCACGGGCAAGGCGTCGCAATACGACATCCGTCTGAACGGGCATGCGTTGCAGACCCGTGTGACAACCGAAGACCCGCAGAACAACTTCATCCCCGATTATGGCCGCATCACTGCGTATCGTTCGGCCACTGGCATGGGCATCCGTCTGGATGGCGGCACGGCCTATGCGGGCGGCGTGATCACGCGGTACTATGACAGTCTGCTGACAAAGGTCACCGCCTGGGCACCGACGCCGGAAAAGGCCATCGCGCGCATGGACCGGGCGCTCCGTGAATTCCGGGTGCGCGGCGTGTCCACCAACATCGCGTTTGTGGAAAACCTGCTCAAGCACCCGACCTTCCTGAACAACCAGTACACCACCAAGTTCATCGACGAGACACCGGAGCTGTTCCACTTCCGCAAGCGCCGGGATCGGGGCACCAAGGTGCTGACCTATATCGCCGACATCACCGTGAACGGGCACCCCGAGGTGGCGGGCCGCGCGATGCCGCATCCCGACCTCAAGCCTGCCAAGGCACCGAAACTGCGCACGCAGACGCCGCCGCCGGGCACCAAGACGCTGCTCGACGAAAAAGGTCCGCAGGCCGTGGCGGACTGGATGGCGGCGCAGAAAGAGGTGCTGATCACCGACACCACGATGCGGGACGGGCACCAGTCCTTGCTTGCCACGCGGATGCGGTCGATCGACATGATCAAGGTGGCACCCACCTATGCCGCGAACCTGCCGCAGCTCTTCAGTGTCGAATGCTGGGGCGGCGCGACCTTCGATGTGGCCTACCGCTTCCTGCAGGAATGCCCGTGGCAGCGCCTGCGCGACCTGCGCAAGGCGATGCCGAACATCATGACCCAGATGCTGCTGCGCGGGGCCAATGGCGTGGGCTACACCAACTACCCCGACAACGTGGTGCAGTTCTTCGTCAAACAGGCCGCCGAGACGGGCGTTGACGTGTTCCGCGTGTTCGACAGCCTCAACTGGGTCGAGAACATGCGCGTGGCGATGGATGCGGTGCTGGAAACAAACCGTATTCTGGAAGGCACGATCTGCTACACCGGGGATCTGAACGATCCGGCGCGGTCGAAATACGACCTCAAGTACTATGTCGCGATGGGCAAGGAACTGAAGGCCGCCGGGTCGCATATCCTCGGCCTCAAGGACATGGCGGGGCTGCTCAAGCCCGCTGCCGCTGGCCCGCTTGTGAAAGCGCTGAAGGAAGAGGTCGGCCTGCCCGTCCATTTCCACACGCATGACACCTCTGGCGCGGGCATTGCCACGATCATGGCGGCGGCTGCGGCAGGTGTGGATGCAGTTGATGCGGCGATGGATGCGCTGTCGGGGAACACCTCGCAGCCGACGCTGGGATCGGTGGTCGAGGCGTTGCGCCATACCGAACGGGAAACCGGGCTGGATATTTCAGCCATCCGCGAGATCAGCAACTACTGGGAAGCGGTGCGTGGGCAGTATGCGGCGTTCGAGACCGGGCAGCAGGCCCCCGCCTCCGAGGTTTATCTGCATGAAATGCCCGGCGGGCAGTTCACCAACCTCAAGGCGCAGGCACGCAGCCTTGGGCTGGAGGAGCGCTGGCACGAGGTGGCGCAGACCTATGCGGATGTGAACCAGATGTTCGGCGATATCGTGAAGGTCACGCCATCCTCCAAGGTGGTGGGCGACATGGCGCTGATGATGGTCAGCCAGAACCTCACCCGCGCGGATGTGGAAGATCCCGAGAAAGACGTGTCCTTCCCCGACTCGGTCGTGGACATGATGCGCGGCTCTCTGGGGCAGCCTCCGGGCGGATGGCCTGCGGCGATCCAGAAGAAGATCCTCAAGGGCGAGACAGCCTTTACCGACCGGCCCGGCCTGCACGCGGCCCCGGTGGATATCGAGGAAACCCGTGCCAAGGTGATCAAGGAACTGGAAGGCAAGGCGATCGACGACGAGGACCTGAACGGATACCTGATGTATCCCAAGGTCTTCCTCGATTACATGGGCCGTCACCGCATCTATGGCCCGGTGCGGGTGCTGCCGACGCGGACGTTCTTCTATGGCATGGAACAGGGCGAGGAAATCACCGCCGAGATCGACCCCGGCAAGACGCTCGAAATCCGTCTGATCGCGGTGGGCGAGACGCAGGACGATGGCGAAGTGCGGGTGTTCTTTGAACTTAACGGCCAGCCGCGCACGATCCGTGTGCCCGACCGCAAGGCCAAGGCCACCACGGCGGCGCGGCCCAAGGCGGAGGTCGGCAACCCGAACCACATCGGCGCGCCGATGCCGGGCGTCGTCGCCTCCATCGCGGTGTCGGCAGGTCAGAAAATCAAGGAGGGCGACCTCCTGCTGACCATCGAAGCGATGAAGATGGAGACCGGCCTGCACGCCGAACGCGATGCCGTGGTGAAGGCCGTACACGTGTCCCCCGCGGCGCAGATCGACGCGAAGGACTTGTTGATCGAGTTGGAGTGACTTGGGGTTGGTGTGGGGCGGGGGCAGTTACCCGCCCGTAACTCGCGCAACGAACTGATCCACGAAAGAGATGTGCTTGGGATTTTGCCCGGTCTCAACCAATCTTCTCACGGCCTCCATGGAGAATTTGTACCCAGTTCGAGATGCGGGGACTTTCATAATCTTTCCGTAATCGTTACACCACATACCACCACTTGCCGTATCTTGGCTTGCTTCTATCAAGGGGAATGGCAAAATCTCCAATTGGACTTGGCGGAGTACGAAATACATTTCCGCAAAATCACAAAGTCGGCATAGAATCTATCACCAGCCCTCTCAGGAAACCCGCCATTAAGAAAACTTCTAAACTGAACATCTATCATGGAATTAAACGAGTTGGCGACTAACCGCGGCACAAATGTTTGCCCGTCAAACTTCAACAAATAATCACCTACCAATCGCATAGCAGTAGATACATTTTTTTGCACTCGCGCACTATTTATGCAAGTCAGCAAGAAATTTTCCATATCAGAAAGATCATCCATCAAGCAAAAACGCTCATACACCATATATCGCGCGGCAACTGAAAGCTTCGCATACTCTTTTCGCATGATCTCGTCTTTAATCCGATTGCTTTCAGCACCAATCTGCAAAATCTCCCTAGGCACATGACCAAGAACGTGCTCCAGTCCCATCGAAATATTTCGAGCACCAACTTCAGGGCCTTCACGAACAAATGAAATCATCTCGGGATTTGCGAAGCTAAAGAATGTTCGATACATTTCTTTGGAAAAATCTTCACGACAAAAATACTGACTTACCAAAAACTCAATGTAACTCTTATGAGGAAAGTAATAAAAATTAGGACCTTTCACACCGACGAGTCCTGACGACTTAGATTTAGATACATGCTCGGCTACTGACCCCACCAATGCCTCGCGTATCGAATCAGTATCTCCCCTACCTAAGCGCAACTCTTTAGGTAGCGTGCCAACAGGAACCTCACTTGGAAGAAACCTATTCTCCCGGTGCACCGTGGACAGCCACCAAGCTATTTTCTGCATGAATACCGATCTAGGATCGCTATAACCTAGCTGATAATCGCCCTTATTTCTTACAAGCGACCTTGCAGGCTTCTCCTCCTCTCTAATTGCAAATCTTCGAATAAACTCCAAATATAGCTTATAGCGAGTTAATTGACCATCATGCCTTCTAGAAAGTGACGTCAAAATCTTTGTAAACATGCTAGCCTGGACAGGCCTTGACAAAATCTCATATTCGCTTTCCCTCAAATTTTTAACAAGAGATATTTCCTCATCCGACAGCGCTCTCGCTTGACAGAAACATTCTAAGTAGCGATTGACTTCTTCTTTTGTAAATCTGTCAACTTCAAACTTTGGAAAGTTATCACGTGAAGAGTTTGAAGCAGCCAGTAACGAATCTAATACGTCCGACTCTTCAATATCATCAAAAAATGCATCTGGTCTCCCAAGTATGATTGCCTTGGATTTACCTTGAAAAAGTGGCGCCATCTGCTCGAAAGTGTAGGCGAAGTCTTGGATTGACATCGCATGTCGCATTTCATCGAATCCATCCAGAATAAGGAAAATGGCGCCTGCTCGGAGCATTTGGAGAAAAAGATCGTATGAGAAATTACCAACTCGCGGCTGCCCCTCCGCGCCTGTAAGCTCCGAACAGATTAGTGCCTTCAAGTCCTGCTTCGTGTAAAGACCGCCCAGAGCGATTCGAATTGGAATACGACCAAAGCTACCGTCCCGATATTTAGTGCTCAAAAAAGAAGTCAAATAGTAACTAAAGGATGTTTTTCCGAGACCATACCCTCCATAAACCATGGAAACTGGACTATCTTCCAATTCCAACCATTCAGTTACAGCGTCGATAAGCAGAGTCTGCTTCCCTTCGACACGAGGCTGAATAAAATTCTCAGATGCTTCATGATTGTCAAATGCTACTGAATTACTTTGCAGCAATAGATTGAAATTCATTAGACTGTGCACAAATGTATCAAATTGCTGGTATGCCACATTTGGCAGCTTGTTAATGCTATCAGATGGCTGCATTCCCAATTCATGATTTGAGACAATAAGCAGCTTGTCTATTTCTCGATTTGCAAAGGATGGGTAATACAAGTTAAATATACTTGATATGTTAGAAGAGCTGAGAGGCTTTTCCCAATCCTTACACTCAACAGCAATTCTCTGAGGAAATATTGTGTTGTCGTCGATATAAAAGATGTCTGCAGTTGTTGTAGATAATCTCTTCTCGACCTCAATCTGAGGGAACTTAATGCTTAGCAGACCGGCGACTTTGTCTCGTAGTTCAGAACCGCTACGCTTTGCCATTTTACATTCCCACTATCAAGATTGATAAATTTTGATCAAAGCCATGACACTGAACCTGAGTTAACCGCCTCTTAGTCCTTCAAGCAAGTTGCATTCGGTTCGATTTGACTAATTGGATAACTTAGTATGCAAACCGGGCTATCGTGAATCGCTAATTCCCCCCACCCTTCCCAAACTTCCTGCACCCGGACATCATTCCCTCGTCCGCGCTGGCCACAACGTCACCACCCAAGCAACCACCCCGCCCCTTCATCGCGCAGCCACCACTCACCCCCCAAACGGCAGGGTGCTCTCGATCCCGGCGCGGGTGGCGAGTTCGGGGAGGTTTGGGAGGCTCAGCAGGCCGCCGTTGCGCAGCACCAGCCCGTCATGCTCCAGCGCGCGGAGCTTTTTGTTGACGGCCTCGCGCGTCACGCCCAGCGATTGGGCAAGGTCGGTCTGGGAAAAGCGGCGGGTGAACTGGGCGGCCTCTCCGGTGATCCTGGCATGGTCCTGGGCCAGATCGTAGAGCCTGCGGGCCAGCCGCGCATCCAGCCCGGAAAAGGCAAAGCCGCTGATCGTGTCGACATTGCGCCGCAGGATCGCGCAGAGCGACAGGATCAGGTGCCGTGACAGGGCCGGGTCCGTGACAATCGCGGTTTCGACCGCGCTGACCGGCAACAGCAGGCAGCGGGTCGTCTCGGATGCGGTCGCGGCGGCGGTGCGGGGCAGTTTGTCGAGCAGCGCGATTTCACCGAAGGACTCTCCTGCTTCGGCCAAGTGCAGGGTCAGCTGTCGCCCCTCGCGGTCAGCGATCCAGAGCCGTACCTGCCCCGAGATCACGATGCGCAACCCGTCGACGGGATCCCCCGCCGCGAAAATCTCGGTGCCAGATTCGATCACGCGGATCGCACTGGCCTCGACCAGCGGCGCAAGGCTTTCGGGCGCGAGCCCTTCAAACAGATAACATTTGCGTAGAACGCTCTCCCTCTCGTCACGAAGCGCGCTCATGTGGCCCTCCCGGTATCGCCCCTGCTGAGAGGTCAGCCTACCGCGTCGCACCGCCGATCCAAAGCCTTTTGACCCGCGCTGCGGGCCGGGGGTTTCCCGATTTAAAGGCTTGTTGGCGATGCGGTGTGACCCGCATCGCCTAAATTGATTTTTTTCAATGCCTTGAACACAGAATGAACGCTCGGTGCTTACTGGTCGCCGCTGTGAACGAAGCTCTGACGCAGGATCTGGCGGCTGGTCGGATGGACCACGATCAGGACTTCGCTGCCGTCCGAGTCATAGGCGGCCAGCGTGTTCGTTTCCTGATCCACCATCTGGACGTCGCGGAATCCCGCCATGATGAGCTTTGCGGCCATGCCATCGAAATACTGGTTCGGCATTTCTCCGGAAGTGTTGGCGGACGCACTTGCCGCGCACAGCAATGCAACCCCGGTCAAAGCAGATGCAAAATATGTCATGATCAGTGTCCTTTGGAAAAAATGGCGTTTGGCAGACCCGTTACCGAGCCTGCCCTCATCTAGCCATAAACGCCGTCTCTGCGATGTGAACGGGGTCACATGTTTGCGGGAAAACATCGCTTTTGGCCCCGCGTCGTGGGCAAAAGCGATGGCGCAGGCGACCTGCCCTAGCCCAACGCCTTCCAGTCGACCGGGGTCACGTAGACCATGCCCTCATCGACACTGACCATCACGTCGCCATCCTGGATGTTGACCTGCATCTTCATCGCGCGGCTGGCGAGGTTGGCCAGCGCGGTGGTGTCCGTTTCGGACAATCCCGTCACCTGAAGGTTGTCGAACCGCGTGGTGCTGCCCTTGACTTTGTCCCACCAGATCTCGGCTGGCCGCCCGCCATAGGCGTAGACCACGACCTTGCCCGCCTTGGCGCAGGACTGGCGCAGGACCTTTTCAGAGGGCAAACCAAGGGCAATCCAGACGTCCAGTTCGCCGCTCAGGCTTTTTTGCCAGATGTCCGGCTCATCATCGGTGGACAGACCCTTGGTCATCTCCAGATGCTCGTGCGCGTTGAGCGCAAAGGCCACGAGGCGCACCATCATGCGTTCGTCGGTCTCGGACGGGTGTTTGGCCACGGTCAGCTTGTGGGTCTCGTAATAGTGGCGATCCATGTCCGACACGGTGAGTTCGACTTTGTAGATGGTGGCATTCTGCGCCATGACGTGTCCCAGTCCGTTACAGATTGGGATGCCTACTGCGTCTGAGGCGTGGGTAAAAGCAGATAAACGGTCTTGGCAAGGCAGAGCAGGTACGGCCCTACCCCATCAGAACGTCCTTGAGGCGGTCCAGTCTGAGGGGCTTGGGCATAAAGGCGTTCATGCCGGCCGCCTTGCACTTGTCGATGTCGTCCTGCTGCACGCTGGCGGTGAGCGCGATTATGCGGGTCTCGGCATTGGGGCCATCTTCGTCGCGGATGCGTCTGGTCGCCTCGAGTCCGTCCATTTCCGGCATGTGCATGTCCATGAAGATGACATCGAACTTTTTCTGTTGCGCCTTAACGAGTGCGGACAGGCCGTTGTCTGCGGTGTCCACATCGAACCCGAGACTTTGAAGCATGGCCGATGCCACGGTGAGGTTGATCTCACTGTCATCCACCACGAGGGCAGAGCGTTGACGCCTTGTCGGCTGGGTGTCGGTCTGCGGTGGTCTGGTTTCGACAGAGGCTGCGGTCGCAATGTCCAGCTCAAGCTCTACCGTGAAGGTGCTGCCTACGCCCTGCGCGGTTTGCACGGAGACGGTGCCGCCCATGGCGTCGAGCAGGCTTTTGACGATCGACAATCCCAGACCGCTGCCCCCAAAGCGGCGCGCGATGCCTTGGTCTTCCTGTTCGAACCGGTAGAAAATCCGATCAAGCGCCTTTTCCGAAATCCCTATGCCTGTGTCGGTGACGTCAAACCGCAGCTTTGCGCGGTTCGCACCCCGTGTCTCGACCGAGGTCTTCACGGTGACGCTTCCCTCTTGTGTGAACTTTACCGCGTTGCCGAGAATGTTGATGAGAACCTGTCGAAGGCGATCCGGGTCTCCCATGCAGGTCAGATCGGTTGGCCCAGTGTGCTCGACCGTCAGGGTCAACCCTTTCCTCTCGGCACTTGGCCGCGCGATGGCACAGGCTTCATCACAGAGCTTTGATGGGGAGAACACTTCCCGCCGCAGGGTCAGCTTTCCGGTCTCGAGCATCGAGACATCGAGAATGTCGTCAACGATCGAGGACAGCGCCTTGCCGGACTGGACAATGGCCTCCACCTTTTGGCGCTGCTCCGGATCGAGGTCAGACGCGGTCAGAAGTTCCGCGACCGGGATGATCCCGTTAAGCGGCGTGCGGATTTCGTGGCTCATCGTTGCAATGAAGCGGGACCGTGCCTCAAGCGCATTCTCAGCCCGCGTGCGCGCCTCTTGCAGGCTTTTGGTCTGATATTGGATTTGCGCGCGCATCGCACTGAAGCTGCGTGCCATCATGCCAACTTCGTCCCGGCCATCTGGCAAGGAGACGTCAAAGTTCCCGACTGCCATTTCATCGGCGGCGCGCGAAATCTGGATCAGGCGGCGCGTGAACAAGCGGTCGACGACATAGGCGACGCCGAACAGGATCAAAGCAACGATCACCGCCGCCACGTAGACCATGCGCAATTGTTCGGTCCTAAAACGCTCAATTCCGGGGCCGAGATCGACGACGACGGACAGCTCACCAAGCTCTTGCCCCTGGAACGCGATCTGCACGGTTTCGGTGATGATCGCGGCCCCGCTTGCAACCTGCACTTCGCCCAAAGGGAAAATGCGACGTCCATCCGCGCCGTGCAGTGTGACCTCGATCCAGTTGTCGTAACGGTCTTTGGCGCTTTGGAGCGTCTCGTATGCAGCGCCAATCTGATTGCTCAGGAGATAGGGAAGAATTCCGTCCGCAAGGATCTCTGCCTCCCGTTCCACTTCCAGTGATTGCGTGTCGATGAGCAGAGCATTCATGCGTGGCGTCCACGCAAACTCGATCAAAACGGTTCCAACAAGAGCCCCGATGATGATGACGGCAATGACCTGAAGCCTGATCGAGTTAAAATTCATGGTCAGTGACCGCTTTCATTCACAGCCCGTTTTTAGTTGTCGACCCAGTAGTTTCTGAGCTGCAATTCGTTCAGGATTTCGTATTCTTCTGCAGATGCGGGCACGACTTTCCGGATCGGAATCTTCGCTAGAAGAGCTTTGCCGTCTTCCGTCTCGCCCATGGCAAGAAAGGCCGCTCTGACGTTTTCCACAATGGAAGGATCGACCCGTTTGTGCGCGACGACCGGATGTGGTGGCACACGCGTCGTTTCGTAGATGATCCGAAGCCTGTCTCGAACGTTTGGATCAATGCTGTTGAAGGTCGCCATGACCCCGCCGGCCGCATCCATCTCTCCTAGCGCCACGTTCAGATACGCAGAGGAATGGGTGGTTACGTAGTTCGCGTCGTAGCTTATTCCGAAAATTCGATCGAGATCAGCCCGCATCAGCAATGCCGCGCCCAACGCGTTTGGCGCCGGGAAGGCAATCGTGCGCCCTTCAAGGTCGGCAACCGTCTGAAAATCCGAATCCTTGGCCACCACCAGCACGCCAAAAAGCTCACGACCGCCATCCCGGACCACGGGAAAATAGCCTTGGGCTTCCGCCGCCACGAGGAAATGGTAGGGATTCATATACGCAAAATCGAACGCGCCTTCGATAAAGTCCTGTTCGAATTCGGGAATCTCGGGTGATCCCCTCATCACGAATTGGTGGCCGGTTCGGTTCTCCAATTCGACAAGAATGGGCGTCCAGATCTCCGCGAGCTGTCGCGGTTCGAACTGGGGCACGATGCCGACACTGAACGTTTCGGCCCAGGCAGCCCCACAGACCACGGCAGACGCCAGTGTCGCAGAACAAAACACCTTGAATTCCCCACGCCGCTGGCACCACAGGTCATGAAGCAATGTCATCATGGATAACCCCTGATCCGTCAGAGCGCGGCGTTCAGCCGGTTTTTCGTTTCGTTCCATGTCGATCGCAATCCCTCGATCAGCTCGTTTGCTTGCGTGTTCTGTCCGTTTCGCAGGGCGTTCTCGGCGGCAATCAGCTCCTGCCGGAACCGAACCACCCCAAGAGCCGCAGCCGACCCAGCAATTTTGTGCAGGATCTCCGCCATTTCCATGTCCGAAGACGTGCCCTGTTCCACAGTGTCCAGCCCGGTTTCCGTGTCCTGGATGAACTTTGACATCAGACCTTGTAGCACTTCAGCATCGAGGACCGCTCGCAATTCGGCGAGACTGGAAGGGTCTATGTATTCTGGTGCAGCCATAGCCATAAGTGCCTTCGCATGGACGATTTTCGCGAGCGATGGTCACAGAAAGAAACGACACGCATTCCGAACAACAACATTGGCTTAAAAAGCCGACACTCAGGTCCACCCCCGTCTCACAAAAGGAAACAAATCAGACTGCTATGTCAAGAATCTAGCTGGTTTCGCTAGGTATTGGCCCAGGTGACGCGAGGGGTTTCGAACGGATCACGATCACGCCGCAACCATAAGGCATCACGGCACAACCTTCGGCGGCAATAGCTTGCTGGCGCGATGTCACCATCCGACCGTTGCTTCCCGGGCGCGTGAGGCACCCGGGTTTGGCTGAGCCCCGCATCTCGCGCGGGTTTACCGGCTCATCAGGTATTCTGCGACGGCCTGATAGGCCGGCAACGAGGTCGGGTCGATAAACCCGTTTTGCGCCTGCGGGAAAGAGGCGAGGCGCACCAGAACCATCTCGGCGGTTGGATCGACATAGATCGTCTGGCCATGCACCCCGCGCGCGGCATAGGCGCCGTGGTCGTTGTGGAAGACCCACCATTGGCTGGTGTAGCTGCCGTTGGGGATGGTCTTGAAACCTGCGAACTTGGAGGGGTCGCCTCCAGCGGCGATGGTTTCGACCACCTCGGCCGGGAAGAGCCGTTCGCCGTTGATCTCACCCCCGTGCAGCATCAGTTGCCCCAGACGGCCCAGATCGCGCAGCCCGGCTGTCACGCCGCCGCCCGCAAAAGGCACGCCCTTGCCGTCGACGGTCTGGTAGGCGTCCATCTCAGCCCCCATGCGCCGCCAGAGGCGTTCTGACGCGAGATCGGTCACCGCTTTGCCGGTGACGCGGCTGATCATCCAGCCCAGCATGTCCGAGTTGATGGTCTTGTAATGGAACGCGTCGCCGTGGTTGCCCTCGGGTTTGACCTGCTGGAGGTATTCCCAATAGCCATCCGGGCCTTCGTAGCCTTCGGGCTTGGGCAGCGGGCTGGCCGCGCGGGAATAAACCCAGATGTCGGCGTTGGGGTCAGAATAATTCTCCGAATACTGTACGCCGGTGGTCATATCCATGACCTGCCGCACGGTCGCAGTGGCAAAGGCGCTGTCGCCGATTTCAGGGATCACGTCACGCACCAGAAGCGTGTCATCAAGCACGCCTTCGGCCACGAGGATTTCGCCCAAAAGACCGGTGATCGACTTGGTCATCGACATGATCGCGTGTTTGCCGTCTTCCTCAAGACAGCCGAAATAGCGTTCATAGACCACTTCGCCCTTGTGCAGGATCAGCATCCCGTCGGTGTAATTGGCGTAAAGCGACTGTTACCACGTCATCGGCGTGTCGCCGTCGATCGGCATGAAGGTCAACGCGTCGATCTCGCGGGCCAGATCGGCGAATTCGGCGGGCGACGGATAGGTCAGAGGGACAGGTGCCCCTGTGCCACGGCTGATTTCCTCGGTCGGCAGAAACTCCCGCAGGTGGCAGACCGACCAGCGCAGCTTTGGGAAGCTGAAGAAGTTGGAATCAGGTTGCGTGATCAATTTGTCAGGGGGCGGTGGGAACCCCAGCATCCAGCCCATGACATTCGGGTCGGACTCCTGCGCCGACAACGGGGCAGATTGGGCGAGCGCGCCAGTCGCGGTTCCGAGCGTGATGGCAATCCCTGCCGCCAGCGCGGCGAGATTAGAAATTGACGACGACATTAACGAAGCCTCCTGTCCAAGGGTCTGCGTTCCCGCCAATGACGTTGTCGATCCCTGCCCCGGGGAACGAGACCGAGATACCGGCCGTCAGGAACGTATTGCGATTGATGATGCGGCTGTATTCGAGGAACAGATCATCAGCGAGATGGCTGTCGGTGACGCCAGCCACAACGTTGCCGTTCACATCAACGCGGGTGGCCTGACCGAATTGCACGGGGCTGTTCAGCTCGTTCGCGCGGATATGCGCGTAGCGCAGCGTCAGGGTGTCCTGCCGCGTCGGCTGTACCCGAACCGCCAGCGTCGGCGCGTTGACGTTGGAGTTGATGAAGGTCGAAGCGGATTTCGATCCTGTGGCCCAAGCGCTTGGGCTGCCCTGGTAATAGAGAGGATCGAACCGTTCGAGTTTCGTCGTGTCGGGATCGTCGCCGGAAAAGCTTTGGTAGCCCACGGTCACATTCGGCGTCCACGGCAGGTTTGCGAAGGTGTAACCTGCGGTTACACGACCGGCCCAGGCCTCAAGATCGATGCGGTCATTCCACTGATACGCCAGATCACCTGTGAAGGACCAATTGGCCAATTCGCCTTCAAACGGGTTGGTCTTGCCATAAAGACCCAGAGTTTGCGTATCCTCCCGCGCACCGGGCGTTACGCTTGGCGGTCCGTTGCCGCCCAAGGCAGCCTGAGGATAGGGCGAGTCGGAATTGAGCACCTTGACATAGGTCGCACCAAGATAACCGCCGGCAGGCGCGTCATAGCGCAGATCGCCACCCGCCAGTTCGTTGTGACCGTCGGTCGAGGGCAATTCATTGGGATCAAGAAAAAATGCCGTCCCAGTGACATTTCCATAGGACAGCCGCGCGATGGCGGCCCGTTCCCACGCCTTGCGTGGCCCGAATTTCAACGCCCCGCGTTCGAACCCGCTGGTCGCACCGTTTGCAATCAACATGCCCGTTCCAAGGGTCAGTTCGCGCGGGCCAAAAGACAGGTCGTATCAGAGGCCGTTGGAAAGATCCCCACGAATGGCAAGATAGGCCTCTTCAAGTGTCGTTTCGCCGGTATCGCCCGTGTCGAACGCGTCTGTGCCCCAAGTGTAGGACGCGACCGCCGACAGCTTGCCGTAAAGCACGGCGCCCGCATCCAGTTGGTACTCGAAGCTGAGGCCCGGTTTGATGTACCCTTCGAGCCAGTTCGTGTCGGCATCAAACCCGCTTCCCGGCGCAGTTGTCGCCGCGAGGTCCCAAAAGAGATTGCGCTCGGCCACCGCGTTCAGACCGAATTGCAGGTGCCCCCGGACCTTGAACCCATTGGCATCATGAAACAGCATCGGATCGCGCTCCTGCGCGTGTGCTGTTTCCGATAAACTGGCTGCGGCGATGACCGAGATTGTCAGAAAACTACGGTACCAGAGGGCTTTGCGCGAGGGCCTGACACGTACCGAATGGCTTTGAAACATTGAATTGCGCTCACAATTCCAGTGGATCCCACGCGCCGCCTCTGCTGCGCAGAACGGCTCTAGCCCCACAAATCCATCACCAAAGGGAACTGGTTATGCACTTTTGTTTTCAAGTCAGGTCGATAGTTTTGGACTTTCCGCCAACAGTCAAGCAAAGCGGTAAATTTTCCACTTGCACCCTGTCCAGACACGCACTAAATCCGCCCCTACCAGATTGGCAGCGCGGGCGTAGCTCAGGGGTAGAGCATAACCTTGCCAAGGTTAGGGTCGGGCGTTCGAATCGCCTCGCCCGCTCCAATCCGGTCTGATCGATGGCAGCGCGGGCGTAGCTCAGGGGTAGAGCATAACCTTGCCAAGGTTAGGGTCGGGCGTTCGAATCGCCTCGCCCGCTCCATCGACATTCCCTTACACCGGTATCGACATCGCCGCGCGGGCGAGCGTCTCGCCGTTGCGTGTGACCGTTTCGTGGTGGTCGATCACAAAGCCGTGCCGCGCAAAGGCGGGCTGTGCCATCAGGCTGGCATGGGTGCTGAGCCGGGTGAGGCCAGTCTTGCGGGCTTCGTCCGTAATCCAGGATAGAAGCGCTGAAAACAGCCCCTGCCCCCGCGCCACCGGCAAGATATACGCAAGGTCGATATATCCCTCGGGCGTCATCGTCATGAAGCCCGTGATCGCATCTGGTTCCGCCAGCACCACATGCTGCGTCGCCAGCCGCGCAGACCAGTCAGGACCTCCGTAGGGCTGGGCCAGCCATGCGATGCGCTGTGCCTGTGTGTAAGGACTAGGCCCGTCATGGATGGCGCGGAACATCACGATCCCCAGCGCGTCGGCATCGGCGGCGGTGGCAGGGCGCAGCTGGGGCTGTGTCATGGTCGGCATTCCTTCTGTGACGTGACAGAGATGCACGGATGAAAGCGCATCTGCAACAAGGCCTTGGCGCATGCTGCAGGCCCGCCTATAAGGCCGCGACACTTGCCAAGGAGAGGCGATATGCGCAGCGCCACAGTGACCCGCAATACGGCCGAGACCAAGATCACCGTTGAGGTGGACCTTGACGGCACCGGGCAGTACGACAACCAGACCGGGGTCGGGTTCTTCGACCACATGCTGGACCAGCTTGCGCGCCATTCCCTGATCGACATGAAGGTCCGCTGCGACGGCGACCTGCATATCGACGACCACCACACGGTCGAGGATGTGGGCATCGCTTTGGGCCAAG
The DNA here is from genome assembly GCF_048006345.1 of Marivita sp. Taxonomy (GTDB): domain Bacteria; phylum Pseudomonadota; class Alphaproteobacteria; order Rhodobacterales; family Rhodobacteraceae; genus Marivita. Next base: position 298,355 of record NZ_CP180351.1, on the reverse strand, counting down.
CCCTGACACAAGCCATGGGCGACAAGCGCGGCATCGTGCGGTACGGCGCCTGCCTTCTGCCGATGGACGACGCTTTGGTGCGGGCAGCACTTGACCTGTCGGCGCGGCCCTTCCTCGTGTGGAACGTGGACCTGCCGACCGCCAAGATCGGCACCTTCGACACAGAGTTGGTGCGCGAATTCTTTCAGGCGCTCAGCACCCATGGCGGCATCACCCTGCATGTGGACATGCTGCACGGTGTGAACAGCCACCACATCGCCGAAGCCGCGTTCAAAGCGGTGGCCCGCAGCCTGCGCGATGCATTGGATGTCGACCCGCGCAAGGCGGATGCGATCCCTTCGACCAAAGGTGCTTTGTAAGTGCTGACAGCGATCATCGACTACGAAAGCGGCAATCTTCATTCCGCCGAAAAGGCGTTTCAGCGGATGGCGTTGGAAGTGGGCGCGGGCGATGTCGTGGTCACCTCTGACCCTGATGTCATCGCGGGGGCAGACCGTTTGGTCCTGCCCGGCGATGGCGCATTTCCGGCCTGTGCCGCAGCCCTGCGCGCGTCTGGTGCCTTTGCCGCGATGATCGAGGCGGTCGAGGTCAAGGCGCGGCCTTTTCTTGGCATTTGCGTCGGCATGCAGCTGATGGCGCGCGAGGGGCTGGAATACACCCCGACCGAAGGTCTGGGCTGGATCGACGGTGTTGTCGAACGGATCGCCCCCTCGGACACAGGCATGAAAGTCCCGCACATGGGTTGGAACGATCTGGTGATCGACACGGCCCACCCGGTGCTGGACGGGGTCGCGACAGGCGAGCACGCGTATTTCGTGCATTCCTACCAAATGCGCGTCGACACGCCGGCCCAGCGCGTCGCCCATGTGGATTATGGCGGCGATGTCACCGCCGTGGTGGCGCGCGACAATATGGTGGGCTTCCAGTTCCACCCGGAAAAAAGCGCCGCCACCGGCCTGCGGATGATCGCCAATTTCCTGCGTTGGGCGCCCTGAACGCGCAGGAACCGGGTCGCCTCACGCGGGATCACGGCCAAGAGTGATGTCCTGACCACAGGACATCCTAATGACCGAAACAATCCTCGCCCTTTTGATCTTCCTCTTCCCACTGGCCTACAGCCCCGGCCCCGGCAACATGCTTTTTGCCGCCAATGGCGCACTGTTCGGGTTCCGGGCGACGCTGCCCGCCAGCATCGGCTATCATCTTGCCACGTGGATCGTGACATTGGGCCTCGGGTTTGGCCTCCTCGGCGTTTTCGAGACATGGCCGATGCTGTTTCCCGTGCTCAAGACGGCGGGTGCTGCCTATGTCCTGTGGCTGGCGCTCAAACTCTGGCGCGCCAGAACATCGACATCCGCGCAAACAGCGCGCCCGGCGTCCTTCACCGATGGGGTGATGCTGCTGCTTCTCAACCCCAAGGCCTATGTCATCATTGCCCTGATGTTCTCGCAGTTCCTGTCCCCAACCGAACCGCAAGTCCTGACGGCCGTTCTGTTGATCACGACCGTGTTCACGCTCAACAACCTTGTGGCTTTTTCGACATGGACGCTTATCGGAGACAAACTCGCCCGCGCGTTCCGTGAAGATCAGAGTGCGGTCTGGCTGAACCGGAGTTTTGCAGCAATATTGGTGGGCGTGGCGACATGGATGCTCCTCGCGTGACGCGCTGCGCGCCTCTCATCCGCCCGGGCTAGACACAGCGCACCTCTCTTCTTCGGTTTACAAATACTTTGGGGGGTCTGGGGGGCAACGCCCCCCGGCAGGTCGCGGGGGCACAGCCCCCGCGACACATGGATCACTTCACGCGCGTCCAGGTCTGACCACGGCAGATACCCAAAACGCAGCCTTCAACCTTCAACTGGTTGCCGCTCAGTGTCATCTTGGAGTTGTAGGTCTTGTCGCGGTCCGGTGCCCAGATCTTGCCGCCCTTGTAGGCGCCATTGCCTTCGGGCTTCATGCCCCAGATCATCTGCTTGCCGATATTGGGCGACGCGATCTTCTTGCCAGCGGAATCATAACCCTGCCCAAGCACACCGCAAATCTCGGCGCCGCAGGTGCTGATGTTGACCAGCCCGTAATTGCCGTCATCACCCGGCTGGGTCTTCCATGTGCCTTCCACCGGATCGGCAAAGGCGGCGCTTGCGGCCAGCACGAGGCTTGCGGCGAGTGTCATCAGTCTCATCTCTGTCTCCTCCCTCAGAGTGGTGCAAAAACTCTGAACCGAGCTTGCAAATCCAATCAAGATTGACGCTGGGTCGCGTTGCATGTGCCGTTCCGTCATGCCAAAGCGCAGGGGACATTTGACCGGAGACCGCGCCATGATCCTCTATCCCGCCATCGACCTCAAAGACGGTCAGGCCGTCCGCCTGCTGCGCGGCGACATGGAAAAATCCACCGTCTTCAACGACGATCCCGCCGCGCAGGCGATGGAGTTTGTCGAGGCGGGCTGCGAGTGGCTGCATCTGGTCGACCTGAACGGCGCATTCGCAGGTGAGCCGGTCAACGCGGCAGCGGTTGAAGCGATTCTGGAACGCTGCAAAGTGCCTGCGCAGCTGGGCGGCGGTATCCGTGACATGGCGACCATCGAACGCTGGCTCGACAAGGGTTTGCAACGCGTGATCCTTGGCACCGTCGCGGTTGAAAACCCCGATCTCGTGCGCGAGGCGGCACGCGCCTTTCCGGGCCATGTCGCCGTCGGCATCGACGCGCGCAACGGGCGCGTGGCCACCAAGGGCTGGGCCGAGGAAACCGACGTGATGGTGACCGATCTGGCCCGCTCCTTCGAGGACGCAGGTGTTGCGGCAATCATCTACACAGACATCAACCGTGACGGTGCGATGCAGGGGCCGAACGTGGAAGCCACCGCCGATCTGGCGCGCGCCGTGTCGATCCCTGTCATCGCCTCGGGCGGTGTGTCGTCGCTGGATGACCTTATCGCCCTGCGCGATTGCGGCGCAGACCTCAATGGCGCAATTTCAGGCCGCGCGCTTTATGATGGCGCAATTGACCTGAAAGCGGCGCTGGCAGCTCTTCGCAGTTAATTTGCCGCCATATCGGTGAACTTCGCCAAGGCCCCCGCCATGGTGTTGAGATAGGCGGCATCCTTGGGCACACCGCCCAGCTTGCCCAGCATCTCTGCAGGCTCTTCGTAGACGATCTTGGTAGCACCCATGGCGTCTTCATAGACCAACACCTTGAGCGGCAAGTACAAACCGGAAACCGGGTCGTCCTTGATGGCCGGGGTGCCCACCTTCGGATTGCCGAAAATCAGCACTTGCGACGCGCCGATGTCTTCGCCGATGGATGCTGCCCCTGCCCCGTGATCGATCCGGGCGAAGATGGTCAGGCCCGCCCCTTCCATCGCGGTCACCATCGCATCCACGGTTTCGGTCACGCCCAAAGCGCTGTCTTTGCGCATCAACCCGTTGTCACCGGCCGCAGCCATCGTGCCCGCGACCGCAAGGCCAGCTGCAAGAATCACGTGCTTCATATCCATCCCCCTGTTTGCGTGATCAAAGGGTCAGGCAGTTCCCGTTCACTTGATATGCACGTTGGCGTGAGTGGCGCAGGTCCGCTCAGATCGACCCGGCTTCAACCATGAAATTGTTGGCCGTGCACATGGCCGCGTCATCCGAAGCAAGATACAGCACCATGCGCGCCACGTAGACAGGCTCGATCAGGTCGGGCAGGCACTGGTTCTGCCGGTGCTTCTCCAACGCCTCGGGCGTCGCCCAAAGCTCTTTTTGCCGCTCGGTCATAATCCAGCCGGGCACCACGGTGTTCACCCGGATACGGTGCCCTCCCAGATCCCGCGCCATGGTGCGCGTCAGACCATGCACCGCGCCCTTGGCCGTGACATAGGCGGGCATGTTGCCGACCGCTTCCCACCAGCTGTTGGAACTCATGTTGATGATCGACCCACCCCCTGCGTCGATCATGTCGGGTGCCACCGCCTGAATGGCGAAGAACATGTGCCGCAGGTTGGTCGCCTGACGTTCATCCCAATACTCGGGTGTCACCTCGCGCCAGTTGTGACGGTCGTCGCGGGCTGCGTTGTTCACCAACACCTGCGCAGGACCAAGCCTCGCCTTCAGCTTGGCAAACGCCTCCTGCAGCGCCGCAATATCGCGCAGATCAGCCTGTTCCCACGCCACTGTACCCTCGGTCGCATCAACCAGCGCCTCGGCGCCAGCGGCGTCGAGATCGACAAAACCCACCTTCGCGCCTTGCGCCGCAAAGGCTTTGACGATCTCGGCCCCGATGCCGGAGGCGCCGCCGGTGACAAACACGGTTTTGCCTTTCAGGCTGGGATATCGGGCGAACGTGTCGGACATGGGCAACCTCCTTCTTTTCGATGGCCCCCACGCATAATGCGCAACGCGCAGGCTTCACAAGCGGCGATCTTCGGGGTACGCGATGGCCCATGTTAAAGACCCGCATCATTCCCTGTCTCGATGTCGCCGATGGCCGCGTGGTCAAGGGTGTCAATTTCGTCGATCTGCGCGACGCCGGTGATCCGGTGGACGCGGCCCGCGCCTACGACGCGGCGGGGGCAGACGAGATCTGCTTTCTCGACATCCATGCCACCCATGAAAACCGCGGCACGATGTTCGACGTGGTGACGCGCACGGCGGAACAATGCTTCATCCCACTGACCGTGGGCGGCGGGGTGCGCACGGTAGCGGACGTACGGGCACTGCTTCTGGCGGGGGCCGACAAGGTGTCGTTCAATTCCGCCGCTGTTGCCAACCCCGATGTGGTGGCCGAGGCAGCCGATCAGTTCGGCAGCCAGTGCATCGTCGTCGCCATCGACGCAAAGACGGTCGAGCCGGGAAGGTGGGAGATTTTCACCCATGGCGGCCGCAAACCCACCGGCATCGATGCGGTGGAGTTCGCAAAGACGGTGGTCGCCAAGGGGGCCGGGGAAATCCTTCTGACCTCAATGGACCGGGATGGGACCAAGGCTGGGTTCAACCTGCCGCTCACCCGGGCGATTTCCGATGCGGTGGATGTCCCGGTGATCGCAAGCGGCGGCGTCGGTACGCTGGATCACCTTGTTGAAGGTGTGACCGAAGGTGGCGCCAGCGCGGTGCTGGCGGCGTCGATCTTCCATTTCGGCGAATACACGATTGGCGAGGCCAAGGCCCACATGGCCGCGGCCGGCATCCCCGTGAGGCTGACATGACGCTGGAAGAGCTGGAACAGATCGTCGCCGCACGTGCGAGTGCCTCCACTGATGAAAGCTGGACGGCCAAACTGCTGGCAAAGGGCCCGGAAAAATGCGCCGAAAAGTTCGGTGAAGAATCCATCGAGGCCATCATCGAAGCGATCAAGGGCGACCGCGACCGCCTGACCTCGGAAGCGGCAGACGTGCTGTTCCACCTGCTGGTGATGCTGAAATCCTGCGATGTGGCACTGGCCGATGTAATGGCGGAACTGGCGCGCCGTCAGGGGCAATCGGGCCTGCAGGAAAAAGCCAGCCGGTCCTGATCTTCTCTGGTTTCAAAATACTTCGGGGTTTGGGGCGTCGTCCATTGGGCTTGAACCAATGGCGCACCAACGGAAGACCCCAAGCGTTTCCGTCCACGGAAACGCACGATGCGTCGCCGCATCGTCCGCCCACCCTCAGAGCTTTGACGAGATGATCCCGGTGTTGAACCCACCCATGCGCAGCTCTCCAAAAAGCCGCTGGTATTCGATCTTGGGGCAACGGTTCATCACCACGTCTACCCCCTGCGCCTGGGCTTTGGCAGCAGCCTCCGCATTCTCGACCCCGATCTGCATCCACACGGTCTGCAAGTCCGGAAACTGCTCCAACGCCTCGTCGACGATGGGCGGCACGGCGTCCGAGCGGCGGAAGATATCCACCATATCGACCTTGGCCTCGATATCCGCCAGCGACGCCTTCACTTCGGCACCGAACAGGCGTTCACCCGCATGGCCCGGGTTCACCGGGATCACGGTAAATCCCTTCAGCGCCAGATAGCGCGCGACGTAATAGGACGGGCGCACCGGGTTGAGCGACACCCCAACCACCGCAACCGTCTTGGTACGTTTCAGGATCGTGCGCAGGAAATCATCTGAATAGGTCATGCCCCATTTCTACCCGGTCGTGCGGCAAAGAAAAAGCGCCCAAGGAAGCCTTGGGCGCAAGTGTTGGAACGAGGGACAGTGTAGGTGCTGCGGGTGTTCCATTCCCGCGCTCCTTGACTCTCAGATAGGCGCGAACTTCGCGGTTTAAAGGGAAGAAAAGCCGGATTTGGTCACAGAATCGTCAGAACTCACGGCACCAAAGGTTCCGGCACAACCTTGGGCTGCGTGACGTGCAGGGTTTCGTGGACACGCTCGGACCGGTCCTCTCCGACGCGGCGCTGTCGGCGGTAGAGAAACAGCTTTCCCCAGCCCTTCCAGTTGCCCGAGGACGGCGCGTGCACGTTCTGCGGAAACCGCATCCGCCACCCTTCGGGAAGCGGCAGGCCCGCCGTTTCGGCGCGGTCCAGCATCCAGACCAGAGGGATATTGGCCAGCGGACGGGCCTCTTCGTGGCCGCGCAGCTGGCCTCCGACATCGCCATGCACCCCTTTGAACCACACCTGTTCGACATGGCCTTTAAAGCCGGGCGGGCAGGACCAGAGCACCGGTTCATAGGCCATGCGCCGCTCGTGATAGGCCAGAGCGTGCAGACCGCACTGAATCGACGGCCCCAGTTGGTCATTGTGAAACGCGTGCTTGTCGTTGGTGAACCGCCACAGGATCGGCAGACGCATGCCCAGCGCCTTGACCGTGTCCCAGACACCGACCACCGCAATCGCGGTTTCCGGATGACAGAACAGCCGTGCGAAATCCTCTGCGACCGGGCTGTCGGCGGCAAAGCGGTAATGCGCATAGACCTGCCGGATGTTGCGTTCGGTGGCGTGTTCGGCACGCACCAGCCCGACGCGGTCAATCACCCCGGCCAGCGAACGCACCGCGTAGGCACCACGGGAATAGCCGAACAGGAAAATCCGATCCCCCGGCATGTAGCGCGAGGCGAGGAACCCGTACGCTCGGCAGATCTGGCGGTTGATGCCGCGCCCGACAGCAATGTCGGAGGCGCTGCGCCAATCAGACCATTGCAGCCCGGATTCGTAGTACAGCGACAAATCGCCCCGAACTTCGTGCAGCAAACGGAACAGGCGTCCCGCGTTGGTCTCGCAACCCGGTTCGAGCGAGGACAATGTTCCGTCGAGGATGATCACATGGGTGCGCGGCCCGCGACGGACCGTGACGGGTGACTGGTCTGCCGAAAACCTCCGGCGGAACCATCCTAGAACAGTGTCACTCAGCCGCGACGCGCGCATCCTGCAACATACCCCAGACCCGCTGCGGCGTGAACGGCATGTCTGCCTGACGTACGCCGCGCTGCCACATCGCGTCCTGCACCGCATTGGCGACAGCGGCCAATGCGCCGACGGTGCCCGCCTCGCCGCAGCCTTTCATGCCCATCGGGTTGGTAACCGACGGCGTCGCTTCTGTGGTGAACCCAATCATGGGGATATCATCGGCGCGTGGCATCGCGTAGTCCATGAACGTTGCCGTGAGGAGCTGTCCATCCTCGTCATAGACCACACGTTCGGTCAGCGCCTGACCCAGCCCCTGCGCCACACCACCATGCACCTGACCTTCGGCCAGCATCGGGTTGATGAGGTTGCCGAAATCATCCACCACCGTGTAGCGGTCAACCGTCACATGGCCAGTATCGGGGTCGATCTCGACCTCGGCCACATGGGCGCCGTTGGGGAAGCTGCGGGCGTCGAGCGTGATCGTCGCGTCAAAGGTCAAAAGGTCCGTACGCCCGGCGTCGCGCGCCATCTGCGCAACTTCGAGCATCGTCGGCGTGACGTTCGATGTGCCGACGCGGAACTGTTCGTCATCAAAGCTGATCTCGGCTTCGTCCACGCCCTGCTGTTCCGCAAGGAAAGCGGTGAAGGCGGTGATGATCTTTTCAACCGCTGCCAAAGTCGCTGTGTTCTGGATCGTCACGGAACGTGACCCACCCGTGCCACCGCCCCGCGCGATCAGGTCGCTGTCGCCCTGCACAAAGCGGATTTTTTCTGCCGGGATTCCGGTCTGATCAGACAAGAACTGTGTGAATACGGTCTCGTGCCCCTGCCCGTTCGACTGGGTGCCAACATAGATCGACGCACCGCCATCGTCGTCGAAGGTGACCTTCACGTCCTCCACCGGCGCACCGAGGATGCTTTCGATGTAATAGCAAAGGCCCATGCCCCGCAGCTTGCCCTGCGCCTCAGAGGCGGTGCGGCGTGCATCGAACCCGGCGCGGTCGGCAAAGCCTTCGGCGCGGGAGAGCACTCGGTCGAAATCGCCTACGTCGTAGGTCTCACCCGTTGTGGTCTTGTACGGGAACTGGTGCGGTTTGATGAAGTTGATGCGGCGCAGTTCCCAAGGATCAAGGCCAAGTTCCCGCGCGGCTCGGTCCATGACCCGTTCCAGCAGGTAGATCGCTTCGGGACGTCCAGCCCCGCGGTATGCATCGACAGGGGTGGTGTTGGTGTAAACACCTTCGACCTGCAGCCACGAGGTCTGCACGTCATAAACCCCCATCAGCACTTTCGAAAACAGGCTGGTCTGGATGGCCTGCGCAAAGTGCGAGTTGTAGGCCCCCATATTGGCAACGGTCTGCACCCGGTAGGCGGTGATGCGGTTGTTTTCGTCAAAGGCCAGTTCTGCCGTATGGCGCAGGTCGCGCCCCGCGTTGTCGGACAACATCGCCTCGGTGCGTTCGGACATCCAGCGCACCGGTTGGCCCAACATCTTGCAGGCGATGGCGGTCAGGAAATTCTCGGGGTGCGGCATCGCCTTCATGCCGAAACCGCCGCCGGTGTCGGGATTTGTGACGCGAATGTCCTCTTCGGCCATGTTCAGAACACGAGCGAGCTGTTTTTTGTGCTCCCACACACCCTGAGCGTTGACTGCGAAATGCAGGCGGTCGCCTTCCATTTCGGCGTAGCAGCCACGCGGTTCCATCGCGTTGACGATGATGCGGTTGTCCTCGACATCAAGACTGACCTTTCGGTGGGCGGCGTTGAACGCCTCTGCCGTCGCAGCTTCGTTCCCCATGCCCCAGTCGAAGGCGACATTGCCCGGCGCTTCGGGGTGGAGATTCACCACCCGCGTTGAGGCCCAGATGCACAGGTTTGTCAGTGTAGTCGAAGGTGATCAGTTCCGCCGCATCGCGGGCTGCTTCAAGACTGTCGGCGACGATAAAGGCAACCGCCTCGCCCACATAGCGGACGGTATCGGTGGCAAGAACCGGACGGAACGGCGACGCACCCATCGACCCGTCGCGATTGGGCATCGTGACGCCCCACAGACCCTCGGTGTAGCCCGCCTCTGCCAGTTCGGCTGCCGTCAGAACAAGATGCACGCCCGGCGCCTCGCGCGCGTCGGTCACATCCAGCGTGTCGATGCTGGCATGGGCGACAGAGGAGCGGAACACGTAGCCCCTTAGCGCGCCCTCGGGTGCGATATCATCGACATAGCGTCCGGCTCCCGTGAGAAACCGCACGTCTTCTACCCGTTTGACCGGTTGTGACTTGCCAAATTTATCCATGTTTCCCTCGCGCGTGTGACCGTAGTCTTTCGGCAGGGACACTAGCCTGCGAGGCGGCACTGTCCAGCAGGTTCGGGCATAGAATCGAGGTTTCGCAAATCGGTTGTCCCGTAGCCGTTGAACGGTGTGACCAACGCGGTGCTATAGGCCCCCGCCCCGGTGATCAGGATGTAGTCGCCATCCGTGATTTGTGAGGGCAGCATCCACGGGTCCGGCACACGGTCCAGACTGTCACAGGTCGGGCCAAAGATGGTGAAGGGCTGCGGTTTGCCCAACACAGGTTGACAATGTGCTGTCAGGGCGATCTGTCGGCTGGGCACGGGCATATCGCGCCATTCGCCCAAGGCACCGTAGAGACCGTCGTTCAGAGTCAGCACCCCGTCACCCCGAGCTTTAACGCGCAGCACCAGCCATACCGCCTCGGCCACCATCGCGCGACCGGGTTCGCACCAGAGAAGGGGCGGCTGGTTCGGGAAATGGGCTTTGTTTGCAGCTTCGATTGTTTTGAAAAGCCGTTCACGCAGAGCAGCGCCGCCGCGCGGAAGCGATGGAAACCCTCCGCCCACGTTCAAGGCGGGCAAGTGGACCCCTGCCCGCTCCGCGACCTCTGCGGAGGCGGCGATGTAATCGGCCCAACTGGCGGGGTCGGTACATTGGGTGCCTGGGTGAAACGTCAACGTGGGGACCATGCCTCGGGCCGCGACGGCACGCAGCAGGGTTGTTGCCACGTCGGGCGATGCGCCGAACTTGCTGCCGAAATCATAGGCAGCCCCACCGCGTTTCAACGACAGGCGCACAGCCACTTCTGTGCCTTTGGGAAGGTCACCCAGCTTGTCCAGCTCCGACATCCGGTCCACCGACCACGAGGCCACGCCAAGCGCCTTGGCCTGCGCGATCTCGGACGCGGAGCGGACCGGGTTGTGGTAGTGCAGCCGCGCCGTTGGACAGATCGCGCGGACGGCCCGCATTTCGGGCACCGAGGCGACATCGAAAACCGTGACGCCGGTTTGCACCAGAATGCGTAGGATGTCGGGGACCGGATTGGCCTTGACCGCGTAGCTGACCTGACCGGGAAAGCCGCGCAGAAAGCTTTGCGCCGTGCGCCGCAGCACCTCCGGCCGCAGGATTGCCAGCGGATCGTCCGGCTGGCTGCCTGCGATCAGCGTCGCGATACGCGCCCTGTCGAACCGCGCCTGATTGTTGTCTTCTGCCCCTGCAACCATGACTGCCTCATATGGTTCTGTTTCCTTCAGTCTGCTTGCGTTCCACGTCGGTTCGTTTCGGCAGTTCTTGCAAAACAGACTCTTTTGCACTCAGACTGACGGAATGAGCATACAAATCGACGAAACCGATGCAGAGCTGATCGCCCTCCTGCGCCGCGACGCGCGGATGCCGGTGGCAGAACTGGCCCGCAAACTGGGCTTGGCGCGTACCACGGTGCAGACGCGCATTGACCGGTTGCTGGAAAAGGGCGTGATTGCCGGCTTCACTCTGCGCAGCGGCGATACGCTGGCCGCGCCCATCCGGGCCACGGCGCTGGTGTCGATTGCGCCGCGCACCGGGCCTGCGGTCTTGTCCCGGCTGCACGCCCTGCCCAATGTGGAAGCGGTGTTCACCGTGTCAGGGCGGGTTGACCTGGTGGTCGAGATCAGCGCCCAGACAACGCAGGAATTGGATCGGACGCTGGATCACATCGCCGAGGCGAAGGGCGTTCAAAGCTCGGAAAGTTTTATCCACCTGTCGACCAAGATCGACCGGCGGGGTTAGTCTTCCTCGGCGGTGCTGTACTTCTGGATCAGACCGGCCTGCGCAATGAAGAAGGCAAAGGTCACCACCATCTGCCCGACAGTGTCCCAAAGAACGAAAGCCTGTTCCGACATGAACTGCCAGATCGCAACGTTCAGTATGGCCATCCCGAAAAAGAACCCTGTCACGCGGCGTGTCAGTTGCATCCAGCCTTCATCCTGAAGAGGCATCAGTTCTTCCATCACATAGCGCAACCAAGACCTGCCGAAGAGCAACCCCACACCAAGGATGGCCCCGAACGCTCCGTACACCAGCGTCGGCTTCAGCTTGACGAAGCGGTCGTCATTGAACCACACGGTCAGTCCGCCCATGACAATCAGCACCACAGCCGTGAAGACCTGCATGCGCCCGATCGTTCCGGTCAGCCACCAGACTGCCGCCATGGAGGCGATGAAAACCGGAACAAACACGGCGGTCACAGCGATAAAGGCGCTGTATTCTTGCCCGCCAACTGTGAAAATACGGTCCTGAAACCAGAAATAGGCGACAAGAAAACCCAGCACCGGGCCCAGTTCCAATACCGATTTCACCCATTGCGGGACGTGTCGTTGTGCCAAGTCTCAGCCTCCGAATTCCACGATGACAGCCCCTAACGCGATCAGGGCCATGAGCGCAATCCTTCGCGGACCCACGGTTTCCTTCAGGAACACCCAACCGATGATCGCGGCAAAGACGGTCGATGTCTCGCGCAGCACCGCCGCTTCGCCCACCTGGTCTAGGCGTGTGGCCACCATGATGGAGCCGAAACTGAAAAAAGCCACCAGCCCGCCGATCACACCTCTGACAGCCAGCGGCCCAAGTGCGGGTTTGTGGGTTATGTTGCGATAGCGCAGTGCGGCGATGATCGGCATGACGATGCCGTCGATCATGAAAAACCACGCAAGAAAGGTAAACGGGTTTGCGGTCGCGCGGATCCCGTAGGCGTCATAGGTGGTGTAGAGCGCCACGAAGAGACCCGTCGCGATGGCAAGCATCAGGGCCGCTGGCAGCGTGTCGCGCTCCGCTTCGAGAAAGATCAGGTTGTAGACCGCAAGTCCGAAGATGCCCGCAAGCAGCACCGCAAGGCCGAGCCATTGCGTGGCGGTGAAAACCTCTCCGAAGATCAGGTAAGCGCCAATCACCGCAAAGAGCGGACCGGTGCCGCGCACCACGGGGTAGACCACGGTGAATGCGCCTTTGGTGTAGGCCTGTGCCTGCAGGAGTTTGTATCCCAGGTGAATGATGAACGCGCCCGCGAAGATCGGCCACATATGGGGTTCTGGCCACGGGACGACGAAGAGCGCAAAGGGAGCTGCCATCAGCCCGTAGCTGATGTCGATCGCCCCGCGCGACAACCACGGGTCGTGTTTGCCCTTTTGCAGCGCGCCAAAGGCCGCATGCAGCACGGCGGCCAGAAGGGCGAGCCAGAGGGCAAGCTGCTGCCCGGCCTCGGTGCCTTCAATGGAAACAAGCCAGTCGCTGATCATGGGCGGTGGACGGATTTTGCAAAATCCGTCTCAGGGGCTCTGCCCCTCGGCGCTGCGCGCCTCACCCCGAAGTATTTGGAAACCGGAGAGTGACTCATTCGGTGCCAAGCCCCGTCAGGGCGGCGGCAAATTCCTCGGGATCGAAAGGTTGCAGATCGTCGATCTGTTCGCCCACGCCGATGGCGTGGATTGGAAGGCCGAACTTGTCGGCAAGTGCCACAAGAACCCCGCCCTTGGCGGTACCATCGAGTTTGGTCATGACAAGGCCCGTGACATCAGCGAGTTTCTGGAAGGTCTCGACCTGACTCAGCGCGTTCTGACCGGTCGTAGCGTCAAGCACCAGTAGCGTGTTGTGCGGCGCGTCGGGGTCTTTCTTGCGGATCACGCGAACGATCTTGGCCAGTTCCTCCATCAAGTCCTGACGGTTCTGCAGGCGGCCTGCGGTGTCGATCATCAAGAGGTCCGCGCCATCGGCCTGCGCTTTGGTCATGGCGTCAAAGGCGAGGCTGGCGGGGTCCGAGCCTTCGGGAGCGGTAAGCACCGGCACGCCCGCGCGGTCGCCCCAGACCTGAAGTTGTTCCACGGCGGCGGCGCGGAACGTGTCACCTGCGGCGATCACCACTTTCTTGCCCGCAGCGCGGAACTGGCTGGCGAGTTTGCCGATGGTTGTGGTCTTGCCTGAACCGTTGACGCCGACGACAAGCACCACCTGCGGCTTGGTCGGGTAGAGCGGCATCGGTTTGGCAACCGGCTCCATGATGCGGGCCACTTCGCCCGCGAGCAATTCCTTGATCTCGCGCACGCTGAGTTTCTTGCCGTAGCGCCCTTCGGCAATGTTGGCAGTCACGCGCAGCGAGGTGTCGACGCCCATGTCGGCCTGGATCAGCAGCTCTTCGAGCTGTTCCAGCATGTCGTCGTCAAGTTCGCGCCGAATCTCAGTCAGGGCTGTGGTGCGACCCAGCAGGCGACCGAGGAAGCCGGGTTTGCGGGCCTCGGCGACCGGGGTCTCTTCGACAAGGCCGACGGGTTTCACTGGCACTTCGAGCGGTGCGGACGGCTGCACCTCGGTGGGAGGTGCCGGAATCGGATCGCTGGGTTGTGGGGTTTCCACAGGAGGTGGCGGCGGGCTGACCGGGGTCGGCGCAGGCGCGGGCATGTCAGGGCCGGGTGCGGGCGATGTATCCGGCGGCAAATCGGGTTGCGGGATTTCCTGCGGTGTTTCGGGTGCGGGCAGATCTGGCTGCGGGACCTCTGGGGGTGTTGGCGGTTCCGGCAGCTCTGGCTCTGGCAGGTCGGGCTCTGGCACCTCTTCCGGCGTCGGGGCGGCGGGCACGTCAGGCGGAGGGGTTTGCCGCACAGGCGGGGACGGCGGGGTTGGGTCGCTGGGCCGCGGCGCTTCGGGGGTCGGGGTTTCCTCACCACCGTCGGAAACGATGGCGTCCAACCCCTCGTCCAGCTTGGACGAAGATTTGAAGAGCTTGGATTTCAGCTTGCCGAAAAAGGACATGGGGACCGTCCGTGTCTGCGTCGTTCCCCTTCACCTAGTCCTTATCCGGGCAAGATGGAAGGCTCAGACCTCGTCCGGGAAATGCTTCATCGTCAGACGGATGGGGTTCGGTGCCGCCTGCCCCAGCCCGCAGATCGACGCATCGGCCATCGCAGTGCAGAGTTCCTCAAGCAGCGGCTGGTTCCAATGCTCGGCCTGCATCAGTTTGACCGCCTTTTCGCAGCCCACGCGGCAGGGGGTACATTGCCCACAGGATTCGTCCTCGAAGAAGCGCAGCATGTTGAGGGCGGCATCGCGGGCGCTGTCTTTGTCGGATAGCACCACAACTGCGGCGGAGCCGATGAAGGAGCCATGCGGTTGCAGCGTGTCGAAGTCGAGCGGGATGTCATTCATCGACGCAGGCAGGATACCCGAGGACGGGCCACCGGGTTGATAGGCCTTGAAGCTGTGGCCCTCCGCCATGCCACCTGCGGCGTCAATGATGTCAGTGATCGTGCTGCCTGCAGGCAGCAGGTAGACACCCGGATTGGCGACACGACCCGACACGGAATAGGACCGCAGCCCCTTGCGACCATTCTTTTCGGTTGTGTTCAGGCATTCCGGCCCTTCGCGGCAGACGCGCGCGACCCAGTAGAGGGTTTCGACGTTGTGCACCAAGGTGGGGCGATCGAAGATGCCAACCTGCGCGACAAACGGCGGGCGGTGGCGGGGCATGCCGCGTTTGCCTTCGATGGATTCGATCATCGCGGATTCTTCGCCGCAGATATAAGCCCCGGCCCCGCGCCGCAGGTCGATATAGCCGGGGGCGACCATGCCGGTGGCCTCCAAGGCTGCGATCTCGCGGCGCAGGATTTCGAGCACGGCGGGGTATTCGTCGCGCATGTAGATGAAGCAGGTCTTGGCCTCGACCGCCCAGGCGGCGATCAGCATGCCTTCGAGGAAGAGATGCGGCACGCGTTCGAGGTAGAACCGGTCCTTGAAGGTGCCCGGCTCGCCCTCGTCTCCGTTCACGGCCAGATAGCGTGGGCCGGGATTGGCCCGCACGAAGCCCCATTTTTTGCCCGACGGGAAACCTGCGCCGCCGAGACCGCGCAGTCCCGAGGCAAGCACCTGTTCCTGCACGTCTTCCCAATTGCCGTTGGCTCGCAGGTCCATAAGCGCGGAATAGCCGCCGGTTTTGAGATATGCGTTGAGATCCTGATAGTCGGGGATATGGGTGTGGGTGTCGCCCGCCGCGATGGCGGCTTTCACCTTTTCCGGGGTCGCGTGGTCGATATGGTTGTGTCCCAACTCCAGCACCGGGGCGGTGTCGCAGCGGCCCATGCAGGGGGCGCGGAGGACACGGACCTCCGAAGGGTCAAGCCCGTCTTCCAGTGCCTGCTGAAGGGCCTGTGCGCCCGCCAGTTCGCAGGAGAGCGAGTCGCAGACGCGGATGGTCAGCGCAGGCGGCGGGGTCTCGCCCTCCTTCACCACGTCGAAGTGGGCGTAGAAGGTGGCGACCTCGTAGATTTCGGCCATGCTCAGGCGCATCTCTTCGGCCAGCGCACGCAGATTGGCGGCGCTCAGATGGCCATGGGCGTCCTGTATCAGGTGCAGGAATTCGATCAGCAAATCCCGGCGGCGCGGACGGTCGGCCAAAAGCGTCTTTACCTCAGCCAGCGCCTCATCGGTATATTGACGGCCCTTGGGCGTCTTGCGGCCTTTGCCGCTTCCGGATTTCCACACACCTTTGCGTTCGTCCAATGCCATCGGGATCGTCCTTTGTTCGCGTCTGGCGGCAAACTCGCACAGGCGCGACATCGCCACGAGCCTGAAAACGACCTAAATCACAGCCTGACCGCCCCAACCCATGCGCCGATGGGCAACCTGCGTCGGTTTTCGGAAAACTTACGCCGATGTCATTTGTGCCAAGGGCAGCACTTGGGTAGGATCGTCGTCATGAAACACACACTCAAATCCGCTGCCCTTGTGATGCTCATGGCGGTTCCCGGTTTTGCGGCCGAGCCGATGAATGGGGCACAGTTCGAGGCCTATGTCACCGGCAAAACGCTCTATTTCGGGCAGAACGGTCAAGCCTATGGGGTCGAGGAGTATCTCGAGGACCGGCGCGTGCGCTGGTCGTTTCTGGATGGTCAGTGCAAGGACGGGGTCTGGTACGAAGATCAGGGCATGATCTGCTTTGTCTATGAGGACAATTCGACGCCGCAGTGCTGGTCGTTTTTCAAGGAAGCCAACGGGTTGCGGGCAATCTTCGAGAACGATCCGAACGCGACGACGCTGTATGAGGCGCAGCAGAATGATGAGCCGATGATGTGCCTTGGCCCGGAGATCGGCGTCTGATCCATCCTTCGGTTTGACAGAGCGCATGCAGAACCAATGCGCCTCGGGCAGCGTCGACCCCAATCTGTCTGCTGTTCTCAATAATTCTTTAAGGGTTTTACAGAAACTTCGTACGAAGTTTCTGGGGCCGCCCCATAAAATTCTGGAGATCCCGCCCAACAGTTTGCGGATGACCTGACGCGGGATGACCTGCAAAGAAAAAGGCCGGTCAAATGACCGGCCTTGTCGTTCTGGAGAGTGGCGTCGCTTATTCGCGATTGCCGAAAAGCTGCAGCAGGAACATGAACATGTTGATGAAGTTCAGGTACAGGCTCAACGCGCCCATGATCCCCGACTTCGCCATCCATTCGCTGTCGCCATGCGCTGCGTGCTGGAGGTAGGTGTTCTTGATGTTCTGCGTGTCATAGGCGGTCAGACCGGCGAAGATCAGCACACCGAGGATCGAAATCGCGAACATGATCGCGGGCGAGCCGAGGAAGATGTTCACGATGGACGCCACGATCAGGCCGATCACACCCATGATCAGGAATGCGCCCCACCCAGAAATGTCCTTCTTGGTGGTGTAGCCATAGAGCGACAGACCCGCAAACGCGATCGCGGTCACGAGGAAAATCTGCGCGATGGACATGCCGGTGAAGGCCACGAAAATCCAGGCGAGGCTCAAGCCCATGACGGACGCGAACGCGTAGAAGAACAGCTGCGCGCCTGCAGCGGACAGTTTGTTGATCATCGCGCTCATGGTGAAGACCATGATCAGGGGCGCGAACATGATGATCCAGCCAAGGATGTTCGGCTGGAGTGTCATCGGATCGCGGAATACCGCAAGCAGGTCGGGGCTTGTGCCCACGGCCCAAGCGACAGCGAAGGTGAGCAGCATGCCGATCGACATGGTGCCGTACACCTTACTCATATGCGCGCGCAGACCCTCATCAATCTGGGCGGCTCGGGCGCCAGCTACGCCGGTCGTCCGGATTGTGTTATACTCAGCCATTTATCCCTCCGAAATAAATCTGGATGCCTCCCGCACCTGCGGGGACAGATGAGGGGAATATCGGGTGTTCACATCACCATTTCAAGCTTTCGGACGCATTCGAACCGCCAAAAAATGCATGGCATATGCATTTTTAATCACTCTTTGACCCAGACACGCGCCAAACTCACTTGATCCAGGACGACGGAGCATCCCAGACGGGGCGATTTGCCTCGGCTTCGGCGGCGGCACGATCCAGTCCGATGTCCTCAAGCAGGTGAGTATCCAGCGATGCCAGACGGGCGCGGCTGCGATGCAGCGCCATTGCGGCGTTGAGGCGCGCCAAGAAAGAGCGACGGGGAGCGGCCACCGAGGCGCGGCCAATAATGGTGTTGATCAGGCTCGACATGGGTATTCCTTTCCATTCTGTGATGCATGACACATCAACCATCGTATTGCCTGATGTATATGGCCCTGCTATTATGATTTGTGAAACGAATGTTATTGAACTGAACCATCAGGGATCGTGATATATGAGAAACCTCGACATCACCACGCTCCGCTCGTTCATCGCGGTGGCCGATGCGGGCGGTGTCACGCGGGCGGCGTCCTTTCTCAATCTGACGCAATCGGCGGTGTCGATGCAGATCAAACGGTTGGAAGAAAGCCTCGACCTGACCCTGCTAGACCGGCAGGGGCGCGGGGTCGCACTGACTTCGGCGGGCGAGCAGCTTTTGACCTATGCGCGGCGGATCGTTGATCTGAATGACGAGGTGTATGGCAAGCTGACCAACACGGTCTGGGAAGGAGAAATCATCCTCGGCGTGCCGCATGACATCATCTACCCTGCCATTCCCAATGTGATGAAAGCGATGCAGCGTGACTTTCCCCGCGTGAAAGTGCAGTTGCACAGTTCTTATTCCAGCGATCTCAAGGAACGGTTCGCCCGGGGCGAGGTGGATGTGATCCTGACCACGGAAACCAAACCCGATGGTACCGCCGAAATCCTGATGAAAGTGCCGCTGCGCTGGTACGGGGCACCGGGTGGCCAAGCCTGGAAAATGTCCCCCCTGCCCGTCGCGTTTTGCAATCATTGCTCTTTCCGTCCGGTGGCGCTGGGAACGCTGGAAAAAAGCGGTGCGAAATGGGATCTCGTGCTGGCGTCCGACAGCGACCGTGCCATCGAAGTGGCGGTCAGCGCCGATCTGGCGGTGACCTCGGTGCTGGAAGGGCACGAGCCGCCACAATTCGAGGCGATTCCGTCAAGTGCCAACCTGCCCGATCTGGGTCATCAGTCGGTGGCGCTATACCGGGGCACGGCACGGCCGCAGATCATCGAACCGCTTTGCGATCTGTTGCGGCGGGAATTCGCCGCGATTTCAGGCGTCGATCTGCGCGCGGCGGAATAAAGCCATTGGAAAGGGCTTGACCGGCTCTAGTCAACGATCTTGATCACGACCTTTCCCGTGGAGGCGCGGCTTCGCAAAAGCTCCAGCCCTTCACCCGCGGCCTCCAGTGCCAAAACATGGCTGACATGCGGCGACAGACGGCCGTTGCTGTACCAGCCCATCAGGGTTGCCAGACTGTCTGTCACGACATCGGGGCGGAACTGCAGGTAGCCGCCCCAATAAACGCCCAGAACCGAAAGATTCTTGACCAGCAGATGGTTCGATTTGATCTGCGGTACCTCCCCGCTGGCAAACCCGATCGGCAAGAGCCGCGCCTCGGGTTTGCAGGACCGGAACGCCGCCATGAACTGTTCCCCGCCAACCGGGTCGTAGACCACATCCGCACCACCCAAGGCCTTCATCTCCGCCCGAATGTCCTGCGTTTCGGCGTCGATCAGATGGTCCGCACCGGCAGCCTTGGCAGCTTCCAACTTGGCAGCGCCTCGTGCACAGGCGACCACGTTCGCTCCCATGAGTTTCCCGATTTCCACTGCGGTCAGGCCAACCCCGCCCGCTGCACCCAGAACCAGAAGGGTTTCACCCGGCTGCAACCGCGCCCGATGGTCGAGTGCGACATGGCTTGTTCCGTAGGCGATCTGAAACGCCGCAGCGTCAACCATCGACATCGCGTCTGGCAGATGGACCGCGCGGCGCGCATCGAAACAGCCGAATTCCGCAAGACCGCCCTGCCCTCCGAACACCGCCACCCGGTCCCCCGGAGCGAATCCCTCAACCCCGTCGCCAAGTAAATCGACAGTCCCCGCAACCTCCATGCCAAGAGTGAAAGGCAACTCTGGCGTGTCCTGATAGGTGCCTTTGACCATCAGAAGATCGGCAAAATTCAACCCACAGGCATGGATTCGGACACGAATCTCTCCCTTTGCGGGTTCTGGAACAGCCACCTCCTCGATCTTCGGTGCGACTTCGTGACTTTGGACCAAAAATGCTTTCAAAGCGGGCTCCCATATTAAATTTTTCAGATGTGACTTTGGCTTAGGCCGAAGCGACTGTCACGGGCGGCCACGCCTGTTTGCGCTAACGATCTTTCAAAACATGTCAAATCCTTGCAGTTTGATAACCATTTTCGGACCCTTTTGCCCAATTATCTTGCCCTGATACCTGTCATGCTATAGCGTCCGGCCATCAATAACCGGATAGGTTGTTCTGCGTAACACTTGCTGAAGCAACGGACCCTACCATCCTATCCATTAGAAAAAGACGAAAGTTGCGTTTGGCGAAAGGGAGCAAGATGGCACATCCTGTTGACGTCCATGTGGGAAAGCGGGTTCGACATCGGCGCTGGCTGGTGGGTATGACCCAGCAACAACTGGCTGAAAAAGTCGGAATCAAATTCCAGCAAATTCAAAAATACGAAACCGGAGCGAACCGTGTCAGCGCGTCCCGTCTCTGGGATATTGCCGATGCGCTCGACGTACCGGTGGCGTTCTTCTTTGAAGGAATCGAAGACGCGGAGAAGAAACCGGCACCCAATGTCGCGACCGAAGCGATCCCGGCGGATCTTCTGGGCGACAAGGAGGCACTCGACCTGATCCGGTCGTACTATGCGATCCCCGAAAACCAACGTCGTCGCCTTTTCGAACTGGCGCGCGTTCTGTCAGACGTCGCTTGAGCAGCAAAGCCACCTGAGGTAGCCCTTGTGGGCTGCTTGCAGGAGGCGTTTCATGACAAAATTCACTTCGGACGAAGCCGCTGACCTTTGGTCAGTGGCAGAACGCATGGCTGATGCGGCCCGCGCGGCAATCCTACCGCATTTCCGCTCGGTCGGGCTGGCTGCCGACAACAAGCTTGCGGGCGGCTTCGATCCTGTCACCGTCGCGGACCGCGCTGCCGAAACGGCGATGCGCGAGGTGCTGGCGGATCTGCGCCCCGATGACGGTATCCTGGGCGAGGAACATGGCAGCGTGGCAGGCACCAGTGGCCTCACATGGGTGCTCGACCCAATCGACGGCACGCGTTCTTTCATCAGCGGCACGCCAACCTGGGGCGTGCTGATTGCGCTCTCGGATGACACGGGGCCAGTCATGGGCATGATCGACCAGCCTTATGTCGGCGAACGCTTCATGGGTGGGCTTGGGCGCTGCAACTGGACAGGACCGGGACGCGCCGACGTACTTGGCACCAAATCCACGACATCACTGTCAGATGCCACCCTCTTCACGACCTTTCCCGAAATCGGAACCGAGGATCAGCGCAACGCCTTCCAAAGGGTCGCCCGTGAAGTTAAGCTGACACGCTATGGCTGTGACTGCTACGCCTACGCGCTTCTGGCCGCCGGGCAGATCGACCTCGTGATTGAGGCGGGGCTCAATGCCTATGACGTGCAGGCTCCGATTGCCGTGATCGAAGCAGCAGGCGGTATTGTCACTCAATGGGACGGCAGCCCGGCGCATGACGGCGGAACCACGCTCGCGGCGGCAACACCAGAACTGCATGCGGCCGCTCTGGCGCTGCTCAATGGCTGACAACCGCAACCTTTCGCATTACACTTGATCCCGCCCGGGCGAGTCCTTCCGCTCCTTTTCTGTCGCCCCGGCGGGTTATCCTCACCGAAAAGGGCACATTTTGTGTGGAGGGAACGGCATGGCCATCCTGATCAAAAACGCAACAACCATCGTAACGATGGACGCCACGCTGTCGGACCTGGCGCAGGCGGACATTCGCGTCGAGAACGGCGTCATCTCCGAAATCGGCAAAGGGCTGGATAGCACGGGCGACAGCATTGACGCCAGCGGCTGTGTGGTGACGCCCGGTCTGGTGAACACCCATCATCATCTGTACCAGACCCTGACCCGCGCGGTACCGGGCGGGCAGGACGCGCTGCTCTTTGGTTGGCTGCAAACGCTCTATCCGATCTGGTCGCGCTTTGGTCCGGAAGAGATGTTCATCTCGGCCCAGATCGGACTGGCGGAACTTGCTCTGTCGGGTTGTACGCTCACCTCGGATCATCTCTATCTCTACCCCAATGGCGCCCGGCTCGACGACACCATCGCCGCCGCACACGAGATCGGGATGCGCTTTCATCCGACACGTGGTGCGATGAGCATCGGCGAGAGCGATGGCGGCCTGCCGCCGGATGCTCTGGTTGAGCGCGAAGAATTCATCCTTGAAGACTGCGTTCGCGTGATCGACGCCCATCACGACCCGCGCGAGGGCGCGATGGTGCGGGTGGGTGTTGCCCCCTGCTCGCCTTTCTCGGTGAGCCGTGAATTGATGCGCGATGCCGCGCTGCTGGCGCGCGACAAGGGCGTCATGCTGCACACCCATCTGGCGGAGAACGACGAGGATATCGCCTACAGCTTGGAAAAATTCGGCTGCCGCCCCGGCCAATATGCCGAAGATCTGGGCTGGACCGGACCCGATGTCTGGCACGCGCATTGTGTGAAACTCGACGGGCAAGAGATTGACCTCTTTGCCAGATCCCGCACCGGGGTAGCGCATTGCCCCTGTTCCAACTGTCGGCTGGGGTCGGGCATCGCGCCTGTGCGCGCCATGCGGGATGCAGGGGTGCCGGTGGGTCTGGGTGTCGACGGATCGGCCAGCAATGATTCCGGCAATCTGGTGGCCGAGGCGCGTCAGGCGATGCTGCTGCAACGGGTCGCCAATGGTGCCAACGCCATGAGTGCGCGCGAGGCGCTTTACATCGCGACGCGCGGCGGGGCCGAAGTGTTGGGCCGTCCGGATTGCGGCCAGATCGCTGTCGGCAAACGCGCCGATATCGCGATCTGGGATGTGTCGGGTGTCGAGAGCGCTGGAAGCTGGGATCCCGCGGCGCTGCTGCTGGCGGGGCCAACACGGGTGAAACACTTGCTTGTCGAGGGACGCCAAATTGTACGCGACGGGCATATGACCAGCATAGACCTACCGCGCGTGGTCGAACGTCAGAACGCCTTGGCGCGCGCGCTGATGGGGTGAGCCACCAAAGCTTTTCGAAAAGCTTTGCCAGATGCTTAGAAGCATCTGGCACCCGGCGCATGATTTGTTAGTGTCGCTGCAAACCTATGCAGACCGAGGGGCCGAGCCGATGACACGCATCAAGACCACCCATGTCGGATCGCTGCCGCGTACGCAGAAGGTGGTCGATTTCATCTTCGCCCGCGAGAACCGTCAGGACTATGACAGCGCCGCTTTCGATGCAGCCATGACAGACGCCGCAAGCGAAACCGTACGTCGTCAGGTCGACGCGGGCATCGACATCGTGTCGGACGGCGAGACCTCGAAGATCAGCTACGCCACCTACGTGAAAGACCGATACACCGGGTTTGACGGCGACAGCCCGCGAAACGCGCCTGCGGACCTCAAGCTTTACCCCTCTTTCCTCGAACGGCTCAAGAACGATGGCGGCACGCCGAAATACGCGCGTCCCATGTGCGTGGGAGAGGTGAAGTCCAAAGGTCAGGGCGAGTTGGAGACCGATATCGCCAATCTCAAGGCCGGGATGGCCGCACATGGCGCGACCGAGGCCTTCATGAACGCGGCGTCCCCCGGCGTGATCTCGCTTTTTCTGCAGAACGATTACTACCCCACCCGCGACGCGTATCTGGCGGCTCTGGCAGACGCGATGCGCGATGAATACCGCACCATCGTGGACAGCGGCCTGATGCTGCAACTCGACTGCCCCGACCTCGCGCTATCGCGGCACATGATTTTCACCGATCTCACCGATGCCGAATTCGTCAAGATCGCCGAGGCCCATGTCGAAGCGATGAACCACGCGCTCGACGGAATCGATCCGGCCCGCGTGCGGGTGCATATTTGCTGGGGCAATTACGAAGGCCCGCATGTCTGTGACATCGACATGGACACCGTGTTCCCGACCCTGATGAAAGTGCGCGCCGGACAGGTACTGTTCGAGACTTCGAACCCGCGCCACGCCCATGAATGGACGGTGTTCCGCGACCGCAAAGCCGAAATCCCCGAGGACATGGTGCTGGTGCCCGGCGTGATTGATTCGACCACCAATTTCGTCGAACACCCCGAGGTGGTCGCCCAACGCATTGAACGCTTTGCCGATATCGTCGGTGCGGACCGCGTGATCGCGGGAAGCGATTGCGGCTTCGGAACCTTCGCGGGGTTTGGTGCGGTCGATCCCGAGATTGCCTATGCCAAGCTCGCTACATTGGCCAAGGGCGCGGCCCTGGCGTCAGGACGCCTCTGAACCATGATCGAACCCGTCGTCTTTCTGCCAGGCATGATGTGCGACGCGCGGCTCTACGAGCCGCAAATCCGGGCGTTTTCCGCCACCCACCCGGTGATGGTCGCTCCAATCACCCATGGTCAGCGGATCGAAGAGATCGCCTCGGCCATCTTGCCGCTCTTGCCCGCGAAATTCGCTCTGGCGGGGTTGAGCATGGGTGGCATCGTGGCGATGGAGATCCTGCGCCGCGCGCCGGAACGGGTCACGCGCATTGCGCTCATGGACACCAATTGTTTGGCAGAGACACCGCAAGTGGCCGCAAACCGCGAGCCGCAGATCGTCAAGGTGAAGTCCGGCAAGCTGATCGAGGTGATGCGGGACGAGTTGAAGCCCACCTACCTCGCCCCCGGCCCGCGCCGTCCCGCCGTGTTGCAAACGGTGATGGACATGGCGCACACGCTGGGCCCGGAGGTGTTCATCCACCAGTCCCGCGCCCTGCAACGCCGCCGCGACCAGCAGTCGACCCTGCGCAAGATCCGCCAGCCCGCGTTGGTGCTCTGCGGTGCGCATGACGCGCTCTGCCCGGTCAAGCGGCATACGTTCATGGCGGAACTGATCCCGCATGCGCGTCTGGTTGTGCTGGACAACGCCGGACACCTGCCCACTCTGGAAACGCCGGACGAGACCAATGACGCGCTGTGGGAGTGGCTGCACCAGCCGTATGTGCTGCGGTAGTGTTTCGGATCGGCGTTGCCGATCCGAACTATTGGGGGGCCCGCCCCCCAAAACCCCCCGGCATATTTGTAAAAAGAAGAAGAACAGCCGGTACCTCCGTTGCATGGTGATTGACCGCACAAGGCGCTTGCACTACGCCACATGTCGCGCGGAGGACCGGATGGCCGCCCCTTTACGGGGGAGGAAAGTCCGGACTCCCTGAAGCAATGGTGCCGGGTAACGCCCGGGCAGGGCAACCTGACGGAAAGCGCCACAGAGAACAGACCGCCCCGGTCCGCCGGGGTAAGGGTGAAACGGTGGGGTAAGAGCCCACCGGGGGGCTGGCAACAGCGCCCGCATGGCAAGCCCCACCGGGAGCAATGCCGAATAGGGGGATCGCGCCGCGCGTCGGCAGGGTCGCTTCAGCCCAGATCCCCGGGTTGGCAGCACGAGGCCGGTGGCAACATCGGTCCCAGAGGAATGGTCATCCAACCTTGGGGCAACTCAAGGGGGACAGAATCCGGCTTACAGGCCCTCCGCGCGTTTTTCTTCGCCCTTTGTGCAAAGTCCCTTGCAAGAAGGGTTGACTCAGTCGCCGACACGGGTAGAAGGCAGCCTTCAAGATGATATTCACGGGCAGTCCTTGCCCGGTGCAGGAGACGACCCATGGCGAAGCCGACCACAATCAAAATCCGCCTGAACTCGTCTGCGGGAACGGGTCATTTCTATGTGACCAAGAAAAACGCGCGGACGATGACGGAAAAGATGTCTGTTCGGAAATACGACCCCGTCGCGCGCAAGCACGTCGAGTACAAAGAAGGCAAAATCAAGTAAGCCTTCCGTTCACACGGACAGTGAAGAAAAGCCGCGCCCGGGCGACCCGGGCGCGGTTTTTTTATGCTCGTAGCCATCAAAGAGGGAGAAGTCCGACAAACTCAGCGCAAAAGAACTTGTATCCCGAGAAATGGGAACAAATCGAACATTTCCCTTTCCAAGAGAACACGAGCTATGGAACACATTTTAGCCTTGGGGTTTGGAGTGCCAGCTCTTACCGCATTTACATTCATTATCGCAGGTCGTTCGATCTCAATTCCGCAGTCCGTTTTTGTTGTGGTTGGATCAATACTTGTTTTTTTGGGCTTTGCTCTTGGACGTCTGGCGGCCTTGTTTCGCGGGGCGTTGATACCGGGTGAGTATTCGGGATGGCCCACGTCAGCCATATTGCTGGATCAGCTTTATATCAGCGGAGCGGTTGGTGGCGGAGCCATACTTTTCGGCTCCTTACTCATTTTATTTCGAAAAAGACTGTCGAGCTGAGCAAGTCAAAATCCTTTTGCAAGCCACATGTCAGCCTTTTCTCTCTCCCAACACCCAAACCCCAGTCACCGCCCGGTCATCGCCCATCATGATCGTCGGGAAAACCGCCTCCCAGATGTCCGCTGCCTGTGCGCTGCGTTGGGCGATGGCAGGGGTTGATCCCAAATCGAGCGTGATGAAATCCGCCTCAGACCCCGGGGCCAGCGTCCCCACCCGGTCCGCGATCCGCAAGGACCGGGCAGAGCCTTCGGTCGCCAGCCACAGCAAGGCCGATGGGTGCAGCGCCACGCCGCGCAATTGCGCAACCTCGTAGGCCGCCGCCATTGTGCGCAGCATGGAAAAAGACGACCCGCCGCCGGTATCGGTGGCAAGCCCCACGCGCTGCCCTTCGGCCACCAGACCCGACATGTCGAATAGCCCCGACCCGATAAAGGTGTTCGATGTCGGGCAATGCACCAGAGCTGCCCCAACCTCGCGCAGACGGTCGCGCTCGCGCGGTTCCAGATGGATCGCGTGGCCGTAGAGACCGTTGGCACCCAGCAACCCATACGCCTCGTAGGTGTCCAGATAATCCCGCGCCTCTGGGTAGAGCCCGCGCACCCATGCGATCTCGTCGGTCTGTTCGCTCAGATGGGTCTGCATCAGGCAACCGGGGTGTTCGGCCCACAATGCGCCCAGCGCGGATAATTGTTCTGGCGTCGAGGTGGGCGAGAAGCGCGGCGTGATCACGTAAGACGCCCTGCCCTGCCCGTGCCATCGCTCCAGCAGCGCCTTGCTGTCGTCATAGGCTGATTGCGCGGTATCCTGTAGACCGTCAGGCGCGTTGCGGTCCATGCAGGTCTTGCCGCCCAGCACACGCATCCCGCGCGCGGCGGCTGCGGTAAAATAGGCGTCCACACTCTCGGGATGGATCGTGCAATAGCTGCACATGGTCGTGGTGCCATACGAGAGAGCCAGATCCAGGTACCGCCCCGCGATCTCGGCGGCGTAACCGGCATCGCCGAACTTCATCTCCTCCGGGAATGTATAGGTGTTGAGCCAGTCGATCAGTCGCTTGCCCCAGCTCGCGATCATGGCGGTTTGCGGGTAATGCACATGCGCATCGATGAAGCCCGGCAGGATCAGCGCCTGCCCGTGATCCTCGACCGCCGCCTGCGGGTACTGGCGGCGCAAATCATCCGCCGTGCCGCGCGCAACCACATGCCCACCCTGCACCGCGATCCCCCCACGCGAGTCGTGATGGGCGACGTCCGGACCGTCGATCATGGGATTGCCGCTGAACCAGAGCGTCTGGCCAAGATGAAGTGTGATCTCTGACATGAAATGCCCTTTTTGACACTGGCTCTGTGAACCTATCTCCAGATGCAGAGTTGGTAAATCACGCGGACGCTCTGTTTTCTCCCGAGCCGATTGCGTAAAGGTGAGAGACAGCGCGCAGCAAGGGGGCAAGATGACCGAAGATCAAACCATCGAGGCACCCGAGGTCGAAGACACGGAAGACGCCTACAGCCTCGACCGCAAGGCGGTTGCGCAAATCCTCTTCGCCGTCGACCGCGGCGATCGGGAACAGCTGGTCACGCTCATGGACCCGCTGCACCCGGCCGACATCGCTGACCTTCTGGAACAGATCAACGCCTTTGACCGGATGCGGTTGATCAAGCTCTACGACAAGGAGTTCGACGGGGACATCCTGTCGGAACTCGACGAGTCGATCCGCGACGAGGTCATCAGCATCCTCTCGCCACAGGTGCTGGCCGATGCGGTGCGCGACCTGAACAGCGATGACGTGGTCGATCTTCTCGAGGATCTGGACCAGCCGCAGCAGGACGCGATCCTCGACGCGCTTGAAGACAGCGACCGGGTCGCGGTGCAGCAATCGCTGACCTATCCAGAATATTCCGCCGGCCGCCTGATGCAGCGCGAGGTGGTGATGGCCCCCGAGCACTGGAATGTCGGTGAGGCCATTGATTTCCTCCGCAATTCTGACGATCTGCCGGATCAGTTCTATCACATCGTTCTGGTCGATCCGCGCCTGCGCCCGGTGGGCAATGTCACACTGGGCAAGCTCATGGGATCGCGCCGCGAGGTGATGCTGCAATCACTGGTCGAAGACACCTTCCATGTGATCCCGGTGACACAATATGAAGGCGATGTCGCCTACGCGTTCAACCAGTACCACCTGATCTCGGCCCCCGTGGTCGATGAGAACGAGCGACTGGTGGGTGTCATCACCATCGACGATGCGATGGCGGTTCTGGACGAAGAACACGAGGAAGACGTGCTGCGTCTGGCGGGTGTGGACAGCGAAAGCTCGCTTTCGGACCGCGTGGCCGAGACCACCAAGCGGCGCTTTCCGTGGCTCTTGGTCAACCTGATCACGTCCATCCTCGCCAGCCTTGTGATCGCGCAATTCGAAGACGCCATCGCCACCATCGTCGCTCTGGCGGTCCTGATGCCCATCGTGGCGTCGATGGGCGGCAATGCCGGCACCCAGTCGCTGACCGTTGCAGTGCGGGCCTTGGCGACCAAAGATTTGACCGGATCGAACGTGTGGCGCGTGATCCGACGCGAAGTGCTGGTGGGCCTGATCAACGGCTTGGCCTTTGCCCTGATCATGGGGCTCGTCGGGTATGTCTGGTTCGGCTCGATGGCTCTGGGGGGCGTGATCGCCGCCGCAATGGTGATAAACCTGATCGTGGCAGGCCTTGCGGGCACGGGCATCCCGATTGTGCTTGAGAAAATGGGCATCGACCCGGCGCTCGCCTCGGGGGCCTTTGTGACCACGGTTACAGACGTTGTGGGCTTCTTTGCCTTCCTCGGTCTGGCCGTGGTGGTACTGCTGTGACGCTGGAAGAGCGCAAGGCCACAGCCCGCAAAGCCGCCTTCGCCCGCCGCAAACTGGCGCATGAGGCGGCGCATCGCGGGGCGGCGGGCCATCTGAGCGAAGTGCTGGCGGGTTATCGCGGTGTGCCCGTGTCCGGTTACCTGCCTATCCGGACCGAGATTGACCCCCTGCCCGCCATGGCTGAGGCTGCTGCACACGGGCTTGTGGGCGTGCCGGTGATCCGGGGCGCAGGACAGCCTTTGGTCTTTTCGCAATGGGAACCCGATTGCGCCTTGGTCGACGGCCCGTTCGGTGCATCGGTGCCCTCGGTAGAACGGCTGATCACCCCCGAAGTTCTGATCGTACCCTTGGTCGCATTTTCGCGCACGGGCGGCCGCTTGGGCTATGGCGGCGGGTTCTATGACCGCACACTCGAAGGCCTCCGCGCCCAGCGCCCGACGCTGGCCATCGGTTTCGCCTATGCCGCGCAAGAGGCCGACGACCTGCCGCTGGAACCGACAGACCAGCCACTCGACCTGATCGTGACCGAGCGGGAAGTGATCGAGATCGGGCGGTCAGTCTGACGGCGATTGGCTTGCCGTGCTGTCTATCGGACTGTCGCAAAAAATACTCGTCTAAGCATTCAGGCTGTCGAGCACCTCCCGACAAAATCCATCCCGCGCTTCAATATCGTCCGAACAGACGGTCCAGTACCGGTCCAACTCCAGACTTCCGACGGGCACGATCTCTGCCGCGATCTCTCTAGGTGTCGTCTCGTCGATACGACCGCCTGCCCAATCATGAAACGCCGATGAGTATCGGACAACCGCACCGCTGGTAGACAGATCAAGCGTTCCCCCTTCCGCAAAGAATGTCAGACCGTCTCCCATCTCTTCCCCTATCAGTGAAAGCCGCGCTCCGAGACGGTGCTTGAGTATGGCAACGAAGACTATTGCGGCGGAGAAGGTGAATTTGTCGACAAGCACGCCAACCCTGCGATTGTCCGAACCTTCTAAAATCGCGTCGATCAATGGCAAGGTCTTAAGAAAGTTGCCGCCCGTATTCCCTCGGACATCAATAACAAGGCGCCTGTCAGGGCGCGATCTTACGCATTCTGCCGCCTCGGAAACCGCATTCGAAAAATCGGTTTCACCGGAATCGAAGAAGCTCGGAAGCACCAACAGCAACCCGCGCTGGCCGAAATCCCTTTTCTCCAGATATGTCTTGGGAGACCAGAACGCGTCGGCTTTGCCATGCTCGTTTCGGGGGTAGAGCGCCGCCCCGGGAACCTTATCATTCATATCTGGAACAAGCTCGCTGTTCCGTCCCGTCGCATCGCGTAGCTGATAACTGATTGTGCCGCTGCCTGAGAAAACGCCAAATCGAAACAATGCGGCCGGCCACGCGAAAAGGATCGGCCCGATAACGCGTCTTCGTTGTCTTGTACCCGCCAGAAAGGCCTCTGCGGCGGCCTCAATCTCGCTTACTTGCACGCCATTTATGGACATTAATTCGCTGCCAATGGCCTCTGAAAAACCTGATGGTGCATCAAGCAGTCGAACACCGGTGCCGATACTCACAAACCTGAAAGGTAGGACTGAGATGGCATTATTCGGGATCAGACGTGTGTGTCCGTTCCTCGGAAGGGCCAGAAGCCGCATCAATGAAAGGAGGAACGCATCCTTCGAGCCCGCGAGCGCATTCTGCCGCGCTTCACTGATGTGACGATCCATTTCAGCGCGTACGATTGCTCTGAAGCTGGGGTCGGTCGTCAGGACCGTTCTCTCTATTTCTTCAAGGTCATGGAGCATCGACATGGTCGCCGCGCTTGCCAGACATCACCCCGCTCGCGGCCCGTTGTAATCGGCGTCCGACACGTGCTCCTGCCAATCCGCCGTCTTGCCCTCAACCGCAGTCTGCACCGCCAAATGGGTCATGGCGCAGTCAGGCGACGCACCGTGCCAGTGCCGTTCACCCGGCGCGAACCACACCGTATCGCCGGGGCGCAGCACCTGCACCGGTTGGCCTTCGGACCCGGCCAATCCCAGACCCGACACGATGTGCAAAGATTGACCCGCCGGGTGCGTGTGCCACGCGGTCCGCGCGCCGGGCTCAAACGTCACCATCAGGATTTTAACGGCGAACTCGTCGTCGCCAGAAACAACCGGGTCCATGCGCACGGTTCCGGTGAAATAGTCGGGGCTTGGCTTTTGCGAAGGGCGGTCCCCGGCGCGGTGGATTTTCATGGTGAGTTCCTCTCTGTGTCTTTGGCTGAGATAACGCAGGGTCGCGGAATGGAAAGCTCCTTGTTGCGACCCGATGCATGGCTGTCCCTTACCGATCGCCCGGTGTGATGTCGCGCAGACGCAGGCTCAGATCTGCGACCTCGTCCGCGGTCCAGCGCGAATGCACGCGTGTGGTGCTGGCGGGTTGATGGCCAAGACCCAGAGTCTTGCCCGCGCGATGCGCGCCTTTGGGTCGGATCGGGCGTGGGGTGAAGCCTCCGCCGCACGTGGCACAGACATTGTGCAGCACGGTCTCGACGCAATGCGCACAATAGGTGCATTCATAAGAACAGATGCGCGCGTCGTGGGCGTCGGGCGGCAGGTCCTTGTCGCACCATTCGCAATTCGGTCGAAGTTCCAGCATGCCAGCCCCCGGAAAGAGAGATTTGATGCCGGATCAAAACCTCTCTTGGCCGCAGACTGCAAGCATTGCGATCAGGCCATGCCGGTTTTCAGCCACGCTTCGGCTGCGTCGCGCTCGGTCAGGTCAAACGCCTTGATGTCGAAGCCCGGAATCAGCGCCCCTTCAATCTCGGCGGCGGTGCGCAGCCATGCCGCATCGCTGAGAACGGCGCAGCGGTCGAACCGCCCCAATAGTCCGAAGAGCTTCGGCAGACGCGCCATTTCAACGGCAATCGCACCGAGATCCGGAAAGGCAAAGGATGTGATCGAATAAAGCATCTTGCCCTTGTTCACATCCTGCGACTGCTCCAGCAGATCATCGAGACCCTTGGCCATCTCGTCTGCCGAAATCTTGCCGGACAGATCGATATCGACGCGGTTCTCTTCGGGTTTGGTGATGGTCAGCATGATCCCCTCCTATGGCTGGATCTCGAGTCCACACCAAAAGCGGCGATCGCGCCATGATTCAAATCAACCTAGGCAAGAATTCGCTTCATGAAGACGGCTGGAAATGTGATGCCGGGGCGGAGTTCGATGTCGATCTCGCCTTGCGCCACAAACCCCATGGATTCGTAGAATGGCACAGCCGTGCGGGTGCTTTGGCAATGCAGCTGCATCATGCCGCAGGCATGGGCATGCAGGATGATGTGCTCCATCAACCGCCGCCCGATCCCTTCACGGGTACGCCGGTGATCAGTGACCACGTGGCGGACATGGCCGATCCCCCGCATCCCCGGTTTTCCGCCCGGTGCCTGCATCGTCCAGCCACCCGCGCCGACGATGTCCTCCCCGTCGCAGATGACGAAAAACGTTCCCGATGCGATCAGCGCCGGTTGCGCCTTCGAGATCAGAGGCACCGCCGTGACCAACACCGACGGCGGATAGTCGGGCTTGAGCAGGATCGGATAGCTTTGCCCGAACAGCCGATCAAGCGCATCGGTGTCCGACGGTTCCGCTGGACGCAGGGTCAGGGTATCTCCAGTCATCTGGGCCTCCGCTTTGGGTGTCTGGCGAGAAAGCTAGCGCCGGACACCCGAACGGCCAGATCAGGCGGCTTTCCAGGTTGGGCCTGCCGGATCGTCGGTCGACCGTACCCGGTACATCGACGCCTCGCCGGTCATGGCTGGCACCACGCTGTGCGCGAGGCCCGGCGGCACCGCCACCGTGTCACCGGGATTGAGCGCGGTCGTGCCGCCCTCCCAGCTCAGCCGCCAATGGCCTCGCATGGGCATCAGAACCTCATGGCTGGCGACGGTGTACATGTCTTCCGGGAT
Organism: Marivita sp.; assembly: GCF_048006345.1. GTDB lineage: Bacteria > Pseudomonadota > Alphaproteobacteria > Rhodobacterales > Rhodobacteraceae > Marivita. Next base: position 265,234 of record NZ_CP180351.1, on the reverse strand, counting down.
CGACCCGCGTGTGATGAAATCGACATCAAAGCCCGGACGGTCTTTCAGCTTTCCTTCCGGCCCGATCACCTTGGCCGGTTGCCGGTCGGCCAGCGCCATCAGATCCCAATACCGCGCGACATAGCCGGGCACGACGTCCGCAGAGGTCGGTTCAGGAAACGCCTTCAATTCCTCATCCGTCAGCAATGGCATCGGCTTCACGCCCGCGGGCAGAGTTTGCCCCTTCTTACTGTCGTAAAGCTTGCCGTTCTCGCCCAGCACAAGCCCATGATCCTTGGCATCCTCGATCACCTGCGGCGCCCAGATCACGCCTCCGCCGGCATCATCGCCGCCGAGGATCGCCATGATCATCCCGTAATCGGTGCCGATATTCTCGAACCCCCGGAAGATGCCCGTCGGGATGTTGATGATGTCACCCTCTTCCAGCACCACTTCCCCCGCGTTGCCCCAGCGTCCCCAGAAGAAGCGCCAGCGGCCCTTGAGCACAAAGAACACCTCGGCCGTGCGATGGCTGTGCAGCGAATTGCGGCACTTGGGCGGCTGGCCCGCCGCGCCGATGTTGAAGCCCGGTGTTTCCGTGATGTGCACATGCTGGTCGGCACTTTCCGACACGCCGCCACCGATGATGGTAAAGTTTTCCTTCTGATCGCTGCCTGGCGTGTGGGCGTCGATGAAGGCGGTGCGACAGGGGCGCAGATCGCCATAGCGGACGATGCGGGCTTCCATCTCTTGCGGGGTCATAGTTGGTCCTCTTGGTCAGCCCTGATGGGCCAGAATTTGCATCCAGATCGCGGTTTCGTCGTAAAGCGTCCATTCCCGGCGCAACCCGCGTGGGCCGAATTCGGCATGGGAGATTCCCATGACATACACCTCGGCACCTGTGGGCGCGCCGAACGTGCCCCAGCCGTCGTGCTTGCCGGTCAGAGACCAACGGAGCGCGGCACGGGGCGGCATGTTCGGCTCTTCCATCCCAATCTGGTGATGGACCTCGAATTTCGCCGAGGGGAAGGCGGATCGAAGACCCAGCCAGAACGCATCGACACCCCCGGTGCCATGCACGGTGTGCCCGCCGGGATACTCGGCCTGAACGGCGCGGTCGTATTGGTCCGGAATGACCGAGAACTCACCTCCCATCATGCGCGTCAGCAGCGCCGCAAAGGCGGCGCCCCACTGGTTGTCATTGCCCCGGCCCGTATAAGGCCCTTGCACATCGACCACCGGACGGAACGGCTGGGTCTCGGGGTCAAGTGCTGCCACACGGGCCTGCGCCCACGCCTTTGGATCAAAACCCAACTGCCGCACAATCGCGCCATTGTCGCGGATCAGCCATTCGTCGCTGATCATGTTGTTCTTGGCATAGCAGTCGGCAATCGCCCGCAAGGTGATCTTGCGCCCGGTGGCTGGGCCGAACTGCCCGTCATTCACATGTGTCGCCGTCGACAGGATCCGGTGCGACGACAGCATGCCCACCTCGGGTGTGCCCGACCAGATCACATCTTCACCCAGCAACTGTCGGTCGGGGAATTCGTGACAGGTCGCCATCGTCGCCGCTGTCATCGCCGGTTCGCCAAAACCGATGCCGCCGGGCGTTCGGACGATCACCTCGGGGTGGTAATAGTCCTTCATTTTCGCCCCAAGCCCGCGATCTTCCCAGATCTCCTTGGTGATCCCAAGAATGTAATCGGGGAAATCCACGAAACGGTTGTCGAACCCTCTCATTGCAAGCCTTCCGGTATGCGGGCCGATCCACGCAGGATCAGCGGCCCGTCGATTTCAGTCACCTCCGCTTGCGCGGATTTGTCTTCGATTTGGTTAATAAGCACCGCAACAGTGGTCTTGACCATGCGCCCGACAGGCTGCCGCACGGTGGTCAGATCATAGGCCGCGAACGCCGCCATCGGCACATCATCATAACCGACAATTGACACGTCACCCGGCACCGAAAGCCCAAGCGTGGAGCGCAGGTGGTCCATGACCGCAAAAGCCATATGGTCATTGCCAACGAACAGCGCATCGACATCGTTGGCCAGCAACAGATCGGTCGCCCGCACGGCCTTGGCATGGTCATAGCGCCCGTCCTCAACGCCAACGCAATCCCGGCCCAACGTCGTCAACCGCTCCAGAAATCCCTCGGTCCGGTCGCGCCCGGTGGACGATCCCTGCCAGCCCGCCACGTGGCCTATGCGTAAATGGCCGCCACTGACCAGAAAATCCGCCACCTTGGCCCCACCAAGCCGGTTGGCCGAGGTGACCTGCGCAAGCCCGCTTCCCGCCTGACCGCGGTTGAAGAGCACCACGGGAATGCCCGCCGCCTCGCACCGCGCGGCCAGAGCGTCTCCAAGGCCCACGCTGGCCAGCACGATCCCGTCCACCTGGTGGTCCAACATCTGCTGGATTATCCGGTCTGTATCGGCCTCGCCCGCCCCTTCAGGAACGGTAAAAACCAGCGTGTGATACCCCTCATCCTGCAAATCGCGGCTGAACCGCTCGAGCGCGTCGGGGTAGAACGGGTTGCCCAGATAGGCCACAACCAACCCGATGATCCGGCTCCGCCCGGTGATCAGCGACCGCGCCAACACATTGGGCCGATAGCCCAGCGCCTCTGCCGCTTCGCGCACCTTGTCTGCTGTGGCCTTGCTCGCCGATGCGCCTGAGAACACCCGGCTCACCGCCGACTGGCTGACCCCCGCCCGCGCTGCCACATCGAATGAGGTGACCCGCCGCATCATCCCGCCGTCCAGCCCCCATCAACCAAGAGCGACGTCCCTGTGACCATGCTGCTTGCATCGGAGGCAAGGAACAGGCACGCCCCCATAATGTCCTCGACCTGCCCGACGCGCGGCAGTTTGATCTTGCTCTCGATCCATGCGCGCTTTTCGGGGTCGGCAAAGGTCGGCTTGCTCAACTCGGTCAGGATGAAGGTCGGGCAGATCGTGTTGACGCGGATATTTTCCGGCCCCCATTCAATCGCCATCGCTTTGGTCATGCCTTCCAGCGCATGTTTGGTCGCGCAATAAACCGCTCGCTCGATCCCGCCGACATGGGCCATCTGGCTGCTGATCTGAATGATTGCCCCGCCGCGCCCGACCATCTGACGCGCCACCGCCTGAGCAAGAAAATAGGCTGCCTTGATGTTGATCTCTGACACCGTGTCGAAATCTTCGGGCGTGGTGTCCAGTGCCTTGCTGTGCCGCGCGAGCCCGGCGGAATTCACCAGAATGTCGATGGGAGACAGAGCTGCCACCGCCTCGCGCACCGCGTCGACTTCCGTCACGTCGAGCACCAGCGCCTCTGCGCTCAGCCCCGCCTGCGCCATCTCGTCAACGGCCGCCTGCACCTGTGTCGCGTTGCGGGCGGCGATAACCACATGCGCGCCCGCCTCGGCCAGCGCAACGGCGCAACCAAGCCCGATTCCGCGCGATCCGCCGGCGACCAGTGCCCGCTTGCCATCAAGCCGAAAAGACGGGGTTTTGGGCAGGGGCATAAGGACAACTCCAAGGCTTTGCATAGGTGTGCAAAATCACGCTACTCTGCACTATGCGCTCTGTCCAGCCCCCGCATCACGGATGGGCGATGCCCCGAAACGGCGGGAAATCCGCATAGTGCCGCGCGCGTTGATCGGCCTGCTCGGTCGGCTCCACGCCTCCGCGTACCAATGTCCCCTTGGGCACAATATAGCTGTCGATCCGCCGCTGCGGCTCCGGTCGCCACGCGATGTTGAACGCACAGAGCTTGGGAAAGAACCAGACTTCGGTAAAGGGCAGATGGTCATACAGCCACCACGCCAGATCACGCCAGTCCCGCCCCTGATCATACTGATCCGCAAACCACGGGATCACGATGCTCGCCCCTGCCACCTCGACATCCGGCAAATCCCAGATGTGGCACTCGAGCGGATAGTCATTGCGCGCGCAGTTCAACCCGTTCTCATTGCCGAACCGGTTGAGCGCTGCTGACCGGAACCCCGACCGCACCGCGATCCGGCCAAAAGTCTCCTGCAACGGATCAAGCAGCGTCTCGCAAAACGCCCGCCCCCGCGCGATGGCGAGATCGGGACGGTCGGGGATATTCTGGATCTGATGAAAATTCCCGATCTCGGAATAGAGGAACTCCCGCATGTAGAAATGCTTCGACAACCGGACCCGGCCCAGCGTCTCAAGGCTCCACATGGTTTGCGGGCGTCTCAATAGCCGGTCCAGCGAAACGCCCCGTCGCCCCCGCGCAAAGGCGAAAACGGATTGTGCGCCACTTCCCAAATATGCCCCTCGGGGTCGCTGAAATAGCCGTGATAGCCGCCCCAGAACACCTCCTGCGGCGCTTTCAACACTGTGCCATCCGCGCCCTCGACCCGGCCCATCACATCATCCACGCCAACCCGGTCCCGCGCATTATAGCCCAGTGTCAGCGCCCCGCGCCCAAGCTGCGCCACGTCGATCCCGATATCCTCGGCCAGCTTCTCAAGCGGATAAAGCCCCAGCGTCTGACCCAACAGGTCATATGCGATGACGCCATCCTGCGTCTCGACCCGCACCCAGCCCAGCGCATCAAAAAACGCCGTCGCTTTTTCCGCATCCATCACGCCCAACGTGATCAGCGATATCCTTTGCTCCATGCCAGCTCCTTCATCCGGGCGAACACATCCACCCCGAGCTGAGCGTACACATCCAGAAGGTCCACGAGAACCCAGTTTTCCCGGATCAGACCATCCTCCAGACGCCAGAAATCCAGACTGCGCAGGGTGATCTTCTGCCTCGTCGGGGGCAGACCGAGCCAGCCATCCCCGGTCAGCGTCTGCTGCATGTTGGGCCAGCCAGTCACACCGACATAGGCCCCTTCCGCCATAAAGTGATGCACCGTGCCATCGGGGTGCTGCCCCCGATCCGGCATCGCGTTCAGGAATGGGATCTGATGGAAGCGGCGAAACTCCTCGACCCCACGTGCGGTGCCGATGCCCGCAGGCCCGTACCACATGAAGTCCGGATGCCAGAACCGCTCAAGCTCCATCACCTCCGGCCCACCCTGCGACGGGTGTCGGGTCATGGCTGTCAGCATGTCGACCACATGGGTCGCACTGCCACCTGACAAAGACGGATCATGCGGCCCCAACCCGTCCTGGGTCATGGGCGCGGGCGCATGCGAAAACCGCCCCAGCTGCGGCACCATCGGCCAGACGCCCGCCTGCATCATCATCTCCGGAATGTCCCAGATCGCCTGCATCTCGACGCAAGAGCCACCCTCGATCCGGTAGAACTCGTGAAACCGCATCACCGCAGATCGCCCGGTTGGCGGGATGCCCAGCCAGGGTGCGACCCACCGCCCGGCATACTGCCCCCCCGAGCCAACCCAAAGCGCCCCATCCGCATCGAAACCGGCGATACGAATGACCTCCTGCCGCTCCAGATCCGGCAGCGCCTCCTGCAAGGGAGCCATCACTTCGCGGACAAACGCCTCCGCCCCGCGCAGGTCGCCAAACGGATGGCACATCCGGAATAGAGCATCCGGTGCTGCCAATACCAGCGCATCGAAAACTCCTTCCCGCATCGCCGCAAACACTGGCGCCATGACCTCTGTCGCGCGCTCAACCTCAGTCATGAGGCTCCCCTGCTTCTCTGGTTCAAAAATACTTCGGGGTCCGGGGCAGAGCCCCAGTATTTCCGTTCACGGAAACAGACGATGCGTCACCGCATCGTCCCCAAGCCAATATCACTCCGCCGCGTCCCGATAGGGCGCACCTTCGCCATAGGGCACATTCACCCCGCCATAGCGCCGCACCCGGACGTTGCACTGCTCGGCATGACCGACGAATCCCTCCAGCATACACAGCCGCGAGCCATACTCCCCGATCAGCGTCGCCGCCTCATCGGTGGTGATCTTCTGATAGGAATGGGTCTTGAGGAACTTGCCCACCCAAAGCCCGCCGGTATAGCGCCCTGCCTTCTTGGTCGGCAGCGTGTGGTTCGTCCCGATCACCTTGTCGCCGTTCGACACATTCGTCCGCGCCCCAAGGAACAGCGCGCCGTAGCAGGTCATTTTCTCCAGATACCAGTCGTCCCGGTCCGTCATCACCTGCACATGCTCAGACGCAATGTCATTGGCGACCGCCAGCATCTCGTCATGGTCGGCGCAGAGGATCACCTCGCCATAATCGCGCCACGACACCGAGGCCGTGTCCCGCGTCGGCAGGATCTCCAAGAGCCGATCGATCTCGGCCAAGGTCTCTTCCGCCAGTTTCCGCGAATTGGTCACCAGCACGGCGGGCGAATTGTACCCATGTTCCGCCTGCCCCAGCAGGTCCGTCGCGCAGATCTCCGCATCCACCGTGTCATCTGCAATCACCATGGTCTCGGTCGGCCCGGCAAAGAGGTCGATCCCCACCCGCCCGAACAACTGCCGCTTCGCCTCGGCCACAAACGCGTTGCCCGGCCCCACCAGCATATGCACCGGATCAATGGTCTCGGTCCCGATCGCCATGGCCCCCACTGCCTGAATGCCACCCAGCACGTAAATTTCGTGCGCGCCACCCAGATGCATCGCGGCGATCACCGCCGGGTTCGGTTTGCCCTGCCATGGCGGCGTGCAGGCGATGATGCGCGGCACTCCCGCGACAGACGCCGTCGCCACCGACATATGGGCCGAGGCGACCATCGGGAACTTGCCCCCCGGCACGTAGCAGCCCACCGACTGCACGGGGATGTTCTTGTGGCCAAGGATCACCCCCGGCATCGTTTCCACTTCGATGTCCAGCATCGAGTCGCGCTGCGCCTGCGCGAAGTTACGCACCTGCGCCTGGGCGAATTTGATGTCTGCGAGTTCGCGTGGGCTGAGTTCCGCGATCAGCGCGTCGATCTCGTCCTGCGTCAGGCGAAAGCTCTCTGGCGTGTAATTGTCGAATTTCGCAGCCAGATCCCGCACCGCCGCATCGCCGCGCGCTTCGATGTCTGCCAGCGTTGCCTCGACCACCGCGCGGGTCTTGGCATCGTCCTCGGCGCGTTCGGTTTCGGGTTTCCCCCGCTTGAGATACTCGGCCATATCCACCTCCCCAGATCTTCTATGCGGCTCAACATAGCGGGGCGCGCAGGCCTCTCAAGCGATTTTTGCATACGATTGCAAAATCGTGCAATCAGGCCAGCACCTCGAGGATCGCCTCTTCGATATGGCGCAGGTTCTGCGGTTCAGAAAAGCGGTGATCGGTGCCTTTGACCAGCGTCAGCCGCAGGTCGGGGCTGTCGATATGGTCGAGCAACTTGAGCGCCGTTTCCCGGCTGACAGCGCTGTCCTCGGTCCCCTGCACCAGCCGCACCGGGTAGGGCATGTGCAACGGCGACCGTAGCACAAGGTTCTCGCGCCCATCCTCGATCAGCCGTCGCGTGACAATGTAGGGATCACCATAGTCGGACGGCAAAGCGACCTGCCCGTCTTCCATGACCTTGCGCCGGTCGTCTTCGGAAAACCCGGCCCAGAACCCGTCCTCGGTAAAATCAGGCGCTGCGGCGATGCCGACGAAGCCCACCACATGCTTGAGCCGCTGCGTCAGCAAAGACGCGATCCAGCCCCCCATGCTTGAGCCGACCAGCACCACCGGCCCCTCGCAGGTTGCTTCGATCAGCGCCTGTGCGTCCCGCGCCCAGTCGCCGATGCAACCTTCTTCAAATACACCACCCGAGACACCATGCCCCGAATAGTCGAACCGCAGGAACGCGCGTCCCGTCAGCTTGGCCCAAGCCTCCAGATGCACCGCCTTGGTGCCTTCCATGTCGGACTTGTAGCCTGACAGGAACACGATCACCGGCCCCTCGCCCTCGGTCCTGGCATAGGCCAGTCGGTGCCCGTTCGGTCCGTCCATATGTTTGATTGCGGTCATGGCTGCCTCCGTTCCGGTTTGGCACGACTTTACGCAAAGCCGGCCGGAACCCAAGAGGCGTCAGCCGTCTTCCACCTCATCCAGCCGCAGTGCCAACAGCCCGCCTGCCAGCGACAATGCTGCAAAACCGATCAGCGACGCCACCGGCCCCGCCAGTGCCAAAAGCCCGCCAAACGCCCCGGTGATCAGCAGAAGCACGCCAATCGCTGTGTTGGCCAAGGCGGCATAGGACGACCGGGCGTCTTCGGGGGACATGTCCACCAGATACACCGACCGCGCCGAACGCACGCCCTGATAGGACAGCATGAAGAAGAACAGGATCACCGGGATGACCCATGCGGTACCGGCCCACCCGCTCACCTCGGCTAAGACGGCAAGTGTTGCAAACCCGGCGGCCAGCATCCCTGACAGGAACAGCACCGTGCGCGAGGATTTGTCCGACAACCGTCCCCAAATATAGGACCCCGCAAAGGCCGCCGCCGCCGAGGCCAGAAGCAACGCACCCAAGCCCTGCAGGGCCGACTGCCCGCCGCCCAAGAGGACAAAATACGGCGGCGCCAAGGCGGTTACTGTAAGCAATCCACGCACTGCGATGAACAGCCGAAACTGACGGTCTTCCTTCAGCGGGGTAAAGTCGATCGACGTATCCTCGGTGTCCTCGGAAGCTCGTTCCTCAAGGAATGAAAACAGGATCGCCGCGGCACCCCAAAGCGCCGCCGCCAGCGTAATCGCCACCACAACCGGCATCACGTCGCGCAATATCCCCGACATCAGCAGCCCAGCAAAGATAATGACCGCGACCGAGGCTACCGACCCGGCAACACCTGTCACCGCACCGCGGCGGGTTTTCCCAACTGTCTTGCCCAGAATGTCCTTGTAGCTGACCGAACAGGCCGCGCGTGCGATCGCCAGAACGGCCAAAGCGACGCACAGCGCGACCCCGGCAGCAAAGCCCTCCATGGTCAGGGCAATGAACACAATGGCCAGCGCAGCGATCCCCTGCCCTGCCGCCCCGATCACCCAAGCCCATTTGCGGTGCCGCATGGACTGCACCCAGCCCGCAAAAGCGATCTGTGGCAGCAGCGCCCCCGCCTCGCGGATCGGTACCAGAAGACCGGTCAGCGCGGCAGGTGCCCCCAGCGCCCCTGCCAGCCAGCTGAGCACCAGTTTCGGGTCGATCAGCCCATCAGCCACCTTGGTCATCGACAGGCTGACCATGTGGCGCACCCCGTTCCGGGCCTCGCGGTCCCGGACCGTTTCATCAGCGCCCGTGAGTTCTTCGTAGGCGTTGGTGACGTGCTTGGTCATGGGGTGATTCCTATAGCTGCGGACGACCGCGAAGAAACGCGCCAAGAGAAGATTGGTTCCAACGTTCGGAAAAATTTGAATAGAATCAGAGCTTTGATACAAAGGATCAGATCTATATGTTACCCTATTGTCACGTGACAAAAGAATCACCTATAGTCGTTTACATGGATATGATCTTCAAAGCCCTCAACGACCCCGCCCGCCGTGCACTGCTTGACAGCTTGCGGCGAAAGGACGGGCAGTCACTCAGCGAACTGGAAGAGCAGCTCGATATGAGCCGGTTCGGCGTGATGAAGCACCTCAAGGTTCTCGAAGACGCCCATCTTGTCATCCCGCGCAAACAGGGGCGGTTCAAATACCACTACCTGAACGCCCTCCCACTGCAGGAAATGCTCGACCGATGGGTCGCGCCCTTCCTGAGACCCCAGGCGCAGATGATGAGCGATTTGAAAACCCGATTGGAGAGAGAGACCAAAATGGGAAAACCCGATTTCATGATGCAGACCTTCATCCGCTGCTCGCAGGATGCGCTCTGGGATGCGCTGACCAAGGCCGATCAGATGGCCGCTTATCACTTCATGTGCAACGAGGTGCGCGGCGACGCGCGCCCTGACAACGTGACCGAGTTCATCAAACCTGATGGCGATCCGATGCTGCGGCAGGTCACAACCGAGATGGACCCCAAGACCCGCATTGCCATGACGTTCGAGCCGCTCTTCATGGGGCCAAACGCACCCGCGTCCCACATGGTCTACCTGATTGAGCCACAGGGCGAGACCTGCAAGCTGACCATCGAACATTACGACATGGCCCCAGGTCAGGAAGGCTTTGCCGAAGGCTGGGCGCGCCTGGCGTCGTCGCTCAAGTCCTATCTTGAGACGGGCAAAGCGATGAAGGGAGCCGCGTGATGGAGACCTTCCCCACCGAACTCGGCATCCTCACCTGCCTGATGATCCTCGCGGCAAGCCTGTGGATTCCCTACATCGTCGGCGTCAACAAACACGCCATTGCCGGAACCGACCCGTTTGTCCGCCCAACCCCACTGGACCAGTTCCCGGCATGGGTCCACCGTGCACATCGGGCGCATCTGAACCTGCTGGAACAGGCACTGCCGTTTTCGGTTCTGGTGCTGATCCTGAACGCGATCGAAGGGTTTACCGGACTGACCTACTGGACCGCCATCGTTTTCTTCTGGGTGCGTGTGATCCACGCGGTCGGCATGATTTCGGGCTTTGCCAAGATGCCGCTCCGGCCGATGCTGTTCCTGATCGGCTGGGTTTGCTGCTTGCTCATGGCCTACGCGGTGTTTGCCGCGCGGTTCTGAAACGGCGTAGGGTGCGTGCTTGCACGCACCTTTCCCTTATCCGCCGATGTAAGCACCGCTCTTGGGGCGGTAAAAGTTCTTCTGGTTGTGCAGACGCCCAAGCAGATCATTGATCCGCTTCATCGACGCATCGACGGCGCGGGTGTTCTCACAGGGGCGCAGCGGGTCTGCATCCTGGCTCAGAACAGCCGAGTTCAGGGACCGCTTGGTGGTCCGCAGCGCGTCTTCGATCAGTTCCATGTCTTCGACGGTCAGTTCGAATGTCTTGTTGTAGCCGGGCATTGTCTGCTCTCCCGTGTCGTATGACGCAAAAAGTTTCCGATAGTGGAATGTCGTTATACATAGCAATTGCGTCGCTTTCGTCCATAGCGAAAGAGAAGATTAACTCGTTGTTTATAAACGCTTTCCAATAATACATTGGTATACCGCGCAAGAATCTTTCGCGCCCAACCGCAAAAGCGCCGACTCACCGGGTCGTTTCCCGCCCGCCTTGGCTTGACGCGCAGCGCCCCCCCTGCCAAAAGCCGCGCACGATACATAACCCGCAACCGGGCGTTCCGTGGGCGCCAAACTGACGAGGAGCTAGGCCGATGAGCCAGATTTCCCTGACCTTCCCCGATGGCAATGCACGCAACTTCGACGCAGGTGTCACCCCTGCCGAAGTGGCCGAGAGCATTTCCAAATCGCTTGCCAAGAAAGCCATCTCTGCCACCGTGAACGGGGCGCATTGGGATCTGCAATGGCCGATCACCACCGACAGCAGCATCGCCATAAACACCATGCAGGACGACGCGCCAGCGCTCGAACTGATCCGGCATGACCTCGCACATATCATGGCGCGCGCGGTGCAAGAGATCTGGCCGGACGTCAAAGTAACCATCGGGCCGGTCCGCGACAATGGCTGGTTCTACGATTTCGACCGTCAGGAGCCCTTCACCCCGGAAGACCTCGGCGCAATCGAAAAGCGGATGAAAGAGATCATCAACGCCCGCGATGCGGTCCGCACCGAGCTGTGGACCCGCGATCAGGTGCGTCAGCATTACACTGAAAGCAACGAGCCCTATAAGGTCGAGATCCTCAACAAGATCCCCGAGGGCGAGGACATTCGCATGTACTGGCATGGGGACTGGATGGACCTCTGCCGTGGTCCGCACCTCCAGCACACCGGGCAGGTTCCTGCAGACGCGTTCAAGCTGATGAACGTCTCGGCCGCCTATTTCCTTGGCGACAACACCCGCCCGATGCTGCAGCGCATCTATGGCGTGGCGTTCAAGAACCGCGATGACCTGAAACAGTACCTGACCTTCCTCGAAGAGGCCGAAAAGCGCGATCACCGCCGTCTTGGCCGCGAGATGGATCTCTACCACATGCAGGAAGAGGCCCCGGGTCAGGTGTTCTGGCACCCGAACGGCTGGCGCATCTACACCACGCTGCAGGATTACATGCGCCGCCAACAGCAGCGCGGCGGCTATGTCGAGGTGAACACCCCGCAGGTGGTCGACCGCAAACTGTGGGAGGCGTCGGGTCACTGGGAGAAATACCAGGAGAACATGTTCATCGTCGAAGTGGACGAAGACCATGCCCGCGAAAAGGCGATCAACGCGCTCAAGCCGATGAACTGCCCCTGCCATGTTCAGATCTTCAATCAGGGCCTGAAATCCTACCGTGAGCTTCCGCTGCGGATGGCCGAATTCGGGTCCTGTGCGCGGTACGAACCATCGGGCGCCCTGCACGGCATCATGCGCGTGCGCGGTTTCACCCAGGATGACGGGCATATTTTCTGCCGCGAGGATCAAATCGAGGAAGAGACCAAGATCTATATCGACTTCCTGTCGCGCATTTATCGCGACCTCGGCTTTCCGGAATTCGAGGTGCTGTTCTCAACCCGCCCCGATGTGCGTGCCGGGTCGGACGAGACATGGGACAAGGCCGAAGCAGCGCTTCTGTCAGCCACGCGTGCCGCCGGGATCGAACCCAAGGTGAACCCCGGCGAAGGCGCGTTTTACGGGCCCAAGCTGGAATTCACCCTGACCGATGCAATCGGCCGGAAATGGCAATGCGGCACGCACCAAGTGGATTTCGTTCTGCCCGAACGGCTGGACGCCAGCTATATTGGTCAGGATGGTGCGCGGCACCGCCCTGTGATGCTCCACCGCGCCTGCCTTGGCAGTTTCGAGCGGTTCATCGGCATCCTGATCGAGGAACACGCTGGCAAATTGCCGTTCTGGCTGGCCCCGCGCCAGGTGCTCGTGGCCTCCATCGTGTCCGAAGCAGACGAATACGTTCAGGAAGTTGTCGCTGAACTGATCAAAGCGGGTGTCCGGGCCGAGGCCGATATCCGCAACGAGAAGATCAATTACAAGGTCCGCGAACACTCGGTCGGCAAGGTTCCGGTGATTCTCGCCATCGGCCACCGCGAGGTTGAAGAGCGCACGGTGACCATTCGGCGGCTCGGCGAGAAGGAAACGTCTGTAACATCGCTGGCGGAGATCGTGAGTAGCCTCAAAAAAGAGGCGACGCCGCCCGATCTTCTGTAACATTCCTACTCTGCAAGTTCTCAAAAAGGCCTCGTTTTGTTACGAGGCCTTTTCTATTTCCCTGAAATTCATAAGAAATATTCCTGTTACGCCCTCACCATGCGTCACGCACGCGTGAAGCACACCGCCGTGAATGGCGCGACTGGCTGACACGGGGCATGCTTGGTACATCGGCGGTGGATAGAACACGCCGACCCAGTTCAACTCGTAAGGTAACCAAAAGGACCATCTCATGTCGAAGACACTCAAGACCGTTGCGATCGTTGGTGCAGTTGCTGCAAGCTTCGCCGCATACTCCACCACCGCCACAGCCCAAGCCAAGGAAAAGTGCTTTGGTGTTGCGCTCGCCGGCGAAAACGATTGCGCCGCTGGCCCGGGTACAACTTGCGCCGGAACCTCGACCGTCGACTACCAGGGCAACGCTTGGAAGCTTGTTGACGCAGGCACTTGCGTGACCATGGAAAAAGACGGCAACCGCATGGGTTCGCTGGAAGCACTCGACCGCGACCTGCCGCAGGGCTGATTTTTTGAGGCAGGTCGGTGTACACTCCGACCTGCCACATCAAACTGTAAGCCGGGCCTTTGCCCGGCTTATCTCCAAAGAGAATTGCCATGCCTGACGCCACGCACGCTTTCCCTCATCTGCCCGCCTTGCCCGGTGTCGGCTACAAAGCGCAGCATTTCAGCGACATCCTGAACGATCCTGCGCCGGTTGGCTGGCTTGAGATTCATGCCGAGAATTACATGGGCAATGGTGGGCGACCGTTGGCGCAGATGCGCGTGTTGTCAGAGCGATTTCCCATCTCGGTTCATGGCGTCGGACTGTCGATCGGCGGCGAAGGCCGTCTTGACCCGGACCATCTCGCGCGCCTCAAGCATCTTTGCGACTGGCTCAATCCAGCCAGCTTTTCCGAACATCTGGCGTGGTCGACCCATGACAGCCACTTCCTGAACGACCTGCTGCCTCTGCCCTACACCAACGACACGCTGACCCGCGTCGCGGATCATATCGACGAAGTGCAGGATGTGCTGGGTCGTCGGATGCTGCTGGAGAACCCATCCTCTTATCTCGCCTTTGCGGAAAGCACGTGGTCCGAAACCGATTTCCTGGCAGAGATCGTGCGCCGCACTGGCTGCGGTCTGCTGCTCGATGTGAACAACGTGTTCGTGTCAGCGACCAATCTCGACTATTCCCCGCAAGGCTATATCGACGCCTACCCGCTTGAGGCTGTTGGAGAAATCCATCTGGGCGGCCACGATGAAGACGAAGACGACAACGGCGCACTCTTGCTGATCGACAGCCATGGGCGCGAGGTAGTGGAACCGGTCTGGGCCCTTCTGGATTACACGCTGGCTAAATCCGGACCGAAGCCCGTGCTGGTGGAATGGGACACCGATGTGCCCGACTGGCCTGTCCTTGCCGAGGAAGCACGGCGCGCCGAAAACGCGCTGGCCCGTGTGCTGGCATGATCAGCCAATCCGTCTTTCGCGCCGCGCTGCTGAACCCCTCAGCGCCGATCCCCGAGGGCCTGACCGATGGTCACGACCGCCCGGCGGGACGTCGCTACGGGGTCTATCGCAACAACGTCACCGTGTCGTTGCGCGAAGCTCTGGTCGCTGGATTTCCGTCGATCGTCAGCCTGATCGGGCGCGAAAATTTTGATCACGTCGCCCGCGCCTATCTGCGCCAGTCACCGCCCGTATCACCGCTAATGATGCATTACGGCGCAGATTTTCCCGCCTTTCTTGCGACGGTCGAACAGCTTGCACCTCTGCCATATCTGAGCGACGTCGCCCGGATCGACGTGGCTATGCGGCAAAGCTATCACGCGGCTGACAGCACCGGCATTGACCCCGCTGCGTTACAGACGCTGGACGAAGACACGCTTTTGAACACACGGTTCGGCTTTGCTCCGTCAATGATCCTTTTGCGCTCGACCCGACCGATCGGGTCGATCTGGCACTACACCCTACGCGGCGGCGAAAAGCCGACTGGAAATCCCGAGGACGTCTTGATCCTGCGCGCAGAGTTTGACCCCGAGCCGTTCATCCTTGGCCCCGGTGCGGGCGACGTGGTTGAAGCGCTGCAAGGCGGCATGCCGTTCGGCCCAGCCATCGAAACCGGTGGCCCTGACTTCGACCTTGGCGCACTTCTTGGATTACTGCTTTCACACAGCGCCATAACCAACCTGAACAACTGACATTTCTGCCAACGAAAGACCCCCGCCATGGACCGACTGATTTTCCTCCACAACTCCGTTTTTTCCTCGGTCGAGCGCATGTTCGACGGTCTGGTCCCACTGCTGGCGCGGTTCGTGTTCGCGGCGACGCTGCTGATGTATTTCTGGTCGTCGGCGATGACGAAACTCGGGGATGGCGTCATGGGAATTTTTATCCCTTCCACAGGCGCTTACGCGCAGATCTTCCCAAAACAGATGGAAGCAGTGGTCTACGATGTATCACAGCTCAGCATCTTTCATTGGGCGGTGGTGGTTGCTGGCACATGGGCCGAGTTCATCCTGCCGCTTCTCATCGTGATCGGGCTCTTCACGCGTCTGGCGGCGCTGGGGATGATCGGGTTTGTGGTCGTGCAATCCCTGACCGACCTTTACGGACATGGCGGGATCGCACATGCGGAAACATTAGGCGCATGGTTCGACAAGGTGCCGGACAGCGCAATCCTGGATCAGCGCGCGTTCTGGATGCTGATTCTTGTCACGCTGGTGATCAAAGGCGCCGGAGTGCTGTCTTTGGACCGCATTCTATCGCGGCAGGTTCTTGGAGCACCCGCCACCGCCTGACCCCTTGCACCCAACCACAGGGCCGTTATCTCTGACAGGACTACAGTCAGGGGGCGACATGTCGGATCGTACGGTTCTCAAGATCAACGGCGCGGATGCACGGCACTTCCTGCAAGGGCTGGTGACGAATGATGTCGAACGGTTGGATCAGGGTCTGGTCTATGCCGCGATGCTGACCCCACAAGGCAAGTATCGGGCGGATTTCTTCCTTGTTCCCAAAGGCGAAGACATCCTGCTTGATGTAGACAGTGGTTTGGCGCCGGGCTTGAAGCAGGCGTTGACCATGTACAAACTGCGGTCGAAGGTCGAGATCGAAGAAACCGACCGTGTGGTCACACGGGGTCTGGGCGATGCACCCGAGGGCGCCTTTGCCGACCCGCGCGATCCTGCGATGGGCTGGCGCGGCTATGATGGTCAACCGGGCGATGAAGGCATCGACTGGGACGCCGTTCGCGTGGCAGCCTGCGTTCCCGAAAGCGGCATCGAACTGACGCCAGACAGTTTCATCCTGGAAATGGACTTCGAGCGCCTCAACGGGGTCGATTTCCGCAAGGGCTGTTATGTCGGGCAGGAAGTCACCGCCCGGATGAAGCACAAAACCGAGTTGCGCAAAGGGCTGGCACAGGTCGCGGTAAACGGCACGGCGCCGGTGGGCACCGAGATTCTGGCAGAGGGCAAATCGGCTGGCACGCTTTATACGCAGGCCAACGGCGCGGGCATTGCCTACCTTCGGTTTGATCGTGCCACCGGCCCGATGCAGGCAGCAGACGCCGTCCTGCATCGGACCTGAAGACCTCTAGGCGGTAATGTACCCCTCTGCACGCACATGCACCTCTTGTGCGCCTGCGGATCGCATCAACGCGGCTGAGGCGGCATTGAAGCGCCAATAGGTGACCTTCCAGATCGTCACGCCTTCTTTAACCAAAGCGGCTTGCATGGCCGGCACAAGAGCGCGCCCGATGCCCTGTCGGCGATGGCTGTCCAGGACGCTGATGTGATGCAGATAACCCTGTCGGTTTTGATTGAGGAACGGGTTGGCGTCGCGCTCTTCGATCTCGTAGCTGAGAAATCCAACACAGCGCCCTGCATCTCGCCAGACAAGCAGCGTCATACCCTTCTCGGTCATCGCGCTGCGGAAAAACGCAAGATAATCTGCGTCCGCGCCATAGGGCGCAAAGTGATCCGGGCGGGCATCGACATGGGTCTGATGCACCTGCCGCAATGCGGGCAGGATATCCGGCAGGTCATCGGGGGAAAGGATCTCTATCATGATAAAGGCCTCCTGGCTGATGCCGGAGGCCTTTTGATCCATGTGCGTCCCCCAGCGGTTTCGGGGGGATATGCGCGCGGGCCCCGAGGTCAGGCGCGCTCGGAATATTCCATCGTTTCGGTGTTGACGATGATCATCTCGTCCTGACCGACAAACGGCGGCACCATGACCTTGACCCCATTGTCGAGGATCGCAGGTTTGAAGCTGTTCGCCGCGGTCTGGCCTTTGACGACCGGCTCGGTCTCTTCGATCTTGCAGGTGACCTTCTGCGGCAGCGTGGCGTTCAATGCTTCCGCCTCGTGGAATTCCACGACGATGGTCATCCCGTCCTGAAGGAATGGACGACGCTCGCCCAGAATGTCGGCAGGCAGTTCGACCTGATCATAGGTATCCGTGTCCATGAAGACGAGGTTACCATCGGTCTCGTAAAGGAACTGCATGTCCTTCTGTTCAAGTCGCACGCGTTCCACCTTGTCGGCAGAGCGGAAGCGCTCGTTGAGCTTGGACCCGTTGCGCAGGTTCTTCATTTCCACCTGCGCAAAGGCTCCACCTTTGCCGGGCTTCACGTGGTCGACTTTTACAGCAGCCCAAAGGCCACCGTTATGCTCCAGCACGAAGCCGGGTCGAATTTCGTTTCCGTTGATTTTGGGCATGGCTAAACTTTGTCAAAAGGTTGATTCAACTTTGACCGCCCCTATATCTGGGTGATGGTACGCTGTCCAGACAACCAGATCTCGTTTCGCACCTGCGGAAAGCTATGCATCTTTTGCATAAAAGGTATGCAAAACTAGGGTATCCGAATCGTCTGGAATGCGCCATAAGCAACTCCACGCCGGAAAACACAAGAGCAATAATCACAGGACGGATCATGAAAGATTTCGTTGACGGTACCGCCTTCAACGCTGAGCAAGGTAATCGCGCGCGCAAGCTGTTTGCTGCCGTGGTTCTTGCCGCATTGGATGACGCGATCGCAGATGACAAGAAGTATGGAAACGGCCCCGAGCAGATCGCGCGTTGGGCGCGGTCCCGCGATGGCCGCGAAGTGCTGAGCTGTGCGGGCATCGACCCGAATGAACGCGTCGTCGCAGGACTGATGGAATTTGTCGGCAAAGGTGTTCGCACCTCTGTTGCGCTGTCGCGCGAGGAAAGCGAGCGTCGCAACGCTGCTGCCCAGCAAGCCGAAGCCGCATAAGAGACGTCATCCATTTAGGAGAACGCGTCCATTTCGGGCGCGTTTTCCTTTTTTGTACGTTTGTGCTTGGATCGTCGACCTGTTGTGGGCGTCAGTCGAAATCTTGCGAGATCAGCATGCGGTGAATTTCGCGGCGCACGAGTTTGCGTACGTTCCGCGTAATGCGCTCTCCGAGAGCCCCCTGCAATTCTTGCCGGACGATATCGACGACCATCTGTCGAAGAGTCTCTTCATCAATTTCCAGCGCCGGCGTGTCGTCCTGCGCAAAGGTCTGCACCACAGCGGTCGAGGCAACGACCTCTTCCGCAACGGGCGTCTGATAGGCCTGTGACTGCGGCCATGCATCCTCTGCATGGAGCACATTCGACTCCTCGACTACAGCCTCATCCATCGCGTCTTCATAGGGCGCTTCAGGCCACGTCATGGGCTCTGAGATGGCTGACAGTTCATCTGCATCGGGGCGATCGCGCTCTTCCTCGAAATCCTGAGTTCCGCGTGCAACCAAGCGTCCCAGCGCGGCCACCTTGTCTTCCAATGTCTGCGGCGGTGCTGGCATGGGTTGGGGCTCAGCCTCAACCGACTCGGCGGCGATCTCTTCATCGCCATGCCAATTCGTTTCATCGACGGTCACGTCTTCAGCTTCGTCGTCGTTCCCCTCGGACTGATACGCTTCGCCGTCAGACGGCACAGATGCCTCATTGTCGTCTTCGTCCGCAGCCTCGGACTCATCCTCAGACTGCCAGTCATCTGCGGATTCGGTCGTCCAATGGGCATCATCTGCACGCGCTGACGTATGGCTCTCATCCTCAAAGTCATCGTCATCGGTCAGGCCCAACGCGGCCGACACTTCTTCGTCGATCAACCGGCTCAGCTCGTCCCGCTCTGCGACAGAACTTTCGCCCTGTTGAGCGTCGTCTGACGGGTGCCAGTCTTCCTCTTCGTCTGGCTGCCAGTCTTCTTCAGAGGCTCGCGCATCGTCGGAGTGGTGTTCCGCCTCTTCCTGCTCGTCCGCATGATATGCGGTGTCATCGCTGGACTCCGGAGGGCTGAACGTGTCGATGTCGGGAAAGGCGCCTTCAACTTCGCCAAAATCGGCAAGACGCGCATCGCGTGGAATATCATCGATCGACCGCTCTGCATCCCATGTTGTCGCGGGCAGGATCGGCTGCGTCAAGAGAACCGGCTCGGACGGCCGCTCGGCGTCCTGTACGTCTTCCTTGACGCGGTGCGCGGCAGTCAGAATCAATCTGCCCGGTTTTTCCGGCTTGCGCATGATCGGAGTCGCCCTGACTTCTTCCGCAACAAGCTTGCGAATTGACGACAGAACGTCCTCTATTTCCACGTTTGTCACGGGATCAGACATGGTTCACCACTGCTACCTCGACGAGAGAGTAACTTGGCAACGCGTTTCGCACAACAGATGAGGCGAAACTTAGTTTTTCCCTAGGGACTTCAGAACACGGTCAAGCTGCTGACCCTGTTTGCTTTTCTGAAGTGGGCTGTCCTTGACGAGATTATAGTAGTTAACCGGGTCATACTGCTGCACGTTCAGCCGCAAGTCCGTTGCGGTCAGCCGCCCGATTGTCGACAGAACGCGGTACGCCGCGATTCCCTGATCCACCTGTGCCGAAATCTGCGCGGACCGGGCATTCAGAAGTTCCTGTTCGGCGTTGAGAACGTCCAGTGTCGTGCGTGCGCCAAGGGCCGCTTCTTCCCGAACGCCGCGGAAGGCCACTGTGGCCGCGCGCACCTGCTCGTCTGTCGATGCAAGGCTGGCCTGTGCAATGCGCAACTGGGCGTAGGCGTTGCCCACGTTCTGCGACACCTGGTCGATCACCTGATGCAATTGTCCGCGTGCGGAATCCCGATTGGCCATCGACTGGCGCACCAAAGAGCTGAGTCGGCCACCCTGGTAAATCGGGCCACCCGCCTCGACACCCAAAGAGCCGCCGCGCGAAAAGCGATCTGTGTCAAACCCTTCCGTGATTGTCAGGCGCCCGGCCAACCGAACCGTCGGCTTCATCGCCGCCTCGGCACGCAGGATGTTGAGCTCGGCCGCAGCGACCTGGTGCTGGACCGATTTGACCTGCGGATGGTTGCGCACTGCAATGGCTTTGGCCGCATCGACGGAAGCTGGCAGTTCAGGCAGGCTGCGCAGCGGTTCAAGCGCGCCGGGCAGACGTCCAACGATCGCAAAATACTGTTCGCGCGCAATCGTCAAAGCGCCCTGCGCCGCCGCCAACTGGCTGCGCGCTGCAGCAAGCCGTGCTTCGGCAAGAGAGGTGTCAGTGCGGGTGACTTCCCCGACTTCGAACCGCTCCTGCGCGGCGCGCAATTCCTGCGTGATGAGACGCACGTTGTTTTCGCGCAGCGCCACGTTCTCCAAGGTGCGGCGCACTTCGAGATAGGCTTCGACCGCGGACAAAAGCACCTGCTGCTCAACCGAAACAAGCTGCTGACGGGTGCCCAATACGGCTTCTTTTGCTGTATCGATCGCCAGTTTGGTCTGGCCATTGTCATACAAGGTCAATTCACCGGTCAGGCTTGCGGAGACGGTGTTCGACACCGTGGGGCTGATCTGATTGCCCGTCGACGCGCTGCGTGTTGTCCCGAATTGGCGCGTGGCATCGGCAGACCACGAAATGACCGGGCGAAGAGATGACACCGCCTGAGCGACATCTTCATCCGCGGCGCGAAGAACGGCGCGGTTCTGCTCCAGCAGTCCAGAGGTGTTGTAGGCTCCGATCATGGCATCAGCGAGCAACTCGGCCTTGGCAACCGGCGCCGCGATCATGAGGCCCAACGCGACGGCGACACCCGCCAGTTTCATCCGTTTCGCCATACCTACTGCCCCCATTAACCTGTCGATTTTTATGTGTTGCCGTACGCGTCGCTCAAAGCGTGAAAGCGACCTCTTTGGCGAACCCCGGCAAGACCGGAGCCGAGGCGTTGAACGCAAAACGCCACGTGATGTCACCATCAATCTTGTAACCGATTCTGGCAACGCCCAAGGCGCCTTCCATGAACACGCAGCCGATCCGGCCACCTTCCTTGAGTTGGTCCAGCAGACCTGCGGGTACCTGTTCGACCCCACCTTGGATCAGGATCGCATCATAAGGCCCATGTTGCACCGCGCCATCTGTCAGCGGACCTGTGTGCACCACAACGTTGTCCGCGCCTTGATCGGAAAGGATGGACTGAGCCTCTGCTGCAAGGGTTTCGTCCTCTTCCACCGCAATCACCGCTTCAGCCATGCGTGCAACCAGCGCCGAGGAATACCCATAGCCCGCGCCGATATCGAGCACGAGTTCGTTGCCTTCGATGTTGATCGCATCCAGCAGTTTGCCAAGCGTGCGCGGCTCAAGCACGACCCGACCGGGCGCGATTGGCACGTTTTCGCTGATATAGGCGGCTTCTGCCTGCTCTCGCGGCACAAAAAGCTCCCGAGGCACCGACAACATGGCGTCGATGATGGGAAACTTGGTCACATCGGAGGGTCGGACCTGCGTGTCGACCATCATGGTCCGGCGGGCGGCAAAGTCTGTCATTGGCTAAACTCATCCGTTCAGTTCGCTGCGGGACTTCTGCCACAGCTGTCCGGTTTCAGCAATGCGCAGAACGCGCGAAATACTGCCACATCCTGTGAACGCTTGCACAGCCGTTAACTGCTTGACGGGCGTCGTCCAAGCGCCTAATCAGACGTTCAATCTGGCGAGTTGGCGGAGTGGTGACGCAGCGGATTGCAAATCCGTGTACACCGGCTCGATTCCGGTACTCGCCTCCCTTACGTTACAATGGGTTAGCCGGCATTATGCGCCAGACTGGTGGGATTTCTCGGCGCGAAGACCCTTTGACATCAGTGATCTTGCGCAGTCTCATCGCACCGCTAAGCGCCGTATGTTGCTATCACTGTAAAAAACTCCGTTCCTCCAAAGTGGGAGGTCAGAAACACGAGCCATCGCCGCGAAGCTCGGATGTAAGTGGCAACGTGCGAGCGGGAAACCTCCGAGCCGCTTGCCGATATTCGTGGTCTGTCAGCCCTGTGCGACCAATTGATACCCCGGAGCGGCGACCGACTGTACCGTCGTGATCGGCGACGGACCGATCCATGTGGTGCGTTCGATCACGAAAAGCGCACTGCCGGTCGGTGCGTCCAGGTAATCGGCGTTTTCACCGTCGGCATTAATCGCCGAGAATCTGACATCTACCCGTGAATAGGGCTTGTTGCGCACCAACCATTCATTGGCGCTCTCACGGGTCAGATCGACCTCGAGGATCTCGGGTGTTGATCGGGTGTCGATCCATCGATCCTCAAGGATATAAGGTCGGTTGTCCGCAAGATGCAGCGCTTTGACATGGAGCATGTCCGCAACCGTTTGCAGCCCGAACCGCGCCATGATCGAGATCGGGCTGGCTTCAAAGTTGCGGCTGATGAGCTGATAATTGTACTTTGAACCGCGCTGTTCGACCTCGCGCCGGGTGATCGGGATGTCAAAGGTCGCCCGGGTCACCGGATCGGTGCGTACATGGGTGCCGCCCTTGCGCTTGCGCTCGACCAGTCCGGCCAGTGTCAGATCCTGCATCGCACGGTGCACCGTTGTGCGGGCACAGCCCAGTTCCGACGCAATGTCCTCGTCCCGGGGCAGCCTGTCACCGGGCGCGTAGGTCCGGTTCAGGATGCGGGCGCGGACTTCGTCGCGAACGTCGGTCCAGGACAGGCGTGTCTCTTCGTTCAAATATCAGTCTCCAACCGCATCATCACTCGCTTGTAGTCGGTGATTATCTTGTCGCGCTGGAAATGGCGACCGTCGCGGACAACGTGCCGCCCCGCGCTCCAGACATCCCGGATGCAGGCGGAGCCACCGCCGCTAAACACCAGACTGTCGATGAGGGCATCGTCCCGTCGGTTGCAGAGGAATTCGGTGTCGTCGTCGAGCCCGATCAGATCGGCAAAGGCCCCGGCTTCGATCCGGCCGCTGTCTCGGTCGCCTGCTTGCGCACCGCCGGCGATGGCGGCGTCAAAAAGCACCCGGCCCGTTGATCGGTCGGGCGTGGCCAAGGCGGCCCGGGACAGATCGCGCAGGCGTTGCGAATATTCCAGTGTCTTGAGTTCGTCGAATAGCGAAATATTCACGTTGGAGTCAGAGCCGAACCCGATATTCCCCCCTGCCCCAAGGAACGCGGTCCCGTTGAAGATACCGTCGCCCAGGTTCAATTCAGTGATCGGGCACAGCCCGGCAACCGCACCCGATCGCGCCAGTGCCAAGGTCTCGTCATCGGTCATCTGGGTGCAATGGATCAGGCACCAGCGGGCATCCACGGCGTGGTGTTCCAACAACCATTCGGTCGGACGCGCGCCAAGATGGGCCAGCACTTCGTCGACCTCGGCCACCTGTTCTGCCAGATGCATGTGGATCGGACCTGCGGTGGCGTGCTCAACAACCGCGCGCAAGCCTTCCGGATTCACTGCCCGCAGCGAATGTGGGGCGACACCGATCTTCGCGTCCGCCATGCTTTGGGCCACCGCATCAGATGCACCTTCGTAAAGGCGCAAGAACCGATCCACGTCATTGCCGAAACGTTGCTGCCCCCCGTTCAACGGGCGCAGATCACACCCGCCATATTGATAGAGCACCGGCAACAGGGTGAGGCCGATCCCGGCGGTCTCTGATGCGGCGACGATCCGTTCGGACATTTCCGAGATCGTGTCATAGGGCACCCCGCCGAGACCGTGATGCAGGTAGTGGAATTCGGCGACTGCGCCATATCCCGCTTCCAGCATTTCCATGAAGACCAGCGCCGCGATGGCTTCGACGTCATCGGGCGTCAACTGGTCGAGAAATTTGTACATCAACCGCCGCCAGCTCCAAAAGCTGTCGCGGGGGTCCGGGCCCTTGGCTTCGGTCAGGCCTGCCATCGCACGTTGGAAGGCGTGACTGTGCAGGTTCAACGGCGCGGGCAACAGCAGCGCGGTTCGATGCGTGGGCGTCCGCGCGACCGGCCCGACAAACTCGATTCGTCCGCTTGCACCAATCGTGACTTCCACATCGCGGTGCCAACCCTGTGGCGTAAGCGCCTGATTTGCATGGATCACTTGCACGCCA
Source organism: Marivita sp. (assembly GCF_048006345.1). Classification (GTDB taxonomy): domain Bacteria; phylum Pseudomonadota; class Alphaproteobacteria; order Rhodobacterales; family Rhodobacteraceae; genus Marivita. The sequence continues at coordinate 240,837 of NZ_CP180351.1, read as the reverse complement.
ACAGCTCCATTGACATTTTTATGTAGGTACATATTAATTTTAAGAAGGTTATAACGCAAGAGCGACCGATGGCTGAACGATACGTCATAAGCGGAACAACGGTCGCCACAATGGCAGATGACGGGTATGGCCTGATCGAAAACGCCGCGATTGCCATCGACGCGGATAGGATCGCCTGGGTTGGTCCCGAACGCGAAGTGCCGCCTGACTTTGCGGACAGTCTTCGACACGACATGTCAGGTCGGCTGATCACTCCCGCGCTGATCGACTGCCACACGCATATCGTCCATGGCGGTAACCGCGCCCGCGAATTCGAGATGCGGCTGAATGGGGCCAGCTATGAAGAGATCGCCCGTGCCGGGGGTGGCATCGTGTCCACCGTTGCGGCCACCCGCGGGGCGTCCGAGGCGGACCTTCTGCACAGCGCCATGCCCCGGATTGACGCACTGATCGCCCAAGGTGTGGCAACGGTTGAGATCAAGTCGGGCTACGGGCTGGATAAGGAGACCGAACTCAAGATGCTCCGCGTCGCCCGTGCCCTGGGAGAAGTCCGGCCGATCCGGGTTGTGACCAGTTTCCTCGGCGCGCATGCGGTCCCGAAGGGCAGCGATGCGGAAAGCTATATCGACGAAATCTGCATCCCGGCACTGCGCGAGGCCCACGTGGAAGGCTTGGTCGATGCTGTGGACGGGTTCTGCGAAGGGATTGCCTTTGACACCGCGCAGATTGCGCGGGTGTTCGATGTGGCGCAAGAACTTGGCCTCCCGGTCAAACTGCATGCCGAGCAGTTGAGCCATTTGGGCGGCGCGGCGCTGGCTGCAAAGTACAATGCGCTCTCTGCCGACCACGTCGAATATGCGACCGAGGCGGATGCCAAGGCTTTGGCGGCGTCCGGCACTGTGGCGGTCCTGCTACCCGGAGCGTTCTATACGATCCACGAAACTCAAGCGCCGCCGGTTCAGGCGTTCCGGGATCACGGCGTTCCAATAGCCGTGGGCACCGACTGGAACCCTGGCTCTTCACCTTTGGGCTCTCTCCTCTTGGCGATGAACATGGCTTGCACCCTCTTCCGACTGACCCCGGCCGAGGCTTTGGCGGGGACGACACGCAACGCCTCCCGTGCCTTGGGACTGAGCGATTGCGGCGAGATCGTCTCTGGCATGCGTGCCGATCTGGCGATCTGGAACGTGAGCGATCCGGCGGAACTCTCCTACGGTATCGGGATCAATCCTCTGTACCGGCGAATATTCGGAGGCGTCCTGTGACCCATGTGCTGACGCCCGGAACCGCAACCCTTTCCGACCTCGAAGCGCTGTGGCGCGGCGATGGCCCGGTGACGCTCGATCCCGCGGCGCGCGCGGGTATCGACGCGTCGGCGGCGGTCGTCGCGCGGGCGGCGAAGGACGGCACGCCGGTCTACGGCGTCAACACCGGCTTTGGCAAACTGGCCTCAGTCCGGATCGCACCGGACGACACGGAGACCCTGCAACGCAACCTGATCCTGTCGCATTGCTGCGGCGTCGGGGAACCGTTGGAACCCGCGACCACACGGCTGATGATGGCGCTCAAGCTGGTGTCGCTCGGCCGTGGTGCGTCGGGCGTGCGCTGGGACATCTGCGCATTGATCGAAGCGATGCTGGCGCGCGGCGTGATCCCGGTGATCCCGGTACAAGGCTCGGTTGGGGCGTCAGGCGATCTGGCCCCGCTGGCGCATATGGCCGCGGTGATGATCGGCGCGGGCGAAGCTGTCTTTGGCGGAAAGGTCATGCCCGGTGGCGTGGCGCTCGAAAAAGCCGGGCTGACCCCTGTGGTGCTTGGTCCAAAGGAAGGGCTAGCGCTGATCAATGGCACACAATTCTCATCCGCCTGCGCACTGACCGGGTTGTTCGAGGCATGGCGCGCCGCGCGTGCGGCAATTGTCACCTCAGCACTGTCCACCGATGCGATCATGGGCTCCACCGCGCCGCTCAACCCGGCCATTCATGCGTTGCGCGGGCATCAGGGCCAGATCGATGTGGCAACCGCCATGGCGCAGCTTCTGGACGGAAGCGAAATCCGCGAAAGCCACCGGGATGGCGACACCCGCGTGCAGGACCCCTATTGCATCCGGTGCCAGCCGCAGGTCACCGGTGCCGCCATCGACCTCTTGCGCTTTGCCGGACGCACGCTGGAGATCGAAGCCAATGCGGTGACGGACAACCCACTGGTGATTGCGGAAACGGGCGAGATCCTGTCCGGTGGCAACTTCCACGCCGAACCTGTCGCCTTTGCCGCTGACCAGATCGCGCTGGCCGTGGCCGAAATCGGCGCGATCGCACAGCGCCGCGTGGCCTTGATGGTCGATCCGACTCTATCCTTTGACCTGCCGCCGTTCCTGACGCCAGAGCCGGGTCTGAATTCTGGTCTCATGATCGCCGAAGTGACAACCGCGGCGCTGATGAGCGAGAACAAACATCTGGCGAACCCCTGTTCCACTGACAGCACGCCCACCTCGGCCAATCAGGAGGACCATGTGAGCATGGCCGCCCATGGCGCCCGGCGGTTGGGTCGCATGACGAAGAACCTGTCGGTGATCCTTGGCATCGAGGCGATGTGCGCTGCCCAAGGCATCGAGCAGCGTGCGCCGCTGACCACCTCGGCCCGACTGCAAGCGGTGCTGACCAGCCTGCGCGCCGTGGTGCCAAGCCTTCAGCAGGACCGCTATCTCGCCCCCGACATTCAACGCGCCGCAGCCTGCGTGACCAAAGACATGTTCGCGCACGCCGCTGGTCTGGAGGTCTCGCTATGAGCCTGATCGAGATCACCCGCGGGGAAAGCCCGCTTGTTCTTGGCCTGCCGCATACCGGCACCGACATCCCCGACGACTGTCTTGCCCGTCTGAACGACACCGGACTCGCGATTGCGGATACGGATTGGCATATCCACACGCTTTATGCCGGGTTGGTCGACGGTGCCACAACAGTGCGCACAACGGTGCATCGCTACGTGATCGACGTGAATCGCGATCCCTCTGGCGAAAGTCTCTATCCCGGTCAGAACACCACAGGGCTATGCCCCCTGACCGATTTCGACGGGGTGCCGATCTATCTTGCAGGGCAAGAGCCGGACGCCGCCGAGGTCGAACGTCGCCGCCTCGCCTATCACGCGCCCTATCACGCGGCGCTGGAAGCCGAGTTGCAGCGCGTCAAGGCGATCCACGGATTTGCGGTGCTCTACGACTGCCACTCGATCCGGTCGCATATTCCGTTCCTCTTTGACGGCACCCTGCCCGACTTCAACATCGGCACCAATCTGGGCGCGACCTGCGATTTGCAAATCGAGACAAGCGTTCTGCAAATCTGCAAAGCCGCGGGTGGCTACACCAGCATTCTCAACGGGCGCTTCACGGGCGGCTGGACCACGCGCCACTATGGTCGCCCCGCCGATGGCCTGCACGCCATCCAGATGGAACTGGCCCAGTCCACCTATCTGTCATCCGAGGCCCCACCCTGGACCTATGACACCCCCCGTGCCGACCGACTGCGCACGCATCTCAAGACCATTCTCGAAACCCTGTCCGACTGGAGGCCCCAATGAGCGACCCCCGCAAGAACACCCGCGATGTCTATCCGCCGACCGGTCCCGAACTGAACGCCAAAAGCTGGCAGACCGAAGCACCTTTGCGGATGCTGATGAACAATCTGCACCCCGATGTCGCGGAAAACCCGCACGAACTGGTGGTCTATGGCGGCATTGGACGCGTCGCGCGCACATGGCAGGATTTCGACGCCATTGTCGCCAGCCTCAAGGAGTTGGAAGCGGACGAAACGCTTGTCGTGCAATCCGGCAAGCCGATTGCCATCGTCAAAACCCACACCGATGCGCCGCGCGTGCTGATCGCCAATTCGAACCTCGTGCCGCATTGGGCGAACTGGGATCATTTCAACGAACTCGATAAAAAAGGGCTGGCCATGTACGGCCAGATGACTGCGGGATCGTGGATTTACATCGGCACGCAGGGCATCGTTCAGGGCACCTATGAGACCTTCGCCGAGGCTGGTCGTCAGCATTATGGCGGCGATCTGACCGGGAAGTGGATTCTGACCGGCGGCTTGGGCGGCATGGGCGGGGCGCAACCGCTCGCAGCGGTGATGGCCGGCGCATGTTGCCTGGCTGTCGAGTGCAACCCCGACAGCATCGAGTTCCGCCTGCGCACACGTTACCTCGACGAAAAAGCCGACACGCTGGACGAAGCGCTTGCGATGATCGACCGCTGGACCAAGGCGGGTGAAGCCAAGTCCGTGGGGCTGTTGGGCAATGCGGCGGATGTGTTCCCCGAGCTGTTCAAGCGCGGCGTGCGTCCCGACATCGTGACCGACCAGACCAGCGCGCACGATCCGATCAACGGGTATCTGCCGCAGGGCTGGAGCATGGCAGAATGGCGCGAAAAGCGGGAAAGCGACCCCAAAGCGGTGGAAACGGCCGCGCGCGCCAGCATGAAAACCCATGTCGCCGCGATGGTGGATTTCTGGAACGCCGGTGTGCCGACTTTGGATTACGGCAACAACATTCGTCAGGTGGCTCTGGACGAAGGGCTTGAAAACGCCTTTGCCTTCCCCGGCTTTGTGCCCGCCTATATCCGCCCACTGTTCTGTCGCGGCATTGGTCCGTTCCGATGGTGCGCGCTGTCGGGTGATCCCGAGGATATCTACAAGACCGACGCCAAGATGAAGGAGCTTTTCCCGGACAACGCCCATCTGCACAACTGGCTGGACATGGCGCGTGAACGGATTGCCTTCCAAGGTCTGCCGGCGCGCATTTGCTGGATCGGGCTGGGCGATCGTCACAAGGCTGGCCTTGCGTTTAACGAAATGGTCGCCAGCGGAGAGTTGAAAGCCCCAGTCGTGATTGGCCGCGACCATCTGGACAGCGGATCTGTCGCCAGCCCCAACCGCGAAACCGAAGCGATGAAGGATGGATCGGACGCCGTATCCGACTGGCCGCTGCTCAATGCGCTGGTGAACACGGCATCAGGCGCCACATGGGTCAGCCTGCATCATGGCGGTGGCGTTGGCATGGGCTTCAGCCAGCACGCAGGTGTGGTCATTTGTGCGGATGGCACCCCCGAAGCTGCGAAACGCCTTGAGCGCGTGTTGTGGAACGACCCCGCCAGCGGCGTCTGGCGACATGCGGACGCCGGTTATGACGACGCAATAGCCTGCGCCCGCGAACACGGGCTGCGCCTGCCGCGCATCCTTGGATGAATCAATCATGAAGGCCGCGTCAGACGGTCGATCTTTACCCCTTAAAAGAAACCAACACGGAGACTTAGAACATGGACAGACGGAAATTCCTGACAACCGGCGCGATTGGCGCCGCAGCAACCTCTCTTGCCGCCCCAGCCATCGCCCAGGACGTGCGCGAATGGAAACTGGTGTCTGCGTGGCCCAAGAACCTGCCCGGTCCGGGTGTCGCGGCGCAAACGCTGGCCGACCGGATCACCACGCTGTCGGGTGGGCGCATCAACGTCACGCTTTACGCGGCAGGCGAGATCGTTCCGGGCAATGGTGTGTTCGACGCGGTATCGGAAGGCACGGCAGAGCTTTATCACGCGGTTCCGGCCTATTGGGGCAGCAAATCCAAAGGCATCCTGCTGTTCGGATCGCAGCCCTTTGGACTGCGCGCGGACGAGCAATTCGGCTGGATGTATCACGGCGGCGGTCAGGCGCTTTATGACGAGATGTATGCTCGTTTTGGCATCAAGCCGTTCCTGTGCGGCAATTCCGGCCCGCAATGGGCAGGCTGGTTCAAGAACGAGATCAATTCGGTCGAAGACCTCAAGGGGCTCAAGTTCCGCACCACCGGCATCGCGTCACAGATGTGCGCCAAGCTTGGCATGGCCGCCGAAGCCATGAGCGGCCCCGCGATGTTCCAGGCGCTTCAGACAGGCGCACTGGATGCGGGTGAATTCATCGGCCCATGGACCGACAGCGCCTTGGGCTATTATCAGGTCGCGCCTTACTACTATTGGCCCGGCGTTGGCGAACCCTCCTCGGCCGAGGAATGCGGTGTGAACGCCGACGTCTATGCAGACCTGCCCGACGATCTCAAGGAGGTGGTCACACAGGCCTGTCAGGGTCTCTATAATCCGGTCTGGACCGAATACATGACCAAGCATGCGCAATCCCTGAAAACGCTGGTGTCCGAGCACAATGTACAGGTGCGCAAACTGCCGGACGATGTGATTGCCGCCATGGGTGCGGCGGCGCAAGAGATCATGCAGGAATATCTGGCCGATGAGGATGAGCTTGTCGTGCGGATCACCGAAAGCTTCATCGCTTATCGCGATCTTGTCGGTGGCTACATGACCTATGCCGACAACGGACAGATGAACGCCCGCGCTGGCGTGTTCAGCTACTGAACCTGCACAGGTGCGCGGCTTTAGGGTCGCGCACCGTTTATTCGAAGGGCGCGGGCAAACATGCTGGGACTGGCGGAGGCAATCGACCGGATGAACCAAGCCGTAGCAACGGCGGTGCGTTGGCTCGCCTTGATCATGGTGCTGGTGCAATTCGTGATCGTCATCGGGCGTTATGTGTTCGGGGTCAATTCCATCGCGGCGCAGGAAAGCGTGCTCTACATGCATGCCACGCTTTTCATGCTGGCAGCCGGATATACGCTTCTGGTCGACAAACATGTCCGCGTCGATGTCTTCTACGCCAAGGCCAGCGAGAACGTGCGACGGCGGATCGACATCTTTGGCCATATCTTCTTGCTGATCCCGTCGATGGTCGCCCTGCTCTATTGGTCTTGGCCCTCCGTCCGCAATTCATGGAAAATCCTTGAAGGACCCATCTCGGTCGGCGGGATCGAGGCGGTGTTCTTGCTGAAATCCCTCATCCCGGCCTTTTGCATACTGATCCTGCTGCAATCCCTTTCACTTCTGGTTCGACTGTTTCACAAAAGGTCCGAGGCATGACCGAATACCTTGACCTCATCATGTTCGCGGCACTGATGGTGGCCGTGCTGTCGGGCTTTCCGGTGTCGTTCGCCATCGCCGGCGTCGCCGTGATCTTTGCCTATCTCGGCTGGTCGCTGGGTGTGATGGACGTTTCCCTGTTGGGGGCTTTGGGCCAGCGGGCCTTTGGGCTGATCACAAACACCGTTCTCATCGCCATTCCGGTCTTTGTGCTGATGGGTGCGATCCTTGAGAAAAGCCGCATCGCCGAAGACCTTCTTGACACGATGGGCCGCAGTTTCGGCCAGTTGCGTGGCGGTTTGGGGATCTCGGTCGTACTCGTGGGCGCATTGCTGGCCGCATCGACGGGCATCGTCGGGGCGACCGTGGTTGCGATGGGAATGATCGCGCTGCCGACGATGCTGCGCGCGGGCTATAGCCCGACTGTCGCCTCGGGCATCGTCTGCACGGCCGGTACGCTGGGCCAGATCATCCCACCCTCCACGTTGCTCATCATCCTCGCCGACGTGATGTCGAACGCCTACCAACAGGCGCAGTATGAGCAGGGCAAGTTTGCGGTCGAGGCTCTGTCCGTCGGCCAGTTCTTTTCAGCCGCAATCATTCCGGGCCTCACGCTGGTCTGTCTTTACCTGCTCTATATCCTGATCCGCGGCGCGCTACGCCCTCAGGACATGCCACCTGCCGAGATCGGTATGGCGAAACTCGACCGAAGCGAGGTCATGGCGGCCATCGTGCCGCCGATCCTGCTGATCTTTGCCGTTCTGGGCGCGATCCTTGGCGGTATCGCCACTCCGACCGAAGCTGCGTCCGTGGGGGCCATTGGCGCAATACTGATGGCTGGGCGCAAGATCGGGATCAATCCAAGGCTGATCCTATTGGGCGCATCCGCCTTGATCCTGTTGGGTATACTGGCCGGTGCCTACCCGGTTCGGTTACAGCGCAATGACATCGGTCCGGTCGATTGGGCTCTGGGTGTGGGCTACATTCTGCTGGCCCTGATCGGACTCGCCGCCGTCGGACTTGCCCTGCGGGCGATGATCCGCGACCGGGTCATCCACGATGCCCTGAATTCCACCTTGACCATGACCGCGATGATCTTCGCGACGATCCTCGCCGCCGGGTTCTTTTCGCTGGTTTTCATCGGTCTGGGCGGTGAAGAGCGCGTGGCGCATATCCTTGAGAACCTGCCGGGTGGACCAAGCGGCGCGCTTTTGTTCGTGATGATATTCGTCTTTGTGTTGGGGTTCTTTCTGGATTTCGTTGAGATCTCGGTGATCGTGCTGCCGCTTGTGGCACCGTCCCTGATCCTCATGGGGCATGACCCGATCTGGCTGGGCGTGCTGCTGGCGATCAATCTGCAAACCAGCTTTCTCACCCCGCCCTTCGGCTTCTCGCTGTTTTACCTTCGTGCGGCCGCTCCCAAAGAGATCCGCACCGAACAGATCTATCAGGGAGTCGTTCCGTTCATCGGCTTGCAGGCCGTCGGAATTCTGTTGGTCTGGGCGATGCCGTTTCTGGCCACCTGGCTGCCGTCGGTCCTGTTTTAAGTCGACGCGCTACTGGCTCAGCATGTCCTTGAGCGTCTTGTTAGACGAGTCGCCAATGTCGAACCGCAGGGCCGAGTGCAACTCGACCAGGTGACTGCGCATCAGTTCCTCGGCCTCGACGGCATCGTTCCGCTCCATGGCATCGATCAGGGCATTGTGGCAGCCTTCGTCGCAACGCGTGCTCGAACGGGTCCAATACAAGGCGATGATCAGTGACGACCGAGAAACGAGGTTCTCGATGATCTCGGCGATGGTGCGCTGGTTCGCGATCTGCGCGATCATGACGTGAAACCGGCCAGACAGCCGAAGGGCACGACCCGATTCGTTGGAGCTCATGGCTTCATGTTCTTCCTGCGCATGCAGCCGCAACGCCCGCACATCGGCGCGGCCGGCCCTCAACGCAGCCTCGCGGGCAGACCGGGGTTCAAGCAGTTCACGCGCCTCGAACACTTCGCGCGCTTCGCGTGGTGACGGGTTGGCAACGCTGGCACCGCGATTCGGGCGCAAGGTCACAAGGTGAGAGTGGGCAAGAGCCTGTAGTCCGGTCCTCACAATGGTGCGCGACACGCCGTAAAAGTCGGCCAGATCGGTTTCGGCAAGGCGGGTGCCCGGCGGCAGCCGTTGCTCAAGGATCGCACGCTCAACGCCTGTATACACAGGGTTTTGCACCAGATCTGCGTCCAGCCGCCTGCTGAAACTTGCCTCTTGTTGCGAAATGCTCATCTTTTGCCGTTCACGGTTGTATACAGTTTTCCCCTACTGTTGTCGGACTTTTGATCGTGAATGTCATCCCCAGTTTATCAGCTTTCTTCATCGCATCATTTTTCGCCTAAATAGCGGGCGTTTCGATTGCGAGTGAGTGAATTTCAGGCTGTTGTGAACTTTTTTTATTGAAAACGTATACAATCTTGAACTCACTTGTCGACGTGAGTTGGTGACTTCTCAATCTCCCATTCAGGGACACGGTCGGTAAGGCTTGGTCCGGACGTTCAACAGGAGTAGGAACATGAGGAACTTTGTACAGCGATCGTCCGCGATCGCACTGGTAGCGGCGATGCTGGCTGCTGGGCCTGCCTGGGCAGAAAAAACTTTGACGATCGGTATGACAGCAGCGGATATTCCGCGCACATCCGGCCAGCCTGACCAAGGCTTCGAAGGCAACCGCTTCACCGGCATCCCGATGTATGACGCCCTGACGCATTGGGACCTGTCGTCGGAAACCAAGCCGAGCGGGATCGTCCCCGGACTCGCGACGTCCTGGGCTGTAAACCCGGACGACACCACAAAGTGGACCTTCACCCTGCGTGAAGGTGTGACCTTCCACGATGGCTCGCCCTTCACCGCCGACGCGGTTGTCTGGAACGTGCAGAAGGTGCTGGACGAAAACGCGCCGCACTTCGCCCCCGATCAGGTGGGTGCCACCAAGTCGCGGATGCCGACACTGGCCTCGGCCCGCGCGATTGATGACCTGACCGTCGAGCTGACCACCACGCAGCCCGACAGCTTCCTGCCGCTCAACATGACGATGCTGTTCATGGCATCGCCGACCCATTGGCAGTCGCTCTATGACGCCGTCGATGCGTCGATCACCGACCCCAAGGAACGCGCTGCCGCCGCCTGGACCGCGTTTGCCTTTGATCCATCGGGCACGGGCCCGTTCGAAGGCGACCTCTTCGTGCCGCGGGAACGGTTCGAGATGGTCAAGAACGAAAACTATTGGGATCCGGCCCGCACACCGACCATCGACCGCGTCGTTCTGGTGCCGCTGCCCGATGCCAACGCACGTACCGCTGCGCTGCTGTCCGGCCAGGTCGACTGGATCGAAGCCCCGGCCCCAGACGCGATCCCGCGCATTCAGGCCGAAGGCAACGTCATCTATTCCAACCCGCAACCGCATGTCTGGCCGTGGCAGCTGTCCTTCCACGAAGGCTCGCCCTGGCTCGACAAGCGGGTGCGTCACGCAGCCAACCTCTGTGTGAACCGCGAAGAACTGCAGGTTCTGCTCGGTGGCTACATGGGTATCCCGAAAGGCTCGGTCGAGCCGGGTCACCCGTGGTGGGGCAACCCGTCCTTCGACATCCGCTACGATCCCGACGCGGCACGTGCGCTGATGACCGAAGCAGGCTTCTCGGCAGAGAACCCGATCAAGGTAAAGGTGCAGACCTCGGCCTCCGGGTCCGGCCAGATGCAGCCGGTCACGATGAACGAATACGTGCAGCAGTCGCTGGCGGATTGCTTCTTCGACGTGGAACTCGATGTGCTTGAGTGGAACACCGTGTTCACCAACTGGCGCAAGGGTGCTGCGGATGAAAGCGCACGTGGTGCCAATGCGATCAACGTGTCCTTCGCCACGATGGACCCCTTCTTCGCGATGGTCCGTTTCGTGTCGACCCAGACCTTCCCGCCGGTGTCCAACAACTGGGGTCTCTTCGGCAATGAAGAGTTCGACGCCCTGATCGCGGACGCCCGCACGTCCTTTGCGGATGCGGATCGTGATGCGGCCCTGGCCCGTCTTCACACCCGCATCGTCGAGGAAGCGCCGTTCGTCTGGATCGCCCATGACGTGGGTCCGCGCGCGATGTCTGCCAAGGTCGGCAACGTGACCCAGCCAAAGAACTGGTTCATCGACATCGCTCCGATGACCATCGAAGAGTAATACACCACACCCATTTGGGTCGTCCCGGCACCGGGGCGACCCTTTTTTTGACAGGCCAACCCGCTCATGCTTTCCTTCATCCTGCGCCGCGTTCTTTACACCGTGCCGATCATGCTCGGTGTCTCGTTGGTATGTTTCGCGCTGGTTCACATCTCTCCCGGTGATCCGCTTGTGTCGATCCTGCCGCCAGATGCCTCGGTCGAGTTGCAACAGCAGATGATGGCGATCTACGGGTTTGACCGCTCCTACCCCGAACAATTCCTGCGCTGGCTGGGTCTGGCGCTGCAAGGCGATCTGGGCAATTCCATCGCAACGGGTCGCCCCGTGGCCTCGGAAGTGTTCAACGCGGTGGGCAACACGCTGATCCTCGCCGTGACCGCGACCATCATTGGCTTCAGTCTTGGTGGCCTATTCGGCTTTGTAGCCGGATACTTCCGCGACAGTTGGATCGACAAGCTGGCCACGGCCATTTCGGTCGTCGGCGTGTCGGTGCCGCATTACTGGCTGGGCATGGTGATGGTCATCATCTTTTCGGTGGAACTGCGCTGGCTGCCTGCCACCGGGGCAGGCCCTGGCGGATCAAGCCAATGGGTCTGGGATTGGGAGCACATGCAATACCTGATCCTGCCTGCGATCACGATGTCTGTAATCCCGATGGGCATCGTTGCCCGCACCGTCCGCGCGCTGGTGGCGGATATCCTGCAACAGGAATTCGTGTCCGGTCTGCGCGCCAAGGGCCTGCTGGATCGCGGCGTGCTGGCGCATGTGATCAAGAACGCGGCCCCCACGGCGCTGGCCGTGATGGGTCTGCAACTGGGCTACCTGCTCGGCGGGTCGATCCTGATCGAGACCGTGTTCTCATGGCCGGGCACAGGGTTCCTGCTGGGACAGGCGATATTTCAGCGCGACCTGCCTCTCTTGCAGGGCACCATCCTCGTGCTGGCGATGTTCTTCGTCATCCTCAACCTGTTGGTGGACGTGGCGCAAACCTCGCTCGACCCACGCTTGCAAAGGGGCTGAGACATGGCTGTCACCGCAGAAACCGTGGCGCACCTCGCCAAAATTGAGAAATCCCAAGGCTACTGGCGCTCTGTCTGGACGCGCTTCCTGCGCGACAAGGTGGCAGTCTGTGCCGGTCTTGTCGCCGCCGGATTGGTGCTGATGGCGATCTTAGCGCCATGGATCGCGCCCGCTGACCCGCTGGAAGGCAGCATGATCAAGCGCCTCTCGCCCATCGGTACCGAAGGCTACCCGCTCGGAGCCGACGAGTTGGGCCGCGACATGCTCAGCCGTCTGATCTATGGCGCGCGCCTGTCGCTCTTCATGGGGGTCGTGCCCGTTCTGATCGCCTTCGCCATCGGTGCGGCCATAGGGATCGCCGCCGGTTACCTTGGCGGCTGGGTCAACACGATCACCATGCGGGTGCTCGATGTTCTTTATGCTTTCCCGTCGGTTCTCTTGGCCATCGCCATCTCAGGCGCTCTGGGCGCGGGCATCCTCAACGGTCTCCTGTCGCTCACGGTTGTCTTCATCCCGCCAATCGCGCGGGTGGCCGAAAGCGTCACCACCTCGGTGCGCAAGCTGGAATACATCGAAGCCGCACAAGCCAGCGGGGCCTCCAGCCTGCGGATCGTACGCGATCACGTGCTGGGCAATGTGCTGGGCCCGATCTTCGTCTACGCCACCAGCCTGATCTCAGTCTCGATGATCCTTGCTGCTGGTCTGTCCTTCCTTGGTCTTGGCGTCAGCCCGCCCAATGCGGAATGGGGTTTGATGCTCAACACGCTGCGCAATGCGATCTATGTGCAGCCGTGGCTGGCCGCCCTGCCCGGCGTGATGATCTTCCTGACCTCGATCTCGTTCAACATGCTCAGCGATGGGTTGAGATCCGCCATGGATGTAAAGCAATGAGCACGCCAATCCTGTCCGCCCACAACCTTGTCAAACACTTCAACGCCGGAGGGTTCGGTGTCGCACGCAAAGTGGTCCGCGCCGTCGATGACGTCAGTTTCGAACTGGCCCCCGGCGAGACGCTGGGCGTCGTTGGCGAAAGCGGCTGTGGCAAGTCCACGACCGCGCGTCTGCTGGTGCAACTTCTGAGACCCGACAGCGGCAGCGTGCGCTACGAGGGTAAGGTCGTTGGGCCGGAACTGCCGCTCAAGGCGTTTCGCAGCAAGGTACAGATGGTGTTTCAGGACAGCTTCGCCTCACTCAACCCGCGCATGACAATGATCGACGCGGTGGCGTTTGGGCCAACGGTACACGGCATGTCGCAGTCGGACGCCACCCGCAAGGCGCAGGATTTGCTGGATCGCGTCGGTCTCGACCCCTCGCGCTTTGGCGGGCGCTACGCGCATGAACTTTCTGGCGGGCAGCGGCAACGCGTGAACATTGCGCGCGCGCTGGCCTTTGATCCGCAGGTCATCGTTCTCGACGAGGCGGTATCCGCGCTCGACAAATCGGTCGAGGCGCAGGTGCTGAACCTGCTGATGGATCTGCGCCGCGAGCGCGGTTTGACCTATGTCTTCATCAGCCACGACCTGAACGTGGTGCGCCATATCTCGGACCGGGTGATGGTGATGTACCTCGGCGAAGTGGCCGAGATCGGACCGGCGGAAAGCCTCTACAGCGCACCGCGTCACCCCTATACCGAGGCACTTCTGGCGGCGATGCCCTCGCTCGATCCGGATCGCCGCACGATGGAAGCGCCGCTTGCGGGTGATCCACCAAACCCCATCGACCCGCCGCCGGGATGCCGATTTCACACCCGCTGCTCCCGCGCGTTTGGTCCCTGTTCAACGCAGGTGCCGCCGTCTCATACGGTCGGGAAAAGCCACGTTGCTGCGTGCCATCTCAACAGCGTCAAGGAGCAGGTTGCATGACGCAGGAAACCGTACATGCTGTTACGCCTCTTGTTCGGGTGGAAGACCTGTCGGTGCGTTTTGCAGGAACGCCACCCGTGCATGCGGTCAACAACGTGAGTTTTGAACTCGCCCCCGGAGAAGTGCTTGGCATTCTGGGCGAAAGCGGGTCTGGCAAGAGCGTCACGCTCAAGACCCTGCTGCGCCTTCTGCCAGAGCGGAAAACGACGATCACCGGCAAGGTCGAGGTGGCTGGGCAGGATGTGCTTGCGCTCGAAGGCCGCGCGCTCGCCGATCACCGGGGCGGCGTCGCATCGATGATCTTTCAGGACCCGTCACTGGCACTCGACCCCGTTTACACCATCGGCCAGCAGATTGCCGAAACCGTCATCCGCCACGAAGGCATCTCGAAAAGCGACGCGATGGCGCGCGCGCTGGAAATGCTCGAAGTCGTGCGCATTCCCTCGGCCAAACGGCGACTGGACAATTACCCGCATGAAATGTCGGGCGGCATGCGCCAACGTGCGATGATCGCGCTGGCACTGGCCTGCCGCCCCAAGCTGCTGCTGGCGGACGAACCGACCACGGCGCTGGATGCGACGGTGCAGATCCAGATCCTGCTCCTGCTGCGCGACTTGCAGAAGGAATTGGGCATGGGCGTGATCTTCGTCACCCATGACATCGGCGTTGCGGTCGAAGTGTCCGACCGGCTGGCCGTGATGTATGCGGGCAGCTTCGTCGAGACCGGATCGGTCAAGGACGTGATCCGCGATGCACGCCACCCCTATTCCAAGGGTCTTCTGGCGGCCAACCTTGTCGGGGCCGTACCGGGAACGCGTCTTGATGCGGTGCCCGGTGCGCCGCCCCCGCTGAACGCCCTGCCCGAGGGCTGTTCCTTTGCACCACGTTGCGCCCATGCCGAAACAGCCTGCGGCATCAGCCCGCTCCCGATCTGGGCCGGGGGCAATGGACGCTGGGCCCGGTGCGTCCATGCAAGCCGCGCTGGCGCGCTGGCAGCCGCGGAGAGCACGTCGTGACGACACGAAACAAACCCCGGATTGCGATCCTCAACCCCAATTCGACCGAGCGCATGACCCTCGAAATGGTGGACACCGCTCGCGCCGCGGTTGGTGCCCTTGCCGAGGTGGTGGGCATGACCAACCATCAAGGCCCGGCGTCGATACAGGGGCCGGCGGATGCGGAACGCTGTCTTGACGGGCTGTTTGCCCTGTTCGACGAAGCCTGTGCGGACGGTGTGGATGCCATCGTGATCGGCTGTTTCGACGATACCGGCCTTGGCACCCTTCGCGCTCGTGGCAGGGTTCCCGTGATCGGGCTTGGCGAGGCGGGATGCATCGCCGGCAGCCTTGGCGGTGCACAGTTTGCCGTCGTCACCAGCCTTGAGGTATCGGTGCCGGTGATCGCGGACAACATACGTGCGATGAGACTCGAAGACAGATGTGCGGGGGTTCATGCGTCTGGCGTGCCGGTGCTGGAGATCAACGCCGGATCGGACAGCCTCAGGCGCGTACAGGCCTCGATCGATGAAACGGCCATGACCTATCCCGGCAGCAGCATCGTTCTGGGGTGTGGCGGCATGTCCACCATCGCCCACAAGATCAAGGCACCGGAACGAAGCATAATCGTCGATCCCGTGGTCGCCTCGGCGCATATGTGTCTGGCGGCGATGTCCTGAGCGGGCGCGTGGCTATTCTGCGGTTTCCGGGGCAGTGTCCTCCATGGCCGCCAATTCGCCCAGCGTCACAGGCTTGAGCGGAGGACGGATGCGGAAATAGCCTGTCTCGTCCGGGGTTTGGCCATGCGCCTCGGACAAAAGCGCGGTGACGGTCAACCCGCAATAGCGGCCTTGGCACGGCCCCATGCCCGCGCGTCCGAACGCCTTTGCCTGGTTTGGCCCTTGGCAACCCAGTTTCGCATAGCGTCGGATGTCCCCGGCGGTAACTTCTTCGCAACGACAGATGATCGTTTCATCGACCGGCGTCAGTGCAGCCCAATAAGGTGGATAGGCGGTGTCGAGGAAAGGGCGCACAGCCCGCTGAAACCTCCAAGCTGCCTGAAGCGACATTGCGCGTCTGTCTCTGTCGGCTTTTGCCAAACGCCCGGAGGCTTCCGCCAGACGAAGCGCGGTCAGTCGTCCTGCGATTTCCGCAGCTTTGGCGCCACCAATGCCCCCACCATCCCCAGCGATGAAGAGCCCCGGCACCGCCGTTTCGCCCCAAGCATCCAATTCAGGTGCAAAACATGCCTGTGCGGTTTTCCAGCGATGGGGCACTCCCAACGCGCGCGCCGCCTGCGTATTCGGCACGACGCCATGGTGCAGAAAGACAGTGTCGCACGCGATCCTGTGCCGCTTTCCGCCTTTGACAAAGGTGATCGCCTCGGCCCGGCCCTGCCCCTCAACAGCGATATCAGACGCACCGACATAACGCGGAACACGGGCGCGGATGATCTCGGCCAACATCCTGAGCCCCTTCGCCATATAGGGCCAACCGCGGATCGCACCGCCGAAATGGCGCAAGGCGCTCTTGAGATCGGCACGTGTCTGCGTCTCGATCAGCGCGACCGGAGGCGTGCCAGCCCGCACCATCTGCGTCGCGATCAGGTAAAGAAGCGGCCCAGAGCCGACCAGAACCGCATTCCGCGCAAGAACGCCCGATTGCTTGAGCAGGATCTGCCCCGCCCCAGCGGTCATCACACCGGGAAGCGTCCAGCCCGGTACGGGCATCGGGCGTTCCAATGCTCCGGTGGCCAGTACCACCCTATCAGCAGCAAGCTGCGCACCTTTTCCGGCCCGCGTGTACGAGACGTGAAACCCATCTTCGATGGCCCAGACCACCGCCCGCGATATATGGTCAATGCCATCATGGGACAGTTTGGCGGTCAGCCTTTTGCCTTCGGTATACTCCGCGCCCAAGACCGCAGCGCGTTCGGCGGACACGCGATCCACATCGCGGTAGATTTGCCCCCCGGCGCGTGGCTGTTCGTCAAGCAAAGCCACGCGAAGACCAAAACCTGCGGCGTCGGCAGCAGTGGCCATCCCTGCGGGACCCGCCCCGATAACGGCGAGATCATACCGTTTCATCGAGTACCTCCCCGCTGTGCGGTTTCCGCACGATCAACCCGTCAGACACATCGACCATACAGGCCTGTCGGACGACACCGTCGATCTCGACCAGACAGTCGAAACAGGCCCCCATCATGCAGAACGGCGCTCGGGGTGCCCCTGACACTGGAGTTTCCCGAAAGACTGAAACTCCAGCCGCTAGCAACGCTGCGGCAAGGTTCGCGCCATCGGGCAAACGCAGGGCCATGCCATCGAACACGACATCGACGCGCGATGCATCGTCCAGTTCAAGAAACGGCGAAGCGGGTTTCACTGAACACCTCCAGATCGGGCGCGGCGGCTGTGCCTTCAAGCCAGTCCGGCAAGAGCCGCGCATGGGCAGCGGAAAGCGTGATGCCGCTGTGGCATGTCACCAGATACGCGCCGGGCATGTCGGCGCTTTGTTGGTAAATCGGCAAGCCGTCGGGCGACAGCACGCGAAGCGCGCCCCAAGACCGCACAAGTTGCGCCTTTGCCAGTGCCGGATAGGCGGCGATGGCATCTGCTGCGAGGCCAGACATCCCACGCTGCGTGACGCGGTCATCCGCGCCGACCTCTTCGTTCGTGGCACCGATCTGGATGCCGCCTTCATCGACCTGCCGGGCAAAGATCGACGGGCGATTGATCAGCTTGGGCATCTTTTCCGTAATCAGAACTTGCCCCCGCTGCGGACGCACCGGTGCTATGAAGCCCAGTTTCGGGCCTAGCTGTGCCGCGCCAAGTCCCGCCGCGAGGACGACCTTGCCCGCACCGACCACCGCCCCATCCGCGCAGGTCACCCGGAATGCGTCTGGCTTGGACACATCTGTGACCATCTTCCCCGTCAGGACGCGCCCTCCCATGCGCCGGGCATCCGCCGCCAGCGCCATCAACAGCCGAAGCGGGTTTGCATGGCCGTCCTGATGGTGCAGGATTGCACCCACAACCTTGGGCCCGATATGCGGTTCTTCCTTACGCAGCGCATTGTGGCCCAGGACGTCGAACGGGTAGTCGCCGTCGAGTTGCTGTTTGAGCGACTCGTATTGCGCGACGGTCGCCTGCAGCGTCTCTTCCGAGAAATGCAGATCATAACCACCCTTCTGTTCCAGCGACACGGAAATTCCGGTGGTGTCACCAAGCTCGTTCGCGAACTCTGCCCAGATCGCTGCCGAGTGTTGTGACCATTGGGCGTAGCGGGGTTGCTTCAGGCCCTTCGATTGAACCCAGACCAGACCGAAATTGCCACGGCTTGCGCGGAACGACCCGTCCTCGCCATCGATGACCGTGACCGTCCGCCCGCGCCGGAGCAGACCCCAGGCAATTGAAAGGCCGACAACTCCGCCTCCGACGATCGCATAATCGGTTTCCATTTGTCCGCCTGCACGATGACCTTTGGGACCGGACGGCACCGCCATCTGCACCCCACTTCGTTCAGTTGCCCGCTGTGGCACGCTTGTCAAGAAAGGGTTACGCCAAGCCCGTCTGGATGACGCGGTTTGCAGTGTCCGCAGCCGGTTTCGACCCCTTCATGCCCGCTCATCCTGCAAGCGCAAAACAAGAGCGTCACCGACCGAAATAGCCGTAATGCGCGCGCGTTTCACAAGTATCTTTTGATAGGGCAAATATCTAAATTTCATAAACGTTTTCAAAGCACTAAGGAATAAAAGCCGCGCAGATTCAGCAGCGCACCCCGGCACCGCAAGAACAGCATCTAAAAGTATGGAGCGGCTGTTCGTTAGTCCTCTTCACATTGCTTACAACAAAGGGGGCCTGCTTATGGCGGCCGTTCCAACCTTCGATTTACCTGCCCGCGCAACGATCGCGGAATGCGGAAGCATTCTGACGACCTTGCGCCAGTTGGTCGAAGACAACCAAGACATCGTCGTCACCTGCAACAAGGTCGAGCAAACCGATCTTGCGTTGCTTCAAGTCCTGATCAGTGCCCGCAAGACGGCACAAAGAGACAATAAATCATTTTCCGTCGTCTCGGACGGAAACGGCACGTTTGATGCAGTGCTCGAGGAATACGGCATCTGTTTTTCGCAAAACGCCTAACCCTATTTGAGTAGAAGGAAGAAAGACCATGGCAAAGACCGTTCTCGTAGTGGACGACTCTCCCTCGGTACGGAAGATGGTGCAAATGACGCTGGCGGCGGCCGGCTATGACATCATCGAAGCCGTCGATGGACAGGACGCGTTTGAAAAGGCGACATCGTCGAAAGTTGACGCGGTTCTGACCGACCAGAACATGCCTCGACTCGACGGGCTCAGCTTCATCCGCAAGTTCAGGGAAACCCCGCAATCCGTTGGCATTCCCGTCGTTTTCCTGTCGACGGAAAGCGATGCCGCGCTGAAGGCTCAGGCAAAGGACGCTGGCGCAACAGGATGGATGGTCAAACCCTTTGACCAGAACCAGATCCTCGCAGTTGTTAAGAAGATCGTAGGCGCATGAGTGGATTTGACGACATGGGCGCCGAGATCTTCCGTCAGGAAGCCTCGGAACTGCTTCAGTCCATCGAAAAAGGTTTGATGGACCTCGAAGCGACGCCCGGTGATACGGAACTGATCAATTCGATTTTCCGCAGCATGCACACGATCAAGGGATCGGGTGCCATGTTCGGATTCACCGAACTGTCGCAATTTGTCCATGAATTCGAAACCGCCTTTGACGACCTGCGCAATGGTCGCGCTGTGGTTTCGAAAGAACTGATCGGTCTTTCGCTGCAAGCGTGCGATCAGATCGGCAAGCTGATGGATGCTGCCGAAAATACAGAATCCGACAATCAACGCATCCTTGCCAGCCTTCGGCAGTTGATGAACCCCGACGTGGATCACGCGGAACCAGATGTCCCGACCGAGGCAGTTGCTGACCCGGTTGAACAACCCGAACAAACCCTCTCAGGCGACGTCACCACGGTGATCAGATTCTGGTTGGGCGTCGATGCCCTGCGTCTTGGCAGCAACCCGGCTTTGCTCATCGAAGAGTTGCGCGCATTCGGCGATACAAAGGTGCGTGCGCTGGATGATCGCATTCCGACTTTGGGCGATCTGGACCCAACAGATTGCCTTGCCGGATGGGAAGTCGAAGTCGCCGCCAACCTGTCTGACGATGACATCGACATGGTGTTCCTGTTCGTACGCGACGAGATGGACCTCACCGTCGAACGGCGCGGTGCGAAACCCGCTGCGATTGACGTGGTCGCTCCTGTGCACGAGGCCAAAACACCCGTCGTCGAACAACCGGCAGCCAAGCCCGCGCCGGCAAAGCCACAAGCGGCCGCAGCTCCAAGCGCCGGTGAAACCATGCGGGTCGCCACAGAGCGCCTCGACGAACTGATGGACCGCGTCGGCGAGTTGGTGATTGCCGAAGCCCGTCTGAATGCTTTGACCGGGGCGTCCAGCGATCCGGCGATGATGTCGGTGGCCGAAGACATACAGCGGCTGATTGCTGGGCTGCGTGATGCCACGATGTCCATGCGCATGGTGCCAATCGGCAGCATCCTCGGACGGTTCCGGCGATTGATGCGCGATCTGTCGACATCTCTGAACAAGCCGTTGGAGTTTGTGACGGTCGGCGAAGACACCGAGCTGGACAAAACGGTTATCGAATTGCTCGCTGACCCGCTGGTCCACATCCTGCGCAATTCCGTCGATCATGGACTGGAAACGCCAGAAGAAAGACTCGCTTCAGGCAAACCCGAGTCTGGAACCATCGAATTGGGCGCTCGCTATTCGGGCGCCGAGGTCTTGATCACCGTCCGCGATGACGGGCGCGGGCTGAACGCGCAGAAAATCCGCGAAAAAGCGATCAGCAAAGGTCTGATGACCGAGAAAGACGATCTGAGCGACAGCGAGATCTACCGCATGATCTTTCAGCCTGGTTTCTCGACCGTTGACAAGGTCACCGAACTGTCTGGTCGCGGCGTCGGCATGGATGTGGTGATGCGCACGATCGCATCGCTCCGTGGGGAAATCGACCTCGCGTCCGAACTTGGCCAGGGTACGACACTGACCCTTCGCCTTCCCCTGACGCTTGCCATCATCGACGGTATGTTGATCGACGTGGGCGGTGAACGCTACACCATCCCCCTGGCCGCGGTTGAGGAATGTGTCGAGCTTCCTGCCGTCCATGCCGTTGGCAACGGTGGATCGTCGTACCTCAACATTCGCGGGGAATTGGTGCCTTTCCTCAGGCTACGGCACCTGTTCGAAATCGACAGTGCACCGCCGGACTTCCAGAAAGTCGTGGTCGTGTCCTCGGCTGGCGGACGGGTGGGTTTGGTCGTCGACCGCATCATCGGCAACTTCCAGACCGTGATCAAACAACTGTCTCAGTTCCACGCCGACCTGAAGTTCTTCTCGGGTGCAACCATCCTGAGCGACGGCACCGTGGCGCTGATCCTCGACGCGACCCAACTGGTCGCATTGGGTCGCGATGTCGAACTGCGCGCAAGACGAGAGGTCGCCGCATGAAACACGAAGCACATACTGACATTCTGACCTTCCGCCTCGGCTCTGAAAAGCTGGCGCTTCCGGCAGAATACCTGCGTGAAATTCTTGAAATGGTCCCGATCACCCGAGTTCCGCAATCCGGAACCTTCGCGACCGGACTGATCAATGTACGGGGCGTCGTGGTTCCATTGGCGGACCTGCGGGTCGCCCTGCGCATCCCGCGCAGCCCGGCAACCCAGGACACCCGTGTGCTTGTGCTCGATGTGCGGATCGCGGGCGAAAAATCAACAGTGGCCATCCTCGCGGATCAAGTCGAGGAGGTCACGACAATGAACACAGCCGAGATCGAGGATGTCCCCCCTGTGGGCTCTCCATGGCCGCCTGAATTCGTTCTGGGCATCGGCCAGCACAAGGGGGCTTTCGTGATGTTCCCCGACCTCGACACAATTTTCAAAACTTACAGTGCCGCGAACGCGGCGAAGGAAAAGGTAGCCGCGTGATGACACAGAAAACAAAAACACGGAGAGGGTTCATGAACAGCCTGTCCACCAAAATCATTGCACTTCAGACGATGACTTTCGTGGCAATGATCGTGGTCGGTGTAGCCGGGCTGTTCGGCATGGAACGCATCCTCGAGCGAATGGAAACGATTTTTGCCGATCGAATTGTTCCTGTGCAGCAGCTCAAGGAAATCAACGATCTTTACACAAGCGAACCGCGCATCATGGTAGACGCGGTTTGGGCCGGGGAAATCTCGTGGCCAGAGGCGAAAGCCGCTCTGGAGACCAAGCGCGCACGGATCGAAGAGCTGTGGGGCGCTTATCTGCTGACATACCTCACACCCGAAGAGGTAATCCTTAAAGACGCCGTGGCCGCGAGCAAGGTTGCAGCCGATGACGCCATGGAGAAACTTGCCAAGCTTGTTCAATCCGAGAACCGTGGAATTGTTCGCGACTTCATGCGGGACAGCTATTTCGTATCAATCGACCCGATCTACCGAGCCCTGAGCGCATTGACCGAGTATCAGCTCGGCGAAGCCGAACGTCAGACCATCGCGGGTCAGACAATTGCGCGCCAGACACAAATGGCAATCGGTGGCATCAGCTTGCTGGTGATCCTCGCTGCTCTTGGAATTGTGTGGGTGTTCACAAGCCGCATGAAACGCGACCTCAGTTCCGCCGTGCGTCTTGCCGAAAGCGTCGCGGATGGCGACCTGCGCCAGACCGTCGACTCCAAGAGCAACGACGAAATCGGGGAATTGCTTGGGGTTCTCAACACGATGGTGGTGCGTCTGCGTGACGTGGTCGCGAACGTGTCCACAGCCGCCCGTGACGTGGCACATGGTGCATCCGAGATGTCCTCGACATCTGACGCACTGAGCCAAGGGGCCACCGAACAGGCCAGCTCGACCGAAGAAGCCTCGGCTTCGATGGAACAGATGGCAGCCAACATCAAGCAAAGCGCAAAGAACGCGTCCGACACCGAAAAGATGGCCCTCAAGTCCGCATCCGATGCCCGCGAAAGCGGCGAAGCGGTGGCCCGTGCCGTGTCCGCGATGCAGACCATCGCCGAGAAAATTCTCGTGGTTCAGGAGATCGCGCGTCAGACAGACCTCCTTGCTCTGAACGCAGCGGTCGAAGCCGCCCGAGCGGGCGAACATGGTCGCGGCTTCGCCGTAGTGGCGTCCGAAGTGCGCAAGCTGGCGGAACGCAGCCAATCCGCTGCAGGCGAGATCTCAAACTTGTCGGGCAACACCGTACGTGCCGCCCAGGAAGCGGGCGCGATGCTCGAGGAACTGGTGCCCGACATCGAACGCACCTCGCAACTCGTCGCCGAGATTTCCCGCGCCAGCCAGGAACAGGATGCCGGTGCCACTCAGGTGAACATCGCGATCCAGCAGCTTGACAAGGTGACCCAGGAAAACACGTCAGCAGCCGATGAAATGTCGACAACTGCCGAAGCCCTTGCCAGCCAGGCCGAGCAGCTTCAGGCCGCGATCAAGTTCTTCCGTGTCGCGGACGAAGCGCAAGCGGACACGCCCGTGTTCATGCGCGCACCTGCCAAGCAGTCCATTCGTCTCGTGGCCAGCAAAGAAACGAAATCACAAGGTGGCTTCGACTTCGACCTGCGCGACAGCGAAGATGATCTGGACGGCAACTTCCGCGCGCGGAGTGCGGTGTAATGCCAAACGTCGGTGCGGTTCTGACACTTGCCTGTGACAACGAGTTGTTCGCGCTGCCGGTGGAGCGGGTTCAGGAAATCCTGGACCTGCGCCCCATCACCCGGTTGCCGAATGCCCCGTCACAATTGTTGGGAATGATTGATGTCAGGGGAAATGGCGTCCCGGTTGCAGATTTGCGTGCCCTTCTGGGCATGCCAGCAACGGCCGATACCGAGATGTCACGTATCGTCGTGCTTTGGGTTCAAGCCGAAGGCAAGCGCTCCATTGTCGCCTTCCGCGCGGACCGGGTGATTGAAGTCTCGGCCTTGGACGGCGACGTGGAGCCGTTGCCGAACGCAGGTCTTTTCAATTGGCGTGATCGCATGATCGCGGGCATTGGCCGCCGTAATGGCGACTTGGTGACCGTACTTGATATGGACCGGATGTTTGATGGTCTTGCACCGGAACTTAGCGCGGCATGACCCTCACCATGACTCAAACTCCTCTAGGCGAAGCAAACTTTGGCTTCGACGCATTTGTGCGAATGGTCCACGATACCATTGGCGTCTGCATTCCTCAGACCAAACGCCACATGATCGAGACGCGCCTTGGCAACCGCGTGCGCGCACTCGGATTGAAGAACACACAGGACTACTTCCGGCACCTTTTTACCGAGGGCGGGCTGGATTCCGAGATGCCGCACATCGCCGAGACCGTCACCACAAACAAGACGGACTTTTTTCGGGAAGTCGATCATTTCTACTATTTGCGCGATGTCGTTCTGGGGAACGAGGTGCGGCATGGCCGCAATGGTTTGTTCAAAGTATGGAGTGCCGCTGCGTCGAACGGGGCAGAAGCCTTCAGTATGGCAATGATCCTTGCCGAACACGCGCTGTCCTTTCCCGGCTTCAATTGGGCGGCTCTTGGCACCGACATCTCCAACCGCGTTCTCGAACACGCGCGTCGTGCCATCTATTCGCACAACGTGATCGAGCCGGTGCCCGCAGCCCTGCGCAACCGCTACCTGTACGAAGGCCAGAACGAATGGCAGGGGAAATGGCGCATTTCTCCCGGGCTGCGCAACCGCGTCCAATTCAAGAAGCTCAACCTCATCGAAGAAGACTACAACGTCGATACGGATATCGACATCATCTTCTTGCGCAATGTGCTGATCTACTTCGACCCAGACGATCAATTGACCGTCCTGCGCCGGGTTGGCCGACATCTTGCACCAGGTGGGCATCTGTTCGTCGGCAACTCAGAAAGCATGATCGTCCGCATGCCGAATTTCCGTCAGGTCGCCCCCGCGATCTATCGCAAGGAACCCTAACAAATGACCAATTCTATCAGCGTTCTCATCGTCGATGACAGCGTTGCCGTCAGAACCGCCTTTTCGGCCATCATCAACGCTGATCCGGGGCTGACGCTTTTCGGCACCGCGCAGGACCCCTTCGTTGCCGTGGATCGCATGCGCGACGACCTGCCGGACGTGATCCTGCTCGACATCGAGATGCCACGCATGGACGGCCTGACCTTTCTCAAAAAGATCATGGCCCAGTGTCCAGTACCGGTCGTCGTCTGTTCGAGCATTTCGCAAAAGGGGTCGGTCGCTGCGATCACCGCGCTTGACCTTGGCGCTGCCGAAGTTCTGGCCAAACCGGACCTGACAACCGCCGAAGCCCGTAATCGTGCGGCGCTTCGGATCGGTCAGGCGATCCGCAACGCCGTTGGCGAAACGGTCGGCACATCGGCGCGCGGCGTCAACACAGAGGAAGGGCGCAGCGATGCGCGCGTTTCTCCTGACAAGATCCTGCCGAGGCGACCGGCTGTTCGCAAGGCAGGGCCGACACCGATTGTCGCGATCGGGTCGTCCACGGGCGGTCCGGACGCGCTGCGACAGGTTCTGACAACTCTTCCGCGAAACGCACCCGGCATCGCCATCGTACAGCACATGCCGGCGGAATTCACCGGCCCGCTGGCCCGGCGTCTCAACGACCGCTGCGAAATCAACGTGGCAGAAGCCGCCAGCGGCGATCCGCTGCTGCCGGGATGTGCGCTCGTGGCACCCGGCGATCAACACATGCTGATCCACCGCGATGGACGCCACTATGTCGTCGAAATCGTGGGCGGACCCTATGTGTCTCGCCACCGTCCGTCAGTCGATATTCTGTTCCGGTCTGCCGCTCAGGCCGCTGGTGAAAACGCCTTGGGCATGATTCTCACCGGGATGGGCGATGATGGCGCGACATGTCTTGGCGAAATCCAGGAGTGCGGCGGCTACACAGTGGCGCAGAACGAGGCAAGTTGCGTGGTTTACGGCATGCCGCGCTCGGCCGCGGAGGCAGGCGTCGTTGATAAGGTTGGCCCCCTTTCGCAGATGTCTGGTGAAATCATGACATGGTACGGCGCGAAATCCCGTAAGGCTGGATGACAATATGAAAGACTTCTGGACAGACCTTCAGTCCCAACCTGCGTTCTCAATGCTGGGCGGTAAAGTTCCGGCCGACCGTGAACGCGCGGTACATGATCTGTGCCGCAAGACCGAAGAGGTGTTTCTGGCAGCGGGTGATCACCTCGTGGCCACGTCAGGGGCGTTGGGTCAAACCCGCAACGTGCTGGCCGTGTTTGACGAGATGAACACCAAGGGCACGCTGGCCGAATTGCGCCAGCATGGCCAATTCCATGACAGTGAGATGCGATCGCTGTCCGACGAAGTTCTCAAAGCGCTTGAAATTCTGTCTGCGCTGATGGATCGGGCCCGCGGTGTCGACGGGCAGGTGCGTGAACTGCGTGACATCCTCAAGATGATGAACATCGTTGTTCTGAACGCGCGGATCACAGTGGCCGCCATCACTGTCGGTCCCGAGGACAGCGGATCGAACCTGACCGGGTTCACCGAAGATGCGACGCGCCTTGTGGCCGAACTGGGCACAATTCTGTCCGGGTTGGACGAGGCGATGCAACGGATCAAGACAACCAGCGCCGATGCCCTGACCCGTGCCCGGTTTTTGGGCGACTTGCTCACCTCAAGCCTTGCAGGCCCCGTGGCCGCTCTGAATTCGCAATTGGCGAGTTTCGAAGAGCATATCAAAACCCTCGGCTCCGCGAGTGCCGAAGTTGCAGAGCGTTCTAAGTCACTGATGGCGGCATCGGCCACCGCCGTATCCGGCTTGCAGATCGGCGACAACACGCGCCAGCGACTCGAGCATGTGATGTTCATTCTGGAGCGGCTTCCCGGTGCCTCGGACGAAGCCGAGGCACTCGAAGTGCTGGCGGCGCATCAGATTCAGGACATTGCGAAACTGCATGTTGAAGCGGTGGAAGACATCCGTGACGGATCGCGGATCCTGCAGGACGGCATCCTGACTCTGCTCCGTGATCACCTGATGATTTTCGAGCAGCGCAACGGGTCTCGGAAGCTCAAGTCTGGGCTGGAAGAGATCGAGGACAGGATCGCCCAAACGGTCAAGACACAGGACCTTCTGATGCAGTTCGCCCAGACCCTGTCAAAGGAGTTCGAAGCCTTGACGCAGGTCATCGCCGCGGGAGAGTCCTTTGAAGCGCGTATGCGCATGATTGGCATCAACGCGGTGATTGCCTGCGCCCGTCTTGGACGACGCGGCCTCGCACTTCGGGAAATCGCCGGTCAGTTGCAACAGCTTGCCCGTGATGCCTCGGACCGCTTGCCCGTCGTGAAATCGGAGCTCACCGAGATGATGGACCTGGCCAGCGATACGATACGATTGCTTGAAACGGCAAGCGAACGCGCAAATGCGCTGCCGGAAGGCGCGGTTCGGCAATTGTCGGACGGCGTGAGGGAAATCGGTGGAGAGGCCGCTCGCAGCGCCGAAATCGTTGCAACGATCCGCGCGACACTCGACGAGTCTCGGGGATGGTTGGCACCCGTGACAGACCACGCACATCTGATCGAAAAAACCGCGCGGATGTTCAACACTCGGCACGAACAAGAGACATTCACCGGCAAGGTCGATGGCATCGCTGATGAGGTGTTCCAAATCTATACGATGGAACGGGAACGCGACATCCATCGCAAAGTGATCAAACCCGCAGAAAACGCGGTGGAACCCGAGGCTCCTGTCATGACGGAGGCCGAGGCTCCTGCGCCGTCAAGTGACGATCCGCTGGACGACATCTTCTTCTGAAGAAAGTCATGCCGTTTCGCGGCTTTGGGGGTTCCTTCTCTTTGCAGGGCTGACCTATGCTGCCACCGGATCAAAGGTGGTAGCGAACCATGTCTCAACCGATGATGGCCGCCGGATTTGTGGTGGCGTTGCTGGACTATGCCGTGTCACGGGGCGCAGATCGGACTGATCTGCTGAGGGCTGCGGGCCTTGACGAACACCTGCTGTCGGATCAGGACAACCGCATCCCCGTAGCCGCCTATCAAGCTTTGATCGCTGCTGCGATGCATGCGACGCGCGACACGGCACTGCTGCTACGGCACACGCTCGAGTCGCGGCTCGAAACGATGTCCGTGGTGGGGCAGATCGTTCACCATTCCGCGTCGCTGCCGCATTCAATCGAACAGTTGAACCGCTATCTGAGGCTGATGGCAGACAACGATGGGCCGGCTGGCCGTGACCGTTTCGAACTGCTGCAAGACGGCAAAGAGGTCTGGATCGTCGATCATGTCCCGGTACAGGGCCCCGACTATATCGGACTTGAAGCGTCGTTTGCGCGGTTCATCAGCGAATTCCGTCGATCCTTTCCCGGTCGGACTTTTGCGCTTGAGATGGAGGTGACCTACGCGCCACCACCCCATGTCGATGAATACCCGTCGCTGTTTCAAATCCCGGTCCGGTTCAACGCCCAGCGCAACGCCCTTCGGATCGATCCCGTATGGGTGTCCAAGGACACGGAGTTCGAGCCGGGCAACTCCTATGTCTTTGGTGTGTTCACGCGCCACGCGGATGCCCTTCTCGAACAGCTTGGAGCGCAGGACACGCTGCGCGCGCGGATCGAAGCGCATATCCTGCCCGATCTGCATCAGGGGTCACTGTCGATGGACAAGGTCGCCCGCGACCTCGGGATGAGCCGCCAGACGCTCTATCGGCGACTCAAGGAGGAAGGCATCACCTTTGCGGAAATCCACGACGATTTACGTCAACGCATGGCGCGGGATTATCTGACCGCCCGCAAGGTGTCGGTGAATGAAACCGCGTATCTGTTGGGGTTCTCCGAAGCCTCCTCGTTTGTCCGCGCGTTCAAACGCTGGACCGGGCAAAGCCCAACCGGCTTTCGAGATGCCGTCGTCTGAAACGGCCGACCATAGTGGCCCGAAGTGTCAATTGATTGATACCAGCGGTCATCCCCACATCTGACCCGATTTCATAAGTCCCCAGCATCATTTCGAATGCAAAAGGACACTTCTGATGAAACACCCCGCAATCGCCGCGCTAAGCCTTGTTACTTTGATCTCGGCCTGCGCCGACACAGGCGCACATTACACTCCGATCCTCGATGGCGCACCCAATCCGGCCTTCCAGAGCGATCTGGCGGCCTGTCAGGCACTGGCCCGCAATCAACGCCAGTTCGATCAGGAAACCATGGGTGCTACCGTGCTCGGTGCCGGTGCCGGGGCCGTGTTGGGCGAGATGGACGAAGATGGCGACGCGCTCGGCGGTGCCATCGCAGGCGCGCTTGCCGGTGGCATCGCCAGCGCCGTGGATGTGTCGGATCGGCGCAAAGCCATCGTCATCGAATGCCTGCGTGGCCGTGGCCACCCGGTTGTCGGCTGAAACACTTGGTACGGAGTCGCGATATGTCCGATCTCATCGAACTGCGCCGCCACCGGTTTGACGCCCTGCATGGCTTTCTGACCGGAACACATGCCGCCCTGCCCCGCAGACACCGCGCATCACGCCGGTGTGAGGCGATCCTGTGCCTGTCCATTCTCACCACCGCTGTTCCAGCGGTCGTGGGTCTGGCCGCATTTTGAAAGGAATTGCTATGAAAACCGTCTTCATTGCTGGCGCGACGGGATATTTGGGCCGGTATCTCTGTGCAGAATACGGTCGACGCGGGTGGTACGTGATTGCCCTTGTCCGCAATGCCAAGACCGCAGGCAAGCTATCTGCCGACACCCTTGTCGAAGCTCAGGCGACACAACCCCAAACCCTACACGGTTTGATGAATGGTGCCGATCTGGTGGTATCTGCGCTCGGGATCACCCGTCAGACAGACGGGTTGAGCTACCACGACGTGGACTACCAGGCCAATCTCAACCTCCTGCAAGAAGCCGAACGCGCTGGAGTCGGTCGGTTTGCTTATATCCACGTCCTGAATGCCGACTCGATGCGGAATGTTCCGCTGGTCGCTGCAAAAGCCGACTTCGTCGATGTCCTTAAAGCGTCCCGCATCTCCTCTACGGTCATCGCACCGTCCGGGTATTTCTCTGACATGGACGAGGTCCTTTCGATGGCCAGATCGGGCCGTGTCTGGCTGTTTGGATCAGGGCGCGCTCGGATCAATCCGATTCACGGCGCAGACCTTGCCTGTGTCGTTGCGGATGCAACCGATGCAGAGGCCGATTGGATCGACGCGGGAGGGCCAGAGATCTTCACGCAAACCGAACTCGGCACCTTAGCGTTCGAAACGGTTGCGGCAGCTCCTCGGATCACACACCTTCCCGACGCGCTTCGAAAAGGCCTGTTGGCTGTTTTGCCGTGGGTCACCCCCCGGCGCGTCCATGGACCTCTCCAGTTTTTCCTAACGGCCTGCGCGATGGACATGGTTGGAACCACCTTCGGTACACGTCGCCTTGCAGATGAGTTCAAGACAACCCTGACCAAGCCTGCACCTAACACCCAAGGAGATCAGACATGACCCTCAGTCGCGTTGGAGGCTTGGCCGCGCTGACCTGTGCTGCCACCTATCTGTTCGGTTTCGCGCTTCTGCTGACGCTGCTGGCCCCGATGGGCTATGGCACAACCGAGATCGACACCGCTGCCGTGGTGGCCTTCATCCACGCACGTCCCGGTGTGCTCATCCTGTGGAACACCACGATCTATATCGCCAATGCGCTGGCCTTGGCGGTTCTGGTGGTCGCCCTGTCTGCAAAGCTGCGCCCTTTCAGCGTCGCATGGGCCAGCGTCGCGCATGCGATCGGACTGATCTGGGCAACATTGGTTCTGGGCGCAGGCATGATCGCCAATGTCGCGGTTGAACAGGCGGGCAGAATCTACCCGGAAAACCCGGACGCAGCGGCGTCTCTGTGGTCGGTGCTGCAGAGCGTCGAACTCGGACTTGGCGGCGGCAACGAAATCGCCGGAGCGGTCTGGATCCTGTGCGCCAGTGTCGCGAGCATGAGACACCGGGCGCTCCCTGTGTCTGTCAGCTTGGTTGGGCTGTCTACTGGCGTCGGAGGGCTGGCCACGCTGGTTCCCGCAATTGGAGACCTCGCAGGCGCCGTGTTCGGATTGGGGGCAATCGTCTGGTTTGTGTTGATCGGTGGGCATCTTGTCCGGTCAACCAAGACTACCTGACGGATCGCCGGGCTAAACGTCCCTTGGCGACAGGTTCACCGCAAGCATGTTGCGAAAGAACGCGTCGCGTTCGGCCTCGGCATTCTCTCCGTCCGGCAATTCGATATAGCCCGACAGAATCAGGTCCGCGATACCATGAGCCCGGGTCCAGCACGCCAGAACTTCGATCCGTCCTTCAGGGTCGAGCATCGGATCTGCCCCGCGCAAATCGCCAACCGCCCGGGCGAGTGTCATAAACGCGCTCAGGGCCGCAGCCTGCAATGAAGAGCCTTCGGCAGGGGTTTGATCCAAACCAAAGATCAGCCGAAACATGGCAGGTTCCGACAAGGCAAAATCCAGATAGCCCTGCCCCGTCGCGATCAGACGTTCGTAGGCTGTTTGGATCGCCCGCTCCTGTCGGGCCTCCATACAGTCCACAAGACTGCGAAAACCGCGTTCCGCCAAAGCGTCGATCAGTCCCGCCGCGTCACCGAAATGATGCGCGGGGGCTGTGTGGCTAACACCGACCCGTGCCGCGACACGGCGCAACGAGAAACCGGCAACACCGCGTTCCGACAGTTCTTCTTCACCAGCATCCAGTATGGCGCGGCGCAGATCCCCATGGTGATAGCGTTTGGACTTGGTGTGACCCGTCATGTCAGAAGGCCCGTGAGTGGAGGGTGGAAGAATATCTTGACAGTGGAAAGATCGACGGTACCATCGCATCTATCCAGTGTAAAGATCGAGTCGGCTCAAAACACATGCCCGAAACCTTGTTCTCCATCGCAAATGCCGCTGCGCTCTCTGGCTGGATCGCTCTGCTTTTCGCGCCATTCGCGCCGAAAACCATCGACCTGTTTGCCGGTTGGGGTCTCCCCGCCATATTGAGCCTTGGATATTCGATCATCATTCTTGTGCACTTTGCGGACGCGCCAGGTGGATTTCAAACGCTTGCCGACGTGCAGTTGCTATTTTCCGATGCCAATGTGGCTTTGGGAGGCTGGATTCACTACCTCGCTTTTGATCTGTTCATCGGGGCATGGGTCGTCCGCGACGCGCGCAACCATGGCATCCCGCATTGGTGCGTCGTTCCGATCCTGCCTTTCGTGTTCCTGCTCGGACCATTTGGGCTGCTGGCATATCTGTGCCTGCGGCTGGTTCTGAAAGCTGCGCCGCGCTTCACCGAGGCAAGAGCAGCATGAGCCTTGTGTCCTGCGATACTCCGACGAACAGGCTGCTGTGGCTTCCAAACACTGCCGTCGAACCCATCCTGTTCCGGATCGGCCTCGCAATGGTCCTGTCGCTGGCCGTGACGGTTCCGGCCCTGTTTCTGGACGACAGAACGTTCCAGGGCCAGAATGTCTGGATCAAGCCGATCAAGTTCCAGATCGCGCTGGCAATCTACTTCCTGACCCTTTCGGTCTATGCTGGCATGCTCCCGCACCGGGTGATCGCGTCGGTCAGGATGCGGGTGTTCCTGATCGTCGCATCCTTGGCCGCCATTGCCGAGATGCTGTGGATCGGTGGCGCGGCGATGTTCGCAACGG
Organism: Marivita sp.; assembly: GCF_048006345.1. Lineage (GTDB taxonomy): Bacteria > Pseudomonadota > Alphaproteobacteria > Rhodobacterales > Rhodobacteraceae > Marivita. The sequence goes on along the minus strand of NZ_CP180351.1, from coordinate 208,068 downwards.
CATCACATTACAACACCGGCCCCGTGATGAGCATCATTTACGGCGCGATGGGCGTTGCAGCAATTATCCTGACCAGCGTCAGCCTTGTTCTCGGGCTTGCCTTCTGGAAGGCCGACCGAGGCGTCGCGAAAGACCCGTTGTACCTGTCGCTTGCTCTTGGTCTCATCCTGACGTTTGTGCTGACGGTGCCGATTGCAGGCGTTCTGTCCTCCATGCCGGGCCACCATATCGGTGTTCCGATCACTGGGGAGGCACTGCCGCTGATGGGCTGGTCGCGAGAGGTCGGAGACCTCAGGGTCGGACATTTCTTTGCAACCCATGCCTTGCATGCAGTTCCGCTGGTTGGTGTGATGGTTGCGGGGATGGCAAACCGAAGCTTGGGCAACCGCCTCGTCTGGGCAAGCGCAGTCGCCTATGCCGCTTTGACACTTGGCACATTCCTGCAGGCCCTTTGGGCACAACCTTTCATTTCATGATACCGGGAAAGGAGAACCGAGTGACCTCTATCTTGAACCGCCTCGTTCTGGTCATTGGATTGGCGGTGTCTCCTCAAGGACTGCTGGCGAAGGATGCGACCTGCATCTGGCGGACGGAACCCACGGATCAAGGGTATGTCGAAGTCGAACTGAGCGCATGTGGTCCCACACTGTGCGGCACGATCCTCCGCGCCAGCGATCTGGCAGGACAGGAGCAAGCCTACGAACATACGGGCAAGCGCATGATCTGGGACATGGCCGGCGATGGCGCTGGCCGCTGGACCAATGGCCGTATCTGGGATCCGCGCAACGGGCGCACCTTCAAGTCACGTATGGAACTCGATGGAACCACCCTGAAGGTCTCGGGCTGCGTGCTCGGAATTTGTCAGACACAGACTTCGCGGCGGGTGCAATGATGCCGTAGCCGCAAGTGAATCCCTGTCACGACATTGGTTTATCGGTAAGAGTACGACAGGGAAGCCCTGCGCCACGTGTAAACGCGGCGCAGGGTTCTTTCATTTCGGCAATGGATTGCCCGCCGAATGCCGAGCATTCTCGCCCCCGAACAAACTGGCTGAGACAAAAAATTCACAACCCTCCGACGGAATACCGCGCGTCGCCCGTGTGACGTGTCAGATCAGAACCGACACGGAGGGCACCATGCTCAAAAAACTCGAATTCCTGAACCCTTACTGGCTGTGGCTGCTCCTCGCCCTGCCCGCCATTGGCATGACGATCGAAGCGCTCACATCGACGGACCCGCGTGTCTTTCACATCCTCGTACATCCAAGCGGCGAATTTTCCGCACGGTTCCTGATCATCACGATGATGGCGACACCCTTGGTGCTCCTGCTGCGAGGCTGGCGGGGGCCACAATGGCTCAAGAAAAACCGCCGGTATTTCGGCGTCGCGGCCTTTGGCTACGGTCTCTTGCACACCGTGTTCTACCTGATCGACAAATCGTCGGTCGCCACAATCATCTCCGAGATGTCCCGCCTCTACATCTGGACCGGCTGGATCGCCTTCTTGATCTTTGTTCCCTTGGCCATGACATCAGCAGACCTGTTCGTGCGGAAAATGGGAACTTGGTGGAAATGGCTGCAACGCTGGACTTATGCGGCCGCTGTTCTGACCCTTGTCCACTGGGCGTCGCTGCACGATTGGGGCGGCTGGGTTCCGGCGGCAGTACATTTCGCACCGCTGATCGCACTGGAAAGCTACCGTATCTGGTACTGGTATCTGCGACCCCGGCCGGCCCAGACCGCGATCTGAGGCAATGCAAAAGGGGCGGCAAGTCAGCCGCCCCTGTCTGCCCTCTCAGTTGGTTGGGGCGTTCGGGAAAAACAGCTGCTGATCGGCCACCTTGTAACCCGCGATGGCCGCCTGCCCGTCCGCCGAAACCAGCCAGTCGGCAAACGTCTGGGCCGCGTCTGCGTTCACACTTGGGCACTTGGCCGGATTGACCGGGATCACGCCATATTGGTTGAACATGTCGTCATCGCCTTCGACACTGATCTGGTAATCCTGCTTGTTCTCGAAGCTGATCCAGGTTGCGCGGTCGGTCAGAACATAGGCACCCATGCCGATCCCCGTGTTCAGCGTCGCGCCCATCCCTGATCCAGTTTCACGGTACCATCCGCCGCTTGCTGATGTCGGATCGACCCCGGCGCTGGCCCAGAGCGACATTTCTTTCTTGTGCGTGCCACTGTCATCCCCGCGAGAGGCGAACAATGCGCCGCTGTCCGCGATCTTGGTCAATGCCCCCTGAACATCGTTCATTCCGGCTACACCCGCCGGGTCAGAGCTGGGGCCGACCACGACAAAGTCGTTATACATCAGGTCGGTCCGAACCGTTCCAAACCCGTCGGCGACGAATTTCTCTTCCGACGCCTTGGCATGAACCAGCAAGACATCGCCATCGCAGTTCTCGGCATTCTTGATCGCCTGCCCGGTGCCCACAGCGACCACGTTTACCTGAATGCCCGATGTCTCTTTGAACAGCGGCAGGAGATAGTCATAGAGGCCCGAATTGGCCGTCGAAGTCGTGGACTGCACGATGATCGAGCTCTCCTGAGCCGATACCGACCCAGCGATACACAGTGCCAGCGCGGTGGCGAGAAATGGATTGGTATTCATGATGCTCCCTGCTTGGTCTTGGTTGAGTCAGATAACAATTCTGCCGTCGATGTAGTCGCGGGCCGCGGCGCAACGCGGTTCCCGGAAAAACGCCACCGCCGGGGAATGTTCCCCGATGCGCCCGCGGTGCAGAAACACGACATCGTCCGCCATGCGCCGGGCCTGTCCAACGTCATGAGTCACGAGAACGACGCGCGCCCCACGGTCCCGTGCGTCAGCAACGATCTTCTCGATGGCCAGGACAGACGCCGGATCAAGGCTTGCCGTCGGCTCGTCCAGAAAAAGAACCTCCGGATCGGTTGCTAAAGCCCGCGCCAAGGCAAGACGCTGCGCCTCGCCTCCCGACAGCAGCCGCGCAGGCTGATTGGCCTTGTGCCGAAGCCCGACATGGTCAAGCAGGTCGTCGCGCCGCGCCATGTTCTTACCGCGCGCCTTGAGCACGAAGTCGATATTCGCAGCAACCGAGCGGCGCAAAAGCACTGGCTTCTGAAACACAAGCGCCTGTCTGGACATCGCGTCCTTCGGGTGTACCCCGGCCCAAAGAACCGAGCCGGAACTCGGCGTGATCAAACCGTGCATCACCTTGAGCAGCAGGCTCTTGCCCGCACCGTTCGGTCCCATGATGACCGTGCACCCCGTCGTGCCTAGGTCCAGGCTCACACCGTCCAGCGCCATCACATTGTCAAAACGCAGACCAACATCGCGCATCACAAGGTCAAAACTCGCCGGCAGCGACGCGGTGCGATTGGACGGGTCAGAACCCATGGCGGCCGCATCAAACATAGGCTTGCCGCGCCGCCGTAATGCGAACGGATTGCACCGCCGCGTTCACACCCAAAGCAATCACCAGCAGGATGATTCCAAGGGCCAAAGCCAGCGCAAGGTCCCCTTTGGAGGTCTCAAGCGCAATTGCCGTCGTCATCACCCGCGTCAGGTGGTCGATATTGCCACCGACGATGATGACGGCCCCCACTTCGGCTACAGCCCGCCCGAACCCGGCAAGGCCCACCGTCAGCAGCGAATACCGCGCGTCCCAAAGCAAGGCCTGCACAGTCTGCATCCGGGTCAGGCACAGCGACCGGAATTGGTCTGCATATTCGGTGTGCAGGTCTTCGAGAACCTGCCGCGACAAAGCCGCAACAATCGGCGCGATCAGGATGGTCTGCGCAATGATCATCGCCGTCGGAGTATAGAGCAGCCCGAGAAAGCCAAGCGGTCCGGACCGGGACAGGTGCAGGTACACCAACAGGCCAACCACCACCGGCGGCAGCCCCATCAGGGCATTCATCAGGATGAGAACCGCATTGCGTCCTCGGAACTGGCCAATCGCGACAAGTGCCCCGATCGGAAGGCCGATGGCACAAGCGATGATCGTTGCGGTTAGGCTAACCCTCAGTGACAAGAGGACGATTTCAAGAAGGTCCCGATCACCGGACAACACCAGCGCGAAAGCGAGTCCCAGGGCGTCTCCGATGCTTTGCAAAATTTACCCTTAGCTTGCATAATTTCCGCTTCCGGAAAATTTACGCAGCTCCAGTCGCAAAGATCAAGTCCGCATCACGGTCAAACATGCATTTTGCAGACGCTTTTTTGTATCCCGAGGAAAATTGCACGACGACGCCGTGTATAATTTCCGGAAAAACAACTCGGCCGTGAAACTCAGGTCAAGGCACGACGAACGATCAGCGCGTGCGACGGAACAGGTCCCAACCGGGGTCCGCGCAGCCATTCGGCACAAATCCGGCAGCCTCGAGCACACGCCGCGACGCGACATTGCCGTCCCTGACCTTGGCGATCAACGCAACGAGCGACGCATCTTCTGCAAAGCACTGCCGGACAAAAGGAACGACCGCCGCACTGGCAAAGCCCTGCCGCCAATACGCGCGGCCAATCCAATAGCTGAGTTCTGAAACGCCGTCTTCCTGTGCGCTATCCAAAGAATGGAGTCGCACTTGGCCGACAGGAACATCGTCATAAAGGATGGCAAAGACGCTGTGATGCCCTCCATGGTTCGCGATCTCGATCAGGGATTGTGCCATCTCGAGAGTCACAGCACCGGGATAGGGTTCTGGTAGCGTCTCCCACATCTTGGGGTCGTCAAGCAGTTCAACAAGCCGCGGCGCATCCTTCATGTCCCAAGGGCGCAGATGCACATGCAAAGAAACGTTTGTCTGCGCGCGTCCCGTTCTGGGATGCGCGGGGTCAATCACTTCATTCGGGAACAGATCGTCTATCCCCTGCGCCAGCACCCAGCCACATTGCATGGGATCAAAGGCAAGGGGGATGCCGTGGGTCTTGCAAAACTCCAGTTCGTCCGCACCGAGAATTCCATCAGACCGCAAACGGTCCATGTGGAAAGGTCGTCCACACGGCAAAGTCAGTAACTTGTCGTCAGTCAACATTGCACACTCCCGCCCCTGAAAAGGCATTTGGGAGTATTTTTTAAAGTTGCAACTGGAATACCTCTTTAATTTTTGCGCAGCGCCATGCCTACGCGCCTACCAACTCAGCGCATCACGAAGGGATTGGACATGGGGGCTTCCGACGTGCTGATCCAGACAGTCTTGGTCCGAGTGTAATCGTGGACGGCTTCAATCCCCGCTTCACGTCCATAGCCGGACTGGTTGAACCCGCCGAAGGGCGCGATGGGTGACACGGCGCGATAGGTGTTCACCCAGCAAATCCCGGCCTTGATCCGCGCCGACACGCGATGCGCGCGGGCGACGTTCTGGGTAAAAACCCCCGACCCCAACCCGAAGGGGGTGTCATTGGCCAATGCGATGGCCTCGTCTTCCGTGTCGAACGGCAAAAGCGACATGACCGGGCCAAACATCTCGACCTTGAGCGTTTCTGTACCTGCGTCCACACATTTCACCAGCGTTGGGGCCATGTAGTTGCCGGGTCGGTCCAGACGGGTCCCACCGAACTGGATCTGCGCTCCGCCTTCGACCGCCGCCGCCAAGGTGGCCTCGATCCGCCTGACCTGCGCCTCGGTGCAGAGCGGACCCACATGCGTCGCCGCCTCCAGCGGATCACCAATGACCACATGCGCCATCTTGGCCTCGATCCGCGCGATCAGGTCATCCATCACCGACCGATGCACAAGCCCACGGCTGCCCGCGACGCAGCTTTGACCCGACGCGCCAAAATTGCCAGCGATCAGACCGTTGGCGGCGCCATCCAGATCGGCATCCTCAAACACGAGGATCGGGGATTTCCCGCCCAGCTCCAGCGTCGTCACCGCGAAATTCTCGGCCGAGTTGCGGATAACATGCCGTGCAGTTTCCGGCCCGCCGGTAAAGGCGATCCGGTCCACATCGGGATGACGCGTCAGCGGGATGGCGCAATTTTCTGCATCGCCGGTGATGACCGACACCACACCGGGCGGAAAGCCCGCCTTTTCGATCAACCGCGCGAATTCCAGCATCGGCGCAGGCGCAATTTCCGACGCTTTGAGCACCACAGTACAGCCCGCCGCCAAGGCCGGACCCAGCTTGGTTGCGGTCAGGAACATCTGGGCGTTCCACGGCACGATGGCCACCACAACGCCAATCGGTTCACGGCGGGTGAAGACATGCATGTCCGGCTTGTCGATGGGCAGAACCGCGCCTTCGATCTTGTCGGCCAGACCCGCATAATAGCGATAATAATCCGCAACATAGCCCGTCTGGCTTGCCGTTTCCGCCAAGAGCTTGCCACTGTCCGTGGTCTCGATCCGGCCAATCTCCTGCGCATGTTCCGCAATCAGATCCGCCAGACGATAGAGCAGCTTGCCCCGCTGCGTCTGCGTCATATCCCGCCACGCCGGATCATTCAGCGCCCGCTTTGCCGCCCCAATTGCACGGTCCACATCGCCCGCATCCGCACAGGCAAATGTCGCCCAATCCGCGCCCGTCGCAGGGTTCTGCGACCGCATCACCTGCCCGCTTCCCCCTTCCGTCCAAACGCCGTCAATGAAAAGCGGATAATGCGGTAGCTGGGTCATAACATCTCTCACTGAAAGGCCGGCATCACGTCGTCGATGAACCGCGCCAGGGACGCGCGTTTGCGCTCGAAACTCATGCCGCTGTCGATCCAGAACGAATATTCGTCATACCCCAAATCCTCGTATGTCTTGATCCGATCCACAACCTGATCCGCCGTCCCTATGGTCAGGTCGCGCGCCATATTCTCGGGCGCCATCAATGCGTTTGCCGCCATCTCATCCTCGGTGAGGGGTGCGATCAAGCCCTGGCTGACCGGGCGCTTGTTCTGGAACCATGCCCCGAAGTAGCAATAAAAGCGCGACAATTCCTTGGCCGCAACCGCCACATCTGCCTCATCGGACCCCACATAAGTATGGTGCAAGAGCATGATTTTCGGGCGCGGCCCGTCATAACTCGCACAGGCATCGTTGAAACGGCCCATCAGGGTTTCGATCTCCTCCATCCCCATCCACAGCGGCGTGACCTGAATGTTGAACCCGTTATGCACGCCAAACTCATGGCTGTTCGGATCGCGCGCGGCGATCCAAATGGGCGGGCCATCGGGCTGAACAGGTTTCGGGGCTGATGTGGTCGCCGGGAACTGGAAGAACTCGCCTTCATGGGCACAATCCCCCGCCCACAGCTTGCGCAGCAAAGGCGTGATTTCCCGCATGCGCTGCCCGGCTTCCCAAGCATCCATGCCGGGCAGCAGGCGTTCGTATTCATAGGAATAGGCCCCCCTCGCGATGCCCAACTCGATCCGTCCGCCGGTCAGCAGGTCCGCCGAGGCGGCCTCTCCCGCCAGCTTGATCGGATGCCAGAAGGGCGCAATCACCGTGCCTGTTCCCAGCCGCACGTTCTTTGTATGGTGCGCGATATTCACCAAGGACATCAGGGGGTTCGGCGCAATGGTGAACTCCATCCCGTGATGCTCACCTGTCCAGACAGCCCGCATCCCGGCTTCATCCGCCATTTTGCACAGCGCGATGAACTCTTCGTTCAACTGGTCATGCGGTTGGTCCGGCGTCAGACGTTCCATGTGCACGAAAAGCGAGAACTCCATGTCTCAGGTCCTTTCAAAGAAGAGATCGATTTCAGCCAGGGTCACGACAGCACCTCGGCCGCAAAATCCAACAGTGCCGCGTTGACCACCTCGGGATGGGTCATGGGCATCATATGCGCCGCGTCTGGTACGATGATCGCGCGGCCGTTGGGGGCCAGTGCCGCCATCGCCTCGGACATCGCGGGGGTCGAATTCGGCTCCAACCCGCCGGTCATGAAGAGCGCGGGGCAGGACAGACGCGCCAAATCCGCGCGGCGCGGGCCGGGATTGTGGGCAAAGGCGGTATAGGCGGCTTTGTAGCCCGCGGGCGACACGGAGCAGAGCCAGTCTTGGCAAGCCGCACGCTCGTCAGAGGCCGCGTCGCTGAACCAGCGATCCAACGCTCCTGTCGGGTCGGCCACAGATACCCCGTCCAACTCCGCCGCACGCGCTTGCACCGCGCGCGCTGCTTCGGGACTGCGCTCGAAAACCGCATTCAGCGCAACAACGCCCCTCACCCGATCCGGTGCCCGCACCGCCAGATCCAGCGCGATCATCGCCCCCATCGAATGGCCCACAACCATCGAAGGGCCGTCGATGGCGGCCAGCACGGCGTCGGAATAGTCCGACACACGGTTCATCTCCGATCGCACCGCGCTTTCCCCATGCCCCGGCATGTCGAACGCGGTGACTTGATACGCTTCAGCCAAAGCGTCGATTTGCCGGTTCCACGCCTCCGACCGAAGGCCCACGCCGTGCAACAGCACGATCTGCGCGCCCTCGCCTGCCTCGATCGCGGCCAAGCCAGCCCGCTCAGACCGCGGCCGGGTTGTCCAGATCATGGCCCAAATCCTTGAGGTCCTGATAGCGGTCGCCAATTCGGTGATGCGGACGCCCAGACGTGGCCCCGCCCAGCACGACGACAATCTCATCCGCGCGCGGCGAGTCGGGAATGGCGAAATGGATGGTCAGGTAATGCGACCGGCGACCCGCATCGTTCTTGTCCATCAGGGGCACCATGATCGGCGCATTCGCCGGGCCGCGCGTATTGGTGAAAGCGAGGTAGGACTTGGCCTCGACCGCCTGCCGGTAGTGGTTGCCGAAGCGCAGCGTGTGGATCAGGCCCGAGGCGTGTTCAACCTCGCCATCAAGACCCACCACCGCAGCCTTGCCATAGGCCTCGATTGCGTCGCCACCCCCGGCCAGCCGCAACATCCGCTCGGTCAGCATCTCGCCCAGAACAGGACCGTAAGCGCGAATTTCCGGGGTCAGATCGTCGACAAACCGCCCCGCCCACGGGTTCCGTACAACTGCGGCCACGGCAAACATGCGCCACGGCGTTTCGGCGGCTTTGAACCCTTCGATCAGCACCTCTTCATCATAGGTCACGATCTTGCGGATTTCTGGTGTCATGTCGGTCTCCTGTTCGCTGTCGGCGACAGTAGAAACCGGCAAATTCTTTGACAAACGAATGAATTGGAGGGCTAGGTATTAAAAAGAGTAATGGCTGATTTGACCCATGGCAAAATCGCTCCCACCCCTGACATGGTTCCGCTCATTCGAAGCGGCAGCCCGGCACCTGAGCTTCACCGCCGCAGCGGAAGAAATCGGCCTCACCCAATCCGCCGTCAGCCAGCAAGTGAAATCGCTGGAACTGCGCCTGCGCGTGCCGCTTTTCGTCCGGCAGGCGCGGGGGCTGATGCTCACCGATGACGGGCGGCGGCTTTTACCGGAAATCAGCGCAGCGCTTGATGCGCTGGCGGGTGCGGCAAGCCGGTTCGAGGCCGGACCAGTGGAAAACCTGCTGACCGTCGCCACCTCGGTCAGTGTCGCGCAATGGGTGATCGCCCCGCGCCTTCCCGATTTCACCGCACGTCATCCGAACATCCGCCTGCGCTTTCTCAGCGCGATCTGGCCTGATGATTTCCACTCAGCCCGTGCCGATGTCGAAATCCGGTTCGGATCGTCGAAACAAGCCGGGCGACACGCAGAGCCGCTGCACCCCAACAACCTGATCGCGCTGAAATCCCCTGCCCTCAACGGCACTCTTGACACGCTGCCTCTGATCGAAGCCGTTGGCACCTCGAGCGGCTGGCGCGCGTGGTCAGACAAACTCGGCGGGCATCGCCAGCCGTCGCTGTTTGCCGACACCTATGGCATGGCGCTGCAACTGGCGGCACATGGCAACGGTGTTGCTCTTGTCAGCGCGGTGCTGGCCGGACATGCGCTTGCGTCAGGAATGGTCGAACGCGCGCATCCCGCGTCGATCCCAAGCCAGGAAGGCTATTTCCTGTCGATTGCCGAACCCAGCCTCGCAGCCACACAGTTCCGGTCCTGGCTGATGGAGCAGTTGCCAAAATGACAAAGGCCTCACTTTCGATGGCTTGCGCGACCGGAATGATCCATCTAACGCTGTGCCACTGACGATCCCGCATCATCCGAGATCGTTGCAGGATCTCGGCACGCGACCAACGGAGGATTGGCTTGGACGCATTTGATTTCGTGATCGTCGGTGCGGGGTCCGCCGGATCGGTGCTCGCCAACCGCCTGACGGCTTCCGGCAAATACACCGTGCTTCTTCTCGAAGCCGGTGGATCCGACAAGACCCCGTTGGTTCAAATTCCCATCGGTTACGGCAAGATCTTCTACGACGCCAAGGTCAATTGGAAATACGTCACGGAACCCGATCCCAATCTGGACAATCGCCCGATCTATTGGCCGCGCGGCAAGGTGCTGGGCGGATCAAGCTCGATCAACGCGATGGTCTATGTGCGCGGGCACCAGAATGATTACGCCGAATGGAACGCGGTCGCCCCCGGTTGGGGCTGGCCTGATGTGGAGCCGCTGTTTCGCCGCATGGAGAACTGGGACGGTGCGCCAAGCCCGGTGCGTGGGACAGATGGCCCTCTGGCAGTGCATGACGTGCTGCCCGAAGTGCACCCGCTCACCCGTGTCTATCTTGAAGCTGCTGCACAGGCTGGGTTTCCGACGAACCCGGACTACAACGGTCCTGACATGGAAGGCGCCACAACCTACCAGATCACCACGAAGGACGGCTTCCGCGCCTCTTCCGCGCGCTGTTACCTCGATCCCGCACGCAAGCGTCCTAACCTTGAGATCCGCACGCGCGCACATGTGACCCGCGTTCTGTTCGACGGCACCCGCGCCATCGGTGTCGAATACCGCCACAAGGGCCAGACCAAGACCGCCCGCGCCCGGGCCGAGGTGATCCTTTCTGGCGGTGCGATCAATTCACCGCAATTGTTGCAACTGTCGGGCATCGGGCCGGGACAGGTGTTGCAGAACCACGGCATCGACGTGCTGCTTGAGGCACCGCAGGTGGGTCGGAACCTTCAGGACCATCTCGGCAGCGACAACCTCTATGTCTCCAAGGTCGCGAGCCTCAATCAGGAGCTGGGGCCGCTGCTGGGCAAGATGAAAGTCGCGCTGCACTATGCGCTGAAACGCAAAGGGCCCCTGTCGCTGAGCCTCAATCAGGGCGGCGGGTTCATCCGCGTGCGGGAAGACTCCCCCGGCCCCGACCTGCAACTCTACTTTTCGCCGGTCAGCTACACCCGTGCGCCCGTCGGCGTGCGGCCCTTGATGAGCCCTGACCCCTTCCCCGGTCTGCTGATTGGCTTCAACCCCTGCAAGCCGACCAGTGTCGGGCATCTGCAAATCCGGTCGCCCGACCCGTTTGTGGCCCCGGAAATGCACCCGAATTACCTCTCGACCGAATATGACCGCACGCTGATGCTGGCTGGCACCAAACTGATGCGCAAGATTGCGGGCACGCAGGCAATGAGCGCTGTGGTCGACAGCGAATTGTTGCCGGGTGCCCAGGTCGATGATGACGCCGCCATCGAGGCTTACATCCGCAAGACAGCCTGGACCGTGTTCCACCAATGCTCCACCTGCCGGATGGGCACCGATCCCGCGACTTCTGTTGTGGACCCACGCCTAAGGGTGCGCGGCATCGACGGATTGCGGGTGGCCGACGCGTCGATTTTTCCGTCCATTCCCACCGGGAACACCAATGCGCCCGCGATCATGGTTGGCGAAAAGGCTTCGGACCTGATCCTCGAAGATGCGCGCGGGTGAATACGGACCTGACCAAAGGGTCTCGCCGAAACTGTGCCGAGCAGACTATAGTTCGCAAAGCCTGCACTGAACAAAGGAGCCTGCGATGACAGCATGGATCGAAATGATCTCGGACGAAGACGCCTCACCCCGTCTGAAAGAGCTTCTGGATCAGGCGCGCACCCCGCACGGGACCGTCGACACCGTGATGCGTGTGCATTCGCTGCGTCCTGAAACCATGCACGGGCATGTGGCGCTCTATCGGTCGGTGCTGCATTCCGACGACAACAAACTGCCGTTCTGGTTTCTGGAAGTGGTGGCCAGCTACACGTCGATCCTGAACGATTGCACCTATTCGCTCACGCATCACTTCATGAACGTGCGCAACCTGATCAAGGACCAGCCCCGGTCCGACCGCATCTTTACGGCGCTCAAGGCGCACCGGCCCGAAGATGAATTCGACGGCAAAGAACTGGCCCTGCTGCGCTACGCGGCGAAACTGACGGTGTCGGTTGGCAAGATGGTCAAGTCGGATTTCGAGGCGCTCAAGATCGCGGGTTGCGATGACGGAGAGATCCTAGAAGTCAATCAGGTCTGCGCTTACTTCAATTATTCCAACCGCTTGCTGAACGGCCTTGGCGCGACGACAGACGGCGATATCGTGGGCTATTACAAAGCCTGATCCACGTCCTGCACGACCAGAAGCAGCATCTCGCCGCGTCGAACCATCCCGCGATTGGTGTGAGCCAATATCATCCCGTCCTGCGGCACAGTGAGGCGCACCGAGGGGCGCTCGGGTTCCGTTACAAAATGGAACCACCCGGCAAAATCGCCTGCCGTCACGTCCTGCCCCGCGCTTAATGCGCGATCGAACAGGCCCTCGGACGTGGCGTAAAGCGACGCGTGGGGGTCACGGATTTCGACAATTCGGGGTTTGGGTGGGTGATGCACAGCGCCATCGACCATCCCCAGATGGCGCAGGATGTTCCAGACCCCCGCCTCTGCCTGATCGGTGATACCCGGATCGACACCACCGCCGCCGCCAAGTTCCGTGGCGATCATGGGAACACCGGCTCGGTCTGCAGCGGCGTTCACCGACCGATTGTCGTTATGCGCGCCCAGGCGCCAGACAAGCGGCAAACCGAACAGGTGGGCAAGCTCCATATTTTTCGCCGCCAGAACAGGGTCTTCGGTCAAAGTCGGCAAGGCGCAGGGCTGGAAGAACGACGCTTTTCCGCCGGAATGCAGATCAATCGCCGCATCGCAAAGCGGCAGGATCTCAGTCTCAAGAAACTGCGCGATCATTGCGGTCGGCCCGCCGTCGCGGTCACCCGGAAACGCACGGTTCAAGTTCGCACCGTCCAGCGGCGACACCCGCGATGACGCGGAAACAGCGGGCATGTTCAACGCGGGAAAGGCAATGATCTGACCGCGCAGATCGGACGGATCAAGCGCGTGAATCACCCGCATGATCGCTGCAGGACCTTCGTATTCGTCGCCATGCGTGCCCCCGACCAACAGCAGCACAGGCCCGTCCGTGCCCTTGACCGACACAACCGGGATCGGGTGATAACCCAGCGGATTGCTGTTGTCAGACCAGCGCAGCATCGCATCCCCGACCTGTCGACCAGGGGCCGACACATCAAATGTCAGTGAAATCCGGCTCTTGGGACTCATCGCAAAACCACGCCTTTCTGGATCAGGCCGCCAGAAGACGTCGAAACGGGATAAACATCAACCATAGCTGGCTGAAACGACCGATCAGAATTGCAGCATTCGCTTTGTCAAAGCCGCCCGCGAAACGATGATCCAAAACTTTGTCTTGCACCTGCAAGGACTTCCTTGGTTTGATGGTCACAGCCACTGGGGAATTTTAGATGTCTGCTTTGCATGTCGGATAGCGCGCCGATCATCACCTTTGACCATGTCGACAAGTTCTATGGCGACTTCCACGCCCTCAAGGACATCTCGATCAGCGTCCGCGAAGGCGAGCGTATGGTGGTGTGTGGCCCGTCCGGGTCGGGCAAATCCACGCTCATTCGCTGCATCAACGGGCTTGAGTTTCACAATTCCGGGGTTCTGACCGTCGACGGGATCGAGGTCTACGAGGACTCAAAACATATCTACCGGCTGCGGCAAGAGGTCGGGATGGTGTTCCAGCAGTTCAACCTCTTTCCGCACCTGACCGTTCTGGAAAACCTCACCATCGGTCCGATTAAGGTTCGCAAGGTCTCCCCCTCCGAGGCAGAACGCACAGCGCGCAAATACCTGGAACGGGTCCGGATTCCCGAACAGGCCGACAAATACCCGTCCGCCCTGTCCGGCGGGCAGCAGCAGCGCGTGGCGATTGCCCGGTCGCTTTGCATGGAAAGCCGGATCATGCTGTTCGATGAACCCACCTCGGCGCTTGATCCCGAAATGATCAACGAAGTGCTGGATGTGATGGTCGAACTGGCCGACACAGGCATGACGATGGTCGTTGTCACCCACGAGATGGGGTTTGCTCGCAAGGTCGCGGACACGATGGTGTTCATGGACGCGGGCGAGATTGTCGAGACCGCCCCGCCCGACGTGTTCTTCACCAACCCGGCCAGCGCCCGGTGTCGCGCGTTCCTTGACCAAATCCTGGACCACTAGATGAGCATCGCCGAGCCATCATACACCCCAAAGGGCCGGGCACTTCCACAGCGACAGCCGATCGCCAAAGCCATAGACTCGATCACGTTTGCGATCATCGCCTATACGGCCATCATCGGCGGCATCGTCTGGCTGGCCTATAGCGGCGCGCAGGCGATGGGATATAACTGGCAGTGGTATCGCATTCCGCAATATTTCTACACGTTCACCGATGATGGCTTCCAATGGGGCGAGATCAGTGTCGGACTGGTCAAAACGCTGACCCTGTCCAGCATCGCCTTCGCCTTGGCGGTCGTGATGGGCCTGATCGTGGCGCTGCTGCGCCTGTCTGGGTTGGTGGTCTGCACGGCGGTCTCTGTCGCCTTCCTCGAATTGATCCGCAACATCCCGCTGCTCGTCCTGCTCTACCTCTTTTACTACGTGCTTGGCCCGATCTTCGGCTTTGACCGTTACTGGGCCAGTATCCTTTGCCTGTCCGTGTTCCATTCGGTCCTGATCTCCGAGATTTTCCGTGCCGGGATCAACGCGGTGGCCAAAGGCCAGTGGGAAGCCGCAACCTCCATCGGGATGTCAAAGGGGCAAGCCTATCGCTACATCATCCTGCCCCAATCCATCCGCTTCATGCTGCCGCCGATGACCGGCGAGGTCGTTCACATGGTCAAATCCTCGGCCATCGTCAGCGTGATTGCCGTGGCCGAACTGACCACCATCGGGCGGAACATCATCTCGGAAACCTACATGAGTTTTGAAGTCTGGTTCACCATTGCCGCTGTCTACATGGTGGTGACGTTGATCCTGTCCGTTGGCGTATCGTTTGTCGAAAAACGCTACGCCGTTGATACATAACCCGCGCTCTCAAGGCGCACATTCTGAACAGGGAGTTCATCCATGAATATCACCAGAAGATTTCTAGGCGCCGCCCTTGGTGCCACGCTGGCGGCAACAGCAGCGCTGCCAGCCTTTGCGCAAAGCACGGCGCAGGACATCGCCAGTGCAAGCGTGATCGAAGCGATCAAGGAACGCGGTGTCATCAAGATCGGCCTGTCGCTGTTCAAGCCGTGGTCGATGCGTGACCTAAATGGCGAACTGATCGGGTTCGAGCTGGATGTGGGCCGTCAACTGGCCGAAGACATGGGTGTCGAGGTGGAATTCGTCCCGACCTCGTGGGACGGGATCATCCCTGCGCTCGTGTCTGGCAATTTCGACACCATCATCAGCGGCATGACTGTCACCCCGCAGCGCAACCTGACGGTCAACTTCACGATCCCCTACGCCTATTCCGGCATGACGATCCTTGCCAACACAGCGATGACCGAAGGCTTCACGCTAGAGGATTACAACAGCCCTGATGTCACCTTCGCGGCTCGTCGCGGGGCAACACCGGCGACCGTGATTGCGGATATGTTCCCAGAAGCGCAATTGCTGCTGTTCGATGAGGACGGCGCTGCAACACAGGAAGTGCTGAACGGAAACGCGCACGCGACCATGGCGTCCGAGCCCACCCCGTCAAGCGAAGCGCGCCGCTATCCCGACGTGCTGAGCGTGCCGTTCAATCAGGCGTTTCAGGCTGGTGGAGAAGGCTTTGCAGTCCGCAAAGGCGACCCCGACGCGCTGGCCTATTTCAACAGCTGGATCACCGCCAAGACCAACACCGGCTGGTTGAAAGCACGCCATGATTACTGGTTCCGTGGCAATGACTGGGCCGATCAGGTTCCGGAATAATCCACCTTTCGCCCCCCGGCCCTGCGCTGGGGGGCACCATTGCAAAGGCCCGTATTGTGCTGAACCGACTGAAGAAACTGCACTGGCTCGACTGGCTTGTCTTGGCCGTCGTGCTGTCGTTCTTCGGCTACATCTGGTGGAAGATCGAAGGCACGCTCAATTACAACTGGCGCTGGCACCTGATCCCCAACTACATCCTGCGCTTCCACACCGAACGCGAGGAATGGTTCGCCAACGTCCTGCTGCAAGGGCTGATCGCCACCATCCGGATCTCGATCTACGCCAGTATCCTTGCGGTCATTCTGGGCACAATCCTTGGCATCGCGCGCTGCGCCAAGAACCTCACCATCCGCATGCTCGCGCGCACTTACCTGGAATTTCTGCGCAACATCCCACCCGTGGTGGTGATCTTCATCTTCTTTTTCTTCCTGTCGCAGCAACTCATCACGGCGCTGAATATCGAAAGCTGGGCGCGCGACATTGCCCGGTCAGAGAACCGCGCGGTGTGGGAATTTTTCTTTGGCGAAATGCGTCGCTTTCCTTCGCTCATCTCGGGTGTGATCGTACTTGCGCTGTTCGAAAGCGCCTTTGTCGGCGAAATCGTCCGCGCGGGCATACAGTCGATCCCCAAAGGCCAGCGCGAGGCGGCGCAGTCGATCGGCATGAGCCGGTATCAGGAAATGCGCTACGTCGTGCTTCCCCAGGCGATGAACAAGGTTGTGCCGCCCATGGCCAACCAGTTCATCACCCTGATCAAGGACAGCGCGATCATCTCGTTGATCTCGGTACAGGAACTCACGTTCAAGACAGTTGAACTGGTGGCTTCAACGCGCCTGATCTTCGAGGCGTGGATCACCACCGCAGCGTTCTACTTCGTGATCTGTTTCGGCTTGTCGATGCTGTTCCGCAGGCTGGAAAACCGAAAAACCTAGGACGCAACCTCTAGAAGCGCCGGGCCTTCGGACATCGCGCGCCACGCCGCCAATCCAACATGAGCGTCCGGATGCGCGAACACGGCCGCCGCATCAGGATAGCGGTCCAGAATGGCTTGCCCGCCCGCAAGACGCGAGGGATGGAACACGCCGTTTTCCCACACAGGAACACCGTCCATCCAGATGGTGGGATCCAACACGTTCCACGAAATCTCTCCCGGCGCATAGGCACCGCAGGTGTGGAAATGCAGGATGCGGGGATTGCCAAATGCGGCACCGCCCCACCGTTCGTAATTCGCCCGGGCCTCTTGCAGATATCCGCAGCCCGGATGAATGCCCGCATGCCACGAATGGACGAAGTTGCGGTCGATGCCCAAGATACCTGAAATCCGGTCGTAATGCGCATTGGCCGCAACCACGTCGCGCGGACATCCGTCAAAACCGACCAATCGGCCCTGCTCCAGATAGGCCATCACCGGACCATCAAATTCGAGGGTGTAATCGTCGTAGTATTGCGACCCGGTGCCGGTGAGGAACCCGCAAAGGGCGACGCGTCCCGAAAAGCTTTGCGCCGGGACAGGCTTGAACACCGACATCGGAAATCGTGACACCGTGGTGTCCCCTGCATCGGCGTGCGGCATCTCTGGCGAGCCGACAACATCCGTACCGTTCGGGCATGTCACCCGTACGGTTGCAGCGCTCGAGAGCGCGTCAGTCACACAGTCTTTCAGCGCGACAAAGGCACCATACGAAGTTGTACCGAACCCCGAGCCAAGCAAATTGTCATCCAGCGCAAAGCAGACCACAATCCGCTTTTCTTTGGGCATGTCGCAGAACCGCAGTTGGTCGCCGAGACGCGCGAGAAAGACAACTATATCGACCTTGTCCATCTGCGCCCGCAGCGCGTCAGAAAGACGGGTCACATGCGGATCGAACCCCGCATTGACCGTCTTGACGATCAATCCCATCTCGCGAGCCATGCGCCCCACGGTATTGAGAACGGACGCGTCGAAATAGCCGTATTCGGCAGGTTCATAGGCCAGTAGAACACGGTCCCCGCGCCGCGCACCCGCGCAGTTCGCCAACATGTTCCATGCCCCTGCCATCGCCGTCATGACTGCGCCTCCTGTCACAAAAACGTTAAAATCAGCGCGTGCAGGTCACCAATTGAAAGCTCGCATGAATGTCATTAGTCTGGCTAATATGATCTTGAACCTTCCCTTTGCCGCACTAAGAGCCTTCGAAGCCGTTGCCCGCCACGGCAGTTTTTCCGAAGCGGCGGAGGAATTGGGCGTCGGCCAGAGCGCTGTCAGTCAGCATGTCAAAGCGCTCGAAGAATGGTTGGGGCACGATCTGATCACCCGCGGCCCGAAACGGTCCCTGCCCACCCGAGATGGCGCGCGACTAGCGCTGAGCATCGCCGAAGGATTGGGCCACATTTCGGAGGTCTGCGAAGACATCCGCGACAAGCGGCGCGACGACCACACCATCGTTATCAGCTGCCATCCCGGCTTTGCCTTTATCTGGTTGTTCCCGCGCCTGATGAGCTTTGATCGGGCGCACCCGGAATTTGCCATCTCGATCACCACCGACACCGGATTGCGAGGAGTGGCGCGGGCCGAGGCGGACATTGCAATCCGCTACGGCACCGGCGATTTTCCCGGCTACACCGCCATCCAGCTGATGCCCGAAACGTTGTCACCGGTCTGTGCGCCAAGCCTTTTGAACGGCTCGAAACCCTTGCGCCGAATTGCAGATCTGGCATTTCATACCCAGATCCGCGACGAATTTGCGCCCACCACAACCGACCTGCCCACATGGGAATACTGGGCCCGCGAAACGGGGCAAAGCCTGCCAACGCCGGCGCGGATCCGCAGTTTCGCGCAGTCGAACATGGTGGTGCAATCCGCCATTCAAGGCGATGGCATCGCGATGGGCCGAAGCCCCTTGGTGATGGACGCGCTGCGGGACGGGCGTTTGGTACAGCCCTTTTCGCAAACGGCACAATCCCCGTTGAATTACTGGTTGGTGTATCCCGACGACCAACGCCGGGCGCGCAAGATCATGCTGTTTCTGGACTGGATCATCACCGAGGCACGGAACCAGTCGCGTCAACATTCACGCCTGCACTCGGGCCGCAATCGGGATTAGCCAGATTAATCCAGTTAATCATTTGTGCGCACTGGTGCAAAAATTCGATCCGGGGCAGTCTGGTGAAATACAGGCCGACGCAGGAAGGGCAGCTCATGTTCATCAGAAATGCATGGTACGTCGCAGGGTGGTCCAAGGACTATGGCCGGTCTCTCAAGCCGGAAACCTATCTGGGCGAAAACATCGTCATCTACCGAACCGAGGCCGGCGACCCGGTGGCGCTCGAAGACGCGTGCCCGCACCGAAAACTGCCGCTGTCACAAGGCAATCTGAAAGGTGACACCGTCGAATGCGGCTATCATGGTCTGACCTTCGACTGTTCCGGCACATGTGTCGATGCCCCGACCCAGCGCGGCCAGATCCCGCGCCGCGCCGTTGTGAAATCTTATCCCGTGGTCGACCGCTATCGCCTGCTCTGGATCTGGATGGGAGACCCGGCAAAAGCCGATCCCGACCTGATCTTCCCGATCGAGAATTACGACAGCCCCGACTGGGGCTACACGGATGGCGGCGTTCTGGATATCGACTGCCATTACCTGTGGGTCTGCGACAACCTGCTGGATCCTAGCCATGTCGCCTGGGTGCATGTGACCTCTTTCGCGGGGGCGGGAACCGATGACGGGGCGCTTGATGTCAGCAAGACAGACCAAGGCGTGATCGTTGCGCGCTGGATCTACGGCCAGCCGCCTTCGCCCTACTACTCCAAGCTGGTCAAATTCGAAGGCGTCTGCGACCGGCTCCAGCATTACGAAATGTGTTTGCCGGGGATTGCCCTGAACAAGTCGATCTACACCCCTCCGGGCACCGGCGGGCCGGACAGCACCCCGGTTGAGAACACGCTGATCAATATCTCATACAATTTCATGACCCCAATCACCGAAGACAAGACCCGCTATTTCTGGTTCCAGCACCGCAACACGGATCCGCATGACAAAGAGGTGTCCGAGCGGATGAACGCAGGCGCGCGCATGGCCTTTGAAGAAGACCGCGTTGTTCTGGAAAAGGTGCATGAAGGCATGAAGAACCCCGCCACACCCTATATCGACCTCGGATTGGATGCGGGGGCCAAGCTGTTCCGCCAGATGGTCGCCCGCACCATCGACGCCGAACAGCACCACTGACCTCAGATCAGGATTTGCACGATCCCGTTCATCACACGCGACTCGAACATCCGCAGCGGAATCCGCGCCGGAGCAGCCTTGGGCGCGCCGGTGCGCACGTCAAACAGGCCCTGATGGAGCGGGCATTCGATATGGGTGCCGTCGAAATGCCCATCGCAGAGGTTGGCCGCGCCGTGCGTGCAGCGGGCGAGGCTGACAAAGATGCCGTCCGCTGCATCGAATACCGCCAGTTCGCGAGCACCCAAGATCACAGGCGTCGCATCCCCGGGTTCCAATGCGCTGACCGCAATGACATCCGTCCAGGTCTTCTCACGCGACGTCACGCCTTCTTGGCCCCACCATCGCTGCGGGGTTTGCGGCCGATCAACTGGCTGATGATGTCCACATGTGCGCCAAGATACCCGCGTTCTTCGACATAGACATAGCCGCGCAGCTTTTCATGCAGCTTGGGCAGCGCATGAAACGGCACTGATGCCGCGTAATGATGTTCGGCGTGGTAATTCATGTTCCAGCATAGAAACCGCATTGGCCCAGACACCAGCGATGTGCGGGTGTTTTCCTTCATGTCGTCTACATTGGGCCGCCCCACATGTTCGGTCAGACGGATCGCCCGCATCACCGGTTCGCCCAGAAACAGCGGGATGAGCCAGTACCACAGCAGCGCGGTCCAGCCCGTCGCGACCGACACGACGGCGATCAGTGCGTAGAACGCCAGCATCAAACGGGCTTCGCGGATGATGATCGGCGCTTCGTATTTGGTGAGGAACGTGCGGTCCTCGTCGTTCAACCGCCCCGCTCCGTTTCGCAGGATCTGGCTGAACTTATTGCGCCAATAGGGCACCGAGGAGATGTACCACAGGTATTTCCAGACCGAGATCGGCAGCTCGATCAATTCGGGATCCTGCCCCTTGAGTTGGGTGTAGGTGTGGTGATTGCAATGCTCATAGCGGAACTGCTGAAACGGCAGGATGATCGCATATCCGCAGATATTGCCGAAAATGTCGTTGAGTTTCCGAGTCTTGAACACGGTGTAATGCACACATTCATGCTGAAGCGAGAAAAGATGCACGATCACCACCCCGTGCACGAACATCGCAGGCCAGATCAGCCAACTGTCATAGGCAAGGTAGACCAGCCCGGTCGTCGCAGCGAGAAGCAGCGCAAAACCGAAGACCCGCACCAAGGCCGGACCGTCAGAGCGGGCCATCAAAGCCTTGAGTTCCTGGCGCGTCAACGCACCTTCCTGCATGGCTTGGGTGATCGGGGTGCGAACTTCGGTGGACATGAAGGCTCCGGTGCAAATCGCCTCCAGAGTACGCCCCCCTTCGGTTCGCCGCAATTCCGAACGCCGCGCACGTTCCGTTTGGTGGGGCGTCGCGACACATGAACGCTTGAGAGGCAGGCACAAAAAAGCGCGGCTGAACGAACAGCCGCGCTTTTTTCAATTATCGAACACCGTCAGATGTTGTTCAGAATCCGGTCGACGGTCTGGCGCACTTCGTCTTTCGACTTGCCCAGCTTCTGCTGGAGCACGCCTTCCATCTGCTCGCGATTACCTTTGGCTTCTTCGACGTCGTCATCTGTCAAATCGCCATAAGCTTCGCGCAGTTGGCCTTTGATTTCGGTCCATTTGCCTTCAATCACATCGCGGTCCATGGGACACTCCTTTCGTTAATTCAGTTCGACGCAACAGCGTCTTCTTCCGGCGATTCAATGTCGACTGTTGGGACAGTCACCGTGATGTCGCGCTCGCCGACTTCGATATCGCCGACCTCAGCCTCATACTCGGGCAGGTTGCCCCCCTCTATCGAGACGGTCGGCAACGCGCCCTCCTCGGTCTGGTCGATGTCCACCATGTACACGCCGAATGCCACAGCTGCGACAAGGGCAACGCTGGCAAGAATAGCTCCGATTTTCATGATAATATCTCCTTCTATCAAATAGTTAACAACTGAACTCCAGAAAGGTTCCCAACTTTTTTCAGGCGTTTTCCATTTCCCGGCTGATCAGCGTTTCAATCTCGTCGATAGGGTGATTGGTAAGAACCTTCGCCACATCCAAACGCACACAATTTGCGACTTCGAGGAATGTCCCCAGCGGCGGTAGAATGACGGCTGCGATGATGCGTAACAGGTCCATTGACCCCTCCTTGATTACCTGGAGGGTCAACGTATGATCAGCTTGAGGGTTCCGTTATTTCCTCACCGATCGATGCGCCCAGTGTGTCCGCCTTGACCGCGCCGCGCTCTCCCATCGGTCGGTCATCGCCGACCGTGCTGTCGCGCTTCGTCTGCGCCTCAAGCTCTGCATCCAGCAACGCGCCCAGCAGAACGATGAAGGCCGACAACCACAGCCATGTGAGCAGGATGATGACCCCACCCAGCGCGCCGAAGGTCTCGTTGTAAGAGCCGAAGGACTGCACATACAGGCTGAACCCATAGCTGCCTGCCACCCAAAGGGCGCAGGCCACAAAAGCGCCCGGCGTAAGCCAGCGCCATTTGGCTGAACGTCGGTTTGGCCCAAGGCGATAGAGAATGGCGATCCCCAAAGCGCCCATCAGGAAGAGGAACGGCCAGCGCAGGAACATCACCAGATCGTCGATGATGCCGTAGTCGCCAAAAATCGCCGCAATGACAGGAATCGCGGCCACAACGATGATCGCGATCAGAAGGCCCACAATCAGAATGGCCGTCAGTACAATCGTCAACGCTTTGACGACAAAGAAATTCCGGGTCTCTTTTTCCTCGTAAATGACATTCAGCCCTGCAATGAAATTCGCAACCGCCTTGGAGGCGGAGTAGAGCGCGATGGCGAGGCTGAACAATGCCGCAAAGCTGAGCGTCGAACTGTCGGCATTGGCGACATCGCGAAGCTGCCCCAAGACGATGGTCTTTGCCGCCTCGGGCAGCATTGCCGCAATGTCTTCGCTGTTCTCGATCAGCATTTCCGGACTTAGGAACGTGCCGGCAAAGGCCACGGCGGCGGTGATGCCCGGAAAGAGGGACAGCAAACCGTAGAACGCGATGCCCGCCGCAATCAGCCCAAGATTGAGATGCGCCTGTTTGTGCCACATGCGCACCAGCACATCCAAAATCCCTTTTGCCGGGATACGTGTCGGGCGGTGGGCCAAACGACCACGGCTCATGAACCTCACTCCTTGTCTGTCAGAAGACGAACCGTTGATCGACGTGTCAAGTTCCGTCAAACGATGTTTTCGGTGACACCCGGCAGCGCCTGCGCGAGATGCGCCTGGTTCTCGGGGTCGTATGGCACCAGGAATCCGGTCCGGTTTTCCGGCAGACACACGCCGTTCGCAGCAATGGCCGTGGCCCACCAATGGTAGAGCGTGGAAGGGTCCATCGCCTCGGGCGGCAGATCGTCAAACCACCAATGCTGCATCAGCTTGGACCGAAGCCGCCGAAGCCGCGCCGGATCTGTTATGGCAACACCCGCTTCGGTGTCCCAGTTCATCGACCGCCCGTTCAGGTTGCCTGATCCGATCAGCGCGAACCGGTCGTCCTGAACCAGAACCTTGTTGTGAACGTAGATTATGGGAGAGCCTGCCAGCACGGCCAAACCATCGCGCGACGACATGACGGGGCGTACGGGAGAGGCCAGCAACGCACGATCTCCAAAAGCATCTTGCACGACCGCCACAGCTTCGCGTTGCAGGCTTATGCCGAACCGCGTGTCGAGACCTTCCTCTTCGTCGAAGGCAAGACTGTCAGGCAAGGCGGGCAGGATGGCAAGCAACCGCAATTCCGGGTTCCGCACAGCAGCATCTGCAAGGGCCTGCGAGACAACGCTGGACCGGAGAAATTGGGTTTCGATGTAGATCAGGTGCTCGGCCGCGCGAAAGCTTTGAAGATGCGCCTCTTCGATTTCGTTCACCACGGTGCGCGGCGACAGATATGGAAATTGAACCCGGCGTGGCGCGGACAGGGTGCGCTTGATCCACTTCAGATCCGGCGCATCTCGTTTCCCGGCCGTCACGTCCAGAAACGTGTCGAGATGCTTCTGCGCTTCGGCCACTTCCGGCCCACCCCGCAGGATCATCTGCACATCCGACCACGTTTCATGCGCAGGTCGGTCATGATCCGGCGTATCAAACCGCCTTTCGTTCAGGTCGAGTCCCCCAATGAACAGCGTGTCATCGTCAATTACCGCCATTTTCTGATGGTGCGTGACGGTGCGCAATACCGGCAGGGCATTGCGACCAAGCAGAACCGCCTGACGGGTCAGGCGATCCTTTGACAGACCCGCAACCTGTTCCCATTTGCGCTTGATTACCGCAGGCAGCAACATACCCCACGGCAACATCCCGGCTCGTGCCGGGTGCAATGCCGCTGTGATCGTGAGCTGCCCGGGCGCGGCATCTGCGATTTCGGCCAGCGCCGCGCCCTGACGGACAGTCTGCCAGGTCAGTTCATGCAACGGCGTTCCCATGACCGGATCGAAGTCACTGACGATCAATGTGACTGTCACACCGCGACGGATTACGTGAGAAAGAAGATCGAACCAATCTTTGCCTATGGCCTGTGCTTCAGCGCTGCGCAGTTTGGTCCGCAGGTCGAAAATGCGGAACGACCCGTGGACCTTTGACCGCGCACCCAGAACGGCCCGCTCGAAAGCGGGCCAAGCCTCATCAGCGGTGATGAGAACGTCGAAGTCAGCGAGGTGCTCGATCGGCGACGAGGGGGCGGACTCGAACACGATGTTCCTCTCTTCGCCTGCAGGATCGGGGTTGAAATCAGGCGACGTTGCGCTGATTGGTCACGATGCTGGTGGTGACGATATCGGTCGCTTCCATGACCTCGTCATCGCTCATCTTGAGGATTTCGACCAGTTGCTTGCGCGCGCGGTTCACGCGACTTTTGATCGTACCGACAGCAACGCCACAGGTTTCGGCCGCTTCCTCGTAAGAAAAGCCGCCAGCCCCCACCAGAACCAGCGCTTCGCGCTGTTCGTCGTTGAGTTGATCAAAGGCACGGTTGAAATCACGCATCTGAAGACGCCCATCGTGATCGGGCTTCTGTGCCAGCGACGCTGCCATTTCCCCATCAACATCCGCAACCTCGCGTCGCGCCTTGCGGTGGTGCGAATAGTAGGTGTTGCGCAGGATGGTGAACAACCACGCCCGCATGTTCGTACCGGGCTTGTACGAGTCGATCTTGGTCCACGCTTTGACCAACGCATCCTGTACCATGTCGTCCGCCAGCGCAGAGTTGCGCGTTAAACTCATGGCGAACGCACGCATCGCGCTCAGATGATTGACAATTTCCTCTCTGGGATCAGTCATTTGACGTCTCCGATGAGGACTTATCCGCCTTGCGAAGTTGTTCAAGCAGCTGCGTAAACCGATCCGGAACCTCTTGTTTCGCGACGTCGTCATAGACCCGCTTGAGGTTGGCTTCGATTTCTTGCTCAAGGCTTGATATTTTGCGATCCTGTTTCATGTAGCCCTTCAGATTTTTTTTGCATTAAGCCGCGCGTTTGCTGGAACCTAACGCCATGTAGAGCGTTTGGTTCCCGTAACATCTAAAAAAAGTGGGAGCTTTTATCTATGTCGACCGAACAACCTCAGGACCTCACCTCGAAGATCGGCGCCAATCTTCCTTTCCTCCGTCGATATGCAAGGGCTCTCACTGGTTCGCAGGTCGAAGGCGATAAATATGCCGTGGCCGCTTTGGAAGCGATCCTGAGCGACACATCGATCTTCGACCACGAGGCATCCAACAAGGTTGCCCTGTTCAAAGTGTTCCATTCGATCTGGTCTACATCTGGCGCGACCCTCAGTGACTCTGAAACCGGCGCTGCCGCCAAGGCCCAGAAACATCTGGCCCGCCTGACATCCGGCACGCGCGAGGCGCTTTTGCTGCACACGATCGAAGAGATGTCTTTTTCGGATGTCGCCAGCGTTCTCGACATCTCGGCAGAGGAAGCTGAAAACCTTGTCGACATCGCCTATTCCGAAATGGCGAAATCCTTGGCCGGGCGCGTCATGATCATCGAAGACGAGGCAATCATCGCGATGGACCTTGAAGCAATCGTGGCGGATATGGGCCATGCGGTGACCGGGATCGCCCGTACCGCCGATGCAGCGGTCAAGCTCTACAACACAGAGCGCCCGCATCTGATCATGTCGGATATCCAGCTCGCCGACGGATCGAGCGGCATCGACGCTGTAAACAAGATTGTCGAAGATGCGCCTGACATGCCTGTCATCTTCATCACGGCGTTCCCCGAGCGGCTGCTGACGGGCGAAGGTCCGGAACCGGCATTCCTGATCTCGAAGCCCTACACCGAAGAGCAGGTCCGTTCTGCTGTGAGCCAGGCGATGTTCTTTTCGTCCACCGAGACGCTCAAGGCCTGACCGATCTCAAGGCCTCCCTCAGAAACCGAAAAACCGGAGCATCGTTGCTCCGGTTTTTTGTTATGATCGCACGGCACGCATGATCAGCGTTGCCACGAACAGCACAAGGAACACCACGAACAGGATTTGTGCGATACCCGCCGATGCCGACGCGATGCCACCAAAGCCGAACAACGCGGCGATCAGTGCGATGATCAAGAATATTGCTGCCCAGTAAAGCATTGGAAAGTCCTTTCAATTTTGTCTGTAACTGCAGTGACAACCCGTTTTCCGCCCGGATGGTTCCGCGGAACTTTGGGCCTGTCCATGCGTTGGGTCTCTGACAAAAGGAGACAGACAATGGCATCAACACACACCACGAAGCGAAAGACAGCAGACGATCACGCAATGGCAGAGGCACGCGTGTCCGACAAACTACATAACGCCGTCACTCATGCGCAGGAAAGCGTGCAGGACGCAGCAAATTCCGTCCGCGATACGGTTGTAGCAGCTGCAGATCGTACGATCGACAGGACACAAACTCTGCAAGGCGATTTTGACAGCGCCGTGCGCCGCAATCCAACACTGGCCGTTCTTGGCGCATTGGGTGTGGGTGTGGTGCTCGGCCTCGGCCTCACCAAGCGGTCTTAATCCCGCAATCCAATCCGCGCAAAGGCGGCAAGGACATCATCGGTTGAAAAGGGGCGCTGCAAAATTGCCGCCCCTTCTCGATCCAGAAACTCGGCGGTGCCGTCAATCACGACGAGCGACACGGTCGACAAATCCCAAGAGGCAAGGAACTCTTTGACCTCGTGCAGGTGCATCGACAGGCCGCAGATCAAAAGGCGCAACGTCTCGCCGGTTTCGGCCAAAATCCGCGCCGTATCTTCAAGGTCGCGTGAGTGGGTAACAGGACCCAAGCCCTGCTCGACAAGCATCTCGGTTAGGTCGTCGACTTCGACCATGTTGTTTGAAATGAGCAATGTCTTCGGAGCTGATGGCGTCAACTCGATCATGTCAGAATATTCCTTTGGCGTTTAACCACGCATGACACCGCACCAAATTTTCCGCATTAAACTATGACATAGCGAGGCGTCATGAAAACGAATTGCGAAAACTGTCCGCTTCGTCAGCTCGAATTGTTCGAAGACATGACAAATGATGAAGTTCAGTTCATGTCGAAGTTCAAGACCGGCGAGTTTGTCGCCCAGCCCGGCACCGAACTTTTGGCCGAGGGCGCGTCCTCGTCTCATCTTTACACAGCCCTTGAGGGCATGGGTCTTCGGTACAAGACATTGGAAGACGGCAACCGTCAGGTGGTTGGGTTCGTTCTGCCCGGGGATTTCATCGGACTGCAAAGCGGCGTGATGCACGAAATGAAGCATTCCGTTGAGGCGACGACACAAATGACCATGTGTGTCTTCAACCGGTCAGAGCTTTGGGACCTGTTCAAGCAGCAACCGCGCCGCGCCTTCGACCTGACGCATGTCGCCGCAACCGAGGAATTCCTGCTGGGCGAAATGCTGGCTGCGGTTGGACAGATGGACGGCATCGCCAAGATTTCCTGGGTGCTCAATCGGTTCTACAAAAGACTTACCGCGCTGGGTCTCAACGAAAACGATCAGGTGCCCTTGCCCTACCGTCAGCAGGACATTGCCGACGCGATGGGACTTTCGCTGGTACACACTAACAAAACGCTGGCAAAGCTGCGCGGGCAAGGCGTGGTCACGTGGTCGGACGACACGCTGACGGTGCACCGCCCCGACACACTTGCGGAACTGGGATATGCTAAAGGCATCATGCCAGTCAGACGCCCGTTGATCTGAAGATACGTCGCGAAGACCTTTGAAAGTCAGATGCTTCTGACCCAGTGACGTCCCCGTTCTTTTCCGGTCTGCATGTCTCCGGCGCGATCTGGTCGAAGAGATCGGGCTTTAGCGACATCTGCCGCGTCTCCATTTTTCGCAGCTTCTCTGGGGAACTCTGGATCACTTCGCGCGTTCAATTTCCAGATGAGGAGGCTGCTATGCCCAACACCACAAATCACACTCTGTATAATTGCGTACAGTCGCTGTTCGACACATTGATCGACATCAGCGAAGGTTACGATCTCTTGCTTGAGCGTGCCGATCCTACGGCCGGTCCCTACATTGCGGATCTGGCAACACAGCATAAAACCGCCGTTGAGAAGATCGACGCAATCGCTTCGGCGCAGGGGTTCGAACTCGACCGCTCCGGCACGTTGATGAGCGAAGTTCACAAAGTCGCGGTCAAGCTTCGCGACATGTTTTCCGACATTGACCGCGATGCGCTTGAAGCGATTGCGAAGGGCGAAGAAAACGTCATCAAACGCTACGACGACGCCATTGAGTGCCTGTCGCCAACTGACGAGCTGCATGATGAACTGATCGCCCAGCGCGACGCGCTGCGAACCGCGATCGTCAAGATTTTCGAAGCGGTTTGATCCGATTTCCCAAAGGAACCCCAAGATGAGCACCACGACAGATGCGCTGAACAGCGCCAAGGACCATATTGTCGACGCGGCCCACGCAGAGGCGGAAGACGCGCGCGCAAGAACAGTCGATTCCATTGAAACCGCTGGGCGTGCTGCACAAGCGGCTGGCGACACATTCCAGCCTGATACCTTGCAGGCCGCTGCGCTTGACCAGATCGGCGCGCAGATCAATTCGGTCGCCGCACAGCTGCGCAGCAAACCCGTCGACGAAATGGTCGATGATGTTGCGGTATTTGCCCGAAAGAACCCGCTGCTCTTTCTTGGCGGCGCAGCGCTCGTGGGCTTTGCGGCCGCGCGGTTCCTGAAATCCGGCAATGGGTCCGGACATGTGTCTGACGACGGCGACGATCCGTGGTCGGGTCACCTGTCACACGTGGAGGCGCGCCAGTGACCCAGCCGACTGAACACCCCGGCGATCTGCGCAGTCTGATCGCAGGTATCCTGACCGAAGCCCGTGCGCTTCTCCGCACGGAATTGCAGCTCGCCCGGCGCGAACTGTCCGATAATGCCGCGCGCGCAGGGTCCGGGCTGGTTCTGTTCGCCCTCGCCGCTCTCGTGGCGCTGGTCGGCCTCGGCGCTTTGGCGACCGCCGCTATCCTCGGTGTCGCTGCGTTGGGTATGCCCTATCACTGGGCCGCCCTGATCGTTGCCGCTGTGTGCCTTCTTGCCGCGCTTGCAATGGCTCTGATCGGGAAGGCGCGTCTTTCGACAGCGACGCTCGCGCCCAAGCGCACCCTCAAACAAGTCAAGTCCGACATAGACGCAGTCAAGGAGATGGCCCGTGCCTAACGCAGATCAACTCGAACGAACCGCCGAAGCCCATAGGGCGCATCTGACGGGCCACATCACTGCACTGTCCGACGCGATCAATCCTGAAGCCACGGCAAAACGTGCCGTCGGTCAGACAGCAGACTTTGGTCAAACCGTGGCCAAAACACTGATTGATGGTGCCATGCGCAACCCCTCCGGACTTGCGCTGATCGGCATAGGCGCCGCCGTGATCGCGCTCAACTCGGGCCGAAAGACGGACATGCGCCAACCGGCCGCTGGCGAAATGGAAAACTACGATGACCGGATTGCCCGTGCAGACCGGCAGATGAAGGCGCGTGAACAGGCGCAATCCGGGCGCTTTGCCGGATCGCAGTCTGCGTCGCGTCTGCGCAAAACGCTGGATCAGGGATTGGACAGGCTCTCACCGGACGCCCGCGCCCGCGTCACGGAGGCACGTCTCAAGGTGATCGACGCGCAGGAAAAATTGGACCGTCAGGCGCGCCGCGCGGCTCAGCAAGCCAGTGCCGCGCACCAAAGCCAGCCATTCCTCACCGGCGCGCTTGTTGCCGGGATCGGGGCATTGATCGGCGCGCTTCTTCCTTCCACCAAGGCCGAAGAAGATCTGATGGGTGCCACACGCGACAAGATGATGCGTGATGCCGAAGCGGTCCTGCGTGACGAATTGGCCAAACTCGAACGTCAGGGCAAAGCAGCGGTCGAAACCGGCCTTCGCGAGGCCCGCGCCGAATTTGCCGATGTGAGCCCGGCCAACAGATGATCGCACATTCCGAGACGCGTGCCCGTCTCCAGACCGTGTCCATCGCGCTGGTCGCGCTGGTCGCTGTCGTGACTGCCCTCAAGCTTGCCCAGGGATTGCTAGCACCGGTGACACTTGGATTGGTGGTCGCCATCGTCGCGGCCCCCGGCATGCGTCTGCTGGCCCGCTTGGGCGTTCCGCGCGCGGTCAGTGCCAGCATCAGCCTCGTTTTCGTAGGCGCACTCACCGTCCTGTTGATTGCCGGGCTGGGCCCGATTGTGATGGACCTGATCGGTCAAGTGCCCCGGATCGAAGACGAAATCCGCTGGTGGATCATCGACGCGAGCCGCGCCATCCGCGGGCTTGAAGCGGTCCAGTTCGAACTGGAACAAAGCTTGGCCGAAAACGGCGAAGCTGTTGAAGAGGCTATGCCCGGCCTTCTTGACGCCTTGTCGGTCGCGCCGAATTTCGCGGCGCAATTGCTAACTTTCGCTGGAACATTTTTCTTCTTCACTCTGACACAGAATGAGATTTACGCGGCTTTCAAGGGGCACGCGGCCTCCTTGCGTCAGGCCGACAAGGCAGTATCGCATTACTTCGTCACCGTGACCGTCATCAATGCCGGTCTGGGAGCCGCTGTATTTGCCGCCATGACTGCGATTGGCGTGCCCAATCCGATCCTTTGGGGTGCTGCGGCATTCATTCTTAACTTCGTTCTTTATCTTGGACCCGTGATGCTTCTGGTCGCGTTCGGAGTGGCCGGTTTCACCCAGTTCAATGGGGCCTATGCCCTTTTGCCTCTTGTGACCTATTTCTTGCTGAATATGACCGAAGCTCAATTCGTAACGCCAACCCTTGTCGGCCAACGCCTGCAACTGAACCCGCTGGTGGTTTTCCTCGCCATCCTCTTTGGACTGTGGCTCTGGGGGCCGATCGGTGGGGTTGTCTCGCTTCCCGTGCTGGTCTGGATGACGGCCTACCTGACCCACGCCCCGGCCCCGAAGTCAAAACATGACCCCGACTTCGCACAAGCACAGGTGTAACATGATCCCGACCAAACCCACCTTTGCAGCACTGCCTTTTGAACTTAATTCGGACGGGGACCAGCGTCTCTGCGGCATCGAAATCGAATTCGCCGGACCGACAGAGATGGAAACGGGCAATCTGATCGCCCAGGAATTCGGCGGCACCGTTGTGGATGGCGGAGATCACAGCGTCACTGTCACAGATACCCGCTTCGGGGATATCGAGGTCGAATTGGACATCAGCCTGCGCAAACGCGAAGACCTGCCTTTCCTGAAAGAAGGATTGGACGCCATGCGCGGCTTGATTCCGGTCGAAGTGGTGACCCCGCCTCTCAGCCGTGCGCAGTTGGAAGAGTTCAACTCGATCTGTGATGGCCTGCGACGCATCGGGGCCATGGGTTCGCGAAGCGGCGTTCTTTTGGGGTTTGGGGTGCATGTCAATCCCGAGGTGGTGTCCCCGGATCACCGTTTCACGCTCGATACGATCACAGCTTATGCCATGCTCGAAACCTGGTTGCGGCAGAAAGAACAGGTCGACACCACACGCCGCGTGATGCCGTTTATTGACGCGTGGCCGAAAGACCTGATCTCGGATTTGGCGAAGAACGACTACGACAGCCTTGCCGATCTGATGCGCATGGCCTCCAGACATATCCAAAGCCGCAACCTCTCGCTTGATCTGTTGCCGCTGTTCAAACATGCAGAACCTGATCTGTTTGCCGAGCTGTTCGACATCCATGACAAGACGGCAGCACGTCCGACTTTCCATTTTCGTCTGCCGGACAGCCGGATCGACGAGGCTGACTGGTCGCTGCGCCAGCCCTGGCAGTTGTGGCGGCAGGTCGAACTGGTCGCCGCAAACGAACACTTGCTGGCTGCGTTGCGGGATGCATGGAGGACCCATGACGCCGCATGGTTCGAACGCAAATCCGTATGGATCAAAACCATCGACGCGCTGCTGCAGGACCATGACGTCAAGGCCGAAGTATGACTCGCCCCGTCATCGCCGTCACCACATCGAACCGGACCGGCTGGCGCGTCTTTCCGCTCATCAACCTGAATCTCTGGATCACCGGCGGCAAGGGCGTTCGCTGGGGCGTTGGCCGCGTGGTGGATCTCGACCATGTTGACGGTCTGATCATCGGCGGCGGCGACGACATCGGACCTGAACTCTACGGCGGCAAGCTGGGAATTTCGGCCAAGCTTGACCCGGAACGGGACGAACTGGAACGCTGCCTCGCAGAGGCGGCGCTTGATCGCAACATTCCCGTACTTGGCATTTGCAGGGGTTCGCAAATGCTCAACGTGGCTCTGGGCGGCACCTTGGATCAGGATGCCTGGACGACCTATGGCACAAATCGCAAGATCACCACGATCCTGCCGAAGCGTGAAGTCTGTGTGGAAAGCGAAACCCATCTGTCGCTCATTAGCGGCGAAAAACCGATGAAGGTCAACGCCTTGCACAGTCAGGCGGTAGATCGGCTAGGCGACGGTCTGCGTATCTCCGCACGGGACACCGGCGGCATGGTGCAGGCGATTGAACGCGTCCGTGACCCCTTTGCACTTGGCGTTCAGTGGCACCCCGAACATCTGTTTTACGCCCACCGCCAACGTGCCATCTTCCGGGCACTTGTCACCGCCGCGCGCGCCTATCGCATGGACCGCAACCAGACGCACGCGATGCGCGCCGAAATGGCGGCACCCTAGCCATTCGACCCGGCAGGATTTTCGGCACAGCGGACCAGATTTCATTTGTTTCGAAGGGCATGGATGGAACCCGCGCCACCGCAGCCGCGTTGAGTGAATGAAACATAGCAATCCGAGAGGTACACCATGTCCGCTCCATCGCCGAACATCAAAAAGCAATCCAAGCGCCACCGCCCCGCACTCTGGGGCATGTTCGCCGCTGCGATCTTTGCCGCCATTCTGTTCTTCGCCTATCTTGCCAACTTGGCATCCGAGGGCGACGAACCGGGTCAGGAAGACGCCGCACCCGCCGCAGCCACGACGACTGACGGATAAGACCATGGCCAAGGATCACGGATCATCGATCAAGGACGATGAGACCTACGAAGCCCTGCGCGATGACGGCTACAGCAAGGAAGCTGCTGCGCGCATTGCCAATGCTCAGGCCAGCGACGACCAGAACCCTTCGCGCAAGGGCGGCAAAGCGGCAGCTTATGAGGATTGGACCAAAGACGATCTGTACGAACGCGCGCAGGAGCTTGATATCGACGGTCGCTCGGACATGACCAAATCCGAGCTGATCTCGGCCCTCAGGAACCGCTGACCATGGCACGATCCGAAGGTGACCGTGTGCAATGGGATTGGGGCGATGGAACAGGCACCGGAACCATCATCAACGTCTACCAACAGAAAACGACCGTCACGATCAAAGGCACCGAGGTGACGCGCAAGGCATCTGCCAACTGCCCCGCCTACCTGATCGAACACAACGACGGTGACAGGGTGCTGAAAAGCGAAAGTGAAGTCAGCGCCGCGTGAGGCGCAGCAAGGAGACCGCAATGGGTATTGAAATCACCGGAATTGGAGGATTGATCCTCCTCGTTCTCAACGTCTGGGCCTTTGTTTCCATCATCGGCTCCAACAACTCTACAGGTTCAAAGGTGCTATGGTGCCTGTTGGTTCTGATACTGCCCCTTCTGGGCTTCATCATCTGGCTGCTGGCAGGGCCACGGTCCGCATCCGCCCGCGCCTGACAAGACAAAGCCTCGCCGTCCAGCGGGGCTTTTCTTTTGCGCGCGTTTACCGCTTGGCCTGAATGCTCTGAATATATTCCAGCAGCGCGACCAGCTTGCGGGGCGTCGGGGTCAGCACACCGTCGCCAGTGTCCAGCGGCACCAACTCTCCGTCCAGCAACGCACCGAACTCTGGCATGCCCGGCCCCGAGAGGGACGACTTTGTATAGCCGTCAATGGTCGACAGAACCCGGACCGATGGGAAGTCACCGCCGTTGCGCAAGGCAATCAGCGTGAGGTCAGGTGGTGCCTTGGCCATCGCCCGCGCCATCGGTCCATTTCCCTTGGCGTCAGCCCCGTGACAAACGGCGCAGTTTTCCATGAACAGCGCCCGCCCATCTGAGGGCACGGGCATCTCGTCGGGTGTGCAGGCCGCGATCAGGCCGACTGCACAGGCACCAAATGTCAGACTGATGAGGGTTGGGCGCATTTCGGCCTCCTTGCTCGATTACCCACAGAGTGACTCTCTTTCAGCCGCCGTGCAACCATCCGGCTTGAGACGGAGTTGCGACGACGGGTGACAATCGGCAGAACCCGGCGCACTCTGCACGAGAATCGCGCCATACGGAGACTTCTATGCCGATCTATGCCCTCACGATGCTGGCCGCCGGGATCGGCATTCCCCTGCTTGCCGCGCTGAACGCAGCGCTCGGTGTGCGGATCGGGTCACCGGCAGCAGCTGCCATGGTGCTCTTCTGCGTTGCCCTGCTGGCCGCGACGGCCGCGACACTGATCACTGGTCCACGGGCCTTGGCCAATGTGCCGCTGGCGCCCCGGCATCTGTTGCTCGGCGGTCTTTTTGTGGCGTTCTACGTGCTGTCGATCACCTATATCGCGCCTCATTTCGGCATCGGAAATGCGGTCTTCTTCGTTCTGTTGGGGCAGTTGATTTCTGCTGCGCTTATTGACCATTTTGGTCTCTTCGGCGCGCGTGTCAGTCCACTCAGCCTCACGCGCAGCACCGGAATTGCAGTGATGGCGCTTGGGGTGTGGATCACTCAGCGCGCCTGATCTGCGCGGTGCTTTCGGCCGGTCAGCCGTCAGTTCACGCTCAACCCGCTGATCGACGCGCGAATGCGGCTGTCGGTGTCGTCACTGTCACCGGACAGGGCCAAGCCGACCAGCGCAGTCCCACCACCGCCAAAAGCATTGGCATAGTCCCGCGCGAGATTGACGCTCTCATTGGCACTGCCTGTGCCAGACCCGCGCAGAACGATGGTTTTGCCACGATTGCCCAGATACGGGCTGCTCAGCACAGCGCCGCGATTATGCGCGCCGCCCCAGACATAGACCAGCACGCGCGCGGCATCATTGCTCAG
This sequence comes from Marivita sp., assembly GCF_048006345.1. Taxonomy (GTDB): domain Bacteria; phylum Pseudomonadota; class Alphaproteobacteria; order Rhodobacterales; family Rhodobacteraceae; genus Marivita. The sequence continues at coordinate 172,308 of NZ_CP180351.1, read as the reverse complement.
CAGCTGACGCACACTGGCGCCTTTGAGCGCCTGCGCCTCGGATTCTGGCAGGAACACAAAGTAAAGCGCGAGGTTGCGGTCATCGCCGCCCTTCTTGCGCAGATCGGTGGCGGGCACACCTTCCTGCACGCTCCAGGACCATTTGGCGCTCGACGCCCCCCAATAGCTTTCCGGCAGAGGCCGGTAGGCCAGGGACACCGACCCGTTCGACGCAACGCTGACCGAACTGCCATTGAAGCCATAGGTGTTCGACGAGAACAGCGAGAACTTCTGGGTTTTCCAAGTCCCGTCAAATGAAACTGGCGCGGCCAATGCAGGCAACGCGGCAAGGGACAAGGCGGCAGCAGCAAGAAAACGGAACATCGGGACATCCTTTATGGGTTGCCCCGTTCTAACAGGCCCAGCCGATCACTCGCATCAAACGTTCGCGTGAAACATATGTCACCGTTCAGCCAGCGCGCAGCTTGCTTCCCACAGCGCATCTGGCACAGCAACCTTGGTTAGCAGAACCTTGCCGAGACCGGGCACGCGCGCGCCATGATCTTGCGCCACAGCCTCGGTCAATCCCGCGACCATTGCGTGAAACTCCGGACGGACGCCGGGATCGATCAATATAAAGCAATGCGCCAGATCATGCGGTGCGCCCTCTGGCGCTTTCAGCGGTTTGACCTCGCGGCTGGGAGTTCCGCCCGCCAATCCGGCCGCCATGATTTCAACCATCAGGCCCAGCCCCCACCCTTTATAGCCCCCGGTGCTGCACAATGATCCAGCCAAAGCCGCCTCGGGGTCGGTGGTCGGCTTGCCCTCCGAATCGACGGCCCAGCCCTCTGGGATCGGCTCTCCAGCCGCCTTGGCCATCGTGATGCGCCCCAATGCCACGCTGGTGGTGGACTGGTCGAACATCATCGCAACGCCACCGGTGCCGTCCGGCACGGCAAAGGACATAGGATTGGTCCCGATCACCCGCGTCTTGCCGCCGGGAGGCGCAACGATAGGCGACGCGTTGGTGTACCCCATCCCGATCATCCCCGCCTTGGCAATGGCTTCGGTGAACCAGCCCAGCGCGGTGCAGGTATGCGCATGACGCACAAACAGGCTTGCGATCCCGCTCTCGCGCGCGGCTGTTGTCGCTGCGTCCAATGCGGCGGCAAAGGCGGGCTGGGCAAATCCGTAGCCTGCGTCCACTTCGACCGTGCTGCTGCGCGGTCGCGTCACGCTAGGTCTTACCGCTCCGCGAACCCGTCCACTGACCAGTTGCTGGCAATAGCTTTCCAAGTAGTAAAGCCCACAAATCCGGTTCCCCCGCGCCTCGGCCCAGAAAACGGCATCGGCCATGATGCCCGCCACCTCGTCAGAGGCCCCATGCGCACGCAAGGCGCGTTGCGTGACCTCGTGGATTTGCGAAACATCGATTTCGGCCATACTGTCCTCCGCTGGCAATCCGGGCAAAGTGACAGCAAACCATTCAACGTCAAGCGGGTGACACTCGGCCCTGCTCCAATCGCACCTGACGATCCATCCGCGCCGCAAGCTCCATGTTGTGCGTGGCGATCAGCGCCGAAAGCCCGGTCTCTCGGACAAGCGTCATCAACGCCGCGAACACGGTGTCCGAGGTGCCCGGATCAAGGTTGCCGGTCGGCTCGTCCGCCAGGAGGACAGACGGTCCATTGGCCAGCGCCCGGCAAAACGCGACCCTCTGCTGCTCCCCTCCGGACAAGGCAGCAGGCCGGTGATGCGCCCGCGCGGCAATGCCGACGATCTCCAGCAACTCGGTCGCCCGCGCATCCGCATCACCCCGCGGCACACCGGCAGCAAGTTGCGGCAACACGATGTTTTCCTGCGCGCTGAACTCGGGCAGCAGATGGTGGAACTGGTAGACAAACCCGACCTCGTCACGTCTCACGGTTGTGCGCTTGCGATCCGGCGCCCCGGTCACATCGGAACCTGCGATTTCGACTGTGCCGCCATCCGGCGTGTCGAGCAGGCCCGCGATATGCAAAAGCGTCGATTTCCCTGCACCCGACGGCGCGACCAGTGCCACAACCTCGCCTTTGGTGAGCGACACATCCACCCCGCGCAACACCTCGACCGCGGCTGGGCTGCCCGCGTTGTAGGTCTTGGTGACCCCACTCAATCGCAGTGCAAAATCACTCATAGCGCAGCGCCTCAACCGGGTTCATCCGCGCGGCGCGCCGGGCTGGAAAGATCGTCACGATGAAGCTGAGCCCAAGCGACAGGGCCACCGCGCTGAGCACATCGGGCAGGCGCAATTGTGCTGGCAATTCGTAGATGCCCCGCACCGCCGGATCCCAGACACCGCCGCCTGCAACGTAGTTCACGAAGGAAAAGATCGGATCGATGTAGAGCGCAAACAGACACCCAAGGACCACGCCCGCCACGGTTCCGAGAATGCCGGTGAAGGCCCCGCAGATGAAGAACACCCGGAGCACCGCACCTTCGGTCAGACCCATTGTGCGCAGGATCCCGATGTCCCGGCCCTTGTTTTTCACCAGCATGATCAGTCCGGAAACGATGTTCATTGCGGCAATCAGCACAAGGATCGACAGGATGATAAACATGACGTTGTCCTCGATCTCGAGCGCGCGCAGGAACCCGCCGCTCGCGTCCTGCCACGTCCACACCAATGCCCGAGAGCCGGCGGCTTGAACGATGGGCAATGTCACGTTCTCGACCCGATCCGGGTCGGCAACCATGACCTCGATCTCGTCTGCAACGCCTTCCCGGTTGAAGTAAAGCTGAGCCTCGCCGAAGGGCATATAGACGCGTGTGCGGTCGATGTCATAACGCCCGGCGGTAAAGACATAGACCACCTCATAGGCCTTGACCCGCGGGCTGGTGCCAAAGGCGGTGCGCACACCGTCTGGCGAAATGAGCTTGACCTTATCGCCCAATCCGACCCCCAGTTCGCGCGCAACACCCGACCCGATTGCAATGCCGTCGGCAAACCGGGCAAGGTCACCCTGCGCGGTGTCGGGATCTGCGATGCGGGGAATGGTGGCAAGGTCCTCAGGTGCGATGCCGAACACCTCGACACCGGCGTTGCGGCTGTTGGCCGTGGCCATGACCTGCCCCTTCACCAAGGGTGCCGCGCGGGTGACGCCGGAGACAGCCGCAACAGACTGGGCCAGGTCCGCGTAATCCGGGATGGTGCGACCCGACCGACCGAATTCATCGATTTCCTGCGTGTAATAGACCGTCACATGCGCGTTGGAGCCAAGGATGGTATCAACAAATTCCGCGCGAAAGCCGGAGCGCACAGCGAGAGTGGCGATCAGGGCAAAAACCGCCAGCGTGATCCCGATCAGGCTGATCCATGTCATCACGCTCACGCCGCCTTCGGCACGCCGGGCGCGCAAGTAGCGCCACGCGATCATCCATTCGAACGGGGCAAAGGGTGGTGGAGTTTGGGCCATGTCGGTCTCTTTCTGCTCTGGTCGATAAGTGGCCGTTCCACTTCGGCGGGTCAAGCGGCGCGGGGCATGTCCGGTTTCATCCTGTGGTTTCACACGCGAAACATCGGGACAGAACCCGTGACCTGAATTGGCGGTTCGTGTGGGAGAAAGACAACGCCGCGCGAGACTCCACGAGTTGCCAAAGGTATTTTTACAATTTCAAAGCACGTTGACGTGAGGCCCGATTTTTCGACGAAAAATCGGGGCGCTGGAAGACCCGAATTAGCCCCTGCTTCGTTTCGGCGCCAAAACTTGCATACGTAGACGGGTTTCTGCGTTCTGGTCGTCAACAGCGCTTGTTCTGGAACCGCCCACTTGGCATAGACAGGGCATGACCGGACCCAGATATCCCGACCTCATCGCAAAGCTACCCTCTTCCGTGCCCTTCGTTGGCCCGGAAGTGCAAGAGCGTCACCGCGGCGCGCCCTTTCTTGCGCGATTGGGCGCGAACGAAAGTGTCTTTGGACCATCGCCTTTCGCGGTGGCCGCGATGCAGGATGCGGCGGGCCAGTGCTGGCAATATGCCGATCCCACGAATTACGATCTGATCCACGCCATCTCGGCCCATATGGGCGTGCGCCCCGGCAATATCGTCATCGGCGAAGGGATCGACGGGCTGCTCGGGTACCTCGTACGTCTGCTGGTCGGCCCCGGCGACCCGGTGGTCACGTCGGACGGCGCCTACCCCACCTTCAACTATCACGTCGTGGGTTATGGCGGCACGCTGCACAAAGTGCCTTTCCACAACGATCACGAAGACATCGACGCACTTATGGCCAAAGCCTCTGAGGTCGAGGCCAAAATCGTCTATCTGTCAAACCCCGACAACCCGATGGGCAGTTGGCACAGCGGCGCGAAAATCGAAAAAGCGCTCGACTGGCTTCCAGACGGAACACTCTTGCTTCTGGATGAAGCCTATATCGAATTTGCGCCTGCCGGCACCGCACCGATGATTGACGCAGACGATCCGCGGGTCATTCGCATGCGCACCTTCTCCAAAGCCTTTGGTATGGCGGGCGCACGGGTCGGCTACGGCATCGGAGCGCCGGACCTGATCAAGAACTTTGACAAGGTTCGCAACCATTTCGGCATGTCTCGGATTTCGCAGGCAGGCGCATTGGCGGCCTATGAAGACACGGCCTGGCTTGAAGAGGTGATCGCCCTTGTCGCCGAGTCACGGAACCGGATCGCGGACATCGCCAAGGCCAACGGGCTCACGCCCCTGCCCTCCGCCACAAATTTCGTCACTGTGGATTGTGGCGGCGACGGTGCCTTCGCCAAAGCGGTGCTCGCCGGCCTGATCGAGCAAGGCGTGTTCGTCCGGATGCCCTTCGTATCACCCGGCGACCGATGCATCCGGATCAGCGCGGGACGCCCCACGGATCTGGATATCTTCGAAGCCGCACTGCCCAAAGCCCTCGCAGCGGCGCGCGGTTAGGCGCGGCGCCCCAAGTTCACGAAAATTTTCGGGATCTGGCACAGATTATCGCTGACGGGGCAATATTCTGCGGTACTCTGTTCTTGAAACGTGCACGTTCCGAGTTGTGGAGATGCAAATGGATGATCACCATCCCAAGCGGGTCGAGGATTACACGACCGCAAGTCTCATTCTGATTTTCATCAATCTTTTGTGGATCTTCGGGGTCATCTGGGCCCTGTTCGGCCTCTTGGCCGTGATCCTGACAGGATGGGTCCTGAACCACGGCATCACCTGGCTGGCCCATTACAAGGCCAGCCGCGCGATCCAGTGGCCTCGGAATTCAGACGCCTGAGATCACCTTGGCCGCTTCCGCGACCCCACCGGCCCGATGCGGAATACCCAACGCTCCAAGCCCGGCTTCAACAACCCCCAGCAGCCCAAGGATCATGTGCGCGTTCACATGGCCCATATGTCCAAACCGGAAATACCCATCGCTTTTCGGGTCATCATCGTTGCCCATGCCCAGACCGATGCCCAGCGTGACACCCGCCTGATCGGAACACCAGCGGCGCAATTCGGTGCCATGTGGTTTGCCGATGGCCATCGCGGTCACCGCATGACTGCGCAAGCTGCGGTCGGCGATGTTGAGCCGCAGCGGCCCGCCCTGCCCCCAATGCTCGACCGCCGCCCAGATCGCCCGAGCCAAGGTGGCATGCCGCGCCCAGATAGCGTCCATCCCCTCGGCATGAATCATGTCGAGCGCCGTGCGTAGGCCGTAAAGGTGATGTGTCGGCGCGGTGCCACTGAAATACTGGTAGAACGCCTCCGGGGCCGTGCGTGCGGTCCAATCCCAATAGGTGCTGACGTGCTTGAGCCGACGCCGCCCTTCAGCGGCCTTGTCGTTGAAAAACACAAAGCCCAGACCCGGCGGGCACATCAGCCCTTTTTGCGAGCCGGTCAGAGCCACATCGACACCCCAGGCGTCCATCTCGAACCGGTCACACCCCATGGCGGCGATGCAATCTGCAATCAGCAGCGCCGGATGGCCGAGATCATCAAGAATCGCGCGCAGCGGTGCAAATTCGTTGCGGTTCGAGCTTGAGGTGTCCACATGCACCGCCAGAACCGCCTTATAGGCATGCGCGCTGTCCGCTTTCAGCGCCGCTTCGACGCGGTCCAGATCGAAGGTGCCGCCATTGCCGAAATCCAGCACGTCGACCTCGATTCCACGGGCCTCTGCGATGCGGCTCCACGCCATTGCAAAGAACCCGGTGGACAGCACAAGCACCTTTTCCCCGATGCCGACAGTATTCGCCAAGGCCGCTTCCCACGCGCCATGCCCGTTGCTGATATAGATCGCCACATGCCCGTCGGTGCGGGCGACACGTTTCAGGTCGCGCACCAGATCCGGCATCATGTCGGGCAGTTCGCCCTCGTAAATGTTCGGCGAAGCCCGATGCATCGCCCGCAGAACTGCGTCCGGCACCACCGAAGGACCGGGAATGGCAAGATAAGTGCGACCATTGGCAAGCGACATAAGCAACCTCGAAGCGGTGGGGATTCCCTGCTTCAGCGCAGGTTTGGGCGCACCCTACCTACCGCAGCCGCGCCGTCAATAACGCGCGGTGCTTGCCAGCGCGCGTCACAGTCTCTACATCCGCGCCTGACGCGAAAGGGACCGGATGCTGGGACGACTTTGGACAAAGATCGAAGATGCAGAACGCAAGCTGCGTCGGTCCTTCGGCAAGGACATCACGGACCCGCGCGCGCGGCGCTGGTCCTCCTTTCATTATCATGTATTCGACCACGCCTTCCTGCGCACCTTCTGGACCAACTTCTTTGAGGTCGCACCCGGCGTTTACCGCTCGAACCAGCCGACACATGCGCGGTTCGAGAAATACAAGGCGATGGGCATCACCACGGTGGTGAACCTGCGCGGCGAAGACAAATACGCGCATTACCTGTTTGAAAAGGAAACCTGCGAGGCGCTGGGACTCAAGCTTCTGAATGCCAAGCTGCAGGCGCGCAACGCGGTCAGCCGCAAGAAGATTGTGCATGTGATCGACACACTTCGCATGGCGGAAAAGCCCTTTGTGTTTCATTGCAAATCGGGCGCCGACCGCGCCGGGTTCGTGGCCGCGCTTTACCTGATGGTGTTCGAGAACCAGCCGGTCGAAGTTGCGCGCAAGCAATTGTCGATCAAGTATATTCACCTCGATTTCACCGCCACCGGCGTGCAGGATTACATCCTCGATGTCTATGCCGCGCGAAATGCGCGTCAGCCGATCGGGTTCGAAGAGTGGATCCGCACGGAATACGACGCAACCGCCATTCAGACCGGTTTCAACAACAAGACACCCGCTGCCGACCTGACCCTGCCAGAGGCTTTGGCAACGTGACCGAGGCCGCGGTCAATCCGCGGGGCCTGCTTCTCTGGGTCTGGCGCGGCTATCTTGCCAAGCATTGGCGTCTTCTGATCGTTGCGCTGCTGTTCATGGCGCTAGAAGGCAGCATGTTCGGCGCATTGTCCTACATGATGAAGCCGATGTTCGACCGGGTCTTCGTCGGTGGTGAAGCAAACGCCATTCTGTGGGTCGGATTGATTTTTCTTGGCATCTTCGTCATTCGCGCTGTGGCAAGCATCGTGCAGAAAGTGCTCCTGACCCGGATCTCCCAACTGTCCGTCGCCGATATCCGGCAGGATCTGCTGGCGCATCTGATGGTGCTCGACAGCGCCTATCACCAGACCCATTCCCCCGGCTACCTGATGCAGCGCGTCGAAGGCGATGTAGACGCGATTTCAAAGGTCTGGCGGACGATCATCACAGGTGCAGGCCGGGACGTGATTGCACTTGTCTCACTGTTCGCCGTGGCAATTTCGGTCGACTGGCGCTGGACATTGGTGGCCTTGCTTGGCGCACCGATCTTGATCGCCCCTTCGGTGTTTCTGCAACGCTATGTCCGCAAGGAAGCCCGCCGGGCGCGCGATGTCGCGGCAAAACTGTCTGTGCGTCTGAACGAGGCGTTCCACGGGATCATCCCAGTCAAGCTCAACGCGCTCGAACGCTACCAGTCCGAGCGGTATCGCACCCTGACAGACGAACGCGTCAAGGTCGAAACCCGAAGCGCGTTGGGTCAGGCGACCATTCCCGGCATGATCGACATCATGGCCGGTCTGGGTTTTATGGGTGTGCTCTTTTACGGCGGAAACGAGATCCTTTCGGGCGAGAAAACTGTCGGCGATTTCATGGCCTTCTTCACCGCAATTGGACTCGCATTTGAACCGATGCGCCGTCTGGGCAATGTGGCAGGTGTCTGGCAAGTCGCGGCCGCAGGGATTGAACGTATCCGACAGATCCTCGAGACCGAACCGACGCTGCGCAGTCCGGCGCAACCAAAATCCGCACCTGCGGAAGTGCCAGAGATCACGCTTGAAAACGTCTCGCTAAGCTACGGAGAAACCGCGATTTTGAACGGGTGTGGTTTCACAGCTGAGGCAGGCCAGACAACCGCTTTGGTCGGCCCGTCAGGCGCGGGGAAATCCACCATTTTCAATGTTCTGACCCGGCTTGTTGACCCGTCACATGGAGATGTGACCATAGGTGGCGTACCCGTCTCGGAAATGGCGCTGGAGGACTTGCGTGGGCTCTTTTCCGTCGTGTCGCAGGAAGCTTTGCTTTTTGACGATACGGTTCTGGAAAACATCCTGCTCGGGCAAAAAGACGTGTCGGATGCGGATCTGAAACGCGCGCTCGATGCGGCCCATGTGTCGGACTTCCTGCCGCAGCTTTCAAACGGGTTGAACACCCCTGTCGGGCCGCGAGGTTCAGCCCTGTCGGGTGGTCAGCGGCAACGGGTGGCGATTGCCCGCGCGCTCCTACGCAATCGGCCCATTCTGCTGTTGGATGAAGCAACCTCGGCGCTCGACACAGGATCCGAGGCCAAGGTCCAAGAGGCGTTGGACGAATTGTCCAAGGGTCGCACGACATTGGTGATCGCGCATCGCCTCTCGACCATCCGGGATGCGCACAAGATCGTCGTCATGGACCAAGGCCGCGTCATCGAACAGGGCACCCATGACAACCTGTTGGCGCAGTCCGGCACTTACGCCGCGCTCCATCAGATGCAGATGCGGGACTAGCCCAAAAGCGCCGCCTGCGTGTCCTTGTCCCAGCCCAGATAAAGCGCGTCACCCTCCGAAATCAGCGGCCGTTTCATCAGCTTCGGATGCGCGATCAACAGGGCCTTGGGGTCTTTCCCGCGCTCGGTCTCATCCAGCCCGCGCCATGTCGCAGACTTGGTATTCACGACTTTATCACCAAACTGTGAAATCGCCCGATCCAGTATACCGTCGGGTACTGAAGTCATTGAAACATCTACGAATTCCGCGTTCGACAATGCTTTCAATGCCTTACGGCAGGTGTCGCAGTTCTTCAGCCCATAGAGGATCATCTTCTGCTCCGGTGTCTTGTCCAATTCAAGTCCGCGCCCTTTGTCGAAAATTGCGCAGCGGCCTTGTTTTTGGGACGTTTCGCTCAATCTGAATAAATGTGAACGGTGTTGCAGATTGCAGACCCGGTCGCAAGCGAAGCGGCCCTCAGAGGTCAGACATGACGACAGAAGGAGACACGGGATCATGCCGAACGGTACCGTGAAATGGTTCAACGCCACCAAAGGCTACGGTTTTATTTCCCCCGAAGATGGCGGCAAAGATGTGTTTGTGCACATTTCCGCCGTGCAACAATCCGGGATGGACGGCCTCAGCGACAATCAGAAGGTCAGCTTTGACATGACCGAGGGTCGCGATGGCCGCAAGATGGCGTCAAACCTTACCGCCCTCTAGACATCAGGCCGATTGAAGCCGCTGCGCCTCTTGCCGGGCCAGTTGGATCAATTCAGCGACGAACGGTTTTTCCGTGTCCACTGTTCTGGTGGCCGCGTATAGCCGTCTTGTCACGCCTGTTTCGGTTAACGGACGTGTGACGTAGTCCGAACTGTACTTGACCTCGCGCACCACCCAGTCGGGCAGCACCGACACGCCCCGATTGGACGCGACCAGAAGCAGAATAACGGCCGTCAGCTCGACCTGGCGAACTGCAGCCGGTTCGACCTTTGCCGGGATCAGCAATTGGCTGAACACATCAAGCCGCGACCGTTCCACCGGATAGGTGATCAACGTCTGCCCCCGAAAATCCTCAGCCTCGACATAGGGCTTTTCGGCCAGCGGATGCGCAGACGAGGCCACAAAAACCGCGTTGTAGTCGAAAAGCTCGGTGAATGTGACGCCGGGAATGTCCTCTGGGTCGGATGATACGACCAGATCAACCTCTTCCTTCTGCAGGGCAGGCAGCGCGTCGAACGCCAGCCCGGGGCGAATGTCCACATCCACATCCGGCCAGTTTTTGCGGAACGCCTCCAACACCGGGAACAGCCATTCGAAACAGGCATGGCATTCGATGGCAATGTGCATCCGCCCGGTCGATCCTCCACGCAGCCCTTCGAACTCTGCCGCCAGCGCTTCGACCTGTGGCAGGACCTGATTGGCCAGCCTCAAAAGACGCATCCCCGCGGCCGACAGTTTCATCGGTTTGGAGCGGCGTACAAACAGCTCCACCCCTGCCTGATCCTCAAGCGCCTTGATCTGGTGGCTAAGTGCCGATTGCGTGATGTTCAACTGGTCCGCCGCCTTGGCCACCCCGCCATATTCATGGATGGCCTTGATGGTGCGGAGGTGCCGGAACTCAATGTGCATTATCAACCGTTCTCATGTTGAAGATTAGATTTATGAGTTTGTCTCACAATGCTGCGTGTGCGACAAGAGCTTCAACGCCATCAAGGATCACGTCGATGACAACTCCGTCCGTCTCATTTGAATTCTTCCCGCCCCAGTCTTTGGAGGCCTCGTTCCGCCTGTGGGACACCGTACAGGTGCTTGCCCCGCTGCAGCCGCGCTTTGTCTCCGTGACATACGGCGCAGGCGGCACCACCCGTGACCTGACCCGCGAGGCGGTGGCAACGCTGCACAAATCTTCAGGCCTGCCGGTTGCCGCGCACCTGACCTGCGTCAACGCCACGCGCGCGGAAACCCTTGCCATTGCACAGGATTTCGCCGCAGCCGGTGTGACCGACATCGTAGCCCTGCGCGGTGATCCGCCCAACGGCTCGAACGGCTTTGTCCCCCACCCCGAAGGATTCGCCTCGAGCGTGGAGCTGATCGAGGGCCTGCGCGACGCCGGTGATTTCACCATCCGCGTCGGCGCCTATCCCGACACCCACCCCGAAGCGAAAGACGCCCAAGCCGATGTGGCCTACCTCAAGCGCAAGTTCGATGCGGGCGCATCCGAAGCACTTACGCAGTTCTTCTTCGAGGCGGACACCTTCTTCCGTTTCCGCGATGCCTGCGAGAAGGCGGGAATCGACAAGCCGGTGACACCGGGCATTCTGCCGATTGAGAACTGGAAAGGTGCTGTCCGCTTTGCCCAGCGCTGCGGCACGCATATCCCGGCATGGGTTGTGGATGCTTTCGAGAAGGCGGAACGCGACGGGCGCGAAGACCTGCTCGCCACCGCGATCTGTGCGGAACTCTGTTCCGACCTGATCGACGGCGGCGTCGACACGCTGCATTTCTACACGCTGAACCGCCCGGAACTGACCCGCGATGTGTGCCACGCACTTGGCGTGACACACAAACTGAACCTCAAGAACGTCGCTTAATCCGACGCGCCCCCCAAAGCGGCGGTCAGTTTGGCCGCCGTTTCCTTGACCGCCAATCCAAGGCTGTCGATCCTTTCATCCGGGATACGGGCTGACGGTCCCGAGATAGACACCCCGGCGATGGGTTCGCCATGCATGTCGAACACCGGCGCCGCGATACAGCGCATGCCGTCGTTTTTCTCTTCCGCATCAAACGAATAACCACGGATTTTGGTTGCTGCCAGATCGGCCGCCAACGCCTCTGGCGTGACAAGGGTGTGCTCCGTGAACGCGGTCAGCTTGTGCTTGCGAATGATCGCCTCCACGTCCTTGTCGTCCATTTGCGCCAAAAGTGCTTTGCCGATCCCCGAGGAATGCATGGGCGACATGGTCCCCGGCGGGAAAAACGCGCGGATGTTGTGATGGGTTTCGACTTGGCTCAGGAACAGGACCAGCCCGTCGCGGGACACACCCAGATTGGCGGTCTCTTCGGTCTTTTGCATCAATTCGCGCAGGAACGGGCGGGCACGTTCCACCAGCGATGTGCGGCGCAGAAACCGCGACCCGATGTGAAACGCCCCTGCGCCGATATGCCAGGTCTGCGCCACGGGATCGAAATCGACCATGTTGCGCCCTTCGAAGGTCGACAGCACGCGGTAGACCGTGGCCGGCGATTGATCTAAATCTTCAGACAAATCGGTCAGTGTCGCCCCACCGCGCTCGCTCAACCGCTCCAAGATGACCAGCGCACGATCCAGCGATTTGATCTTGTTCTGCTCGGTCGTATCGCTCCACGCGCGGGGCCGTCCCCGTGCGCGCCGCTCCGGCCCTGTTTCTGCGTTCATGCCAGCCTCTGCGCCCTGAATTGTCTCGATACAAAAAACATTTTTACAATGTGAAAAAATCAGAGTTGAAATGCAAGCGTTAACGCACAGGTTCTGCGGCAACAGGCAAAGGACAGGTATATGCGCATCGTCATCCACGGGTTTGGGCGGATCGGCCGGGTCATCCTGCGGCAGATCCTGACCAATTCGGCCCATTTGGATATCGAGGTGGTGGCGGTCAACGATCTCGCGCAGCCAGACACGTGCGCCTATCTCTTCAAGTATGACAGCGTCTTCGGCCCCCTGCCCGGCGGGGTGACATTAAAAGACGGCACTTTGCACGCGGGCGGGCGATCCATCCCAGTGCTCACCGGGGTCAAGATGGTGGACCTGCCTTTGGCGGATGTCGATCTGTTGCTCGACTGTACCGGTGCCACCAAGGACCGCGCGACAGCCGAGGCCGCACTGACGGCGGGCGCGCGGGCGGTTTTGATCTCTGGCCCCTCCGACATTGCCGACATCACCATCGTCAAAGGCGCAAATGACGAACAGATCGCGGAACACCGGATCGTCTCGAACGCCTCCTGCACCACCAATGCGCTGGCCCCGCTTCTGCGCGATCTCGACACGCGCTATGGCTTGATCCGGGGCCATATGACGACGATCCATTGTTACACAGGCAGTCAGCCGATGGTCGACGCCCCACGTGGCCCCGACCTTGCCCGCAACCGCGCTGGAGCCGTGAGCATGGTCCCCACCACCACAAGCGCCGCCAAGCTGATCGACCGCGTGCTGCCCGATCTGGCCGGGCGCGTGACCGGGGCCGCCGTGCGTGTGCCTGCAATCAGCGTATCTGCGGTGGACCTTGTCGTCCGCCTGAGCACCCCACCAAAAGATCCGGCCAACGCCCTGCGCGAATTGGCCGAAGCGAACCCGGTGATAGGGCTGGTCGAAGACCCATGCGTGTCCGTCGACCTCCGGGCGCGAACAGAGTCACTGGTGATTGCACCAAACGAGACCATGGAAACCGGCGACCAAATCCGCATTTTCGGCTGGTATGACAACGAATGGGGCTTCTCCGCCCGCATGCTTGATGTCGCGCGAATGATGCACAATCGCGCCGAATAACGCGGAATTCTTGCCAGAACGCCCCGTTTGGCCTCTAATACGCTGCAAAGAACAGGCAAACATGCCGACCCGAGGCCATCGGAGCAGCAGATGGGCACTGAGACCGAGATCACCGTCACGGAGGGTGTTGCGCAAATTGCGCTGACGCCCGGTCCATCGTCACGGCTGACCGTGGCGATGCTTGCAGCCATCAATGATGCGCTGACGCGCCTGAGCGCTGACCCGGAAACACATATCATCGTCCTGCGGGGCAAAGGCGCTGTCTTTCCCTCTGGCATTACCGTGCCGCAAGGTGGCGGCGATGACCGGAAAAATCTTCTGTCCGATGTCTGCCGTCAGATCGAACTTTGTCCGAAACCCGTGATCGCAGTGCTGACGGGCGCAGTGGTCGGGGGCGGCGTCGAACTGGCGCTTGCGGCGCATTACCGGCTCGTGCATCGCCAGACCCGCATCGGCTTTCCCAATGCGCGTCTTGGGCTTGTACCCAGCGCGGGGGCCACGCAACGCCTGCCCCGGCTGATCGGTGCCGACGCCACGCTCGACCTGCTGATCGGCGGTGCTCTCGTACCCCTCACAGGCGAAAAATACGCCTCGCTCGCCGACGCATTTTTCGACGACGCAACGGATGACGCGATCCAACGATTTCTTGGTGACCTGCGCGCCAAGGTTGCAGGCCCCAGACCCACAGCAGACCTGCGTACAGGTTTTGCCGACGCAGCCGCGTATCAGGCAGGCCTCAATCGTGCCCGCACCAGCGTCGACGCTTCGCCAGAGGTGGCCCCAAGGAAAATCCTCGCCGCCGTCGAAGCCGCGATGCTCTTGCCCATCGACGCCGGACTGGCCTTTGAAGAAGCCGCTGCCGAGGACTGCGCGGATACGGAACAATCCAAAGCGCTGTCGCACCTGTTCCACGCCGAACAGAAGGTCGCCGCACAGGTGCGCCGCAATGATCTTCCAGACATATCGACCATCGGTGTTCTGGGCGGCAGCGCGATTGCCGGTCAGATCGTTCTGGCCGCGTTGGAGGTTGGGCTTGGTGTGCGGTGGTTCATCAAGGATCCCGACCAGCAGCGCGATGCGGTGGGTCATGTCCGCCATGTGCTGCAACAGGCGGTGCAAACCGGGCGGCTGACCAACGAGCGGATGCAACGCGGCCTTGAGGCACTGCGGTTTGGCGATGCCCAAGACCTTTTGCAAGACACTCAGATCGTCCTGAGGGCAACGCGCGGTCAACGGGGTGCTCCGGTGCCCGCGGGCTCGGTCATCGCACATTGCCTGCCCGGCGTGGATGCCCGCCTGTCGCTGCAATTCGCCGCCCCTGCCGCAACCGCCCGCTTGGTCGAAGTCATTCTTGGCCCCGAAGCGACCGAAGATCACCGCCGCCTTGGCCTTTCGCTTGCGCGGCGTATGAACAAAATGGCGATTGTGCAAACCACGGCTGGCACTGGAATTCACGACCGGCTTTTGCAGGCGCTCTGGCGGGCTGCGGATGCTTTGGTGGATTTGGGGCAATCCCCCTACACCATCGACGCCGCTCTGCGCGATTGGGGCATGCTGCATCCGCCCTATGAACTGGCCGACAGGATCGGGCTGGACGTGGTCAGCCGCCATCCCCGCGCAGGAGGAGGACAGAACTGGTCCGGGTTTCTTCTGGAACTGGGCCGTCAGGGGCGCGCCACTGGTCGCGGGTTCTACCACCACGTCCCCGATGGCCCCACGCGGGACGCCGAACTCCTGCACAAGATAAATGAACGCCGCGCGCCGCAATCGAACCTGCTCACCGATCAGATCCGACGGCTGGTGATCGGAGCGGTGGCCAATGCCGGGGCCAAGGGATTGCGCGAGACCGTTGTGCCACGCACAGCGGAAATCGATGTGCTGTCGGTTTTCGCCCATCTCGTCCCGACATGGCGCGGAGGCATCATGCACGCCGTTGGTGCCGAAGGCTTGCTAAAGACCACCCGCGAGATGGACGCGCTGGATCACCCAGACAAAGAACTGTGGACACCAGATCCGGTCTTTGCGGAGTTGATCAAGTACGGGCGCAATTTCGACGATTTGTGAGGCTTAGCCCAGAAAGATCCCCACGATCACCAGCATCAGACCCAGCACCGACACAAACAGCGACCCGAGGTTGATCGGCATCACCTTCTTGACCTCGTCGCGCAATGCTTCGTCGCTCAGCCCAGCTTTGCGCGCCTTGTTGACCCGCAGGATGCAATAGACCAGCCCGCACAAACCGCCAAACGACAGCGCCGCGCCCGACCAGATCAGTATGTCCATGATACGCTCCCGCGATGGTCTGTGCCCACGGGGGCGGTAATTCATCCCCTGCCCGCTGACAAGCCCTTGAAGGCCCGCGCCGCCATCGCTACGAACCCAGTCAAACCGAAAGAGGGAGCCTCGTGATGGACGACAGCGCTATCGAAGCCAACTACCGCGTCACCGCAGATGAGCTGCGTCAGTTCATCGAACGGATCGAACGTCTGGACGCGGAAAAGAAAGACATCGCAGACCAGCAGAAAGAGGTCATGGCCGAGGCCAAAGCGCGCGGCTACGACACCAAGGTCATGCGCAAGGTGATCGCCCTGCGCAAGCGCGAGCCCGACGACATCGCCGAGGAAGAAGCCGTGCTCGAGATGTACAAGGAAGCCTTGGGCATGCAGTGATCGCCGTCGATCAAGTCAGACATCGCTATCAAACACAAACGGCGCCCGTTCATTCGGAGCGCCGTTTTTTCTGCGACTTTTATGCTGCCTTGAATAGCGTGTGGCCAGGCACCGACTGTTTTCAGATATCCGTCAACATGATTGACCACGCGGTTTCTTTTGCTGAATATCCTGTTGAAGAAAAACAGGCCGCAAATGGCCAAGGGAGGATTGCATGAAGATTTGGAAAGCCGCTTTGGTGGCATTGTCAGTTATGGCCACACCCGTGCTTGCGGAATATCCCGAGCGCGAAGTGTTGGGCGTTGTGATGTGGGGCGCAGGCGGCGCCACGGATACGGTCGCACGCGCCGTCAATCCGGCAGCCGAGGCGGCGCTTGGCAAACCGATTGTGGTTCTGAACAAGTCCGGCGGCGCGGGCGCTATCTCGACCGCTTTCGTGAACGCAGCCCCTGCGGATGGCTACACCTTCCTCTATGGCGCGGAAAACCCGCAGCTTCATGGCGTAATGGGCGTGTCGGACATCGATTATGGCGACATGTACCCGATCAACATTCTTGGTCGCGGGGTGGCCGTTGTTGTGGTTCCGGCGGACTCGAAGTACCAGACCCTCAGCGAATTGCTTGACGATATCGCCGCCAACCCCGGTTCCGTCAAAATGGGCTCGACCGGTCCCGGCGGCCTGCCTTCCACGATTGGCGCGTTGATTGCCAATGCGACCGATTTCAACGTCACCGCCATTCCCTTTGATGGTGAAGGCCCTGGCCTGACCGCCATGCTGGGCGGCGAGGTTGACTTCATGCCAGCGGGCATCTCGGCTGCTGCCGAGCAGATCAAGGCCGGCAACATGCGTGCATTGGCGGTGGTCAACCCGGAACCCGTTGACACGCTTCCCGACGTTCCTGCCATCACGGAAACCCTCCCCGACATGGAGCGTTTCCTGCCATGGGGTCCGTTCTACGGCGTGTTCGTCCGCGCCGAAGTGCCGGACGATGTGAAGGCAAAGCTGACCGAAGTGTTCACGACTGCAGCAACCGACGCGACCTTCCTTGAGCTGATGGCCAACCGCGGCAACGTGGTCATGAACACGAGCGGCCAAGAGGCGATAGACTTCCTTGCCAAGTGGCAACAGGTCACGACCTGGGCTCTTCAGGACACCGGCGCGGCGAAGGTCAGCCCGGAAGAGCTTGGCATTCCCCGTCCCTGATCCAAGGGTGCGACCCGCTGGCTCTCTGGCGGGTCGCAGCATTCCGAAGAGATGAAAACACCTGAAACCCTCCGACCCGGAGAACGGCTTTTTGCGCTTCTTCTGGTGGTCTTCGCAGGCTACGCCTTCTGGGAATCCTATGGCATTTCCGGGTTCAAAGGCCTGACAACCGGGGGTGTCATGCCGATGCTGGCATCTGGCGTGATGCTGGCAACAGGGGTTGTCATCCTGTCCGAAACGCTGCGCAAACCAGCCTCAGCCGAGACCGGTCTGCCCGCGCTGCTGGCCTATCTGTTCCCGCTGCGGGTCGTGCTTTTCACCGCACTCGTCGCAGCCTTTGTGGCCGTTATCCCCTATATCGGATTTCTTCCGGCCTCCGGCGCGCTGTTGTTCGTGGCGATCTGGACGCTGTGGAGCAAAGGCCCGGTCTGGGCGCTGGCAATATCGGCGCTGTCAGTCGGAGTGATCTACCTTCTGTTCCGCGTTGTGTTTCAGGTCATTCTCCCCTCCGGGAGCCTATGGACATGATGGAAACACTGGGCTTTTTCGCCACCTCTTGGCTCGATCCGTCGCTTCTTCTGCTGACAGCGCTTGGCACGTTTGCCGGAATCTATATCGGTGCGATCCCAGGTCTGTCAGTGACCATGGCCGCGTCGATCCTGATTTCCTTCACCTTCAAATGGGAGGTGAACGAAGCCCTCGCGCTGATCGCAGGCGTCTATGTCGGTGGCGTCTACGGAGGCGCGCGCACCGCGATCCTGCTCAACATTCCGGGGGCACCCAGTGCCATTGCCACTGCGTTGGACGGTTATCCACTGGCGCGCAAGGGTCTCGCGGGCGAGGCAATTGGCCTCTCGACGGTGATGTCGGTGATCGGCGGACTTGTCGGCGTGCTGGCCCTTGCCATCGCAGCCCCGCTGATTGCCGATTTCGCAATCAAGTTCACATCGCGCGATTACATGCTGCTTGGCATCATCGGAATCCTTTTGGTCGGCACGCTCTCGGGCGAAAGCTTTGCCAAAGGAGCATTTGCTGGTGCGCTTGGCGTTATGATCGGGATGATCGGGCTCGACCCGATGACAGCCGAGGCCCGGTTCACTTACGGATCGATCAATCTCATGGGGGGTGTGCCGTTCGTCGTGGCGATGATCGGCTTTTTCGGTGTCGCCGAAGCCCTCGCGCAGCTTGAACATATCTCCGCCGCCCCCATCAAACAAAAGGTCGCCCGGATCGTGCCGTCTTGGTCCGACGTACGGCGTTATCTTGGACTTGGGCTTAAATCCTCTGGCCTTGGCACGTTGATCGGTGCCCTGCCCGGCACGGGTGGCGATATTGCAGCGCTCTTGGCTTATGATCACGCCAAGCGCAGCACCAAAAACCCCGAGGTTCCCTTCGGTGAGGGCGCAAAGGAAGGCTTGATCGCCCCCGAAGCCGCCAACAACGCGGCGGTGGGTGGCGCTTTTGTGCCAATGCTCACTCTTGGCATTCCCGGTGATGCGGTGACTGCGATCATCATCGGCGCACTTTACATCCACGGGCTGAAACCGGGGCCGCTGCTGCTCACCGATACGCCCCACCTCTTCTGGTTCATCGTCGGCAACCTGACGCTGGCCAACCTGTTCCTTCTGGTGTTCGGCCTCACCGGTGTCCGCATCTTTACCAAGGTGGTCGAATGCCCGCGCGCGATCCTGATCCCGCTGATCATCATCCTGTCCGCCGTCGGAGCCTATGCCATTCAGAACAACCCCGTGCACATCACATGGGCCCTTGGCTTTGGCGTTCTTGGCTATTTCCTCAAGCGTTATGGATTCCAGGTCGGCCCGATCATCCTTGGCGTCATCCTTGGCCCGATGATCGACGCGAATTACCGCCGCGCCATGATCGGCGCACAAGAGAATATCGGAACCTTCATCTATGACCTGCTCAGCCACCCGATTTCATTGGTGCTGACCTGCGCGCTGGTCTTCATGTTCGTCACGCAACTGCCCTTCGTGAAAAACCGCAAACGACAGGCGAGGCCTTAAGGCGCGATCAAATTGACCCCCGGAATGCGCCGGATATCGAACAGGTCTTCTTCGTATTGCTCGGTCAGGTCTTGCACCAGATGCGCATCCCAGCCCGGCAGATCGAGTTCATGTTCGACCTTGGACGGGTCCGCGAATTTATCGAGAAAAGCCACCATCACTCGGCGGATCTGAGCCTCGTTGAATTCCGGTTTTTCGGCCAGATAGGCTCGAAACCGCGTCATCCCTTCCTGCGAGGTGATATCCGCCATCCGCGAATAGGCCCCGACAATCGGATAGGTCGCTTCAACCCCTGCGAATTCGCGGATCAGTTCCCCCCAGATAAGCGGGCTATCCTCGTCGCACCACACCGTCACGGGAACGCCGGGCACCGCTGCGGTGATCCGCGCGATCAGGTTGGACCAGCGAATATGCATCGGATCCAACCCGTGCAACAGCTGTGAAATGTCCGACAGCGGTGTCGCCTTGAGAAGCGCGGGCAGGAACGTCGCAGGATTGCGCAGCCCGATGAAAATCTCGACCGAATCCCGCGCGAAGATATCCCGCAGGGTGCGCAGACGGTGCTCCGCCTTGCGGTATACCACCCCACCCTGAAATGCGATCTTGGGTACCGAAAACAGGTTCTCATGCGACAGGATCATCCGATCCACATGACCTGTGTCCTCGTCAAGGATACTGTCCAGCAACACCTCGCGCGACGTAGGCGCAGGCGGCGCGTCCCCCAAGGCGTTCAGCATCTCCGAAATCAACTGTCGATACTTGCCCGGCCCCGGAATCGCAATCCCGTCTGCCCGAAGCGCCTCGCGGTTGCGCAAGAGCGTCTTGAACAGCCGGTCGCTGTCGGTCTCATGAAGGCCTGCGTGTAGGACAACCTGCATCTGTTTTCGGTTTTCTCGCTGTCTGGGCGCAGTATACCCCCACGCGCAGCGATGGAAACCGTGTTTGGAGGACAATCGCAAATCGCAAAATTTCGCCAGATTGCCTCTTGCACAGGCGCGCGACACTCAGTAATCACGCCTCCGGAGCCCCTATAGCTCAGCTGGTAGAGCAACTGATTTGTAATCAGTAGGTCCGCGGTTCGAGTCCGTGTGGGGGCACCATAAAAATCCGTTAAATACTTGTTTTATATAAAAAATACGCCGAAGCCATGTTGGTGTATCCCCCTAATTATACCCCCTTCGCGCGTCGGTCAGTTCCACAAACCTTCCACCTATTTCGGCTTGGGTTTTTCTTGGGACGCAGTCGATATGCACTGAGTCGCGACCTCGCAGTGATCATAGCAACTTCGCTACCAGTTCCGGCATGATCGCACTAGGCTGTACGATTTCACCAATCGGCGCGCTTGGTCTAGGTTCAGCTTTGGCGGTGTCCACCTCCAGCCGGTCGAGCCGCCTTTCAAAGTCACGGTCGGCCACCTGCCAGCGCCACCTCGCTACCAGTCGTGGTAACGTGTCATACTGTGCCGGATGGCACACCTAGTCTTCCGCTTATCAGACCCCAATTGTCATGAAATCTCTGTAGGTCCTTTGTAGCGATAGAAGCATGTTTGGACTCCTTATTGCGGGGTCGTTCGCCGCCATTCCGAGCCAAGTATGCCGTGTAACCGTCGAACATTAGGTCTTGCAGATCGCGCAGAGTCAGAATGTAGAAACGAACATGCGCCAGATGGTCGCCCAAGTAGACATAAACGTAAATCAGATCAGGGTCGTCCAATGGATCCACCTTGGTTACAATTTGCTTCGGCCCACGCTGTTCAATGTTTAGCAGGTTTCCGAGCCCGATAGTCGCGGTTTCCTTGCGCATAGCCTTGACCTGGAGGCGAAGGGTGTTTTGCCCATGCATTGCCAAAATGTCAGCAACAGGCAGGTTACCCGAAAAGGCTGTTGCAACAATGTTGCGACGCCCAAGTTCTGCCACCACCAGACTTTCGCCCATCTGACCCGTCAAAAAACGACTATAATCTTTTCCCATGGTCAGCCCTTTCTTAGCGGAATTAATTGGGCGTTCAGGCACAGCTAAACCTCAAATCGCCCTCTTTGATCGATCTTAACCACAATATCGCGGCCAGCGGGGCCCTGCTAAAAAAGCGCCGCCGACCGAGTTTATCCGTTGTCGATGAAACCTTCGATCAGCAAGACAGCGTCCTTGTGAGTTTGCTGTTAGTCTTGCAACGATGCTACTTTGAACGAAAGAGAAAACGCTATTTTGGCGTTCTCCACTCCCGCGAGATGCCGCACCAATGCCGCCCATCCGGCCCTTGCCGCTGCCAAGCGGTCAGGCCGCTCCATTCATCTAGAGACACGACGCGGCCAGTCCAGGTCGCCAGACGTCCACCAGCGGTTTCCTCATATTGCGAATTAATTCGCGGCGCGCCAGGCGTTGCGACACTTCCGACATGCGCGGCACCGGGCTTCGTGTTTTCAGCGATGGCGCTCTGCAACACTTTCGACACGGGGCTCGCGCCGCCTTCTTCGAGATTGTCGCGGGCGATTTCCTCGTGAGTGATTCCAGCATCACCAGCATAATCGCTTCCTACAGTTCCTATAGTTCCTACTTTTCCACCTTTGGGCAACGCGTCTGCAGGAAGTGTAGGAAAAGTAGGAACCCCTCGGGCTCGCCGCGCTTGGTTGAGCGCGGCCTTTGCATCGAAGCTAAAGCCACTCATGATGACATCTCACTCACGATCCGCCACGCCTCGCGGCGCGGCTTGCCATCCACCTCTGCGCCGTTCGCCTCGATCAGCCAACCGTAAGATTCGAGCTTCCGCAGCGCCTTGCGTACGCGATCCGTCAACTTGAACGGCCCACGCTGCGCCGCCACACTGGCCGATATGAACGGCTCACCCCACGAGCCCAGCAGCCATTTACGCATCCGTTCGGCGTCTGCCACTTCGGGCGGCACTGTTGCAGCATTCGCAAGGCGTACAGCCTCGTTCGCGTAGAATGTGGCCAGTTCGATCGCCCCGACCATTGTCTCACCTGTCACCTGCGACGAGTCTGGGTCGGCGTAGATCGTTAGCACCGCCGCTAGACGTGCCGCGTGCTCTGCGGTCTTGCTGGCAAAGGCGTGGGCATCTTCGAAAGGTCCGCCCGGTGCCTGCGCCTTCTCGATCTCGCGTGCAAATTCGGTCAGCACGCAACGTGCGTCTTCCGACAAAGGCAGCACGGGCGGAGCGAGTTCGTTACGGGTACCGTCTTTGAGTGGTAGCGGTCGCGACAGTAGCGAGCGGATCCTTGCCGCGAAGCGAGCAACCCCGGCCTCGGCTTCCGCGTCCTTTTCCATTCGCAACCGCATGCCGATGTGGGAAGCAGGACGGCACGTCAGGAAGCGCGCCAGAAGTCCCTGGCCGTTTGCCATCGGATCGGACAGCAGCGCCTCGGCAGCAATCGGCTGGACAAGGATATGCGCCGAAAATCGCCTGCCGGTGTACGCCGCAACACCATCGCTCGCGCGCCACCGGTCGAGCGGCTGGCCATCCCACAGGGCGGACAAGACAGCGCAAGTCGACATGCGGTTTTCCGCTTTCATAGCGTGCCCACCTAGAAGTGCCCCACCTTCCTCCGTCATAATCCCTAGGCTGGCGCGTAGTTCGGTCAGGTGTTTAACGATCCCCTCGATGGTCGGCGCGGATGCCACGATATGCGGTTTCAGCGGCTCGGGCGGCTTCGATCCCAATGCTTGCAGATCGGCAAGCTTGGCGGCGCTGTTGGTCTTTTTGTCTGCCACGATCTTGGCCCGTGCTGACTTCCAAACCTCGTCCGCATCGCGCCAGAGGTCGCGCTCTATGTCGTATTCACCCCGCAGCTCATCCTCAAATTCCCGGACGCCACGCATCGCGAGGCGGTCGGCAGTACTCTTGCGTTCACCGCTTTGCGCGACTGTCAGCAGAAACAGGCTTGCAGGCGCGGTGCCGTTCGGCGTCTCCGCTTCCCGATGTCCTTGCGTTGCCAGCGCCGCCGATGCCAAGACGGATGCCGCACACATGGCAACGGGTGCCTCAGTCGCCGTAGCAATTGCCTCGGCAGCTTCACGCAGCGGCCCCAGCGCCGCGACCGGATAGGGCGCGGCCTCGGGCAAATCGCGGATCAGCGGCGTCGGACCTTCGGGCGTAAAGGGAGAAGGATCAAATGTGTTCATGTCGCGTGCCCTCGATCAGCCGATCATTGAAGTCGACCCCGTCACCGGGGTCGAGGATGCTCACTTGCCAGCCAAGTCCGGCAGCACGTTCCGCGAGTTCGCGGCCGGCGTCACGACCTGCCTTTTCGCCATCAACCGCGATGATCAGTCGAGAGCAGCGATGTTCTACTTTTCCTACCCCTCCTACACTTGGCAGTCGCAGCCCGCGCATCCCCGAGGTGCTCAGGGCAGCGCATGCGGTCGCTGTCTTGTCGCCGTGAAGGATAAGGGCGGAGAACGAGCTTTCGACGCCTTCGCCAACCAGCAGTGGCCCCGGCCCTTCCGCAAGCCACACCGCGCCGCCTTTGGTCGCGCCCAACATGGCCTTTTGAGGTGTCACCGCAGCTTTTCCACGCCCGTCAGGAGCGAGATAAGTTCTGTGGATGGCGGCACCGTTGCCGCCTGTCACCAGTGCCACCATCGCGGGGTAACGCTTCGCAGTCGGACCGTGCCAACACCCCGGGTGGAAACGCAGCGTGTCCGGAAGGGAGCAGGAGATACCCCGCCCCCGCAGATACGCTTCGGCTGGCGTGCCGTTGATCGGTATCGCCTCTTTCCAGAGGAGGGTCGCCTGCATTGCACGCCGCTCTGCGTAATCGCGCTGTTCGGCTTTGCGGCGAGCCAGTGCTTCGGCATCCGGTGGGGCGTACTCACCAGGGCGTAGCCCGGACGCCACCAGAATATCGGTGAACGCGCAATCGGACTTTTTGCAGTGCAGAATCAAATACCCGTTGCGACCATCAGCCATGGTAAGAGCGTTTTGGCACTTGTCCCGCCGGGGTTGGCACACAGGGCAAGCCGCCACCCCATAACCTTGGTACCATTTGCCGCCCAAGGCATTTGTCAGATCGCGTGCATCCGTCATTGTTTGCTCTCCAAAATCGAGGTGGCCAAGCTGTTCGTTTGCGCTTCTCGCCAGCCGTGAACGGGTCGCAAGTAGAGGGTTTGCAATTTGGTCACCCCGTTCCTCTTTCGCGTTCGCGGCCACGATCAAACACAGGATTTGAAGCCTCTGATTTCCTTGAAAGCTATCGGTGCGGGGCCAGGTGATGGTTTCGACGTTAATCTTGCGAGGTGTGAAATTTTCACTACCTGGGTCCCCAACAGCGGAGACCGCAGATTTGGTGCGCCACTTGACCATGGCGTGTGCGGCCGATTTTCCGCAGAGCGCAACCTCAAGGGGCGCGCTGGAATTGTGGCGCTTGGCCTTGTCTTGTGGTATCAAAAAGAGGTCTTCCGCTGTCGCATGGATAGACTTCTTTGCCCCGGTCGCGCCTGCCAGCGCGCCGGGGTTTCCCATTTTCATCATCGTTACGACCGCTCTTCGCGAAGGTTGCTCAGATGGGTTTCAAGGTCAACTTCGGACCAGTAGATGCGCCCCCCAAGCTTGATGGGCTTGGGCAGACGGCCCGCCGCCAGGTCGGCATAGATTGCACTGCGTGAGCGGTTACCCAGCTTGCCGCGCAGCTCAGCCAAAGTCAGATAACGATCTCCACGCGCTTTCGAGGCATCACCATTACGGCTTTTGTATTCTTCCAACATTTTGCACTGTCCTTCCTTATGGGGTGCAGTGCGATGGTGTCTTTTTCGGTGTGCCATTAGAATTGTGGAAAGAAATCAAAAATTAAATCACAAGGAAGGTCGGCGCATCATCGAAAGTGGCCTCTGCGGCCGACGGCCAGTCAGATTGATGGCTTGAAGTTCCAATGCGGACAGTTCGTCAACCGTGAGAACGCCAAGCGCGGGGTTAGAGATTGCTTCGACTTGCGCACAGCACCCGGCAATGCGCTTTCTTGCAACAACTTCGCGATCAGCGTCTTTGACTGGCCAAATGAGCTATGATTGGTCGTAGATCAGTTGACACGAAAGCTGTTTTATGGCGCTCGGCGGGCGATCCAAAGTTTTGTCAAAGTATCACCTCGACAGCAATTTCATGCTTATTTGGCCGCAAGAACGGCAATAGAAGTATCGAATTACTGGATCAGTACTATATCCTCGATCTCGAATGGTAGATTACTGAAAATCCGGTTGTATGACTGGTTCCATACTGCTTTTGGGAAGACGCCCTCCGCCTCCCAGAAGGACCAGAAGACCTTTTTGTACTCACTGTGCTCGGAATGGATTTTGGCCGCGTTGCTGTCCGAGTACAGTCTCTCGGTTCCCCCGTCATCCTTGATCTCGACCAATGCGAAGCTGCTAAGCTGGTTTGTTGCTCTTCATGCGTGACTACTTCATACTTTATTAGGGTTAAAATTGCATACGACCGAAAATGACCAGCCACCGCTAATCATCGCATGTTGACAGGATGAATGAGTATGATGCCAAACATTCAACTCGGCTTCTGGGACGTTGTCGCTTCCTCCGGAGTGACGGCTTTGCTATCCGGAATTCTCCTTTTTGTTTTTCGAGGTCCGGTCTCAGCTTTTCTGAGCCGTGCCTCAACCCACGGCTACGATAAGCGGTTGACTGAGTTTAAGTCGTTGCTAAGCACAGCTGCCACCGAGCGAGAGAAAATCAGCTCATATCTCCTAGAGGGAAAACAGGGACGGGATGCCGTGCTCAATGCGAAACGGTTGGAGGCCGCAGAGATTTTGTACGGGGAATTGGAGCGCGTCGACAGGTTGTTCTCCGGAACCGTCGTTTCAGTTCAAGTATTGAATGTCGATTACATCAGAAAGGACGCATCAGCTGAGGATGCCCAGAAAATTCAAGACATTCTTGAGAAAATCCATAATTTACGAGAAAAAATGGATAAATCCATTCCACCATCAATGGTGTTGCCAGAGCTTTACCTTGACCAAGATATCAACAGGCTATTCCGGACATACCAGTCCATCCTTCATCATTCGAGCTTGGTACTGTCAACTCTCGGATTGCAAAAGGAAGCTGAACGGTATTTCAATTTTGCTGGCCTTAGAGAAGAGGTGAAAGCACTATATCCGTCTGCAAAGGATGGGTTCGACAAGTTTGGTGACAACTTTGCTTACCGTTTGCTGCCGAAAATCAAGGCGGATTTGTTGAACAAGCTACGTGAGGTTGCAGGTTTCGAAGGACAGGACGCGGAGGATCATCAAGCTGCGATGGCCGCAATCACCCGGTCGCAAAATACTCCGGAGACACTGAGAAGACTCAGGGACGGCGGTGTTTCAGAACAATTCTTCGTCCACTCTGAAAACCTTCCCGAATAAAGCTCGAAGTTGGCCATCCGGCTAACTGCGGGTCTTTGTCCAGTACCAGCTGGACCTCACGTTCAGCCGCTATCCCTTCGACAACACCTCACCGGCCATAATGGCCGCGGACAGGAAGAGTATGGTGACGAAGAAACTCTCATGCCCGGTTGCGAAGGCTGCGCGGGTCAGGCCAATCCGATCAAACGGCGCAAAGACCAATGCGGCGCTAAACAGGAAGACCGCAAGAGCGGCCTTAGGGGATTTCAAAGATGCCAGGAGAGCGGAAAGATCGGGCATCAATTCTCCGCTCTTGGCTTTTCCGCATCGTCTTCCAATGGATCGGCGCTTTCGGAACTTTGCTGGGCTGGGTTGGAGTACAAGGCTTTTGAAACTTCGGCCACTCTACCGAAACGCGGGATCATCGAGATCTCTACGATTTCAACAAATGCCTCTTGCGCCGCCCGAGTCCTGCTCGCCATCAGAACGCCGCGATCCACCAAATCATCCTCAGACCTTGAAATAAGATCCTTTACAGCCGTGCCACGGCGCGAAAGTGGAACGATGAACTTTGGCACCATTTCCCGAAGCTCAAGGTCAATAAGCAAATCGGAATAGTTAGCATGAACCAAGTTCTGACTGATCAGGAAACGGACATACGATTCAAGGAAGTTATATTCCGAATGCCCCACCCCAACACCAAACTCGGACTCTACTTCTGCGAGTTTGTGCTCGGCAATCTTCAAGGCGAGGTCCATTCCGAAGTAGAGACTCCGGCAGATGTTCGTCATGCCGAGGCAGAACAGGTCAAAGAACGATATATCGAAACCTGCGTTCCCGGTCGTTCGGGACAGCATATATCCGAGCAAAGCGGAGATGTCCTTTACATACTCTGTTTGGGTCAAACCGGCATTCTTGAAAAGCTCTTCGACAGTCACCGCCGTGAAGTTGTTTGTTTTTGGTAAGATGATCTTCTTTCCGGGGGCTTTGCCGGTTCGAAACTCCTGACGGGCATCTACCCAGAAAGTTTCCTTGCGATCAGGATGATGAAGGATGAGGAGCACGGGCACAGGATAGTGCTCCCAATACTTCTGGTGTTTTTCGTTTGCGGTATAGGACACGGCGTAGTCCGTTTCGCCGCTGAAATACGACTGTCCTGATTTGACCTGAACGCCTACCATCATGCCGGTCGGTTCGCTGTTTTCGTCAAGGAACTCAATGTGCCCGTCGATGCCAAAATCGCCGGTCGAAGTTTCTCGCCAGATCAGTTCAAGGTCGGCCAACTTGGCCTGAACTGCGGCGATGCCCTTTCGTTCGGTCGCATAGTTTCCCGACATTGATCAGATGTCCAACTTCGGCAGGCTCTTCACGATCTTCACCGTTTCGAGGCTGACGGTGATGATGCGGCGTAGGAGGTCGTAGGGGTAGCGGGGGTCGCCCATGGTCTCGATGGCGTAGCGGTTGGGGTCGTTGACGATGTCGCTGCCCTTTTTGGTGTTGGGGTTGTAGCGGTCCACTGCGACCTTCTGGCGGTCCATCACCCACTCGATGGCTGACTTGCCGTTAACGACATAGTCGTAGGCTTCCATGGGGATGTCGATCAGGGTGATGTTGGCGTTGTAGGAGATGGTGGAACGGTCCTTCTTCTTGCCGAATGCCATCTTCTCGACGCGGAAGAACTTTTCCGGGTCGGTGATGTGGGCAAGGTCCAGATCGCCTTCTTTGACCGTGACCGGGTAAGGCTCGACGCTTTCGTAGCCGACATGCAGGTTGCCCAAGGCGCGACCGGCCTCGACAAAGCGCGTGAAGTCCTCACGCTTTTTGACCGGCGGGATGCGTGGCAGTTCCTTCGATAGGCTATCGGCGAAGCGTGCGCGGTAGTCAGGAGCGTGGAGAAGACCATAGATGTAATGGAATAGGTCTTCTTTGGTGATTGTCTGGTCTTTGTAAGTGTCGCGGAAGTGCTTCAAGGCAGCATCGGTGATCCCGTCCCTGACCTTGTAGCCATCGACAACCTCAGCATCATCTTCGTCAAACGAAAACGCAGGGCTATCGTCCGTGCTTTCTTCGATCTTCTCGAAGAGACGCATTGGAAAGCACTGAGAACCTGCTGCGACAGAGGCAAAGCAATGCTCGGGTAGTTGGTCTGTCATTTGAAGGGAGAATGAAGCATTGCCGCGCGCTGCGGTAATTGAAATGACGCGATTCTCCATCCCCGCTTGCGGGAAGATGGATGGCATTTTGTAAATCATGTCATTCAGGCGTCTGCTGAAATACATCCATTGCTTGAAGAAAGGACGGTAGGACGCAACAATCACTTGCCCCTCATCAAATGAAAGGGGCCGTTCTTTCTTGAAATCATTTCTCAACGACCTGTTCCAAGAAATTTCTTTCGGAGATTCGGACATAAAGAGGTCAGGCTCGACCTCCGGCTCGGAAGGTTTCGTGTTCTTGTATTCATCAAGCCGACGAGAGTATGTCGCAATAGTCTTTTCAATGTTTCGAATGACAGCTTCCTTCGAAGAATTAAAACACCAAGCGTCTCGTGCGGTCTTTGGCCCTGCCGAATAGTCTTCGAAAATTGCGAAATCACCGGAGTCCTTTTTGCCTCCAATGCTGAGAAAGTTTCCGAAACTCTCGTCGCGCTGTTTCAACCAGTCGCCGTGCTCGTCGGGCGTGATCTCGGTCCAGCCGTCGGCCTCGGTGATGCCGCGAAGGCTGCGGAAGGCGGCGATGGTCTTCAACTTGTCTTCGCGGGTCAGATAGTCGCCGATGTCATGGTAAAAGATGCGGCCTTGCTGGGCGGCGTCGGGGTTCTTGACGAGGAAGGTGATGACGATGGGCGCGCGGCTGCCTGCGCCGAAGATCTTCCCGCCTTCGCGGCGCGAGGTTTCGCCGCTGGTGCGCTGGTTGCCGCGAAGGTGGAACACATAGAGCGAGGCGAACTCATCGACCAAGGTCTTGCGCATCCCGTCAGCGGTGTTGGCATCGACCCAACCGCCATTGGTGATGAATCCGATGACGCCCCGGCTGTCTTCCAGCCGGTCGCTGGCCCAGCGGATCGCGCGGATGTAGCTGTCATAGAGAGCGTTCTTGTTCGTCGCCGTGGAGCGCGCGGCGTAGGTGCTGCCGATCTTGGCATCAAGGTCGCCATAGTTGATGTGGTGTGCCACGGCATAGGGCGGGTTCCCCATGATGACACGGATGTCGAGTTCGCGCTGGCGCTGGCGGCGCTCCGAGTTGTCGGGCATCAGTTGGGCGATCATGTCGCCCTTTTCATACATTTCGAAAGTGTCGGTGAGGCAGATACCCTCAAACGGCAGATAGGCCCCCTTGGCGAGGCTGGAATAGACCGCCTCGATGTTGATGGCGGCGATGTAGTAGGCCAAGAGGATGATCTCGTTGGCGTGGATTTCGTTGCGGAACTTGTGTTCCAGTTGCTCGGGCGCGATCAGGCCGGATTGCAGCAGGCGCGTGATGAAGGTGCCCGTGCCGGTGAAGGGGTCGATGATATGGACCCCCTCGGACCCGAGGCTTTCGTCGAACTCGTCGCGTAGCAGCGCATCGACGGAATGGATGATGAAATCCACGATCTCGGTCGGGGTATAGACGATGCCAAGCCGGTCGCGGGTTTCCTTGAACGCCACGCCGAAGAAGTTGTCGTAGAGTTGCCGGATCAGGTCTTGCTTGGCAGCGGGGTCTTTCAAGCCATGCACGCGGTTACGGACGCTGGCATAGAAGTCTTCAAGGTCTCGGTTTTCCTTTTGAAGGTTCGACTCTTCGAGCACTTCGAGAAGGCCCTGAATGGCGCGGGAAACCGGGTTCTCCTGCGTGAAGGCATGGCCTTCGAAGAGGACATCGAAAACAGGCTGCGTGATGAGGTGCTGTGCCAGCATCTCGATGGCGTCTTTTTCGGTGATGGTGTTGTTCAGGTCGTCGCGGAGTTCGGCCAAGAATAGATCGAAGGCTCTACGCTGCTTGCCCTCCGGGTCTTCGAGCAAGGCTTCAAGACGGGTAATGTGTGCCAGGGCGATGTTGCGCAGGCTTCCGGCCCAGCGGTCCCAGTATTCGCGGTCTCCGCACTTCTTGACGATCTTGGCCATGATGGCACGGGAGAAGTCGTCGATGACAAGCGGGAGTTCCGGTTCGCGGTCGTCCTCGATCACGATGTCATCGTCGCTATTGCCGCCTTCTCCCCCGCCGATGCCCGACCGCTTGGCAGCGGTCTTGTTCGGCAGGTCTTCGACGGTGGCAGTGATGGCGTCGAGTTCCTTTGAGCCATAGCCGATGATCTCAATCCGGTCGGAGACATCTTGCCCAAGGGAGGCTTGGTTGATGGTGCCTTCGAAGCGTTCGTCATGGGCGCGGAGCGCGTTCAGGATTTGCCAGACCACGCGATACTTGTCGTTGTCGGCGAGGGCTTCCTCGGGCGTCTTGTCGGCGGGAACGCCCACCGGGAGGATGACATAGCCCATGCGCTTGCCGGGGGCGCGGCGCATGACGCGGCCCACGGATTGGACGACATCAATCTGCGACTTGCGCGGGTGGAGGAACATGATCGCGTCCAGGGCCGGGACATCGACGCCTTCGGACAGGCATCGCGCGTTGGTCAGGATGCGACAGGTGTTTTCTTCGCTTTCGGCTTTGAGCCAGTCCAGAAGTTCGCCGCGCGACTTGGCGTTGAAGGTGCCATCGACATGGCGGATTTCGCAATTGAGTTGGTGATTGGCGATGTCGGCTTCCGTCTCGATCACCTCGTCATCGGCCAAGAAGTCGGACACAACATCGGAGAACTCGCGTTCGACCAATTGGGAACTCTTGATGTCGCGGCAAAAGGCCAGAGCGCGCCGCATGGGCTGCGTATCGGCCCCGAGGTCGGAGGCGATATCGACCTTGGTCAGTGCCTTGTAGCAGCCCAGAATGCGGGTCGCGTCGTCAAGAATGAGGCCAGTGGTTGGGTCTTCGATCCGGCTCTGGATGGACTTGGCGACAAGTTTCTCGTCCATGGCGAGAACGATCACCTTGTAGTCGGTCAGCAAGCCTTCCTGAACGGCCCAGCCGAACCCCCGATAGAAAAGAGTCGGCCCGAACATTTCCTCGTTGTCCATGGTTGCGAGGGTGATGCCCAGATCGTCGGCCTTGCTCTTGGCCCCGTCGCCAAAGATGCGCGGGGTCGCTGTCATATAAAGGCGTTTCTTGGCGCGGATGGTCTCATTGTTATGGACGCGGACAAAATTGCTTTCAGTCTGTCCTTCCAGCGTTGCCCCGGTGGTGCGGTGCGCCTCGTCGCAGATGATGAGGTCGAAGGGCGGCAAGCCCTGATCGCTTTGGGCATCGGCAATGACTTGGATTGACTGATAGGTGGCAAAAACCACTGTCATTCGGGCCTTGGCTTCATCTGCCACGCCATCGGCGAGTTTCGCCGGGTCTGTCGTGGCCGGGAAAGCCAGGTCGAGGATGTCTATCTCGGCGACGTCATCTTTGAACTGGCGTCGCTTACCAACCTGGGTGTCGGAACACACTGCAAACGATCGCAGAGGGACAGAGGCGTCGGTGGTCCATTCGCGGACGGTCTGTGCCATTAGTGCCAGGGACGGCACGAGGAAAAGGACCATGCCATCTGCGCCGACGAGGTCTTCGGCGATTTTGAGACTGGTGAAGGTCTTTCCAGTGCCACAGGCCATAAT
Source organism: Marivita sp. (assembly GCF_048006345.1). Lineage (GTDB taxonomy): Bacteria > Pseudomonadota > Alphaproteobacteria > Rhodobacterales > Rhodobacteraceae > Marivita. The sequence goes on along the minus strand of NZ_CP180351.1, from coordinate 139,843 downwards.
GACCTTACCACGATCATATGTTGCCAAACCTTTGCGAACTGCTTCTAGCGCCTCGGTCTGGTGCTTGCGCAGTTCCTTCTTGGCTTCCAAGACGATCCGGCCTTGGGCGGCAAACTGGGACCAATCAATAGGACTGTCGCGAAGGTCGTTGAGCCCAATCCTGATAACTGGGATGGTTTGACCGTACAGCATTTCGGCTGCGTTGGCGGACCACTCAACTTCCGTCGCGTCAATCACAATACGGCGGACGAACGGAGGCTTGGAAGAGGCGGCAAGAAATGAATCAATATCGGATTTTGCTATCCGATGGGTCGGATTAAAGAACTTACATTGGATTGCGGCATAGCCATCAAGACCACGCAGTTTTCCGACGAGGTCAATGCCAACATCTTTCCCATCCCAGCCATTGTGCTTGGCCCACTCGGCCCAAGGCATAACGGCTTCGTAATGCTCGGCTTGCATTGGGTCATTTGTTAAATACGCAACGCACAGGCGCTCAAAATAGGTGCCTTTTTCCCGCTCTGTTCTCGCGCTCTCGCGGAATGATTTAAGGATGGCATTTAAAGAATGCGACATTCGCTCGCCTCGTTGGAGTCCTATAGTGTGCAGCGGATTCTCATGGTCCCCTTGCCCTCTGCGCTATTTGGTCACGACGTCGCTTCTGGCGCAAGTCGTCCGCCCTTCCTCATGTGTTTCAAGGCGCTGTTTGATGCGGCTTCAATACCCGCGGCGCTTGCTCTCCTGGCTAATTTGGCAGGCTTGTTCGAACAGGACCGCCCACTGACCTTGCGGCGAAAACTCCACAGACCCCTAAGTAAATTAACGCGTTTTTCCTCAGTCGAGGTCCACCACCTACCACGTCGCCAACTGTCACCACGAATTTTCTGTCGTTGGAGTCCATTCGGAACCAGCTTGCCGATTTTAGCCGACTGATTGCAGACCTGTCAGCGTGGGATGAGATAGTCGGCTGAGACATATCCGGTAACGCTAGGCGCCGTGGCAAGCGAGACCCGACACCACAGCTGGAAGGCTTCTGTCACGCAATCACGCTGAATGAGCAGAGTTCCGTCTGGCAACCCCAGGATCACGCGAAACCCAAGTCCGGGACCAGCACGCAGCTTCAAGAGTTCGTCGGGGCCGGCTCCCGAAACAACTGCACTGCTGCCAAGGCCACTTGTGCATCCGGAAACAAGCATAAGCGTCAAAACGATAGGTTTGAGACTGACTCTCTTCATGTGCTTCCATTCCCTGCAAAGACGTTTTGGATAGAGTCCCGGATCCTTCGGCCAGCGCAAAGTATCCAGCCCGTCACATCTAAGATGCTGCTCTTTGAGAAGCCAGCACTTGACTAGATCACACAGTAATTGAACATTTATCTAATCTTTTCCTCGCCCGACGTCAGCCCGACCCGCGGTATCGCGCGATGGCATGTCGGCAATTTTTTTAGACTTCGCTGTAAACCTTGAACAGTGTCTACTGCTTCGCGACCGACGGATTTATCACGTCGGGTTAGGCGAATGCGATTTCTCTGAACGCTCACGCCATCGACAATGCGGCCGGCAATTTGCTGGCGAAGCGTATCGACGTTCCATTCTACGGCACCTACCTGCCGTTCATCGATTTGGCCGACGCCGCAGTGCGGCGTCCTGAAAGCGGATTGCTCGACCTTCGCATCCAGCAAGAAACGAGGCTTCCCAATAAACTCGATTTCGGGTACTCAATCCACCAACCCAATCGATGGTCTACTCCTAGATGCCAATAGTCACCGACGATGAGCTAAAGCGACTGCTTGCGAATGGCAAAATTACCGCGATCTCGGTCGACACAAGCATATTTGATGAGAAACAGCTCAACCTGAACTCGGCAGTAATGCAGGCTACGGCTCGGCTGAAACCGCTTTCTTTTAACTACATTCTGTCGAGCATCGTCGCGAAAGAGGTCGAAAACCACCTCGAAAACGCTGCGCAAGAATCTTTGCGGAATGCAAAGAAAGCAGTTGGGAAGGCCCTTTTTGCTTTTGATACCGAGAAACCTTCCAAAGATGAAGTTCTTGAACAGATAACTGGGGGGAAATCGGCGCGTGACATCGCCAAAGAGCGTTGGGCCAAATATTTGGCCGAAAGCGGCTGCGAGGTCATTGATGATCATTCCCTGGTCAAAACATCGACGTTGTTTGATGCCTACTTTGCTGGCGAACCACCCTTCGGCACCGGAAGGAAAAAAGACGAATTTCCTGACGCTCTCGCATTGAACGCTCTCGAATGCGCCGCAGTCGAACGCGGCAATGGAATCCTTGTCGTTTCGAAGGACGGGGACTGGCAAGATTACTGCGAAAAGTCCGAAAACCTCTACATTGTCCGAGAAATTGAGAGGGCGTTGGCGCTGATACGAAACGCGCCGCCCGTCCTCAAGATGGCGGTTCACACCTGGCTGGTGGAAGAGAGTAACGGTGCAGAGGACGTATTTCCCAACATTGCGCTGCGCGTAGAAAATCTCGAGTTTTCAGCTTCCGCCTATCCTACATTTGGTGACGCAGAAGTCTCCGTGTGGGCAGGCGAACTACAGAGTATTGATTGGCCACGAGAGGATGAAATCAGAGTTATTGATTTCGAGGATATTGAGGAGGAAGAACAGGCGGCTCGACTTGTCTTGAGCATGCCTTTGAATTTGGTTGTTAGAGTGATGGTGGAACTCGATTTCTCTGTTTGGGACGGCATTGACAAAGAGTCCGTTAGCATGGGCGGACGCTGCATCGAAGTCGATGAGGGTATAACGGTTCGCGCGACAATCACTGTCGACATATACGGCATTGGGACGGATGATCAGGAGATCATCTACCTGGACAGTGAAATTGATGATCCGAACTACGAGATTGAATTGGGTGAAGTCGATGTCTTTGAACCAGAAGACGCTTGGAACGATGGCGACCAACCCAAAGAATGACCAAGCCAAAGCCTTGTAACACAAAACGGCTAAGGACCGAACTTACCATGAGGTTCACAGGGTTCGTTGCAACGTCGGTTAAGCCACAATCCGACACGGGAGATTCCCATAAGCATTTGGCCCTTGGGGTATCTGCTTATTGGTCCGCGAACGGTGTTGCCCCCGCATGCGGCGAACGGCAGTTCCCCACACGACATGCTGGCGCTGCGCTAGCAAAGCGTTCAGCTGATCTGGTCCGCTTCGGACTGGCCGCCGTCATCCGACCTTTTCACTCAGAATATCGCGTCTCATGACAATCAGCGAAGCTTTTTGCATGGTCGATCTTTGTCCGGCTCATCATTACAGCCCGCTAATCCATCACCCGAACCAAACCCAGTTTGCCATCCGCTAATTTCCTACGGATGGTCTCAACGCTGCATTTCCGGATGTAGGCGATGTTGTGAATGCCGATCTCGTGCTCAAGCGCCTTGGCCTCTGCACGGATACGCTTGTAGGTACGGTGGTGCATGTGCCGTGGCCGCTCGGGGAACGGCAGGTGCAGGTTTCCTTCCGTCTGCCCCAATCGCTCGCGGATTTTGAACGCTTTCTGCAACCGGCGCGCCTGAGGAGACTTGCGCTCGCTTTCGTAGCGCCCGTCAAGGCACACACGGCAGCCCCAGAGTGGGCCCATGTCCCTCTTATAGATCACAGCGCATCGCCGGTCGCAGGACGGGCAGAGGAACCACTGACGGCGGCCACCGAAGTGCATGTCGGTCCAGGTCGTCAGGATCCGTTCACCCTCGAAGTCGATCACGTCCGGCAGCGGCCGTGCTTCCTTCGGGAGTTTCTGAATGTCTATCTGTGCGGTATGGTCACAAATCATCTGGCAACCTACTCATTTGCGCTCATTTGGGCATTTTAGCGAACGCTGCCGCAGGTTCACTAGCAAAGATTTGCCAGCCCATGTGAACCCCAAGATTATCGCCGAATTTAGGACGCTCGGGAACTGCGAGGAGAAGCTAAATCTTAAATCGCAAGGCCCTTGCTTGGGCCAGACTATCCCTCACAGACTGCGGGTTTCTTTCTTTTCCTTCGATTATTTTTTCGAGTTCAGAAAGATAAGGGGGCGTGTTGTCATCTTCTAAGCCATCAGGCTTCGCATCGAGCAGCCTCAGGTAAACAAACCACTTCGTCGTATGCTGCCTAGTAGATATTTTTGACCGGTGCCTTTCGATTTGTTTTGCAGCCAGCAAATCCTTGGCCGCGGCAAGCTGCGTGTTGATCGGAGCATCGAGGTCAAACTTGAGAGCCAACTCGTTCTCTTGAATGAACGCAGCGTAACGATCCAAGAGCGTCAATTCTAGAAACCAGTGTTGATAATCAGTGAGCTCAACACCTGCGGCAACTAAAAGAACCTCGACCTTTTGGTCTTGCGCCCCGCTTGGTCCAATGCTGTCGATGGGACGCCAGTCTGTGATCGGAGTGATAGCATCTTTCGGTTGTTCGCTTATTCTTGGGTTTGGAATGCCCAAATATCCAAATAGCTTTGCACTTTCCGCCGTTTGGACCATAAAGCCGGGTGTGTTCGGACAGGCTATTCCTTCGCTTTGATGCTTGTCCCGCGCAGGCCCTATAAATTCTCGAACGGAGCTTGGATCGTTGACGGCTTCATCAAAATGCAGCCTGACGTCGTCCCTTCTACGATAAAACTCCCACCGCCACCGATTGTAGTCCCACTTCGTGACATCACCATAGGAGCTCGGATCTTCCCAGTTGGGGAGCCCCCATTCTCTGGCGACGGTCTCAAGCGTTTGTCGTGATTTCTGCTGATTCATCATCCTTCACCCGCCAGCTTAACAACCTGCCCAGCGCCGCCGGTCACAAGGTCGGCCCAACGAGCACCCAGCTTGGCGCGCTGTTCGAGGTAATCGGTTCGGCGGTAGGCCCGCACCACGCCACCGTCCACCACATGCGCCAGCATCGCTTCTGCGACTTCGTGCGGGGCGTCGGTCGCTTCGGCCAACCATGTGCGCAGGGACGTACGGAACCCATGCGGGCGCGCTTCTAGCCCGCGCCGTTCCATGTGCCGTGAAAGCGTCATGTCAGAAATGACGCCCTTGCGGCTGTTCGGAAACAGATAGCCGTTGCGTGCGTGCGGGCGTGCAAGGTCAATGACGCGCTGGGCTTCATCCGACAAGGGCACGCGAAAATCATCGGTCGCACCTTTGCGGCCCTTCATCGCTTCGGCTGGCACGGTCCACACGTCGCCTTTAATTTGGTCCAGTCGCAGATTTCGCAGCGGCCCAGAGCGCACGCCGGTCAGGATAAGCAAGCGCAACGCCAGATGGGTCAGCGTCGGCTCTTCGAGACTTGCATAGAAGTCAGGCACATCGCGCCAGTCCATCGCCGGGATGTTCTTAGGCACATGCCGGGTTTTCCCCAGCAACGCCTTCGCCTTTTCGGTTGCCTGCAAATCCACATCCAAGCCCAGTGCCGCCGCGTGCTTCAACACGATTGAAAGGCGGTTCAAAGCTTTCCGCGCCGTGTCGGCCTTCGTATGCCAGATGGGGGCCAGCGTGTCGCGAATGTCGCGCTGGTCTAGGTCGGTCACTGGCACTTTGCCCAGTTTCGGCAAAACGTGAATGGTTAGAGGCGACAACCACCGCCCCGCCGTTCCGTCACCTTTCAGTTCGGCCTTGCGCGCTTCGAACGCATCCGCCGTGATGATGGCAAGCGATATATCCTCGCGCCGCGCCGCGCGTTCTTCGGCTTGACGTTCCTTGATGGGGTCACGGCCCGCCGCCGCCACATCGCGCCACCGTGAAGCTTGCTTGCGGGCTTCGGCCAGCCCAAGCGTCGGATAGCCACCTAAACCCATCTCCCGCCGCCTGCCGTGAACGGTCACACGCAGCACCCACTGCGCGCCGCCATCGTCACGCACTATCAGCCAAAGCCCAGCGCCGTCGCAATGCTTTCCCACCGGGGGCGATTTCAGGAAACCCGTCGTCAGCCTATTTTTTGCCCGCATTCTGTATCCCCCTAAATATCCCCCTTGACGTAGTGGATAAGGACGGACACGACAAGACACGACAGGACAGATGCAGTCATATTTTTAGGGGGATGCAGACAAGGAACTACGGATAAAATCATACAAAAACAATAGGTTGGTTCCGTGTGGGGGCACCATTCAAATCAAGCATGTAGCCGGAACGTGGATGTATCCACCAAGATGTCTCTCGAATTTATGAGGCATATCGAATGCGTTCGCGGCGCGGTTGGGCGCGCACTCCTGATGCTTCTCGGCCCGGAAACCATATAAAATTTGGCCTTACGTGGGCGTCAAGGTGAGCCTGCTGGGAACGTCCAGTGCGCGCCAGAAGCGGTCGTGTTCCGATCAAATGGCCCTTACCGCAGCATTCCACTCCGATGCATAGCCAATGCAAAGGCCCTTCAACGGGCCTTCTCGGATTGGACGAGCCGCGATCTCGCGTTCTTGAGACCCCTGAGCCGCGACGAGCAGGGCGGCGCCTTCGCTTGTTCCGGTCGTGCTGGCCGTCGGAATCACGGACGACGCGGATACGGCTTCAAGCATCGTGAGGTAGGGTTTGTTGCGGGCAAACGGACCTTCAACAATGACAGGGCCCACATGCCCGATCAGATCAAGACAATGCGCCGTGACCAGCGCCAGATAGAAGCCGACCGCAGCGCTCCGCTGCCCTGACCCAACGGGCGGCTCGTCGCCAATCCAGCGCATGGTCATGCCGGCGAATGGGCCGGTTTCGGGGACAATGGCCGGTAGCAGCATCCTGCGATGGGTCAAAATCTCTCGCATCTCGGCTTCATCCGCATCCACCGATGGCCCCGGGAGAAGAAGATCGTGCTCCCGCCCCCCCATGAAGCGCGCCGATGGCACGGCATTACCGAATGCGTTTACGTTTACCAGCGTGTCGCGCGCAGGGTCCAAGGTCACGGATTTGCCGCCCACGGCCATGGCGATCACCCATGTGCCCGTCGAGACCACGCTGAAGGGCGGTTTGCGCGTCACAAGATGCGACAGCAGCGAGGCGTTGGAATCGTGGATACCACAAAGGACCGGCGTATCCGCGCTCAGTCCGGTGCGGCGGGCGATTTCGGCGGTGACCGTTCCCAGAACATCGCCGGGCATGCGTGGCGGCGCGATCTTGTCCGCGATGCCAAGTGACTCTGGCAGCGCGGAAAACCGGCCTTCATATGGGTTCCAGAGATCCGTGTGGCACCCCAGCGACGTCACGTCGGTGGCAGCGACACCGGTCAGGCGATGTGTCCAGAATTGCGGATAGGTCACGACATGCGCCACCCGGTCGAGAAGCGCCGGATCGGTGAGAAACTGCCAGTGGAGTTGCGCGCCGAGATTGAGCCCCATGGACAGGCGGGGGGACGCGGTCTCGGAAAATAGCGGGCGGAGCGCATCATATTCCTTCGCTGAACTGTCAGGCCCAGTGTGTTCATAGTCGAGAACAGGCGCCGCGAGAGAGCCGTCTTTGGTGAGCAACGCAGCGGCAGCGCCATGCGTGGTGATCGTGATCGCGCCCAGCCCATGTTCGGCATGGAAGCGCGTCAGACCGTCAAGAATGAACTCCCAATGCCCGTCAACGTCGAAATGCGGATAGGGCGGACCGGGCAAAACGGTGTTGGGCCGCGTGACAACGGCGATTTCCGAAAGATCAGAACGGCGCACGACCGCAAGCTTGGCGTTCGTCTTGCCGATATCGATGACGGCTACATGCGCGCCTGTCATGGCATATGAAAGACGGGTGTGAGAGCCACGGCGACCGGCGCGTTGTCGTCATGCGTTTCCATGATGTCGGCCATATGCGCCCACCATGTCTTCATGATCTCATGGGAGGGAAGATCGTCCATCTTGTGATCATCCGTCCGCCAAAGCACACCGAAAAGGACGTTTGTCTCCTCGTCGAGGTGGATGGAATAGTCCGAGATCCCCGCATTTTTCAGAAGCGCGACAAGGTCGGGCCATATCTCGTCATGGCGTTTCTTGTATTCCTCCTTCGCACCGGGATTGAGGTGCATCTTGAAGGCGTATTTCTCCATGTCGCTCTCTCCTGACCTACCGCTTTGCTGCCTGCATGCGCCAATTCTCCCAAAGACGTGGCAACGCGATGACGCCGATCAGCAGCGCTCCGATGACGATGGACATCACGATGCCGGGCACGTTCAAAAGGCCTAGGCCGAACGTCACCAGACCCATCACGAACGCGGCGATCACCACGCCCGGGATCGAGCCCGACCCGCCGAGGATGTTCACACCACCAAGAACCACCATCGTGACAATCTCCAGCTCCCATCCGACCGCGATTGACGGACGTGTCGAGGCCAGCCGAGACGTCAGGCAGATGGCGGCCACGCCGGACATAAGCCCCGTCAGCAGAAAGAGGATGAACTTCACGCGGGCGACCCGGATACCGGAGAACTCCGCGCCGACGGCGTTGTTTCCGATCGCATAAACCGCTCGCCCGAAGTTCGTCTTGTGCAGGAGAACGAAGTAGATCAGCGCGAGGCAGGCGAAAAGCACGAACTCAAAGGAGATCACCCAGAAGACGTAGCCCTGTCCGAAAAACGCAAAGTCCGACGGGTATCCGCGATAGGCCTGATCGCCCAAAACGATGTAGCTGATCCCGCGGAAAAGGCTCATCGTGCCGATGGTGACAACGATCGAGGGCAGGCCCATACGCGTGACAAGAAAGCCGTTGAACGCGCCACAAAGCAGGCCCACCCCAAGCCCGATGAGCACCAGTCCCGGTGTTCCCACCCCAAGCTGAACGGCCGCGCCCATTGCCGTCGAGGCCAGCGCGATGATCGAAGCCACGGAAAGGTCGATTTCACCCGCGATGATCAGAAGTGCCATCGCGAAGGCAATCATCGCCTTTTCCGTGAAGTTGAACGTCATGTCACTGAGGTTCCACGCGTTCAGGAAATAGGGTGAGGTAAAGCTGTTCACGATGAAGATCGCGACGGCAACGGCCAGAAGAAGCGTCTCCCAGCTTTTCAGGCGCCGCTCCAGCGGCGATTGCAAGCGGTCAGGAATGGAACGGCTCGTGTCGGTCATGTCGCCTGCTCCGCACGTTTGAGGATGATCCGGCCTTTATCCCGATTGGCCTGAGCGTTGAGGATGACCGCGATGATGATCGCACCGCCCGAGATCGCGAGTTGCCAGAACGGCGAGATGTTCACGACAGGAAGCGCGTTGCTTATGATGCCAAGAAAAAGAGACCCCAGCATTGCCCCGAACACCGTGCCGATACCCCCCATGATGGCGACGCCCCCGATGACGCAAGCCGCCACGACATTAAGCTCGAACCCGCCTGCCAGGTCCACGAACGCCACGGCAAACCGCGACACCCAGAGATAGCCCGTAAGCCCTGCCAACGCGCCGGAAATCGTGAAGGCCCAGAACTGCGTTTTTCCCACGTCGATCCCGGCATAAGTGGCCGCGTGCGGGTTGCCGCCAGCAGCGTAGAACGCGCGACCCAGGGTCGTCCGGGACATCACGAGTGTGAAGAGGAGAACGGCAGCAATGGCGATCCAGCTCATCAGCGGCAGACCAAGAAACTCTGTCCGCGGAAACGCCTTGAAGCTGTCGCTGAATTCGTGGCTGTTGACCCATTTTCCGTCAGAAAGAAGAAAGATCGTGCCGCGAAAGATCGTCATCGTCCCCAGCGTCACGACAATCGGCGGAATGGCGAGCTTCCAGACAAGGACACCGTTGATCACGCCAAGAAGCGCCCCGAATCCGATGGAAATGACGATGATCACAGGCACGGGCAGTCCCGGGATGGCGACATTGATCATGGCGACAACCATACCGGTCAGGGCAAGGTTGGCAGCGACGCTCAGATCGATGCAGCGGGTCAGGATCACGATCATCTGACCAATGGCCAGCAGGATCAGGGGGGCGGTGTCGTTGAAGACATTCGCGAGGTTTGCCGGAGCGATGAAGGCGGGGAAGCGCGAGGCGATGATCGCAAGGAGCAAGGCGATTGCGCCTGTGAGGAGCACTTCGCGAGACATGAGGATGTTTTTCGGCATAACTTTGCTTCCCTCAGATCCCGGCCGCGTGGCGTACCAAAGTCTCGGGCGTCATGTTGTCGGCCGACAGCTCAGCCGCGATCCGCCCCTCTCGCATGACGATCACCCTGTCTGACATCCCCATGATCTCGGGGATTTCCGAGCTGACCATGATCACCGCCAGACCCTGAGCGGCGAGTTCCGCCATGAATTCGTGAACCGCGGCCTTGGAGCCGATATCGATCCCTTTGGTCGGCTCATCAAGGATGATGACTTTCGGCTGCGTGGCCAACCACTTGGCGATAACGACCTTTTGCTGGTTGCCACCCGACAGGTTGCCGACATCGGTATCCAGCGAGGCCGCGCGAAGGTCGAGGCGTTCGGTGAAGTCGCGCGCCAGTTTGAACTCTTCGGCAAGTTGGAGGAAGCCGTTGCGCGATGTGCGCCCGAGAGAGGGAAGAGTCACGTTCTGGAAGATAGGGAGCGCGGTGATCGCGCCCTGTTTGCCGCGATCCTCGGGCACATAGACGATGCCATTTGCAACGGCATCGGCAGGGGATCGGATATCAACTTGCTTGCCATCAATTCGCAACACACCTGATGAGGGCCGTGTGATCCCGAAGATCGACTGCATGAATTCGGAACGGCCCGCACCGACAAGGCCGTAAAAGCCCAGAATTTCCCCACGGTGAAGCGTGAAACCTATGTCCGCGAATTCGGTCGGGTGTTCGTAGCCTTCAACCACGAGGATCTCGTCGCCGATATTGTGCGCACGATCGGGAAAGATCTGGCTGACCTCCCGACCGACCATCATCTTGACGAGTTCAGCCTCGGACACGTCCGCGATGGACCCAGTGCCGACAAGCGCTCCATCGCGGAAAACTGTGTAGTTGTCGGCAATGCGGAAGATCTCATCGAACTTGTGGCTGATGAAGAGGATCGCTTTCCCCTGATCCTTGAGCTCTTCAACAAGGACATAAAGCTCCTCGATCTCCTTTTGGCTGAGCGCTGCGGTCGGCTCGTCCATGATCACGACCCGCGCGTCGATCGACAAAGCCCGCGCGATGGCAACGAGGTGTTTGTTCGCAATCCCAAGGTCTTTGAGTTTCGTGCGTGGCTCAATCTGTGCGCCGATACCCACGAGGATGGCACGGGCCTTCTCGATCATCTCTGCGGTGTCGATCAGGCCGAACCGCCCCCGTGGTGCGTGGCCCAGAAAGATGTTCTCCGCCACCGACAGCTCGTCAAAGAGAACCGTCTCCTGATGGATCGCGGTGACACCCGCATCTCCTGCCGCTTGCGCCGTCGGAAATCGGCAGGGCGCCCCGTCGATCTCGATCTCTCCGCCGTCCGGCTGATAGATGCCCGTCAGGATCTTGACGACCGTCGACTTGCCCGCTCCGTTCTCTCCGACCAGAGCCGTGACTTTGCCGGGGAACAACTCAAGCGACACTTCCGACAGCGCCGTGACCCCCGGAAAGGTCTTGGTGACCCGGTTCAGGGCCAAAATCGGCGGTCCGGTCTCCACTTTGGGAAGATCCTGTGTCTGATCGGGTTGCATCAACATGGGTGTCTTGGGTTGCCTTGCCGGAAGGGTGTCGGTGCAGCGTGAAAGCTGCACCGTTCTTTTTCGACGATCAGAAAATGTCCTTGAACTGATCGATGTTGGACGCGTCGTACGTGAACGGGTCCGACATCGCCGCGGAATTCGTGTCGTCGAGTGTCACCGACCCCATACGGCCGGTCGGGATTTCCGAGCCCGGCTCTGCTGTCGCGGCACCCGAGGCAAGGGCATGCGCGATCATCGTCGCCGAGTAACCCAGATCGATCGGGTTCCAGATCGCGAAGCTCTTGGTTGCACCCGACTCCACGCAGCCCGCCATCTCCGACGGCAAGCCAAGACCGGTCACGTTGACCTGACCGATCTTGCCAGCGTCTGACACAGCCTGACACGAGGCAAGGATGCCGACCGTTGTTGGAGCGATGATCGCTTTCAGATCCGGGTAAGACGCCATGAGACCCTGCGCTTCGCGGTAGGACTTGTCCGAAAGATCGTCCCCGTAGACCGTCGCAACGAGCTCGATGCCCGGATAGTTCGGCATGACCTCCTCGGCGGCCGCGATCCACGCGTTCTGGTTGGTGGCGGTAGCCGATGCCGACAGGATCGCAACCTGACCGCCGTCAGGCATGTGATCGGCGGCAAGTTTGATGATCGTGTTGCCGATCAACGGAGTCGACGACGGGTTGAGGTGCATCTGGCGTCCCTCTTCGTTCACGCCGGAGTCCCACGAGATCACGGTGATGCCGCGCTGCATCGCGCGCTGGAGCGCCGGCGAGACGGCATCCGGGTCGTTGGCAGAGATCGCGATGGCGTCGACGCCCTGCGCGATCAGCGCATTGATGACCTCGATCTGGCCTTCCGCAGTGGTGTCGGTCGGGCCGGTATAGATGACCTCGACGTTGCCAAGCTCGGCTGCCGCTTCCTCTGCGCCTTCAGCGGCTGCCTCGAAGAAGCCGATGCCAAGCGCTTTGACGACAAGCGCGATGCGCATGTTGTCCTGCGCCATTGCGCTTGTGCCCATGAGGCTGGCCGCGAGGCTCATGCCTGCCACCAGCGAGGTGAATGTCCGACGTTTCATATCATGTCCTCCCAAAGAAACTGTTTTGCCTGGCCGTTTTATGAGGCGGCCACGTCCTCCAGAGCGCCGCCCGACTGGGCGACGATCAACTTCACGTCCGCAGCGTCCAGCATAGCCGCCGCCTTGTCCGAGATTCCTTCATCGGTGATCAGCGTCGTGATGCGGTCGAGGCCGCAGAGCACAAGGCTGGAGCGCTGTTCGAATTTCGTACTGTCCACCAGAACGACAAGCTCGTCGGCCTGCCCCATCAGCTTTTCTTCGGCCCGGATCAGCAGCGGATCCGCCTCCATGAGACCGAGCGGGCCAATGCCCTGCGCGCCCATGAACATGCGGCGGGCATAGAAATTGCGGGTTACGTCATTCTCGAACGGCGACAGGATGATGTTCTGCTCGCGATAGATCGCGCCGCCCGACACCATCACGGTATTTTTCGAATGCTTCAGCAGGTGTTCGGCGATGGGAAAAGAATTTGTGAAGACCTGACACCGCCGATTCGCAAGCGGGTGAACCATCTGAAAGGTCGTCGTCCCGCCGTTGATGATGATCGGTTCCCCGTCTTGGCACAGCTCCACAGCCGCGCGGGCGATCGCCCGCTTCTCCTTGATCCGAAGCGCTTCGTTGACCGCGAAGGTGCGCCCGGCGAGACCAACGAATTGCGGAGGATTCAGCGATTCAACGCCGCCCCGCACCCGCCGAACCTTTTTCTGCATGTGAAGGGTCGCAATGTCCCGGCGTATCGTGGCCTCGGATGCCCCGGTCAGGTTGCACAGATCAATGACCGTCACGACAGCCCGATCCTGGACCGTGGAAAGAATGACCCTGTGGCGTTCGGACTCATGCATAAATGCCTCCCTCACCATCGAAGGTGCTCAGATTTCAACCTCCAGTCAATCAAAAACCGTCATCTTCAATCATTCTGCGCTGCAGCATGATTGAAGATGATTGAAGTAGATTGACAAACGATCATGCCAGCCCCACCCTGCGACACAGGTGAATTGGGACTTGGTCCGTCTGATGAGGAGCGCATCATGTTGAAATCGGTCGACAATCCGTTGCTTGAGAACCGCTGGAACGTTGAAGCGGCAAGCGGGATGAGCGAATCGGAGCTGCTTCTCTATCGATCGAACATTCTCGGGTCAGACAAACGTGTGACCAATTACGGCGGCGGCAACACCTCGGCCAAGGTGATGGAAACGGATCCGCTGACGGGTCAGGAAGTCGAGGTGCTTTGGGTGAAGGGCTCCGGCGGCGACATCGGCTCGATCAGGATGGATGGGTTTGCGACGCTCTACATGGACAAGCTCAATTCCCTGCGATCGCTTTACCGCGGTGTCGAGCATGAAGATGAAATGGTGGGCTACCTTCCCCATTGCACCTTCAAACTGAACCCGCGCGCGGCTTCCATTGATACGCCGCTCCATGCCTACGTGCCGCGCAAGCATGTCGACCATGTCCATGCCGACGCGATTATCGCCATCGCCGCGTCAAAGAATTCGAAAGACCTGACACGGGAGATCTTCGGCGCGCGCATCGGCTGGCTGCCGTGGAAACGCCCGGGCTACGAGTTGGGCCTTTGGCTCGAGAAATTCTGCCTCGAAAACCCGGATGCGGATGGCGTCGTGCTGGAAAGCCACGGCCTGTTCACGTGGGCCGACACCGCGAAGGACTGCTACGACACCACAATCGACGTGATCAATCGCGCGACAGAATGGCTGCATGAGCGCACATCGGGCATTCCGGCATTTGGCGGTGCCAAACACGCCTCACTCGATGACGCCGCCCGCGGCGACGTGGCGGCTCGGCTCATGCCGGCCATTCGGGGGTTTGTCAGCGGAAACCAGCATATGGTCGGGCATTTCAACGACAGCCCTGCCGTTCTGGAATTCGTGAATTCTCAGAATATGGAAGAACTGGCTGCCCTCGGCACCTCCTGCCCTGATCACTTCCTGCGGACGAAAATCCGTCCGCTCGTCGTCGACTTCGACCCTGCCAAGGGCGATCTCGACGAGGTTCTTGCAGGGCTGGCGGCACAGATCGACGCGTATCGCGAAGACTACAAGGCCTATTACGAGCGATGCAAACACAGTGACAGCCCGGCGCTGCGCGACCCCAATGCCGTCGTTTACCTCGTGCCCGGCGTGGGAATGATCACCTTTGCGAAAGACAAGGCGACAGCGCGGATCTCCGGCGAATTCTACGTCAACGCGATCAACGTGATGCGGGGCGCATCCGCAGTCAGCGAATACCAGGGACTGCCAGAACAAGAGGCGTTCGACATCGAGTATTGGCTCCTCGAAGAGGCAAAGCTGCAGCGCATGCCCAAACCAAAGTCGCTTGCCGGCCGCGTTGCACTTGTCACCGGAGGAGCCGGCGGAATCGGCGTCGCCACAGCCCAGCGGTACTTGTCTGAGGGTGCCTGCGTCGTTCTCGCCGACATCAACGCCGAAAACCTGAACGTCGCGCAAGACGCCCTCACGCAAGCCTACGGTGGCGACGTGGTGCGGTCTGTGATGATGGATGTCACGAACGAAGACGCGGTAGCAACGGCCTTTGCCGAAGCCGCAGTGGAGTTCGGCGGGATCGATATTCTGGTTTCAAACGCGGGGATCGCCTCCTCGGCGCCGGTTGAGCAGACCACGCTTGCGCTCTGGAACAAGAACATGGAGATCCTCAGCACCGGCTATTTTCTGGTCAGCCGTGAAGCGTTCAAGCTGATGCGCGTGCAGGACATGGGTGGGTCGATCGTTTTCGTCGCTTCGAAGAATGGCCTTGCTGCCTCACCAAACGCGTCGGCCTATTGCACTGCCAAAGCCTCGGAAATCCATCTGGCCCGCTGCCTTGCGCTCGAGGGCGCCGAGGCGGGCATCCGCGTGAATGTCGTAAACCCGGATGCCGTGCTGCGTGGCTCGAAGATATGGGAAGGCGAGTGGCTTGATCAGCGGGCGTCGACCTACGGCACCGACAAAGAGGGCCTCGAGGAGATGTACCGCAACCGCTCGATGCTCAAACGCTCGGTCCTGCCGGAGGACGTTGCAGAGGCCTGCTATTTCTTCGCAGCCGAAACCTCGTCCAAATCCACCGGAAACATCCTGAATGTGGATGCCGGAAACGTGCAGTCGTTTACGCGCTGAACTCTGAAAACGGAGGATTGTCATGAGCTACGACACCGCAAAAGCGGCATTCGCAGAGTGGGGCGTGGATACCGAGGCGGCGCTTGCGCGGCTGGCGACGATCCCGATCTCGATGCATTGCTGGCAAGGCGACGACGTTGTCGGCTTCGAGAAGAAAACCGGGTCCTCGGGCGGTGGCATACAGGCAACCGGTAACCATCCCGGACGGGCACGCACGCCGGACGAGCTGCGCGCCGATCTGGAATTTGCCTATTCCATGATCCCGGGCAAGCACCGGCTCAACCTGCATGCCATGTACATGGACACCGACGAGTTCCCGGACCGCGACGAGATCGAATACAGGCATTTTGCGCCGTGGGTCGATTGGGCCAAAGCACAGGGCATCGGACTTGACTTCAACCCGACGTTTTTTGCCCACGCCAAGGCGGATGACAACCTGACGCTGTCGCACCCGGAAAAAGGCATTCGCGACTTCTGGATCGAACACGGGAAGCGCACGCGGGACATCGCCGCGCGCATCGGTTCAGAGCTTGGCAGCGTGTGTGTGAACAACATCTGGGTGCCCGACGGTTACAAGGACATCCCTGTGGACCGCATGGCCGCGAGACAGCGGCTCGAAGCGTCGCTCGACGAAATGCTCGCGCCTGAACAAGATCCCGCGCTGATGTTGGACGCGGTCGAGTCGAAACTTTTTGGCATCGGTGTTGAGGCCTGCACCGTGGGAAGTCACGAGTTCTATATGGGCTACGCGATCCGCAAGGGCACGCTTCTCTGCCTCGACATGGGGCATTTCCACCCCACTGAAAACATCGCCGACAAGCTGAGCGCGGTTGCGCTGTCGCTTCCGCAGATCCTCCTACACGTCTCGCGCCCGATGCGGTGGGACAGCGACCACGTCATCTTGCAGAACGACGATATTCTCGCCATGGCCCAAGAGCTGGTCAGCGCCAACCTGCTGGAGCGGACCTTCATCGGCCTCGACTTCTTCGACGCAACGATCAGCCGGACAGCCGCGTGGGTGATCGGGGTCAGGAACATGCAGAAGGCCCTTCTGCGCGCGCTGTTGATGCCTTGGGATCGGCTTCGCACCGCAGAAAACACCCTTGATTTCACAGCGCGGCTGACATTGACGGAAGAGTTCAAAGACCTGCCCTTCGGCGCGATTTGGACTGCGTATTGCGAACGCCTTGGCAGGCCGACCGGGCTGGCCCTTATGGGCGAACTCGAAGCCTATCAGGCGCGTGTCGCGTCCCGAGGTTGAGGCGGCAAGGCGCTTTGAAATCAGCTTGCAATCGCACGAAGGCGCTCATGGTGCAGGACGCCCAGTTCGCCAACCGTTGAATGTGCTTCTGACATTGGCCAACTGACCAGAATGATCGCACCGCTCTTGATCTTGTGCTCCTCGATCGTTTTGGGAAGGGCCTCGATGGTTGTGCGGATGAGGCACTCGTTGTGTTTGGAGACATTCGCACAGAGATCGACGGGACTGTGGCGCGGCAAACCTTGATCCATCAGGGATTGGGCGATCCGGCCCGCCTGCCCGACCGACATGTAGAACGCCGTTGTCGTGCCCGGTCCAGCCAAGCGCGTGCTGTCGGGAACCGGATTGTCGGAAGAGCCCGTCCCTGTCGTGATCACAAGCGTATCGGTGACCCCCCGCTCTGTCAGGCTGTGGCCCAAAGCCGCCCCTGCGGCCGAGGCGGCCGTGACACCGGGAACCAGATCAATGGAAACGCCAGCAGCCCTTGCCGCCTCCAACTCTTCGCTGGCGCGGCCAAAAATGCCGGGGTCGCCCGACTTGAGCCGCACGACCTTACGGCCTTTCACGGCTTCAGCCACGATCATCGCGCAGATCCTGTCTTGCGGCCATGCATGGGCACCCACGTGCTTGCCCACAAAGACCAGCTCTGTGTCAGGCCGCGCAAGCTCAAGCACCTCTGGATCAACCAACCGGTCGTAAAAGATCACGTCGGCATCTTGCAGCCGTTCAACGGCACGCAGGGTCAAAAGGTCCCGTGCGCCCGGTCCGGCGCCCACAAGGGAAATGTGGCCACACGGTTTTTTGTCGGGCGCACCTACGACAGTCGCGCCGTTGGGTCCGGTGCTGCGAAGGTAGGTGGGAAAGGATCTCATGTGCATGTCCTTTTTTCAGGCAGCGGTTTGCGCAATGTGAGCGGGCACGGTACATACGCCCAACGTGTCAAAGGCGGCAGCGGCCGTGGCATCCACCACGGCGCGTTCGAACGCATCCGGCGTTTGAGTGATCCAATGCGCATCCAGACTGTCGCCGGTCGGTTCCGACAGCCGACGTGTGTCCTCAACAACGGCTGGCAATGTGCCGTCCCAAAGCGTTCCGCCACGCAAGCCGAACGCTGCGATGTCCTTGGCAGGGTGACGCTCGAACTCGCCACCGCCGCCCTTGATGACGGTCAAGGCATTCCAACCCAGGATCTGTGCCGCCTCCGCCTGAAGCAACCGGTAGGACGGGTGAAACACCCCCTGAACGCTGGCCGAAGCAGCAGCGGGGTTCAGCATGCGGCAGACCGTGTTGATGCAGGACCGCAGTCCCAGAACATCGCGCAATGTCAGAAGCCGAAACAGCGCAGGATGGAAGGTTTCCAGCGGCAGATAGGCAATACGGTCTGTGTCCAACAGGGACGCCGCATGATCGGGATTGGTCGCGATGCCGATGCCAGCCGTTGCCAGACCTGCGCGCACTTTCGGGTCTGTCCAGTTCCAGCCATGCAACAGCACGCGGTGCCCCTCATCAGCCACCATCCGGGCGGCGCATAGAAACCACGGTGCTCCGCGCGTGCGGCCCGCTGCATAGCTCGGCCAGTCCAGATCGGCGGTTGGCAAATCCGGCAAACCTGCCTGCGCCGCGCGCGCGAACCCGGCGATCTCTTCTGCGGTTTCACCCTTCATCCGCAAGAGCATCAGCAAAGCCCCCACAGCCTCCGGTGCGGCATCGCCCTGCAGCATAAGGCGCATGGCATCCGACGCTTCGTCTTCGGTCAAGGCACGAGACCGCCCCGGTCCCCGGCCCAAGGTCTGGACATGCAGGGCCAAGCTCATTCCGCCGCCTCGCGCAGGCGAACCCGATCCAGCAGATCCGCAAGTTCAGGTCGGCACGACCCGCAATTCGTTCCCGCATTGAGGCTTGCACCGATCTGGTCGACGCTCATCAGACCTTGGGTTTCTATCGCCGTCACGATGCTGTTGACCCCAATCCCGAAACAGGAACACAGAACTGGCCCCGGATCAGGCACATCCGCTGGCGTCCGGCCCGTGATGGCACCCGCGCCGTCGGTGCCCGGCAGGGTCGCAAGGTAGTCGCGCATCACTGCAACCGGCGTGGCCGCCGCAAAGAGCGCCCCGATCATGATACCATCGCGATGCAACACCATCCGTGCATGCCCCAGCCTGGCATCGATCATCGTGACCAGCGTCGCATCGGGGGCTGCGAAAAGGCGCCGCGCCTCGCTCTCCCAATCCGCGATGGGCGAGATGCCTGCCAGTTCTGCGCGGTATCCATGGGTGGTGCGGGCCAAAGCCCAGTAGTCGCTGGTCAACACCATCGGATCGCGGGCCACGGCAAAACCGTACCATGCGGCGTCATACCGGCTGACAGCAACCACGCTGGCCTTGCTTTCGGGTTGGCCGGACACCGGATCACATGCCGCCGCCACCACCGCGTCAATCCGCGCCGACGGTGCCGTTTCTCCCGTCCAGTGCATGGGCGCAAAGACCTGCCCCACCTGCACCGCGTCCGAAATGCGGGCACGCAGGATCGCGCTGCCATGCGGGCTATTTAGGGTCACGAGGTCTGACCTTTCGATGCCCAACCGTTGGGCATCAAGCGGGTGAATGTCCACAAACGGCTCCGCCAGATGCGCCGACAAGCGCGGGCTGAGCGCCGTGCGCGTCATGGTGTGCCACTGATCGCGCAACCGGCCTGTGTTGAGCCGGAACGGATAGCGCGGCTCTGTCTTGGCGGCAGGTGGTCGCCATGACACCGGCAGCAACCGGGCCTTGCCATCGGGTGTAAAGAACTGCCCGTCCGCGAAAAAGCGTCCGCCCTTGCGCGTCTGCGTGATCGGCCAGCGTTGCGGCTCCAGCGTGTCATAGTCCGTGTCTGTCAGCGCTGAGAGTGCGGAGATATCGAAATCCCGACCCATTTGGCCGGCAAGCCCTGACAGTGTGGCGTATTCGCGAAAGATCTCCGTCTCGCTGGCGTAGTCAAACGCCGCCTCGAAACCCATGCGGCGACCAACCTCGGCAAGGATGTGCCAATCCGGGCGCGCCAGACCGGGTGCGGGCAGAACGCTGCGCTGGCGGCTGATGGTGCGATCCGAATTCGTAACGGTACCATCTTTCTCAGCCCAGGCCGTTGCGGGAAGCAGCACATCGGCCAATCGCGCGGTGTCGGTCTGGTCGGTGATGTCGCTGACAACCGTAAAGGGACAGGCGGCAATCGCATCTCGTACTGCATCCGCCTCTGGCATCGAAACCGCAGGGTTCGTGTGAATGATCCAGAGCGCCTTGATCCGCCCCTCACCCACCGCGCGAAACATGTCGACGGCCTTGAGCCCGGGCGCTTCGGGCAGCGGACCTGCCCCCCAGAACCCACGCACCACGGACCGGTGGTCGGCGTTTTCAAGATCAAGATGACAGGCCAGCATGTTGGCCAGCCCACCCACCTCGCGGCCCCCCATGGCATTGGGTTGTCCGGTGACAGACAGCGGGCCACAGCCCGGTTGTCCGATCCGACCTGTCGCCAGATGGCAATTGAGGATCGCGTTGACCTTGTCAGACCCCGACGTCGATTGATTGACCCCTTGGGAATAAATCGTGACGACCTTTTCGGTGCGCATCCACAGATCACAAAAGGCGGCGATCTGAGCTTCGGGCAATCCGGTCGGCGCGGCCGTGTCATGTTGCGCGGCATGCAGTGCGGCATCAAAGCCGGTGGTCCGGGCGATGAAGGCCTTGTCCAGCGCACCGCCTTCGTAAAGCGTGGCAAACAGACGATTGAACAGCGCCACATCCGATCCGGGCTGGATCGCGAGATGCATGTCCGCCGCATCACAGCTCGCCGTGCGGCGCGGATCGACCACAACAATCTTGGTACCGCGCGCATTGCGGGCCGCGATCAAGCGCTGGTACAGCACCGGATGGCACCAGGCGAGGTTCGATCCGACCAGCACGACAAGGTCGGCCTCGTCCAAATCCTCGTACGAGCCGGGAACCGTATCGCTGCCAAAGGCGCGTTTGTGCCCGGCCACGGACGACGCCATGCAGAGCCGCGAATTGGTGTCGATATTGGCAGAGCCGATGAAGCCCTTCATCAGCTTGTTGGCGACGTAATAATCCTCGGTCAGCAGCTGCCCCGACACGTAGAATGCGGTGCTATCAGGACCGTGCTCTGCGATGGTTTCGGCAAATCTGTCTGCCACCAGTTGCAATGCGCTGTCCCAATCCGTGTCGACACCGGAGACCCGTGGGGCCAACAGCCGATGACCCAGCCCCACAGTCTCGCCCAGCGCCGCCCCTTTCGAGCACAGCCGCCCAAAGTTCGCCGGGTGCTCCGGGTCACCCCGGACGTGCAGACCGCCCTGTCCGTCGGGGCGCAAGAGAACGCCGCATCCCACCCCGCAATAGGGACAGGTGGATCGTATCTCCGGCAGGCCGCTGCCGTCCATCACGCGGCACTCCGCGCCACAAGGCGTGTGCCGTCAATCCAGACACGGCCCTCGCGGACTTGCACGGGGAAGGTGGTGATGGCCCCGTCTTCGCCTTTGGCCTGCCCCGTGTTCAGGTCAAAGACCCAGTTGTGCAGCGGACAGGTCACCGATTGCCCATGCACGATCCCTTCGGACAGCGGACCGCCCTTGTGGGGGCAGCTGTTGGTCGCTGCAAACACCTCTTGCACGTCGGTGCGAAACACCGCCACGCATCCCAGCGCGGTCTTGATCTTGCGCGCCCCGCGCAGGGGGATGTCGCCGATGGCACAGATGTCGATCCAGCTCATTCCGCAGCCTCCAATGTCAGATCGGCCAGCGGTTGATAAGCTTCAGCCTGCTTGGCATGCTCGGCCCAGGGGTCCTTGCGGTAAATCGACTGGGACAGCTCGAACGCCGCGATCAGCCGCGCGCGTTCGTCCAGATCGTCCACCACACGCGACTTGACCCAATCAAGCCCGACCTTGGCCACCCATTTGTAGGGCCGGTCGAGGTATTTGGCGTTTTCGCGGTAAAGCTGAATGAACGCGACCGTGACATCGATGGCCTCGGCTTCGGTTGGAACGTCGCAAAGCCGCTCGGTCTCTTTCACATCCATGCCAGCCGCACCGGCAACCCCGACTTGGTACCCGCTGTCCACACAGACAATACCCACATCCTTGCAGGTGGCTTCGGCACAGTTGCGCGGGCAGCCCGAGACCGCCAGCTTGACCTTGTGCGGTGTCCAAGACCCCCAAAGCGTCTGCTCCAACTTGATGCCAAGCCCGGTGCTGTCCTGCGTGCCAAACCGGCAGTGATCGGTGCCCACGCAGGTTTTCACCGTGCGAAGCCCCTTGGAATAGGCGTGCCCGGACACCAGACCGGCCTTGTTCAGATCGGCCCAGATAAACGGCAGATCCTCGCCTTTCACACCCAGCAGGTCGATCCGCTGCCCACCCGTCACCTTGACCGTCGGCACATTGTACTTGTCCGCCGCGTCCGCGATGGCGCGCAATTCGGTCGGGGTGGTGATCCCACCCCACATCCGAGGCACGACGCTGAAAGTGCCATCCTTCTGAATATTGGCGTGTTTGCGTTCGTTGACGAAACGGCTTTGCGGATCGTCCTGATACTCAAGCGGCCAGTCGGCCAGCAGGTAGAAGTTCACCGCCGGGCGGCAGACATGGCAGCCATTGCGGGTCTTCCAGCCCAACTCCTGCCAGACGGCTTCCTGCGATTTCAGCTCTTGCGACTTGATCAGACGGCGCACGTCCTCGTGGGTCAGGTCACAGCAGCCGCAGATGGGCTGCGCTGCGGGCTTCTGGAACTGGTCTCCCAGCGTAAGCTGGAGCAGCTGTTCCACCAGCCCTGTGCAGGTGCCGCAGGAGGCGCTGGCCTTGGTTGTGGTGCGCACGGCACCCAGATCAGACGCACCCCCTTCAATAGCTGTGACGATGGTGCCTTTGCAAATGCCGTTGCAGCCGCAAATTTCCGCCTCAGGCGGCAATGCTGCAACGGCTGAGAGAGGGTCCACAGAGACACCTCCCTGATAGGCCGGGCCAAAGATCAACGTCTCACGAATCTTCGAGATGTTTTCACCCGATTGGATCAGGCCAAAGAACCACGTACTGTCGGCGGTGTCGCCATACATGACAGCCCCGACAAGCCGCGTGCCTTCGATGACCAAACGCTTGTAGACGCCGCGGGCGGGGTCACGGAAAACAATGTCTTCGCGCCCCTCCCCGTCAGCGAAATCCCCGGCGGAGAACAGATCACATCCCGTGACCTTGAGTTTCGTCGACAGCGTCTTTTGCTTGAAAACTGCCGCTTCGCCCAACAGAGTCTGGGCCGCAACCTTGGCTTGGTCGTAAAGCGGTGCAACAAGCCCGAACAGCGCGCCGTCATGCTCGACACATTCTCCGATGGCCAGCACATTTGCATCCGACGTGAGCATCTGGTCATCGACATTGATGCCCTTGCCCACAGCCAGACCGGCACTTTGCGCCAGCGCGACATTGGGTCGGATGCCCACCGCCATCACCAGCAGATCGCAGGGCAGTTCCGTCCCATCATCCAGCATCAACCCCCGCACCCTGCCCGCGGTACCAAGAATTTCCTTGGAATTGGCGCGCAGCCTGACGGTGATGCCCTTGGCCTCAAGCGAGGATTTCAGCAGGTACCCTGCGGCTTCGTCCAACTGCCGCTCCATCAGATGGCCCATGATGTGGACGACCGTGACCTCCACACCCCGCGCCGCCATGCCAGCGGCGGCTTCCAGGCCCAGCAGGCCACCGCCGATCACGACCACCTTCTTGCCCGGCCCCATGGCCATCATGGCTTCGGTGTCTTCAAGATCGCGATAGGCGATCACACCCTCAAGGTCATGTCCCGGAAGCGGGATCATGAACGGGGTCGACCCGGTGCCGAACACCAGCTTGTCATAGGTCAGCACATCGCCGTTCGCTGCGGTTACGGTCTTGGCCGAACGGTCGATCCCGGCCACGGCCTCGCCAAAGCGGCAGGTGATACCGCGCGCGGCATACCACGCGTCATCATGGGTGATGATCTCGTCGTAGGTCTTATCCCCCGCCAGCACTGGGCTGAGCATGATCCGGTTGTAATTGCCACGCGGTTCCGCGTTGAACAGCGTGATGTCATAGGCGTCAGGCGCGGCGTCCGTCAGATGCTCCAGCATCCGCCCTGTCGCCATGCCCGCACCGATCACGATAAGCTTCTGTTTGGTCATGAGATCACTCCGCCGCGACCGCTTTGGGGGCCGCAAGTTTGGACTTGGGCTTTGCGCCGTGTTCATACTCTTCAAGGAAATCAAGAACCTCCTGGCGGTAACTGTAGTAGTCAGGATGTTCGAGAAGCGCCTTGCGAGTGCGTGGGCGCGGCAGGTCCACCGGAACGATCTTGCCAATGGTCGCCTGCGGTCCGTTCGTCATCATGACCACACGGTCCGCCAACAGGATCGCCTCGTCCACATCATGGGTCACACAGATCGCGGTGACCTTGGTCCGGGACCAGACCTCCATCAGCACTTCCTGCAATTCCCAGCGTGTCAGGCTGTCAAGCATGCCGAACGGCTCGTCCAACAACAGCAACTTCGGGGACAGCGCAAACGCCCGCGCAATGCCGACCCGTTGCTGCATCCCGTTCGACATATCCCTGGCTGGCTTGTCCATCGCATCCGCCAGACCAACGCGCTCAAGGTAGTATTCCACCACGTCCTGCCGCTCGGGCTGGGACGCCTTTGGGTACACCTTGTCGACCCCAATGGCGCAATTCTCGCGGGCCGACAGCCACGGAAAAAGGTTCGGGGACTGAAACACCACCGCACGTTCGGGATCCGCGCCTTCGACATGGCGGCCATCCAGCTTGATCGCGCCTTTCGAGATCGAATTGAGACCGGCGGCCATTGTCAGCACCGTGGACTTGCCGCACCCAGAATGGCCGATCAGGCTGACAAACTCGCCCCGATCAATCTTGAGATCGAAATCCTCGACCACGGTCAGCGGCCCTTTTGGCGTTGGGTAGACCTTGTGCAACTGCGAGAAATCCAGGAACCGGCTTTCGATCAGACCCTGCTGCGCGTCTTTCACCGCCGCTGGCAAACCGTGGATCGGGGTTACATTCGGCAAGTGCCGCGTCCCCTCGATCTTGGCCTCGATCCCCACATCCATCAGGTATTTGGTGACATCCGCGCGCAATCGCTTGAACGTGACGTTGGTGTTCATCTCGATCCGGTCGCGGGGACGCGGGATACTGACCTTGAACTCTTCGCCCAATGTGCCGTCCGGGTTCAGCGCGATGATGCGGTCGGCAAGAATGATCGCCTCGTCCACATCGTTTGTGATCAAGACGCATGTCTTCTTGTCGGCTTCCCATATGCCTTCGATCTCATCGGCCAGATTGGCCCGTGTCAGTGCATCGAGCGCAGAAAGCGGTTCGTCCAAGAGCAGCATCTCGGGGTTCATCGCCAAAGCACGGGCCACGTTGACCCGCTGCCGCATACCGCCTGACAATTCCGCCGGACGGCGCGTCGCGGCATGGCTCAGGCCCACCATCTTGACATAATGCGCGACCTTTTCGGCCTTCTCGGCTTTGCTCAGATCAGGAAACACCGTGTCCACGGCCAGTCCGACATTCCCACTCACCGTCAGCCACGGCATCAGCGAATAGCTTTGAAAGATCACGCCCCGTTCCGGGCTTGGTTCGGTAATCGGCGCACCCTTGAAAGTGACCGTTCCCTTGGAGGGTTTCTCAAGACCGGCCATCAGGTTGATCAGAGTTGTCTTGCCCGTGCCGGAGAACCCAAGAAGGACAAGGAACTCGCCCTCCTGCACATCAAGGGTGATATCCTTGAGAACATGGGTGGCATGGGTGCCAGTCCCAAAGCTCTTGCTCACGGAGTTGAGTGTCAAAATACCCATGGATTTGTCCTTTCGCGCGACTGCTTCGCTGCTTGAACGCGGATCATCGGGTGTTCGTGAAAGTGAAGAGCGACTGCAGAGCATACATCACGCGGTCCAGTAGGAAGCCGATGACCCCGATGGTCAGCACGGCAACCATGATCCGGGCGAGGCTCGAACTCGAACCGTTCTGGAACTCGTCCCAGACGAATTTGCCAAGACCCGGGTTCTGCGCCAGCATTTCCGCCGCGATCAGAACCATCCAGCCCACACCCAACGACAGACGCAGCCCGGTAAAGATGAGCGGCAGCGCCGAAGGCAGGACCAGTTTGGTGATCTTGGTCCAGGTGTTCATCTTGAGAACCTTGGAGACGTTCACGAGATCCTTGTCGATGCTCGCGACACCCAGCGCGGTGTTGATGAGCGTCGGCCAGAGCGAACACAACGTGACGGTGACAGCCGAGATCACAAAGCTTTTCGGCAAAAGACCGTCATTCGAGGCGGCAAGCGCTGACACGATCATCGTGACGATCGGCAACCAGGCCAGCGGCGAAACCGGTTTGAAGATCTGGATAAGCGGGTTCAACGCCGCATTCGCGATGGGCGACAGACCTGCGGCGATCCCAAGCGGCACCGCAACCACGGTGGCAATCAGGAAGCCAAAGAACACCGTCTGGATCGAGGTCCAGATCTGCTGGTAATAGGTCGGCGCACCGGTATAGGCGCGGGCGACCGGTTCCTGGCCCTGCGCAATCCGCCGTTCGTTCAACTGTGCGACCTGCGCTTCGAACTTGGCCTTGCTTTCGGACTTGGCCTGCGCGTCCTGGTGCAGGTTGACGGCTTCGGCCCAGACTTGCGCCGGTCCGGGAACCGCACCCAGCGATGTCTGCACCTTCGGAGCCAGAACGCCCCAGAGCATCAGGAACGCGACAATGGCGATGACGGGAACTGCCAGAAGACGCCAGATCTCCTTCATCTGCGCCGCCGGGTTGTCGCCCGCGGCCGCCTTGAGAACTGGTGTCAGCCACGAGAAGCCCAGAACCTGGAACCATTTGTCGGCCGCATTGATGCGAGTGAAAAGCCGGGCGCGGCGCGCCTCGCGGTCTTCTGTTTCAGCGAAATTGGGATCGACGGTTGTCATGTCTTGCACGTCCTCATCGGCGGGAGCGAAATGCTCAGGGCTGAACCCGGAGCCTGGATTTCACGGAAGGATGGGTCCGGGCCGAAGCCCGGACCGGTCTCGTCAGCCCTTAACCTCGTTGCCCACGACCATCTGCTCGCCCTTCAGGCCGATGGGCAGGCTTTCGAGATAGGCATTGGGGGCGCGGCCATCATAGGGAATGCCGTCGATGATATCCGCAGCAGGCGTCGGGTCCTTGTAACCATCGCTGTCCCACGGAAAGTCCGCTTCGTTGGCAAGTCCCTGATCCACCAGAAGACGTGCAGCCTGCAGGTAGATCTCGGGCTTGTAGACCGATTTCGCGACCTCGTCGTACCAGCTGTCCGGCTTGGCCTCGTCGATCTGGCCCCAACGGCGCATCTGCGTCAGATACCAAACCGCGTCCGAATAGAACGGATAGGTGGCGTTGTACCGGAAGAAGACGTTGAAATCGGGAATGTCGCGCTTGTCGCCTTTCTCGAATTCGAAGAACCCGGTCATCGAGTTGGCAATCACCTCGTAATCCGCGCCCACATATTCAGGACGGCTCAGGATCTCCACCGCGGCAGGGCGATTGGCGTTGTCGTTCTCGTCCAGCCAGATCGCCGCGCGGATCAGCGCTTTGGTGATGGCAAGCGTGGTGTTAGGGTTCTGTTCGGTGAATTCCTTGGTCAGGCCGAACACCTTTTCGGGGTTGTTCTTCCACAGCTGATAATCGGTGATGACCGGCACGCCGATCCCCTTGAACACCGCCTGCTGGTTCCACGGCTCACCCACGCAATAGCCGTGGATCGTTCCCGCCTCCAACGTGGCCGGCATTTGCGGCGGCGGCGTCACCGAAAGGAACACTTCCGCCCCGATCTGTCCCGAGATGTTTTCCGGGCTGTAGTAGCCTGGGTTGATGCCCCCGGCGGCCAGCCAATAGCGCAGCTCATAATTGTGGGTCGACACCGGGAAGACCATGCCCATGTTGAACGGCTGGCCCTTGGAATTGAACTCTTCGATCACCGGCACCAAAGCCTCGGCCGAAATCGGGTGCTGCGGGCGGCCATCATCCATTTTCGGAATATGCGGCAGCATCTTTTCCCAGACCTCGTTCGACACGGTGATGCCATTGCCGTTCAGGTCCATGGAAAACGGCGTCACGATATGGGCTTCTGTGCCGTAGCCGATGGTGGCGGCCAATGGCTGACCCGCAAGCATATGCGCACCATCAAGCTGGCCGCCGATCACCCCGTCCAGAAGCACTTTCCAGTTGGCCTGCGCCTCCAGCGTGACGAACAATCCCTCGTCCAGGAAATAACCTTGCTCATAGGCAACGGCGAGCGGTGCCATATCGGTCAGCTTGATGAAACCGAAGGTGAGTTCGTCTTTTTCGAGCTCAAGCAATTCGGCAAAGGAAGGGCTCGCAAGCGCTGTGGTGGCAACAAGGCTCAGAAAGAGCTTTCTCATGATATGTCCTTTCGAAGCGCGCGGTCTTTCGGGGAGGCGAAAAGACTGCGCAGAAACAGAAAAAGGGCCGACACTGACCACCGGATGGTTCCGGCGGAAAGTGAGCGACCCTGCTCAGAAGTTCCCAGTCGTGGGAGGAATTCGGTTTGCTCGCCCCGTTGCGAACACGTCCCTTCAATGCCGCAGCGCAGCGATGATTCCCAATATTTTCTTTAAGGAAATGGGTCGGATCCGTGCAACACGCATCAACCGCCCAAAAAACAGGCGGTCATTTCACGGGAAAGTCGAAAACCCGTGCATCGAAAAAGCGGTTCGGCAAAAGTGTCAAACTGCCAGCCGCAGAAGCAACGGCCGTCGCATGCAGAATCGCCCCTTCGACCTTTTCAGAGGCACCGGGCAAATCGCAGCCCGTTCCCTCCATATGCATCCTGTAGAGATCGGTGCGATAGACCTTGGCAATGGCGTCGATGGACGGCGTGTCAGCAGGCCTGTGATGATCTGCCAGATGCTGCCCAATCCATTTGGCCTGACTGCGCCACGGGAAATTCGCCGCCCCCTCGTGAAACAGCAGGAAACCGTCCACCGATCGCTGCTCGCCCCGGCTTGAAACCACCAGATCCCCCGACAATGCGCGGTCGATCAGTTCGGACGAGACATTGAGATACGACTTTCTCGACAGCAGGGTTGCAGCGGCCAATCGGGCATTGGGATCGGCTAGCCACCGGCCCGCGCGCCACACCGCGCGCATCAAGCGCCCTGTCAGGTCGGGTTCGGTCTCGGCCCAGGCTGTGCGCACCGCAAGCACCTTTTCGGGCGCAAAGCTCCAGATGGAGGCACCGGGCAGCAAAAGCGCGCCCGAACCCTGCTCCACCGCGACAGACCCCCAAGGTTCACCAACGCAAAAAGCATCGACATCGCCAGCAGCAAGGGCATTGGCCATCAAAGGCGGAGGCACGGTGCGGATCACGATGCCATCAGGCCCAAGATCGGTTGCGGCACTCCAGTACCGCAGAAGTTCGACATGCATCGAAAACGGGAAAGGCACGCCAAAGATGATCGGCCTGTCCCGAACTTCGGCCAAGGCGCGCGCGGCTTTCACAGGATCGGCAAAGTCGAACTCAAAGCCATTGGCGCGGAGCTTCTCTTCCAGCGGCTTACCGACGCCAATGACATTGCCATTGACCGACAGGACCGATACCGCGCTCAGCGCCGTGGCCACACCGCCTAGCCCCATCGCCATGGCAATCGGCACGGGCGACAGCATATGCGCGGCATCCACACGCCCAAACGCCAGCATGTCACGCACCGAAGACCAGGACGGAGCGGCGATCAGGTCAAGCGCGAGACCTTCTGCATCCGCAAACCCCATTTCCTGCGCAACGATCAGCGGCGCAGCATCGACAAGCGGCATATAGGCGACAGGAACCGTGACCCGCGTCATCCCAACAATCCCGCCGCAGTGACCAGCGCCTCGGCCACATCGGCGACACGACGTCCCCGGTCCATGGCGGTCTTGCGCAACAGCGCATAGGCCGCGTCTTCGTCGATGCCCTTGGCCTTCATGAGCAGGCCCTTGGCGCGATCAATGACCTTGCGCTCTTCCAGCGCGCGCCGCGTCTCGGCCAATTCGTTGCGCATCTGGCGCACCATGGCAAAGCGCGCGATGGCCGTATCCATCACAGGTTTGATGCGCGCGGGTGCAAGCCCGTCGACCACATACGCCGAAACGCCCGCTTCGATCGCCGCTGCCGCCAGACCGTCGGAATTTCCCGAGACGAACATCGCCACGGGCCGTTCCAGCGGCCCCGAGGCAAGGGTCAGTTCCTCCAGCATGTCGCGCGTCGGATTGTCGATATCAATCAAGACAATATCGGGACCATATGCTGCGATCTTGCGCTCCAGACCGCTGGAATCGCCAACAACAAGGACGTCGCAGGCACAGGCGTCCTTGAGGGCGTCAACGATGGCTATGGCTCTGTCGCGGTCCTGTTCGACGACGACAATCCGGATCGAGGTCTGCATGGTCAGGATGTGCAACAGGTCATTCGGCAGATGCAATCATCGACATGCACAGCGGTGCAGCACACCACCGGAATTCGAGCCGCCGCAAAAACTCTGCCCGCAAAATGAGCGAAACATCCAAATTGAACACCAACCATGGCAGGCCGCGGGACACCATTTGACCGTCACGCAGGCTGGGCCTGTGCCTCCGCACTTCGCTTGAAAAAGGCGTAGTAGAACACAGGGGCCGCCACCAGCGTGAGGATCGACGCAAACGCGAGCCCGCCCATGATGGTCACCGCCATCGACTGGAAGAACGCGTCCCAGATCAGCGGCAACATCCCCAGAATGGTCGTGGCCGCAGCAAGGATCACTGGCCGCAGACGCGATGTAGAAGCCTCTACAATCGTGTCCTTCAAATCCTGATCCGGCTTTTCGGCCCGCACGATGTCGATCTCTTCCACCAGAACGATCCCGTTCTTGATCAGCATCCCCGACAGCGACAACAGCCCCAAAAGCGCTGTGAACGTGAACGGGTACCCGGTGCCCAGCAAAGCCAGACTGACGCCGTTCACCGACATCGGAACCAGCAGCCAGATGATCAGCGGTTGCCGCAGCGCGTTGAACAGAAGAACCGAGATCACCACCATGATGATCAGGCTCATCGGCAATTGCCGCCCAAGGCTGGCCTGCGCGTCGGACGAGCTTTCCAGCTCTCCACCCCATTCCATCTTGTAGCCCGCAGGCAGGTCCATTGCCTCAATGGTCTCGGTCACCTCGGCCTGCACCTGTGCCGCAGTCAATCCTTTGACGATATCCGCGCCCACGGTGATCGTCAGCAGCCGGTCCCGCCGCATCAGCAGCGTGTTCTGCGCCTCGAATTTCAATCCGTCCGTCACCTGTTCCAGCGGCACCGATGTCTGCGCATTCTGCGAATAGACCACGTAATCGGTCAGAGCGAGCCCCGCCTCGGGGTCAGCACGCAGAACGATGGGGATCTGCCGCTCCCCCTCCCGGTACACCCCGGCATCGATCCCGGTGGTCGCAAAGCGCAGGATGGTTGTGATGTCGTCGCGGGTGATCCCTGCCTCCTGCGCGCGGTCTGTGGCGTAAACCGGCTTGAGCACAAGCTCTTGTTCCCGCCAGTCGATGCGCGGGGCAACGATGTTGTCCGATGCAGCGGTCAGACGTGCCATCGCCTCGTCTGCCAGATCCCGCAGAACAACCGCATCCGGCCCCGAGAACCGCACCTGAATCGGATCGCCCCCACCGGGTCCAAAGGCCAGCCGCTTGGCGCGGAATTCGCCTTGCGGCAGGTTTTCAGCGGCAAAGGCTTCAATCTCTGCGATCAGCGGCGCAATTTGGTCGATGTTTTCGGTGCGCACGATGATATGGCCGTAACTCGGGTTCGGGTCTTCGGCCTGATATGTCAGCATGAACCGGTCCGCGCCGCGCCCGACAAAGGCACTGGCAGAGACGACATCCTCCTGTTCGGCAAGCCAGTCCTCGAACACCATCAGATCGCGCGATGTCTCTTCGATCGACGCCCCCTGCTCCAGCTTGTAATGCACGAAGAACAGCGGCGTGTTGCTGTCGGGAAAGAACTGCTGCTTGATCTGACCAAACAGCATGAAGCAGACAACCGTGATCCCCACGAGCCCGACAATCACAAGCCACCATGTGCGCAACGCGCCGCGCAGGACCGCGCCATAAAGCCGGAACATCGCGCCGCCATAGGCGTCGTCATCCCCACCCGCACCACGCTTGAAGAAATAGTGCCCCAGCAAAGGCGTCGCCGTCAGCGCCAGCACCCACGATAGCAGCAGCGAAATCCCGATCACAGCGAACAGCGAGAACAGGAATTCCCCCGTCGCATCCGGGCTGAGGCCAATACCGGCAAAGGCCATGATCCCGATCACCGTGGCCCCAAGCAGCGGAATTTGCGTCTTGCTGGCCGCCTCATCCGCTGCGGCCCGGCTGTCCTTGCCGCGTCGCATCGCGATCTGCATGCCTTCCGCCACAACGATGGCATTGTCGACCAGCATCCCCATGGCGATGATCAATGCGCCCAGCGAAATCCGTTCCATCTCGATGGCAAAGACCGCCATGAAGAACAGCGTTCCGACCACGGTCAAAAGCAGCGTCACGCCGACAACAATCGCAGCCCGCCATCCCATGAAAAGCGCAAGCACGATGACAACGATGGTCACCGACATGGCAAGGTTGACCAGGAACGCGTTGGACGCCTCTTCCACCACCACGTGCTGCTGGTAGATCGGTTGCAGCTCCACGCCCACCGGGATTTGTGGCGCAAGCTCGGCCAGCTTGGCGTCGGCACGCTTGCCAACATCGACGATGTTCTCCGAACCGATCCCGGCGATCCCCAATGCAAAGGCTTCGACCCCATTGTGGCGAATGATCAGGTCGGGCGTGACTTCGCGCGCGCGATAAACGTCGGCAAAATCGAAAAGGTTGAGCACCTCTCCACCGACCCCAACGGTCAGGCCCGCGATCTCTTGCACGGTGTCATATCCATCCGGTCCCTGGATCAGCGTACGCCCGTCCACATCCTGGATCGACCCGCCATCCACAACCGAATTGGTCGTCGCCAAAGCCTGCTGAATCGCGGCAGGCGGCACGTTCAGGTTGGTGCTCAGAACAAGGTTCGGCTCCACATAGATCACTTCGTCCGGAACACCCGAGAGGGCGACATCGGCAACGCCGTCAACGGTCAGCAATTCGCGCCGCAGAAAGGTGGAAAGCTCGTAAATCTCGGCATCGGAAAAACCGGGGGCTGTCACGGCATAGTAGATGCCGAACACGTCCCCAAACCCGTCATTCACAAACGGTCGGCCGGTGCCTGATGGCAGCCGCGCCGCATTCACCCGGTTGCGTAGCTTGGTCCAAATCTCGGGCAATTCCTCGCCGTCATAGGTGTCTTTCATGTCCACGCTGATGCGCGACAGACCGGGTTGGTTCACCGACCGGACTTCCTTGACCTCCGACATCTTCTGGATCTCGGATTCCAGCGGTTCCGTCACCTCGCGCGCTACCTGTGCGGCGCTGGCACCGGGATATTCCGTGACCACCACGGCGGTCTTGATGGTAAAAGCCGGGTCTTCCAACCGACCCAAGGAAAAGAAGCCCCAGATGCCGCCCAGCAGGGCTGCCAACATGATAAGCCACGTGAGGATGGGGCGGTCGATGGACGCTTTTGCAATATTCATGGCGCGGCGCTCAGTTCGAGAAGCCGGTGAACCGCTTCACGCGATCCCCGTCGGCCAATTGGCTGGCGCCGCTGGCAACGATCTCTTCACCCGGCTGCAAGCCTTCCGTCACCCGCACATCTCCGCGAATGGTCGGCTCCACAGTCACCGGACGACGGGCAACTGTGCCCTCGTCCGCGCCAGTCGGCGTGAACACCATCACGGTCGGGCTGCCATCGTTTGTCGTGCTGACCGCCGACGCGGGGATCACGATGTCCTGCAGCTCGCCATTCAGCGTGGCAAAAACCGTCACCGACGATCCCGGCAGGATCGTTTTGCCCTCGGGTGGGGTCATGCCAAGGGTGATGCGGTAGGTCTGCCCGATTTGCGAGGTTTCGGCGTTGAATTCACGCGGCATAACGGAATACCGGGTATCATCTGTCGGAAACTGCGCCCACAGTTCCACATTGGGGTCCGTACCTGCGCGCTGAAACAGCACCTCGGGCACGTCGATCTCGATCCGCAGATCAGACATGTCATGCAACCGCGCAATCGGGCTTCCCGCACCGATGGTCGAGAAATTGGCCACATTGCGCGACGCCACGAGCGCGTCGAACGGGGCCAGAAGTGTCGCGTTGTTCAGCTCGCGCTCGGCATTGCGCACCGCGATCTCGGCCAGTTGCAAAGAGGTTTCGGCGTCATCCACGGTGACCTGACTCACCGTGCTGCCCTGCAGTTTCTGCAACCGCTCGACCGTGCGTTCCGCCTGATCCTTCTGCACCCGCGCCTGATCCAGCGCCAGCTCGAACGGCTCCAGATCCAGTTGCGCCACCACAGTGCCCTTGTCGATCCGCGCGCCTTCAATCACCGGGAGTTCGACGATCTGCCCACCGACCTGAAACGCCAGATCAACGGTTTCCTTGGCCACCACATGCCCAAAGAACTGCCGCGTCACGGCGCTGTCACTGGATTGCACCTCGATGATCTTGGCCAGTCGCATGTCCTGCGCCATAGAGGCGATCGGACTGAGAACCAGCAAAAGAAGAACAAACAGACGGCCCATGACAGATCTCCAGATTTCGCGCGAGGCTAACACGGAAACGATCTATGTCCTGTGACGTTCCCGTAAAACTTCGCCAATATCTAAACTGATCGGTTCAGTTTACCAGATCTATTCCTGCGCTATGGCGTGAAACATCTGTGCGCTGATGCGCAGATGTCCGGTCAGTAAAGCCAAAACAGCGTAATGGCGGGAAACAACACCAGCAGGATCACCCGCACCAGATCGGACGCAACGAACCAGATCACCGCCTTGTAGGTCTCCATCATAGGGGTGTTGCGATCCATCGAATTGATGATGAACAGGTTCATCCCCACCGGCGGCGTGATCAGACCGACCTCAACTACGATCAACACGAGAATACCAAACCAGATCGCCACCCATTCCGCCTCGATCCGGTTCGCCATGCCTTGGGTCACACGAATGTCCAGCGCCTGCATCTGCTCGCGCGTCAACTCCATCCCAGCCGCCATGGCCGACTGGATCGACGCCAGCATTTCCTGCGTCATGCCCTCGGGAACGCCCGCCGCCAGCACGTCGCGCGCTGCATCCGCCTGCATGACCGCCAGATCGACAAAGCCGAAATCCATGACTGAAATCACAGGGAAAAAGATCGGGATCGTGAGCAGGATCATCGACAGGCTGTCCATCAGACAGCCGAACACAAGGTAAAAGAGCAGGATCAACGACAGCACCATGAACGGGCTGAGCCCCATCTCGACCACCCAGTTCGACAACTCCTGCGGCACCTGCGTCAGCGCCAGAAACCCGTTGTAGAACGCCGCCCCCAGCACGATGAAAAAGATCATCGCGGTGCTGACGGCCGTCTGGATGATGCTCTGCTTGAACACGTACCAGCTCAGATTACCCGACAGCAGCGCGATCAGCCCGGTGCCCGCTGCCCCCACAGCCGCCCCCTCGGTCGGTGTAAACCAACCCAGGTAAATACCACCAACGACAAGCCCGAACACAAGCAAGACAGGCCACACGTCGATCAACGCCCGCACCCGCGCGGCATAGGGCACCGGGTCACGATGTCCCGCCGCTTCGGGGTGCCGTCGCACATATAGCGAAATCGTGATCATGTAGCCGATGGCGGCCAGAACCCCCGGAATGAATGCCGCCAGAAACAGCTTGGCGATGTTCTGTTCCGTCAGGATCGCATAGATGACAAGGATCACCGAGGGCGGGATCAGGATGCCCAGCGTGCCCCCCGCCGCCAGCGTTGCCGTCGAAAACCCACCGGAATACCCGTTGCGCCGCAATTCCGGCAGCGCGACCCGGCTCATCGTCGCCGCCGTCGCCAGCGACGACCCGCAGATCGCGCCAAACCCGGCACAGGCCCCGACCGACGCCATGGCAACACCGCCCTTGCGGTGCCCCAGCCACGACTCCGCCGCCTTGAACAGCGCCTGCGACATGCCCGAAAGGGTCGCAAACTGGCCCATGAGCAGGAAAATTGGAATAATCGACAGCGAATAACTGGAAAACGTCGAATAGGTCTCGGACTTCAGCCGCGCGAGCACCACATCCGGGCTACCCAGCGCCATCCAAAGACCGCCAATCCCGCAGAGCATCATCGCCAGCCCAATCGGCGCGCGCAGAAAGATCAGCACCAGCAAGACCGGAAAGGACCAGAACCCAAGTTCGAGCATGCTCATGCCGCATCCGCCCCCGAGGCTGGCAGGATCGACCGTCCGGTAGCGGCATAGGTCACGCGTCCCACCGAGCAATAAAGGGCTGTAACCGAGGCCACCAAAGCGGCCATAAAACTGGCGGCATAGGCCCACCAGACCGGAAATTGCAGCAGGAACGACGTCTCACCATTCCCGAGCTTGTCCAGCAACCCCGCAAACAATCGCCACGTGATCAGCCAGATCACAAGCGTCAGCACGACATCCCAGAACGCGATCAGCCACGCATTCGCCTTGTCAGACATCCGCGACGTGAACACATCCACCGTCGCATGCCCGGCATAAAGCTGGCAGATCGGCAGGAACGCGAAGATCGAAAACGCGATCCCCGCTTCGACCAGCTCGAAATCCCCTGTCACCGGCCCGACCCCGCTGGCGATCAGCCAATCGGCAAAGCCCTGTGCCATCGAGGTCAGCCAGCCGGAATGTCCCATGGAGTTCAGACCGCGCCCCAAAACCGACACGCAGGTCAGAAGCACAAGGGCCACCATCACGACACCGCCAAGAACCGCCATGCCCCGCGCGAGGCGCTCAATCGCCGTTTTCATGCCGCTCTGCCCCTCGCCGTCTTGTGCGTCGCCCAACCCTTTGGCAGGGCGACGCGCCACGCTTTACTGCGTGTTATGCTTGTCCAAAAGCTCTTTCGCCCGCGCGATCAGAGCATTTCCGTCAATGCCCTTATCGTTCATCTCGGCAATCCACTCGGCTGTGGTCGAGGCAGCCGCCTCGCGCCACGGACCTGCATCCGCCTCTGAAATTGTGATCAGATTGTTGCCCAGGTCCAAAGCCGCCTCGCGACCCGGCGCATCGTCCAACTGCATCTGCGTTCCCGCCATCCGGCTGAACTCGGCCCCCGACTGCGAATCGATGGCCGCCTTCAGGTCATCCGGCAGGCTTTCGTACTTTTCCTTGTTCATGGCGAAAATGAACGTCGTGGTATAGATCGCAGGCCCTTCGAACTCGGTGTGGTTCTCCACCAATTCAGCCACCTTGAGAGCGCCGGTCACCTCCCACGGGATCACGGTCGCATCAACGACCCCCTTGGACAGCGCTTCCGGGATTGCCGGAACCGGCATGCCCACGGTGGTCGCCCCAAGATTGGTGAAAAGCTTGTTCGTCACGCGTGTCGGCGCGCGCAGCTTGACCCCGTTCAGATCACCAGGTGTGGTGATCGGGTCGGCGGAATGGATCACGCCGGGGCCATGGACCCAGACCCCCAGCACTTTGAAGTCAGCAAAGTCCTGATCCATCATCTGCTCTTCGGCCAGTTCCCAATAGGCCGCCGACATATCGCCCGCATCGGTCATGGTGAACGGCAGCTCGAACACCTCGGCACGCGGGAAGCGGCCGGGCGTGTAGCCTGCCACGGTCCAGATGATGTCGGCCACGCCATCAATCGCTTGGTCGATCAGCTGCGGCGGCGTGCCACCCAATTGCATCGACGGGAAATGCTGGATCTCGATCCGCCCACCCGAGGATTCCATCACCCGCTCGGCCCAGGGCACAAGCACGTTCTTGGGCACATTGGCCTGCGCCGGCAGGAACTGGTGCATCCGCAATGTCACCTCCTGCGCAAAGGCACCTGTGCCCAGCGTCAGTGCCAGTGCCGTTGTTCCAGCGAACTTGAGAAATGCGCGCTTGATCATGGTAATCTCCTCCCTTGTCTCTGACGGCATAAACGCACGAAGCTCAGGCCGAGTCCAAGGGCAATCTAGCCGCGCCCGATATAGGGCATGGTGGTCGCCATCACCGTCATGAACTGAACATTGGCATCCAGCGGCAGACTGGCCATATGCAGCACAGATGTCGCCACATGCGCCACATCCATCACCGGCTCCACCGGTTTGCCTGCGTCGATCGCCTGCGCGCGCAACCCGTGCACGATCTCGGTCTCCGCATTGCCGATATCGATCTGCCCGCAAGCGATGTTGAACGCCCGCCCATCCAGCGACAGCGTCCGCGTGAGCCCGGTGATCGCATGTTTCGACGCCGTATAGGGCACCGACCCCCAGCGCGGCACATGGGCCGAGATCGAGCCGTTGTTGATGATCCGCCCGCCCTGCGGGTCCTGCCGCCGCATCTGCGCAAAGGCCGCACGCGCACAGAGAAAACTGCCTGTCAGGTTGACGTCGATGCAGCGTTTCCAATCCTCCAGCGGGATCTCGTCAATGGTCGCCCCGAACACGCCCGTTCCTGCATTGTTGAAAAGCGCATCAAGCCGCCCCCAACGCTCCACAACCTGCGCAAAGGCCGCCTCCACCGCCGCCACGTCGGTCACGTCACAGGGCAGCGCCAACGCCGCCTCTGTCCCCGCCGCGATCTCCTCCAAATGTGCCGCCCGTCGCCCGATCAGCCCGACCGTCCAGCCAGCCTCAAGAAATGCTTCGGCACAGGCACGGCCAATCCCGCTGCCCGCCCCAGTGATGATGATCGTCTGTGACATGACCCAGCTCCCTGCTTCATCTTGCCAAATAAACTCCGGGGAGTCCGCCAAAGGCGGACGGGGGCAGCGCCCCCTACCCCGTCAGTGATTGTCGCGCGGCAAATCCTTGGCGATCCGCTGATACGCCGTCGCCAACTCGAGGCATCCCCCATCCGCCAATTGCCCGACATGGCGGCGATAGATCTCCTGCCACGGCGTCTGGTTGACGATCTCCGGCGCCTGCCACGCCGCCTTGCGTTCCTCCCATTCCACCTCATCCACCAAGGCGTTCAGGGTCGAGGCATTGAGATCCAGCCGCACCCGGTCCCCGGTTTGCAGATAGGCCAATCCGCCCCCCACAACCGCCTCGGGCGAGGCATTCAGGATCGACGGGCTTTCCGACGTCCCCGATTGCCGCCCATCCCCCACCGTCGGCAGGTGATTGATCCCAGCCTTTACCAGCGCATCAGGCGGCTGCATATTCACCACCTCGGCTGATCCGGGATAGCCCACACAGCCGACATTGCGGATGAAGAGCATGCATTCCTCGTCAATCGCCAGATCCGGATCGTTGATCCGGTCGTGGTAATCCTCGGGCCCCTCGAACACGATCGCCCGCGCCTCGAACACGCCTTCCTCACCGGGTTTCGACAGGAACCGCTTGCGGAAATCGGCGGAAATCACGCTGGTCTTCATGAGCGCCGAGTCAAAGAGGTTCCCCGACAGCACCTTGAACCCCGCCTTGTCGCGCAGCGGCGCGTCATAGGTCGTGATCACGTCCCGGTCCAGACTCTCCCAAGACGCCAGCACATCCCCCAACCGCTGCCCTGACGCGGTCATCACCCCCTCATGCAACCGCCCCGCTTTGCGCAATTCCCCCATCACCGCAGGCACACCGCCTGCGCGGTAAAAACTCTCGCCCAGGTACTCGCCCGCCGGCTGCATATTCACCATGAGCGGCACGTCAAACCCGATCTTCTCCCAATCGGTCACGTCCAACTCCACCCCCGCATGTCGCGCAATCGCCTGCAGATGCGGCGGGGCATTGGTCGACCCGCCAATGGCCGCATTGACCACAATTGCGTTCTCGAACGCCTCGCGCGTCAAAATGTCCGACGGTTTCAGATCGTCCAGCACCATCTGCACACAGCGCTTGCCCGTCTCATAAGCCATCGCCATCCGCTCACGGAACGGCGCCGGGATCGCCGAATTGCCCGGCAAGGACATGCCCAGCGCCTCGGCCATCGCGTTCATCGTGCTCGCCGTTCCCATCGTGTTGCAATGCCCCAATGAGGGCGACGATGCACAGGCCAGTTCCATGAACTCCTCGTAGCCGATCTCGCCCCGCGCCATCAGACGCCGCCCTTCCCAGATCGTCGTGCCGGAGCCTGCGCGTTTGCCCTTGTACCAGCCATCCAGCATCGGACCGCCATTGAGCGCAATCGCCGGAATATCCATCGTCGCCGCGCCCATGAGCTGCGCCGGCGTGGTCTTGTCACAGCCTGTGGTCAGCACCACCCCGTCAATGGGATAGCCATGCAGCACCTCGACCAAACTCAGATAGGCAAGGTTCCGGTCCAACGCCGCCGTCGGCCGCTTGCCGGTCTCCTGAATCGGATGCACCGGGAATTCCATCGGAATCCCCCCACCATCGCGAATCCCCGCCTTGATCCGGTCCATCAGGAACACATGGATCTTGTTGCAGGGCGCAAGATCCGACCCGGTATTGGCGATCCCGATGATCGGCTTTTCGGCCTGCAACTCCCCTTGGGTGAAGGACTGGTTCTGATAGCGCTCCAGATAAAGCGCCGTCATGCCCGGATTGTTGGGATTGTCGAACCATTCCTGCGACCGGAACCGTTTGCGCGCACGCGTGTCGGACATCTGATCTCTCCCCTCATCTGTCCCCAGCGTTCTGGACAATCCGCGCGCCAACAGCAAGTGTCAGCGCAAACAACAGTCAGGAGACACCCCATGATCGAACGGCAAGAGATCGGTACGCGGATGAGCAAGATCGTCAAACACAATGGCACCGTCTATCTCTGTGGTCAGGTGGGCTCAGGCGACACCGTGACAGAGCAGACGCAGGATTGCCTCGCCCGCGTCGATGCGCTGCTGAAACAGGCCGGATCGTCGCGCGAACAGATCCTGCAAGCCATCATCTGGGTCGCCGACATGGCCGATTTCGCCGAAATGAACGCTGTCTGGGACGCCTGGGTGCCCGAAGGCCACGCTCCCGCCCGCGCCTGCGGGGAGGCCAAGCTGGCCCGCCCCGAGCTCAAGGTCGAAGTGATCGTGACCGCCGCTTACGAATAAAGCCCGGCCGTCCGCGCCCGCAACGTGACCAACGCCAGCACCGTGTCGATTGTCGGTGTTGGCACATTCACCACGCGGCCCAGCTCCTGCACCGATCCCACCAGCGCGTCGATTTCCATCGGACGGCCCTGATCCAGATCCTGCAGCATCGACGTGCGGTGCGCGCCGACTGCCGCACCGCCATCAATGCGGCGCTCCACATCTATCGGGAACTTCACCCCCAGCTTTTCCGCAATCTCCTGCGCCTCGAGCATCATCCCCTTGGCCACCGCCCGCGTACCGGGATCGGTGCAGAGCACATCCAGCGTCGCATGGGTCAAAGCCGAGATCGGGTTGAATGACAGGTTGCCCCAAAGCTTCACCCAGATCTCATCCCGCAACCGGGGCCGCACCGGCGCCTTGAGCCCCGCGGAAGACAGCGCCTGCGACAGCGCCACAGCCCGCTCGGATTTCGACCCGTCCGGTTCGCCCAGCGAAAAGCGGTTGCCCTCGATATGCTTGACCACGCCGGGCTCGATCACTTCCGCTGCCGGATAGACCACACAGCCCAGCACCCGGTCCGGCCCGAACCCGTCCCATTGCGCATTGCCCGGATCGACCGACTCAAGCCGTGTGCCTTCGTGTTCACCACCGATCTTGTGAAAATACCACCACGGCACCCCGTTCACCCCCGACACAATCGTGGTGTTCGGCCCGATCAGCGGCTTCATCTTGTCCACGATCGGCGGCACGGAATGCGCCTTCAGTGTCACGATGATGTAATCCTGAACGCCAAGATCCGCCGGATTGTCCGAGGCGGTCACAGACACAACGGTCTCCTCACCACCCTCTTCGATCAGCTTCAAACCGTTGGCTTTCATCGCCGCCAGATGCGGCCCGCGCGCCACAAGGCTCACATCTGCCCCGGCCTGCGCCAACTTGACACCCATATAGCCGCCAATGGCGCCCGCTCCGAATACGCAAATCTTCATCGCTCACCCGAAACGATCCGCTGCTTTTCCGCGAACCGCTCCCCCTTCATCTTGCCAAATAAACTCCCGCCGGAGGCTCCCTCTCGATCCATCCGACACCACCGCCGATCAAAGGCGTAGGCCGGGCTATCAGCCCGGCACATGCTCACGCCGTCTCAACCAGCCCAAGCTTTTCCGCCAGACCGATCCGCTGCATCTTGCCGGTGGCCCCTTTCGGGATCTCGTCCAGAATGATCACCTTGCGCGGCACTTTGAAATCCGCCATGCGCTCGGCTGCGAAATCGCGGATCTCGCGCTCGGTCGCCTCGGTGCCATCCTTCAGCACGACAGCCGCCGCGACCTCTTCCCCCAGCTTGGGATGTGGCAGCGCGAAGGTCACCACCTGCGCAATCGCCGGGTGGTCCAGAAGCACCCCATCCACCTCGAGCGGCGAGACCTTCTCGCCGCCGCGATTGATGATTTCCTTCAATCGCCCGGTGAGATGCAGGAAGCCGTCTTCGTCAAACGCGCCCTGATCGCCGGTGCGGAACCAGCGCTTGCCATCGGCTTCAAAGAAGTTCTTGGCGTTTGCATCCGGGTTGCTCTCATAGCCGGGTGTCACGTTCGGGCCGGAAATCACCACCTCACCCGTCCCGTCGATCAGCCGGTTCTCGGTCTCATGCGCCACGCGCACTTCGGGGCCAGCGGCCACACCCACCGCACCGGGTTTCTGCCGGTCGAACGGGTTGCAGCACATCTGGTGCGCGGCTTCGGTCATGCCGTAAGCCTCGATCACCGGCGCGTTGAAGGTCTCGCGCAGCTGCTCCATCACCTGTGCCGGCAAAGACGCCGAGGACGACCGCAGGAAGCGCAGCGGCACCTCCGCGATCACATCCGCATTGCGGCCTGCGCGGGTCAGGATGGCCTGATGCATGGTCGGCACAGCGGTGTACCATGTGGGCGTCGCATCGCGCATCCAGCCAAAGAAGCGCAGCGCGTCAAAGCCCGGCGCGCACCAGATCGACGCGCCCACGGACAAAGATGCTGACACCGCAGCGATCAAGCCGTGAATATGGAACAATGGCATCACGTTCAGGCAACGGTCGTCGGACGACAGGTTCAGTGACGCCGCGATGTTGTGTGCCGACGCCGCCACGTTCGATTGCAGGAGCGGTACGATCTTCGGCCGCGACGTGGTACCCGAGGTGTGCAGGATCAGTGCCACATCGTCATCGCTCGGATCGCTCGCAGGAAGCGCATCGCCCGTCGCACCATCGGCGGACAGGGTGAACGACCCAGCTGGTGCGCCCTCGGCCACAACCGTGCGCAGCACCATCAACCCAAGGGACTGTGCGGCAGCCAGCGCCGGACCGTCATAGCCGTCGCCCAGCACAATCGCTTT
Organism: Marivita sp.; assembly: GCF_048006345.1. GTDB lineage: Bacteria > Pseudomonadota > Alphaproteobacteria > Rhodobacterales > Rhodobacteraceae > Marivita. The sequence continues at coordinate 96,292 of NZ_CP180351.1, read as the reverse complement.
CGCGCCAAGGTCCTCAAGGTAGAACTTGTATTCATCCTCGCGGTACGCCGGGTTCAGCGGGGCCGTGGTCGCCGCCTGCGCGATTGTCACGAACGCCGCCGCCATTTCCGGCCCGTTCGGCAGCACGATGGCCACCCGGTCGCTTGGACCGATGCCGAAGCCGCGCAAGGACGCGCTGACCTCCGCCGACAGATCCCGCAGCCCGCCATAGCTGAGCCAGTCCCGCCCAGGTGCGCCCAAGGCATTTGATCCGGCGTCATGTCCCTCTAGCAGTGCCTTGACGTTTGTAGCCATTGCCCTGTCCCTCCTTAGTAGTCTGTTTTCAGTTTTTTCCGCCCGAGCACCGCTCTGACATCCACCCTTGGGCTGATACATAACGAGTGGGCGCATAAAGAAAAGCGCGGCGTTGGCAATTTATACCTCTGACACCTGGTCTTCGATGACCGGACCACCGTGATCCCGACCCGCTCGCATAGGTCAGGCCAGTTTTTCCGACCGCTTGCGGCGCAGCAGTTTTATCGCAGGCAGCAGGATCAGGATGATGGCAACCACGGTGATGGGCCCCGCAATGGGTCGGGTGAAGAAGATCGTCGGGTCACCCGAGGACAGCAGCAGGGATTGGCGCATCGTCGGCTCGGCAATGGGCCCAAGCACAATCGCCAGAACAGCCGGTGCCAGCGGATAATCGAACTTGCGCAAAAAGAACGCCGCAAGCCCGAAAATGATGATCAGCCAAAGATCATGCATGCTGCGCGACGCGGCAAATCCACCAACGATGGACAGTACGAAGATCAGCGGAGCAAGGATGGTGAAGGGCATCCGCAGCATCCACACGAAAAGCGGGATGAACGCGAGGTTGATGAACAGCGCAGCGATGTTCGAGATGTAGAACGATCCGATCAGACCCCACACAAACTCGCTTTCATCGACAAACAGGCGCGGACCGGGTGTCAGACCCCAGATGACCATGCCACCCAGAAGGATCGCCGTTGTCGGAGAGCCCGGAATACCCAGCGTCAGCATCGGCAACATGGAGCCTGTAGAGGCGGAGTTGTTGGCGGCTTCAGGCGCCGCAACACCGTCGGGCGTCCCCTTCCCGTATTCCTCGGGATTCTTTGAGACCATCTTGGCAACACCGTAAGACATCAGCGACCCCGGTGTCGCACCTGCAGCGGGAAGAACACCAACGAAGAACCCAAGAAACGATCCGATCCCCGTGCCTTTCCAACCTCTGCGCATCGCTTCCTTGGAATCAGACACCATGCCCTTCATGGTCATTTTGGGGTTTGTCGTTGTCACTTCACCGCGCGTTTGCTCGATTGTCCAAAGCATCTCACCGATGCCGTATACCCCGATGGCCAGCACGATAAAGCCGATCCCCCGCAGGAAACCCTCGATCTCGAACAGCACAAGGCGCGGCTCACCCGAGATGGTGTCGAACCCGACAGTGGCCAGAACCAGACCAAGGCAGATCGAAAAGATCGTCTTCGGGATATCATCCCCGCCAAGCCCCACAAAGGTCGCGAAGGCCAGCAGCATCAGCGCAAAGATCTCGGGCGGTCCAAACGACAGGGCCATGGTCGCAAGCAGCGGCGCAAACAGAGTGAACAGGACGTTGGCGATGGTGCCGCCCACGAAGGACGCAATCGCCGCTGTCACCAGGGCAAGGCTGGCCCGCCCCTGAAGCGCCAGGGGCCGTCCATCAAACGTCGTGGCCACGGCCGTTGATGCGCCGGGTATGCCCATGGTGATTGATGAAATCGCCCCCCCGTACATCGCGCCGTAATAGATGGCGGCCAGAAAGATGATGGCGGAACCCGGCGGCACCAGAAAGGTGATCGGCAAAAGGATCGCCACACCGTTCACCGATCCCAATCCCGGCATTGCCCCGATGAACAAGCCAACGGTGACGCCAATCAGGATAAGAAGAAGATTGAGCGGCTCAAGCGCAACAAGCACGCCATCGGCCAGAAAAGATAAAGCTTCCATGATGGTCCTTGGGTCCTGGGGGCGTCAGTAAATGATGTCGTACATCACATCGAAGAAGGGCTGCGTGAACGGCAGGCCTTGCGGCATCGAAATCTGCATCGCCCCCTCGAAGAAGAAGAACAGACCGATGGGCAGGACGATCGCGATGGCGAGTGTCAGGGCCCAGGAATGCCGGCCCAGAAAACGCAGGTAGTAGACAAGGAACAGCCCCACCGCGCCATACATCGACACCACGGAAATCAAAGCAACGAATGCAATGACCCCACCTCCGACATGGAGCACGGTGCGCCATCCGAAGGCATCCATGAGCGGTTCATCAGACACCGATGCGGGGCTCTTGCCGCGCCACCAATTCCAGGCAATCGCAACACAGCTCAGCAGCATTCCGACCGACAGCCAGAATGGCCAGAAGCCACCGCCCGGCCCTTGGCCGCGAATGTACCCGATGGGAAGCTCTGCGCTCTTCCACATCAGATACAGGGAAAAGAGGGCAAGGAGCCCTGCAAGTGATATTTCACCTTGGCGCATGTCTGCCCCCTTTCCTGGCTTACAGCTTAACCGCCGATTTCGGACAGAAGCTTGCGGTGAGTGGCAACCTGCGTCGCCCAGTAGGCCCGTGTTTGCGCTTCATCCATCGGCAGCGGCGACAGGCTTTCAGAGGCCAGGTAGGCCTGCCAGTCCTCGCCTTCGTAGACCTTGCCGAAGACCTCGCGGTAATAGGCTGCAGCCTCGTCCGACATACCGGGGGCACCGACGATGGCCCGCTGGTTGTAGTACGAGAAGTCATGCCCCTTTTCCTTCATGGTCGGCACGTCAGGATAGGCATCCATACGCTCGTCCGAGAAGGCCAGAAGCGGCACGAAGTCACCCGCTTCGTAAAAGCCCTTGGCTTCGGCGGGGTTGTTGACGGTTGCCATGATCTGCTGACCGGCAAGGTCCTTGGCCACGGCGCCGCCGCCATCATAGGGGATGTACTTGATCTTCAAACCATAGGCCCCGGACATGTAAGCGATCACGATCGAGTCTTCCTGACCCGTTCCTGTGCCACCCATGACGTACTCGCCGTCCATTTCTTTGACCTTGGCGATAAAGTCTTCAAAGGTCGTGATGCCGGAATCCTTGTGAACCCAAAGCACGAACGGATCGACGCCCATCATGGTGATCGGGGTAAAGGTTTCGATATCGACGCCCAGACCCTCTTGGCGGATCGGTGTTGTGTAGAACGAATTCAGCGTGACCATCAGCGTGTGATCCGGGTCGCGCGCGTCCTTGAGATGCAGAAGGGCCTCAGCGCCCGAGCCGCCACCGCGGTTGGTGGGGATCAGGGGGCGATTGGTCATGTCATTCGCCTCGACCACCGATTGCACGAACCGCGCGATCTGGTCTGCCCCGCCGCCCGGACCTGCCATGATCGTGAAATCGATCGGACGTTTCGGCTGCCAGTCCTGGGCCAAAGCTGCCATCGGCAATGTCGCAAGGGCCGTGCCTGCAGCCAGTCCGAGGAAAAATCTCTTGGTGAGTTTCATGGTGTAGTCCTCCCTAATATGCCCGGTGTCCCAGGCCAGTCGTTTCCGCGTCATGTGCGGGGTTCAGATATGGGGCACGCCCCGGTCACAGGCCGTTGCTCGGCCAAAGAGTTGGTTCAATGTGCCATCAGGATGGGCATTTCTGTCTTGTCCACGATGCGTTCGGTATTGCCTCCAAACAGCATCTCGGTCTCGTGGCTGTGGCTGTAAGCACCAATCACCAGCAGGCTGGCCCCGATGCTCTTGCTCGTCTTGAGAAGCTCGGTGGCGGCATCTTTTCCGCTGAAGCGCACAACTTCGGCGGTGATGCCCCGCAGCGCGTAATAGTCCACAAGCTCTTCAACGGTGGGTCCGTGCGTTTGCACTTTCCCGCCGGTCAGGATGCTGACGCGCTTGGCAGCGTGAATGATGTCCAAAGACGATGCCACAGCCCGCGCTGCAGGCAGCGAGCCATTCCAGCCAACCGCCACGTGCTGGGCGAATGTTGCGTCAGGCTGCAACTGCCCCGGACAGATCAACACGGGCCGCCCCGCGCCATAAAGCGCCGCTTTCAACGAGCTTTGGCCAAGATTGCGTTCCCGCTGAGGCTTCGGCAAAACAATCAGATCGGACAACCGACCCGAATGCTTGACGACATCGGCCATGCGGCCCGGCTCTTCCGCAAAGGTACAAACCGCAACATCGGGTGTGCTCGCGTTTTCCTCGAGCCCAAAATCACGCGCCAGACGGTGCAAAATCTTGCGCAGGTGATCTTCCTGACGGTTCGCAAGCTCGACCGCCTGTTCCATCATCACCTTGCGGGCAAAGTCATTCATGACAATCCCCTGCGGCAGCAGATCGCTGGCCTGGGCACGACAATGGACGACATTGACCTGCGCTTGGTGCTGCTTGGCAAGTTCGGCGGCGTGGGCAAGGACGGTTGCGACCATGCCATCACCACGCACTGGGACCAAAATGGATTTCAACATCGCCGACGATCTCTCCTGCCTGTTCGCGCGGTCGCAATGTCGCGTCCCTACCGAGCAAAGGCCGCCTTCTGACCCAACGCTCTTCGCAATTCTTGGGCTTTCATCTAGGCGCAGGATTATTTCGTCAAGCATTAAGGTTTTGAAATTTACTTACTCAGTCGTTTTTCTCAATTTTTTAAGCCTTTGTTAATTAAATATTTTTCTGTATCCCAAAGTATACTGCGCTTTTGACGGGTCTGAGCGGCGCTAGCTGAGGCCACGGCAGACAGACTGCCTCGGTGATCCCGACCGAATCGCGCACAGGTGCCACCCACAAGCCCGCGCGCATCACCCTCTTCACGTCACCCCTTGCGTTAGCGCAAACGCGCACGGACAGACACGTTACGAAAGTTGATCACCCGCCGCATGGGCGGGGCGGCACCGCCGTGGTACACCGGGCCTGACCACCAAAGGACCAGCCTCATGCACCAGCCGCCCCTGCCGCTCACTCAGGACCTCGTTCTTATCGGTGGCGGCCACACCCACGCGTTGGTGCTGCGCAAATGGGCGATGAAACCTCTCCCCGGGGCACGACTTACGCTGATCAATCCGGGTCCAACCGCACCCTATTCCGGCATGCTGCCCGGTTTTGTCGCTGGCCATTACACCCGCGAACAACTCGACATCGACCTTGTCCGCCTCGCGCAATTCGCCAATGCGCGGCTGATCCTTGGATCGGTCACTGGCATCGACCCGGCCCGTGGCACTGTCCAGATCGACACCCATCCGCCCATTGGGTTCGACGCCTGTTCGGTCGATGTCGGCATCACCTCCGACATGCCTGCCCTGCCCGGTTTTGCCGACCATGCGATCCCTGCCAAACCGCTTGGTCCTTTTGCCGCCGAATGGGACAGCTTCCGCAACCGCACTGGCCCGGCCAACGTGGCCATCATCGGCGGCGGCGTTGCCGGTGCCGAATTGGCGATGGCAATGGCCCACGCCTTAAAGAAACGCAATCGCCCCGCCACAATTCACCTGATCGACAACGCCACCGCGCTGTCGGCGCTGCCAGCAAAAAGCGCCGATAAATTGCGCGACGCGATGAAGTCGCTCAACATCATCTTGCACGAAAACACCCAGATCACCCATCTTGGCAAAGACACGATCACCCTCGACGACGGCAGCAGCATCACGGCCCAGTTCATCACGGGCGCCGCAGGAGCACGCCCTTATCCTTGGCTGGCACAGACCGGCCTGACCACCCATGACGGCTTTCTGACCGTCAATGACCGTCTGCAAACCAGTGATCCGCGCATCTTTGCCGTCGGCGACTGCGCGCACATGTCCCACGCCCCCCGGCCCAAGGCGGGCGTCTATGCCGTGCGGCAAGCCCCTGTTCTATTTCACAATCTCGCCTCCTCTCTCTCGGGTGGTCCGCTCAAGACCTATGTGCCACAGAAAGATTACCTGAAGCTTATCTCGCTCGGGAAAAAGTCGGCGCTTGGTGATCGCTTCGGCCTCACGTTCACCGGCCCTTGGGTCTGGGGTTGGAAAGACCGCATCGACCGCAAATTCATGGACCAGTTCGACCAACTGCCCAAGATGCCCACTGCGCCCCTGCCCTATCCCCGCGCCAAGGGGGTGCAGCAGGCGATGGGCCCTAAACCGCTTTGCGGTGGCTGTGGCGCGAAACTCGGCCGCGATGCGCTGTCCAAATCCCTCGCCACGCTGAAACCCACGCAGCGCGCCGACATCACGCCGCTTCCTGGTGACGATGCGGCCCTCCTGCTCACCGGCGGCGCGCGGCAGGTTTTCACCACCGACCATCTGCGCAGCTTCTGGGCCGATCCCGCCGTCATGGCCCGCATCGCGACCCATCATGCCCTGGGTGACATCTGGGCGATGGGTGCCAACCCGCAGGCCGCAACCCTGTCGATCACCCTGCCCCGCCTGTCGGAACCCTTGGCCGAACGCACCCTGACAGAGATCCTGACCTCGGCCCAAACCATCCTGCAGGACGCGGGTGCCGATATCGTCGGCGGCCACTCCACGCTGGGGGACGAATTGACCATCGGCCTCGCCGTCACCGGCCTGCTTGACCGCGATCCGATCACGCTGGGCGGCGCACAGGACGGCGCGGCGCTGATCCTGACCAAACCCATCGGCACCGGCGTGATCATGGCCGCGCTCATGTCCGGCAAGGCGCGGGGTTCCGACGTCGCAGCCGCGCTGGACGCGATGCAGCAGGGCCAGAAATCCGCCTCCCACATCCTGCAGGACACGGCACAGGCAATGACCGATCTCACCGGGTTCGGCCTTGCCGGGCACACACAGAACATCTGCGCCGCCTCCGGCCTTGCCGCGACCCTGACGCTCGACACTATCCCGCTCCTGCCAGGTGCGCTGGACCTGTCGGAACGCGGCGAGCATTCTTCGCTTTACGACAACAATCGCGCCGGATTTTCAAACATTCCCGACAGCCCGCTCACACGCTTGCTTTTTGATCCGCAAACCGGCGGTGGGCTGTTGGCGGCTGTTCCGGCGGATCAGGCGCAAACCCTGATCGACAAACTGCACCAGAACGGGCACCCCGACAGCGCCATCATCGGCCATCTGCACAGAGGTCCGGTCGGTCAGATCTCAATCGCCTGAAGCACCGCCGCGACCTGCGCCGCCACGTGTTCAAGATGCGCAGGCGTAAGCCCATCCGCCGCAACCTGCGCAATGACATGGGGGGCCATCGCCTTCATCGACTTGGCATAAGCCAGATCGTAATGGTCCTCCATCAGCGACCGCGTGAGCGCCCGCTTGTCACCCGCCGCACTCAGCCCAATCCACTGCGCAACCAAAGCCTCGCCCCGATGCGCCTTGAGTGGCGCCAGCCGTGCGTGCAGCCTGGGCCGATCCGACAGGATATCGTCATAGGCCCGCAGCAAATACTCCGTCCGCGCCTCCAATGGCGCTGTCACCTCGATCCACGGCGCCACCTTCATCCCGTCCCAAAGCGACGGCGGCACAAGGATCTGCCCGATCTTGCTGCTCTCCGCCTCCACCAGAACGGGCCGCCCCGGATCGAGACGGCACAGCACCCGTGCCAAGGCGCTTTCAAACGCCTTCTGCGACGGCTGCTCCCCCATCGACCCCAAGAGCGATCCACGGTGGTTCGCCAACCCCTCAAGGTCGATCACCTGCACGCCCCGCGCCGCCAAAAGCGGCAAAAGCTCTGTCTTGGCCGTACCGGTATAGCCGCCCAATTGCACGAACCGGAACGGCAGCGCCTGATCGTGCAGCATCTCCACAACCAGCCGCCGATAGGTTTTGTACCCGCCCTGAACCACGTCAGACCGCCAGCCGATTTCCTTGAGCAGCCACGCAAACGACCCCGACCTTTGCCCGCCGCGCCAGCAATAGACCAAGGGTCGCCAACCACCGTCATGATGAGACAAAGAGGTTTCGATATGGTTAGCGGCATTGCGGAACACCAACGCGGCCCCGATCTTACGCGCATCAAACGGGCTGACCTGCTTGTAGATCGTACCCACCCGCGCCCGCTCCTCATTGTCGAGAACCGGCAGGTTGATCGCACCGGGCACATGATCTTCGGCAAATTCCGCAGGGCTGCGGACGTCGATCACGGTATCGAACCCGTGGTCGAGCAGGTCATTCAGGCTGGAGGGGATCAGGGGCATGGCCTCTAGCGCAAAAGCCCGATCAACTCGTCCGACAGCGCCACCAGCGCCCGGCCCTGCGCGTCAGTGACCGCAGCCGCCGAGATCTCGGCAATCGGCACCGAGATGGCAAACCGTTCGACCCGCTCGCGCGGGCGTCCGTCCACGGCACTCACTGCAGCCTGCCCTGTGATCTCGAACACACCTGAAACATTGGCCAGCATCCTGTCGATCCGCACATCCAGCCGCGCCGACGGGCCATCCAGCAGCGGCCAAGGCTCTGCCGAAACTGTCGCCGTGCTGCGGTCGTCCAGCAATTGTGCCAACGTACCCGTGACCGCGCGCGCCGGATCATCCGCCCAGACCGCGTCCCCCAAGGGCCGCAACGCGCCGCCTTCCTCGCGCACGAGGATCTCGGAACCTGACGCATGGCTGGGCAGCGACACGTCGCGCAACTCGACACTCTGCACCGACACGCGCGTCGCAGCCCCGGTCGCCACCGGCGCGTCGATCAGGTAACGCGCGCTGTCGGCTGATCCACAGGCCACCAAAGGCAGCGCGACCAAAACCGCCAGCACCCGCATGTTCATCTGCATCATTCCACTCGTCCTTCCTCAGCGCCCGAAGATCAGCGAATTGGGGCTGCGCTCGATCGCGCGCGCCAATTCGGAAATCGACTTCGCTGCATTCTGTACCTCGCGCAGCGCTGACAGCGTCTGCGTATTGAAATCCGACCGTTCCCCATAAGACCGCACAACGGCCTCGGTCTCGGCCACCAACCGCTCCAACCGGGCGGTCAACTGCGGCAGGTCCTCAACCGACTCCGCCACCGACCCGGCCGCATCCGACGCCGATTGCAGCGTCGCGTTCAGGTTCTCAACCACGCCCCCTTCACGCAACTCGGCCAAGGCCAGCCGCATCTCGGTCAGCGCGTCGTTGATTGTACCGGGCAGTTCCAGCGTGTCCTGCGACCCCACCAGCGCATCGACCCGGTTGAGCGTGCTCGTCGCACTGTCCACTAGCTCTTGCAATTCCAGATCTTTCGCCGTCGTCGCCACCGCTTCAAGCTCGCTCAACAGCTCGGGAATGTCGCTCTCGGTGATCTGCCGCAGGTTCGCCGTGAGCGCGGGAGCATCCTGCGAGGCCACGCTGATATCCGCCATTGCCCTGTCCAGATTACGCAGGGAACTGCCCAACGCCTGCACCGCACCTTCGGCCCGCACATCCGCCACGATGGTCCGCACATCCTCGATCGCTGCAGTCACCGCTGCCGGGATGCCCTGCACCGCCTCCTGCGCGATCAGCGCATCCACCCGGTTCAATGTCGCCGTGGCGCTGGCCACCAACTCGTCCAGCTTCAGCTCCTGCGCGGTCTGCGCCACGCCCTGCAATTCGGCCAGCACCGCCGGAATGTCCTCTTCCGTCAGCTTTGCAAGGTTCTCGGCCAACGCCGGGGCCGATTGCGACGCGGCGTTGATCCCCACCATCGCCGCATCCAATTGCGCCAAGGCGCTGTTCAAGGACGCAATCGCACCACCCTCGCGCACCTCGGCCACAAGCGCCGTCAGGTCGTTCACCGCCGCTTCGATCTGCGCTGGGATCGCCTGGATCGCCTCGTTGCCGACCAGCGCGCGTGTCGTCCAGCAGCGCCACCGCCGATCCCGGCACGCGCTGCAAATCCTCGTTCCGCGCCAATTGCTCGACCGCATCCATGAGGCTGATCGCCTGTTGCATGACCTCTTCAATGGGCAGCGCGTTGATCCGCTCCAGCACACCTTCGGCGGTGGCCGTAAAGTCCGACAGATTGGATTCGATGCTGGGCAGGCGCGGTGGTTCACCATCAACTTCGGTCAGCCGCGCAGCAGGCGCGTCATCCAGCACAACAAGCTCGATCCGCAGATCGCTGCTCAGCAGGCTTTCCGTCGCCAAACGCGCCCGCATCCCCGTCTCGACCGCAAAACGGAAGAAATCGACCGTCTCCTCCGGGGTGGTTTCGGGGGGCAAGCCCATGCGCTGCGGGTCGATGGCTACGTTCACCAGCAAAGACAGCTCTGGCCCGAACTGAGTCTCGATCACCCGAGACCGCAATTCGGTGACGACCCCCACTTCGAGGCCCTGATAGGTCACGTCGTCGCCCGCTTCCAAACCGTTCACCGACTCCGAAAATTGGACCGCGAAAGACACGCCCTGCGATGGCCCGCGCACCAGGGTGTTGCGGCGGGCGTCTTCCTCTTCCTCGTAAAGCGTGAACACGTAGCCGGGGGGCAACGGCTCCCCGTCTTCGTAGACATCATCAAACGACACGCCGCCTGTGACCAGCGATGCAAGGCTGTCGAAATCCACCGAAAAACCCGCTGTACCAAAGGTCAGTTCGAACCCCGACGTGTCCCAGAACCGCGTCGCCTGCGTCAGCCGCGTATCATGCGGCGCGTCGATGAACGCATCGACCAACACCGTGCGCCCATCTGCCGAAAGACGCGGAGCCTCCAGCCGCCCCACCTCGACACCGCGAAACAGCACCGGCGATCCATAGGAAATCGTCGTGCCATCATCCGTCGCCAATGTGATCCGCCGACCAGGACGCCCTGGCTGGTTCAGCGGCGGCGTTTCCGTTCCGGCAAACCGCTGCGTCACTGCACCCGGGATGTTGTCCCACGCGCCTTCGATATACACACCCGACAAAACCGTCGACAAACCGCTGATCCCACGCGCTGACACTTCAGGCCGCACCACCCAGAACGTCGCCTCGTCGTCGATGAACGGTGCAACATCATTGTCGACACGCACATAGACCAGAACCTGGCCCAAATCCGAGGTGAACCGCACATCCTCGACCGTTCCTACCACCACGTCGCGATAGCGCAGGGTCGTTTCTCCAGCCACCACGCCCGATGCGTTGCGAAACGCGATCTCGATCAACGTCCCGCGATCTGCATAGTTCTGCCACGCGATGCCAAGCGACACGCCCAGCGCCACCAGCGGCACCAGCCAGACAACAGACAGGTTCCGAAACAGCGACTTGCGCGGTGCGGACACCTTCATATCTGCGGGGGTCGGATCGCTCAAACCGGTTTTCCTTCAGGCGCGTCCCAGATGAGTTTGGGATCGAAGCTATTGGCCGAAATCATGGTGAATGCAACCGAAAGAGCAAAACTCACGGCCGCGATTCCTGGATGAATGGAGGCGACGAAATTCAACTGCACCAAGGCCGACAGGATCGCCACGACGAAGACGTCGATCATCGACCAGCGACCTATGAACTCGACCACCTCGTAAAGGTGAAAATGGGCGGTGGTGCCCGGTTTTCCGCGCTGAATCCTGATTGCAAGATAGGCAATCGCGATGAACTTGCTGACCGGAATGATGACCGAGGCGAAAAACACGATCAACGCCACACCATAAGAGCCGTGATCCATCAGCTCGAACACACCGCCGACAATCGTGCTCTCCTGCGTATTGCCAAAGGTCGTGGTGCGCAGCATCGGATAGACATTGGCGGGGATGTACACGACCATGCCCGCAAAGAGCCAAGCCCAGACCCGCTGCAGGCTTGTCATGTCCCGGCTGACCAGCCGCGTTCCACACACCGTACAGGTCTCTGTTCCCAGTTGGTAAACATGGCCACATTCGGCACAGCCCACCAACCCCGCAGCCCGCGCCGTCAGGACGGGCTGCGCGCGTTCAGCGTTTGCCATACCGTCACCCGACACATGAAATTATCCTTGAGAACCGTGATGATCACCAGCCCAACGAAGGCCCAGAAGGCGGGGCCAAGCGTCACCTGCGCCAACCCTGCAACCTTCACCAGCGCGACAGCCACGCCAATGATGAACACCTCCGCCATCGCCCATGGGCGGATATGTTCAGCGAGTTTGAACACCGACCGCGCATGTTTCGCGGGTGCCCAACCCAATGCCATTGGCGCGAACACATAAATCAGCGCCACGAACCGGGTGATCGGCAACACCACGATCAACGCCGCCACCGCGAAGGACAAAGGCAGCATGAGCCCGTCCGAGAACGCAAGAATTGCGTCGAAAACCGAACTTTTCCGACCCAGCCCATGGGTGCTCAATTCAAGAAATGGAAAGAAAACCGCAGCGATCATCAGGATCAGAGCCGTCATCGACAGCATGACGATCCGTGTCATCGCGCCTTCGCGCGGCGCCATCAGAACAGTGCCACACCGCACACATCTGGCCTGAGCGCCGATATCGACTTGCGGCACCCGGTGCAGCGCGTCGCATTTGGGGCAAGCGATCATGTCGGACAGTGAGTTGGTCATTTGGCTGTGATACGCCATCCGCGCGGCAGGTTACAGGAGCTTGCTCAGAAGACGCGCGCGCCTGTCCTTTTGTTCCCCAAACCTGATCAAGGTTTGAGCAATGCGGCGACACCTTCGCATTCTACCTGACTGTCTTGTCTGTCTCGACGTCCCTTTGGCCCGAAGGGCAGGCGGCATCTCAGAACTAGCTGCAACGCGTCAAGAAACGCTTTCCAAAAACAATAGATTAAATAGAAGAGAAGCTGATTTTCGATACATTTATTCGAAGTAAAAGCAGCCTACAGCCATCGGATCAAAGCGTACGGTTCGCAAGGTCCAACCGTACGGTTCATCGCTGCGCGGTTTGCCAATCCGGATGAATCCACGGCTCACGATTGTCCGACGGCAACGGCGTTTTGCCCAAAATGTGATCCGACGCCTTTTCTCCCACCAGAATCGACGGCGCGTTGAGATTGCCATTGGTGATCCGCGGAAAGATCGAGCTGTCCGCAACCCTCAGATTTTCCACACCAATCACGCGCGTTTCGGGATCGACGACCGCCATCGGATCGTTGCGCCCCCCCATCTTGCAGGTCCCGCAGGGATGATAGGCGCTTTCGGCATGCTCACGGATGAAATCGTCAAGGCTTTCATCACTTTGCGCGTCATCGCCCGGTTGGATTTCGTGCTTGAAATAAGGTTTGAACGCATCCTGCCGGAAGATATCCCGGACCAGCCGGATACCCTGCCGAAAGTCGATCCAATCCTCCAAGTGGCTCATATAGTTGAAGAAAATACGAGGATCCTCCTTCGGATCGCCGGAGCGCAGCGTGATCTCGCCCCGCGACGGCGACCGCATCGGCCCCACATGGGCCTGAAACCCGTGCCCTTCGGCAGCAGTTTGCCCATCATACCGAACCGCAATCGGCAGGAAGTGGATCTGCAGATCGGGATAGTCGACGCCAGCCCTCGACCGAATAAATCCAGCACTTTCAAACTGGTTAGAAGCGCCCGGTCCGGTTCTGGTCAGCAGCCAGCGCGCGCCGACATAGGCTTTGCCCAGTAGGTTCCAGTATTTGTAAAGGCTCACCGGCTGGCTCGCCGCGGCCTGAACATAAACCTCCAGGTGATCCTGCAAATTCTGCCCCACGCCCGGCCGATCCGCGATCACCTCGATGCCATGTTCCCGCAAGTGCTGCGCCGGACCAATCCCCGAAAGCATCAACAATTTCGGGGAGTTGATGGCCGAGGCTGCAAGGATCACTTCAACATCGGCACGGATCACCTTGATCTGTCCCGCCTGTTCGACTTCGACACCAGTGGCGCGCCCGTTCTCGATCACAACCTTGCGCGCGAACTCCCTGACAACATTACAGTTTCCGCTCTTCAACGCAGGCCGCAGATATGCCTTGGCCGCCGACCATCGCTCGCCCTGCCAGACCGTCATGTCGAACGGCCCAACCCCCTCTTGCTGGTGCCCGTTGTAGTCGCCCGTGATGTCGTAACCCGCCTGAGCACCCGCCTCGACAAAGGCACGGGTCAACGGGTTCTCGCGCGCACCTCGGGTGATGTGGAGCGGTCCACCGGTTCCACGCCACTCCGGATCGCCACCATGTCCACCTGAATGCCAATTCTCAAGCCGCTGAAAATAAGGCAGAACATCAGCATATCCCCAGCCAGCGGCACCCTGATCGCGCCAATGGTCATAGTCGCGCGCATGACCCCGCACATAGATCATGCCGTTGATTGACGACGAGCCCCCAATCACCTTGCCACGCGGACAGGCCAGACGCCGACCGCCAAGATGTGGCTCAGGCTCAGTCCTGAATCCCCAGTCATAGCGCTTCATGTTCATCGGATAGCTCAGGGCGCCAGGCATCTGGATGAACGGTCCGGCGTCCGTCCCGCCGTGCTCGATCACGGTCACGGAACGGCCCGCTTCGGACAAACGGTAGGCCAGCGCACAGCCCGCTGAGCCAGCGCCTACGATGACGTATTCAGATTTCATTTCAGTGCCTTAGAACGGGGCCTCAACGTCGCCCATGCGGACGAAGACGGATTTCAGTTCGCTGTAATGGTTGATTGCAGCCTTGGAGTTTTCGCGTCCGACGCCCGACATTTTTGTCCCGCCAAAGGGCGCTTCGACCGGAGCATCGTTATATGAGTTGATGAAACAAGACCCCGCCTCCAGCTGCGCGATCACGCGATGCGCGCGAGACAGGTCGCGGGTGAACACACCGGCGGACAGACCGAATTCCGTGGCGTTTGCACGGGTTATCGCCTCTTCTTCGGTGTCGAAATCAAGCACCGCCATGACGGGGCCGAAAATCTCTTCGCGGGCGATGGTCATGTCGTCGATAACATCTGCAAAAACCGTGGGTTGCAGGTAGAAGCCATCGCGGTCGAGACGCTTGCCGCCGGTGACCAGACGCGCCCCTTCCTTTTCACCTTTTTCGATGTAATCGAGGACGATGTTCATCTGTTTTTCAGAAACCATCGGGCCGAAATTTGTGGCCTCATCCAACGGATCGCCAATCACGGCCGTGGAAAGACGTTCCGTCAGGCGTTTCAGAAACGCTTCCTTAATCCCTCTCTGCACAAATACCCGCGTCCCGTTCGAACACACCTGACCAGAGGAGTAGAAATTTCCCAGTATCGCCCCCCCGACCGCGTTCTCGAGATCGGCATCGTCAAAGATCACCAACGGTGACTTTCCACCCAATTCCATCGTCACGTGTTTCATCTGCGCGGCGGCAGCGGCATAGACTTTCTTACCCGTCGGCACGGATCCGGTCAGGGATACTTTCGCAACCCGTGGGTCTGTAACGAGGGAGGCCCCAACTTCGCCAAGCCCTTGAACCACGTTGTAAATACCTGCGGGAAGCCCCGCCTCGTACAAAATCTCGGCCACCTTCAAAGCACAAAGCGGCGTCATCTCGGAGGGTTTGAACACCATGGAATTCCCGCATGCCAGCGCAGGTGCGCCCTTCCAGCAGGCAATCTGGGTGGGATAGTTCCAGGCACCGATGCCAACACAAACGCCCAAAGCCTCGCGACGGGTGTAGACCCAGTTTTCGCCCAGCTGGATATGCTCTCCGGTCAGGCTGCCCGCGAGGCCGCCGAAATACTCGAATGCATCCGCCCCGCTGGTGGCATCCACTGCGATGGTTTCCTGATAGGGTTTGCCGGTGTCATGGGTTTCGAGCACCGAAAGGTCGTGATTGCGCTCGCGCATGATGTCGGCGGCCCGACGCAGGATGCGCCCGCGTTCGGTCCCTGACATGGCGGCCCATTGCTTCTGCGCCCGATGTGCGGCGGCAAGCGCTTGGTCGATGATCGCCGGGGTCGCGGCATGAACGAGGGCGATCTGCTTTCCCGTCGCAGGATAAATCACGGGAATCGGCGTGCCGCTCGTGTCTTCGACATAGGCACCGTCGATGAAATGACTGGCTTTGGGCTGTGTGTCGTAGCTCATTTCGCAGGCCCCCTGTCCGCATGGGTGATTTCGTGATCAAGCATCGTGAGCACTTGGCGGGTTGCCTCTTCGCCCGAAGGGGCACCCCGGCTCAGCGCTTCGCGAAGGTACAAGCCGTCGATCAGCCCCGCGATGCGCAATGCGACTTCTGCCACACGCGGACCGACCAAAGGACGCAAATTGTAGACGAGGTTGGAATGCAGTCGGCGTTGGTAAACGCCCAACAAGCGCCGTGCCTGTTCGTCAGATTGCGCCAGAACGTAGAAATTCAGCCACGCGGCAACCACTTCGCGCCGAAAGTTCGAGCGGGTGAACCCGGCGCGGATGATCGCTTCGGTGCGCGCACGCGGCCCCTTGGCCATCGCAAGGGCACCTCGCACCTCGGCCCCATACAGACTGAGGGTATGGCGCATGGCCGCGAGAAAGATCTGATCCTTGCCGCCAAAATAGTGATGCGCCAGCGCCGAGGACATGCCTGCACGCCGGGCGATCTGTGCAACGGTCACGTCCAGAGACCCCACATGCCCGATCTCGGCAATCGTGGCTTTTACCAGCGCCTCACGGCGTATAGGCTCCATCCCGAGCTTCGGCACGTTCGACTCCGAAAATAAATGTTTGACGTCCGGGACCGTATGGCGTTTTTAATTGACTCGTCAATCAACAAAAATAACCGACCTCTGTCAGGGAGACTTACCAAATGATGAAATCTACCATTTCCGTTATGGCGATTTGCGCAGCGGGCGCTGCGGTGGCTGATTGCGACACCGTGACCTTTTCCGATGTGGGCTGGACCGACATCACCGCCACAACAGCAGCAACCACGGTCGTGCTGGATGCTTTGGGGTATGAGACCGATATCAAGGTGCTTTCGGTTCCGGTGACCTACACCGCATTGGCTGAAGGTGACGTTGACGTGTTCCTTGGCAACTGGATGCCGACCATGGAGGCCGACATTGCGCCCTATCGCGACGCGGGCACTGTCGACACCGTGCGCGCAAACCTTGAAGGCGCAAAATACACGCTTGCCACGAACAAGGCCGGGGCCGATCTGGGCATCACCAGCTTTGCCGCCATTGCCGCGCAAAAAGATGCGCTGGACGGCGAAATCTACGGGATTGAGCCCGGCAATGATGGCAACCGCCTGATCATGGACATGATCGCAGCAAACGCCTTTGATCTTGAAGGGTTCGAAGTTGTCGAAAGCTCGGAACAGGGGATGCTGGCGCAGGTTGCGCGGGCCGATGACCGTGGTGAGCCGGTAGTGTTCCTTGGCTGGGAACCGCACCCGATGAACGCCAATTTCGAAATGACCTATCTTGAAGGCGGCGACGACTGGTTCGGCCCGAACCTGGGCGGTGCGACTGTCTACACCAACACCTCCGCTGGCTATGTCGAGGCCTGCCCGAACGTGGGTAAATTGCTGACCAACCTCGAATTTACGCTGGCCATGGAAAACGAAATCATGGGCGCGATCCTGAATGACGGGGCCGAGGCGCGCGATGCGGCGATTGCCTGGCTGCAGGCGAACCCGGATGCTTACATGGGTTGGCTCGACGGCGTGACCACGAAGGACGGCGGCGATGCCGTGGCGGCGGTGAAAGCCGCACTTCAGTAACCAGAACAGGGCGGCGTCAGGCCGCCCTTCCTTTATTGACGACAAGGACCCATCATGGACTGGTTGACCGAGAACAAGATCCCGGTGGGGCAAGTCGCCGGGAAAGCTTTTGACTGGCTTGAAAGCAATGGCGCGTTTTTCTTTGACGCGCTGTCGGACGCGCTCGAGGCGATGATCGACGGCTTTCTTTGGCTGCTGCAAACGCCGCATCCGCTGGTGATCATAGGGCTGTTCGTGGCGCTGACCTACTACCTGCAACGCAGTTGGAAAGTCGCGCTCTTTGTGGCGCTTGGGTTCCTCTTCATCATCAACCAGGGCTATTGGGAGGAAACGACCGAGAGCCTCACACTGGTTCTGTCGGCCTGTGTGGTTTGCATGGGCGTCGGCGTACCGATTGGAATCGCAGTCGCGCATCGCCCAAGGCTTTATGCATGGATGCGACCGGTCTTGGACCTGATGCAGACCTTGCCCACCTTCGTTTATCTTATTCCAGCCATTGTGTTTTTCGGCATCGGTATGGTGCCCGGCCTGATTGCGACAGTGATTTTCGTCCTGCCCGCGCCGATCCGTCTGACGCATCTTGGCGTGAGTTCCACCCCGCTCCCTTTGATCGAGGCGGCAGAGGCGTTCGGGGCCACGAAATCGCAACTGCTGTGGAAGGTCGAACTTCCTTCGGCGCTGCCGCAGATCATGGCCGGGTTGAACCAGACCATCATGCTGTCGCTGTCGATGGTGGTGATTGCAGCACTTGTGGGCGCAGACGGGTTGGGCGTGCCGGTGGTGCGGGCGCTCAATCAGGTAAACACGGCACGCGGGTTTGAGAGCGGCTTCGTGATCGTCGTGGTCGCTATCATTCTTGACCGAATGCTGCGGATGGAGCGCCAGAAATGAGCGATACACGCGTCGAATTCGACAATGTCTCCATCGTGTTTGGGGACAAGCCGCACTCTGCGCTGCCGCTGATGGATGCGGGTCAGGACCGGGGACAAATCCAACGCGACACGGGGCAAGTTCTTGGTGTGCATAACTGTTCGCTCAATGTGGCCGAGGGCGAGATTCTTGTCCTGATGGGCCTGTCCGGGTCGGGCAAATCCACGCTGTTGCGGGCGGTGAACGGGCTGAACCCTGTCGCGCGCGGCTGTGTGCGGGTGCATGATGGCAAAGGCTTGGTCGATGTCACCCATGCCAGCGCCGACGCGCTGCGCACCATCCGGTTGCGTCATGTGGCGATGGTGTTTCAGCAGTTCGGCCTTTTGCCATGGCGGTCCGTTCGGGAAAATGTCGGTCTTGGGCTCGAACTGGGCGGCCAATCCAAGGCCGACCGGAATGCGCAGGTCGAAAAGCAATTGGCCCTTGTCGGCCTCACCGATTGGGCCGACCGCAAGGTCGCGGAATTGTCCGGCGGGATGCAGCAGCGGGTTGGCCTTGCCCGCGCCTTTGCCACGGATGCCCCGATCCTCCTCATGGACGAGCCGTTTTCGGCGCTCGACCCGCTGATCCGCACCAAGCTGCAGGACGAGTTGCTGGAACTGCAGCAACGGCTGAAACGGACGATCATTTTTGTGAGTCACGATCTGGACGAAGCGTTCAAGATCGGCAACCGGATTGCCATCATGGAAGGCGGGCGGATCGTGCAATGCGGCACCCCGCAAGAGATTTTCCGCAACCCATCGAACGATTACGTGGCAGATTTCGTCAAGCACATGAACCCTTTGGGCGTGTTGCGGGCGCGCGACGTGATGCGTGCGGATACCCCACTTGCCGGGGCGTTACCAGTTGATGCCGATGCACGCGTTCAGGAGGTCATGACGACGCTGGTCAGCAGCGAGACAGACCTTGCTGTGATGGAGGGAGACAGGCCAATCGGAGTGATCGGCAAGAACGATGTTCTGACCTACCTGTCCGATCCGACCGGCGCAGGAGCGATGCCCCAAGCCTGACATTCAGGACACCTAAAAAGATGCCGCCTCGCTACATTTTTTGTTTGCCCCTCTTGCTACGTATTCAATTTTCATTATATGTTATCCAAGCAAGGAGGGCTCAGACATGACACCCAAGGTCACAGGTTTTTTCGACGACGCCACCAACACGATTTCCTACGTGGTTCAGGACCCGCAAGGCAGCGCCTGCGCGATTATCGATAGCGTTCTGGATTTTGACTACGCCTCCGGCCGCACCGACACCAAATCTGCCGATGCGATCATCGCTTTCGTCAAGGAAAACAACCTTGATGTTCAATGGCTTCTGGAAACCCATGTCCATGCCGACCACCTGAGCGCTGCGCCCTATCTTCAAGCGGCGCTTGGCGGCAAGATCGGCATCGGCGACCGCATTCAAGTGGTGCAGGACACCTTTGGCAAAGTCTTCAACGAAGGCACCGAATTCCAGCGAGATGGCAGCCAGTTCGACAAGCTTTTTGTCGAAGGCGACAGCTTCCACATCGGGCAGATGCGCGCGGATGTGTTGCACACACCGGGTCACACACCAGCCTGCCTGACCTATGTGGTTGGCGATGCGGCCTTTGTCGGCGACACGCTGTTCATGCCGGATTTCGGCACAGCGCGCTGTGACTTCCCCGGCGGGTCGTCCGAACAGCTTTACAACTCGGTGCAGAAAATTCTCGCCCTGCCGGACGAGACCCGCATTTTCGTGGGCCATGACTACAAGGCGCCGGGTCGCGAAGACTATGCGTGGGAGACCACGGTCGGTGAGCAAAAAGCCAAAAACGTGCATGTTGGCGGCGATGCCACAAAGGACAGCTTTGTCGAAATGCGCAATGCGCGTGACGCGACGCTGGCGATGCCGAAACTGATCATCCCGTCGCTGCAGGTGAACATGCGTGCCGGGCAAATGCCGCCTGCGGACAAGGACGGCAAGGTTTTCCTCAAGGTTCCAGTAAACGGATTGTAAAGACATGAACCCGGATTGGATTTATGGGCTGCTCGGCGGAATGCTGATCGGCACCGGCGGCGCGGTTTATCTGCTCGCCAATGGACGTATCATGGGTGCCAGCGGCATCATTGGCGGGCTTGTCGATGGCAGCGGGCGCAGCACGATGGGGGAGCGCATCAGCTTTCTGGCTGGTTTGGCGCTCATCCCGGTGGTGCTGCTCTGGTTTCTTGGACCGAAGGAAACCCACGCAACAGGCAACTTCGCGTTGCTGATTGCGGCAGGTTTGCTGGTCGGTGTCGGCACGCGACTGGCCAATGGCTGCACCTCGGGCCACGGCGTCTGCGGGATCTCGCGGCTGTCGCTGCGCGGCATGGTCGCCACCGTCTTCTACATCCTTGCCGGCGGGCTGACCGTCGTGCTGTTCCGCCACCTGCTGGGGATCATCTGATGCGCAACTATTTCGCTTTTCTGGCCGGTGGCCTGTTTGGTGCCGGGCTCTTCATCTCGGGCATGACCGACACTCGTAAAGTGCAGGGATGGCTGGATATTTTCGGCAATTGGGATCCGACATTGGCCTTCGTCATGGGCGGCGCGATCATCCCAATGGCGATTGCGTGGCGGGTTGCCGCGAAACGCCGCTTTGCCCTGACGGGCGACGCGATGCCACCGCCGCCCGAGCCAAAACTCGGCCGAAACCTTGTCATGGGATCGGTTCTGTTCGGGATGGGTTGGGGTCTTGTTGGTCTTTGCCCCGGCCCGGCGATTGCATCGCTCAGCTATGGCGGGATTGAGGGGCTTGTGTTTATTGGCGCGATGGTCGCCGGAATGAGCGCCATGCCACCCCTGCGGGCATGGCTGGACAGACCCGCAACGGCGCAGTAATCCTCGGTCATGGATATTCGCACCATCACCGACCGCTATAGCGTGTCCCCGCAGATCGACCCCGAAGACGCCGCCGCCATCAAGGCGGCGGGGATCACAACCGTGATCTGCAATCGACCGGACGCCGAAGTGCCACCATCGCATCAGTCCGATGTGATGCGCGCCGCCATCGAGGCTGTTGGCCTGCGTTTCGAAGTCTTGCCGATCACCCACCAGACCATGACCCCGGACCGAGTGGCCCAGCAGGCCGCTATGGTCGAGGCATCCGATGGTCCGGTTCTGGCCTATTGCGCCTCGGGCACGCGCTGTTCGATCCTGTGGGCGCTGAGCCAGGCGGGCAAGCAAAGCGCCGATGAAATCCTCGGTGCCGTGGCACGGGCGGGCTACGACCTGTCTGGCCTGCGCCCGACGCTTGACGCCGCAGCCGACGCGCAGCGCTAACTTTCAATCTGGTCCGATGCCGCCGGGAGACCGGCGGCAATATCGTTCAGCGCCATGTCCAGCGATCCCCCATAGTCCAGCTTGGGTAAGTCTGGCCCAACAGGGACAAGTGCCGTCGCAGTTTGCAGCGCGTCTGCTTGCGCCGGTCGCAGGTCGGGTTTGTGAAGCGGTGACTCCCCGCTTCCGATGCGGATTGCGCGGAAGCCGTTCATCTGCCCCAGCGTTCCCCGAGCCACGATGCCCCCCCCGGACAGGCTCAAAGTGGCTGATGACGTTGCCCCGGGCGAGAGCGTCAACACATCTCCGGGGCGGAGTGCCTGTGCCCTGTCTAACGGGATGTGGATTCGCGTGAGGATCGCCTGCATTCGCACGGGTGCCAGCTTGAACATCGCTTCGTGTTTGCCGGGCTGCGCGATGGTGTCCAGCTCTTCAACATCGGGTGCAGGCTCTGGAAACAGGAACAGAATAGCGCCGCTGCGTGTGTCGTTCGCAAGGCTGACCTCAAACGTAGCGAGATGGTAACTGTCGGCATCGAGGGCGAGAGCTGCGGCCTGACAATCCTCGACCAATGCGCCGAACCTGTAGTCCTGCAGATGCGCCATTTCCGGCTGCATCGATAGCATGGACGCAAACCTGGGCAGCGCGGCGTCGATCAGCGGCGCCGTCATTGCGGCGTCGGTTGGTGTGTACGGCCGCGGATCCGCCGGAAACCGCGTCACTCGCCCCAGGGTCTGAATGTCGATCAGGCCCGTGACGAGATCGCGATCAAAGGCCGCCAAACCCCGTCGTCCCTGATCATGTTCAAGGATCACCAGCAGACGGTCGTCACCGATATGGCGGGTGACCCGGTCAACCGGCAGAGTGTCATCACCGGTCGGACGCGCCACCAGCGTCAGCCCCCAAAGTGCATCTGCCGCAATCGACAAACCCCGACCCAACGCGCGGGACAGCGACCATCCGCCACCGCCCAGCGCCTTGCGCTGCGCCTGCACCTTGCGCTGCAACACTGTTCCTGTGGCATCGTCGGTCATGATTTGCGGTAACCCCCATGGCCTTTGATCCGGTTATCGCCGGAATTGGTTACCAAGGGTTTAGCAGAACCGCGATGTCGGGATTATTGCGCCGCCAGTGCCGTTCGATAGGGCAGGACCACACGGAAGTTCGCTCCGCGCGACGCCGGGACATAATCCACCGACCCGCCAAGCCGCGTCATCACCTGACGGCAGATCGCAAGACCCAACCCCGCCCCGCCCGCCTTCTGATCGCTGACTCGGGCAAATTTTTCAAAGATCATGTCCACGGCATCCGGCGCGATGCCCGACCCATTGTCCTGAAAATCAATCACCACGCGGTCGGCCTCTTGCATCACCCGAATGGCAAGTCGGGGCGCTTTGGCATCGCAGTATTTGCGCGCATTTGCGATCAGGTTGATGAACACCTGACTCAGGCGGTCAAGATCGGTGTGCAGAACGATGTTTTCCTTACCAAAGTCGCGTTTGATCTCGAGTTGAACCCCGTCTTCACCTATGGCCGCGGACGACACCGCCCGATCCAGCGCATCGCGCAGCGTACCGTCCCGCAGGTTGAGGTTCACCTGTCCGTTCTCCACCACGCTCAGATCAAGCAGATCGTCCAGAAGCCGCGTCAGGCGCTGTGCCTCGTCATGGATGATCGATGCATAGCGGGATTGCTCGTCCGGTGTCATCTGGTCGGTGTCGCGCAGGATCTCCGAAAACGCCCGGATCGACGTCATGGGCGTGCGCAATTCATGGCTGATCTGGCTGAGAAACGCATCTTTCTGGACCGACAGCCGGGTCAGTTTCTGGTTGGCGTTGCGCAGCTCCAGAGCGGTGCGGCTCAGTTCTTCGGACTGTTCCTTGAGCCGTGCCGAGTATTCCAGCATCTGCGCGGTTTCATCCGCCACAGCCATCAGGTCTTCAACGGAAATCGCCATGCCTCCGGTGATCTGTCCCACCATCGCATGTGCGGTTGCAGCCCCCACGGAGCTGCCCAACTCGCGTTCCAGCGCCTCGAGAAAATCCGGGGTCGGCGCGGGCAGATTGCCCCGGGCCCCTTGCCGCCGCGCGTGGCGCAGGAACAGCGCTTGTGCTTCACCGGCCCCCAGAATGCGCTGAGCCATGACCATGAGGTCTTCCGTCTGCGCCGTTCCGCCCGACCAGCTGCGCGCATTGGTCGAATGTTCAAAGATGTTGACGAACTGTGCGGCCTGCAATCTTTCCAGAGGCGACGGGAATGTCACCAGCGACACGGCCACGAAAGCCACCACATTGAACAACATGCTCCAAAGCAGCGCATGCATGAGCTGGTCCATTCCGGTGATGCCGAACAACGCGTCGGGCCGCAGCCATGCAAGACCGAACAGCCCATTTTCCACGATCGACATGGGCAGGATCGTGCCCACACCAAAGCTGGGCAGGTAGAGCGTGTAGAGCCAGATTGCAAAGCCCGCTGTCAACCCGGCGAAGGCCCCCAACCGTGTCGCCCCGCGCCAGAACATGCCACCCAGCATCGCGGGCAAGACCTGCGCCAGCCCGCAGAACGCCACCAGACCGATGGACGCCAAAGCCTCACCGCCGCTGGACAGGCGAAAATAAAGATAGCCCAGCATCACCACGCCAACGATGGAAATGCGCCGTGCCATAAGGACAGCCGCGCGCACGTCGCCTGAAACGCTGGCGCCGCTGGGGCGCAAATGAAGCCAGATCGGCATCACGATGTGGTTCGACACCATGGTCGACAGGGCAATCGCCGCAACGATGACCATTGATGTGGCCGAACTGAAGCCGCCAAGGAACGACAGCATGGCAAGACCATTCTGCCCAAGGGCCAGCGGCACCGTCAGCACGAAGAGGTCGGGGTTCGACCCTTCGGGCATGATGTCGAGACCCGCAACAGCGATGGGAACCACAAAAAGGCTGATCAGGCAAAGATACAGCGGAAAGGCCCAACTGGCGGTGCGCAAATGATTTTCGTCGTCATTTTCCACCACCAGCACCTGGAAGGTGCGCGGCAAGCACAGGAAAGCCGCTGCCGAGAGGAAGATCAGACCGGCCCAGCGGCTGCGGTCGGTGTGCCAATGGCCGAACTCGGACGCGTCGATCCGGTTGAGCGACTCGGTCAGACCTCCCGAGACGCCCCAGACCACGAAGATCCCGACCGAGAGAAGCGCCACAAGCTTGACCACCGCTTCGACGGCGATGGCCATGACCACGCCGTCATGCCGCTCTTTGGCATCGAGGTTGCGGGTGCCGAAAAGCACGGTGAACAAGGCCAGCCCCATAGACAGCCAAAACGCGACAATGGCCTGATCCTGCGCCGCCAACCCATCCGATTGTGCGGCAAACACCGAAAACGAAAGCGTCACCGACTGTAATTGCAGCGCGATGTACGGCGTCGTGCCGATCACCGCGAGGATGGTGACCCCGGCGGCCAGCAGGCTGGATTTGCCATAACGCGAGGAAATCAGGTCGGCGATCGAGGTGATCTTCTGCGTCCGTCCGATCCGGATCAGCTTGCGCAACAGCCACCACCAACTGACCATCACGATCGTCGGTCCAAGATAGATGGTGAGATACTCGAACCCATTGCGCGCCGCCGATCCGACGGCCCCGTAAAATGTCCACGCGGTGCAGTAGATCGACAGGGAAAGCGTGTAGATCAGCGGAGACCGCAGCCACGCTTTCCTTCCCTGCGCTGCCAGCCGATCCGCGGCAAACGCAACGAAGAACAGGAAGAGAACGTAGGCCACGCAGACCGCGACGAGAAGGTTGAGCGTGCTCATGTGTCGGAATCCGACAGTTCGTCCACCTCACCGGCCAGAAGATACGACAACCCCCATGTGAGCAGAATGATCCCTGCCCAAACGACGAAAACATAGATCAACGCCTTGGCGCTGCTGACCGTGCCATCCCCCGATTGCGGCCAGATCAACGGGATCATCCAAAGGATCAGCGCAAGAAGCGGGGCGACGCGTGCGGCATCCATGACTCGGCGTCGGCGATAGGTGCGCCTTTCATGAAAGACGGTCGGCGGTCCGGGCCTTTCCGTGGTGCGGGTCATTTCGCGGCAAGCGCTCTCACGGTTTCGAGCACATCCGCATTCGAGAACGGTTTGGTCATGAAGGCGTCGCAGCCCGCACGTTCGGCGATTTCGCGATCCTTGGTCTGGCCCCGTGCGGTGAGCATCAGAACCGGCAAGCCATTGACATCGGGATCGTTCCGCAACTCGCGCAGGATGTCGTAACCGCTTTTGCCCGGCAGCATAACGTCAAGGATCACGACATCCGGTTTGCGCTGTTTCACGATATCAACGGCGTCGGCGCCGTTTGAATGGGTTTTGACCGTCCACCCGTCGCGCGACAGGATGAAGCTGATCGCCTCGATGATATTGGGTTCGTCTTCAATCAACAGAACCTGCTTGGACATGCGTGCCCTCCCCCGTGCCGCAAGAAGCTGATTGGCTTTTGCCGTTTTTTTCCAGCTTCGCTAAACTATTACGAAGTGCGCGCCTCGTGTCAAAGCTTCCGGGGCGCGGACGCCACCATGATCGACGGTTCGCGCCGCGCCTCACAGCTTGCCTGAGGGCAGATCCGACAGGTCAACCCGACTTGCCGGATCGGCTCAGATACATCCCTCTTGGGTTCCGGCACGATCAGCATGTGGCTTTCGAACAGAACATCCTCGCCCGGTCGAGCCGGACCGGTTGGCTGCGAGATGGCAATACCCCGGTGGCGGGCTGCGGCGCGGGCGGATTGCTCCATCACTTCGGTATGTACCATCATCGGACGTGCCAGAGCCCGATAGAGCGGCCAGAGCACACATCCTGCTCCAAGGCGCGGCAGCGGAAATTCCGGTAACGGTTTGCGGAACGTCGTCACGCCAGACCCATCGCAGATCGCAAGACCAACCGGGTCCGGCAGGATGTCGTCGGGAAGATGGGCCAGACGGCGCATCGCGCTCGCCAGATCGCAGCCGAACCGCGCGGCAAAGGCGAAAGGGTCATTGCCCGACACAGCGACCGTATCAGCGCACGCGGCCAAAGGCATCCGTTCGGCATCGGCGCGATAGCGCAGAAGGACCCGGCGCAAGAGCCACCGCGCGGCCTGCGAAACATCCTGCCCCAAATCCGCCGCCACCGCATCCACATCCGCTTGCGGTGTTTCAAGAGCGGGCAGATGAAAGCCGGCTTTCTGGAACACGCCATCGAGCTCATCCTGGGGCGCATTGGTTTCCGACGCTTCGGAATCCGCCTCGGCAAGATATTGTGCGAGGCTGCGGCTGCTGTCGGCCAGGCGCGCACTGTCTTCGTAGATGTTGCGATTGAAACGGCGTTGCCATTCCGGTTCGATATCGCCGGGTTCGGCAAGGATCGATGCGGCGGAGCGGATCGCAGTCACCGTGGACAGCATCTCGTGCAGCGACGCCGCCAGATGTGGATCGTGGGTCAGGCGGTCGGTCAACGCTTCGACGCTGCGCTGCAACGTCTCGACCTTGCGCTGACTGTCGGCCAGAAGCGCCGCCCACGCGGGAAATCGCCCGGCGAACTCCTCGACCCGGACGAATTCAGCCTCGGGCATGTCGCCACCGCTTGCGGCCTCGCGCAACGTGGCCAAAAGAGCGGTCTCTGCCCCCTCGGTCAGCGACCCCGGTTCCACACCCAAAGCATGCGCGATGTCGACCAGCAGTTTTCCACCGATTCTGCGACGGTTGTGTTCGATCAGATTCAGGTAGGAGGCCGAAATATCCGCGCGTTTGGCCAGTTCCGACTGTTTGAGGCCCGCCATCACGCGGCGCTCGCGGATGCGGCTGCCTGTCAGAGTGTCGCGGGGCACGTCAAAATCCCATGCTTAATCAAACCTTTTCTGCACCGCGGCAAAAACAAATTTACAGCTTTCTGCAGCGCATTGTACATTTTTTGACAGAAAAAACGTTTGATGCAAAGCGCTTATTGCTATGTTTTCCATGCATAGCCGATAATCACCTTGCACATATGTGCGGCTTGGCGGGAGGAGGACCCCCGCTGAACCCTTAAAGACATTGGGAGGATTATATGTCCAAAGGCAACCTGACACGTCGCGGCGTGCTCAAGACAGGTGCTGTGGCAGGCGCAGGTCTTGCTCTGCCCACGTATCTGTCCGCAGCTGGCCATGAAGGCTTTACTAACGCGCCGACAGGCTCGACCGTCACACTGGGTTTCAACGTACCCCAGTCCGGCCCCTACGCAGACGAGGGCGCAGACGAACTCCGCGCCTACGAACTTGCTGTCGAACATCTGAATGGTACCGGCGCCGACAATGGCATGCTGGAAACGTTCAAGTATGCCGATGGCTCCGGCACCGCGCTGAAAGGCAACGGTATCCTTGGCAAGAAGGTCGAATTCGTCACCGGCGATACGCAGACGAAATCAGACGCCGCACGCGCATCGGCCAAGTCGATGATCGAAAAAGACGGTGCCATCATGATCACCGGTGGTTCGTCCTCGGGTGTGGCCGTGGCTGTTCAAGCCCTTTGCCAGGAAGCGGGCGTCATCTTCATGGCTGGTCTGACCCACGCCAATGACACGACCGGCAAGGACAAGCGCGCCAACGGGTTCCGCCACTTCTTCAACTCCTACATGTCCGGTGCGGCGCTTGCGCCGATCCTCGCGGCGCAATATGGGGCAGACCGCAAGGCGTATCACCTGACCGCCGACTACAACTGGGGCTACACAACCGAAGAAGCGATCCGCTCCTCGACGGAAGCCTTGGGCTGGGAAACTGTTGCGACCGTTCTGACACCGCTGACGCAGACCGACTTCTCGTCCTACATCACGCCGGTTCTGCAGTCTGATGCCGACGTTCTGGTTCTGAACCATTACGGCGGAAACATGGTGAACTCGCTGACCAACGCGGTTCAGTTCGGCCTGCGCGAGCGGATGGTCAACGGCCGGAAATTCGAAATCGTGGTGCCGCTCTACTCCGAGCTTATGGCGCGCGGCGCGGGTTCGAACATCGCCGGCATCCTCGGCTCCCAGAACTGGGACTGGAAACTGGAAAACCAGCTTGGCGCGAAATACTCGGGCACCAACGCGTTCGTTCAATCCTTCGGAACGAAGTACGGTTTCCCACCGTCGCAGGCGGCGCATACCTGCTACGTGCAGACGCTGCTTTATGCGGATGCTGTGGAGCGGGCCGGTTCGTTTGCACCTTGCGCTGTTGTCGGAGCTCTCGAAGGCTTCTCGTTCGACGGTCTGGGCAATGGTCCGACGCTGTATCGCGGCGAAGATCACCAGTGCTTCAAGGACGTCGTTGTGGTGCGCGGCAAGGAAAACCCCGAAAACGAATTCGATCTCGTGGAGATCGTCGAGGTTACACCGGTCGAGCAAGTCACATATGCACCGGATCACCCGCAGTTCGCCGGCGGCGCGCTGGGTACCTGCAACAACGGCGCGTAAGCCCTTGTTTCTTGAGGTGGGCCACGCGGCCCACCTCATCTCTTCTCCAGCCCGTTGCTGTTACGGGCTGTCTGCACTTCCACACTTCTGACCGCAAAGGGTGGGGCAATGGACGCCATAATCCTGCAAATTCTCAACGGGCTCGACAAGGGCTCGGCCTACGCGCTTATCGCGTTGGGCCTGACACTCATCTTCGGCACGCTGGGCGTGGTGAACTTTGCGCATGGCGCACTGTTCATGATCGGTGCCTTCTGCGCCGTCACGCTGTCGCGCCTGCTGAGCCTCAGCCACAAGGTTGAGATCCCCGGAGCCGTCGACTTTCTCGGCAATCCGCAGATGCGCGATGTTCCGTACATCTACGAGTTTTTCGGTGAAAACCTCGGCGCGACGATCATCGACTGGGCTGTGCCGCTGTCGATCCTTCTCGCCATCCCTGTGATGATTCTGATCGGTGTCATCATGGAGCGCGGCTTGATCAAACACTTCTACAAGCGCCCCCATGCCGACCAAATCCTTGTGACCTTTGGTCTGGCGATCGTTTTGCAAGAGATCATCAAATACTATTACGGTGCCAACCCGATCCCGACTCCAGCCCCCTCCGCCTTTATCGGATCTTTCGATTTCGGTGCGCTGATCGGGTTTGATCCTGGTGTGATCATTTATCCCTACTGGCGCTTGGTCTACTTTGCCTTTGCGGCAGTGATCATCGGTGCGGTGTTCGCCTTCCTGCAGTTCACAACCTTCGGCATGGTCGTGCGCGCGGGCATGGCAGACCGCGAGACTGTGGGTCTGCTGGGCATCAATATCGACAAGCGGTTCACCATCATGTTCGGTCTGGCCGCTGCGGTCGCGGGCCTTGCCGGCGTGATGTACACCCCGATCAACTCGCCAAACTACCATATGGGCATGGACTTTCTTGTCCTCAGCTTCGTTGTGGTGGTTGTCGGCGGCATGGGCTCTCTGCCCGGTGCGGTTCTGGCAGGGTTCCTTCTGGGAATTCTGGAAAGCTTTGCTTCGATGCGCGAAGTCATCGACATCATCCCCGGCATCAACCAGGTGATCATCTACCTTGTCGCCATCGTAATTCTACTGACACGTCCGCGTGGCCTGATGGGTCGCAAGGGCGTGATGGAGGACTGATCCATGTTCGGACTGGACAAAAAAGACGCATCCCTCCTGCTGTTTGTGACAGCTCTGGTCGCCTTTGCGCCCTTCCTGCTCAACCCGTTCCCTGAGGGATCGGCGATGGCGCAGTTCAATGCGGGCTACCCGGACCTGATGCAGCGTTTTGTGATCTTCGGTATCTTCGCCATAGGTTTCAACATCCTGTTCGGTCTGACCGGCTATCTCAGCTTCGGTCACGCCGCCTTCCTCGGGGTCGGCTCCTACGCCGCCGTGTGGATGTTCAAGCTGCTCAGCATGAACGTGATCCCCGCAATCGTTCTTGCGGTCCTCACCGCAGGGGTGTTCGCGCTGATCATCGGTTACGTGAGCCTGCGGCGGTCGGGCATCTACTTCTCAATCCTGACTCTGGCCTTCGCGCAGATGTCCTTTGCGCTGGCCTACTCGGTTCTGACGCCGATCACTGGCGGCGAAACCGGCCTGCAACTGGCGCTGGACGATCCGCGCATCTTTGGCAGCGCCACGACGGCAGAGGGCAACATTCCGGTCCCGGGCTTCTTCGGTCTGGAAATGCGCGACAGCACCGAACTGGTGCTTGGAAACTGGGTGTTCACCTTCAGCGTAGGCTACTACTTTGCCGCGATCATCATGCTGTTGTCGTTCTACCTGTCGATCCGCATCTTCCGGTCGCCCTTCGGCATGATGCTGCGCGCAGTCAAATCGAACCAGCAGCGCCTGAATTACACCGGCCTCAACCCGCGTCCCTACACGCTGGCGGCCTTTGTGATCTCGGGGATGTATGCCGGTCTTGCTGGTGGCCTGATGGCATCGATGGATCCTCTGGCCGGTGCGGAGCGCATGTTCTGGACCGCGTCGGGCGAGGTGGTTCTGATGACCATCCTTGGTGGCGTCGGCACGCTCATCGGTCCGGTTCTGGGTGCGGGTTTGATCAAGTACATGGAAAACATCATTTCCAAGATCAACTCGGACATCCTGCACAGCTGGTTCGCCTTCCTTCCGGATGGGCTCGAGGATCTGGTCGTGACGCTGATCTATCCGTTCATCGGCAAGGGCTGGCACCTGACACTTGGCATCGTGTTCATGCTGGTCGTGATCTTCCTGCCGGGTGGCCTTGTGCAGGGCGGTCAGAAAATCGCGGGGCTCTTCGGCCGTAAAAAGGCGCAAGAACCCAAGAACGCAACCACCGAACCTGCGGAATAAGGAGACGGACAGATGGGAATTCTTGAAGTCAAAGACGTCAACAAGCGGTTCGGTGGCCTGCAAGCGCTTGGCAATGTGAACCTCAGCGTGGCAGAGAACAGCTGCCACGCGATCATCGGACCCAACGGCGCGGGCAAATCCACCCTGCTCAACTGCCTTGTCGGCAAGCTGATCCCGGACACGGGCGCGGTCATGTTCGACGGCCAGAGCGTGCTGGGCCGCACCCCGTTCGAGATCAACCAGATGGGCATTTCCCGCGTGTTCCAGACGCCCGAGATCTTCGGCGATCTGACCGTGATGGAAAACATGCTGATCCCGTGCTTTGCAAAACGGGACGGGTCTTTTGCCCTGCATGGCATCCGGTCCGTTACAAGCGAAGCGGAACTGCGCGATCAGGCCGAACAGATGCTGGAAGAGGTCAACATGCTCGACAAGCGGAACATGCACTCCGCCTCCATGTCGCGCGGGGACAAACGCCGCCTTGAAATGGCGATGTGCCTTGTTCAGAACCCCAAGCTGCTGCTGCTGGATGAGCCGACGGCGGGCATGGCACGGGCCGACACGAACAACACCATCGACTTGCTCAAAGAGATCAAGGAAAAGCGCAACATCACCATCGCAATCATCGAGCATGACATGCATGTGGTGTTCTCTCTGGCCGAACGGATCACCGTTCTGGCGCAGGGCACACCCTTGGTCGAGGACACGCCCGAGAACATCAAGGGCCATCCGAAGGTCAAGGAAGCCTATCTCGGAGAAGCTGCGTAACCCTATTTGGCGGGGCTTTCCCGCCACCCCTCCCACAGCGAGGACAGACTTATGAACGTCAAACCCGACTTTTCAAAACACGCCAACCACGCGGAAACAGCCCCGGCGTTCCTCTCCGTGTGGGACATGCACTCTTACTATGGCGAAAGCTATATCGTGCAGGGCATCTCGTTTAACGTCCACGAAGGCGAGATCCTCGCGCTTCTGGGGCGAAACGGGGCCGGCAAGACCACCACGCTGCGCTCCATCGCGCGGATGGACAGCCCGCAGGTGAACCATGGTGAAATCTGGCTCGACCACAAACCGCTTCACAAGATGACCTCTTACGAGGCGGCTGGAGTTGGCTTGGGCCTTGTGCCCGAAGACCGCCGCATCATTCCCGGCCTGACGGTTGAGGAAAACCTGCAGCTGGCCCAGATCGCACCGCCCATCGGCTGGTCGATCGAGCGTCTTTACGATCTGTTCCCGCGTCTGGGCGAACGCCGCAACCAAGAGGGCGTGACCCTGTCGGGCGGTGAACAGCAGATGCTCTCCATCGCCCGCGCTCTGGCCCGCGACATCAAGGTTCTGTTGCTGGACGAGCCGTACGAAGGTCTGGCGCCGGTGATCGTGGACGAAATCGAAAAGACCCTGCGCGTGATCAAGGAACAGGGGATGACGACGATCCTTGTCGAACAGAACGCGGTGCGCGCGCTGCAACTGGCGGATCGGGCGATCATTCTGGACACTGGGTCTATCGTATTTGATGGCACAGCGGCAGAGGTTCTGGAAAACAGCCAGTTGAGAGCGGAATACCTCGCGATTTGAAAATGGCCATCGGCCAATGCGACTTTTGCCGCCCTTGCCTTTTCCCGGCGGGGGCGGTTTTGTTTGACCGAATGAAGGAGGACCCCCATGAGTGACACAACCTATCCCCCGTCCAAAGAGATGGCCGAGAACGCCCACATAGACGCGGCGCGGTATGAGGAGATGTATGCGCGGTCTGTGTCTGATCCTGATGGGTTCTGGGCGGAGCAGGCGCAGCGTCTGGACTGGATGAAGGTGCCGACGCAGGTGAAGAACGTTGATTTCACGCTGGGTCAGGTCAAGATCAACTGGTTTGCTGATGGCACGCTGAACGTGGCCGCGAACTGTGTCGACCGGCATCTGGCGACCCGTGGCGATCAGACCGCGATCATCTTCGAGCCGGATGATCCCAACGAGCCGGCCAAGCACATCACCTATCGCGACCTGCATGGCAGCGTCTGCAGGATGGCCAACATCCTCGAGACAATGGGCGTGCGCAAGGGTGACCGCGTGGTGATCTACCTGCCGATGATCCCCGAAGCGGCCTATGCCATGCTGGCCTGCGCGCGGATTGGTGCCATCCACTCCATCGTCTTTGCCGGCTTCTCGCCCGACGCACTGGCCGCGCGGGTGAACGGCTCGGACGCCAAGGTCGTCATCACCGCCGACGAAGCGCCGCGCGGCGGCCGCAAGACCCCGCTCAAATCCAATGCCGATGCAGCCCTCCTGCACTGCAAGGACAGCGTGAAGTGCCTTGTCGTCAAGCGCACCGGCGGCCAGACCACATGGGTCGACGGGCGCGATTACGACTACAATGAAATGGCGCTGGAGGCGTCAGACGTCAGCCAGCCTGCCGAAATGAATGCCGAAGACCCCCTTTTCATTCTCTACACATCGGGCTCGACCGGGCAGCCCAAGGGGGTTGTGCACTCAACTGGTGGATATTTGGTTTACGCCGCCCTGACCCATGAAATTACCTTCGATTATCATGAAGGCGACGTTTACTGGTGTACCGCCGATGTGGGCTGGGTCACCGGGCATTCCTACATTGTTTACGGGCCTTTGGCGAACGGCGCGACGACGCTGATGTTCGAAGGTGTGCCGACCTATCCGGACGCGTCGCGCTTCTGGCAGGTCTGCGAGAAGCATTCCGTTAACCAGTTCTACACGGCGCCGACCGCAATCCGCGCCCTGATGGGTCAGGGCAACGAATTCGTAACGAAATGCGATCTATCCTCGCTCAAGCTTCTGGGCACGGTGGGCGAACCGATCAACCCCGAGGCGTGGAACTGGTACAATGACGTGGTGGGCGGGGGCCGCTGCCCGATCGTCGACACATGGTGGCAAACGGAAACCGGCGGGCACCTGCTCACCCCGCTGCCGGGCGCCCATGCGACCAAACCGGGGGCGGCGATGAAGCCGTTCTTCGGCGTGGTGCCGGTGGTGCTCGACCCGCAATCGGGCGAGGAAATCCATGCCAGCCCGACCGAAGGCGTGCTGGCGATCAAGGACAGCTGGCCGGGGCAGATGCGCACCGTCTGGGGCGATCACGAGCGGTTCGAGAAGACCTATTTCTCGGACTACAAGGGCTATTACTTCTCGGGCGACGGCTGCAAGCGCGACGCCGACGGGGATTACTGGATCACCGGCCGGGTGGACGATGTGATCAACGTGTCGGGCCACCGGATGGGCACGGCCGAGGTGGAATCGGCGCTGGTGGCGCATGCCAAGGTGGCCGAGGCTGCCGTGGTCGGCTACCCGCATGCCATCAAGGGCCAGGGCATCTACTGCTATGTCACCCTGATGAACGGGATCGAGCCGAGCGATGAGCTGATGAAGGAGCTCCGCGCCTGGGTCCGCACCGAGATCGGCCCCATCGCCTCGCCCGACCTCATCCAATGGGCCCCCGGCCTGCCGAAAACCCGCTCCGGCAAGATCATGCGCCGCATTCTGCGCAAAATCGCCGAAAACGACTACGGCGCCCTCGGCGACACATCCACTCTCGCAGACCCCTCCGTCGTCGATGACCTCATCGAAAACCGGATGAATAAAGGCTGATCTTCAAGAAAATCCAAACGATGAAGGGCGGTCTCGGGACCGCCCTTTTTTGATTCACAAACCGTTAACCCAGTTTTGACTCTCACCGCGCATTGCGGGGCAATTTCAGCTAAGCTTGGGCTGTGGGGGCTTTGACATGAAAGAGCATGACAATGCCTGTTTTTCATCCAACCATGCCCAGCATGGCACTCAAAACTTTGTACCGGGGCGAATTCCTTTCAAAACCCGCCGCGCTGACCACGCAACCCGTTGTTGCCCCATCACCTTTTCCAATCGTCAGTCAGGATGACACCGTGATCACACCGGCAGCACCCCCTTCGGCGGTTCAAATGCAGATCAAGGCGCTCATGTCAGAGCAGGCCCTGACCCTTGAAGCCGCAAAAGAGGCAGCGGCGGAGAGCTGATTTCCAACGGGCTCACGCCGCCTTCTCTCGCTCAGTTGCCGACATTGATCGCAGCTGCCCCTTGCTCCTGAACTGTAATCGGTGCAAGGAAAGGCATGCAATGCGGGTGGTGCCCGTAGGTAAAGCGCGCTTCCGATCCAATCACCGACGGGGCCGCATCAAGAGCAAGAAGCGGGCGAGGGACAGCATGACCAAGACCAATCACGACGCGGACGTGGCGTTTATCGAAGCACTGGCCAAGCTGCTTCGGGAAAACGACCTGACCGAATTGCAGGTCAAGCGCGAATACGGCGAGGATGACAGCCTCAATGTGCGCGTCAGTCGTGTCACCCAGGTCGCGCCTGCCGTCCAGACAACCGTTGCTGCAGCACCAGCCGCTGCACCAGCCGCCGCGGCTGCACCTGCAGCACCAAGCGCACCGGAAGACCCGGCCTCGCATCCGGGTGCTGTCACATCGCCGATGGTCGGCACGGTCTATATGCAGGCGGAACCGGGCGCACCTGCGTTCATTTCCGTTGGGCAGCAGATCAACGAAGGCGACACGCTTTTGATCGTCGAAGCGATGAAGACGATGAACCACATTCCGGCACCGCGCAGCGGCACGGTGAAACGTATTCTGGTCGAAGACGGAGCCCCCGTCGAATACGGCGCACCGCTCGTGATCCTCGAATAATCGGGTTCTGGCATGTTTGACAAAATCCTGATTGCCAACCGGGGTGAGATCGCCCTTCGCGTGATCCGCGCCTGTCGGGAGATGGGTGTGGCCAGCGTCGCGGTGCATTCGACGGCAGATTCAGACGCGATGCATGTCCGCATGGCCGACGAGGCGATCTGCATCGGCCCCCCCTCGTCCACCGACAGCTATCTGTCGATCCCCGCGATCATCTCGGCCTGTGAGATCTCCGGCGCGCAAGCGATCCATCCCGGCTACGGGTTCCTGTCGGAAAACGCGCGGTTCGTGCAGATCGTCGAAGACCACGGGCTGACCTTTATCGGCCCGACCGCGGAACATATCCGCATCATGGGCGACAAGATCACCGCGAAGGACACGATCAAGGCGCTTGGCGTGCCGTGCGTGCCCGGGTCGGATGGCGGTGTAGCCGATCTGGCCGAGGCCAAGAAGGTCGGCGAAGAGATCGGCTATCCCGTGATCGTCAAGGCCACCGCTGGTGGCGGTGGGCGCGGCATGAAGGTGGCGCAAACCGCGGCCGACATGGAACGCGCGTTCCAGACAGCCCGGTCCGAGGCCAAGGCCGCTTTCGGCAATGACGAAGTCTATATCGAAAAATACCTGACCACCCCGCGCCATATCGAAGTGCAGGTCTTCGGCGACGGCAAAGGCAAGGCCGTGCATCTGGGCGAACGCGATTGTTCCTTGCAGCGCCGCCACCAGAAAGTTCTGGAAGAGGCCCCCGGCCCCTGCATCACCGAGGAAGAGCGCGCCCGGATCGGCAAGATCTGCGCCGATGCGGTGTCCAAGATCAGCTATGCGGGTGCGGGTACAATCGAGTTCCTGTATGAAAACGGCGAGTTCTATTTCATCGAGATGAACACCCGGCTGCAGGTCGAACACCCAGTGACCGAAGCCATCTTTGGTGTCGATCTGGTGCGCGAGCAGATCCGCGTCGCCTCGGGCCTGCCGCTGTCATTTGAACAGGACGATCTGGTCATCAACGGCCATGCCATAGAGGCGCGGATCAATGCCGAGAAGCTGCCGAATTTCTCGCCCTCACCCGGCCGGATCACGCAGTATCATGTGCCCGGTGGCTTGGGCGTGCGCATGGATAGCGCGCTCTATGATGGCTACAGAATTCCGCCCTATTACGACAGCCTGATCGCCAAGCTGATCGTGCATGGCCGCGACCGGGACGAGGCGCTCGCACGGATGTCCCGCGCGTTGGGGGAATTGA
Source organism: Marivita sp. (assembly GCF_048006345.1). Taxonomy (GTDB): domain Bacteria; phylum Pseudomonadota; class Alphaproteobacteria; order Rhodobacterales; family Rhodobacteraceae; genus Marivita. The sequence continues at coordinate 58,872 of NZ_CP180351.1, read as the reverse complement.
TCGTGGATGGCGTGGACAGCACCGTACCGCTGTTCCGCGACCTTTTGCAGGATCCAGACGTGCGGAGCGGGGCATACAACATCCACTGGCTCGAGCATTGGCTGGAGCGCACCTACGCGAAGCCTTGAGGCCGATCACGCACCCGCTTCACGCCGACGCGCAAGGTGATGCGCCATGACGGTCACACCCGAGTTGTTGTTGCAGGCCTATCGTGCAGGTGTTTTCCCGATGGCCGAACATCGCGACGATCCAGAGATGTTCTGGGTCGATCCGCGCAAGCGGGGCGTCTTCCCTTTGGACGGGTTTCGTATCTCGCGAAGCCTTGCCAAGACCCTGCGCCGGGACACCTATCGCGTGACGTTGAACACCGCCTTCGGCGATGTCATCGACGCTTGCGCAGATCGCAGCGAGACGTGGATCAACCACAACATCCGTCTACTGTACGAAGAACTGCATCACAGAGGACATGCCCATTCGCTGGAAGTCTGGGCCGATGACCGTCTGATCGGTGGAGTTTATGGCGTGGCTGTCGGCGGCGCCTTTTGCGGGGAAAGCATGTTTTCGCGCCAGCGCGACGCGTCGAAAATTGCACTGGCGTGGTTGGTCGATCTGCTTCGACGAACGGGCTTCGTGTTGTTCGACACCCAATTCCTGACGCATCACCTAGCTTCGCTCGGCGCCATCGAGATCACACGGGCAGAGTACAGGGCACATCTGGCACAGGCGCTGCAGATCACCGCCGATATCACCAGCGCCCCATTGGCAGCGTCAGGTCAGGACGTGGTGCAGCGCAATACCCAGACATCGTAGCGCTGGTGGTCCATCGGATTGAGCGCTGGGGACGACGCGATCATCCAACCCTGATAGACCGGGGCGTCCTTGCCGATCTCGGTGATGGTCAGCGAGGCATAGGCCTCGCCTGCCGCATTGCCTTCGGGATAGCGGCATTCGTTGGCGCGCACCGTGATACGCCCCACGGTCGCGGACTGCCCATTGACCACCTGCAAATCGGTCACCTTGCCAGTCAGCTTGTCCAGCGCCCGCACCGTGACACCGGTGCCATTGGTGGTGGCAAGCTGGGCCATGCCGGCTGACGCCAGCAGAAGCGATGCAAGAATGGCCATCAGACGTGGCATCATCAACCTGCCTTTGATCCAGATGTCCCGGATTATTCCGGGCTCCACGCCTCGTAGTCCTGGCGCGGCTTTGGTTCCGACCGGCGGATCGACCCGGCCGGAGCATAAGCCAAGGCGGTGCCCGTCAGGTTTTCCTGATGCGGCTTGACCCAGGCTTTTTTCGGAAGCGGACGGTCGGTCGGCAGTTCCTTGAACGTATGGTGCAGCCAGCCGTGCCAATCGGGATCAACGCGGCTTGCCTCGGATTCACCATTGTAGATCACCCAGCGCCGTTTGCCGTCACGCGACTGGTAGAAGATGTTTCCCTGGGTGTCCTCACCCACTTTTTCGCCATTGCGCCACGTGTAGAATTGGGTGCCAAGCGTCTGCCCGTTCCACCAGGTGACAGCGCGAAGAAGGGTATTCAGAATGCCCATGGACAACTCCTCGGGGTTGGTTCAGCGCTTTATAGGGCGCTTTGCGGGCCAAGGTCCAGCGCAGCTATGACGCAGCAGGAGCCAGAGCGGTGACTTCGATCTCGATCCGGTACTTCGGGTCGATCAAGCCGCACTCGATCATCGTCGCCGCCGGCGGGTTCTCGCCAAAAGTGCCCGCGAGGATGTCGTAGCAGGCTTCGAATTCATGCCGGTCCGGAAGGTAGTAGGTCACGCGGACAACATCGGCCATCGACGCCCCCGCCTTGTCCAGCGCACCCGCAATCACGTCAAGCGCGCTTTGGCACTGTTCGGCGACAGTATACCCCTGCCCGACTGTGCCAGCGACATGAACAAAACCGCCAGCCACGACAGCACGGCAATAGCCAATCTTGGCCTCAAACGGGCTTCCGCTGTGAATTCTTTTGATCGTCATCGTTCTTTTTCCAAAAAGAAAGGCGGGCAAAATGCCCACCTTTTCACATTGCTCACGAGAGTGGGTTCAACCAGCCTCGACGGATTCCTTTTTCTGATCCGCATAGATCATCAGGGGCTTGGCGTCAGACGTCACAGCCTCTTCATTCACCACAACCTCGACAACGTCATCCATGCCCGGCAGTTCGAACATGGTGTCGAGCAGAATGTCCTCGAGGATCGACCGCAGACCACGTGCGCCTGTCTTGCGCTGGATCGCCCGCTTGGCAATGGCGCTGAGCGCGTCATCCGTGAAGCTGAGCGTGGTATTCTCCAACTCGAACAGACGCTGATACTGCTTGACCAGCGCGTTCTTCGGCTTGGTCAGGATGGTAATCAGCGCGTCTTCGTCGAGGTCCTCCAACGTCGCGATGACCGGCAGACGACCTACGAATTCCGGGATCAGACCGAACTTGAGCAGATCCTCGGGTTCCAGGCTCTTGAACGTCTCACCGATGCCCTTTTCGCTTTCATCGCGCACATCCGCGCCAAAGCCCATCGCGCTGCCCTTGCCGCGTTGCTTGATGATCCGATCCAGACCGGCAAACGCCCCACCGCAGATGAAGAGGATGTTGGTCGTGTCCACCTGCAGGAACTCCTGCTGCGGATGCTTGCGACCCCCTTGCGGCGGCACCGACGCAACCGTGCCTTCCATCAGCTTGAGCAGCGCCTGCTGCACACCTTCACCCGACACGTCGCGTGTGATCGACGGGTTCTCGGATTTGCGGGTGATCTTGTCGACCTCGTCGATATAGACGATGCCGCGCTGAGCGCGTTCGACGTTGTATTCGGAGGATTGCAGCAGCTTGAGGATGATGTTCTCAACATCTTCGCCCACGTAACCGGCTTCGGTCAGCGTGGTCGCATCCGCCATGGTGAACGGCACATCCAGAATCCGCGCCAGAGTCTGCGCCAGAAGTGTCTTGCCGCAACCAGTCGGTCCGATCAGCAGGATGTTCGACTTTGCCAGTTCGATGTCAGACGATTTCTGCGAATGGTTCAGGCGCTTGTAGTGGTTGTGCACCGCCACCGAGAGCACGCGCTTGGCCAATGACTGACCGATCACGTAATCATCCAGAACATCGCAAATATCGCGCGGGGTCGGGACGCCATCCGTCGACTTCAGGCCACCGCCTTTGGTCTCTTCGCGGATGATGTCCATGCAGAGTTCGACGCATTCGTCGCAGATGAAGACGGTCGGCCCGGCGATCAGTTTTCGGACTTCATGTTGGCTTTTGCCGCAAAAGCTGCAGTAAAGAGTATTCTTGCTGTCGCCGCCAGAATTCGTCGCCATGTCTTTACCTTTCCTGACTCACGCGATGGATGTATGATCTCAATCTATTCACCTTATGCGTGTGTCATATTTTCTTCTCAGAACCTTAGGACAGCAAAACTTGGGCCACAACGTCAAAAACGCATCCGAGACGACGTGACCCAATCACGATTTATGCGTCGTCGGACGTCTTCACTCGGCTTTCGACAATCTCGTCGATCAGCCCCCAGTCCTTGGCTTCTTCGGGCGACATGAAATTGTCACGCTCCAATGCCGCTTCGACTTTCTTGAGCGTCTGCCCTGTGTGTTTCACATAAATCTCGTTCAGACGCGTCTTGAGTTTCTGGGTTTCCTGCGCATGGATCATGATATCCGTTGCTTGGCCCTGATACCCGCCCGACGGCTGGTGCACCATGACGCGGCTGTTGGGCAGCGAAAAGCGCATTCCGGCCTCACCCGCCGTCAGCAGCAACGACCCCATGGAGGCGGCCTGCCCGATCACCAACGTGCTGACCTTGGGCTTGATATATTGCATCGTATCATAAATCGACAGGCCACTGGTCACCACGCCACCGGGACTGTTGATATACATGCTGATTTCCTTGGACGGGTTCTCCGCCTCAAGGTGCAAAAGCTGTGCCACGATCAGCGATGACATGCCGTCATGCACCGGCCCGCTCAGAAAGATGATCCGTTCCTTGAGCAGGCGGGAGAAGATGTCATAGGCCCGTTCGCCACGGCTGGTCTGCTCAACCACCATGGGAACAAGCGTGTTCATATAGGTATCAAAGGGATCTTTCATCTGTGCCTGCCTGGATGAGAAGCCCGCCGGACGGTGGGCTTGGTTGCGAGTTGTCTCAAGACTAGTGTCCGGCTTGGGGGGCTGCAAGGGGCAGCGGTTCATCTGCAGGCCTTGACCCGGCACCGCGCGACGTTACCTCGCGCGACATGACAGACCTGTTTCCTCCGACCCGAACCGCTGCGCTGGAAAAGCTGCAAAGCTTTGTTCCAAAGGCTGCCCGCGACTACGCAGCGCAGCGCAACTATGACCGCGGACCGGGGCATCACGACAATGTGTCGACCCTGTCGCCCTATCTCCGGCATAGATTGCTGACCGAAGCCGAGGTGCTGGAGGCGGTTCTGGGTCGCTACTCTCTCGGCAGCGCCGAGAAATTCGTGCAAGAGGTGTTCTGGCGCACCTATTGGAAGGGCTGGCTGGAAATGCGCCCGGCCGTCTGGGGCGGCTACCAGCAGGGTCTTCTGCGGGCATGGGATCAGGTACAGACCCAATCCGGCCTGCGCGCCGAATGGGAAGCTGCCTGCAAAGGCGAAACCGACATCGACTGCTTCAACCACTGGGCACAGGAACTGGTGAGGACCGGCTACCTGCACAACCACGCCCGCATGTGGTTTGCCTCGATCTGGATCTTCACCCTGCGCCTGCCATGGGAACTGGGTGCGGATTTCTTCCTGCGGCATCTCTATGACGGTGACCCGGCCTCCAATACGCTCAGCTGGCGCTGGGTTGCAGGACTTCAGACCCAAGGCAAGAACTATGTCGCTCGCGCATCAAACATCTCGAAATATACCGAAGGACGGTTCTCTCCTTTGTACCAATTGACCTCGAACCCTGAGCCTTTGGACGGCCCGCCCCATCCTCCCCGCATGGACGCCCCAATGGGGGACAGGCTCGACCAGTCAAAGCCTGTGGTTCTGATCTTGCACGAAGACGATCTCAGCCCCGGCTGGCTGTTCGATCAGGGGCTCAAACCGCTGGCAACCGCAACGCTCGATGCCACCGCTCAGATCGGTCCTTTGCATATCGCGCCGCAGGTCAAGACATTCAAAGCAGCGCTAATGGACGACTGCACCGCGCGCTGGTCCTCTTCGCTTGGTCCTGTCGCCTCCGGTCTCACGACAGCACAAGAGATCGAAGACTGGGCACACAGCATGGGCGCAGAGCAGATCGTCACGCCCTATGCCCCTGTCGGCCCTGCGGCCACGATCCTCAACGACATCTGCGCGCTGCCCCTTGTCCGCCCGCTGCGCGATTTCGACCGTCGGGCCTGGCCGCACGCAACCGCCGGTTTTTTCAAGTTCAAGAAAAAGATCCCCGAACTTGTCGGCGCCATGAAGGGTCTGCAACCCGTCTGATCTTCATCTTGCGAGATAAACTCCGGGAGGTTTGGAGGGCTGGCCCTCCAATCGGTCGGATCGCGCAGCGATCCGACACAATTCCAAAATAAAAAGGCCGGGTCTCATGCCCGGCCTTTTCCCAAATCTGCACCAAAGATCAGCCGAACATGTCGGCCGTGATCCCTTCGTACCAGCCGATGCTTTCCTCATAGGTCGCCTTCCGCAGGGCGGCATCCTCGCCGGTCTGGCTGACAAAGCTCGACACGCTGGCGATCTTCTCGTCATTCGGTTCATAGGCCGCGCCGACTTTCACACCGTCATCCGTCGCAATGAGCGACCAGCAGGTGTTCGAGAATTTCGCCGGGAACACGCGGCTGCCGGTGAGCGCACCGCGCACCGCCATCGCCGCAACCTTGGCCTGGCTGTTGGCCGAGAACCCGGATTTCGGCATGTCACCCTGATTGGTGGCGTCGCCCAGGATGTGGATGTTCTCGTCCAGACGCGACACCATGGTGTGCCCGTCCACCGGCGCCCAGTTACCTTCGGTCAGACCAGCGGCGTCGCAGATCAGACCTGCCTTTTGCGCCGGGATCACGTTGACCACATCCGCCTTGACCACTTCACCGTCGATATTGACGGTCATCGCTGCCGGGTCGACCGTCACATTGCCACCGCCGAAATCCGGGCCGATGCGTTCGACCATGCCGGTGTAGTGTTTCTGCCAACCTTCCTCGAACAGCGCCTGTTTGGAGAACTTCTCTTTCGGGTCGGCAATGATGATCTTGGCCGTCGGATTGTTCGCCTTGAGCTGGTGCGCCACCATCGAAATCCGCTCGTACGGTCCGGGCGGGCAACGGTACGGGTTGGGCGGGGCCACCATCACATAGGTGCCGCCTTCGGGCATCGCCATGATCTGCGCCTTGAGCAACTCGGTCTGGCTGCCACCCTTATAGGCATGTGGCATCGCGTTCTGCGCCGACAGATCCCAACCGGGCACGGAGCCTTCGACAAAGTCGATACCGGGGCTGAGGATCAGGCGGTCGTAGGGCACCGATCCACCACCGGCGAGCGCTACCGTCTTGGCATCCCTGTCCACACCTGTGGCCCAGTCATGCACGACGTTGATGCCGTATTCCGACGCCAGCTTGCCATAGGAATGCGACAGGTTCTCAAGATCCCAGAACCCGCCAAGATAGAGGTTCGAGAAGAAGCAGGTATAGTAGCTGCGCGTCGGTTCGATCAGCGTCACGTCGATCTCGCCTGCGCTGTCCTTGGCGATGTAGCGCGCAGCGGTGGCACCGCCTGCACCGCCGCCTACGACAACCACCTTGGGCTTGCCGTGTGACGCCGCGTGTACCATCGGGGCGCTGAGCGTTGCCGCCGCGATCCCGGTGCCGACAAAAGCCCGTCTATTGAGTTTCATGGTTTTCCTCCCGTTTTCATTACGCACCTTGGCCGTTTTGGTCTCTTCCGGACCTTACTCGGCTTCGGCAAAATACGCCGCGAGCGCGGCGATTTCTTCATCCGACAACCGGGCAGCCATCATCTGCATCACCGGGTGCGGCCTGATCTGTCTTTTGTAGGCATGCATGGCGACGACGAAATCTTCGGTCGGCCATTGCGTGATCGACGGGATGCCCCGGTCCGATCCATCCTGCTGGTGGCAGGTCTTGCATTCGCTGGCGAGGTATTCGCCGTAATCCGTATCGCCCACAATGGCGAGCACCTCTGGCGCAAGCTCCACCTCACGCGCCTGCGCGGTGGGCGCGGCCTCGGGGATGTTTTGCGGGCTGGCCGAGAACTGGCGCAGATAGGCCAGGATGTCGGACCTATCCTGCGGGTCTTTCAGACCGGCAAAGTTCATCCGGGTGCGTGACACCAGCGCCTTCGGGTTCTCCAGATAGGCGTTGAGCGTCTCGATCTCCCAGGTCAGACCGTCGGCACCCATCATCGCCATATCGTCGGAATAGCGGAACCCGTCATGGACGCCCGCACGACGGCCAAAGATACCATTGAGATGAGGACCGATCCGATCCTCGGCACCCTGACCGATCTGGTGGCAGGACCGGCATTGCGCAAAAACCTGTTCGCCGCGCGCCGGATCGCCAAATTCAAGTCCGGTGGCGTCGGCAATGACGGGGTCTGGATCAGGCTGTTGCAGCGGGTCTGCAACGGCGGCAACCGGTTGCACGGCGGCCTGTTTGGCTTCCTCGACAGCTTGCAAGGCCGCAGCCAGTTCGGTCTCCAGTTCCGACAGCCGGGATTCAAGCGCGGATGTCTGATCGGCCTTTGCGGCCAGGTCTGCGTTGCTGCGTTCAAGCTGCGCAAGGCGGTCCGTCAAAACGTCAAGTTCGGACGCGCGATAGTCCCGTGAGGTCCATCCATAGGCGGCCCCGAGCACAAGCGCGGCACCTCCGATCACGGAAAGGAACATACCAGACGTATTGGCCATGACACCTCGTGTGTAACGGTTCGCTTAAAGCTGACTCACAGCTTCATGTTAAAGGTTTTTGCGCGGCAAGATACTGTCTTGCCGCGCAATTAAGTATTATTCGAAGGTAGAAAGATAGGCCGAGACAGCCGCGATGTCGTCGTCGCTCTTCAGGCCGGCAAAGCTCATCTTGGTGCCTTTTGCATAGCCACGCGGGTCAGCAAGGAAGGCTGCAAGATTTTCCGGAGTCCAGTTGCCTTCCATTTCGGCAAGCGTCTTGGAATACTTGAACCCATCGACCGAGGCGATGTCTGCGCCAACGATGCCGTTCAGCGCAGGACCCGACCGGTTTTGCGCACCGTCACCAACCTGATGGCAAGCCTTGCACTTGCCGAAGACCTTTTCACCGGCGGCCACCAGTTCGGGGTCCGGGCCGGCTGCGGCAGCCACTGCGACAGGCGCGGCCTCGGCTGCTTCGGCAACGGGTTCCGCAACAGCGGCGGTCTCGACAACTGCTGGTGCCTCGGTGGCGGCTTCAGCGCCCTCTTCCTCGGGCGTCACATCCAGCACGGTCGCGCGCATGGTGATCTCGACGGTCTCCTTGCAGTTTTCCATGCAAGGCTCGGTGCGCCAGATCGTGTATTCGGTCTCGGCCCGGTCGTCGATGATGAAGCCATTTGCGTTCGGCATCTCGACCTCGAGGAAGTTCTCGTTCGACAGAACGAAATCGTCATCCACGATGAAGTTGGAATAGAGGATATAGGCAACGATGGCGTACACCTCGTCATTGGTAAGCGTCTGCGCATTGCCGTAAGGCATGGAGCGGTGGACGTAGTCCCATGCGGTCGACAGGTAGGGCCAATAGCTGCCCACGGTCTTGACCGGGTCCGCGTCTGCGAGCGTGCCTTCGCCGCCCGCCAGTTCCGGCCAGTTGTCGACACCTTCGGCAAACTCACCGTGACAGACCGCGCAGTTCTCAGAGAAGATCATTTCGCCGTCTTCGACAGACCCGGAGCCAACCGGAAGGCCCGTTCCATCCGGACTCACATCGAGGTCCCACGCCGCGATTTCTTCCGCCAGCGCAGGGCGTCCAAGGCCGAATTTGCCTTCACCTGCGCCTGTCGAGGCATTCGCTGCAGCGACCAGACCGCTCGACACCACGGGCGGTGCAATCGCCGTCATCACCGGCGGGTTTTCCGGGAACCCCGCGATGTTGCGGTCGGCAAAGTTCACCGCCATTGTCAGGACGGCCACGGTGCCGAGTGCAGTTCCGCCGAAAAGATTAAGAGACTTCGACATTTTCGGCCTCCCCGTTGGGTTTGACGTGCCACGTCTGGATGCAGTTGTTGTGATAGATCGAGTTCTCGCCGCGCACTTCGCGCAGTTGCGCTTTGGTCGGCTGAACATATCCAGTTTCGTCCATTGCCCGCGACTGGAGCAGCATGTCCTCGCCGTTCCATTCGGTGTCGAGATAGAAGCGGGTCAGTGCCATCTTCTCGCCCGGCTTGGCCAGACGCGCGGTTTCCCATGTCTTGCCGCCGTCCTTGGACACGTCCACGCGGGTGATCGCGCCATGGCCCGACCATGCAAGACCGGTGATGACCAGCGGACCCGCGCCATGCGTGATGGGGGATTGCGGGCTGGGTGAGGTGACGACGGATTTCGCGTCCATCACCCATGTCCACTTGCGGCTTGTCCCATCGGCCAGCGTGTCGGTGTATTTCGACGTTTCCTCGCGGCTTTCGACCGCGTTTGCCGTGACCTCAATGCGGCGGATCCATTTGACCCACATGTTGCCTTCCCAACCGGGAACAACCAGACGCACCGGGTAGCCGTGCTCTTTGCGCAGCGCTTCACCGTTCGCCTTGAACGCCACCAGAACATCGTCCAGCGCCTTGTCCATCGGGATGGATCGCCCGTTCGAGGACGCATCCGCGCCTTCGACATAGACCCATTTGTCAGCCAGATCGCCCGCCGCGCCAAGGCCCGCTTCGTTCAGAAGGGTACGCAGGGACACGCCGGTATATTCCATGTTGTGGATCATGCCGTGGGTGAACTGCGCGCCATTGAGCTGCGCGCCTGCCCATTCCATGCCCGTGTTCGCCGCACATTCGCAGAAATAGACGTGGTTTTCGCGCGGGAAGCGTTCGAGATCGGCATAGGTGAACACCAGAGGCGTATCGACCAAGCCATTGATCATCAGACGGTAATCTTCCTTGCGCAGCTCGATGGCCCCCGAGTGATGGCGTTCAAACGCACAGCCCTGCGGGGTGATCGTACCATCCAGCGCGTGAATGGGTGTGAAGTTGATCGAGCTGGTGGTGTCGGCGGTCAGCCATTCCACATTGCGGCGCACCACATCGCTTTCATACTGGATCGGCAGACCGTACGGCGTGGCGTCAACGCCATCGCCGAACACGGTGGCCCATTCCTGCACTTCGGTGATCAGCGGATCGGGACCATTGGCCCGCGCAGCGCCCGCTGCAGTCAGCCCCGCCGCAGCCGCGGCAGAGGCCCGCAGAAACGCGCGGCGGGAGGGTTTGAGCATATCAGACATATCTCATACTCCGGTTGAAGTTACGCGCCCACGACGGTGACGCTGTCATTGGGTTGAACGGTGACGGTGCCAAGCTTTTTGATATGTGCTTCGACCACGTCCCAGATTTGCGGACCTTCGGTACCTTCGTTGACCGACGCCCAGCCTGCGACGACATAATTCTTCGCCGGATCAATGGCTTCGCCGGTCTTGAGCAGCACCATATCGGTGATGCGTTCGCCCTGCGGCTTCTGCACGTCGATGCGGTAGCCCATGCCCCCGATACGCACCATGTCGCCACCCTGCTGGTAGTAGGGATCAGGGTTGAAGATGTTGTCGGCCACGTCTTCGAGGATGATCTTGAGGAACTCGCCGGTCATCTCGGATCGGTAGGCTTTGCCGTAAGTCATGGAGGTGACGTTCCAGATATCCTCGCGGGTGATGTTGTCACCGGGGATCAGGCTTGGCCCCCAACGCACGCCCGGCGAAAGCGCGATGTCGGCCTCGCGTTCGCTCATCAGCGCATCGCAAATCAGGTCGTCCCATGTGCCGTTGAAGTTGCCACGACGGTACAGAAGGCTGTCGGTCTGGCCGATCACCTCTTCCAGCTCGGCCTTGTAAGGCGCGCGCTGTTCGTCGATGAGCGCGGTCATCTCGGGATCGGGCGTGATCACGTCCGAGAAGATCGGGATCAGCTTGTGGCGGAAGCCCATCATGCGGCCGTTCTGGATGTCGAGATCGACGCGGCTGACGAATTTGCCGTTGGAGCCAGAGGCCACGATGATCGTCTCACCCACCAGAACCGGCTCGGGCAGAGCGTCGTGCGTGTGTCCGGACAGGATCACGTCGATGCCTGTCACTTTGCTGGCCATGCTCTTGTCAACGTCGAACCCGTTGTGGCTGAGGCAGACGACGCATTCGGCGCCTTGTGCACGCACTTCGTCGACCATCATCTGCATGTTCTCGTCACGGATACCGAAGGAGTATTCCGGGAACATCCAGCCGGGGTTTGCAATCGGCATATAGGGGAAGGCCTGACCGATCACGGCGATCTTCACACCACCCCGTTCAAAGAACTGGTAGGGTGGGAACAGCTCGGCCGGTTCGTCCCATTCGGCGTCAAAGATGTTCTGACCGAGTGCCGCGAAAGGCAGACCTTCGACGATCTCCTGAACGCGGGCCGAACCAAGCGTGAATTCCCAGTGGAAGGTCATCGCATCCGGGAGAAGCTGGTTCATCACGTTGACCATGTCCTGCCCTTCGGTGTGGTAGCAGGTATAGGACCCGTGCCACGTATCACCGCCATCCAGCAGCAGAGCATCCGGGCGATCGGCCCGGATCGCGTTGACCACAGTGGCCACGCGATCCAAGCCGCCGACGCGCCCATAAGCTTTGGCCAGGGAGGAGAAATCGCCAGAGCTGAGCGCGTAGTGGGAGGGGCTGCCGTCATCGATGCCGTAAAGCTTGCGGAAATCGGCCCCGGTGACATGTGGCACGGCACCGCGGTTGTCACCGACACCGATATTCACCGACGGCTCGCGGAAGTAGATCGGCTTGAGCTGGGCGTGAATGTCAGTGACGTGGATCAACGAGACATTGCCAAAGGTGTCGAACTGCAAAAGCTGATCCTGAGTCAGCGCCTGTTGCGCTGCCAGACGGGACCAGTTGCCGAAACCAGATGCGCCGACAAGCGCGGATGCGGCCATCGACACCTGAAGGAAATCGCGACGTGAGATCATGGGAAGGCCTTCTTGGATTTCCGGTCACACATTCGCATGTGTGAATAAGTTGGATGGGAAAAAGCCCGCGCCGTTGCCAGCGCGGGCCTTGAGATTATTGACGGACCGACGGACCTTCGACGCTCAGGCCATTGCCGCGCGAGGCGACATAGACTTCGAGCGCAATGAATTCCGATGAGCCGACTGCAAATGTCTCGGCGCGGGTGTCACGGATACAGCCGCGGAAGCGGTTATGTGTCTGTACGAGACCTGCGTTCTTGAGACGATAGGTCGGGAAACCGTTGATTTGACCCTGAGACAGGTGGTCGGCACGGATGTAGTTGCCGTAGTTCTGTTCATGGCAGTTCGCGCAGGACAGCTCGAGCTGACCGTAGCGGGTGTAATAGATTTCCTTGCCCTTCTCGTAGTATTCTGCGGCAGGACCGTCGATGGCCACGTTCACAGGCATACCACGCGACTGGACAGAGATCAGGGCCTCCATCGCAGTCATCTGTGCGCCGTCATATTTGTAAGCTTCGGCACCCATCTGTTCGGTGCGGCAGTTGTTGACCTGCATCGCAAGCGTCCGCATCTCACCGGCTTCGGCGTTCCACTTGGGGTACACCGCACGGACACCGGCAAGGCTCTCGGGGCCTTCGTGACACGAGGCGCAGGACTTTTCAGCCGTGCCTTCGACGGTGTTCCATGCGTCGATCGCCTGATCCACGGCGATCATGCCGGGGTTATCAAAGGTGTCCGTCTGCATCGCCTGGGTGTCATCTTCCCGGAAGTGCCAGCCCGAGATGATGGTGTCGATGCCTGTCTCTGCCATATGCGCGGGTGCCGCAGTCTTGGAGATCATGACCTCGCCGTCGATGGACAGCGTATCGTCATCCGCTCCGCCAGCGAAAAGCATCGGGGCCGAGATGGCCAGCGCGGCGAACGCTGTCATTGCCTTATATTTCATTCTGTTCCCTCCCAAAATTATCCCTGCCCCGTGAACCGGGACAGGAAGGAGCTTCTGCTCAGACCGCGATGGATTGTGTATCGTTGTAGACGGACCCGTCATCGTCGTACCAGGTGAACGCGAAATCACCGGCTTCGGGCACAGTGGCCTCGAATTCGAAATACGGGTTGGTCGAAATCGCCGGTTCCATCGTGATGTCAATCACGCTCTGGCCGTTGAACTCGCAGGTGAAGCGGTTGATGATCGAGCGCGGGATCGGATTGCCGCTGCTGTCTTTGCGCTGGCCCGATTCCATCGGATGGCTGATCAACGTCTTGATGACGATTGCTTCGCCAGCAGAGGCGGACTTGGGAACCTTGACGCGGGGTTTTACACCGGATGCCATGTTTTATCTCCTGAAATCTGTCTGTTGACCGTTAGCCGCCACAGCCGCCGATTGTGACCTTCACGGTCTTCGAGCTGCGGGCAAAGCTGCCATCGGCCAGTTTGGCGATGGCGATAACGTCCTGGGTACCGGCAAGACGCATACGCGTGCTGGCGGATTGGGACGCGGCGAGCGGGCCAAAGTTGAACGTTGCAACGCCGGGTGTCGGGTTGCCTGCGGCCAGAATCATGATCGCCGTTGCGCCGGGTGCCGACACCGAAATCGGAACCGTGTTGCCGTTCTCGGCAATCTCGGGGGCGGTCAGTTCAACACCGGCATCGCCAACAGCGGCACCACCGGTGAAATTTGCGATCGCATCGTCAACCGCAGCGTTGGCGCGGAACGGCAGGACGAAGGTCAGCGCCGCTGCCCCCGTGAGTGCCAAGGTTTCGCGTCTCGTGAAATCCATGTCTTATCTCCTAATTCAGTGACAGCAGCTCAGCTGCCCTTCAGCGTCAGCAGGAACGCCACCACATCTTCGATTTCCTGCGCCGTCAGAATGGGCGTCAGGTCTTCTTCTTTTGCACCTTTACCGGTGTAACCATCACCGGGGCGGATGAATCCGCTGGTCTTGTAGAAGGCGGGCATCACGCTGCCTTCGAACGTCATCTTGGCGTTGGCCACGATGCCGCGCAGTTCTTCGGCACTGCGGTAATCCGCGATACCATCAAGTGTCGGACCGACCTCGCCATGGAAAAGAGCATCGCTTAGCGCGGTTACCGCATGGCAGGCCACGCAGTTGCCCTTGCCGCGATTGGTCATGATTTTGGCGCCGTTGGCTGCGTCGCCCTCGACACCCGACAACGATGCCGCGATCGCGCCGTAGTCGTCGAATTGCACCTCACCCGGAGTGATCGGGTTGGCGATGGCTGCCGTCGCGAAAATCACGACAGCTGCGGAAATACCTGTTAGCTTCATTGTCCCTCCCTTACCGCCCGATACGTTGACCGAGCTGACATATGGCTTTGTATACCGTAGGCCACTGACCTTGATTCACGCAACAACAAATTCACAGAAGTGAATAATTGAGTATGAATGTCGCAGGATCAGTCGGTGCTTCCGTTGCTGCGCTCCTGAATCCGGCGTGCATGGTAGCGCTGAAAATCCTCTTCAAATTCAGGCATGTAGCGCTTTTCAACAACCCATGTAAACATGTCCAAAGTGGTCCCCTTGCCAAAGGCGCCCGGCATCACTGCAACGGACGCTTCGAGCGCGTTTTGGTCCTCTGGCACCTCTTCCGGCAGGAAAACGATGTTCGGTGTGAAGAGCACTCGCCACTTTCGGGCCATGTCTTTCTCGGACAGAACCTCACCATCAAAGTCGGTGACTTCGATGTCGCCATGCAGGTTCAATTGCACCACGAAATAGTTCTCGGCGATGAAATCGCTGACCGTGGCATCCGAGAACACCTCCTTGTGCATCTTCTCGCAATAGATGCATCCACGTTGTTCGAAAAACAGCACCAGCCGCTTGCCCTCGGCATTCGCTTCACCAAGGTCCTCGCGCAGATCCTTGAATGTGTCGCGCATCCACGGCTGCTTGTGCAAACCGTCATCCCCAAGCTCTGCCGCCGCCACCGGAAGCGCCATCACCAGCGCCAATGCGCCTGCCAGAAAATGTTTCATCTTCCTTCCTCCTCCTCGGTTGACGGTCATCCCAGCGATGACCAATTCGGGAACCAGCGTAGCATGGCATCCGCGATCAGGTTCACGGTATCCGTTGCGATCAGCACCGCAAACAGGATCAACATACCGCCCATGACCTTTTCGGCGTAGCCCAGAAAACTGCGGTTGCGGGCGGTCCAGCGCAGGAACGGGCCGGAAAACAGCGCCGCAATGACAAAGGGGATGGTCATGCCCAGCCCGTAAACGAACAGCAGCAATCCGCCTTGGTAGATGTCCCCCATCCCGCCCGCGATCATCAGGATCGAGGCCAGCGCCGGGCCGACGCAGGGCGTCCAGCCAAACCCGAAGGCCAGCCCCATCACATAAGCGCCGATCAGCGTGGTCGGTTCGGTTTTCGCCTCCACCCGTGCCTCGCGGTAAAGGATCGGGATGCGCACAACGCCAAGGAAATGCAGGCCAAATGCCAAAAGCACCGCCGCCGCGACATAGCGCAAAGGCTCACGATAATCGGCAAAGGCTTGCCCCACCGCCGTCGCCCCCATGCCGAGCAGCACAAAGATCGTCGTCACACCCAGCGCAAACAAACAGGCCGAAAGAACGAGGTTCCACGCGACCCCGCGCGGTACATCCTCTTCACCCTTCAGTTCGTTCATCGAAATCCCGGCCATGTAGCACAGGTAGAAGGGAACCATCGGCAGAATGCAGGGCGTGAAGAAACTCAGGAGCCCCGCAAGTGCCGCGCCCGCGAAAGAAATATCGAACATGGACGGAGATTCCTTGAATTATTCACATATTCAGATTAAGTGTTTTGTCCAGACGCCGTCAATTGGTGAATGATGAACGCATTGAACGCCCTCGCGCTTGTAACTGGTGTATTGGTTTTTCCGGCATGGTCCTCGGACGCTCTGGCAGAACCGTTCCTTGTTATGGTCGAACAACCGGGCTGCATTTACTGCGAGCGGTGGGACGCAGAAATTGGTCCGGCTTATCCCAAAACGGATGAAGGCAAGTTTGCGCCTCTTTTGCGTGCAGATTTGCGTCAGGGACCGCCGGAAGGCATCACCTATGCACGTCGCGTACTTTTCACGCCAACATTTGTTCTGGTAAACGAGGGTCAGGAACAGGCGCGTATTGAGGGGTATCCCGGTGAAGACTTTTTCTGGCCGCTGCTGACAAAGCTGCTGTTGGACAACACAGACTTCGCATCATCCACCGGGACTGAAACGTTCAGGAACTAGAGGCACGGCATGGCACTTCCTCAGCTCAGTCCAGATCTGAACGAAGACGAACTTGATCGGATCGTTGACAAGGCCACGACTGCGTCCAATTTCCTCAAGGCGATCAGCCATGAAGGTCGCCTGATGATCCTGTGCCACCTCGTCACCGGCGAAAAATCCGTGACCGAGCTCGAGGAACTGCTGGCCGCCCGTCAGGCTGCGGTGTCGCAACAGCTGTCCCGGTTGCGGCTGGAAGGGTTGGTTATTCCGCGGCGCGATGGCAAGACAATCTTTTACCGTCTTGCCGATGACAAACCGCGCAAGATGCTGGAATGCGTATACGACTTGTTCTGCAAAGACGACTGAAGCCGCCCTCTACTCTTTCCTTGCTCTCACATCGCGCTGACCGCATACTTGACGCGGGAGCCTGTCTTGGGAGGACAGCACATGCTGGAGAGCGTTCCGGAGCACATCATTGTGGCCGCCGTTGGATTATTTGGTGGTGTCCTTCTGGGACTGGCCGCAAGACTTGGCCGATTTTGCACATTGGGCGCGATCGAAGACCTGCTTTATGGCGGCTCTGATACCCGTATCCGCATGTGGGGCATTGCCATCGGCACCGCGATCGTTGGCAGTTTCGCCCTCATGGGGGCCGGTCTCGTTGATGCCGGGACGACCTATTACCTGTCGATCAACTGGTTGCCCTGGGCCTCGGTCGTAGGCGGTCTGATGTTCGGCTATGGCATGGCACTTGCCGGAAACTGCGGTTACGGCGCGGTGGCCCGGTTGGGCGGCGGCGACCTGCGCAGCTTTGTCATTGTGCTTGTCATGGGCGTGTCGACCTATGTCGTTCTAAGCGGCCCGCTGGCCCCCTTGCGGGACATGCTGTTCCCGCAAAGCCCTGTTCTCCCCGGCGACGTGCCCCCCGGTATCGCGCATGCGACCGCGCATTGGACCGGCGTTTCCTCAACAGCAATCGGACTGAGCATCGGCCTGATCGTGCTGGCCATCTCTGCCAGCTCGCGCGCCTTTGCTGACAACCCCAAATCGGCTGTCTGGGCGGTCGTGGTCGGTCTGGCCATCATCAGTGGCTGGGCTGGCACGTCATGGGTGGCCAACACCGGCTTCGAAGCGCTGCCTGTCGTGTCGCACAGCTTTGCCGCGCCCTTGGGCGAAAGCATCCTGTGGTGGATGATCGGCTCGGCACAGCCAGTCAGCTTTGCCGTTGGATCGGTTGCAGGTGTCTGGCTGGGTGCCTTCATCGGATCGCTCATTAAGGGACATTTCCGCTGGGAAGCCTGCGAAGACCCGCGGGAATTGCGGCGCCAGATCTTTGGCGCAGCGCTGATGGGCGCAGGAGCGGTCATCGCTCTGGGCTGCACCGTCGGCCAGGGTATCAGCGCCTTTTCCGTCCTCGCCTTGAGCGCACCAGTGACTTTTCTCGCAATTTTTGCCGGGGCCGCTTTTGGCTTGCGGCAGTTGATCGTCGGGTTCAACCCAGCAGAATAGCGCTTACCCTGCGTCACCCGTTGCCCAAGAATCACGGTGCGCAATAAATTTGCGGCAAAGCTGCACGTTGGCGTAATTTTGCCTGCACACCTGCGCAACGCGCGCTAACTTTAGATAAAAAATAAAACTAAAGAGAGCAGGCATTCAGGAACATGGGAACGGCTTACAATGGCACGTTCGTCATCTCCTGGTCGCAGACAAATATAGACACGCTTCAGTCGGCTCCGGTCGATTTCCTGAAGGTCGGTGTGACTTGGGGTTGGGAAGGTGAGGCCGTCCGCGTGGATGGACCGAACGACCTGTTGCGACTGGACGATGCGGAGGGAGAGGCGGATCGCCGGAAACGGGCGGCGCGCATGGTGCGACGTCTGGTTGGGGCGGCCATCGAAGACACCACCGACCTGAGCGTCATCGCGGTTGACCACCCGATCGCCGACAAGTGCTTTGTCCTGACGGATGGCCGCAGCACCTACACCGTCACACTGATCGAGTCAGGCACGCGCAAACCACCGCTGCTGATGTTCCTGAATTCTTTGCCGCCGAAAAACAGCGACCTGTGGGTCGTTCACGCATCATTGGTGAATACGATCACGCAAAGTGATGCCGAACACCAAGGCGCTGTGATCTGCTTTACACCCGGAACGCGCATTCTGACGCCCGACGGTGTCAAACTCATTGAGGAGTTGCGCGAAGGCGACCTCGTGCAGACGAAAGACAACGGATGCCAGCCGATCCAATGGATGGGTCAGCGCCGTATGAGCGGTGCGCGGTTGTTCGCGATGCCGAAACTGCGTCCGATCCGCATCCGCGCGGGATTGTTCGGGCTGGATGAGCCTGACGAAGATCTATTGGTGTCACCCGAGCATCGGATGCTGGTCAAGGGTCGCGTCGCGATGGATCTTTTCAACACGCCCGAAGTTCTGGTTGCCGCGCGTGATCTGGTAGACCATGAACGCGTGTCGATTGACCTGAATGTGCGCGAAATCACCTATGTGCACATGCTCTTGCCGCAGCACGAAATCCTGTTCGCCAATGGAGTCGAGTCGGAAAGTTTTCACCCCGCAAATGCCGCCTTGTCGACCTTGGACCCAGCGGATCGCGCGCGTCTGCGGGACATGCTGCCCAGCGTCGAATTCAACCCGCAAGGCTATGGCAACTTTGCGCGGCGCAACCTGTCCTCGTCCGAAGCGGCGATCCTTATTCATCAGGCAGCCTGACCCTCACGAGTCAGGTCAATTCCCGTGCTGGATTACTCGAAAACCTCTTCTGGCAGAACGCCCCAATAGGATCCCTTGCGCGCCCATCCGCGGTAACCGCCAGCCGACAATTCGCACCAGTCGGGCAGACATTCGCGAACCTCAGCCACGACACCCAAAGCCAATTGCGCGTTGACCTGGGTCGAAGAATCCGGCCGCGCATAAAGGTTAAGCAAGTCGACTTCGACAATCGCCGTGCGCACCCCGGACAGCAGCGAATAATGCACCCAGCCGCCGGCCCCGTCGCGGTCCTGAACGCGACGCCAATGTTCATGCTCTGCCGTGATCTGCAACGGCATGTTGCGACGTTTGTAGACCCAGTCGATTCGGTGCGACAGCGACGGGCCACGCCGGACATTGCCCTCGCTCGCCTTCATGGAAACGAAGCGCGGCAATGGCAAATTCGTCACCGAACCACGATCTGCGGCCATCGCGGGGCCGGAACTCAGCAGTCCGATGATCAATGCGACGGACAGGGAACCACCCATCAACGCCCGTAACGAAAGCCAGCTCATGTGATGCGCCTCAATTTGCTTGGTTTTTTGGTTTTTGGCGGCAGGTTCTTGTGCCCGCCGCGCCTTTGGGACACTGTGCCAAAACCTGACACGCCGGGGAAGTAGTGGGAGCGAAAGCATGCCATCAAAACGTCTGAGTGTTGTCGTCACGCGACGTTTGCCGGACGCCGTCGAGACACGCCTGAAAGAACTGTTCGACGTCCGCCTCCGGGACAGCGATGAACCGATGACCCAAGCCGAGTTGATCGAGGCGGTCAAAGTCGCCGACGTCCTTGTCCCGACCGTCACTGACAGGATCGACGCCGGTCTGATCGGTCAGGCCGGAGACCAGCTTCGCCTGATCGCCAATTTCGGTGCCGGGGTCGATCACATCGACGTCGACACGGCCCGCAGCCGCGGCATCCTTGTTTCAAACACCCCCGGCGTGGTCACCGAAGATACCGCCGACATGGTCCTTGCCCTCATGCTCAGCGTGACCCGCCGCATTCCCGAAGGCCTTAGCGTGATGCAGACCGGCGATTGGGAAGGATGGGCGCCGACAGCGTTTCTGGGCGGTCGTCTGGGTGGGCGCCGTCTTGGCATTCTTGGCATGGGACGCATTGGTCAGGCGGTTGCGCGCCGTGCCAAAGCCTTTGGCATGCAGATCCATTACCACAACCGTCGCCGCCTTCGCCCCGAGATCGAAGACGCGCTTGAGGCGACCTATTGGGAAAGCCTCGACCAGATGGTCGCGCGCATGGATATTCTGTCGGTCAATTGCCCGCATACGCCTTCTACTTTCCACCTGCTCAACGCGCGGCGGCTCAAACTTCTCAAACCCAGCGCGGTGATCGTGAACACCTCGCGCGGCGAGGTGATCGACGAAAACGCCCTGACCCGCATGCTCAAGGCGGGTGAATTGGCCGGCGCAGGGCTTGACGTGTACGAACACGGCCATCGCGGCAATCCCGAACTGCGCAACATGCCGAATGTCGTCATGCTCCCCCATATGGGGTCGGCCACGCAGGAAGGCCGCCTTGAGATGGGCGAGAAAGTCATCATCAACGTCAAAACTTTTGCCGATGGACACCGCCCACCCGATCAGGTGGTGCCCGCCATGTTGTGACAGGGGTCATTGGCCCTTGCCATCGTTGTAAGGTCCGGCGATGAACAAAGCATGAACGCGCTTGAGTTTTCTTTCCAGTCCGAAACCCTGCACGCCCTGCCAACGGGCGGGTTATTTTGGCCAGCGCAAGAACTGCTCGTCGTGTCTGACCTGCATCTTGGCAAATCCGCCCGCGCCGCGCGCTTTGGTGGCGCGCAATTGCCGCCCTACGAAACAACCGAAACACTGACCCGATTGTCGGGCGATCTGACTGCGACCAAAGCCCGTCGCGTGATTTGCCTAGGCGACAGCTTCGACGCACCTACGCTGCAAACAGCGCTGCCCGAGTCCGACCTCTTGAGCCTCACAACGCTCCAAGCAGGTCTCGATTGGGTCTGGATCGAAGGCAATCACGATCCGGGTCCCGTGCAGCTTGGCGGCACCCACCGACGCAGTCTCATCATTGGCCCCCTGCACTTTCGCCATATCGCGGAACCCACCCCGACGCCCGGCGAAGTCTCAGGCCACTACCATCCCAAAGCCACGCTGTCGCTGCGCGGTCGCGCCTTGACACGGCCCTGTTTCCTGTTTGACGAAACACGCCTGATCCTGCCCGCTTACGGCGCCTTCACCGGTGGATTGCACAGCCATGATCCCGCGCTGACCAGACTGATGTCACCGCACGCACAGGCCATTCTGACCGGACCCAAGCCCTGCAAAATCCCGATGCCGGGCCTCGCCCCCTTGTCTTGACCCACGCGGCATGCTCACTGTTTGCGCATGAGCACGAACCCACGCATTCAAGCCAGCTTCGACAGCCAGTCCATGATGGCAACCTTGGGCGCAGAACTTGTCGAAACCGGCGAGGGCACCGCGACCATAAGCGCCCCGATCCTGCCCGGATCGCGCCAGCAGCAAGGCTTCGGTCATGCGGGCCTGACGTTTTCCATCGGCGACAGCGCAGCGGGTTATGCCGCCCTGACGCTGATCCCGGATACCCAGGAGGTCGTGACTGCCGAGATCAAGATAAACCTGCTGGCCCCGGCCATCGGCGACCGCCTTATCGCCCGTGGCCGCGTGATCAAACCCGGACGGCGTCTGATTGTCGTCGCCTCTGATGTTTACGCTGAATCCGATGGTACCGAACGCCACATTGCCAGCCTCATGGGCACCATGATGCCCGTCGACCTGTAAAGGAACAGTAAATGCCGACATACAACCAGCCCTTGGGCGGCAACACATCCCCCCGGTTCTCCGGCCCCAACACGATGATGCGCCTGCCCGCGCAGCCCACCGCCGAAGGGCTGGATGCGTGCTTTGTCGGCATCCCGATGGACCACGGCGCGTCGAACCGCCCCGGAACACGGCTTGGCCCGCGCCAAATTCGCGAAGAAAGCCGCATGATGCGCCCCTATAACATGGCCACAGGGGCGGCGCCGTTCGAGTGTATGCAGGTGGCGGATATCGGCGACGTGGCGGTGAACACCTTCGATTTGAAGAAAACCATCGGCATCATCACCGACCATTACCGCGAGATCCTCAAACATGACACGATCCCGCTGACATTGGGCGGTGACCACACACTGACATGGCCCATCCTGCGCGCGATCAAGGAAAAACACGGACCCGTCGCGCTGATCCATGTGGATGCCCATGCCGACACCAGCGATGAGATGTTCGGCGAGAAAGAAGCCCACGGCACCCCCTTCCGCCGCGCGTGGGAAGAAGGCTGCCTGCAGAACGACAAGGTCTGGCAGATCGGCTTGCGTGGATCGGGGTATTCCCCGGACGACTGGAACTGGGCACGCAATCAGGGCTGGAACGTTATCCCGGCGGAGCAATGTTGGTATAAGTCACTGGCCCCTTTGATGGCCGAAATCCGCGCCAAGATCGGCGATGCGCCGGTTTATCTCAGCTACGACATCGACAGCCTCGACCCTGCTTTCGCCCCGGGCACCGGCACGGTCGAGATGGGCGGCCTCAGCACATGGCAGGCGCTTGAAATCGTGCGCGGCTGCGCTGGCTTGAACCTCGTCGGCGGTGATCTGGTTGAAGTATCGCCGCCCTTCGACACCACGGGCACCACCGCCCTGATCGCATCGAATCTTCTGTTTGAGATGTTGTGCGCGTTGCCCAAGGCGCAGGCGTAGGAAGGCCGGGCGATCGCCCGGCGCGGGGCTCAGGCCGTCAGCCCTTCGGGTTCTTCAATGCCATGCGCCCTACAGCAGGCGGTGAGGGTATTGGCGAGCAGGCAGGCGATGGTCATGGGGCCGACGCCGCCGGGGACGGGTGTGATCGCTCCGGCCACCTCGGACACCTGCGCAAAATCGACGTCGCCGAGGAGCCTGGTCGCGCCGGGTTTGTCGGGATGCGGAATTCGGGTGATGCCGACGTCGATCACGGTGGCCCCCGGTTTGACCCAGTCGGCCTTGACCATCTCGGCCCGTCCCACGGCGGCCACCAGAATATCGGCGCGCTTGCAGACAGCGGCCAAATCCTTGGTCCGCGAATGCGCGATGGTCACGGTGCAGTTTTCCTGCAGCAGCAATTGCGCCATCGGCTTGCCGAACAGGTTTGACCGCCCGATCACAACTGCGTCCAGCCCCGACATGGCATCGATCTGGTCGCGAAGCAGCATAAGACACCCCAGCGGCGTGCAGGACACCAGCCCCTTTTCGCCACTGGCCAGAAGACCGGCGTTGACCACACTCAACCCGTCCACGTCCTTGGCCGGATCAATCCGCGCGACAACAGCACGTTCATCCAGATGATCCGGCACCGGGAACTGGCACAGGATGCCATGCACATTCGGATCGGCGTTCAACCGGTCGATCAGCGCAAAAAGGTCCGCCTCGGACACATCCGCAGGCAGCTTGTGCTCGAACGAGGCCATGCCGACCTCGACGGTCTGCTTGTGCTTGGCGGCGACATAGACCTCGCTCGCCGGGTCCTCGCCCACCAGCACAACCGCCAGACCCGGCGTGATGCCGTGATCGGCCTTGAGCCGCGCGACATGCCCTGCCACCTGCCCGCGCACAGTGGCGGCAAAGGCCTTTCCGTCGATGATCCGAGCGCCCATGATCCGTCCTTCTTCTCTTTTCAAATACGCAATTCCGCCAGATGCCCTCCAAGACCGCCCGCTGGTCACGGGCACCTTGCGGGATGGCGGGTGGGGCGATGGGCCAAACCCGAGCGCCCACCCGCCATCGGCTCAGAACAAGCCTTCGATCTGGCCCGCCTCGTTCAGGCGGATGTTCTCCGCCGACGGCACCCGCGGCAGACCCGGCATGGTCATGATCTCACCGCAGACCACCACGACAAAGCCCGCCCCGGCAGACAGACGCACTTCGCGCACCGGCACCGAATGGCCGGTCGGCGCGCCGCGGCGGTTCGGATCGGTGGTGAAAGAATACTGCGTCTTGGCCATGCAGACCGGCAGATGGCCATAGCCCTGCTCTTCCCACAGCTTCAGCTGGTCGCGGATCTTCTGATCCATCAGCGCCTCGTCCGCGCGGTAGATGCGCTTGGCGATGGTCTGGATCTTGTCGGCCAGAGACATCTCGTCCGGGTAGATCGGCGCAAAGTTCGCCTGACCCGCATCCGCCACTTCGGCCACCTTGCGTGCCAGATCGGCCGATCCTTTCGACCCCAGCTCCCAATGGCGCGACAGCACCGCTTCGGCGCCATGCTCTTTCACATAGGCCTTGATCGCGTCGACCTCGGCCTCGGTGTCGGTGACGAAGTGGTTGATCGCCACAACCACCGGCACGCCGAAGGATTTGAGGTTCTCGATGTGACGGCCCAGGTTCGGGCAGCCCTTCTTGACCGCCTCCACATTCTCGGCCCCGAGATCGGCCTTGGCGACACCACCGTTCATCTTCATCGCCCGCACCGTGGCCACGCAGACCACCACCGACGGGGCAATGCCGGCCTTGCGGCACTTGATGTTCATGAACTTCTCGGCACCGAGATCGGCCCCGAAGCCCGCTTCCGTCACCACGTAATCAGCAAGCTTGAGTGCGGTTGTGGTTGCGATCACCGAGTTGCAGCCATGGGCGATGTTGGCGAACGGGCCGCCATGCACGAAGGCCGGGTTGTTTTCCAGCGTCTGCACGAGGTTAGGCTGCATCGCATCCTTGAGCAGCACCGTCATCGCGCCTTCCGCCTTGATGTCGCGGCAGAAGACCGGGCTGCGGTCGCGCTTGTAGGCCACGATCATGTCGCCCAGCCGCTTTTCGAGATCCTTGAGGTCTTTCGCGAGGCACAGGATCGCCATGACTTCGGAGGCCACGGTGATGTCATAGCCTGCTTCGCGCGGAAAGCCATTGGCCACACCGCCCAACGAGCACGTGATCTGGCGCAGCGCACGGTCGTTCATGTCGACCACACGCCGCCAGACGACACGGCGGGTGTCGATGTCCAGCTCGTTGCCCCAGTAGATGTGGTTGTCGAGCATCGCCGACAGCAGGCTGTGCGCGCTGGTGATGGCGTGGAAGTCGCCGGTGAAATGCAGGTTCATGTCCTCCATCGGAACCACCTGAGCATAGCCCCCGCCAGCAGCGCCGCCCTTCATGCCGAAGTTTGGCCCAAGCGAGGCTTCGCGGATGCAGACCATCGCCTTCTTGCCGATATGGTTCAGACCATCGCCCAGACCCACCGTCGTCGTCGTCTTGCCCTCGCCCGCCGGCGTCGGGTTGATCGCGGTCACAAGGATCAGCTTGCCATTCGGACGATCCTGCACCGAGTTGATAAAGGATTGGCTGACCTTCGCCTTGTCATGGCCATAGGGCAAAAGGTCATCCGACCCGATCCCGATCTTCTCTCCAATCTCCATGATCGGGCGCTTCTGCGCCTCGCGCGCAATCTCAATATCCGACTTGTACGACATGAAAGGGCTCCCCTGTTCGGAACGTCATTTGCCCCACGCATACCTTTGTGCACCAGAGCCGTGGCACGGTGAAACCGACACTTCCCGGCTAAACTGCGGCGGGATCATTACCGCGCCGACGCCAATCGGAAACACCACGGCGTTTACGCTACGAACGCGCAGCTTCGAGATGTGGCCAGACCGGCTGATCAGGCACATGCAGCCGAAGGCTGTCACCCAGAGCGAGCGTTCCCGGTCGTTCGACCCAGGCGGTCACTCCCCGGCGATTCCGCGCGGCAGTCTTGAATGCCTTTCCCTTGCCCGGATGCACCGCTTCGATCTCGCGCGCAGGAAGGTGGCAGGGGCGGTTCTCCATATCCACGATCAGCGTGACGCCGTCCGGCCCCTGCAGGCGCGACGATGGCGGCACATATGTGAAATCGGGGATCCCTTCGATCACGAGGGTTGCGCCCAACCAGACGGGATCGATTGCGTCCAAACCCATATCCGATGCGATCGCGGTCAGATCCTCGGTCGACAGAACTGACAATTGACGCACGTTCGCGATGTCCGTGCCGCGTGGATGTTGAGTGGTGACCCGGCTGCAGGATGGCCTTGTCCGTCCTGAATGACGCTCACCCAGCGGTCCGTCAAACCCAAGCTCCAAGCGGTCCAACGGCGCCGACAGGATCGCCTCACCCGCAAGGGGAACGCATCCGATCCAGCGAACGACGGCGGTGAAATCAGTAGATTTGAGGGCGGGCACAGCACATCTCCAGAAACGTTTTTGCGCAAGAAAACGCGGCTTCCGTCGATGGACAACCCGAAAGATGACAAAGCGGCAAAGAAAAACCCCGACGCCAGGACGCCGGGGTTTGTGCCGTCAATGTAAGAGGATCAGAGCGTTGGTTCCGGCTCCAGATCACCGTCGTCCTTGCGGGCCTTGGTCTTGGCCTTGGTCTTGGCCTTGGTCTTCGGGATCGCCGTGATGCTTGGTTTTTCAGCAACGTCGCCCGGATCATCATCGTCACCCGCCTGCGGAGATTCGCCCCGCATCACGCGTTTGATCTCTTCGCCGGTCAGGGTCTCGTATTCCAGAAGCCCCTGCGCCAAACGTTCCCATTCATCCTTACGCTCGGTCAGAATGGCGAAGGCGCGTTCGTACGCGTCCTGGATGAACCGTTTCACCTCTTGCTCGATCATTTCCTTGGTGTTGGCCGACACCGAGAACCCGGCGGTGTTGCCGCTATAGCCTTCCGCAGCTTCGCGGTAATCGATATTGCCCACTTTGTCGGACATGCCCCATTGCAACACCATCGCACGGGCCAAAGCGGAGGCCTGCTGAATGTCCCCCGCAGGGCCGTTCGACACGTTTTCAGGGCCGTATTTGATGATCTCGGCGGCCTTGCCCGCCATGGTCATGGCCAGCTTTTCCTCGCATTCGGACTTGTGCCAGTTCAGGCGGTCGATTTCCGGCAGAGACACAACCATCCCCAGCGCGCCACCGCGCGGAATGATCGTTGCCTTGTAGACCGGATCACATTGCGGCAGAGCCAGACCAACCACGGCGTGACCTGCCTCGTGGTAGGCGGTTTTTTCCTTTTGATCCGGCGTCAGCACCATGGAGCGGCGTTCCGCGCCCATCATGACCTTGTCCTTGGCGTTCTCGAAATCTTCCATCGTCACGAAACGACGCCCGACGCGCGCCGCCATAAGTGCGGCTTCGTTCACGAGGTTCGCCAGATCAGCGCCCGAGAACCCCGGCGTTCCGCGTGCGATGATGCGCAGGTCCACATCCGGGCCCAACGGCGTCTTGCGCGCATGCACACCAAGGATCTTTTCCCGGCCCTTGATGTCGGGGTTCGGCACCGTGACCTGACGATCGAAACGACCCGGACGCAGCAGAGCGGGGTCCAGCACGTCACGACGGTTGGTCGCAGCGACGATGATCACACCTTCGTTCGCCTCAAACCCGTCCATTTCGACCAGAAGCTGGTTCAGCGTCTGTTCCCGTTCATCGTTGCCGCCACCATAACCGGCACCGCGGGCGCGGCCGACGGCGTCAATCTCGTCGATGAAAACGATACATGGCGCGTTCTTTTTCGCCTGTTCAAACATATCGCGGACGCGGCTGGCACCAACTCCGACGAACATTTCCACAAAGTCGGAACCCGAGATTGTGAAGAACGGCACCCCCGCTTCGCCTGCAATGGCGCGCGCGAGCAGCGTCTTACCGGTACCCGGAGGACCGACGAGCAATGCACCTTTCGGGATCTTGCCGCCCAGACGCGAGAACCGCTGCGGATTTCGCAGGAATTCCACGATTTCCTCAAGCTCTTCCTTGGCTTCGTCGATCCCGGCGACATCGTCAAAGGTCACGCGGCCATGCTTTTCGGTGAGCAGCTTTGCCTTGGACTTTCCAAAGCCCATCGCACCGCCTTTGCCACCGCCCTGCATACGGTTCATGAAATAGATCCACACACCGATCAGAAGAAGGAACGGGAGCAGGCTGAGCAGGAAGGACTGGAACCCGGATTGCTGCTGCTGTTCGGCGCGGATCGGAACGTCATTTGCGATCAAGAGATCGGTGACCGTCGCATCTTCCGGTTTGATGGTCACATAGTCCTGTCCGTCCGCGCTGCGGAACCGAACCTGTTCGCCGTCCAGTGTGACAGAGCTGACCGTGTCGTTTTCAACGGCCGACACGAAATCGGAATAGCTGATCTCACGGCTTTGAAGCGTATTGCCACCGCCGGAGAAGATGTTGAAAAGCGCAAGGATCAACAGGAATAGGACGACCCAAAAGGCGATATTTCGTGCGTTGCCCAAGGAAAATTTCTCCTGAATCTGACAAGGGCGGAAAAGCCCGCGTCTCTTGGCCTATAACATAGACATGCGCAGCGCGGGTTCAATGCGAAAGACAAAATGCCTCAAAACCGGTGTCTGCCCGCCCAAGCACAAAGCGGGACACGTCTAGTGTCGGCCCAAACCCCAGCGCGGGACAGGCCAAAAGCGTGCCGTCGGACCATACCGACGGCAATGCCAAAGCCGCCCGGAAAGGAAGGGTAAGTCCCGACCTATCCACGATCTGCTTCCAGCCCTCTTCGCCCAAGGCGTGGACTGTTGCATCGGCGGGGCATAGGCCAGCGGGATCGACCAAGCGCCATTGCCCGTCCCAAAGCTCTCCCAATGGGGTGTCCACCCTGGCAACGGCAGCCCCTTCTCGGACAATCCGCAGGTAAGCTTTTTCCACCAGCACTTCCGCGCCATGCAGCGTGCCACCGCCGCCGGACAGAACCTGCGTCAGTAGCGCCTCGCTTGATGCAGCGCGCGGCCTGTATTCTGCAGCCGCGACATAGCATAGCCCTGCAGTGAGCAGCCGCAGGCGCGTTTCCTCGTCCAGAGCCGCAAACCCATCGCGGTCAATGCGCACCTGTCCCAGAGGTGCAGCAGATGACAGCGACCGAACCGCGTCGACCAGCCGAGCTTTCAATCCGTCGCGCGCACGGGCCATGCGCCGCGCCGTATCCGAAAGAACGGTTGCCGTGATCCCTTCCTCGCTCAAATGTCTTAACAATTGACGAACGCGCACGCGCTCGAAATCACGGTTGTCATTGCTTGGGTCCTCCACCCATCGGCCTTTCAGGACCTGAAGGTAGTGCCGAAGCTCTGAACGCTGCATCTCGAGGCAAGGGCGCAGCACAGTATATCCCGGAATGACATTGTCTCGACAGGGGGCCACGCCGTCGATCTGTGCCGCTTCAAGTGCCGGCACATTCACCGCATGCGGCGCGACCTCTCTAAATGCAGCCATGCCGGAAAGCCCGTCAACTCCCGACCCCCGCGCCAGACGCATCAGCACGGTTTCCGCCTGATCGTCGAGTGTATGTGCGAAGAGGACGTGGCGCAGGTCTCCGCGCCACTGGTCGATCAGAGACAACCTTGCCCGGCGCGCCGCATCCTGCACATTGCCAACCCCGTCCCAATGCCAACGCACCGTGGCATGCGGCCATCCGAGTGCCGCACATTCTTCCGCGACCATATCGGCCTCAACGGCACTTTCCGGGCGCAAGCCGTGATCGACCGTCGCCACCCAAAGCCGAATACCATAGGTGCGGGTCCAGTTATGCGCGAGATACAGCATTGCCATGCTGTCACCGCCACCGGAGACGGCCAATCCGAGATCGGAGGGAAAATCGGGGCCAAGCAAGTGCCCCATCGCGTCCGCGAACCGCTGCAACAGCGGCGTATCGGTCACTGGCAACTCAGCCGGTCTTTGGCGGCATCGGCCTGCGCAATCGCATCGCTGCTGCCCGGATAACGACCAGCCACCTCATTTAGCGTCACACACGCCTCGGCCAGGTTCCCAAGCGCCCCCAAAGCCGCGCCCAGTCGCCACAGCGCCTCTGGACCGGCGGCATCGTTGGGATAGCCGGCATATGCCTCGAGATAGCGGCGCGCCGCATCGCGCGTGTTGCCCAATCCTTCAAGCGCCCGGCCTTCGGCCACCAGCGCCTGCGCTTCTAGCGGTCCACCCGGATAGGTCTGGCGAAAGGCCGCAAACTGGTCTGCGGCGGATTGAAAGTCACTGTTGGCGAGCGCCTCCCCGGCTCGCCGAAAGTCCGTTTCTTCACCAACTGCCAATTGCGTGCCACCCGCCTGCGGTGCGGCAGGCTGGACGGAAGGAACGCTGGGCGACTGGGGAACGCCGCCAAGCGTCGGGGTCTGACCCAACGCGCCGATGTCGCAGCCGGTCTCCAGCTCGCACAACCGGAATTCCAGATCGCCAAGACGCTGCGCGCCGTCCTCGGCCACGCGCCCGACGCGGAATTCCAGTTCTTCGGTCTTGGCCGTAAGACGCTGCAATTCGCTTTCGATCGCATAGAGCCGGTCCAACGCACCTGCTGGCAACGCAAGCGAGGAACCTCCGGTTGTGCTCAGCTCGCGTTTGAGCTTCTGGATCTCGACAAACAGCACCGACATGTCCTGCCGGATGTCTGCAAGCGTTTCCTGCGCCTGCCCCGCAAGCGGAGCAAAGGCCAAAGCACATCCCAGAAAAATCCCCCTCAAACGCATTGTGATCTCCGTCAGCCTGTCAATCCGGCGGAAATGATTGTCACGGCCCGCCGGTTCTTGGAGTAACAGGATTTGTCCGAGCAGATCTCAATCGGGCGTTCCTTGCCGTAGCTCACAAAGCGCAACCGGCTGGACGGAATGCCTTGCCCGATCAGGTATTCCATCACCGCATTGGCGCGACGCGCGCCCAGCGCGAGGTTGTAGGCGCGGGTGCCCTGTTCATCGGCATGGCCTTCGATCACCGCATTGTAGTCGGAATTGGTCAGCAACCACTGTGCCTGTCCATCCAACGTGGCCCGCGCTTCGGGGCTGAGCGAAGATTGATCGACGGCGAACAGAACGCGGTCACCGACGGTCTGCTGAAAATAGGCGGGCGAACTTGGATCGCTCGCACTGCCGGGCAAGATGCCCCCGGCACTGCCGGTTGCCGCGTTGAGGTCCACGGCGTCATTGTCAAAGCGATTGGCATTGGTACAGGCCGACACGGCCAGAACGGCCATCAGCATTGTGAGTTTTGCGGTTAGTCGCATGGGATGTCCTGCTCTCTTATGATTGGTTCAAAACTACCACAGCCGTATCGCTGCGCCTAGTCGTCTGCGCTGCGTCCGAATTTTCGTACGAAAATTCTGACAGCCGCACATAAATTTCTGGTGAACATGCGCTCGTCACTGGAGCGGCCCCCAGCTTGGGTCCGACGCACCTTCGGGCGTACGCACGCGCTTGAGGTTCCGGCCCGAGATATCCACCGTATAGAGCGACGACGACCCCTGCGCGCCCTGCGTTTCGCGTGCGAACATGATGACGCGGCCATTCGGTGCCCATGTCGGACCTTCATCTAGGAAGGAGGCCGTCAAAAGCCGCTCTTCGGACCCGTCTGTCCGCATCACACCGATGTGGAACCGCCCCGCATTCTGCTTTGTAAATGCAATCATGTCACCGCGCGGAGACCAGACCGGAGTGGAATAGCGCCCCTGACCGAAACTGATCCGCCGCGCCTCGCCACCAGAGGCGGGCATGACGTACAATTGCTGCGTGCCTGACCGGTCGCTCTCAAACACGATCTGGCTGCCATCGGGCGAATAGCTCGGCGCGGTTTCAATCGACGGCGCGCTCGTCAACTGGCGCGTCCCGCCGCTGCCGATATCCATGGCCCAGATATCTGTGTTCGACCCTTGGGTCAGCGAATAGACGACGGTCTGCCCGTTCGGCGCAAACCGCGGTGCAAAGCTCATCACACCATCCTGCCCTTGCAGGATACGGCTTTGAACCGTCCCCACCTCGAGCACGTGAACACGCGGCATGCCGGTTTCGTAGCTTGTATAGAGCACCCGCTGTCCGTTTTCCGAAAAGCGCGGTGCCAGAACAAGAGCGTTGCCCCCGGTCAGGTACTGCACATTGGCGCCGTCGTAATCCATGACAGCAAGCCGTTTGGCGCGCTGATCTTTCGGACCGCTTTCCGACACGAACACCACGCGGCTGTCGAAATACCCCGACTCGCCCGTGATCCGGCTATAGACCTGATCGGCCACCTTGTGCGCCATGCGCCGCCAGCCATCCGGCGTTCCCGCGAACTGCATGCCCTGCCCCAGCTCCGTACCGGCGAACACGTCCCACACGCGGAACTTCACCACGATACGCCCACCTTCGGAACTGACCGCTCCGGTGATCAGCGCCTGCGCATTGATCGCCTTCCAGTCGGCAAATTGCACCGGACTGCCAAAGCTGGTGATCTGGCTGATATGCGCCTCACGCGGGACTTCACGGAACAGGCCGGTTCCGGTCAGGTCGTCTGCAACCACCCGCGCGATCTGCTGCGCCAAGTCCTGTGCTCCTGCGGTTTCCCCGACGAAATCGGGCACCGCATAGGGCAATGGTTCGACCACGCCCTCCGTGATCTCGATCCTGAGTGGACCGCCCTGTGCCAGAACCACACCCGGCGCGCTGACCGCCCATACCAATACAGCCAACAGTGACGCGACGATCTGTTTCATCGGATCCTCATACTCTCGGGGTTGAACGTCATCTCGACGGTCTTCCACTGGTCAAACTTTTCTGGCGGCAGGCTATACCCATCGCCCTGGCACCGCAAAATCGCCCGTCGCGCGGCCTGGAACGCGGTGTCCACCGCCGAACCGCTGCCACCTTCGGACGACAGCAATCTCAGACTTGAACTCACAACGCGGCCGGAACGATCCATGTCAAACCCTACCGTAACAGTGACATTGGATGCTTGCGAGCCGACATCGACCACCCAGCAATCCTGCACAGCAATGCGGAAGCCGTCGGTTTCCCCCTGGGTGAGCGGCGGACCACTTGCCGCGCCAGTGCTTGCTCCGGCCAAAGCCTCTTCCAATGCACCCGCAATCGCCGAGGCCGTGGCATCTGCCGCCGCATTGTCTTGCTGCGGTGCCGGCGCAGGCTCGGCTGCAGGCGTAGGAGCCGGCTCTGTCGGAGCTTCGGCCGTTTGCGGTGGTGTTGGCGCAGGACGGTTCGGGCGCACCTGCGGACGCACCGATGCGGCAGGCGCACGCGCTGGTTCTTCCGCTTCGGTGACGATCTCGGTCGCCGCAGCTTCGGGGGCTGTGGCCTGTTGTTCCTCGGCCTCGGTCACATCGGGCGTATCGGACCGCTCAATCGTTTCCTGCACATTGGGCGCGACGTCGGCTTCGGGCGCGGGTTCCGGCACAGCCTCGGGGGCGACACGATCCGCCGGGCGCGGGATCGGGCGCAAGGCCACTTCGGGTGCTTCGACCTCGGGTACAGGGTCTGGCTCGGGCGGTTGCGGCGGGGTTTCCGCCACTTCGGGTTCAGGCGTCGGAGGCACAGGCAGCGGTACGGGATCGGGCTGCACCACCTCAGGCTCTGCGGGCTCTGGGGGTGGCGTCGGCTGTACGTCGGCAACAGGTGGCTGCGGCGGCTGCTCAGCGATCTCGGGTTGTGGCAAGGCTGCGGGTTCTTCGCCCAGCGTTGGTGCCGCCTGCGGCTGCATCATGGCGGCGAACTGCGCCTCGGAAATGACCGAGACATCCGCCACCTGGAGCTCTGGTGGATCACTGCGAAACATGCCGCCGAACAGCGCCCAGAGGATCAGAATCCCATGGGCACCTCCCGAGATATAATGGCCCGTGTGCACTGCGCGCCTCAGCCATCCGACCCGTCAAGCGCCGGACCCCCGATATCGGTCACCAGCCCAATCGAACTGAAACCACCAGCGTTCAGCGCGCCCATGATCTGGGCAACCACTTCATATGTGACGGTGCCATCGGCCCGCAAGAAGACGCGGTCATCCGCCCGTTCGGCAGCAATCGCCCGCAGTCGCGGGACAAGGTCTTCACGCGGCACTTCCGTATTCTGGATCGACACGATCCCGTCGGCAGAGATGGTCACCGTCAACGGCTCTTCGGTTTCGGACGGCAGGGCCGAGGCCGCGGTCTTGGGCAACTCGACCGGAACACCGACGGTCAACAACGGGGCCGCCACCATGAAGATGATCAAGAGCACCATCATCACGTCGACAAAGGGCGTGACGTTGATTTCCGACATCGGCATAGCGCGGCTCTTGCGCCGCCTGCGCCCGCCGCCTCCGCCCGATTTGACGACGCCACCCCCCATCGCTCAGCTGTCCAACTGGCGGCTGAGAATGGTCGAAAACTCATCGGCAAAAAATTCGTAGCCTGCAAGGATACGGTCACTGTCCGCCGACAGCTTGTTGTAGAACACCACGGCCGGGATTGCCGCCAAAAGGCCTAGACCAGTGGCCAACAGCGCCTCGGCGATACCGGGTGCCACGACAACCAGCGATGTGTTCTGCTGCTGCGCGATCTCGACAAAGGCATGCATGATCCCCCAGACAGTGCCGAAGAGACCCACGAACGGCGCGACCGAGCCAACCGTCGCCAGAACCGCAAGGTTTTTCTGCAAGTCCTCAGCCTCTTTCTGGATTGCCACATCCATAGACCGGTCGATCCGCGCATGCGCGCCTGCGATCAAACCGCCATCATCCCGGTGCGACCGACGCCATTCCGTCATGCCCGCCGCGAACACCTTTTTCGCACGTCCATCCGGCTCCGGACCAATCTGGTCGAACAATTCATCAAGCGGCTCACCCGACCAGAAGGCCCGATCAAACTCCGCCGCTTCGGCCCGTGCCTTGCGATACGCGATAATCTTTTCAAAGATGATCGCCCACGCCCAGAACGATGCCAGCATCAGCATGATCATGACGATCTTCACTGTAAGGGTGGCGCGCGCAAAAAGGCCCCACATGGAGAAATCAATCTCCTGCGCCAGCGCAAGTGTTTCTGCTTCCATCTGCCTGCTCTTTAGCCGGTTGGCCCCAATTGGTTGGGCTCTGATTACCAGCATCATTACCGCAATTGCAGGGGAAACGCCAACACATTGGCGTCAGAACACGCGGTTTCCGGCAGGCTAGTGAATCTGACGGCGGATATTCGCCGGGAGCCGCGCTGGCGCTCCCGCCTCGCCCACGCAAACCACCGTCACTTCTGCATGAAACAAGAGGTCATCGCCGCGAACGACCTCTTGAACCATGATCAGCCGCACACCTGTGACCGCCTTGACCACCGTGCGCACCAGCAACTCATCGTCGAATTTCGCGGGTTTCAGATAATCCGCTTCGACCCGCCGCACGACAAAGACCACACCGTCCTTTTCCCGCATCGCGTTCTGATCGACGCCAAGCGATCGCACCCAGTCCGACCGCGCCCGCTCGATGTAGCGCAGGTAATTTGCGTAATAGACGATGCCCCCCATGTCAGTGTCCTCGTAATACACACGAACCGGCAATGTGTGGACCATCAGCTCATCCCTCCCTGCGCCACCTGCATCCGCGCGGCGAGCCGCAGCGCATGGCTGGCATCCTTGGCCATCGCGGGCATCACGGGATCATAGGCCGCCCGGATCAGCGCACCGATCTCGGGACGCAAGACAACGCGCCCATCTTCCAGCTGCCCCAGTGGCGACCTGTCGGTGAACGCCACATCGGACCAAAGCACCACCGACTGCACCACCTGGCTCAGCGCAAGGGTTTCAGCAGGCTGCGCGGACATCACGTCATCCATGCGCAGGAACACGAAACAGGCCTTGATCGCCCCCGCTTCGTCGAAGCGGAAAACCCTGTACTGGTTCGCCTCTGCATGTGAGAGTTTGGACACCAAAGGGGCCAATCCGTCGATCAGGCGATCCAGATCAGGCACGTCCAGCAATTCGGCCCAATCGCGGAAGAAAAAGAACATCACGTTGGTGCCAAGCTCGGGATCGGTTTCCGCCATGTGATGCCCAGCCATCGCGCAGACCGCCTCCAACGCGCCTTTGACAACGGCCAAGGTCGCATCTTCGACCCCAAAGACGATGGGCGCAATTGGCCGCCCCCAGCGGGCAAACAGGTAGCTTCCGTCCGAGCGCGTGAAACAGCGCTCCACCTCGGCTGCATCCATCATGAGGCACCGCCCCCCTGCTTCTTCTCTTGTCAAATACGCAAGTCCGACCTCTGGCATAGGGTGCCAGCATGGGCAAGTCACGCCTACCCGAACAGGTCGCTTTGTCCCGGGGTCTGGGGTGCCGCCATACCCAGATGTGTCCACGCTTTCTGCGCCAGCATGCGCCCGCGCGGGGTGCGTTGGATCAAACCCTGCTGGAGCAGATAAGGTTCAATCACCTCTTCCAGCGCATCGCGGCTTTCCGAGAGCGCCGCCGACAGCGTCTCGATGCCAACCGGACCACCGGCATAATTCTCGGCGATCAGCCGCAGATACCGTCGGTCCGCACCATCAAGGCCAAGGCCATCGACGCCAAGTCGGGTCAATGCCCCATCGGCAAGCTCCTTGGTCACGATGCCATTGCCCTCGACGACAGCAAAGTCGACAACGCGGCGCAACAACCGCCCGGCAATCCGCGGCGTCCCTCGCGACCGGCGGGCGATCTCGCGCGTACCCTCTGGAGCCGCCTCAACCCCAAGCTTCACCGCGTTGCGGGCAACAATCAAATCCAGCTCGTCCTCGGTATAGAAGTTGAGGCGCGTTGGAATCCCAAAGCGGTCGCGCAGCGGCGTCGTCAAAAGCCCCAGACGGGTCGTTGCCCCCACCAGCGTAAAGGGCTGCAATTCGATCCGCACGGTGCGGGCAGCCGGTCCTTCGCCGATCACGAGGTCCAGCTCGTAATCTTCCAATGCCGGATAGAGCACCTCTTCCACCGCCGGGTTCAACCGGTGGATCTCGTCGATAAAAAGAACGTCCCGCGCTTCGAGGTTGGTCAGGATCGCCGCAAGATCGCCCGCTTTGGCCAGAACCGGGCCAGAGGTCATACGAAACCCGACGCCCAACTCGCGGGCCATGATCTGGGCCAGCGTGGTTTTCCCAAGGCCGGGAGGGCCGTGAAACAGCGTATGGTCCATCGCCTCACCGCGCTGCCGGGCCGACTGGATGAACACGCGCAAATTGGCGCGCGCCTCAGCCTGCCCTACGAAATCATCAAGCATTTGGGGCCGCAAGGCGCGGTCGCGATCCTCGGGCAAGGGTTCAGGGCGCATGATCGGATCAGTCGACATGGCCGCTCCTCAAGCCCGTCTGGGCGTTTGTCGCAGTCTGAAGGCGAAGAGGCCTGAAAAGGCCGATGAGCATGCCCATGGACCTATCCCTTCGGTGCCAAAAGCTTCAGCGCGGCGCGGATCAGCGCCGGTGTTTCGGCATCAGGCGCATCGCCCGCCGCCTGCGCTACAGCGCTCGCCGCTTCTCCGGGGGCGTATCCAAGATTGCCAAGCGCCGACAAAGCCTCGGCCTGCGCTGATGCAGACGGGATCGTAACAGGCGCAGATGGCGCAGACGACATCGGCTCGATCACGGCATCTTCGTCCGACGCCTTGGCCGCGACAGACGCCGCACCCCCCATCGCCATGACGGAATGCGCCTTATCCTTCAACTCGTTGACCACGCGCTGTGCGGTTTTCGGACCGATCCCTTTGGCCGCCTTGACGGAATTCCAGTCACCCAGCGCAATCGCGCGGCTCACCCCGTCCGGCCCCAAGGCACCAAGGATTGCAAGCGACGCCTTCGCGCCAACCCCCTGCACCGACATCAGCAAGCTGTGCCATTCCTTTTCCACCAGCGTCGGAAAGCCGAAAAGCTGGAGGATATCCTCGCGCACCAGCAAATCCGTATATAGCGCTGCCGCTTCCCCCGGCCGTCCGATCTGCGACAGCACACGGTCTGAGCAATAAACAATATACCCGACGCCGCGTACGTCGATCAGCACATGATCGTCCGCTTTGTATTCGATACGCCCAGCAATCCGCCCGATCATGCCCGCATCCTCATTCCCGGCCCCGTCATGTGGTGCGCGTGGCAAATCGCGATCGCCAAGGCGTCCGCCGCGTCGGAGCCGTGAATTTCGGCACCGGGCAATTGCATCTTCACCATGTGTTCGACCTGCCGTTTGTCTGCATGGCCAACGCCCACAACGGTCTTCTTGACTGAGTTTGGCGAGTACTCCCCAATCTCCAACCCGAACTGCGCAGGCACCAGCAAGGCCACACCCCGCGCCTGCCCGAGCTTCAGCGTGCCCACGGCATCCTTGTTCACAAAGGTCTTTTCGATGGCGACAGTTTCGGGCTGATATCGGTGAAAAACGTCCGTCAACGCCGTGTGCAGGGTCAAAAGGCGCATCGCCAATTCCCCCGTTCCCGACAGGCAAACACCGTTCGCGACATGGCGCAAACGGCTTCCTTCGGCCTCGATCACGCCCCAACCAAGGAAACGCAGACCCGGATCAATCCCCAAAACACGCATTCTGCTCGCGCCTTTGTTGCTTTTGTATCACGGCTAGCACGAAACGCGAACAAACGCCAAGCACTCAAAACAGGAATGACCACCGAAGGCCGATGTCGAAAATGAACTCCGAGAGGTCAACTCTGGATGCGGAGGCCCAAAAACGACGCAAAATGTGTCGCATTTACCGCCTTTCGCAGGCGCAGAAAAACCATGCCAAGAGCCATGCACAAATCGCATAAAAACTATGCGAAAAGGGCAATTGAAGACGCCATTTTCCGCAACTAGATGCGGCTCACAAAGAAACTCTCCCCCATTTACCCAAGGAACATGGCCATGGCCGCTTTTGACACATCCCGCCCCACCTATGCCGCAAGCTCAAAAGGCTTCGGCGGTTTTGCAGCTTCCCTGATCGCAGCGTTCACCGCGTGGAACGATTCCCGCCAGACCCGCACCGCGCTCAGCCAGCTCAGCGATCACGAACTGGAAGACATCGGTCTGACACGCGGCGACATCAACTCGTTCTGAGTTGTTCCGCAAAATCGAAGAACGACAAAAGCCGTGTCAGTCTCCCTGACACGGCTTTTTCTTTTGTGAGCAAGAGAGAGTAAGGCGGAGAGAGATCAGCCGATAATGTAGCTCAGCAGGCGGGACAGCGGCGCGGTGATCGGATCGATCTGCATAAACACGGCGCCCATCTGTTCGACAAAGCCCCCTTCGCGCAAAAGATCGACCTGCTGGCGATACCCTTCTTCGCCCAAGACAGTCACGATGGCGGCTTTGAGCACAAAAAGAATGCCGAACGGCAAAAGCAAAGCCGAGAACGAAAACGCCTCGCGGACATGGCGGATCGGCTTGTGTACGATCACACCGGTTTTTTCGATTTTTGTGACGTAGCCACGTGACAATTGGCGATGACGCTTGAGCACCCGGCGGTACCGTTCGTCAAACATGTCCTGCTGTTTGGTCATGTGAAGCAGCCTTTGTTCCGGCCCCCACCGGATGTGTCCGAGATAGGGGCGGAATGTGGCAAGAATGGGGCAAACGTGGCAAATCGGCTCGAATTGCGGCGAAATTCCGCAAAAACCGGAAATTGCGGCGCGTTTAAGACGTTGCTTTTTGCAGTGTCAGCGTCGTCCAGTCACCAATCTCTTCGCGGTGCCAGGTATTGATGCCATTTCGTGCATAAACCTCTGCCACCTCATCGCCTTGATCGTTCAGAATACCCGAAAGGATCGCGAATCCCCCCGGAGCAAGGTGGCTGGCCATGTCCGGTGCAAGGTCGATCAAGGGTTGTTTGAGGATATTTGCGAACACCAGATCGAACGGCGCAGCTTCGTGCAATTGTGGATGTTCGAAGCCCAGCGCCTCAAGGCAGATCACCCGACCGGCGAGGTCGTTCGCCGCCACGTTCGCATCGGCCACTTCTACCGCCACCTGATCCATATCGCTGGCAATCACGGTCTCGGGCCAAACCCGGGCCGCCGCCATCGCAAGCACCGCCGTGCCACAGCCGATATCGGCCACGTTGTGACAGACCACACCAGCCTCGATCAGGCGGTCGAGCGCCTTGAGACAGCCTTGCGTGGTGCCGTGATGCCCGGTCCCAAAGGCCATGGCCGCCTCGATCAAGAGAGGCTCTACACCTTCGGGCACGGTATGGGCGTCATGACTTCCGTAAACATAAAACCGCCCGGCATGCACCGGAACCAGTTCCCGCCGTACCTTGGCGACCCAATCGGTTTCCGGAAGTTCGGAAACGACAAACGGATTTGCGCCATGCGCTGCGGCCAAGAGCGCGAGCTGCACCTCGTCAGGGGCTTCGAGAAAATAGCCGCCGACTTCCCACATTCCGCTGCCATCTTCGATTTCGAACACACCGACGCCATAGGGCTCGTTGCTCAACTCTTCCAAGGCAGCGCCCAAGGCTTCCGCCGAGTCTTTGTTGGACAGGGTGGTATAGGCGGTGAAGGTGGTCATAGTCATCCCCAGGTGCTTTGGCGCGGGACTTACAAGCCTTTGCCTACACTGACCAGACGGAAAGACCGACACCACAAAAAAGTGGACGGCGCAGGCGTCGCGGATTAGCCTCCGGAGCCATTCAAGATTTTATTTTTCGGAACATATCATGAAAACATTTCTGAAAATCATCGGCGTGGTCGCCGTAATTGCCGTGCTCGGCTATGCCGCCATCATGTATTTCAGTTCGGGTGCGCGCAATGTCGCGCGCGATTTCCTGATGCTCAGCAGCACCGGAAACCATGAACAAGCCAGAGCGTTCCTTCACCAATCCCTACAGACCGAAGAAAGTTCTCAGAAAATCGTGGCGATTTTTGACGGTGTTGAGCCTTATACCGAAATCTCGTTTTCAGGCGTAAGCATGTCAGGTGGATCAACAATACTTGAAGGCACAGCGTTGACCGACAGTGGGTGTGCATCAAAAATTGAAATGGAGATGACCAAAGAACAGATCACCTTCTTCAATATTTCACCGTTGTGTCGATGAAGGTCACTCGGCCGGTGCAGTGACGAGCGCCGAGAACACGGTTTCGTTTCCAGGTTCCGGATGGCGCGGGATCATCAGCGCCAGCATCAACGACACACACGCCATGCCCGCCGCCAGCGCAAAGACCGCACCGGGTGAGATCAGCCAGAGATAGCCAAGCACCGCCGGCAAGAACACAGCCGCGATGTGGTTGATGGTGAACGCGACTGCGGCCGTTGGGGCGATATCGCCGGGATCGGCAATCTTCTGGAAATAGGTCTTCAAGGCCAACGCAAGAGCGAAGAAAATGTTGTTCACGATGTAAAGCACGGTGGCCAGCATCACGCCCCAGCCAAACCAGTAAATCCCGCCGTAGAGCACGAAAACGATCACCAGCCCGACATATTCCACAACCATCGCGTTGCGCTCGCCAAAGCGGTGAACGACCTGTCCCAGCATTGGGGCAAGCACCATGTTCGCGACAAGCGTGACCAGCATCAGCTTGGTGATCTGATCCACGTCGAGACCGAACCGTTCAACCATCATGAACGCGGCGAATACGACAAAGATTTGCCGGCGGGCCCCCGACATGAACTGCAGCGCGTAATAAAGCCAGTACCGTTTGCGCAGGATGAACTTCTTGACCTGCGGGTTGGGCGCTTCGAAATGCGGCATCATCACCACGCAATAGGCCACGATGATCAGCGTCAACGCGCCGGACACCATATAGACGAAATTGTAGCTCAGGTCGTAAGCGCGCCATGTCACAACGATCACGCCATAGGCAATAAGTGTCGCTGCGGAGGCTGCTGAGACCAACAACCC
Organism: Marivita sp.; assembly: GCF_048006345.1. GTDB lineage: Bacteria > Pseudomonadota > Alphaproteobacteria > Rhodobacterales > Rhodobacteraceae > Marivita. The sequence continues at coordinate 17,124 of NZ_CP180351.1, read as the reverse complement.
CAGCATCTGCGGCGCGCGGTCCTTGGGCAGCCATTGAAGCTGCAGCGATTGGTTCACCGTTTCATAATAGTGAAATCCGATCGAACTGATCAGCGTCACGAACAACAATCCCCCCATTGAGGGAAAATAGGCCGTAATGGCCGTGGCCACCCCCAACATGGCAAGCGAGATCATGGCAAGCGTCTGTTCGCGGATGAACATGATCACCGCGATCACGCCCACGGCCAGAAAACCCGGTATTTCGCGGACCGTGTGCAACCAGCCGATATCCGCCCCGTCGAACTGCGCCACTTCGATCACAAAGTTATTAAGCAGCGCCGACCATGTCGCAAAGGACAGGGGCATGGCGATAGCCATCAGGAACAGCAGCGTGATGGGCCGTCGATGGATCGGCAGGTCACGCGCATCCGCAAGGGGAACAATGCGCTTCATGGCCTTCCTTTACGCCCGCTTTCCCGACTTGGCGAGGGTCAAGAAAGCCCAGAACACACTGTGTGCAGATTTTCACATCTCCTACGCGTTCCTCCAAAACGGCATCCCAGAGCTACTGGTAGGGCAAAAATAGTGAGGAATTGTTAACGCCGCCCATCAATCTGATCCAAATCAAAGCCGACACATTCATCCTTGCGCATACATGGCCAACCCAGACGGAGACCGCCATGGACCTTGTCACCCTTGTGGACCAAATCGGCGAAGCCCCCACCGCCGCCTTGTTCGGCCTGATCACCGGCATCACCTTTGGTGTCGCCGCGCAACGCTCGCGCTTTTGTCTGCGCGCGGCCACCGTCGAATTCGCCCGAGGCATGATGCAGGACAAGGTTGCCGTCTGGCTTCTGACCTTCTCGACGGCCGTGGTCTGGGTGCAAGCGGCACAGATGTTCGGCCTGATCGACACCACCGAGGCCCGCATGATGGCCGTTCCCGGAAGCTGGTCTGGCGCCATCATCGGTGGCCTGATGTTCGGCGCAGGGATGGTGCTCGCCCGTGGATGCTCTGGACGGCTACTTGTGCTAGCCGCCACGGGCAACCTGCGTTCGGTTGTCTCCGGTCTGATCTTTGCCGTCGTGGCGCAGATGAGCCTCACTGGCTGGCTTGCCCCGATCCGCGATCAATTGGCCGCCATGTGGATCACGTCAGGTGGGCGAAACATGGACCTTCTGGCAACGCTGCACCTGCCCGAAGGATCCGGCCTTGTCTTCGGCCTTGCCACAGCGCTCCTTGCACTTGAACTTTCGCGCCGCAATCAGATCGGCTGGCAACGTCTGGTCTTTGCCTCTGGCGTTGGCTTTGCCGTTGCGATGGGCTGGGCCCTCACCTATGCGCTCAGCCTCGTGGCGTTCGAACCTGTGCAGATCGAAAGCGCCACCTTCACCGGGCCATCGGCCAACACGTTGATGTTCTTCCTTGACCGATCGTCAATCCTCGAATTCGACGTCGGTCTGGTGCCGGGCGTGGTGATCGGATCGTTCCTCGCCGCGTTCGTGACAGGAGAGCTCAAATTTCAGGGCTTCGAAGGCCCAACCCCCATGCGAAACGCCATGATCGGCGCGGCGCTCATGGGGTTCGGCGGAATGCTCGCGGGCGGCTGCGCCATCGGCGCGGGTGTGACCGGCGGGTCAATCTTTGCCGGGACAGCGTGGCTTGCTCTTTTCTGCATGTGGATCGGTGGGATGAGCATGGATCTCGTCATGGGCGGACGGGGCCAACCTGCTGCAATCTGAAGCGCGAAATTCCGGAATTTCGCACCATCCCTGCCGTTTCTAAGAAACGGACCGCACGTTTGCACACCAATCGCCCTATAGGTTTGAAAACCGACCTAAAATTTGCCCCGAGGTACGGTTTTCCAGTCTTTGCAAAACCACAAACCGTGGTATTCTTCGGCATCAAAATTTTTCAGACTACCCATTTTTTGAAACGGACATTCCAATGCTTGTTGTCGAATTTTTTTCGAACAAGGCCGTTTTGGCCATCGCAGCCGGAGTCGGCTACGCCATTGCAACACTCTTGATGAAAATCGCCTCGGAAGACCTGACGACGGCCGTGATCGGTGCCATCGCCTTGGTTCTGGCGGCCGTTGTCATCGCCGAAATCCTGCTCTTGCGGCAAGTCGATCTGGGTCTTGCCTATATCGCCATCATGGCGACGGAAACGCTTCTGGTTCTGCTGGCAACCTATTTCGTTGGCCAGCCCCTGTCAGGCCGCGAACTCGCGGGCGGGGCGCTTGTCTTGGCGGGCGTGGCAATCGTCAGCTATTGATGATTTTCGGCAAAGCCTGGGCGCACGTGTGCTATTGCCGAATGCGCCAGCCCGTCTTGAAGATCCACCAGATGATTGCAAGACACAGAACCGTAAACCCGGCGATGGCCAACAGGCTCAGCCCGATGGGCACATCCGCAAACCCGAAAAACGACCAGCGGAAGCCAGAGACAAGGTACACGACCGGGTTGAAGAACGAGATCGTCTGCCACACGGGCGGCAGCATAGAGATCGAATAGAACGACCCGCCAAGGAACACCAAAGGCGTGACCACCAGCAGCGGGATCAGTTGCAACTGCTCGAAATTCCCGGCCCAGATGCCGATGATGAACCCGAACAGCGCAAAGCTCAGACAGGTCAGAACAAGGAAAGCCAGCATCGCCAGGGGGTGCTGGATGCTCAGGTCCACAAACAGCGCCGAGGTTCCAAGGATCACGATTCCGATGAACAGCGCCTTCGTCGCCGCCGCCCCGACATAGCCCAGAACGATCTCAAGAAAGTTGATCGGGGCCGACAGAAGCTCATAGATCGTGCCGATGAATTTCGGGAAATAGATTCCGAAGGACGCGTTGGAAATCGCCTGCGTCATCACCGACAGCATGATCAGTCCCGGCACGATAAACGCGCCATAAGACACCCCCTCGACCTGGTCGATCCGGCTGCCAATAGCCGCACCGAAGACCACAAAGTAAAGCGATGTCGAAATCACCGGCGACACGAAGCTTTGCAGCAACGTGCGGAAAAAGCGCGACATCTCGAAGACATAGATCGCGCGGATGGCTTGCCAGTTCATGCCGCGTCCTCCTGTTTCGAGACCAGCCCGACGAAAATATCCTCAAGCGAGTTCTGCCGCGTCTGCAAATCGCGCAGCACCAGTCCGGCCTCGCTCACCTCGCGGATCAGCGTGGCAATACCGGTGCGCTCTTGTGCGGTGTCATAGGTATAAACCAGCGCCTGCCCACTCTCTTCGATCCGCAAACCGCGATCCGCCAGCGCAGCGGGCAACGCTTCAACCGGCTCGTGCAGTTCGATGCGCAGCTCCTTCTGCCCAAGCCGCGTCATGAGCGCGGTCTTTTCTTCGACCAGCAGGATCTCACCCTTGTTGATCACCGCAATCCGGTCGGCGATGGCCTCGGCCTCTTCGATGTAATGGGTGGTCAGGATGATCGTGACGCCCGCCTTCTTCAGCCCGGCCACGATCTCCCACATGTCCCGGCGCAATTCGACATCGACCCCGGCGGTTGGCTCGTCCAGAAACAGCACCCGTGGCTCGTGCGCCAACGCCTTGGCGATCAGCACACGCCGCTTCATCCCGCCTGACAGTTCCATGATCCGGTTGTCTTTCTTGTCCCACAACGACAACTGCCGAAGGATGCGTTCCAGCAAAGCGTCATCCTTGGGTTTGCCGAACAAGCCCCGAGAAAACCGCACCGTATTGATCACCCGCTCGAACGGTTCGAGGTTGATCTCCTGCGGCACCAAGCCAACCAAAGACCGTGCGCCGCGATAATCGGTCACAACATCATGCCCGCCCACGGTGATTGTGCCGGATGTCGGCTGCGTGATCCCGCAGATCGTGGAAATCAGCGTGGTCTTCCCCGCACCATTGGGGCCGAGCAGCGCCAGGATTTCGCCTTCGTGAATATCCAGCGACGCGCCTTTGAGCGCTTCCAACCCGCTGGCATAGGCTTTACGCACATCTGTGATCCGCACCATGGGCATCGCGTGGCCCTCCTTTGCAATCGGACAGGCGGCATACCTAATACGACGCATCGCAGACGCAATGGCGAAAGTCGTGCGCCAGAACGCATGCGATGTGCACGTCGTTTTTGGACCTGACCTTGCGGATCGTTGGGCCTATGCCTGACCCATGAACGCCCAGTCTGACGCAAACATAGCCCGTGGCATCACGCTGATCTGCATTGGCGTCTTTGCCATTTCGATCAATGATATGCTGATCAAGGCATTGTCGGGCGGCTATCCTCTGCACCAGATCGTGTTCAGCCGCACCGCTATTGGGATCCTGTTCTCTTTCGTGATGCTCCACCGCGAAGGCGGTTTATCCCTGCTGCGTACCAATCGTCCCGGCCTGCATGTTCTGCGTGGACTGACGCTGGTAGCCGCCAACATGACCTTCTTTGCCTCACTCGCGGTTCTGCCCCTAGGCCTGACCACAGCGCTCTTCTTTGTTGGACCGCTGTTCATCACGCTGTTCAGCTTTGTGTTCCTCAAGGAAAAGGTCGGTCCCTTAAGGCTTGGCGCAATTGTCTTTGGCTTCATGGGGGTGATCGTGATGCAAGAGCCGTGGGGCGAGGCATCAATCTATGGCCCACCATGGCTTTTTGCCCTACCGGTGATCGCAGCGGCTTTGTATGCGTCGATGGCCGTGTTGACCCGTGCGCTGGGTGTCAAGAGCACCGCCGCCGCGCTCACCATCTACAACCAGTTGATGTTCTTGCTGGTCTCCAGCCTGTTCTTCCTGATCGTGGGCGACGGAAAAGTCGATCCCGGCCCGGACTCGCCCAGCCTCCATTTCCTGTTCAGGGCGTGGGTCTGGCCCAGCGCTCAGGACTGGCCGCTTTTCCTGCTGACCGGCGTCTGCAACGGCATCATCGCTTATTGCATAACTGCCGCCTACCGCATGGCACCCTCTGCCAGCATCGCGCCGTTCGAATATATCGGGCTGCCGCTCGCGATCTTCTGGGGTTGGTTGATCTTTGCCGAATGGCCGACGCCCGCGATCTGGACGGGCTGCGCCATGATCCTTGGCGCAGGTCTGTTCGTGTTCCTGCGCGAACGCCAGAAGGGCAAGGTCATCGGACCCACGCGTCCCGGCAGCCACGTGCCCTGACACCTCCGGTCCCGGAGGTGCAAAACACGTTGACGGGTTTTGGCGGGGTCAGGCCCCGCGCACCGTGTCGATCATCAATTGAACGTTCTCGGGGTCTGCGTCAGGAGTGATCCCGTGACCAAGGTTGAAGATATGCGGTCCGTTCTTGAGCGCATCCACAACCTTGCGGGTCTCATCCACGAGTTGCTGACCACCTGTCACCATGTGATGCGAAGCCAGGTTGCCCTGCACACAGCCACCGGGCTGCACATGCTCGGCCACCCATTCGGGCGTCACACTGTCATCGACCGCCACACAATCGGCCCCAGTTGCCGCATGGAACCCAATATAGCCATCCCCTGCCTGACGCGGGAAAGCGATCACGGGAATGCCGGGATGACGGCGCTTGATCTCTTCTGTGATGACCTTGGCGGGGTACTTGGCATACCGCTCAAAATCGTCGCCCTTGAGCGATCCCGCCCAACTGTCAAAGATCTTGACCACTTCGGCCCCGGCATCGATCTGTGCCGACAGGTAGTCGATGGTGCTTTCCGTCAGCCGCTCCAGAATCGCCTCAAACAGCGCGCGGTTCTCTTCCTTGAGCGCATGTGCCGGCCCCTGATCCGGCGTCCCCTTGCCCGCGATCATGTAGGTCGCCACGGTCCACGGTGCCCCGGCAAACCCGATCAGCGTCGTTTCCTCGGGCAGTTCGCGACGCAGGATGCGCACTGTCTCGTAAACCGGATTCAGCGTGTCGTGAATCATCTCGCCGCGGCCCAGCTTGTCGAACTCGGCCTGAGTGGTAATCGTCGACAGACGCGGGCCTTCGCCCGTCACGAACCAAAGGTCCGCACCCAGCGCCTGCGGCAGCAGAAGGATGTCGGCAAACAGGATCGCTGCATCGAACCCGTAGCGGCGGATCGGCTGCAATGTGACCTCGGCCGCAAGCTCCGAATTGTAGCACAGCGACAGGAAATCCCCGGCCTGCGCGCGGGTCGCGCGGTACTCGGGAAGGTATCGTCCAGCCTGACGCATCATCCAGATCGGCGGGGTCGGAAGAGTTTCGCCCGCAAGGGCACGGAGGATGGTTTTTGTCTGGCTCATCAGGTCTTTCCTTGTCTATGCCCCTCGGATCAACCGTAGAAAAGCATATGTCAAGACAAGCATGGTTGTCAGGACAAGTTTACACGCATAAAGATCGATTCATGACGATTGACCTGCCCACACCCGACCAGCCCCTGAACATCGGCACCCGCGGATCTCCGCTTGCATTGGCTCAGGCTTATGAAACCCGCGAACGCCTGTCCAAGGCGTTCGACCTGCCGTTTGAGGCGTTCAACATCGTGGTCATCAAGACCACGGGCGACGACCGCACGCTGATCGATGCGGACCGCCCGCTGAAAGAGATCGGCAACAAGGGTCTGTTCACCAAGGAAATCGAAGAAGCGATGCTCGAAGGCCGTATCGACATCGCGGTACATTCGATGAAGGACATGCCCGTCGCCCAGCCCGCGGGACTGATGCTTGATTGCTACCTGCCCCGTGAAGATGTGCGCGACGCGTTTATCTCGCACAATGTGACGCAGATCGCGGACCTGCCGTCTGGCGCAATCGTGGGCACCTCATCTTTGCGCCGCCGCGCACAGTTGATGAACCGCCGCCCCGACCTCAACGTGGTGGAATTCCGGGGCAACCTGCAAACACGCCTGAAAAAGCTCGAAGACGGTGTGGCCTCCTGCACATTCCTTGCTATGGCGGGCCTCAACCGGCTCAAGATGGATGAGGTTCCCAAGACCGCCATTGAAACCGCCGACATGCTGCCCGCCGTGGCGCAGGGTGCTATCGGGATCGAGCGGCGAGTCGATGACCCACGCGCCGCCGAAATGCTGGCCGCGATCCATGACACCCCGACAGGTCAGCGCCTGGCCGCAGAACGCGCATTCCTCGCGGCTCTTGACGGGTCTTGCGAAACACCGATTGCCGGTCTGGCCGAACTCGACGGGGGCACGCTCCGTTTGCGCGGCGAAGTGCTCCGCCCCGACGGTTCGGACGCCCATACCGATGAGATCAGCGGTGCAATCGCCGATGGCGTTTCGATGGGCCAAGCCTTGGCGCGGACCCTGCTGGATCGTGCAGGCCCCGGCTTCTTCGACTGGCACGGCAAATAAAGCGCGTGCCGGTCACTCCGGCACGGCAAAGGTCAGCGACGCCCAAAGACTTTCCCAAACGGGATCTTTCTCGGCCTGCGGCTCCATCGGTCGCAGGACGACGGCATCAGCGAGGTAAGAATAGCCCGGCTGCACCGGCAAGGTGACCCGGCCGTCGGCGTCTGTGCGATGCAGACTCACCTCGACCTCACCCGAAGGAGGCCGTGCAAACAATTCCACCTGAGCATCGGCACGCGGCGCGCCATTGTAGAGCACACGGATCGGGAAACCGCCCGAGATGTCGTCTGTGTAGGGGTTCGCTTCGGCGACGATTTCGGTGACCAGCCCGACCTCGGCATCGGACCCCGCACCATCGCCCACCGCGATCAGGCTTTTCGCATAACGGCTGTATAGCTCGATAAACCCGGTTTCGGGCAATCCGCGCGCCGCGTGCTCGTCCAGCACACCTTCGAAATCCTTGTGCTCGACAAAATTCACGAATTTCTGCCAGACGCTGTAGGTCAGCGTGTAGTCCTTCGTCTGATGGATGATCACGCACAACCCGTCCCAAGGGGCAGCTACATTCAACGCAGGACGGTCCCCGGCGCGGCCCGGGACCGGATCGACCATGCCGCCGCATTGCATGTCGAAGCGGACAAAGTTGCGGTCCAGATAGGACTGTTCGGCTCCGGCAAAATTCTCGCCAACCCGCAAAGTGGCCACCAAGGTCCCCCCGGATGGCACCGCGTATTCCACCGGATCAATCCAGAATTCATGCGCTGTCGCAGTGACAGGCAAGAGGGTCAGCGCGATGGCACCAACGGTTTTGAAAAAGCTCATGCGGTTTTGACCACCCTGTTTTCGATCTCGCGCGCATATTGAGTGATGCGCGCCTTGAACCGCTTGTTGATGCTGGACCGCGCCAATTTGAACGATTGCACCAACAGTCGCGCGGATAGAGTTTTGGGGCTCATCTTGAACACGAGGTTGACCCGGGTCCGGTTCGGTGAAAGCGGCACCAATTCGATCAGGGTCGTTGTCTCCAATCCTCCCGACACCCCCCCGAACTGCACCATATTCGGTGAATCATAAGCCTGAAGCGTGATCTTCGCTGTCCGTTGCTTCCCGCGAAACTTGAACTGTGTTTCCCATCCGTCGCCGATAGACGGGGCCGCCCCCCGAAACTGGCGTCGCACCTCGATTCCACGCCGCATGGCCTGGCGCTCCATCGCGTCGAATGCAGTCAGTTCTGCAAACACATGCTCGATCGGAGCAGCTAAATCCTCGGTACCCGTCACTTGCATCGGCGTGCCCCTGTTCGCCTCACGTTTCCTTAGAGTTGCGTCATTCCAGCGTATCGGCAAGCCAGTTCCGCAATAAAAAATGTGCGATCGCCCCTTTACGTGCGGGCAAGAGTCCCTGCCTGATGCCTGCGAGTGCATCCATGACCTCTTCGCGGCTGACCCACAGCGCATCCTCGATCTCATGCGGATCAATCGTGATTTCTTCGCTCGTCGCTATACCGTGGCACCCGAACATCAGCGAGGCGGGGAACGGCCAAGGCTGGCTGGACAAGTATCTCACCTCCCCCACGCGCACGCCAGCTTCCTCCCAAACCTCGCGACGCACCGCCGCCTCGATGGTCTCGCCCGGCTCCACAAAACCCGCCAAACAGGAATACATCCCTTCCGGCCAACCATGCGAGCGGCCCAGAAGCACCTTGTTGCCATGCGTGATCAGCATGATCACAACCGGGTCAGTACGGGGAAAATGGCTCGCCCCGCAGGCCTGACACACCCGCTGCCAGCCGGCTTGCGTGACGTCGCTCGGCGCGCCGCATTTCGCGCAGAACCCATGCGACTCGTGCCAGCTCATGATCGCCTTGGCGGTTGCCGCCAGTTCTGCATCCCGCGCGCTGAGCGCCGTCATGATGCTGCGCAGTTCCGCAAATCCCTGCTCCTGCGGCAAAGTCGGATGCGACTGGACGCTCCGGTCGATGAACGCCCCCACATCACTCAGGTCCGTGTCCGGGGTCCAATCCGAGACATCATGCGCAAACCGTGCCGCTCCGTCTTCGCGCCCAAGAAGAATCGGTGCGCTGCGGGCCTCTTTCAAAATCGGATGATTCAGCGGCAGACGCACCAGCGTGCAGCCGCCATGTGATTGATCGACCAACGGCTTGCCTTTCCACAGGACGATTGTCCGCGACCCCGCGTCCTGCAGAAGGGTTGCAAGCGCCGGGATATCCCCCCGCAATTCTGCCGCACGATCCAAGCCCGAGCCGCCAAAAGTCACCTGTTCCGCGCTGCGCATCGCACACCTCAACTCCTGCCATGGACTGCGATTGCCACGCGACGGCGAAAAGAACAATGCACGAGGCCGCATTCGCAAAGGCCATTGGCTTGCAATTCGCGCAGACCTCCCTTATCTCAAGCCTCGAGAGGTTGGCGCGGGCGAGCACCTCGCCAACCCGGTCAGGTCCGGAAGGAAGCAGCCGTAACGAGCCCCGCTTGGGTCGTTGTCCAGCCTCTCACCTTACACCCCCTTAGCGCCTTGAAAATGCACAAAACCCCAAGTTTCCAAGGGCGCATGCTACAAAATCTGCTACAAATTCAGCTACAAATCAGCCCCTAGAGGTAGGTATGAAGCACGTCCAGAAGGTGCGTGGTATATGGGTGGTCCGTGTTACGGTTCCGGAAGAATTGCGGGACATCATCGGCGTTCGAGAACTCGTGGAGCGCGGCTTGCCGAACGACACCAGACAGAGAGAACGCTTGGCTGTCGGTATCATAAATGGATTCTACGCACGTATCGAAGAGGCACAGGAGCAGCTTGCGACGCGCGGAGATGCTCCTGCCCCACATCTCTCTTCGCTGGCAAAAGCCCACTATCAAAGCAAACTGTCAGTCGACTCTCAGAAGCGGTCTGCAATGCCAACCCCCGATGTGATCGCTGCCGAGGAGCAGAGGATTTACGAAAGGATCGACAAGGGCGAAATCAGCATCTCGAATGGCTTCGCTCCGATGATCAACGCCATGACAGATCTTGAGCTGATGCGTGGTGCGCGAGATCACGATGCTCGCTTGCGCAAACGCAGGCTTGATGCCCTTCGTTCTGGCCTCGTAGCCCGAGATACCAAACTGGTTGAATCAGACCTGCGACGCCTCACGTCTGCCCAGAAGCTTTTGGGCGGGCCGGGTTCAACTCAATGGATTGATCTTGGGCTTGCGCTGATGCGCGCAGAGATCGAAGCCTTGGAGCGCACGATCGAGCGGGACGCTGGAGATTACGGGGGACAACCGCAAGATCCACTGCTGACGGAGCCGGAAGTCGAACCGACTCAATCCGTTGGATACCAAGGGCGCGCAGTATCGGGAATGACACTGTCAGGCGCTTTACAGGCATTCCACAAAGAAAGAACTGCAGGTGGTAGCACCTTGGCTGCGAAAACAATGGAAGAGCACAAGAATGCCGTCCGTATGTTTAACGAGTTTATGCGAACCGACGTGCCAGTGCGCAAAATCTCAAAAAAGGATGTAATCGACTACAAGAATGCTCTATTGAACACGCCCAATCGATATACAATGCGGTTTCCTGGCCTGACACTACCGCAGGCGATCAAGGCGAATGCAAAACTAGGTAAACCGCACGCGACGCTCGCGCCAAAGACAATCAACATGAAATGGCTGTCACATTTGTCTAGTATTCTGCAATGGGCTTCAAATAACGGGCATTTGGAAGTGAATCCTGCACAGGGGATTCGAGTAGACACTGGAAGCAAAGTTCACCGGGAACCTTCTTATCTTCCTTTCACTCGGGATGAGCGAAATCTGATTTTTGGTCACGAGATGTTCTCAGACCCCAGCACTTATGGGACCAATCAGTGGGCGTTGCTCGTCATGCTTTACACAGGAGTGCGGAACTCTTCAGAAATGGCCAGGATGCCGTTGACAAACATCTATGAGGAACAAGGCATACCCGTTTTCTTTCTCGCGGATGCTTCAAAGAACCAAAGAAGCAAGCGCCTGGTGCCAATCCATGACGATCTGATCTCAATCGGGCTCATGGATTATGTGCATCGACTGCGCGAAAAGAACGAAACCTACTTGTTCCCTGAATGGGCACGGAGAACCGACAAGGTAAACGACTGGTTCAACAATACGTTTCTCGTAGGTATTGGCATCAAGACGAAGCAGAAAGTCTTCTACAGCTTCCGGCATACTCTTGCGACTGAACTCGCTCGTGCGGGCGTTCCACGCGAGCTGTCGAAAATGATCTCTGGCCACGCCCCACAAGAGGTTGCGTCTGTCTATATCCATGCCTCACCGGTGCAACTGATGGCCGAGGGGCTGAACAAGGTAAGGTTTGATCTTCCGATCTTGGCCTTTTTCCGAGATAATCAAATTATGCGTCGATCATAACGTTTCGTGTGAAGAATACTCCCACCAGCTTGAGCAGTTGTTCTGAACTCGTGAGTTAGACTACAATCGTAAGAACCTTTTTCTCATCAAACCTCAAGACATGATCAAAAAGACTATATTTTTCTTGACCTCCCTTGAGTGAGAAGTCCGACCAAATGACGTGGGAACCGCAATCCTCCAAATAAACACTGATATTTCACTTTAGCCCAATTATCATTTAACTCTGATCTAAAACTAACTTGGCGTACGAGCAAAATTCCGTATGAAATAGCGCTTAGACTAGAGTTAAAATTTGAAGGTCTGTTTGGGCACTTCAGCATCCACAATCATTCCTGCCAATTTCAATGAAAGATCCGCCTTCGAGTATCCAATCCGCCAATTGCTCGATGGTGAGATCAGCATTGGCCTGCTTTTTCAGCGCACATTCCCAGACAATCGCGATCCGCCAGCCCTCATCCGACAACGTTGCCACGACTTTCTGATCGCGCCGGATATTGGCCGCGAACTTCGCCGCCCAGAATTCGGGGCGCGTGGCAGGCGTCGATGCAAATCGACAGCCTTCATGTCGGTGCCAGAAGCATCCATGCACGAAAACGGCGACCTTGTGTTTGGTCAGGACCATATCCGGTCGGCCGCTCATGGTCTTGGGGTGAAGCCGGTAGCGGAACCCGCGCGCGTGAAGGGCCCGGCGCAGCAACAGCTCGGGCCGCGTATCCTTGCCGCGTATTCCCGACATCATCCGGGAACGGATCTCCTTGTTGACAATATCTGCCATTTGGCTCCTGGCATCGTCCCTCTCACCTAGTATACAGGCATCAGTCCCCTGACGAGAGGTCCCTGATTTGCCAGCCAAATTCGGCATTGTCGATCTGTTTGCCGGTCCTGGCGGGCTTGGCGAGGGCTTCTCCTGCGTCAAGGCGGGTGACCACGCCCCCTTTCACATCGGCATCTCGGTCGAAAAGGAAACCTCGGCGCATCGGACACTCAGGCTGCGGGCCTTCCTGCGGGAACATCACGCGCAGCACGGAACGCTGCCGCAAGCCTTCGCCGATTTCCATGCCGGGCTTTCGGACGAACCGGACTGGCACGCGGTTAACGCCAATGCATGGGCGCAGGCCGAGGCAGAGGCGCTCTGCCTTGAACTCGGGACCGAGGACGCGGGCAAGGCCATAGACGCAGTCATCACGAGCCTGCGCCGGGACTACGACGACACGATCCTTATCGGCGGGCCACCCTGCCAAGCCTATTCGCTTGTCGGCCGCGCCCGTTCGAAGGGGAAGGTCGGCTATGTGCCCGAGGAGGACGAGCGGCACTACCTGTTCCGGGAATACATCAGCGTCCTCGACCGCCTGCGCCCGGCGGCCTTCGTGATGGAAAACGTCAAGGGCATGCTCTCCTCGACCATCGAAAGCCGTCTCGTGTTCGAGATGCTGATGGAGGACCTGGCATCGCTCGGCACGGGCAATGGCCACCAATACGAGCTGCGCGCGATCCATGTCGAAGACGGCAGGGCCAGCCTGCGCGAGGCCGCGCAGCCATCCGACTTCATCGTGCGGGCCGAGCGGTTCGGCGTACCTCAACGGCGTCACCGCGTCATCATCATCGGGATTCGCTCCGATCTCGCCAAGGGCGCAAGCGCTGCCGAGATCGCGGTGTCGGATGTTGCCCGGACGGTCAATGACGTGATCGGGAACATGCCGATGCTGCGCAGCGGGATCAGCCGGGGTCGGGATGACCCGGACGAATGGCGGGCAATCGTGATCAATTCTGCGCGGCTGCTAGGCAAGCTGCATGGCGGCAAGGACAATGCGGCGATCAGGGATGGCTTCAAGGATGTCGCGAAACGGCTGAAAGTGGGAGGGCCAAAGGCTCGCTCGGTGTCTCGACTTCCCGAGGCGTATAGCACCGCCAACGACGCTCTGCTGCAGTGGCTGGAAAGGCCGGGACTGCGCGGGCTGGCGCAGCACGAAACACGAGGGCACATGGCGCCGGACCTTGGCCGCTACCTCTTCGCGGCCGTGTTCGGCAACGTGCATGGCTACAGCCCGAAAGCAGCCGATTTCCCTTATGTCATTAGCCCAGACCACAAGAACTGGGACAGCGGAAAATTCAACGACCGTTTCCGGGTCCAACTGGCAGGTGAGGCCTCCACGACTATTACCAGTCACATCTCGAAGGATGGTCATTACTTCATTCATCCGGACCCCATGCAGTGCCGCAGCCTGACAGTGCGAGAAGCTGCTCGTCTGCAGACCTTCCCCGACGACTATCTTTTCCTCGGCAACCGGACGCAGCAATACGTGCAGGTAGGGAACGCCGTGCCACCGTTTCTCGCGCGGCAGATCGCGGGTCTTGTCCATGCTGCGCTGACAAACCAAGGCAAACTACAGCTCTGAAGACCTTGCAATATCGAGATCCTCCCGCCAAAGTTGTTGAGAAGCTTGGATAAACGAAGGATAGCATGCAGGAAGTTGTTTCGACACGTCGCGCCGATGCAACTCCGCATGCAGCCTCATTGATCGAGGGCTTGAGGGATATCGGCTATTCCCTCGAGACCGCAATTTCTGATGTCATCGACAATTCGATCACTGCGGGAGCGCGTCGCGTCCGGATCGTGACCGAGACCTTTGCGGACGAGCCCCATATCGCCATCATCGATGATGGGGGCGGAATGACAGAAGAAGAATTGATAGCGGCCATGCGTCCGGGGAGCCGCAACCCCTTGGCATCACGGGATGAGCCCGACCTGGGCCGTTTCGGTCTTGGCATGAAGAGCGCAAGTTTTTCGCAATGCCGGCGGCTGACAGTCGTGTCGCGCAGGGATGGCAGGACATCGGCGGCTGTCTGGGACCTCGACGATGTCGCGGAGCGGAACGAGTGGGCTGTGCAGCTGCCGGATGACGTTTCGGGAATTCCCGAGGTCGAAAAGCTGGGAGAAACCGGCACCCTCGTTCTTTGGGAAAAGCTTGATCGCTTGTCGGGCGGGTATGCCCACAACGCCACAAAGCGGGCCGAGGTGATCAATCAGCGCATTGCCGAAACGGAGCGGCACCTGCGTCTCGTCTTCCACCGTTTCATGGAAGATGCAAAACCGCTTTCGATTTCGCTGAATGGCCGGGTGCTTCCGCCTCTGGATCCATTTGCCCGAAAAAACCCGGCAATAATTCCCGACCCCGAGGAGCGTCTCTCGCTGATCCGGGGTGATGTTGAAATCCAGAGCTTTACCCTTCCGCACCACAAGCAGATGGGTAAGACGGACTGGGAAGACATTGCCGGACCGGAGGGCCACCTGAAGTCGCAAGGCTTCTATCTTTATCGTGGCAAGAGGCTGATCCTGTATGGGACCTGGTTCGGCCTGTGCCGTCAGTCGGAACTGACCAAGCTGTCGCGGGTCAGGATCGACATTCCCAACAGCATGGATGCTGACTGGAAGATCGACGTCAAGAAATCCTCCGCGCAGTTGCCGCCCATCGTCAGGGACCGCCTCAAGAAGGTCATCGAGCGGATTCAGGACGGATCGAAGCGCACCTACCGCAAGCGCGGTCAGAAGTTGGTGGATCACGAGCGTCTGCCCATGTGGCATCGCATCCAGGCCGAGGGGCAGATCCGTTACAGGCCGAACGTCGAGCATCCGGCTTTCGCGGACTTTGCCGAAAGTCTGCCGCCAGACCTGCGCCGCGGTTTCTTCAATTGCATCGCTCTGGTCGGTGCGTCCCTGCCGATCGAGACGCTTCACGCCGACATGGCCGGGACGGCCGAAGAGATCGTGCCTGATCGGGTGGACGAAGACACCCTTGCACAGGCTGTTCAGGCGACCCTTTCCGTTCTGATGGGTGCGCGAAAGGATATCAAGGAAATCATGGCCTTGATGAAGGATGTTGATCCGTTTCGGTCTGCCTGGGACGATACTCAGCGCATCATCGCGACGACGCTTGAAGAAAAGGAGCAGCAATGACCCCGCTTCTCAGCAGTCTCGAGGGCATGACGTCCATGTACATGGCGTCCCAGGCGGGGCCCCACACTGCGCAGTCCATTCGCGACATCATCGCCCAACTGCGCGAAACCCCGATGTTCGCGGGCAAGATCGAGGATGAAGACGCCGAGGAACTGGCGCGCCTGATCGAGGAGAAATACGGCATCAGCATGGGGCTCGGCGCCATCGTGGATGCGGAGGATTTCAAACCCTGGCTTCATGACGCGCGGATCAATGGCGAGGTCGGGGATTTCTACTGGGGGCGGTATCGCAAGCTTCTGGGCCTGAAGGGGCTTCCCAAGTCGGTGATCGACGGCACGGACGAGGTCACGGACAAGGTGCTGGACCGCCTCGGCAACCCGAACAACCTGAGCCCCTGGAGCCGCCGTGGCATGGTCGTGGGGCATGTCCAGAGCGGCAAGACCGCGAACTATACCGGCCTGATCTGCAAGGCGGCGGATGCGGGCTACCGGCTGATCGTCGTGATCGCCGGCATCCACAACAATCTGCGCAACCAGACCCAGGCGCGGATCGACGAAGGCTTCATCGGGCGGGATACCGGGCGGCTGGCCCATGCCAACAAGGCGCAACGGCAGAAGATCATCGGCGTCGGACAGTTCGATCAGCGCGAATTTCCGGTGTCGTTGACCAACACTCTGCGCGATTTCAACAAGGCAACGGCAACCACCTTCACCGCGCAGCTGAGCCAGATCAACGTGCCGGTGGTGCTGGTGATCAAGAAGAACTCCAGCACGTTGAAGAACCTTCTGGAGTGGCTGAAAGAACATTCCGTTCACCAGAGCACGCAGATGGTCAGCCAGCCCATGCTGCTGATCGATGACGAGGCCGACAACGCCTCGATCAACACGGCCTATCAGCGGGACGAGGTGACGCGGATCAACAGCCAGATCCGCGAGCTGCTGTCGCTGTTCCATCGCAGTTGCTATGTCGGCTACACCGCGACGCCCTTCGCCAACATTTTCATCGATCCGGACACCGATGACGAAGCGCTGAAACAGGACCTGTTTCCCCGGGATTTCATCATCGGGCTGGATGCGCCATCGAACTATTTCGGGGCGCAGAAGATCTTCCTCGACGCGCGCGATCAGCACATCCGACTGATCGACGACAACGAGGACGTGCTGCCGATGAAGCACAAGATCGACCATCCGGTCGATGTGCTGCCCGGCAGTCTGATCGAGGCCGTGCGCGCCTTCATCGTGGCTCGGGCGATCCGGAATGCGCGCGGGCAGCAGGCTGGCCATGCGTCGATGCTGGTCAATGCCTCGCGGTTCACGGACGTGCAGGGGCGCTTGCGGTCGCGGATCGCCGATGTGGTGGCGCGCATTCGTGATGTTGTGGCCGTAGAGGCGGGCAAGGGGTCGGCGGCGCTTCGGAACCCCGAGATCGCTGCGCTGCACGCGACTTGGAAACGGGAATTCGCCGACGCGGAGGGGGGCGACTGGCCATCGGTGCAGGCGCGGTTGCACGAGGTTC